>NZ_JAOWHX010000032.1:0-112248 GCF_030332405.1 Citrobacter sp. Cpo147
AATAAATATCCTCCGGCATAGCCGGAGGTTTTTCTGATGCGCCTATAAGGCTCTGTTACCAGCCGCGCCCTAACAGGCGCATACGATCTGACATTTGCATCAGACTTCGTTACTTACGGCCCGTAAACGGGCTACCCGGATAAGGGATCGATAACTGCTCGCCCATTTTATCCTCTGCAAGCTGGTGCTTTATGTATTCCTGTATCCTTGCTGTGTTCTTACCCACCGTATCTACGTAATACCCACGACACCAGAACTCCCTGTTCCTGTATTTAAACTTCATATCACCAAACTGCTCATACAACATCAGACTGCTTTTACCTTTCAGATAACCCATAAAACCGGATACGCTCATTTTGGGCGGGATTTCCACAAGCATATGGATATGATCTGCACAGCATTCCGCTTCCAGGATCCGCACGTTTTTCCACTCACACAGCTTTCTTAATATGCTGCCTATCGCCCTACGTTTCTCCCCGTAGAATGCTTGTCTTCGGTATTTGGGCGCAAAAACTATGTGATATTTACAGTTCCATCGGGTGTGCGCTAAGCTCTTTTCGTCCCCCATTGGGACCCCCTTTTGATTTCTTGTTTAACCCTTGCAGTTGCCAGACCGCAAGGTGTTTTAACAAATCAAAAGGGGTTTTAATAACTGGCCCAAAGCTGAAAGCTTTCCGGAACCCCCAGCCTAGCTGGGGGTTTTCTGTGCACAAAAAGCCCGGCGTCGCAAAGCTCGGCCGGGTTATGGTTTGGTAGGCCTGATAAGCGTAGCGCCATCAGGCAGAACGGCGCACAGTGCCGGATGGCGGCTTCGCCTTATCCGACCTACAGGCGTGCCTTCGCGAAGTCGATCGCCTGCGCAACCTGCTGCGGCGACACGCCACCTTTCGCTGCACGTTTATCCAGACACGATTGCAACGAGAGGATCGGGTAAACGTCATCGCCAATCACCTGGCTGAACTTTTGTAAGTCGGCAAGCGACAGCGCTTCCAGCGGTTTGCCCTGGCGAATCGCCTCGACCACCGTTTCCCCCACGATATGGTGCGCTTCGCGGAACGGGACGCCTTTCGCCACCAGATAATCCGCCAGCTCAGTGGCGTTAGCATAACCCTGCTGCGCCGCTTCCTGACAACGCGGACGTTTCACCTGGATGCCATCCAGCACCAGCGCGGCCATATGCAGACAGTCCAGCCAGGTGTCGAGCGCGTCGAATAGCCCTTCTTTGTCTTCCTGCATATCTTTGTTGTATGCCAGTGGGAGGCCTTTTAAAGTCATCATCATGCCGGTCAGCGCACCCTGCACGCGACCGCATTTGCCACGGATCAGCTCCAGCGCATCCGGGTTTTTCTTCTGCGGCATCAGAGATGAACCGGAAGTCACACGGTCGGAGAGTTCAACAAAGCCCGCTTCGCCGGTGTTAAAGAAAATCAGATCTTCAGCAAAACGCGACAGGTGTACCATGCCGATAGAGGCGTCGGAGAGTAACTCCAGCACGTGGTCACGGTCAGAAACGCTGTCCAGGCTGTTGCGCGTTGCCGAGGCAAAGCCCAACCAACCCGCCAACTGCTCGCGATCGATTTCATACGCCGTACCCGCCAGCGCGCCGCAGCCTAACGGACTGACGTCCAGGCGTTTGAGCGCATCCTGCAAACGGCTCTCGTCACGCGCCAACATTTCAACATAGGCCAGACACCAGTGAGCAAACGTCACCGGCTGCGCACGTTGCAGGTGGGTGTAACCCGGCATGACGGCGTCCTGGTTATTCTCCGCCGTCACCACCAGCGCAGTTTGCAACTGACGATTGGCCGACAGTAATTCGATAACCGTGTCTTTGCACCACAGCTTGAGATCGGTCGCGACCTGGTCATTACGGCTACGCCCGGTATGCAGTTTTTTACCAAGCTGGCCGACTTTATCAATCAGCTTACCTTCCACCCAACTGTGAATATCTTCGGCATCGCTTTGCAAAATCTGCTGAGGATTCGCACGAACCTCTTCCAGCAGGTTATTCAGCGCCTCTTCCAACTGCAGCTGTTCATCTGCGGTCAGTACACCGACTGTTACCAACGCTTTGGACCAGGCCACAGAGCCAACAATATCCTGTTCTGCCAGGCGGTAGTCAAAACGCAACGAGTCGTTGAACTGTTTGAACCGCTGATCTGCTGCCTGTGTAAAACGCCCACCCCAAAGTGCCATAACAAATTTCCTTAATATGATATTTTTGCCCGGTGGCGCTGCGCTTACCGAGCCTACAAAACCCACGTAGGCCGGATAAGGCGAAGCCGCCATCCGGCACATTAATAGTTAAGCCAGAATACGCGTACCAATTGGCGTGCCGTTAAACAGCGCCGGAAGTTGCTCTGCATGACGCCAGGAGGCGATATCCACCGGACGGCCCAGCGTACGCGCGGCATCCAGCGCCGCATTCACCTTCACGATCATGCCATCGGTAATAATGCCCTGTTCAATCAGCTGTTCCGCTTTCGCTGCGGTCATTTCGGCAATGCGCTGGCCTTTGCCATCCAGAATACCGCTCACATCAGAGAGCAGGATCAGATCCGCACCCAGCGTTGCCGCCAGCGCCGTTGCAGCCTGATCGGCATTCACGTTCATCAGCAGACCATCATCAGTGACACCAATAGAGCTCACTACCGGCAGAAAACCGCTTTCCAGCAGCGTGTTAATCAGTTTAGGCGAACCCGGCTGCGCCAGCCCAACATGACCCAGTTCTTTATCGAGCGGCGTCACTTTTACGCTGTCGCCATCGCCAAGATACAGACCAACAGACGCGATGTGATGCTTTTTCGCCCAGGCCAGCAAGGTTTTATTCGCCGTTCCCGCCAGGGCACCGGTAATAATGTCAATTTGATCGGCAGGCGTGACGCGCAGACCATTTTTCTTTTTCACCGGCAGATTCAGCTGCTTCATCAGCTCGTCGACCACGCAGCCGCCACCGTGCACAATGACCAGCGGACGCTGGTGCGACTCACGGTAATTCACAAGTGCGGTAAACAAGCGCTCCAGCGCCTCTTCGCTATCCAGTAAAACGCCGCCCAGCTTGATAATTAATGGATTCATTGTTGCACCCTTAAATAAGAGACTGCGTTTGGGCAAAGCCAAAACGAATATTTGCGCACTGCATCGCCTGTGCCGCCGCGCCTTTCAATAAGTTGTCTTCCGTCGCCACGACGATCAGGTGTTCACCCTGTACGGCAAACCCGATATCACAGAATGGTAATCCAACCACATTCTTCAGCGCTGGAACCCCTTTGTCATACAGACGCACCAGCGGTTTATCGCCATACGCCTGTTGCAGCGTCAGAGCTACCTGAGCATGAGTTACACCCGCGTTAAGGCGGCAAGTGATAGTTTCCAGAATTCCGCGCGGGAAGTTGCCCAGATGTGGGGTGAAAATCACTTCAGCCCCCAGATGAGTGGCGATTTCCGGCTGATGACGATGGGTAAACACGCCATACGGTTGCAGGCTTACTTCGCAAAAACTATTAGAGATAGCCGCTTTACGGCCCGCGCCGCTCACGCCGCTGGTCGCATTAATTACCGGCCACTGGCTGAGATCCAACAGTCCGGCGTCAATCAGTGGTTTCAGCGAAAGCTGCGCCGCCGTCGGGTAACAACCCGGCACAGCAATCAGATTCGCTTCTTTCAGCTTGTCCGCGTTCCACTCCGCCAGCCCGTAAACTGCCTGCTCCAGCAGGTCGGGATGCTGATGGGTAAAACCATAATATTTCTCATAGAACGCGCCGTCATTTACGCGAAACGCGCCAGAGAGATCAAACACCACGCAACCGGCCTGCAAAAACTGCGGCGCCAGGTCATGACTTACCTCATGAGCCGTTGCGAGGAACACAACATCCACCCCTGAGCTAAACTCGCTGATATCTGACATTGGCTGCAACGGTAAATCGACAATGCCTTTCAACTGCGGATGCAAATCGGAGATTAATTTTCCTGCATCATTGCTTTGCGCTGAGACGGTCAAAGCGGTTATGGTCATATCAGGATGGCGATTTACATAGGTCACAAGCTCTGCGCCGGCATAGCCACTGGCGCCCACAATCAGCGTATTCAACATCGGGGCTGCTCACCTTCTTAGATTCTGTTGCCAGGTATAAGCCTTTATCACCTCACCTTACACTTGGTGGGTTTTATTACGCTCAACGTTAATGTATTTTTATTCACAAATACTGCATGAATATTGATACTATCATGACCCGAGGTGTGTCAACAATGAAAAACAATTTACCGCCATTTATCGAGATTTACCGCGCTCTGATTGCCACGCCATCGATTAGCGCTACCGAAGAAGCGCTCGATCAAAGCAATGCAGGTTTAATCACTCTGTTGGCGGGCTGGTTTAAAGATTTAGGCTTCAATGTGGAGGTCCAACCGGTTCCCGATACGCGAAATAAATTCAATATGCTGGCGAGCATTGGACAGGGCGCTGGTGGTCTGTTGTTGGCGGGTCATACCGATACCGTACCCTTTGACGATGGACGCTGGACGCGCGATCCGTTCACCCTGACCGAACATGACAATAAGCTCTATGGTTTGGGTACGGCGGACATGAAAGGCTTCTTCGCCTTTATCCTCGACGCGTTGCGTGATGTCGACGTCACAAAGCTGAAAAAGCCCCTCTACATTCTGGCCACTGCTGACGAAGAGACCAGCATGGCGGGAGCTCGCTACTTTTCTGAAACCACTGCTCTGCGCCCAGACTGCGCGATTATTGGCGAACCCACTTCACTGCAACCGGTTCGTGCACACAAAGGTCATATCTCTAATGCGATACGCATTCTGGGACAATCGGGTCATTCAAGCGATCCGGCACGTGGCGTTAATGCGATTGAACTGATGCATGATGCCATCGGCCATATCATGCATCTGCGCGATGACCTGAAAGCGCGCTATCACCATGATGCCTTTACCGTTCCGTATCCAACGTTAAATTTGGGCCACATCCACGGCGGCGACGCCGCCAACAGAATCTGCGCCTGCTGCGAACTGCATATGGATATTCGACCGCTACCGGGTATGACGCTAAACGATCTCAATGGGTTACTTAACGAAGCGCTGGCCCCTGTCAGCGAACGCTGGCCGGGTCGCCTGACCGTATCGGAACTGCATCCGCCGATTCCAGGCTATGAGTGTCCGCCTGACCATCAACTGGTAGAGGTGGTTGAGAAACTGCTGGGCGCACAGACTGAAGTGGTGAACTACTGCACCGAAGCGCCATTTATCCAGACGCTTTGCCCGACGCTGGTATTGGGTCCAGGTTCTATTAATCAGGCGCATCAGCCGGATGAATATCTGGAAACACGCTTTATTAAGCCAACTCGCGAATTAATCACCCAGGTTGTGCATCATTTTTGCTGGCATTAACTACTTGTCACCCCGCTAATCCTTAAGTGGTAAGCGGGGTGATTTTTTAACATTTCCATAAGCAACGCTTATTTGATTGGATGTGAATTAAATAACGTAAATTCACGGCATTTATTCGTTTGCTGAACCGATTTCGCAGCAATTGACGTCACGTGTTTTACGTGGCTTTATAAAAGACGGCTAAAAAGTTAAGTCCGCAAGATTTCGCGTGATAGTCAGGCGCGAAAGATACAGGACATATTCAAAATAGATGGGGTGTCTGGGTTAATATGAACGAACAATATTCCGCGTTGCGTAGTAATGTCAGTATGCTCGGCAAAGTGCTGGGAGAGACCATCAAGGATGCGCTGGGAGAGAACATTCTTGATCGCGTAGAAACAATTCGTAAGCTGTCCAAATCATCTCGCGCTGGCAATGAAGTTAATCGCCAGGAATTGCTCACCACACTGCAAAATCTGTCTAACGACGAGCTGCTGCCGGTTGCCCGCGCATTTAGCCAGTTCCTGAACCTGGCCAACACCGCCGAGCAATACCACAGCATTTCGCCAAAAGGCGAAGCAGCCAGCAACCCGGAAGTGATTGCTCGCACTCTGCGTAAACTGAAAGAGCAGCCCAACCTCAATGACGCCACCATCAAGAAAGCCGTAGAATCACTCTCTCTGGAGCTGGTACTCACCGCCCACCCGACCGAGATCACTCGTCGTACGCTGATCCATAAAATGGGTGAAGTGAACGCCTGCCTCAAGCAGCTTGATAACAAAGACCTCGTCGATTATGAACGCAACCAACTGATGCGCCGTCTGCGTCAGCTCATTGCTCAGTCCTGGCATACGGATGAGATCCGCAAGCTGCGCCCAAGCCCGGTTGATGAAGCCAAATGGGGTTTCGCGGTAGTTGAAAACAGCCTGTGGGAAGGTGTGCCGAACTACCTGCGCGAGCTGAATGAACAACTGGAAGAGCATCTGGGTTATAAGCTGCCGGTTGATTTTGTCCCGGTTCGATTTACTTCCTGGATGGGAGGTGACCGTGATGGTAACCCGAACGTAACGGCAGATATCACCCGTCACGTGCTGCTGCTTAGCCGCTGGAAAGCGACAGACCTGTTCCTGAAAGACATCCAGTTTCTGATTTCTGAGCTGTCGATGGTGGATGCCACGCCGGAGCTGATGGCGCTGGTAGGCGAAGAAGGTGCAGCTGAACCTTATCGCTATCTGATGAAAACCCTGCGTTCTCGTCTGATGGCAACCCAGGCCTGGCTTGAAGCCCGTCTGAAAGGCGAGAAATTGCCGAAACCTGCGGGACTTCTCACCCAAAACGAACAGCTCTGGGACCCGCTATACGCGTGCTACCAGTCTCTACAGGCCTGTGGCATGGGCATTATCGCCAATGGCGAATTGCTCGACACCCTTAGGCGCGTGAAGTGTTTCGGTGTACCGCTGGTGCGTATTGATATTCGTCAGGAAAGCACCCGTCATACTGAAGCCCTGGGCGAACTGACCCGTTATCTGGGCATTGGCGACTACGAAAACTGGTCGGAAGCGGATAAACAGGCTTTCCTGATCCGCGAACTGAATTCCAAGCGTCCGCTCCTGCCGCGTAACTGGGAACCGAGCAACGACACCCGCGAAGTGCTCGACACCTGTCGGGTCATTGCCGAAGCCCCATATGGCTCCATTGCCGCCTATGTTATCTCGATGGCGAAAACTCCGTCGGATGTGCTGGCCGTGCATCTGCTGCTGAAAGAAGCCGGAATTGGTTTTGCTATGCCGGTCGCTCCGCTATTTGAAACGCTGGACGACCTCAACAATGCCGATGACGTCATGTCGCAACTGTTGAATATCGACTGGTACCGCGGATTTATTCAGGGCAAACAGATGGTCATGATTGGCTACTCTGATTCCGCAAAAGACGCGGGCGTGATGGCGGCCTCCTGGGCGCAATACCAGGCTCAGGACGCGCTAATCAAAACCTGCGAAAAAGCCGGTATCGAACTGACGCTGTTCCACGGTCGCGGTGGTTCCATTGGTCGCGGCGGCGCGCCTGCCCATGCAGCGCTACTCTCTCAACCGCCGGGCAGCCTGAAAGGTGGTCTGCGCGTGACAGAACAAGGGGAGATGATCCGCTTTAAGTACGGCCTGCCGGAAGTGACCATCAGCAGCCTGTCGCTGTATACCGGAGCCATTCTGGAGGCCAACCTGTTGCCACCGCCAGAACCGAAAGATAGCTGGCGTCATATCATGGATGAACTTTCCGATATTTCCTGCGAGCTCTATCGTGGATATGTGCGTGAAAACAAAGACTTCGTCCCTTATTTCCGCTCAGCTACACCGGAGCAGGAACTGGGTAAACTCCCGCTCGGTTCACGTCCGGCAAAACGCCGTCCGACCGGCGGGGTAGAGTCTCTGCGCGCCATTCCGTGGATCTTCGCCTGGACGCAGAACCGCCTGATGCTCCCGGCCTGGCTGGGTGCAGGTACCGCGCTGCAAAAAGTGGTTGAAGACGGCAAGCAAAGCGAACTTGAAGCCATGTGCCGCGACTGGCCATTCTTCTCCACACGCCTTGGCATGCTGGAAATGGTTTTCGCGAAAGCAGACCTGTGGCTGGCAGAGTATTACGATCAGCGCCTGGTCAAAAAAGATCTGTGGCCGTTGGGTGCAGAGCTACGCCAACGCCTGGCAGCAGATATCGATGTCGTACTGGCGATTGCCAACGACTCACATTTGATGGCCGACCTGCCGTGGATTGCCGAGTCCATTCAGTTAAGAAATATTTATACTGACCCGCTGAACGTATTACAGGCAGAGCTGTTACACCGCTCACGCCTGGCGGAAGAGCAAGGCAATGCACCGGACCCTCGCGTGGAACAAGCATTGATGGTCACAATCGCTGGTGTCGCCGCTGGTATGCGTAATACAGGCTAACATCCCTCCCCCGTCGCCTTCGTGCTATTATTCGGAGGCGACGGCAAAAACCGCTGTTACAACCACTTCATTTTCAATATATTCCCCCTCGAATATATTCACTAAATGAATATATAGATGGCAAAACACGATCCTAAGATCGTGATGCTTCAGTTCCTCTTAATGTTTAAGTGCTACTCTTGGCGCTACAATTAAAGACAGGCTTACATTATGCAATCCTTACACCCCCAGTCTAAACCTAAATTTAGCTGGAAAGCCCTGGGTTGGGCGCTCCTCTATTTTTGTTTTTTTTCCAGTTTACTCCAGGTCGTTATTCTCTTATCCGGCTATAGCGGAACTAATGGTTTACGCGACTCCTTACTGTTCAGTTCGCTGTGGTTGATTCCGGTATTCTTATTTCCAAACCGTATCCGCGTTATTGCTGCCGTCATTGGCGTAATGCTATGGGCGGCCTCGCTGGCTGCTCTAAGCTATTACGTCATTTACGGACAAGAGTTCTCGCAAAGCGTTCTGTACGTAATGTTTGAAACCAATGCGAACGAAGCCAGCGAATATCTGAGCCAATATTTCAGTCTGAAGATTGTCTTAATTGCGCTGGCCTATACAGCTGCGGCAATTCTGCTATGGACACGTCTGCGTCCTGTGCATATTCCATCACCCTGGCGCTATCTGGTGTCGTTTGCACTGTTATACGGTTTGATTCTGCATCCGATGACGGTGAACACGTTTATCAAACATAAACCATTTGAAAAAACGTTGAATGGTCTCGCCTCACGCATGGAACCAGCTGCGCCATGGCAATTCATCTCCGGTTATTATCAGTATCGTCAGCAGTTGACCGCGCTGAACAGCCTGCTGAATGAGAACAATGCCCTACCGCCGTTGGCCAACTTTAAAGACAGCTCAGGTGATGCACCGCGTACGCTGGTACTGGTGATTGGCGAATCAACGCAACGTGGCCGCATGAGCCTGTACGGTTACCCACGCGAAACAACGCCGGAACTGGATGCGCTGCATAAATCCGATCCTAACTTCACCGTGTTCAATAATGTCGTGACCTCCCGTCCGTACACCATTGAAATCCTGCAGCAGGCGCTGACCTTCGCTAACGAGAAGAACCCGGATCTGTATCTGACTCAGCCGTCCCTGATGAACATGATGAAACAGGCAGGTTATAAAACCTTCTGGATCACCAATCAGCAGACGATGACTGCCCGCAACACCATGCTGACAGTGTTCTCTAAGCAGACGGATAAACAGTTCTATATGAACCAGCAGCGTACACAAAGTGCACGCGAATATGACAGCAACGTGCTGGCACCGTTTAAAGAAGTACTGGCTGACCCTGCACCGAAAAAGTTCATCATCGTGCACCTGCTGGGAACGCATATTAAGTACAAATTCCGCTATCCGGATGGTCAGGGTAAGTTCGACAATAATATCGACAATGTGCCCGCTGGCCTGAGTGACGATGAGCTGGAAGCTTACAACGATTACGACAGCGCGAATGTTTACAATGACCATATCATTGCCAGTCTGATCAAAGACTATAAAGCGACCGATCCGAACGGCTTCCTGCTGTACTTCTCCGATCATGGAGAAGAGGTATACGATACGCCGCCGCATAAAACGCAGGGTCGTAATGAAGACAACCCAACGCGTCATATGTATACGGTGCCGTTCCTGCTGTGGACCTCGGAAAAATGGCAGGCTGCACACCCGCGTGACTTCTCACAGGATGTGAATCGTAAATACAGCAGCTCAGAGCTTATCCACACCTGGTCTGATTTAGCGGGCTTCACCTATGATGGTTTCGATCCAACTCGTGCCATTACCAGCCCGCAGTTCAAAGAGACGACCCGCTGGATTGGCAACCCGTACAAAAAGAATGCCCTGATTGATTACGATACCCTGCCTTACGGCGATCAAATCGGTAATCAGTAACAGTCTGCCGGATGCGCTACGCTTATCCGGCCTACAGCTCGCAAAGACTTGTAGGCCGGATAAGGCATTAGCCGCCATCCGGCAATAATCACTTGAGGGCGATTGTTTTCAACGTTACTGTTTCCCTGTCTGCTGCCTGCAAGGGATTAACATGTATCACGACATCAGCCACCTGCTCTCTCGCCTGATCAACGGCCCCACGCCGCTGCGCCAGATTTACTTTGCCAGCACCAGTAGCTCAACGCCGGAACTGGCGTATCAGGTCGATTTTCCCCGACTGGAGATTGTGCTGGAAGGTGAATTCACCGATAACGGTGTTGCTGGCGCATCCGCGACGTTACAGCCTTACGATGCCTTGTTCGTTCCGGCTGGTGGCTGGAACTTTCCACAGTGGCTCACACCGGTGACCACGCTCAGTATCTTATTTGGCAAACAGCAACTGGGTTTTAGCATCGTGCAGTGGGACGGTAAGCAATATCAAAACCTTACCCGTCAGCACGTCGCGCGGCGTGGACCGCGTATTGGCTCATTTCTGCTGCAAACGCTCAATGAAATGCAGATGCAGCCGCAGGAGCAGCAAACCGCCAGGCTAATCGTTGCGAGCTTGCTGAGCCACTGCCGCGATTTGCTCGGCAGCCAGATCCAAACCGCATCACGCAGTCAGGCGCTTTTCGAAGCCATTCGCAACTATATTGACGAACGCTACGCTTCACCGCTCACCCGAGAATCCGTCGCGCAGGCGTTCTACATCTCACCCAATTATCTTTCCCACCTTTTTCAAAAAACGGGCGCTATCGGTTTTAACGAATACCTGAACCACACGCGACTGGAACACGCAAAAACGCTGTTGAAGGGTTACGAATTGAAGATTAAAGAGGTGGCGCACATTTGTGGGTTTGTTGACAGCAACTACTTCTGCCGCCTGTTTCGCAAAAATACCGAACGTTCGCCATCAGAATACCGTCGGCAGTACCACAGCCAATTGACGGAGAAAGATATCCGCCAGCAATAAAGAAGACAAAAACAACATTCACTGGATTTTTGTAATATACAAATAGAAATCTATTTCCCACATTACCAGAATAAACTCACCTAAAACTGATATGTGAAGTATCTCTCATTTTTATTTATACATTACATTTATCCAGCTTTTGGCAAATTTGTCAGATAGCGGAGCTTAACCAAACACTCTTATCCTGTTTACAGCAAAGCATCCCGGCAACGGGCTGCTAATAGAAAACAAAGAGGGTGTTTTATATGGAACTTTACCTTGATACCGCCAACGTCGCGGAAGTTGAACGTCTGGCACGCATCTTCCCTATCGCGGGTGTCACCACCAACCCAAGCATTGTAGCGGCAAGCAAAGAATCCATCTGGGATGTACTGCCACGCCTGCAAAACGCCATCGGCGAAGAGGGTATTTTGTTTGCCCAAACCATGAGTCGAGACGCGCAGGGCATGGTGGAAGAGGCCAAACGCCTGAGCAACGCGGTGCCCGGTCTGGTAGTGAAAATCCCGGTGACATCCGAAGGTCTGGCCGCGATTAAGATGCTGAAAAAAGAGGGCATCACCACGCTAGGAACCGCGGTTTACAGTGCTTCTCAGGGGCTACTGGCTGCGCTGGCGGGAGCTAAATATATCGCACCTTACGTTAACCGTATCGACGCGCAGGGCGGCGACGGAATTCGCACTGTACAGGAACTGCAAACGTTACTGGAACTGCATGCGCCAAACAGCATGGTACTGGCAGCCAGCTTTAAAACCCCGCGTCAGGCGCTGGATTGCTTACTGGCAGGATGTGAAGCTATCACCCTGCCATTAGACGTAGCGCAACAAATGCTCAATACCCCTGCGGTAGAGTCAGCAATAGAGAAGTTTGAGCAGGACTGGAACAACGCATTTGGTCACATCAACCTGTGAGGGAAATAAAGTATGGATCGCATTATTCAATCACCTGGTAAGTACATCCAGGGTGCCGATGTTATTACCCGTCTTGGCAGCTACCTCAAACCACTGGCAGAACGCTGGCTGGTCGTTGGGGACAAGTTTGTCTTAGGTTTTGCCCAGGGCGCACTGGAAAAAAGCTTCCAGGATGCCGGACTGGCGCTGGAAATTGCACCGTTTGGCGGCGAATGTTCACAAAACGAAATCGACCGTCTGCGCGGCGTGGCAGAAAAAGCGCAGTGTGGCGCAGTACTTGGTATTGGCGGCGGTAAAACGCTGGATACCGCCAAAGCGCTGGCGCACTTTATGGGCGTGCCTGTCGCCATTGCCCCAACCATCGCCTCTACCGATGCGCCGTGCAGCGCGCTGTCCGTCATTTACACCGATGCCGGTGAATTCGATCGCTATCTGCTGCTGCCCAACAACCCGGACAGGGTCATTGTGGATACCAAAATTGTCGCGGGCGCACCGGCACGTCTGTTAGCTGCGGGTATTGGCGATGCGCTGGCGACCTGGTTCGAAGCCCGTGCCTGTTCACGTAGCGGCGCAACCACCATGGCGGGCGGTCAGTGTACTCAGGCGGCGCTGGCGCTGGCAGAGCTGTGCTTTAATACGCTAATCGAAGAAGGTGAAAAAGCGATGCTGGCAGCCGAGCAGCACGTGGTTACACCGGCACTGGAACGTGTTATTGAAGCCAACACCTATCTGAGTGGCGTCGGTTTTGAAAGCGGTGGTCTGGCAGCGGCTCACGCCATTCATAACGGTCTGACCGCAATCCCGGATGCGCATCACTACTATCACGGCGAGAAAGTGGCTTTCGGTACGCTGACGCAGTTGGTGCTGGAAAACGCGCCGGTCGATGAAATTGAAACCGTTGCAGCACTGTGCCATTCCGTTGGCCTACCGATTACCCTGGCGCAACTGGATATCAAACAGGATATCCCAGCGAAAATGCGCATTGTGGCTGAGGCAGCCTGTGCCGAAGGCGAAACCATCCACAACATGCCTGGCGGCGCGACGCCGGACCAGGTGTATGCCGCCCTGCTGGTGGCTGATCAGTACGGTCAACGTTACCTGCAAGAGTGGGAATAACCTGCAAATAGAAAATCCCCGCAAAAGCGGGGATTTTTTTATTCATACCATGCCGGATCCGCGCAAGCGACATCCGGCATTAGCTGTTACAGCAGATCGAAACGATCCAGGTTCATTACTTTCACCCATGCGGAAACGAAATCTCTCACAAACTTCTCGTGAGCATCGCTGCAGGCATAAACTTCAGCCACTGCGCGCAGTACGGAGTTAGAACCGAACACCAGATCGGCGCGGGTTGCCGTGTATTTTACTTCGCCGCTCAGACGGTCACGACCTTCGAACAGCTCTTTTGACTCATCAACCGCCTTCCACTCATGACGCATATCCAGCAGATTGACGAAGAAGTCAGTGCTGAGTACGCCTGGACGATCGGTAAAGACGCCATGCTGGCTGCCGTCGAAGTTGGCACCCAGTACGCGCATACCGCCCACCAGCACAGTCATTTCCGGTGCGGTCAGCGTCAGCTGCTGTGCTTTATCGATCAGCAGCGACTCGGTGGTCGACACGTCAGGACGAGAGCGGTAGTTACGGAAACCATCGGCAATCGGCTCGAGCAGTTCGAACATCTCAATATCCGTTTGATCCTGGCGCGCATCCACGCGGCCCGGCGCAAAAGGTACTTTGATGCTGACACCCGCAGCGCTAGCCGCCTGCTCTATACCAACAACCCCGGCCAGCACGATAATATCGGCTAACGAAGCGGTATGGGCTGACTTATAAATGCCTTCCAGCACAGGCAGTACGCGTGCCGCGGTAGCATTCACATCCCAGCCACGCTGTGGGTCCAGCGCCAGACGCGCACCGTTAGCGCCGCCACGTTTATCCCCACCGCGGAAAGTTGATGCGGAAGCCCACGCTACCGATACCAGTTCGCCCACGGACAACCCAGAAGCGGCGATGGTCGCCTTCAGCTTCAGAATATCTTCTTCGCTTGGGTTGAAGAACGCATGCGGCAGCGGGTCTTGCCAAATCAGATCTTCTTTTGGTACTTCCGGTCCGATGTAGCGCGATTTTGGCCCCATATCACGGTGCGTCAGCTTAAACCATGCACGGGCAAACGCTTCGTTAAACGCCTGCGGATCGTTCAGGAAACGGCGGGAGATCTTTTCGAACTCAGGATCAAAACGCAGCGTCAGGTCGGTAACCAGCATCGTCGGCTTACGTTTTTTCGATGGATCAAACGGATCGGGAATAATTTCTGGTGCGTCAACGGCTTCAAACTGAATCGCGCCTGCCGGACTGCGAGTTTGTACCCACTCGTATTTGAACAGGTTCTCGAAGAAATAGTTGCTCCATTGGGTCGGCGTCTGCGTCCACACAACTTCCAGACCGGAAGTAATTGCGTCTGCACCCGCGCCGCTGCCGTAGCTGCTGGCCCAGCCCAGGCCCTGCGCTTCAATCGGCGCGGATTCTGGATCGGCCCCAACGTGCGAAGCCGGTGCTGCGCCGTGGGTTTTGCCCAACGTATGACCGCCGCCAATCAGCGCCACGGTTTCTTCGTCGTTCATGCCCATGTTACCGAAGGTCGCACGAATCGCCGCTGCCGCAGAAAGCGGTTCACCGCTATGGTCCGGCCCTTCCGGGTTCACATAGATAAGGCCCATTTCGGTTGCGCCCAGCGGCGCTTTCGCCAGCTCTTCCGGATGACGGTGGGTCAGCCAGGCTTTTTCATCACCCCAGTTTACGTCGAGATCCGGTTCCCAGACATCTTCACGACCGGCACCAAAGCCGAAGGTACGGAAGCCGGAGTTTTCCAGCGCCACGTTGCCCGCAAGGATAAACAGGTCGGCCCAGGAAATTTTTTGACCATATTTCTGCTTGATTGGCCACAGCAGACGACGCGCTTTATCCAGGCTGACGTTGTCCGGCCAGGAGTTCAGTGGTGCAAAACGCTGCTGTCCGCGACCCGCGCCACCGCGTCCATCGATGGAACGATAGGTCCCTGCACCGTGCCATGCCATGCGGATAAATAATCCGGCATAGGTTCCCCAGTCAGCGGGCCACCACGGTTGAGATTCGGACAGAAGGGCTCTGAGATCCCCTTTCAGGGCAGAATAGTCGAGTTTGCTAAACTCTTTACGGTAGTCGAAGTCCTCACCCAGCGGGTTCGAACGATTGGAATGTTGGTTTAAAAGATCAACGCGGAGTTGGTTAGGCCACCAGTCGCGGTTATTCGTTCCTGCTCCCGCGCTCTGATCGTGACCGCCCTGATGAAAAGGACACTTACCGGCAGTTGATGCGTTCTGGCTATCGTCGGACATGCTCATCTATATGCTCCCTTTACAGTGTTCTGACTACGATATACACCACCAGAGATAAGATATAGTCGAAATAACCCACAGATTCGATAGCTAATTCCTTTTATATTTTAAGTTACAGAGATGTAGATCAAAATGATCAAAAAAAAGCCCTCCGTAGAGGGCTGGGGCATCTGTTTAATTCGGTCTTACACCCAGTGTGTGACAAATAGCGTAGCTCATCTCGGCGCGGTTGAGCGTATAGAAGTGAAAATCTTTCACCCCTTCGCGACTGAGGATTTTCACCATGTCCATGGCGATGTTTGCACCCACCAGCTTACGGGTTTCGGCATCATCATCCAGACCATCAAACATGGTCGACATCCAGGAAGGGATACGAACATTGGTCATATCGGCAAATTTTTTCGCCTGTTTAAAGTTAGATACCGGCAAGATGCCCGGAATAATTTCCACATCGATACCCGCAGACACGCAGCGATCACGAAAACGCAGATAGCTTTCTACATCGAAGAAAAACTGGGTGATCGCGCGGTTTGCACCGGCATCTACCTTCCGCTTCAGGTTCAGCAGATCGGCCTGAGCGCTCTTCGCTTCCGGGTGTACTTCCGGATAAGCCGCAACGGAGATATCAAAATCCGCAACGTCTTTCAGCAGAGTCACCAGGTCAGAGGCATACATATCCGGTTTACCGCATCCCGGCGGCAAGTCACCGCGCAGAGCAACAATATGACGAATACCGTTATTCCAGTAGTCCTGAGCAATGGTCCGCAGCTCATCGCGGGTTGCATCAATACAGGTCAGGTGCGGAGCCGCTTCAAGACCCGTGCGATCCTTAATACCTTTAATAATGCTGTGCGTGCGGTCGCGCTCACCAGAGTTTGCACCGTAGGTGACTGAAACAAACTTCGGCTTCAGGCTGCTCAGGCGATCGATGGAGTTCCACAGGGTTTGCTCCATTTCACTGGTGCGCGGCGGGAAAAACTCAAACGAAACGTTAATCTGACCCTGCACTTCCGCCAGGCTCTGATTCAGGGCTTCCCGCTGGTTGGCGTGAAAAAAGCTCATACCTTACCTCATCAATCTTTTGTCGTTATATGTTGTGTTGTGAACTGCTATACGTTTAGACGTCTAGATGTAAAAATGACGGAAAAGCACGCTGGCGTCAACACAAAAATCATCGTTAAAGGTGAGGAATACTCAGCCAACGTGAAAAAAATTCACATCAGCCTGAAATGATGGGGGATTGCGGCACGACCGTCTGCAAGCCGTTAACGAGAGCGGTGACAGCCTCGCCTCTGGCCAGAGCGCGGGTAAGACGCAATACGGGTAGGTTTAACCCAGGATGAGAGTTGAAGTGATTATGCAGAAGGCTGTTGACGTATTTTATCCGGCCAGGGTCACAAACGAACCGTCGGCCGGATCATCCGGCAACAAAAACTACAGCAGTTGCGCCAGACGGTTGATGTCTGACTGAATAGCGCCGGCGGTGACGTCACGACCTGCGCCCGGTCCACGGATCACCAGCGGGTTATCGCGATACCAGCGGCTTTCAATGGCGAATACGTTATCGCACGGCAGCAGCGCCGCCAGCGGGTGTTCAGGGCGAACCGCTTCAACGCCAACGCGCGCTTTACCGTTAGCATCAAAACGCGCCACATAGCGTAGCACCAGCCCCATTTCACGCGCCGCTTCCAGACGCTGCACCATCTGCTCGTTCAGCTCATCACCATTCTCAAAGAAATGGTCAATAGAGCCTTCTTCACAGTGCGCAGGCACCAGCGATTCCACGCGAACCTGGTCCGGTTCGATGTCGTAACCTGCTTCACGCGCCAGAATCACCAGCTTACGCATCACATCTTTGCCGGAAAGATCTACGCGCGGATCGGGTTCAGTCAGACCCTGTTGCCACGCCTGATCCACCAGATCGGTGAACGGGACCGTGCCATCAAATTGCAGGAACAACCACGACAACGTGCCTGAGAAGATCCCGCTGATCGACAGAATGGTATCTCCGCTATCAATCAGATCGCGCACGGTATGGTTGATCGGCAAGCCTGCACCCACGGTGGCGTTATACAACCAGTGGCGACCGGTTTTTTCAAAAGCGTCATGAATTTGGCGATAATTATGACTGCTACTCGCCCCCGCCAGTTTGTTGGCGCTGATAACGTGGAAACCATGGCTGGCAAAATCCAGATACTGATCCGCCAGTTGCTCGCTGGCAGTAACGTCCAGCACCACTAAATCATCATACGGGTGAGCACGCATCCACAGGAATAGAGACTCTTCATCCTGCTCTACTGCCTCGTCATCAAAGAAAGCTAACGCGCGGCTGGCATCCAGCCCTTCGTAATTCAGCAGACTACGACGGCTATCAACCACACCCGCCAGCACAAACTCTAATCCGGTGCGCGCCGAGAGCGTGCTCTGCTCGCGAGCGAACAGCTCCAGCCAGCGCGAACCAATGTTGCCTTTGCCGAACAACACCAGACCAATGCGTTTTTCCGCACGGAAAATTGACTGATGCAGACCCTGAATCAGGCTCTCTGTTGGCCCAGTACGCAGTACCGCGACCAGGCTGATACCCTCTTCCGATTGCCAGGTGAATTCAACCGGCTGACCTTTCAACTGTTGCCAGAAACGGTGGCAATGCAGCGGATTACGGGTGACGCCCGCCCCGACCATCGCCACCAGAGCCAGCCCCTGGCGCAGACGCAGCTCGCCTGGCAGACCAGCTTCATCAAGAATTTTCAGTGCGCCGTCAGCGACTTCGGAGGTATAGCAAAATTGCAGCAGTTGGCGGTCAGGATGCACACCCACAGCCAGCGGACGCACCTGGGTACGTTTTAAAACCTGATCAATCTCTTTATAAGCCAGCTTAAAGTCCTGGCCAGTCGGAACCAAAAACTCAATCAGGCAGACGTCATCATGACTGGTCACAATACGCGCCCCGGTACCGGAGGCTAGTACGCGTTCAATGCGCGTTGAACCCTGCTCCGGCGTATAGCTACAACGCAGCTGGAGATCGATATCGCTACCGGAAACCGGCTGTAAGGTACGGGCATGGAGAACCGGTGCCGCCAGACGCGCCAGTTCGCTGGCTTCATCCAGACGCAGCAGCGGCAGCAAACAGGCGTCTTTTACTTTACGCGGATCCGCGCTGTAAACCCCGGCGACATCGCTCCAGATAGTTACGCGAGAAACGCCCGCCAGCGCGCCAACCTGCGTCGCCGAGTAGTCGGAGCCGTTACGCCCCAGCAGGACCGTTTCACCGGAATTGCTGCGGCTAATAAAGCCGGTAACCACCAGCCGTTTACCCGGATGCTGCGCCAGCAGTTGCTGTAGCAGCGGGTAAGAAAGACCTTCATCTACCTGCGGCTGGGCACCGCGTTCAGCACGTAAAAAATCGCGCGCATCCAGCCAGGCTGACTCCAGCCCCTGTTGGTTAAGGACCGCAGACATCAAACGCGCGGACCATACCTCACCATGCCCAACAACCTCAGCATAGACGGCATCGTTCACACCGCTGTCGAGTAATCCGGCCAGACGCTCCAGATCGTGAATAAACGCGCCAATCAGTCCATCCGCTACCTCAGGAGGTAACAAACCGCTGATAAGCTCACTTTGATAGCGACGTAACGCCTGTTGAACCTGATGCGCAGAAAGGCGATCGGTCTGGCTTAATTTCAGCCAGCTAATCAACTGGTTAGTGGTACTGCCTGCGGCTGAAACAACCATCATGTCATCAGGCTGCGAGTAATCCGCCATAATGCCTGCGACACGCAGATAACATTTCACGTCTGCCAGACTACTACCACCAAATTTGTGCAGTTGACGACCCTTCGCCCCTGCCTGCGCAATCACACTCATGTTTACCCCTTGTTTGCAGCCCGGAAGCCATTTTCCAGGTCGGCAATTAAATCTTCGCCATCTTCAATACCGGTGGAGATACGCAGCAGCGTTTCGGAAATCCCGGCAGCAGCACGCGCTTCTGGTGCCATGCCCGCGTGTGTCATGGTTGCGGCGTGGGAGATCAGACTTTCAACGCCCCCTAACGATTCCGCCAGCGTAAACAATGACAACCCGCCGAGGAAACGGCGCAGCGTTTGCTCATCGCCATCCAGTTCAAAACTTAACATCGCGCCAAAGCCTTTTTGCTGACGCGCAGCAATCTCATGGCCCTGATTATCCGGCAATGACGGGTGATACAATTTTTTCACCAGCGGCTGAGTTTGCAGATAATCGACTATCGCCTGAGCATTACGTTGCGCCACCTCCATTCGAGGAGACAGAGTACGCAGGCCGCGCAACAGCAGATAACTATCAAACGCGCCGCCGGTCACACCAATATTATTCGCCCACCATGCCAGTTCAGTGACCGTTTCCGGATCTTTCGCTATCACAACACCAGCCACCACGTCTGAGTGACCGTTTAAATATTTCGTGCATGAATGCAACACCAGATCGGCGCCCAATGCCAGTGGATTTTGCAGTGCCGGGCTTAAAAAAGTGTTGTCGACCACGCTGACCGCGCCAGCTTCACGCGCCAGCTGACAGATTTTCGCAATATCCACCACGCGCAGCAGCGGGTTGCTTGGGCTTTCTACCAGCACCAGCTTCGGTTTTTCCGCCAATGCGGCCTGCAATGCCTGCTCATCTCCTTGATCGACAAACAGGACGCGGTAACAGCCACGTTTTGCCAGACTGTCAAACAGTCGGTAGCTCCCGCCGTAGCAGTCATGCGGTGCGACCAGCAGATCGCCTGGCTTGAGGAAGACCGTGGTCACCAGATGAATCGCCGACATGCCAGTATTGGTCAGCACAGCACCAGCACCGCCTTCCAGTTCCGCCAGCGCACGCTGAACAACATCGCGCGTTGGGTTGCCGCGACGCGAATAGTCATGGGCGCGAGGTTCATTAAATCCGGTAAAGTTATAGGTGCTGGAGAGGTGAATCGGCGGGACAACGCAACCGTACTGTTCGTCGTCATTTAACCCGCTACGCACTGCGATGGTGGCCTGTTTACGCGTCATATTGAGGAGATCCTGGCTGAGTCGGTGAAAAGTCAGACACCAGAGTAATCATAGTTACGATAGCCGTCAATACATCTGGACATCTAAACTTCTTTGCGTATAGATTGAGCAAACTAGAAATAGCCGTTAAAATTATATGCATTAGCGTACATCTGCGTCGGCTTACTTCGTGTCAGGGCCACGCCACTACGATAAACTACGCGCAATTATGGTCCGGGCTCAGGTTCTGGCCTCAATATTAATGACGAAGAGGATTAGGTATCTCATGGCTGAATGGAGCGGCGAATATATCAGCCCATACGCTGAGCACGGTAAGAAGAGTGAGCAAGTCAAAAAAATTACGGTTTCCATTCCTCTGAAGGTGTTAAAAATCCTTACCGATGAACGCACGCGTCGTCAGGTGAACAACCTGCGCCACGCCACCAACAGTGAACTGCTGTGTGAAGCGTTTCTGCATGCTTTTACTGGGCAACCCTTACCCAACGATGACGACCTGCGTAAAGAACGCAGTGATGAAATCCCGGAAGAAGCAAAGGTAATCATGCGTGAACTGGGTATCAACCCGGAAACGTGGGAATACTGATAGTTAGAACAGCAATGGATGTGTAGAGGCGGGAATGCTCCCGCCTTTTCTCACTGTGTTACTTACTAATACCATTGAGTTTATTCAATGTTTCTTCCATTTTGAGCGTTTCCGTACGGTTCAATGGATAGAAATAAATCAGAATGACCGCCGCCAAAAACAGGCATAGCGCCGGCAAGAGATTCGCCATCGTATAAATATTTTCCTGCACAATGCTGGTTTGCACTGCACCACCTGTTGACGATGATTGATAGCCAATGATAGCCAACATAAAGCCACCAATCGCCCCTGCGCATGCCTGACCAACCTTGCGCGCAAAGAAGTTCACACCATAAACCGTGCCATCCTCGCGATCGCCAGTGACATACTGATGGTAGTCACAAACATCAGTCATAAACGCCCAAATCATCAGGTTGAATAACCCTGCACCCAGCGTCGCCAGGAACAAGAAAACCAGATAGACCTTTGCATCCGTAATGTGGACAAAGTACATAATCACATACATGACCACGGCAAAAAGCAACGCGCCTACGCTGGCTTCTTTTTTACCAAACCGCTTCGTGAGCCAGGATGCCGATGGCGCCAGCAAAACCAGGGAACCAAAGGTAAACAGCAACGCGACTGACATCGCCTCTTTATTGTGGAAATAGTCATTAAACAGGTAAGTCATGTTGGTACCGGACAACCCCTGATTAATTACAATCAGCAAATCCACAACCACTAAAACAATCAGCGCCTTATTGCGTGCCAGTCCCTTCAGCAACACCGAAACGGGCATGCTCTCTTTTCTCTCCACGCGCACGCGCTCCGTCGTTAAATGACAGGTCAAGGATAAAAAGATCAAGCCCAGCACTGCGCAACCAATGGAAATCCAGAAGAAGTGTTGCCCGGAAATCACCTGGCTTCCGTCCACCAGGGTGGTGTACATCAGGATCGGAATGAAAAAGCCAGTTGCCCCACCGCCAATTGCTGACCCAACGCTACGCCAGGTTGAAAGCGATACACGATCATCCGGATTCGAGCTAATCGCCGCAGACATAGCACCGTACGGAATACTCACGGTCGATAACAGCGAACCGTAAATGAAATAGGAGCAACAGATGTAGATGATTTTCGCCGTATAAGAAAAATCATTCACAAACGGCAGGAACAGGACAACCGCAATGATGCAAAATGGATACTTCATGCGACGCACCCACGGGTTGAAACGTCCATGTACCGTCAGTTTAGAGGTATCGCATAAGCGCCCTACACCAACATCAACGAACGCATCAAAGAGTTTGGTCACAAAATAGAGTGAGCCAACAATAACGCCGGAAATACCGAGGACGTTAGTGTAATAAATCATTAAAAAACTATTAACTAAGCCAAGAATAAAACAGGTTCCGAGGTCACCACATAAATAACCGATTTTATCTCTAATTCCGAAAGGCCTGACGGCAGTGGTTTCATTATTTCCAATAATAGTTCCATCATTAGACATGATGTCAACTCCTTAGACATATTATTCACACAAACTATGCTTATCGACGTAATCAGCCAATACGAAAACTATTACCGATTAGAAGTTATAACCAAGACCGACACGATAACGGGTCTGACGATCGTCTGTGGTGGTAGTGTTATAACCCGAGGAAACGTTGCCAACTTCAACAAATGGAACCCATGAGCCTAGTTTATACGCCACGCGGAAGTTATATTCATAATCATCTTTCCGGTTGTTATATAAATCTTCGCTATCGGCAATTTTATAAATACCATTTAGCTCAAACATCCAGTCATTGACGTTATAACCAAGCCAGGCTTCCGGACGATAGACCATGCGGTCATCTTTGCCGTCAGTGTTTCTGCGCATGTACTCCTGACGATAGCGGAACGCGGTCCACCAGTTGTCGTTGATGTTGTACTGCACGCGGATATAAGGCTTATAAATCGCGATATTATCGCCCGTTTCTATCGCAATGCCGGGCTGCCAGACAAGACCCTGCCATGTGAACTGGTAGCTTGCGGTATACTCGTTACCGTTACTTTCCATATTATTCCACGCATCATTTGACTGCGTGTTTTCGGAACGAGAAATGGCTTCGACTGCGACACCAAAACCCGTGGCAAAACGGTGAGACATATAAACACGATCGTAATTACGTCCATCGTCATAATATTCATGCCGGTAATCAACATAACCCGCTTGTGCGGCCGCAGAGAATAATGGAATCAGTAATAACGCAGATTTAAATTTCATGACAATCCCTCTTCACACTCAATAACGGAAATTATCCATCTCGTTTTGTCCATAAAATGGGAAAACAAAAAGGCTTTTAGATTAATTTTATATTTCCACAAAAGTGTATTTTAGAAAGAAAGCAGAAACCTTTGGCATTTTGCCAGGAACTAGTAAAAGTGGCAAAAGACAGAAGATAAAAAGGATGCAGATCACCAGTCTCAATATTTTACCGAAAAAATAAAACAGCGTTTTATTTATTAAATTAAATAGACTATTCAATGCATCAATATATATTTCAGTTCTGAAACGCAGAAACAAAAAAAGCGCCATAAGGCGCTTTTTTCTGACAGCTGAAACTTACTTGCTGCCTGGGATGCTGAAACGCTTGTTGAAGCGATCAACACGACCACCGGTAGCAACATCACGCTGCTTGCCAGTATAGAACGGGTGGCACTTGCTGCACACGTCGAGGTTCAGATCGTGACCGACAGTAGAGCGGATTTTAATGACGTTACCGCAAGAGCAGTTTGCAGTAATTTCTTCGTATTTCGGGTGAATATCTTTTTTCATGGGAAAACCTCGGTTTAAGGCCGCGTCGCTCTTCCAGCCCTAACGCCAGACACCACGCGATGTTAATTATTCCCCGTCACCTTTCACACTGCTGATGCGTTGCCTGCGTTCACTCACTCTGGTCACATAGTTCACTATGCTCCCAGAGATTCGCTCGCTTGCCGCCTTCCAGCCGCGCGAAACTCTCGGGTAATGGTCAGTATTTGACGCAATCAATTTGCATCAAAGGCGGCGAATCATACAGAAATTAACCTGCTCATGCAAACTGATCCGCATTCTACCCTCCACTAATGTGTATACTAACCCGCCAGATTTCAAGTCAGGATGATTCAATGCCCGTTGCGCACGTTGCCTTACCTGTTCCGCTACCTCGCACCTTTGACTACCTCCTGCCGGAAGGCTTGAGTGCCAAAGCCGGGTGTCGTGTACGCGTGCCCTTTGGCAAGCAGCAGGAGCGCGTGGGTATCGTCCTTTCCGTCAGCGAGCACAGTGAACTGCCGCGGAGCGAATTGAAAGCCGTTCTCGAAGTGCTGGACAGCGAACCGGTCTACTCGACCTCTGTCTGGCGTCTGCTGTTGTGGGCGGCTGATTATTATCATCATCCCATCGGTGACGTACTGTTTCACGCTCTGCCAATTTTACTGCGCCAGGGACGCCCGGCGACAAACGCGCCCATGTGGTACTGGTTTGCCACTGAAGAAGGCCAGATTATTGACCTCAACAGCCTAAAGCGTTCTCCCAAGCAGCAACAGGCGCTGGCTGCGCTACGCCAGGGGAAAATCTGGCGCGACCAGGTGGCTGAACTGGAATTTAATGATGCCGCATTACAGGCACTGCGGAAAAAAGGGCTGTGCGATCTGGCGAGCGAAACACCAGGCTTTAGCGACTGGCGTACGGACTACGCGGTTTCCGGTGAGCGTCTGCGACTGAACACCGAGCAGGCCACCGCCGTCGGGGCGATTCACAGCGCCTCAGACAGTTTTAGCGCCTGGCTATTAGCGGGCGTAACGGGATCAGGCAAAACAGAAGTCTATCTCAGCGTTCTGGAAAACGTCCTTGCCCAAGGCAAGCAGGCGCTGGTGATGGTGCCGGAGATTGGCCTGACGCCGCAAACTATTGCCCGTTTTCGCGAACGTTTTAATGCGCCGGTCGAAGTCCTGCACTCCGGTTTAAACGACAGTGAACGTCTTTCAGCCTGGCTGAAAGCAAAAAATGGCGAGGCGGCGATTGTTATCGGCACGCGTTCTTCGCTGTTTACGCCGTTTAAAAATCTCGGCGTGATTGTCATCGACGAAGAGCACGACAGCTCTTATAAACAGCAGGAAGGCTGGCGCTATCATGCGCGCGACCTCGCGGTTTACCGCGCCCATAGCGAGCAAATCCCGATTATTCTCGGCTCAGCCACTCCGGCACTGGAAACGCTGTGTAACGTGCGGCAGAACAAATACCGCATGCTGCGCCTGACGCGCCGCGCCGGAAATGCGCGCCCAGCCACTCAGCACGTGCTGGATCTCAAAGGTCAGCAGGTGCAGGCCGGTCTAGCCCCTGCGCTGATCGCCCGTATGCGTCAGCACCTGCAGGCGGATAACCAGGTGATCCTGTTTTTGAACCGTCGTGGTTTTGCGCCTGCGCTGCTGTGCCACGACTGTGGTTGGATTGCCGAATGTCCGCGTTGCGATCATTACTACACGCTACATCAGGCGCAGCACCACCTGCGTTGCCACCACTGCGACAGCCAGCGCCCAATACCGCGTCAGTGCCCTTCCTGCGGTTCGACGCATATGGTTCCGGTAGGACTCGGCACCGAACAGCTTGAGCAGGCTCTGGCACCTTTTTTCCCCGGTGTGCCAATTTCACGTATAGATCGCGACACCACCAGCCGTAAAGGGTCGCTGGAGCAGCATCTGGCGGAAGTGCATCGCGGCGGCGCACGAATACTTATAGGCACGCAAATGCTGGCCAAAGGCCACCACTTCCCGGACGTCACTCTGGTGGCGCTGCTGGACGTTGACGGCGCGCTATTTTCCGCAGATTTCCGGTCAGCAGAACGCTTCGCCCAGCTCTATACGCAGGTCTCTGGCCGTGCCGGACGCGCCGGGAAGCAAGGCGAAGTGGTGCTGCAAACGCACCATCCTGAACATCCGCTGCTGCAAACCTTGCTGTATAAAGGCTATGACGCGTTTGCCGAACAGGCGCTGGCCGAGCGACAAACGCTCCAGCTTCCACCGTGGACCAGCCATGTGATCGTGCGGGCAGAAGATCATAACAACCAGCATGCACCAATGTTCTTGCAGCAGCTACGGAATCTCATTCAAGCCAGCCCGTTGGCCGATGACAAACTCTGGGTGCTCGGCCCGGTTCCCGCACTGGCGCCCAAACGCGGTGGTCGTTATCGTTGGCAAATATTGTTGCAACATCCATCACGAATTCGCCTGCAACATATCGTCAGCGGCACGCTGGCACTGATCAATACGCTACCCGATGCACGCAAGGTTAAATGGGTGCTGGATGTCGATCCCATCGAGGGATAACCCCTCACGATGCGAGGCGGATCGTAAAATTAAAGATCCATCACACTTTTTATGAAAATTCTGTAACCGCTTCCATTCACTATCTGATAAAAATGTTTCAGATGAAGGTTATCCAGGGACGAGTCTGTGCCAGCAGCTCTCTGGCGAGGAGAAAGAGTGAAACCGAATAAGCAGGTTGCCGCCGCTACGATGAAAGATGTTGCTCTGAAGGCGAAAGTCTCAACGGCAACCGTATCCCGCGCATTAATGAACCCGGACAAAGTCTCGCAGTCAACCCGTAACAAGGTTGAGCAGGCAGCGCTGGAAGTGGGATATCTACCCCAATCAATGGGACGTAACGTTAAGCGTAATGAGTCGCGTACCATTCTGGTGATTGTGCCGGATATCTGCGATCCGTTTTTTAGCGAAGTGATTCGTGGCATTGAAGTGACTGCCGCAGAACAGGGATACCTGGTGCTTATTGGCGACTGCGCGCACCAGAACCAACAGGAAAAGACGTTTCTTAACCTCATTATCACCAAGCAGATCGATGGCATGGTACTGCTCAGCTCGCGCCTGCCGTTTGATGCCAGCGTGGAAGAGCAGCGCAATTTACCGCCGATGGTCATGTCGAACGAGTTCGCACCAGAGCTGGAACTCCCTACCGTACACATTGATAACCTCACCGCCGCCTTTAACGCGATGAATTATCTGCTGGAACTGGGGCATAAACGCATTGGCTGTATCGCCGGCCCCGAAGATATGCCGCTGTGCCATTACCGTCTGCAAGGCTACGTTCAGGCGTTACGCCGCAGCGGAATTACGGTCGATCCGCATTTTATCGCGCGCGGTGACTTTACCTATGAAGCGGGAGCCAATGCGCTGAAGCAGCTCCTTGAACTACCGCAGCCGCCTACCGCGGTCTTTTGTCACAGCGACGTCATGGCGCTGGGCGCACTCTCTTACGCCAAACGCCAGGGTCTGAAAGTCCCTGATGATTTATCCATTATTGGCTTTGATAACATTTCGCTCACGGAATTTTGTGATCCACCCCTGACAACCGTCGCACAGCCGCGTTTCGATATCGGACGTGAAGCTATGCTGTTACTGCTCGATCAATTACAAGGGCAGAGCGTCAGCAGTGGCTCACGTTTACTGGACTGCGAGCTTATTATTCGGGGTACTACCCGGGCACTGACGTAAAGTAAAGTGCTTTCGGACTCCCCTGTCTGGTCAAAGGCCCGCCGCTTAAGTAACATGGCGGGCTGACGAACGAATAAATACAGCGAAACGATAGTGGCACAACGAGATTATGTACGTCGCGGCCAACCGGCACCTTCGCGGCGCAAGAAGAACACATCACGGAAAAAACAACGCAATACGCCTGCGGTATCGCCCGCAATGGTTGCTATTGCTGCAGCCGTACTCGTGACCTTTATCGGTGGTCTGTACTTCATTACGCATCACAAGAAAGAAGAGTCCGAAACGCTGCAAAACCAGAAAGTCACCGGTAATGGCATTCCGCCAAAACCGGAAGAGCGCTGGCGATACATCAAAGAGCTGGAGAGCCGTCAGCCTGGCGTACGTGCGCCTACCGAACCGTCTGCGGGCGGCGAGGTGCTGAATGCCGATCAGCTAACCAATGAGCAGCGTCAGCTATTGGCGCAAATGCAGGCTGATATGCGTCAACAGCCGACACAGCTCAACGAAGTACCGTGGAACGAGCAAACGGCTGAACAGCGCCAGCAAACGCTGCAGCGTCAGCGTCAGGTGCAACAGCAGCAGTGGAACAATGCCCAGCAGCAGGCTCAGCAGCCGCGTCCACGGGCAACAGAACAGCCGTATCAGCAGCAGCAAACGCG
Source organism: Citrobacter sp. Cpo147 (assembly GCF_030332405.1). Lineage (NCBI taxonomy): Bacteria > Pseudomonadati > Pseudomonadota > Gammaproteobacteria > Enterobacterales > Enterobacteriaceae > Citrobacter > Citrobacter sp. Cpo147. Next base: position 28,342 of record NZ_JAOWHX010000032.1, read on the forward strand.
TACAGCACAAGCCGCGCCGGTACAGCAGCCGAAAGCGCAGCCAAAACCGGCGGCGCAACAGCCGTATCAGGATCTGCTGCAAACGCCAGCGCATACCACCGCTGCTCAGCCAAAACCGCAGCCGGCCGCGCCAATAACCAATGAAACGCAGCCGCCAAAACAGACGGCTGAGAAAAAAGATGAACGCCACTGGATGGTTCAGTGCGGATCATTTAAAGGCGCTGAGCAGGCAGAAACTGTGCGTGCACAGCTGGCCTTTGAAGGCTTTAACTCCCGTATAACCACCAATAACGGCTGGAATCGTGTGGTCATTGGTCCGGTCAAGGGCAAAGAGAATGCCGACAACACCATCAGCCGCCTGAAGGTTGCTGGTCACACAAACTGCATTCGACTCTCCACTGGGGGTTGAAACCCCCAAAATCTCCCCCATCTATACTTGCATTACGCCCCGTACACTGTGCGGGGCCTGTACATTGCATTTGTAACCAAGGGGTCTGCTCGTGACAACAATAGTAAGCGTACGCCGTAACGGCCATGTGGTAATCGCCGGTGATGGTCAGGCCACACTGGGTAACACCGTAATGAAAGGCAACGTGAAGAAAGTCCGCCGTCTGTACAACGATAAAGTCATCGCGGGCTTTGCGGGCGGTACTGCGGATGCATTCACGCTGTTTGAACTGTTTGAACGCAAGCTGGAAATGCACCAGGGTCACCTGGTGAAAGCTGCCGTTGAACTGGCAAAAGACTGGCGTACCGACCGTATGCTGCGCAAACTCGAAGCGCTGCTGGCCGTCGCAGATGAAACTGCATCGCTCATCATCACCGGTAACGGCGATGTCATCCAGCCAGAAAACGATCTGATTGCTATCGGCTCCGGCGGTCCCTACGCCCAGGCTGCTGCACGCGCTCTGCTTGAAAACACCGAGCTTGGCGCACGCGAGATTGCTGAAAAAGCGTTGGATATTGCAGGGGATATCTGCATTTATACCAACCACTTCCATACCATCGAAGAATTGAACTCCAAAGCGTAAGGATCCCCCATGTCTGAAATGACCCCACGCGAAATTGTCAGCGAACTGAACAAACACATCATCGGCCAGGATAACGCGAAGCGTTCCGTGGCGATCGCCCTGCGTAACCGCTGGCGTCGTATGCAGCTCAACGAAGAGTTGCGCCATGAAGTCACGCCGAAAAACATTCTGATGATTGGCCCGACCGGCGTCGGTAAAACTGAAATTGCCCGTCGTCTGGCAAAACTGGCCAACGCGCCGTTCATCAAAGTCGAAGCAACAAAATTCACCGAAGTCGGCTATGTTGGTAAAGAAGTTGATTCCATCATCCGCGATCTGACCGATGCTGCCATTAAAATGGTCCGCGTGCAGGCAATCGAGAAAAACCGCTTCCGTGCCGAAGAGATGGCGGAAGAGCGCATTCTCGACGTGCTGATCCCACCGGCTAAAAATAACTGGGGACAGTCAGAGCAGCCGCAGGAACCTTCTGCAGCACGTCAGGCATTCCGTAAAAAACTGCGTGAAGGCCAGCTGGATGATAAAGAGATCGAAATCGATCTCGCGGCCGCACCGATGGGCGTTGAAATTATGGCGCCTCCAGGAATGGAAGAGATGACCAGCCAGCTGCAGTCCATGTTCCAGAACCTGGGCGGTCAGAAGCAAAAACCGCGTAAGCTGAAAATCAAAGACGCGATGAAACTGCTGATTGAAGAAGAAGCGGCCAAACTGGTGAACCCGGAAGAGCTGAAACAAGAAGCTATCGACGCCGTTGAGCAGCACGGGATCGTGTTTATCGACGAAATCGACAAGATCTGTAAGCGCGGCGAATCTTCCGGCCCGGACGTGTCCCGTGAAGGCGTACAGCGCGACCTGCTGCCGCTGGTTGAAGGCTGCACTGTCTCCACCAAGCACGGCATGGTGAAAACAGATCACATTCTGTTTATCGCTTCTGGTGCATTCCAGGTAGCCAAACCGTCCGACCTGATCCCAGAACTGCAGGGTCGTCTGCCGATTCGTGTCGAGCTGCAGGCGCTGACCACCAGCGATTTTGAGCGTATCCTTACCGAACCGAATGCCTCCATCACCGTCCAGTACAAAGCGCTGATGGCGACTGAAGGTGTGGACATCAACTTCACTGAATCCGGTATTAAACGCATTGCCGAAGCGGCCTGGCAGGTTAACGAAACCACCGAAAACATCGGTGCACGTCGTCTGCATACCGTTCTGGAACGTCTGATGGAAGATATTTCCTATGATGCGAGCGATTTGAACGGCCAAAGCATCACAATTGATGCCGAATATGTGAGCAAACATCTGGATGCGCTGGTCGCAGATGAAGATCTGAGCCGTTTTATCCTATAATCGCGTTCAATGCATTTTCATCACTGTTGATGGGGCTGATAAAGCCCCATTTTTATTGGCGCTAAATATGACTGAACAACAACAAATTAGCCGCTCACAAGCCTGGCTGGAAAGTTTACGACCTAAGACCTTACCGCTCGCCTTCGCGGCGATCATCGTCGGTACGGCATTAGCATGGTGGCAAGGATACTTCGATCCGCTGGTTGCTCTGCTGGCATTGATTACGGCGGGACTGCTGCAAATTCTGTCCAATCTCGCTAACGACTATGGCGATGCCGTCAAAGGCAGCGACAAGCCCGACCGCATTGGACCGCTGCGCGGTATGCAAAAAGGGGTTATCACCCAACAGCAGATGAAGCGCGCGCTGATCGTCACCGTGGTGCTGATCTGTCTGTCCGGGCTGGCCTTGGTAGCTGTAGCCTGTCACACGCTGGCGGATTTTGTCGGTTTCCTGGTGCTCGGCGGTCTGTCGATTATCGCCGCGATCACCTACACCGTGGGTAATCGCCCTTACGGATATATCGGCCTGGGCGATATTTCTGTGCTGGTATTTTTCGGCTGGCTCAGTGTGATGGGAAGCTGGTATCTGCAGGCGCATACGCTGATTCCAGCGCTGATTCTGCCTGCTACCGCCTGCGGCCTGCTGGCAACCGCCGTGCTCAACGTCAACAACCTGCGCGATATCAACAGCGACAGAGAGAACGGCAAGAACACGCTGGTCGTGCGTTTAGGCGCTGTCAATGCCCGCCGCTACCACGCCTGTCTGCTGATGGGCACGCTGGTCTGTCTGGCATTGTTCAACCTGTTCTCACTGCAAAGCCTGTGGGGATGGCTGTTTATCCTCGCCGCTCCGCTGCTGATCAAACAGGCTCGCTATGTTATGCGCGAGATGGACCCAGCAGCAATGCGTCCGATGCTGGAACGCACCGTAAAAGCGGCATTGTTAACTAACCTGCTGTTTGTCGTTGGAATTTTCTTAAGTCAGTGGTCTCTTTAACTGACAAATATCAATTAACAATTGATGATTTTGCCAACAGTACACATAGCGCGATATACTAAAAATTCTCGCAGCAACTGAACGTTAAGCCTATGAAATACGATACATCCGAGCTTTGTGACATCTATCAGGAAGATGTCAACGTCGTGGAACCGCTGTTCTCTAACTTTGGGGGACGGTCGTCGTTTGGCGGGCAAATCATCACGGTAAAATGTTTCGAGGACAACGGGTTGCTGTACGATCTGCTCGAACAAAACGGCCGTGGTCGCATTCTGCTGGTCGATGGCGGCGGTTCTGTCCGTCGTGCGCTGGTCGATGCCGAACTGGCACGGCAGGCCGTACAGAATGAATGGGAAGGTCTGGTCATCTACGGCTCAGTCCGCCAGGTAGACGATCTGGGAGAGCTGGACATCGGCATTCAGGCGATTGCCGCTATTCCGGTAGGTGCTTCAGGAGAAGGTATCGGGGAAAGCGATGTGCGCGTCAACTTTGGCGGCGTGACGTTCTTCTCCGGCGACCACCTGTACGCCGACAACACCGGGATAATCCTCTCCGAAGACCCACTCGATATCGAGTAAGCGAAAAAGGCCATCAGCAATTTTGATGGCCTTTTTTTCATTCATTTGATTCGTAATGAATGACTTTAATATCATACTTTTTATATTTTTCTTCGACAACGATACTCATCGTCTCACGACTGACAGGATAAGTTTCGATATAAGCATTTAATTTATCCTCAGCTATCTGAATGCCACTCTTTTGTATCCCGGTAAAAATTATCTCACTGCGTTGAAGATGACTACCATCATCTGCATAGCTTACAAAAAACCAGTCGTTAGATATCCTTGGAGCCTGTTTAAGAGGTTTCGGTGTTAGCAGATGATAAAATAATAAACTCTGCTGAGTGTAGATTTTTTCTGTATAGATGCTCACCATAAAATGACAATAAAATAGCGCAATAAAAAGCATAAACACAATAATAAAACCTGATCTCCTGGATTTCATATGTGGAGTTCCCGAACATAATCAGGATTAGCAATAGGTCTTATTACATCCATAAATAAAGGTAATTCACCCGAATAGGGTTCATGTCTCTTATCTTTATTGATAGGGTCAGGAAACAGTAACGGAATAACACTTTTATTCTTAAACTCACCAACTGGGCCATAGAAGTCCCAGATTCGATAAGCCTTTTCTTTCGAGCATATCTGAAGGTAAGAGGTGTAATCTGCATAATTTACCGCTTGGTAAAAACCAAATAGATTTGAGACCAAATCTTCAGCACTATAACCACTATCCGTTAAATAAACATAAGGCCAAAAGTCCTGTAAGGACTCAAAGCGATGTGACGTACCTAAGAATATTGATAAAGCAATACCTTGTAAGGTTCGCTCCTGCAATCCTCGGCGCACCATAAATCTACGATATATACCAGTATTGATATTTATGCCATGAATGTTTTTGGACATACTTTGATGATAATTCACTTCATAAAACTCACTATCACCACCACGAGGCCTTGTCATTTCAAACCATAATTTTTCAGCCCCTGCCGGATTAGCATGGCCTAAATCAATCCATCCTAAATTATCTGTATAGATAAGACCATATCTAATATCTCTGGTGATAAGTCGATCCGAATCATCAATAATATCGTTTCTTTTTGTCATATCGTATTCTTTGATATTTAAAAAATACGATATCCTAATCTCTACATAGCAAAAAGGCATCCATTATGGATGCCTTTTTCAAGAAATCAGAATTAGACTTCTTCCATACGACCCAGCAGGGCATGCAGTCGATCCTGCCAGCCGCTCTGCTGTTCTTTCAGGCTGTTGTTCTCACGCTCCAGCTCTTCACGCTGCTGCTGTGCAGTCTGAACTTCCTGCGACAGTGAGTTGTTCTTTTCTTTCAGCTCTTCGATTTCCATCTGCAACAGCGTGATGGTATCAATCGCCTGCTGTACTTTTGCTTCCAGTTTCTCAAACACTTCTAATGACATCGTCATACCTCTCCTGAATTGCAAGGCGTTGATGGATAAAAATCCTCGTCCCGATAACCGGCGACGCCTTAATAAAAACGAGCGCACTCTACTTAACACCGATTGTATGAAGCCGCGTCATCCCTGTCCAGCGGCATCCCGCGCAGATTGCGGTTTGCAACACTTTTAGTCTTTCTCCTGGTGACATTACTGTCATAACTCTTAAGTGTTAACAGATTGATCAGTGAAATGATTCAGCTCACACTATTTTTGTATAACAAATACCTCACAATGGCGCGAAAACGCTCATTTTGTTGATGCAGTACACACATTTTAATTTCGATATTTCTCGTTTTTGAGCGTTAACGATAAATTAACAGTGTGCCTACCGGCTCCGGGGATGTCAGTGACCTTCTCGCACACAATAAACATTAAACTCTCTTCAGGATCCGATTATGAGTCAAACATCAACCTTAAAAGGCCAGTGCATTGCAGAATTCCTCGGTACCGGGTTGTTGATTTTCTTCGGTGTGGGCTGTGTCGCTGCACTTAAAGTGGCTGGGGCTACTTTTGGTCAGTGGGAAATCAGTATCATCTGGGGTCTGGGGGTAGCGATGGCTATCTATCTGACCGCAGGCGTTTCTGGTGCACACCTGAATCCCGCGGTAACCATCGCACTCTGGCTGTTCGCCTGTTTTGATAAACGCAAAGTTGTTCCTTTTATTATTTCGCAAATTGCCGGCGCCTTTTGCGCAGCGGCACTGGTTTACGGGCTTTATTACAATCTTTTCCTCGATTTCGAACAAACTAACCATATCGTACGCGGCAGTACCGAGAGCCTGGGTCTGGCAGGTACTTTCTCCACCTATCCGAACCCGCATATCAATTTTGTGCAGGCCTTCGCGGTTGAAATGGTCATTACCGCTATTCTAATGGGGCTGATTCTGGCTCTGACCGACGATGGTAACGGTGTACCTCGTGGTCCGCTGGCACCACTGCTGATCGGCTTGTTGATTGCCGTTATTGGTGCTTCCATGGGTCCGCTGACAGGTTTTGCGATGAACCCGGCACGTGACTTCGGACCGAAACTCTTCGCCTGGATGGCCGGATGGGGTGAGATTGCCTTCACGGGTGGTCGCGATATCCCTTACTTCCTGGTTCCGGTGTTTGGCCCGATTACCGGCGCGATTTTGGGCGCATGGGCATATCGCAAACTGATTGGTCGTCATTTACCGTGCGATGTCTGCGCGATTGAAGAAAAAGACGTTGCGGCCAACACTCAACAAAAAGCTTCGCAGTAATGTGACTACGGGACAAAAAATTATGACTGAAAAAAAATATATCGTTGCGCTCGACCAGGGCACCACCAGCTCCCGCGCGGTCGTAATGGACCACGATGCGAATATCGTTGCCGTTTCACAGCGCGAATTCGAACAAATCTACCCGAAAGCCGGTTGGGTAGAACATGACCCAATGGAAATTTGGGCGACCCAAAGCTCCACGCTGGTAGAAGTTCTGGCGAAAGCCGATATCAGTTCCGATGAAATTGCAGCGATCGGTATTACCAACCAGCGTGAAACCACCATCGTCTGGGAACGCGAAACCGGTAAACCAATCTATAACGCCATTGTGTGGCAGTGCCGTCGTACCGCGGATATCTGCGAAAAGCTCAAACGTGACGGCATGGAAGAGTACATCCGTAACAACACCGGTCTGGTTATTGACCCGTACTTCTCCGGTACCAAGGTGAAGTGGATCCTCGACCACGTAGAAGGCTCGCGTGAGCGCGCTCGTCGCGGCGAACTGCTGTTTGGTACCGTAGACACCTGGCTTATCTGGAAAATGACGCAGGGGCGCGTACACGTCACAGATTACACCAACGCCTCGCGTACCATGCTGTTCAACATCCACTCCCTGGACTGGGATGACACGATGCTGGATGCGCTGGATATTCCGCGTGCAATGCTGCCTGAAGTGCGTCGCTCTTCTGAAGTGTACGGCCAGACCAACATCGGTGGTAAAGGCGGTATTCGTATTCCTATCTCCGGTATCGCCGGTGATCAGCAGGCGGCGCTGTTTGGCCAGCTGTGCGTGAAGGAAGGGATGGCGAAAAATACTTACGGTACCGGCTGCTTCATGCTGATGAACACCGGCGAGAAAGCCGTTAAGTCCGAAAACGGACTGCTGACCACCATCGCCTGCGGACCGACCGGGGAAGTGAACTACGCGCTGGAAGGTGCGGTATTTATGGCTGGCGCCTCCATCCAGTGGCTGCGCGATGAAATGAAACTCATCAGCGATGCATTCGACTCCGAATATTTCGCCACCAAAGTGAAAGACACCAACGGCGTATACGTCGTTCCGGCATTTACTGGCCTGGGCGCACCATACTGGGACCCGTATGCTCGCGGCGCCATCTTTGGTCTGACCCGTGGGGTAAACTCCAACCACATCATCCGTGCCACGCTTGAGTCTATTGCATATCAGACTCGTGATGTTCTGGAAGCAATGCAGGCTGACTCCGGTATTCGCCTGCACGCCCTGCGCGTTGATGGCGGTGCGGTCGCCAACAACTTCCTGATGCAGTTCCAGTCCGACATTCTCGGCACGCGCGTTGAGCGCCCGGAAGTCCGCGAAGTCACCGCATTGGGTGCGGCATACCTGGCTGGTCTGGCAGTAGGCTTCTGGCAGAATCTGGATGAGCTGCAGGAAAAAGCGGTCATCGAGCGTGAATTCCGCCCAGGTATCGAAACCACCGAACGTAACTTCCGTTACAGCGGCTGGAAAAAAGCGGTCAAACGCGCCATGGCGTGGGAAGATCACGACGAGTAATACGTCATAGCCGGATGGCAACTGTGCCTTATCCGGCAATATCTTCGTGCGGGGGCAACCCCGCACACACATCAATAATCTCGCCCCCTCCCCTGTGCTACACTTCGCGCCATTCCTTTTAGCTACGAGTTTGCAATGAGACGAGAACTTGCCATTGAATTTTCACGCGTGACCGAAGCGGCCGCGCTGGCTGGCTATAAATGGCTGGGCCGCGGCGACAAAAATACCGCTGACGGCGCGGCGGTAAACGCCATGCGTATTATGCTCAACCAGGTCAACATTGACGGCACCATCGTGATTGGCGAGGGCGAGATCGATGAAGCGCCGATGCTGTTTATCGGTGAGAAAGTCGGGACCGGTCTTGGTGATGCGGTCGACATCGCCGTCGATCCTATCGAAGGCACACGCATGACGGCAATGGGTCAGGCAAACGCGCTGGCCGTACTGGCTGTTGGCGATAAAGGTTGCTTCCTGAACGCACCAGACATGTACATGGAGAAGCTGATTGTCGGCCCAGGCGCAAAAGGGTCTATCGACCTGAACCTGTCGCTGGAAGCCAACCTGCATAACGTTGCCGCTGCACTCAATAAGCCACTGAGTGAACTGACCGTCACCATTCTGGCCAAGCCACGCCATAATGAAACGATCGCCGAAATGCAAAAACTGGGCGTGCGCGTCTTTGCTATTCCAGACGGTGACGTTGCAGCCTCCATTCTGACCTGCATGCCAGACAGTGAAGTTGACGTGCTGTACGGCATTGGCGGCGCACCTGAAGGCGTGGTTTCTGCCGCCGTCATCCGCGCGCTGGACGGCGACATGCAAGGCCGTTTGCTGGCACGTCATGACGTCAAAGGCGACAGCGAAGAGAACCGTCGCATTGGCGAACAAGAACTGGCTCGTTGCGCCGCCATGGGCATTGAAGCGGGCAAAGTGCTGCGCCTCGATGAAATGGCGCGTAGCGACAACGTCATTTTCTCCGCCACCGGCATCACCAAAGGCGATTTGCTGGAAGGGATTAGCCGTAAAGGTAATATCGCGACCACCGAAACGCTGCTGATCCGCGGCAAATCACGTACGATCCGCCGCATTCAGTCGATTCACTACCTCGATCGTAAAGATCCCGATGTGCAGGCGCACATCCTGTAATTGATTTGATCAATAGAGCCTTCCAGCCCATATGGGCTGGAAATCTTTCGTCCAACGAACGAAGATAAGGCAATCAAAGCAGACAGGAGAAAACCATGGCAGATTGGGTAACAGGCAAAGTCACGAAGGTACAGAACTGGACCGATGCCCTGTTTAGTTTGACCGTGCGAGCTCCGGTTCTTCCTTTCACTGCAGGTCAATTCACCAAGCTTGGCCTTGAGATCGACGGCGAACGCGTCCAGCGTGCCTATTCTTACGTCAATGCCCCTGATAACTCCGATTTAGAGTTTTATCTGGTGACGGTTCCCGACGGCAAACTCAGCCCTCGTCTGGCAGCACTGAAGCCTGGCGATGAAGTCCAGGTGGTGAGTGAAGCGGCTGGTTTCTTCGTGCTGGATGAAGTCCCCGATTGCGACACGCTGTGGATGCTGGCAACCGGCACGGCTATCGGCCCATATTTGTCGATTCTGCAGTTAGGCAAGGACCTGGATCGCTTCAAAAACCTGGTGCTGGTCCACGCCGCGCGTTATGCCGCCGATTTGAGCTATCTACCGTTGATGCAGGCGCTGGAAAAGCGCTACGAAGGTAAATTACGTATCCAGACGGTTGTCAGCCGTGAAACCGTGGCAGATTCGCTGACCGGGCGTGTACCGGCGCTGATTGAAAGCGGTGAGCTGGAAAAAGCAGTCGGGCTGCCATTGGATAAAGAAACCTGCCATGTGATGCTGTGTGGAAACCCGCAGATGGTACGCGACACGCAGCAGTTGCTGAAAGAGACCCGGCAGATGACCAAACACCTGCGCCGCCGACCGGGCCATATGACTGCAGAGCACTACTGGTAAGAACGTTTTACTGCCCGGTAAACATCCGGGCATTTTGCCGGATGGCGCTTGCGCTTATCCGGCCTACGAGCCAGCTCTGTACTTTACGTCCTGCGTATCCTTACCATATTTATTTGCGTCCTGGGTGCCAATGAACGCACCCAGATCGATAAGCATACCGACCAGAATCAACGTTGGAACAAAGCGGCCTACCGCCCATTGCCAGACGCCGGGTAACATCGCCCAATTTCCGGCCAGCAGCATCCACGCCAGAATCATCAACAGCGCCCACGCTCCGGAACGCCCCCGGTCATGCAGACGTTTTACCGTCACTGCCGCCGTTGGCCATAGCAGACACACCAGACAAAAAGCCGCGGTCTGAATATCGAGTAATTGTTTGCTCGCCAGCGAAAACAGAACCAGCATGCCGACGATCCATAGGCCAATCCAAATCCAGAAATCACGGCGCCCGATGCGCCCTTTAAATGAGAATAACCACTGCTGTATGGTCATGTAAGTTCCTTTATTATTACCTTCCAGAACAGTTTACCCTTTTGACAAGCTCGACGGTTACCGTTTTAATCGTGAGCAGTGAGAATGAAAGGTACGATTGATGAAGCACGGATTTACACTGTTTTTATTATTGTTTTCAGCCTTAGCCGCGAGCACTGCGGCACTGGCGAAAGAGCCATCGACGGCAACCACAGCCCCCTATTTACTGGCGGGCGCGCCGACCTTTGACCTGTCGATTAGCCAGTTTCGCGAAAACTTTAATACACAGAATCCGAAGCTGATCCTGAATGAGTTCCGCGCTATCGACAGCAGTCGCGATCGGGCAAATCTCACCCGCGCGGCCAGTAAAATCAATGAAAACCTGTATGCGTCTTCCGCCCTTGAGCGCGGCACCCTGAAAATCAAAAGCATGCAGATAACCTGGTTACCAATTCAAGGACCAGAGCAAAAGGCAGCTAAAGCGAAAGCGCTGGAATACATGACCGCCGTCATCCGCACTGTCGCACCACTACTGACGAAGGAACAGAGCCAGAAAAAGCTGCAAAAACTGCTCGCCGCAGGCAAAGGTAAGCACTATTACGCCGAAACAGAAGGCGCAATTCGCTATGTCGTGGCAGATAACGGTGAAAAGGGGCTGACCTTCGCTGTTGAACCGATTAAGCTGGCTCTATCTGAAAACCTCGAAGGGTCGAATTCCCCCTAAATTATTCACGTTTCAGGAAGGCGGCGACGCAACGACCCCCCTGGAGCTTACATCAGTAAGTGACTGGGGTGAGAGAGTACAGCCAACGCACCTGCAACGTGGAGAATGACGGGGAAATGACAAAAAGCAAAGCCTTTCGGGGGATGAATCTCTATACTGTTTCACAGACCATGCTGCCCTGAGGGGCGGCCATATTCCTTAATTCGCTGACAAGCGTGGAGAAATGAAATGCGACATCCTTTAGTGATGGGTAACTGGAAACTGAACGGCAGCCGCCACATGGTAAACGAACTGGTTGCTAATCTGCGTAAAGAACTGGCTGGCGTTGCTGGCTGTGCAGTAGCAATTGCTCCGCCGGAAATGTATATCGACCTGGCGAAACACGCCGCTGCCGGTAGCCACATCATTCTGGGCGCGCAGAACGTTGATCTGAACCTGTCTGGCGCATTCACCGGTGAAACAAGTGCTGAAATGCTGAAAGATATCGGCGCGCAGTACATCATTATCGGTCACTCTGAGCGTCGTACTTACCACAAAGAATCTGACGAGCTGATCGCTAAAAAATTCGCTGTGCTGAAAGAGCAAGGTCTGACTCCGGTTCTGTGCATCGGTGAAACCGAAGCAGAAAACGAAGCAGGCAAAACTGAAGAAGTTTGCGCACGTCAGATCGACGCGGTTCTGAAAACTCAGGGCGCAGCAGCATTCGAAGGCGTCGTTATCGCTTACGAACCAGTATGGGCTATCGGTACCGGTAAGTCTGCAACTCCTGCTCAGGCTCAGGCTGTTCACAAATTTATTCGTGACCACATTGCTAAAGCTGACGCGAAAATCGCTGAACAAGTTATCATCCAGTACGGCGGTTCTGTAAACGCAGCTAACGCGGCAGAACTGTTTGCTCAGCCGGACATCGACGGTGCGCTGGTTGGTGGTGCTTCTCTGAAAGCAGACGCCTTCGCAGTCATCGTTAAAGCAGCAGAAGCCGCTAAACAGGCTTAAGTTGTTAAGGCGGGAGGAACACTCCTCCCGCTGTATTAACTACCAGTATCCCAACCAGTGCCACCAGAAGGCGCCGGTCACCCCCCAAATGGTCAGGTTGACCATACTCATCACCAGGCCCGTTTTCCACCACTCTGCCAGCGTGACATAGCCCGAACCAAAGATGATCGGCGCAGTACCCGTGCCATAGTGCGTGAGCGACATCATCAAGGAGGAGGAGAAACCGAGCATTAAACCAAGCAATGCTGGTGGCGCGCCGAGGCCTAATCCTGCGGCGAAGAACGCAGCGAACATAGCCGTAATATGCGCAGTTGTGCTGGCGAAAAAGTAGTGCGAGTAGACGTAAAGCAGAATCAACAGCAGCGTTGCAACACTCCAGTGCACGCCAAGATGGTCGATTGCACTACCAACACTGGTTGCCAGCCATCCCACCAACCCCAGTTTGCTGAGAAAATCTGCCATCATCACCAGCGCGGCAAACCAGACTATCGTATCCCATGCCCCGCGGCATTTAAGAATGTCATCCCAGCTAAATACGCCCGCCATCAATAGAATCGACAATCCAATTAACGCGGCGCTGGTAGGGTTTACGCTCCAGGCACTACCCATCAGCATCGCTGGAACACCCGCCCACAGGCAGAGCAGCAAAATGAACACTGCCAGGGTGATTTTTTCTGCCAGTGATAGTGGACCCAGCGCATCCAGTTTTTGCCGCGCGAACTGCGGCGCATTTGGCGTGCGCGTGATAGCTGGCGGATAGAGCCACCAGATTACAATCGGCATGACAACCAGTGATACCAGAGCAGGAAGAAGCGCCGCAATAGCCCACATTCCCCAGGTCATGTTCAGCACGCCATCCGTCCCCTTCGTCAAAAAGCTGACGATTAACGGGTTAGGTGCGGTCGCAGTGATGAACATTGCCGAGCTGATCGGGTTAATGTTGTAGTTCACCAGCGCGAGATAACGGCCCGTTGAGCCATTCTCGGCATGGCCTGGCTGCGAGCCGAGGCTCTCCGCAATCGCCCGCATTACCGGGTGGATAATGCCGCCGCCACGCGCGGTATTGCTTGGCGTTACGGGTGCAATTAGCGTTTCCGCAAGGGTTAATGCCCACGCAATGCCCAGCGTTCTTTTACCAAATAGCGCAATAAACCCGTAGCCAATACGCGCTCCCAGGCCAGTCTTTAACAGACTTTGCGACAGCATAATGGATAAACCGATCAGCCAGATTAGCTGGTTAGAAAAACCACTCAACGCATCGTTCAACGCCGCGGAGGGTTTGCCGGGGTTAGTAACGCCAGTCATCGCCACCAGCATAATCGCCACAATCGCAATTGCGCCAATCGGCATGGCTTTACCGATAATCGCAGCGATCGTACCAATAAACAGTGCCAGCAGGTGCCACGCTTGCGGGGTTACGTCAGGTGGACACGGGATAACAAACCAGATGGTCAGCGTAATTACGAGCGAGATGATGGCAGGCCAACAGCGGATGGGGGTTAAACTGTCCATGAATCAATCCTTGAATTTCCAGTGCGCAAATCTGCGCTCAGGCATTAACCAATATTGCCGCGCATAATACAATTCACTCACTCACAAAACAAAAAATTAACATTTTGATACAGCTACAGTTTTCCCAACACCGTAAACCAGGCGTAATCCAGCGGCAGAAGAATCAGATATGTTGCCGCCGCCAGTGCGATACACAGCAGCATCCCCGCCCTTGCAGGTACTTTCCCGAGCGCCATCGCCACCACGATCGGTGAAGCCTGATACGGCAACAGTGGTGTGGAATAACCCAGCACCTGGATCATAATCACCGACAGCAGTGGGAATCCCGTCGCATCGGCAAAGCTTTGCGCCAACGTGGTATACAGCGCCGGAACACCGTTCGCCGTCATAATAAAATTAAGCGCAGTGGTAATACCGGTCAGCGCGAGGAAACTGGTAAACGGCTTTTCCGCATCCAGCGGCATCACCTGTAACAGCGCTTCGCCAACGGCGCTACCAATACCGGTCTGCGTGACGGTGATCGCCAGCCCCAGAATACCCGCCACATAAATACAGGTACGAATGTTGACCCCAGCGGAAAACTCGTCGCCATTGATAAAGCCAACCCGTGGTAGCAATGTGATAACTGCCGCCGCCAGCCCGGTCCACGCGGGGCCAATACCGAGCCAGCTTTCGCTTACCCACAAGAACAGCACCACCGCTAACATCCAGGCCAGACGTTTTTCATCCCGGCTCATCGGCTCCGGCGGCGTGAGATCGCGCGGCGCATGCGGCTTGCCAGGGAACAACCAGCAGATAAGCACAATGAGCACCGCGCCTTTAAGCCAACCCAGAACCGGCGTATGCAGCAGCAAATAGGGAAGATAATTGAGGTGGATGCCGTAAGAGCCTTCCGCCGCGCCGCTCATCACCAGATTCGGTACGTTAGCGGGTAAAATCGTCGCAGAAAGCTGGAACGTCCCAAACCCGACGGCCAGTGCCAGACCATACCAGGCGCGCGTGCCGTCGTTAATTCCGGCTCGTTTCGCCATCGCCGCGACAATCGGCATCAGCAGCGCAATGCGGCCCATGTTGGATGGCATTACAAATGCCAGCGCGTAACTCAGCAGCACTACGCTCGCCACCATTAACGGCCAGGAATCAGTCAACCTCGATGACAGCGCCCTCGCCGCCCTGTCCGCCAGCCCCGTTTTACGAATCGCAATACCCAGTACAAAGCCGCTAAACACCAGCCAGAATGCGGAGGACGCAAAGCCGCCAAAAATCACATCCGGTGGCGCGATTTTGGCGACCATCGCCACGGCAAAGAACAGCAGCGCCGTTATAAACTCCGGCAGCAGCGACGTAGCCCAGAGAAGAATGGTGATACCAACCACCAGAGAGGGGATAAACAGAGGGTGTGTAAGCCAGAGCGACATGCCTGTCTCCTGTTGTTTTTTTCAACAAGAATACGGGGACAGGCATGCGGAGTAAACGCCAGATTAGGTGGGGTTAACGCAGAATATCACATTGATGATCCTGAATTTCCTCAGCGGAGGCGAGATTCAGTGCCAGCAGATTGCGCTGAGTAGCCAGCAGGACAAAGGATTCGTCGCTCTGGCGCACCATCGCCAACGCATAGCTGCCCATATGCTCACGCGCATCCGGCACCTCTTCCGCCAGCATCATAAACGGGCTGCGTTGTGCCAGTTCATTTTCCGTGACGCGACGTGCCAGATATTCATGACCGCGCAGCCCACCCGGTAATGGTAGCCAGCGGGTGCTGATTTTCGCCAGGTTGTCATCCAGCTGCTTTCTGACATCGGTTCGCAGGCAGGAGATATGAATATGCAGGTGATTTTGCGTACGCCCGCTACGTGAGTTAATGGTCAGAGAGACTGCTTTGTCAGGGATTTCCTGGCCGTATTTTTGGCTCATAAAGCTACGCGCCTGCCAGGCCAGCCAGAAAAAGTTCGGTGTGCCTGATTTCAACAACAGCGGACTTTCCGTACCGTTGATCCGCCAGGTAGGCATCAACAGATATTGCAGTGGGCCGTTACGGTCTTTGAACACCACATATCCAGCATCCGGCTTTACTTCAGCGCATGGTGCGGGGTCCTGCTGCTGCAACTGGTGCGGCAGGCATTGCTGAAGAACGATCTGGCGTAATGCGTCCGGGTTGCCGGTGAATTTCCAGTACCCGATACCTGCAGCGGCGGCGACCACAATCACCGCCAGTAAAAGATAGCCTGCTTTTTTCATTACGCGTTTCCTGTATCCCATTGAAGGGCAAGAGTAACGCAAAACCATGACAAATAAAAAAACCCAGTCGCGTTAGGCCACCGGGTCGGTAAATCAAGACTTATTTATCGTTTACTGATTTGGTCGAACGTACCGCCGTTAGAGAAGTGCTCTTTCTGCGCTTTCGTCCAGCCGCCAAACTCTTCGTCGATAGTGAACAGCTTCAGCTTCGGAAATGCGTTTTCGTATTTCTTCGCAACGTCTGCATCACGTGGACGATAGTAGTTTTTCGCCGCAATTTCCTGACCTTCCGGAGAGTAGAGATACTTCAGGTAAGCTTCCGCCACCGCTTTGGTGTCTTTCTTTTCCACCACTTTATCAACCACGGACACGGTCGGCTCCGCGAGGATAGATTCACTCGGGGTCACTATCTCGAATTTATCTTTGCCCAGCTCGTTCGTTGCCAACAGCGCTTCGTTTTCCCAGGCAATCAGCACATCACCGATACCACGTTCAACGAAGGTATTGGTTGAACCACGTGCACCAGAATCGAGTACCTCAACGTTTTTATACAGGGCCTTCACAAAGTCTTGTGCCTTGGCCTGATCGTTGTTGTTGTGGTGCAGGGCATAGCCCCATGCCGCCAGATAGTTCCAGCGAGCTCCGCCGGAGCTTTTCGGGTTTGGCGTAATGACCGACACGCCCGGTTTGATTAAATCGTTCCAGTCATGAATTTGTTTGGGATTGCCTTTGCGGACCAGAAATACGATGGTGGAGGTGTAAGGCGCAGAGTTATCCGGCAGGCGTTTAATCCAGTTTTTATCGATACGGCCACGTTCAGCAATGGCATCCACGTCGTAAGCCAGTGCCAGCGTCACGACATCGGCTTCAATGCCGTTGATGACGGAGGTCGCCTGTTTACCCGAACCACCATGCGACTGGCGAATCACGACGTTGTCGCCCGTTTCCTGCTTCCAGTGCGCGCTGAAGGCCTTATTGTACTGCTCGTACAGTTCACGCGTTGGATCGTACGATACGTTAAGTAACTGAATATCCTTTGCCAGAACGCTGGTCGATGCCAGCAATAATGTTAACCCTACGCCCCATTTGTTCATCGCCCAGCTCTCTTAGGTAGTGTTGTGATGAGCAAAGCGTGCCAGAAAGGCATCCAAACATTAAAGAATAAAAAAAGATTTGCTATAACTTGGGGGAATATATGGAGTCGAGTTTTTGCCTGATGGCGCTACGCTTATCAGGCCTACGATTTGCATCATGTAGGCCGGATAAGGCGCAAGCCGCCATCCGGCAATTGCAATTAATACAGTTTCTTCGCGCAGTCCAGCCAGTCACCTTTGAACGGACGCTTCATGTTTTCGATAGCGTCGATGATGTCATGGTGAACCAGCTGCTCGTTCTGAATACCTACGCAGCGACCGCCGTGACCTTCCAGCAGAAGTTCAATGGCATAGGCGCCCATACGGGATGCCAGAATACGGTCGTAAGGAACCGGGGAACCACCACGCTGGATGTGACCCAGTACGGTTGCACGCGTTTCACGACCCGTTTCTTTCTCAATGTAATGCGCCAATTCGTCAACGTCACACATGTGTTCAGTGATCGCTACGATTGCGTGTTTTTTACCTTTCGCGATACCTGCTTTGATTTCAGTAACCAAATCGTCACGGCTGAATTCCACTTCCGGAACCACCACGAACTCACAGCCACCGGCAATCGCTGCTGCCAGGGTCAGGTCACCACAGTAGCGGCCCATCACTTCAACGATAGAAATACGCTGGTGAGAAGAAGAGGTATCACGCAGGCGGTCAATCGCTTCAACGACAGTACCCAGCGCGGTGAAGTAGCCGATGGTGTAGTCAGTGCCCTTGATATCGTTGTCGATAGTGCCCGGCAGACCGATGCACGGGAAGCCCATTTCAGTCAGGCGTTTTGCACCCATGTAAGAACCGTCACCCCCGATAACAACCAGGGCGTCGATGCCACGCTTCTTCAGGTTTTCGATCGCCACCGCACGTACGTTTTCATCACGGAATTCCGGGAAGCGAGCAGAACCGAGGAAAGTACCGCCACGGTTGATCATGTCGGACACGCTGTAGCGGTCAAGCTGGACCATACGGTCTTCATACAAACCCAGGTAGCCATCATGGATCCCCATGACTTCCAGCCCTTCCGTCAACGCTGCACGTACAACACCACGGATTGCTGCGTTCATGCCCGGCGCATCACCGCCGCTTGTCAACACACCGATTTTCTTAATCATGACTACCTCTGAACTTTGGAATGCAAAATGAAATCTGCTGCCGGAAGTCGATTCCGCATATCGAAACGATCCAACGAATATGCAGATAGTATAACAATCACTTCCTGCTGAATTGATTCAGGTCAGGCCAAATGGTGGTAATTTATACACAAAATGCTGGCCCGGTTCACTTTTTTTACAACGAATTATGAAAGCTCAAACATCTTGCCTTCCTTGGGTACGACTGAACAGGGATCCTGATGAATGATGACATCCGATCCCGGGAAACGCCGTAAAATTGCCTGCTCAACCTGTTCAGCCACTAAATGCGCCTGAACGAGCGGCAGATTATCTTCCATTTCCAAATGAATCTGAATAAAGCGGGTCGGCCCTGACTGCCGCGTGCGAAGATCGTGAGCGCCGCTGACTCCAGGCCATGACGTCACGATATCAATAATTTCCTGACGTTCCTCATCGGGTAAAGCGCGATCCAGCAAAGATTGCACTGCCTCATACCCCATGCGTAATGCGCTATATAAAATATAGATGCCAATCCCGAGCGCAAACAAGGCATCCGCACGATGCCAGCCGTACCATGCCAGCCCGAGCGCAATGAGAATCGCACCGTTCATCATAACATCAGACTGATAATGAAGCATATCTGCCCGAACGGCCTGACTTTGCGTACGCTTCACTACCCAGCGCTGAAACGAGACCAGAATGATTGTACACACTAACGCAATAATGGTGACAACCACCCCAACGCCGGGATCTTTCATCGGCGTGGGTTGAATGAGATGCTGAATCCCGGTCAGGAATAAAAACAGCGCCGAACCGGAAATAAACATGCTTTGCGCCAGCGCCGCCAGCGATTCCGCTTTTCCGTGTCCGAACGTATGTTCATCATCGGCGGGCTGCAGCGAATAGCGCACCACCAACAGGTTGGTTAATGACGCCGCGATGTCCACCAGAGAATCCACCAGCGCTGCCAGAATACTGACCGATCCGGTGTACCACCACGCGAAAATTTTGATCAAAAGTAACAGCGATGCCATCACGGTCGCCGCGATTGCCGCCCGGCTCACCAGCCGCCCATAGGTTTGATTCATAAACACTCCTGCCAGGATATGCCGCTAGTATAACGGATGAAGTAAAACAGTCAGGCAATAACCGAGGGACAAATTTTGGGCAAAAAAAACCCCCACATCATGTGGGGGAAGACAGGGATGGTGTCTATGGCAAGGAAAACAGGGTTACTACTGGGAACGTGAGTTGCTACTACTCAATAAATTCAACGATGAGCTTTTTTTCCAGTGCGCTACATCGCGCAGTTGCTCCATTCGTTGTTCATGTTTCTCATTTAAAACCGCTTGCTGCTCGGGCGTTAACAGGCGATACATCTGGTTGCGGATCCTGGCTATTTCAACCTGGCGGGCAACCTGTTCTTGCGCCATTCTTTCTGCCTGAGCGCGCACTGCGCTTTCATCAAATTTCTCTGCGGTGACAAGGCGATGCATTGTCTCCATTTCGCTAACATTAACAGGAGGCTGTTCGTGTCTTGCCTGCTGCATTAAATCTCGCATCTGTTGACGTTGATGTTCGGTTAAACTGATACCGTCAAACATGTGGCTCTGAACGCTGCGTTGCGATGAGCCTTCACCCAGGTGCCAGTGATCGCCTGTGACGACTTCAGCTGCATGGCTAAATGTACTGAGTGCCAGCGTTGAGGCCATGACGGCAGCGGTAACTTTGCCCATCACTTGCTCCCAAAATCTTTTCTGTCGCGATTCAACGAGAGACAGTTTACGATTCGGGCTGCAAACATGCGTCAGGGGGTGTAAAACAACGTAAAGTCATAGATTAGCGACGCCTGATGACGTAATTTCTGCCTCGGAGGTACGTAAACAATGAATAAAATCCTGTTAGTTGATGATGACCGAGAGCTGACTTCCCTGTTAAAGGAGTTGCTCGAAATGGAAGGTTTCGATGTGCTGGTTGCCTATGATGGGGAACAGGCGCTTGAGCTTCTGGATGACAGCATCGATTTACTTTTGCTCGACGTCATGATGCCGAAGAAAAACGGCATTGATACGCTGAAAGCACTTCGTCAGACACACCAGACACCTGTAATCATGCTGACCGCTCGCGGCAGCGAATTGGATCGCGTACTTGGCCTTGAGCTGGGCGCGGACGACTATTTACCTAAACCGTTTAACGACCGTGAACTGGTCGCGCGCATCCGCGCTATTCTGCGTCGCTCACACTGGAGCGAACAGCAGCAGAACAGCGATAACGGCTCGCCGACGCTGGAAGTAGATGCGTTAAGCCTTAATCCGGGTCGCCAGGAAGCCAGCTTTGACGGGCAAATTTTGGAGTTAACCGGCACCGAATTCACCCTGCTCTATTTGCTGGCTCAGCATCTCGGTCAGGTGGTTTCGCGTGAGCACCTGAGCCAGGAAGTGCTGGGCAAACGCCTGACGCCTTTCGATCGCGCGATCGATATGCATATCTCGAACCTGCGTCGTAAGCTGCCAGAGCGTAAAGACGGACACCCGTGGTTTAAAACCCTGCGTGGTCGCGGCTACCTGATGGTCTCCGCTTCATGATAGGGAGCTTAACCGCACGCATCTTTGCCATCTTCTGGTTGACGCTGGCACTGGTGTTGATGTTGGTACTGATGTTACCCAAGCTCGACTCACGCCAGATGACCGAGCTACTGGACAGCGAGCAGCGCCAGGGGTTAATGATTGAGCAACACGTTGAAGCTGAACTGGCGAACGATCCACCCAACGATTTGATGTGGTGGCGTCGCTTGTTTCGGGCGATAGACAAGTGGGCGCCGCCAGGGCAGCGGTTATTACTTGTTACGACGGAAGGACGCGTGATCGGCGCAGAACGCAACGAAATGCAGATCATTCGTAACTTTATTGGTCAGGCCGATAACGCCGACCATCCGCAAAAGAAAAAATACGGTCGCGTTGAGATGGTCGGGCCTTTCTCCGTCAGAGACGGTGAAGATAACTACCAGCTGTATCTCATACGACCTGCCAGCAGCTCACAATCTGACTTTATCAACCTGCTGTTCGACCGACCGCTGCTGTTGCTGATCGTCACCATGTTAGTCAGCTCACCGCTATTGCTTTGGCTTGCCTGGAGTCTGGCGAAACCTGCGCGTAAGTTGAAAAACGCGGCGGATGAAGTGGCCCAGGGCAACCTGCGTCAGCATCCGGAACTGGAAGCCGGTCCGCAGGAGTTTCTGGCGGCAGGCGCCAGCTTTAACCAGATGGTGACAGCGCTGGAACGGATGATGACCACACAGCAACGCCTGCTGTCGGACATCTCTCACGAGCTGAGAACACCGCTAACGCGTCTGCAACTGGGCACCGCTCTGCTGCGCCGTCGTAGCGGTGAGAGCAAAGAGCTGGAGCGCATTGAAACAGAAGCACACCGACTGGACAGCATGATCAACGACCTGCTGGTGATGTCACGTAATCAGCAGAAAAACGCGCTGGTCAGTGAAACAGTGAAAGCTAATCAGCTGTGGGGCGAAGTGCTGGATAACGCCGCCTTTGAAGCTGAGCAGATGGGTAAGTCACTCACGGTGAATTTCCCGCCGGGTCCGTGGCCGCTGTACGGTAACCCAAATGCGTTGGAAAGTGCGCTGGAAAACATTGTGCGCAATGCCCTGCGCTATTCACATACGAAGATTGAAGTTGGCTTCGCGGTGGATATCGACGGGATTACCATCACCGTGGACGACGATGGCCCAGGCGTTAGCCCTGAAGACAGAGAACAGATTTTCCGTCCGTTCTATCGTACCGATGAGGCGCGCGATCGCGAGTCTGGCGGAACAGGTCTGGGTCTGGCGATTGTTGAAACCGCAATTCAGCAGCATCGTGGCTGGGTGAAGGCCGAAGACAGCCCGCTGGGTGGTTTACGGCTGGTGATTTGGTTACCGCTGTATAAACGCGCTTAACAGGCTTCCCCGGTAGCCTCGTGCCGGGGAAGCTCTCACTTTATGCTGTCACTTCTGCCGCCGCTAGCTTTTGCTTTTTAATCCGCTTCACCAGAATGGTCGAACAGATAAAGCCCATAAAGCTGAACGCAATCATCACGCTAAAGACATAGTTGTAGCCAGTGATGCCGCTATTGGTATCCAGCAAATAGCCGTACAACGTGTACGCAAACATCGCTGGCATATAACCGATGATGCAACCAAACGCCATTGCCGAGCCCGCATACTCACGTGGGGTACCGATCTCATCCATTGGCGCGAAGAAAATGGCGCGCTGTGAGAAGATAATCGCTCCGAACCCTAATGTCGCCGCCATACCGATATACACGTTCATTGTTTGATGCGGTAACTGCATGAACACAAGCATCGCTACAGCAGAGATCAGGAACGTCCACTTCAGATACACTGTCGGTGATTTAGCAACTTTATCTGCCAACATTCCACCAATCGGCCCACCTACCATTTTTAGCGCATACTGGTTGATGATGCCGTACGCACCGACGAGCGCTACCGGCAGCATATAGATATCTTTTAAGAATGGAATAAAGTAAGTCAGTCCACAGTACGCGGCATAAACGAAGAAAATACCTAAAGAAGCCAGCCAAACATTAGGGCAGGACAAAACATGTTTGATACCCTTTAACACTTCCATGTTGGCACTGGTTTTCTCGCCGCCTTTCACTTTGTCATCATCGACAATAAAGTACGTCACAATACCTGCCACAAGCGTAATTACCGTATAGAACAACAGGCCCGCCTGCATCCCCGCTTTACCTTCACCAAACTGGACGAAGACAAACAGAGCGCCAGATGCAACGATAACATCCACCACGCCACGTCCGGCTTCTAAAAAGCCGAACATGCGTCCTTGTTCTTCTTTCGTTCCCAGCAAACGAACGGCTTTCAGCAATACCGGCCAATAAACCACATCGGCAAAGAAAGCCATCGCGGCAAAGCAAATGAGATAACCGGTAAATGACGGTAACGTTGCCAGATATAAGCCACATAACCCAACGCCAATCAGACCGAACGGTAATAATATTTTCTTGGAGTAACGGTCTGCGATATAGAGAGAAAGAAAAAGTCCGGTTGTCTGAACAATCGTATAAACCGTAAAGCTCAACCCAATTTGCGTATTAGTTAAACCCCAGTCATTCTGCATTGGCACATAGAAAACATCTTTCATACTCGAAAGCTTGAATATCGTGCCGCCGCCTAAAATCAAAAAACAGAGTCTTGCCCATTTATTCATGAACATGATTAAACCCTCATTGCTTGTTGAGAGAAATATCTAAATTAAATTGTATAATTAATAACGCCAGGGGATTATTTTCATAATCCTTTCCGCATTTAATAATATTTTAAGAAAACTAATTAATTGCCTATAAACTTGTCACATATATCACGGATATATTTTATTTGGGCAAGAGCATGTTCTTTTTCCTGCGCCAGTCGCGTATCAATCATGTTGCTGTCAGGCAGCGGCGTATAACTTGCATCGCGCCATGGGATCCATGGATTATCACCCTCATCGTCGAAGCGAAATGCAGGGGCATAATATTCAACTTCTTCTTCCAGGCCAAAAGCATGTACTTGCGGTTTATCTTCACCTAAAAGTAATAATGCCTTAAGCATCTCTTCCATGGGTAAATCGCCGTGTCCTGAACGACAAGCCTCATGCCCCCAGCCTTTACCTTCTTTAATAATTTTTGCGTCTTTGATATGCACCTGAGTGATCAGAGGAGACATAACCTCTAACGCAGAAAGCGGCTGCTCATTGGCATTAATCATGTTGCCAAAATCAAACAGAATAGAGAGATTTTTCATCCCGCTATTATTAACCAGCGTCACCAGCTCATGGCCTTGCAGATCTTCATGCTGTTCGATAGTAAAGCTTAGTCCGCAATCGTCATACTGAGACAGCCACGCAATATCATTGGCAATCTTCGCCATAACATCGTTCAGATACCCTTCATAACGCGGGTAGAAACGCACTGAAGTTGCACCAGTAGCAACAGCAATACGGATTGCATCCGTCAATGTTGCCTTATCCGATGCGCTCGTTTCGATATGCACATCCAGATTATATTTTATGGCCTTTTCTTTAAAATCGTGTAGCTGCTGATCGTTCAGTTTCTGCAGTGATTGGGACTCACCATCCTCAACATGTATTTTTACACCCTTCAATTTTTGCTGATGCGCAATATCCAGAAGATCCCCCGGCAGGACTCTCTCGTAGCGCATATTCAGATGAAAAGCATAAGCATGTAGGTACAGCGGTATATTTCTCGCGCGTTCCGCAAGAAGTTCTTGGTTACATTTTCCCATTATTTTTCTCATTCATCGCGAATAACAAGTTCCACTGATTCAAGTCGCCAGTATTCGAAATCAACCTGAACCACTTTTTTATCTCGGGTAGCCCGATGTTTTTCTACTAAAATTCCATACGTATTAGGCGCAACACCCAGCTCTTTGCAGGCCACTTCTGGCATATTGACCGGTTTAAAAATCATTTCTTTGATATTTAAAACATGGCCAAACGCATCTTCCCAGACGCTGGCAAAAGACTGATTGCCCAATTTATTAATGAATCCTGGCGCAACATCGGCATCAATATAGGATTCATGGTAAAACACTTTATGTGAATCAAGGCCGCACCAGCCGGTAACTAAATAGCGATCGCCGGAGGAGAGAAAAACATCATCAACATGATGCGGAACTGTATCAATGGTTTCTTTGGTTAAATAATCCCAAAAAGGCTTACGTCCCTGAGCACAAGCTTCAGCATTGAAGCTGGAAAGTGATTTAGGGTTATAAATAAATCGCTTCGATGAAATAAACCAACCACTGCGGTTCTTGCGGAAAATACGCGCATCGATCTCAAGCTCAATCAGAACCTGACGTAAGGTCATACGCTTTGCATCCAGCAGCTCACATAGCTCCCTTTCTGAAGGCAATTTGGACCCCGCTGGTAAATTCTTCTCGTTTAACCAGCTTTCAAAGCGCTCTCTGAGCACATCAACATTGTTTTTCTTTTTCATTTTGCTCATCTGGTTTAAACCAATTTGAAGCTAAGATATTTGAGTGCAGGAAATACTCAAGTTTTTTTTCAACGCAGAGTTTCTTTTTGTGGACCAGGTATCAAGAATGGCTTTGAAGCAAACCGTGACCGTCAGGTTTTTGCCCGGTTTGGTACGCAGAGAGATGAACCACGGGGAGAGGTAAATCAGGTGTCGCCACCTGATTTAATTGCAAGATTAAGGTGGGTTTATTTTCCCCACAAACGGCGGGAATTGTCTTCGATCTTGCCGCTTAAACGACGCTTTTGCATCGTTCTGGTCCAGCTTTTTGATAACCCGGCAGCCGACAGTAGACGGTGATATTGCGAATCATCAAACGGCATATGCCAGGCGATAGCAATTGCCTCCCGCACGCTGACGTCGCTTACGCGTGACGCCAGGATCAACGGCGCGTCTGCTGACACCTGACCAGGCGCGATGACGCTGCACAGCCAGCCCGTCTTACCTGCATCCTGCATCTGGCTGGCCATATCGCTGATGCCAAAATGGAAATTCAGCTTAAAGCACGGCGAGCGCGGCTGCGTGACCTGAATCAGCGCCTCTCCCCACTGGAAAATGTCGCCAATATACACATTCTCTTCAGTCAGCCCCTCAGTAGAGAGGTTCTCACCAAACGCGGGCGCGACAAATAGCTCCGCCTGCTCCGGGAACGCTTGTCTCCAGTGCTGATAGTGTTCACGCGGATAGTGACACAGCGCGCGATCCGGCCCGCCATGAATTTTCGTTTCCGCCTGTTCATCCCCCGTCAGCCCCAGTTCGGTCAGCATCAACTCACCGTCAATCTGGACTTTAGCAATCGCGCTGGGACGGCTTCCCGTGTAGTCCCGAACTTTGCCCGTAAAAACATCGACCGGATATCGCATCTGTTCCCTCTCCCGATAAATTTCCCCCATTACACCACATTTATTTTACCCCAGTCGCTCAAAATGAGAGCACGGTTCACATGAAACTTAGGGACACATGCTATCAATGTAATCTGGTTTTGAAACATCATTTCAAATAAGGAGTCGACAACGTGACTGGTCAATCGCAATTTGCTGGCGTCTGGTGTCCTTCCATTACGCCAATGGACAATGATGGCAAGATCGATCTCAACGGTCTAAGCCAACATCTCAAACGCCTTACCGAGGCCAAAATCGACGTGATTTTGCTGATGGGCAGCATCGGGGAATTTGCCTCCTTTACGCTCGAAGAAAGGCTGCTGCTGATCCGTGAGGCCCGCGCCATGAGCTCGCTAAAGATGGTCGCCAACGTCTCATCCACCTGCCAGAATGATATTTTATTGATGGCACAGGAAGCGTATCGCTCAGGTTACGATGCCGTGATGATCCTGCCGCCCTATTACTACGGACAAACGGCGAAACAGCTGCTGAGCTACTTCCGTCAGTTGGGGCAGAAACTCAGCGGTAAATGGTTTGCTTATAACTTCCCGGCACGCACCGGCTGCGATTTAACCCCCGAACTGGTAGCCACCCTCGCCGCCGAATTCCCGAATTTTGCTGGCATTAAAGACACCGTCGACTGTCAGTCCCATACCCGCAGCATGATTCAGACCACCCGCGCCGTGCGGGAGGATTTTGCCGTGCTGTCCGGCTATGACGAATACTACATTCCCAACCTGTTGGCAGGTGGCGCGGGGATTATTTCAGGGTTGAACAACGTCATGCCGGAACTGTTTGTCAGCGCGCGGGAAGCGTTTAAACAGGGCGACCTGGCAGCGCTTCGCGATATTCAGGACCAGATTGGCACCTACATGTCCATCTATGCCATCGGCGAAGATTTTGTCACCACCATCAAAACCGTGGTATCGCGTAAATTTGGCTATTGTACCGGCGTGTCACGTAATGCCGGTGGAGAGTTGAACGAGAGTGAGTGCCGAACAATCGATGAGGTGTTTGTCGTCAAAGGGTAAATAATTAAGCCGGATGGAGCAGACCATCCGGCTTAAGAGACTTACTTCACGGTACCACGAATATCAATTTCTGCCGCCCTTGCTTTGACCTTTTTCGACCAGATAGACGTGATAATCGGCACCAGAATGGAGGTCACAATCACCGACGTGGCGACCAGGGAAGTTGCTGCCGGTGCCATCGGTTTAAATGCCGGAACCATTTCAGCAATCAGCACAGGCGTAGCAACCGCCGCCCCCGCGGAACTGGAAGCGGCAATCCCCGCCGTACCATCGCCACCACCAATCAGTTTATCGGCGATAATCAATGGAATACCAGTGATGATAATCACCGCCACGCCCAGCAGAATACCCAGCACGCCGGTCTGCGCAATCACGCTCAAATCAATGGTGTTACCTAATGCGAAGGCAAAGAACGGGATCAGCGTCTGCACCGCTTTGCTGAAGAACTCCCGCAGTTCAGGGTCCAGATTCCCCAGCGCAAAGCCAATCAGGAACGGCAATACTGCACCAACAAATACGTGCGGTTCAAACGACGCGATCCCGGCGGTTCCCAGAATCACCATGGTCATCAGCGGGCCAGACTCCAGCGACATCAGGACAAACGCTCCGGCCTCTTCTTTGGTGCCGTACTGCTGCATAATCGAGGCATACAGCCCGCCGTTGGTCATATCCATCGCGGCCACCAGCGCCAGCGTAGACAACCCAGCGAAGAATCCGACCTCTACACCATGTTCCGGCAGAATGCGTGAAGCAATCGCTGCAACCACCCACGCCACCAGAATCTTGGTTATGACTAACGTACCTGATTTACGCAGCACGGTGCCGGTGGCGCTTAGCTTGATCGACGCCCCCATGCAAAAGAACCAGACTGCCAGGATAGGTACCGTACCGGTGATCATACCGTTGGTAAAGGAGCCGAAATATTTCCCGGCGCCGGGGGAAAAGGTGTGACACAACGCGCCCAGGAAAAGCGGCACCAGCATCATACCGCCTGGGATTTTCTCTATCGTACGTTTGATCTGCATTTCCATCACCTGTAGACATAAAAATGGGGCAATTTTTATGGGCGATTGCATCTTGCTTTGAGATGCGCCCGTCTTGATGAAAAGAAGATAGACATTCATAGAGACTATAAAAGTGATCCCACTCGCATAATAAAACCTTGTTTCAATTTAAGTGGATCATTGTTTTTATATTGAGTTTGATCACAAAAAAACCCCACAAGCATCGCTTGCAGGGCTTTGTTAAAGCGTAGAACTTATTTTTTTGCTGCGAAACGCGCGGCAGCTTCGTCCCAGTTCACAACGTTCCAGAACTCTTTGATGTAGTCCGGGCGACGGTTCTGGAATTTCAGGTAGTAAGCGTGTTCCCAAACGTCCAGGCCCACGATTGGGAAACCGGAAGCGCCAGAGATAGCTTCACCCATCAGCGGGGAATCCTGGTTGGCGGTAGAAACAACAGCCAGTTTGTCACCTTTCAGAACCAGCCACGCCCAGCCGGAGCCAAAGCGGGTTGCCGCTGCTTTTTCAAATTCAGCTTTGAAGTTGTCAACGGAGCCGAAGTCACGTTCGATAGCCGCTTTCAGGTCGCCCTGCAGCGTAGTACCGGTTTTCAGGCCTTTCCAGAACAGGCTGTGGTTAGCGTGACCGCCCGCGTTGTTACGCAGTACGGTTTTCTTGTCTGCTGGCAGTTGATCCAGTTTGGTGATCAGCTCTTCAACGGACAGGCTGGCGAATTCAGGCAGGCTTTCCAGAGCAGCGTTGGCGTTATTTACGTAAGCCTGGTGGTGTTTGGTGTGGTGGATTTCCATCGTCTGCTTATCGAAGTGCGGTTCAAGGGCATCATAAGCGTACGGCAGGGATGGCAGTGTATAACTCATAATCATCTCCAGTATTGTCGGGCGGCCAGTGTTAACGCCGCGTAAGCAGTTGGGTCATTATAGTTAATTAAATGATATTGAAAATGATTATCAATGCCGTACTTTTTACAGGGTCTTAATGAATCAAACCCATTGTTAAAGATGTGAGCCGAATCACCCACTTAACGTGATAATTGCCAACATGCGCAAAAGGGCGGCAATCGTCAAAAGGTTAACCACCTGCGTAATTTTTAAACTCGTTAGGTCGGAGGGGTCATTACCGACGATAAAAAATAACGAGGATTAAGTCATGAGTAACGCGATTACGATGGGTATCTTTTGGCATTTGATAGGGGCAGCCAGTGCCGCCTGTTTCTATGCCCCGTTCAAGCAAGTCAAACATTGGTCATGGGAAACGATGTGGTCGGTTGGCGGGATCGTCTCCTGGATAATCCTGCCGTGGACCATCAGCGCCATGTTACTTCCCGATTTCTGGGCCTACTTCAGCTCCTTCAGCCTCTCCACACTGGCTCCGGTATTTCTGTTTGGTGCAATGTGGGGGATTGGCAATATCAACTATGGCCTGACCATGCGCTATCTCGGTATGTCGATGGGTATCGGGATTGCGATAGGTATTACGCTGATTGTCGGCACGCTGATGACCCCGATTATCAACGGCAATTTTGATGTACTGATCAATACCTCTGGTGGCCGCATGACGCTGCTTGGCGTACTGGTCGCGCTGATTGGCGTAGGCATTGTTACCCGTGCCGGTCAGTTAAAAGAACGCAAAATGGGCATCAAAGCGGAAGATTTCAACCTGAAAAAAGGTCTGGTTCTGGCCGTCATGTGCGGTATTTTCTCCGCCGGGATGTCCTTTGCGATGAACGCGGCGAAACCGATGCACGATGCCGCCGCCGCGTTGGGCGTCGATCCGCTGTATGTCGCCCTGCCTAGCTATGTGGTCATTATGGGCGGTGGCGCGCTTGTTAACCTGGGCTTCTGCTTCATTCGTCTGGCAAAAGTGAAGAACTTGTCGATAAAAGCCGACTTCTCGTTAGCCAAGCCGCTGATTATCACCAACGTGCTGCTCTCTGCGCTTGGTGGCTTGATGTGGTATCTGCAATTCTTCTTCTACGCCTGGGGCCACGCACGTATTCCGGCGCAGTATGACTATGTAAGCTGGATGCTGCACATGAGCTTCTATGTTCTGTGCGGCGGGATTGTCGGTCTGGTATTAAAAGAGTGGAAAAACGCGGGTCGTCGTCCGGTCAGCGTGCTAAGCCTCGGCTGCGTGGTGATCATTGTCGCGGCAAACATTGTCGGTCTGGGAATGGCCAGCTAAGCATGCTGAGTACTGAGATGACGCCACTGGCTCGGCGTCATCCCGGTTTCCCGCGTAAATACCACTGAAAAGTAGTTACTGTCCTCAAAACCGCAGCGCATGGAAATCTCGCTAATCATCAACCGACTATGTTTGAGCAGATACTGCGCATGGCAAACCCGCACCTGGCGGAGATACTGGTTGATGGTCATCCCGGTCTGGCTGCGAAACTGCTGGCGCAAAACGCGCTCGCTGCACTGTTCGCGCTCGCAAAACGTATCCAGTTCGAATGCATGCTCATGGCTACCAGCTAACGCGGTGATCAGTTTATCCAGCAGCGTTTCACTGGAGGTCGCCGGGAGCGTATCCGTGGCATAACGATGCCGCTTAAGGTGTGTCACCAACTGCCCGAACAGCAGCTCAGCCATGGTAAAAGCCTGTGCATCACGCTGATTGCTTTCATGCTCAAGCTGGCTTATCACCTGTCGGACCTGACTCATGCCAACGCTGCCGAGTCGCCAATGCGGCTGCCTCGGCGTACCGTCAAATCCGGGGATCGCCCCTTGCCAGTCAACATTCAGCGTCAACCGCTCCGGGCAGTAGATGATATTTTGCAACACCAGGTCGTTCACGGAGGTGTAGGAGTGTTTATCTTCGGCGCGAATGTAAAACAGGTCGCCACGGGTTATCCGGTACGGACGATCGTTAAGGACATGCAGACCATTACCGCGCCAGACCATAACCAGCTCGCAAAACTCGTGGGTATGCTCAGCAAAGACATCCTGCGGATAACGGTCAGCCACGGCCACAGCCTGCTGCTCATGCGCAAAGAAGTCTGATTTCAGAAGGATTAGCTGATTCGCCATCACATGACCTCAACCTGAATGCTTGCCGGATGCGCTGCGCTTATCCGGCCTACAGGGCATCCACGTAGGCCGGATAAGGCGTAGCCACCATCCGGCGTTAAGGGACATGATTATCTGAGATTCGGCGGTAAAAAACGTTGATAGCTTTCGCGTTACTGGAGGCGGCTTGCCACAACGAGATCGCGCCCCTGACGAATATCGCGTGGTGACCACTTGAACTCACGACGAAAAAGCGTCGAAAAGTGGTTACTGTCGCCGAATCCGCAGAGATAAGCGATGTCTGTCACACTGTCATCACTGTGGCGAAGCAGATGTCGGGCCTTGATCAGCCGCAAGCGGTTAAGGTAGCGCTGCGGCGTCAATCCGGTTTGCTGTTTGAGCTGGCGATGCAGAGTGCGCAAAGAGAGGGAAAACTTCTCGGCCAGCGCCTCCCAACACACCTCGTCGGCAAAGTTATCTTCCAGCCACGCCATCAGGAGGTTAAGCCGCGCGTCGTTATCGGTCGCAGCTTCCATCAGGCTGCTTTTACGCAGCAGCACCAGCAGCTGCATAAACAGGATCTCGCGATTTGCCGCCGTTGGTGTATCCATCCCCTCACCGAGCGCTTCCATCTGCCCCACCAGTTGTCGAACCTGCTGCAACACGCTCTGATTCACCCGCCAGTGGGAGGGATACTGCCCGTTCTGTTCCTGAGGTAAAAGCTGATTCAGTCCAGCCAGAAATTGAAACGCATCCGGGGAGCGATACAACACATTGGTCAGGCACAGATTGTCAGTATGTTCATATAAATGCCGGTCATGATCGCGAACGAAACACACCGTACCGCCGCTGATGGTGTAAGGCTGCCCGTTGAACACATGGATCCCCGTTCCATGTTCGACCACCACAATTTCATGAAAATCATGATGATGCTCTGGAAACGCAGGTTGAGGAAGCCGCGGTTCAATAGCCACTGGCGCTTTACCTGTCGGAAAAAAATCCACGCAATGCAATACCGTCATGATGACATCCTTCCCGATCAAATGAACATGGCTGAATAGTAATTAAGGGTTATCACCCTCACCTTAAATTTTTGACGCCAAAGTGCGTAAACACGGTCAATTCTTCAAGAAATGGCGGGAAAGATCGGGAATTGCGGAAGGCGTCACATCCGCTAAAACTGGTCCTATTAATAGAAATTGTGAACAGCGTCACGTTCACCTTTGCCATGTTGCCAGCCGCTAATTGTGGCTGTCACTGTCAAGAAGGTACGCTTTATCTGGGGTTCTTAGACTGAGTGCAATAAAACTCAGAAGGACCTCGCTATGACTTTTCGCCATTGTGTCGCAGTCGATCTCGGCGCATCCAGTGGGCGCGTAATGCTGGCGCGTTACGACAGTGAACACCGCTCCCTGACGCTACGTGAAATCCACCGCTTCATGAACTGCCTGCAAAAAACAGACGGTTTTGACACCTGGGACATCGACAGCCTGGAACACGATATTCGTCTTGGCCTGAAAAAAGTCTGCGATGAAGGTATTCGGATAGACAGCATCGGCATTGATACCTGGGGCGTGGATTACGTTCTGATCGATCACGTCGGTCAACGTGTCGGTCTGCCGGTCTCTTACCGTGACAGCCGCACGACCGGCATTCTGGCGCAGGCGATGAAGCAGCCGGGTAAAGGTGAAATTTACCGCCGTAGCGGCATTCAGTTTCTGCCCTTTAACACCCTGTATCAACTGCGTGCGCTGGTTGAACAGCAGCCAGAACTGCTCCCGCAGGTGGCCCATGCCCTGCTGATCCCCGACTACTTCAGCTTTCGCCTGACCGGCAAAATGAACTGGGAATACACCAACGCCACCACCACCCAGCTAGTCAATATCAATACCGACGACTGGGATGACACACTGCTGGCGTGGACCGGGGCAGACAAAGCCTGGTTTGGTCGCCCGACGCATCCAGGGAACGTGATCGGCCACTGGATTTGCCCGCAGAAAAACCAAATTCCGGTTGTCGCCGTCGCCAGTCACGACACGGCCAGTGCGGTCATTGCTTCTCCGCTGGCCGACAAAAACAGCGCCTATCTCTCTTCCGGAACCTGGTCGCTGATGGGCTTTGAGAGCAGAACACCGTATACCAACGATGCGGCGCTGGCGGCGAATATCACCAATGAAGGCGGCGCGGAAGGACGTTACCGTGTCCTGAAAAATATTATGGGGCTATGGCTGCTCCAGCGCGTATTAAAAGAGCGCCAGATTACCGACCTGCCAACGCTTATCTGCCAAACGCAAGCGCTGCCGGCCTGCCAGTTCCTGATAAACCCGAACGACGATCGCTTTATCAACCCCGACGATATGAGTGCAGAAATTCAGGCGGCATGCCGTGAATCAGGCCAACCCGTTCCCCTGCAAAACGCCGAACTGGCGCGCTGTATCTTCGACAGCCTGGCGTTGCTGTACGCCGATATCCTGCAAGAACTGGCTCAACTGCGTGGTGCAGCATTTAGCCAACTGCACATTGTCGGTGGTGGCTGCCAGAACACCTTACTGAACCAGCTATGTGCGGATGCCTGCGGTATTCGCGTGATGTCCGGGCCGATTGAGGCTTCCACGCTCGGCAATATTGGCATCCAGCTGATGACGCTGGACGAGCTGAACAACGTCGATGATTTCCGTCAGGTGGTGCGCGCCAACTACGAACTGACCACCTTCATTCCCAATCCTGAAAGTGAAATTGCCCGCTACCAGGCGCAGTTTCAATCACTACGACAGACAAAGGAGCTTTGCGCATGACCACTCAACTTGAACAAGCCTGGGAACTGGCAAAACTGCGTTTCGCCGCGGTAGGCATTGATGTCGAGGCGGCCTTACGCCAGCTCGATCGTCTGCCAGTCTCCATGCACTGCTGGCAGGGCGATGATGTCGCCGGTTTCGAAAACCCGGAAGGCTCGCTCACTGGCGGTATTCAGGCTACCGGTAACTATCCGGGTAAAGCGCGTAACGCCACCGAACTGCGGGCCGATCTGGAGCAGGCGCTGAGCCTGATTCCTGGTCCAAAACGTCTGAATTTGCACGCGATCTATCTGGAATCTGATACGCCGGTTGCCCGCGACAAAATTAAACCCGAACACTTCAAAAACTGGGTTGAGTGGGCGAAAGCGAACCAGTTAGGGCTGGATTTCAACCCATCCTGCTTCTCACACCCGCTGAGCGCCGACGGTTTCACGCTGGCGCACGCCGACGACACCATTCGCCAGTTCTGGATCGATCACTGCAAAGCCAGCCGTCGCGTCTCGGCGTATTTTGGCGAGCAGTTGGGTACACCATCGGTGATGAACATCTGGATCCCGGATGGCATGAAAGACATCACCATTGACCGTTTAGCGCCGCGCCAGCGTCTGCTGGACGCACTGGACGAAGTGATCAGCGAGAAACTCGACCCGGCGCACCATATCGATGCCGTCGAAAGCAAGCTGTTTGGCATCGGTGCGGAAAGCTACACCGTGGGCTCTAACGAGTTCTACATGGGTTACGCCACCAGCCGCCAGACCGCACTGTGTCTGGATGCGGGCCACTTCCATCCGACTGAAGTGATCTCCGACAAAATTTCTGCCGCCATGCTGTATGTACCGCGCCTGCTGCTGCACGTCAGCCGTCCGGTGCGCTGGGACAGCGACCACGTGGTGCTGCTGGATGATGAAACTCAGGCGATTGCCAGCGAGATCGTCCGCCACAACCTGTTTGACCGCGTACACATTGGCCTCGACTTCTTCGACGCCTCCATTAACCGCATTGCCGCGTGGGTGATCGGCACCCGCAATATGAAAAAAGCCCTGCTGCGCGCGCTGTTAGAACCCACCGAACAACTGCGTCAGCTCGAAGCCAACGGCGACTACACCGCACGCCTGGCCCTGCTGGAAGAGCAAAAATCGCTGCCGTGGCAGGCCGTCTGGGAGATGTATTGCCAGCGCCACGACACGCCTGCGGGCAGCCAGTGGCTGGACAGCGTGCGCGCTTATGAAAAAGAGATTTTGAGCAAACGTAGCTAACCGTGACGCCAGGCTTGTAGGCCGGATAAGACGCTCCGCGTCGCCATCTGGCAATGAATGAAACACGATTGCCGGATACCGCTTCGCTTATCCGGCCTTCGTAAGACCCGATAACGTTCGGGCAATAAACAGGAACACCGAACATGCAAAATATTACGACTTCCTGGTTCGTCCAGGGGATGATCAAAGCCACTTCTGATGCGTGGCTGAAAGGCTGGGACGAGCGTAACGGCGGCAACCTGACGCTGCGTCTTGATGAAGCAGATATCGCGCCGTTTAGCGCCGATTTCTACGAAAAACCACGCTATATTGCGCTAAGTCAGCCGATGCCGCTGCTGGCAAACACGCCGTTTATCGTCACTGGTTCCGGTAAATTTTTCCGTAACGTTCAGCTCGATCCCGCGGCAAATTTGGGCGTGGTACAAGTAGACAGCGACGGTGCGGGCTACCACATCCTCTGGGGCCTGACCCACGAGGCCGTGCCGACCTCTGAACTGCCGGCTCACTTCCTCTCCCACTGCGAACGCATTAAAGCGACGAATGGTAAAGACCGCGTGATCATGCACTGCCATGCCACCAACCTGATCGCTCTGACCTACGTACTGGAAAACAACACAGCGCTGATTACCCGCAAGCTGTGGGAAGGCAGCACCGAGTGCCTGGTGGTGTTCCCGGATGGCGTTGGCATTCTGCCGTGGATGGTGCCGGGTACAGATGAAATTGGTCAGGCTACCGCCGAGGAAATGCAGAAACACTCGCTGGTACTTTGGCCGTTCCACGGCGTGTTCGGAAGCGGACCTACCCTAGACGAAGCGTTCGGTTTGATAGATACCGCAGAGAAATCCGCCGAAGTTCTGGTCAAAATCTTTTCGATGGGCGGTATGAAGCAGACCATCTCACGTGAAGAGCTGGTCGCACTTGGCAAACGCTTTGGTGTTACGCCGCTGGCAAGCGCCATAGAGCTGTACTGATACCTCCCAACTCAACGCCGGATGCGGCTTCGCCTTATCCGGCCTACAGGATTTTATTATTAAGGAGAATAGTGATGAGCTTTATGTTGGCACTGCCAAAAATTAGCCTGCATGGCGCCGGCGCGATTGTCGATATGGTGAATCTCGTGGCGAATAAACAATGGGGCAAAGCGCTGATCGTCACCGATGGTCAACTGGTAAAACTGGGCCTGCTGGATAGCCTGTTTGCCGCGCTGGCTAAACATCAAATGTCTTACCACCTGTTTGATGAAGTATTCCCGAACCCGACAGAAGAGCTGGTACAGAAAGGTTTTGCGGCCTATCAGAACGCAGAATGTGACTACATCATCGCCTTCGGTGGCGGCAGCCCGATCGATACCGCCAAAGCGGTAAAAATCCTGACAGCCAACCCTGGCCCTTCTACCGCTTACTCCGGCGTGGGCAAAGTGAAAAATGCGGGCGTCCCGCTGATCGCCATCAACACTACCGCCGGTACGGCAGCAGAGATGACCAGCAACGCGGTCATTATCGACTCTGCCCGTAAGGTCAAAGAGGTGATCATCGACCCGAATATCATCCCGGATATCGCCGTGGATGATGCCAGCGTGATGCTGGAAATCCCGGCCTCCGTCACCGCCGCAACCGGTATGGACGCCCTGACCCACGCGGTGGAAGCCTATGTTTCCGTTGGTGCTCACCCGCTTACCGACGCTAACGCACTGGAAGCGATTCGCCTGATCAACCTGTGGCTACCAAAAGCGGTCGACGACGGTCATAACCTCGAAGCTCGTGAGCAAATGGCGTTTGGTCAGTATCTGGCGGGGATGGCATTTAACAGCGCTGGTCTGGGTCTGGTGCATGCGCTGGCGCACCAGCCGGGCGCAACCCATAATCTGCCACACGGCGTCTGCAACGCCATCCTGCTGCCGGTAATCGAAAACTTTAACCGTCCGAACGCCGTGGCGCGCTTTGCCCGCGTGGCGCAGGCAATGGGCGTCGATATCCGTAACATGAGCGATGAAGCGGCAAGTATGGAGGCCATCAACGCGATTCGTGCACTCAGCAAGCGTGTCGGTATTCCTGCGGGCTTTAGCTCCCTTGGCGTGACGAAAGAGGATATTGAAGGCTGGCTGGATAAAGCGTTGGCCGATCCGTGTGCGCCGTGCAACCCGCGCACCGCCAGCCGCGACGAGGTCCGCGAGCTGTATCTGGAGGCGTTATGATCCGCAAGGCCTTTGTGATGCAGGTGAATGCCGACGCGCACGTTGAGTACCAGCGTCGTCATAACCCCATCTGGCCAGAGCTGGAAGCGGTGCTGAAAGAGCACGGCGCCCATCACTACGCGATTTATCTCGATCAGGCGCGCAATCTGCTGTTCGCCACCGTTGAGATTGAGTCCGAAGAACGCTGGAATGCCGTTGCCAGCACCGACGTTTGCCAACGTTGGTGGAAGCATATGCGTGACGTAATGCCAGCAAACCCGGACAACAGCCCGGTTAGCGCAGAGCTAAAAGAAGTGTTTTATTTGCAGTAAGTTATATGCCCGGTGGCGCAAGCTTACCGGGCCTACGGTTTTATTTTTTGTAGGTCGGATAAGCGATAGCGCCATCCGACAATTCAATTTTGCTCAGAGACCAGAATCGCCTGGGTGTCAGGCTCCAGCGCTTTAAAAATATGCGCCCGATCGGCGGGGTAACAAATATAGTCCCCCTCGCCTAACTCCTCCGGCGCTTCAGTCAATCCTACCATCGCCTTACCCTGCGTCACGATGATGTGTTCAACCGATCCCGGTGGATGCGGCTGTGAAATACGATCCGCGCCCGGTTGCGTCAGCAGCAGATAGATATCCCGCCGCGCCCCCGGCGGGCATGCGGCCAGTAAAATGGCCTGATAGTGCGCCTGCTCGGCTACCACCTTTGTCCCTTCTCCGCGACGAATCACCTGCGTTTTTTGTTCCTGCGGCTCCAGCAGGCGAGCAAAGGGAATATCCAACGCCACACACAGCGACCAGAGCGTTTCCAGGCTAGGATTGCCATTGCCCGCTTCCAATTGCGAGAGTGTCGATTTTGCAATCCCTGCGCGACGGGCAATCTCTGCCAATGACAAACCGGTGCGCTGGCGTTCACGCACAAGGCTTTTCGCGATCATACTGATGGGCTGGGTCATTCACGACTCCATGTTCTTTATATCGAACGAATCGTTCGACTTGTAATATTGACTGGTCGCGTTCATTATAATGGAAATTCGTTCGATATGGCTAAAACGGTATGAAACATTATTTTTCCAGTCTCAAAGGCGACACGATAAAAGCAATATTTTTAGTCTGTCTGGCCGTCGGCGTAGTCGGCATGTCATACGGCTCGCTGGCGATGGCCTACGGCTTCCCGCTGTGGGTACCGTTTGTGCTTTCGATTACGGTACTGGCGGGTGCGTCCGAATTTATGTTTATCGGCATCGTCGCCAGCGGCGGTAACCCACTGGCGGCGGCGGCGGCCGGTTTACTGGTCAACGCCCGACACGTGCCGTTTGGCGTCACGGTTCGCGACCTGGTGGGCTCCCGGGCTGCGAGTTTCCTCGGCTGTCATATCATGAACGACGAAAGCGTAGTCTTTGGCCTGTCGCAAAAAACGCCCGAACAACGTAAAGCCGCCTTCTGGCTGTGCGGTCTGGGCGTCGCGATTTTCTGGCCTGTTGGCACACTGATCGGCGCGGGCGTCGGCAAACTGCTCCCCGCCCCGGAAACCATCGGTCTGGATGCCGTCTTCCCTGCAATTTTATTAGCCTTAGTGGTCCCGGCCTTTAAAAACCGCACCACGCTGATTCGCGCCTGTAGCGGTGCCGGGTTGTCGCTTGCCGCCATCCCCTTTGCGCCGGTCGGTTTACCGGTTCTGCTCTCACTGTTTGGCTTACTGACGAGGAAAAAATAATGGGCAACATGACGCTGTTTATCGTCGGTATCGCCATGTTATCCCTGGGAACGTATTTAATGCGTTTAGGAGGAGCGAAGCTTGGGAGCCGTTTAGCGTTCTCGGAACGCTCGCAGGCGCTGCTTTCCGACGCCGCAACGGTATTACTGTTCTCCGTTGCGCTGGCGACCACCTTTTACGAAGGTGAACACTTCGCTGGCATGGCCCGCGTGCTGGGCGTGGCTTTTGCGGTATTTCTCGCCTGGCGCAAGATGCCGCTAATCGTGGTGATCGTCGCTGCTGCAGTGGTGACCGCATTGCTGCGAATAGCGGGCATAAACTAAAAAAGCGCCTCAAGGGCGCTCTTTCGACAGTACTAAGGTATCTTATTTCAGCAGTTCGGCGGTCATGTGCACGCGGTTACCGGTATAGGCCTGAGTGATTTTGTAATCGCTGGCACCTGCGCGTTCAGCCTGAGCGGCGATTTTTGCTTCAGCGCTTTCCAGCGTAGAACCGGTTGCGGTCACTGTCTGAGCAGCGAAAGAACCGAATGAAGTAGCCAGAGCGATAACTGCGACAAAAGTTTTGATGCTTTTCATGATATAAACCCTTTAACTTAGTTGTTTTAGTAAGGCACTGTGCCTTGATGTGATAAATAATAGGCTGATACTCGAACAACTGAAAGCGGAAGGATTTGCCAGTCTTATTCAAATTATTTGAGAGATAAGATGTTACGTAATCAGGAATCACAATGGCTTGCTGGCAGCCGTAGAAAAACGCAACCGGCGGGTAGTTGGTTACTTCGTCAGGGTGAACCCCAAAGTAAAATTCATCTTTTACATCATGGTGTGGCTCGTGCGGTTTATCACGCAGACAACGGCGTTGAAAGGGTTAAAGAGTTCTACTTTGCCGGGGAATACTGCTTTCTGTACCTGAACTGGCTAATTAACACACCTGCCGATTACAGCCTGCAAATGATCTCCGCAGGAGAAACCACTGAATTCCCCTTGGCTTTGCTTGATGCGCCGGAAAATCAGGATATTAAGACTCAGCTACTGGTCCAGCAATTGATCTACAAAGAGAAAAAAGAGCAAATGCTGCTGCTCAATACCCCAGAGCAACGCTACCAGTACGTACAAACACACTTCCCGGACTGGGAGTCACAGCTCACCCAGCGCGATCTTGCCAGCTATATCGGCATTACCCCCGTTAGCCTGTCCCGTATTCGCCAGCGTCTTAACAAAGGTTAACGCCTTACGGTGATGCGTCGATTATTGTCCCGTCACTCTTTAATAGATGGCGACCACAATGAACGCATTTCTTCTTTCTCAGATGCTGGCTGGCATCAGCTTCTTACTGGATATTTCCGCTTTTCATTTTCAACGCCGGGCTATCACTTTAACGCTGCTCACCAGCTCCACTTCTCTGTTAGCTATCCATTTCTATCTTTTGGATCAACACGCTGCGGCTGGGTTAATGATCATTGCCGCATGCCGCTACGCGACAGCCATCGTCACCTTTCACCGCTGGGTGATGTGGGGATTTATGCTGGGGTCGCTGCTGTGTAGCATTTATCTTTGGCAAAATCTGTCGAGTATATTGCCGCTGATGGGAAGCCTGCTGATGACATTTGCGTCATTTCAAAAACGCAGCGGAAAATTACGGGGATACACCTTGTGTGGCAGCCTGTGTTGGCTGCTGAACAATGTGATTGTTGGCTCGCCAGTTGCCGTAATCATGGAACTGGCATTTTCCGGCAGTATTCTGGCCGCCTGGTGGCGTCACAGCGCGGCCAGACGTTGCGGATGCGTATAGATCGTCGCCCTGCCCGGTTTGCAAAAACCCACCAGCGTCAGGTTACAACGTTCGGCAACTTCCACGGCGAGCGTTGTCGCCGCAGAAACAGCAAACAGGATCTCCACACCGCACATCGCCGACTTCTGCACCATCTCATAACTGGCGCGGCTGGAGACTAATACTGCGCCCTGTTGCCAGGTTTCCCCTTCGATTGCACGTCGTCCCAGCAGTTTATCCAACGCAACATGACGTCCAACATCTTCATGCCCGCCCGCCAGATGACCTGACGGTTGTACCCAGGCAGCCGCGTGCGTGCAGCCTGTCAGTTGCCCCACGGGTTGAAAATCGTTGAGATGTCGTAAAGCGTTATCAAGATTCGCCAGATCGAATGTCTGGGTAAACGGCAGCGGCTGGACCGGCTTGCCAATGTCATTGAGCTGCTCCACGCCACAAACGCCGCAACCGGTGCGACCGGCCAGCGCGCGACGACGCTCCTTCAGCCCCATAAAGCGACGGCTGGACAGTTCAACCTGCACTTCCAATCCGTTGCAGGAAGGCACTACGTCCATTCCGTAGATATCCTGCGGGGACTCAATAATGCCTTCAGAAAGTGAAAAACCCATCGCGAAGTGCTCAAGATCTTTCGGTGATGCCATCATCACCACGTGCGAAATCCCGTTGTATACCAGCGCAACAGGCACTTCTTCAGCTACCTCATCAGGCTGAGGATGTTGCAAATCCTCGCGTTTCCAGAGGGTCAACTGGCGAGATCCTGTCGAAGATGTCACATTCTTGATGTTTTCTTGAATAATCTTATTCACTTTCTTTTAACCATATTGGAACACGCATACCAACA
This sequence comes from Citrobacter sp. Cpo147, assembly GCF_030332405.1. Classification (NCBI taxonomy): domain Bacteria; kingdom Pseudomonadati; phylum Pseudomonadota; class Gammaproteobacteria; order Enterobacterales; family Enterobacteriaceae; genus Citrobacter; species Citrobacter sp. Cpo147. The sequence goes on from NZ_JAOWHX010000032.1 coordinate 70,307, forward strand.
TTGTGGTATTCTTTACAAATCCCTCCTAGACGGAGGGAAATTCACCCAATTCTGGACCTTTGCGGTCCCGTCCGCAAAGAAAAATAACAACCACTTCCCTCGCGTTCGCGTTACAGAAAAGCGAAGGGAACGTGACAATGTCGAAACAAGGAGCGAACCATGCAGGTCAGCAGAAGGCAGTTCTTTAAGATCTGCGCTGGCGGTATGGCAGGCACCACGGCAGCGGCACTGGGCTTTGCACCCGGCGTAGCGCTCGCGGAAACACGGCAATATAAACTGCTGCGCACCCGCGAAACCCGTAACACCTGCACTTACTGTTCCGTTGGCTGTGGACTGTTAATGTACAGCCTCGGTGACGGCGCAAAAAACGCCAAAGCATCCATCTTCCATATCGAAGGGGACCCGGATCACCCGGTGAACCGTGGCGCGCTGTGCCCGAAAGGGGCAGGACTTGTGGACTTCATCCACTCCGAAAGCCGCCTGAAATTCCCGGAATATCGCGCACCAGGCTCAGATAAGTGGCAACAGATTAGCTGGGATGAGGCATTTGACCGCATCGCTAAGCTGATGAAAGAAGATCGCGACGCTAACTACGTGGCACAAAACGCTGAAGGCGTAACCGTTAACCGCTGGCTTTCCACCGGAATGCTGTGTGCTTCCGCTTCCAGTAACGAAACCGGCTATTTAACGCAAAAATTCTCCCGCGCGCTCGGTATGCTCGCGGTCGACAACCAGGCACGCGTCTGACACGGACCAACGGTAGCAAGTCTTGCTCCAACATTTGGTCGCGGTGCGATGACCAACCACTGGGTCGACATTAAAAACGCCAACCTCGTCGTGGTGATGGGCGGTAACGCCGCTGAAGCTCACCCGGTCGGATTCCGCTGGGCGATGGAAGCCAAAATTCACAACGGTGCGAAGCTGATTGTTATCGATCCACGCTTTACGCGAACCGCTGCGGTGGCTGATTTCTATGCGCCAATTCGTTCCGGTACTGACATTGCTTTCCTGTCAGGCGTTTTGCTGTACCTGCTGAACAACGAAAAATTCAACCGCGAATATACTGAGGCCTATACCAACGCCAGCCTGATCGTGCGTGAGGATTACGGTTTCGAAGATGGCCTATTCACCGGCTACGACGCGGACAAACGCAAGTATGACAAAACCAGCTGGAACTACGAGCTGGATGAAAAAGGCTTCGCCAAACGCGATGTCACCCTGCAACATCCGCGCTGCGTGTGGAACCTGCTGAAACAGCACGTCTCCCGCTACACGCCGGACGTCGTAGAAAACATCTGCGGGACGCCAAAGGCCGACTTCCTGAAGGTCTGTGAGTACATCGCAGAAACCAGTGCCAAAGATAAAACCGCGTCGTTCCTGTACGCCCTGGGCTGGACGCAACACTCCGTGGGTGCGCAGAACATCCGTACCATGGCGATGATCCAGTTGCTGCTTGGCAACATGGGGATGGCTGGCGGCGGTGTTAACGCCCTGCGCGGTCACTCCAACATTCAGGGCCTGACCGACTTAGGCCTGCTGTCACAAAGCCTGCCAGGCTATATGACGCTGCCAAGCGAGAAACAGACTGACCTGCAAACCTACCTTGCCGCCAACACGCCAAAACCGTTGCTGGAAGGTCAGGTGAACTACTGGGGCAACTACCCGAAATTCTTCGTTTCGATGATGAAAGCCTTCTTTGGCGATAAAGCGACAGCGGAAAACAGCTGGGGCTTCGACTGGCTGCCGAAGTGGGATAAAGGGTACGACGTCCTGCAGTACTTCGAGATGATGAATCAGGGCAAAGTGAATGGCTATATCTGCCAGGGCTTTAACCCGGTCGCGTCATTCCCGAACAAAAACAAAGTTGTGGCTTCACTGTCCAAACTGAAGTTCCTGGTCACTATCGACCCGCTCAACACCGAGACCTCCACCTTCTGGCAGAACCACGGTGAGTCAAACGATGTTGATCCGTCGAAAATCCAGACCGAAGTATTCCGTCTGCCGTCCACCTGCTTCGCTGAAGAGAACGGTTCTATCGTTAACTCCGGTCGCTGGCTGCAGTGGCACTGGAAAGGCGCGGACGCCCCGGGGATTGCCGTTACCGATGGCGAAATCCTCGCCGGTATCTTCCTGCGTCTGCGCAAGATGTATGCCGAGCAAGGTGGCGCGAACCCTGAACAGGTGCTGAGCATGACCTGGAACTACTCCACCCCGCACGAACCGGCTTCGGAAGAAGTGGCGATGGAGAGTAACGGTAAAGCGCTGGCCGACATTACCGACCCGGCAACCGGTGCGGTTATTGTCAAGAAAGGCCAACAGCTTAGCTCGTTCGCCCAACTGCGTGACGATGGCACGACCTCCAGCGGCTGCTGGATTTTTGCCGGTAGCTGGACGCCGGAAGGCAACCAGATGGCACGTCGCGATAACGCCGACCCGTCAGGCCTTGGTAATACGCTGGGCTGGGCCTGGGCATGGCCGCTTAACCGACGCATTCTGTATAACCGCGCCTCCGCTGATCCGCAGGGGAATCCGTGGGATCCAAAACGTCAGATCCTGAAATGGGATGGGGCGAAGTGGAGCGGGATGGATATTCCGGACTACAGTGCCGCCGCACCTGGCAGCAACGTTGGGCCGTTCATCATGCAGCCGGAAGGGATGGGACGCCTGTTTGCTATCGATAAGATGGCGGAAGGTCCGTTCCCGGAACACTACGAGCCGTTTGAAACGCCGCTGGGAACTAACCCGCTGCACCCGAACGTTATCTCTAACCCTGCCGCACGTATCTTTAAAGGTGACGCGGAAGCACTGGGTAAAGCAGATAAGTTCCCGTACGTCGGTACAACCTACCGTCTGACCGAGCACTTCCACTACTGGACCAAGCATGCGCTGCTGAATGCCATCGCTCAGCCGGAACAGTTTGTGGAAATTGGCGAGAAGCTGGCGAATAAGCTCGGTATCTCCCACGGCGATACCGTCAAAGTCTCCTCTAATCGCGGCTACATTAAGGCCAAGGCGGTGGTGACCAAACGTATTCGCACGCTGAAGGCTAACGGTAAGGATATCGACACTATCGGTATTCCGATTCACTGGGGCTACGAAGGTGTGGCGAAAAAAGGCTTTATCGCTAACACGTTAACGCCATTCGTCGGTGATGCGAACACGCAGACGCCGGAATTTAAGTCCTTCCTCGTGAACGTGGAAAAGGTGTAACGGAGACGACCTATGGCTTATCAATCGCAAGACATCATTCGTCGTTCCGCCACTAACGGTTTCACCCCCGCGCCTCAGGCGCGGGACCATCAGGAAGAAGTGGCGAAGCTTATCGACGTCACCACCTGTATCGGCTGTAAAGCGTGTCAGGTGGCGTGTTCTGAATGGAACGACATCCGTGATGAAGTGGGCAACAACGTTGGGGTGTACGACAACCCGGCTGATTTGACCGCCAAATCCTGGACGGTGATGCGCTTCTCGGAAGTGGAACAAAACGACAAACTGGAATGGCTTATCCGCAAGGATGGCTGTATGCACTGCGCCGATCCGGGCTGCCTGAAGGCGTGTCCGGCTGAAGGCGCAATCATTCAGTATGCCAACGGTATCGTCGACTTCCAGTCTGAGCAGTGCATCGGCTGTGGCTACTGCATCGCGGGCTGCCCGTTCGACGTTCCGCGCCTCAATCCGGAAGACAACCGCGTCTACAAATGTACGCTGTGCGTTGACCGTGTTGTGGTCGGGCAAGAACCGGCCTGCGTGAAAACCTGCCCAACCGGTGCCATTCATTTCGGCACCAAAGAGTCGATGAAAACCCTGGCAGGCGAACGCGTGGCGGAGCTGAAAACGCGTGGTTACGAAAACGCGGGTCTGTACGATCCGGCGGGTGTTGGCGGTACGCACGTAATGTACGTATTGCACCATGCGGACAAACCGAATCTGTATCACGGCCTGCCAGAGAACCCGGAGATCAGCGCTACCGTTAAGTTCTGGAAAGGCATCTGGAAACCCCTCGCAGCCGTCGGCTTTGCAGCGACATTTGCGGCCAGCATCTTCCACTACGTCGGCGTAGGCCCGAACCGTGCGGAAGAGGAAGAAGACAATCTGCATGAAAAAGACGACGAGGTGCGCAAATGAAACGACGTGACACCATCGTGCGCTACACGGCGCCGGAACGCATCAACCACTGGATCACCGCCTTCTGCTTCATTCTTGCGGCGGTGAGCGGGATGGGCTTTCTCTTCCCGTCTTTTAACTGGCTGATGCACATCATGGGCACTCCACAACTGGCGCGAATTTTGCACCCGTTTGTCGGCGTGATCATGTTTGCCTCGTTTATCATCATGTTTTTCCGTTACTGGCACCACAATCTAATCAATCGGGATGATATCTTTTGGGCGAAGAATATTCGTAAGATTGTCGTCAACGAGGAAGTAGGTGACACGGGACGTTATAACTTCGGCCAGAAATGCGTATTCTGGGCGGCGATTATCTTCCTGGTCCTGTTGCTGGTGAGCGGAGTGGTCATCTGGCGTCCGTATTTTGCGCCTGCTTTCTCAATCCCGGTGATCCGATTCGCGTTAATGCTGCATTCATTTGCCGCAGTAGCGTTAATTGTGGTTATCATGGTGCACATTTACGCCGCCCTTTGGGTGAAAGGCACCATTACCGCGATGGTGGAAGGATGGGTTACCAGTTCATGGGCGAAGAAACATCACCCGCGCTGGTACCGTGAAGTCCGCCAGAAACAGGAAAAGTCATCTGAATGAGTATTCGCATAATCCCGCAAGATGAGCTGGAGAAGAGCGAGAAACGCACGGCGGATATGATTCCGCCGTTATTATTCCCCAGACTCAAAAATTTGTATAACCGCCGCGCTGAGCGCCTGCGCGAGCTGGCCGAGAACAACCCGCTGGGCGACTACCTGCGCTTTGCAGCACTGATCGCCCACGCGCAGGAAGTGGTGTTGTACGACCATCCGCTGCAGATGGATCTGACCGCTCGCATCAAAGAAGCGAACGATCAGGGCAAACCGCCGCTGGATATCCACGTTCTGCCACGCGACAAGCACTGGCAAAAACTACTGCAGTCGTTAATTGCTGAGCTGAAACCAGAAATGAGCGGCCCTGCGCTTGCCGTGATCGAAAATCTGGAAAAAGCCTCAGAGCAGGAGCTGGAGCTGATGGCCAGCGCGCTGTTTGCCTCTGATTTCGCCTCCGTCAGCAGCGATAAAGCACCGTTTATTTGGGCTGCCCTGTCGCTCTACTGGGCGCAGATGGCAAGCCTGATCCCCGGCAAAGCCCGTGCGGAATACGGCGAACAGCGTCAGTACTGCCCGGTGTGTGGTTCAATGCCGGTCTCCAGCATGGTGCAAATCGGCACCACTCAGGGGCTGCGCTATCTGCACTGCAACCTGTGCGAAACCGAGTGGCACGTGGTACGCGTGAAGTGCAGCAACTGCGAGCAAAGCCGTGATTTGAACTACTGGTCGCTGGATAACGAACAGGCGGCAATTAAAGCTGAAAGCTGCGGCGACTGCGGGACTTACCTGAAGATTCTCTATCAGGAAAAAGACCCTAAAGTTGAAGCCGTGGCTGACGATCTCGCTTCACTGATGCTGGACGCGCACATGGAGCAAGAGGGCTTTGCCCGCAGCTCCATCAACCCGTTCCTGTTCCCAGGTGAAGGGGAGTAGGTTTTAAGATCTTCCCCCGGCAATTGAACCAAACTGCCGGGGATTATCTTAGTGCCTGAATGACATGTTTTGGATCATTGGCAATAGCACGTAACAACGCTTTTGCTGGACCGGTCGGTGAACGACGCCCTTGCTCCCAATTTCGCAACGTATCCACGCTTACCGATATCAAATCTGCGAAACGAGTCTGTGATAATCCTGAAGACTGGCGAATTTCCTTTATTTTCATGGCGTCAATATGAAAGGTACGGGAAGGTTGTCGCGTTCCTTCAGCGATCTCATTCATCTGAACCATACTTTGAGTTAATCGCTCAAATAGTGCCTTATCCATTTACCACCTCTCATTCAACATACGCAGCAGCACTTTTTCTTGTGGAGTCAGATCATCCTTGATCCCTTTCTGATAAATCAGCAACAATCGAATTTGTGATTTTCTGATTTGATGAAAGTAAATAATCCTCTTAACTATACGTCAATGGCGTATAGTACATTTTCCTCACAATACCGAATTCAAACAGCAGAAACCAATGACGGTATTTAATCTGCGAGCCGCTTTCCAGAATCATACCTGCCCCCATTTTTCCCATTTTCATTCTTAGTTATCCAGGTTATAAACCTGTATATCTATACAGATAAGGGGATGTAAAAATGGCACTGGAAAGCGGGATTGCACAGCTGGTTGAGGCATTTATCGTGGCGGGACGCCCTTCTTCGCGCGAGCAGAATATTGATGACCGGAGAGCAGGCTATATCGCCAGCACGGTCCTGGCCGGAGACACTGAAACCCGCGTACAAGTTGAAGATATTGAACTCGATGCCATGATGTTTCGCGTAGTTTCGCCGCGGGGCAGCACGGGAAATCTCCCCTGCGTTATCTATTATCACGGTGGCTGCTTTGTCAGCGGCGGATTTGCCACACATGATAACCAGTTAAGGCAACTTGCCTGGTACAGCGGCTGTCGGGTCATTGCGGTGCAGTATCGCCTCGCACCTGAGCACATCTTCCCGGCAGCACATAACGATGCTGAAACCGGGGCCAATATTATCTGGAAGTATGCCCAGAAACTGGGTGTCGACCGCAGCAACATTACGCTGGCTGGCGACAGCGCTGGCGGGCATCTGGCGCTGGTCACCGCACTACGCCTGAAAGCTAGCGGACAATGGCAACCTGCGCAGCTTATGCTGATCTACCCGATGCTGGACGCAACAGCCAGGTTTGCGAGCTATGACCATAATGGACAGGATTACATTATCACCCGCGACACGCTGCTGTCGGGCTACGAGATGTATATTTCGCAAACCGATCCATTGCATCCCGAAGTCAGCCCGCTCTGGCGCGAAGACTTCAACGGCTTACCGACCACGCACATCATTACAGCTGAATTCGACCCACTGCGAGATGAAGGCGAGGCCCTGTATCAACGGTTCCAGGAGCAGGGCGTGGAGTGCACTTGCCAACGCTATCTTGGTGTTATCCACGGATTTTTCCAGTTGACTGGGGTGAGCCAGGCGGCACGAGGCGTTATGCGGGATGTGGCCTGGCGGCTAGGTCAGTAAGGTTGTTCATGTTTTCGTCCACGTGTGCTATCTTGTGTGAATAGATAACACAAAGGACAAACCTATGCCCAGAACTACCAGCATTACGATTGGCGAGCATCTCGATCGTTTTATTAACGAAATGATTGAAAGTGGGCGCTATGGTTCCACCAGCGAAGTTGTCCGTTCAGCATTACGTTTACTGGAAGAACAAGAATTGCGAAACAACGCATTACGCGACGCGCTGGAGGATGGGATACACAGCGGCACAAGCGACCTGACTCTACAGGAGGTCGCGCACAGGAAAAAGCGCAGTCTGAATGTATAAACTCTCTAATCAGGCAGTCGAAGACTTTGAATCTATCTATGAATACACCTGGAGAAAATTCGGTTATCAGCAGGCGGATAAATACACGACTGAGATGGAACAGCTTTTTTTACTGTTAGAGAAAAACGCTTTGATGGGACACAACTGTTCTGCGATTAAGGAAGGTACCCGTCAATACAATCATCGACAGCATGCGATTTTTTATCAAAATGCGGATTATGGCATTTTCATAATCCGCATTTTACATCAGCAAATGAACCCAATATTGCATTTCAGCTAGAAGGCCTACTCTTCCTCGTTCCCGCCTTCTTCATATGCGCCAAACGGTTTTGCGGGTAGCACAATGTAGGTGCCTTCAAACACCACGCCCGGCGTGTCATCGCCAAACACCCCAACCTGCATCTGAACGCGCGCCTTGCGACCTCTTGCCAGACGGTCCAGGTCACCGCTCAGCGAGCCCAGATCGGCGATAGCGGTAGGTTTCCCGGTGATCGGCCTGCTGTATCGGATATGTGCGTCGGCAAGGATTATCGTCCCGCCCAGATGACGCTCGCGCAGCATCAGCCAGATAAGTCCCCAGCCCGTTAGCGTCGCCAGGGAAAACAGACTCCCGGCAAACAGTGTATGGTGCGGGTTCTGATTGCCCGTTTCGGGCATCGTGGTGATAAATTTCTGCCCGGTATATTGCTGAATGCGCACACCCATTTTCTCACTCAATGGAATATGTTCGTACCAGGCTTGCTGTAGCTGTCCGCACCAGTCCCCGCGATGGAGAATGTCGTCCAGCGTCGCAATAGGCTTAATCATCAAAAAGTGACGCACCGGCGTGGTTTGCGGTGTGGTGATTTCTCCCTGGCTCACAAATCCCAGTTTGGCGAAAAATTCGACCGCATCTTCACGGGCGCTACAGGTTACGCGTTTGACTCCTTCCTGACGCGCCACAGACTCCAGGGTCATCGCCATCAGCGTGCCCAACCCTTTCTCCTGCACGGAAGGGTCAACGGCCATAAAGCGTATGGAGGCTTCGTTATCCGCATTGATATACAGTCGGCCAACTGCGACCAAATTTCCCTCTTCGTCCACCACCATCTGGTGATGCGCCATCGCATCCCAGGCATCCCGTTCGGAGCCTTTAGGCTGGTGCAAAGGTTTACGCAGCATCTCCCAGCGAAACTGGTAGTAACGCTCCAATTCTTCTTCTGTTTGCGGTACTCGAAGGTGATACATAGTCGTATTCTCTCTTGTTGTCCGCGGCCACACCGGTAGCTGGTTCATACTTGTAACCAGAACGTCACGGGGCCATCATTAACCAGTGAAACCTGCATATCCGCAGCGAATCGACCGGTTTGCGTATTCATTTCCTGTTGGCGGCAACGCTCAACAAAGTACTCATACAACGCCTCTGCACGATCGGGCGCAGCCCCTTTTGAAAACCCCGGGCGCATGCCGCGTTCGGTATCTGCCGCCAGCGTGAACTGTGAAACCACCAGCACGCTGCCCCCTGACTGCTGCACGTTAAGGTTCATTTTGCCTTCGGCATCGCTAAAGATTCGATAGCCGAGTACGCGCTCGCACAGGCGGTTCGCTTTCTGTTCGTCATCATCCCTTTCGACACCTAACAGGACCAAAAGTCCTGGGCCAATTTCACCCGTCACCTCGCCCTCCACGGTGACGCTGGCACGGGTTACGCGCTGAATTAATGCAATCATGGTTGCTCTGCTTCTTCTTGTTCTGCGGCTTGTTTAAGTTTGCGGTATTCCCCGAGAGTGACAGTTATTTCCGCGCCTAGCAAGACGATACACCAGGTCCAGTATACCCAGACGAATAAAATGGGGATCACCGCCAGGACACCATAAATGAGCTGATAAGACGGGAACATCGTGATATAGAGCGCAAATCCTTTCTTTCCGGTTTCGAACAACACAGCGGCCACAAAGGCGCCAATAACTGCATCACGGTTGGGTACACGCGTAGTCGGTACGATGCTGTATAGCAGCCAGAACGAGAGCCAGGAAAGCACCAGCGGGAAAATACGCAGGACGTTATCAATCACCGTGTTGAGATCGCTGGCCCAGCGCAATGACAACAGATAAGAGCTGATTGCCAGACTCGCCCCCGCCAACAGCGGCCCCAGCGTTAAAATCATCCAGTAAACGGCGAAAGAGTAAACTTTAGGCCGAGTACGCTTGCTGCGCCAGATAGTATTCAGGGCGTTATCAATGGAATACATCAGTAATAACGCTGTCACAATCAGCCCGCACGCCCCAACGGCCGTCATTTTGTTCGAGTTGGCGACGAACTGTTCAATATAACGCTGAATGACATCTCCCGTCGCCGGGATAAAGTTTGCGAAAATGAAATGACGTAGCTGGACACTGACGTCAGAAAACATCGGAAATGCGGCGAAAAGAGCAAAAACTACGGCAATAAGCGGCACTAATGAGAGCAATGAGACATAGGCAAGATTCCCTGCCAGCGTCGTCATGTTGTCCTCATCAATCCGCTGCCATAGTAGCTTCAGCCAGGCCCGAACAGGACGCGTATGGTGCCTGGCTTGTTGCTGAACATTTTTTAGCATAGCAACTTCGCGAAATAGTCCGGAATGGTCGTTTTATCGACAACCTGGATGCTGGTAATCCCTAACCGATTAGCCCCTTCAATATTATCGGCGTTGTCGTCGAAAAATACCGCCTCATGCGCAGAAAAACCTTCAGACTGCAGGACATGCTGGTAAATCCGCGCTTCCGGTTTACGCATGCCCAGATCCTGGGAAAGGTAAATATGGTCAGCAGCCTGGCGGATTTCGGGGTATTCGTCCGGCCAGAACGTCGTGTGCAGACGGTTAGTATTCGACAAGACGACCACCCGATGCCCCTGCTCACGCAGCTTTTGCATGACGTCGATGACTTCAGGACGCAAGGCAACAAAAACAGCCTGCCAGCCATGGGAGAACTGCTCATAGCTTAACGGTAGCGCCATGTCATGACATATCGCCTCAGCAAAGGCTTCATCCGTTATTTCACCTCGCTCGTGCTGGTGAAAAGCCTCTCCCATGGTGAAACTTTGCTTTAACGAAGCCAGCGGTACACGGCTCAGATCGCTCCAAGTTCCTAACACGCGATTGAAGTCGATATCGACAATCACATTACCCAAATCAAAGATATAGAGCATGCCCTTCTCCTTATTCGCCGTGGATGAATAACTGTAGCGGGAAAGGAGAAGTTTGACTATGCGAGAGTGATGGCTACGAACTTATCGAGCCATCATTGGGGAGAATTACACTGCCAGAACATCATCCTGTGAAGGACTCACCTGCACAATTTCCACCTGCTGTGACTGGAGTAAATTATGCAGGGCCGGGCCTGGGTACTCATCGGTAAACAGCGCGGTCACCTGAGACACGTTGCCAATTTCTACCGCGGCAGAAGCCGTATATTTCGTATGATCCGCAGCCAACAGAATATGCCTTGAATGGGCCATCATCGTCTTCACTACGCTGGCCTCGTTGACATCAAACTCCAGCAGCGCACCATCATTTTCGATCGCGCCAACGCTGGTAACCAGGTAGTCGGCCCGAAAATCAGCGACAAATGCCGAGGCAGAAGGGCCAATGATGCCGCTGTTATGCGGGCGTAACGTTCCCCCCGGCACCATGACTTCAAAACGTGGGTTGTTATACAGAATGTGCGCCACGCGTAGGCTATTGGTAATAATGCGCAAATGATTATGGTTTAACAGCGCGCGTGCTACCTGCTCAACGGTGGTGCCAATGGTAATAAACACCGTTGACCCATCGGGAATGTAATCAGCCACCGCTTCCGCGATGGCTTTTTTCTCTTCCGTCCAGGAGACTTCACGCTGCTCAAACGCCGTATTCACCACGCTGGAAGCTCTGCCCGCGCCACCATGATGACGCGTAATTAATCCCTGCTCACTGAGTTTACGAATATCACGACGCACGGTTTGCGTGGACACGTCCAGCAGGCTGGCCAGCTCGTCGATATTCATATAACCGCGCTCGCTAATCAACATAAGCAGTTGATCGTGTCGCGGGTTACCGGTCAGTTCGGTAAGACTCATGAAATTTCCTCGAAAAACCATTGCCCTGGCATTTTATACAAAAAGTGACAGAAAAGATCGGGTTTGATCACAGTCAGGGATTCCGGCCCTTCCTCCCGGACGCGTGCATTTTAACGCAGCAACTCCGCTGGCAAACCTGACGGCCTCTTCTGGAGCATCGCCTCCAGCCAGGCTGAATGCGAGCGCACCGTGGAAAACATCTCCAGCTCCCGTAGTATCCACAACATCAACTTTAAATCCAGATTGATGCTGCAACGTATTATTTTTTATCCAGTCACAGCCTTCGCTCCCTCGTGTCACATAAACATGACCATTTGTGAGCGTTTTTGCTTGTTTCAGTCCAGCTTCAGAATCATTTATCCCGGTTAAACGTGCCAGACCAGGTTCAGAGAACGCAGCATGATCGCTTAACGCCACCAGCTCGCTGATATCTTGTGGCGTTACGTCGCCATCCAGTACCGTCATCACTCCCGCCTGACGCGCCAGCGCGAACGCCTGCCTGGCCCCTTCGTGCCAGCGAACATCCGCCAACACCACATCCCACTGGGAAAAATCGATCTCATTGAGCCAATCAGCATCCGGCAATAAATCCGGGCTGGGATAGTTAACGATAATCCGTTCCCCTTGCGCATCAACCATAATTGCCGATTGCGAAGACTTCGCCCCTGCATAGCGCCGGGTGTAGCGGGTATTTACCCCCAGGGATTCCAGCTCCGCCAGCAGGCTATTTCCGGTGTCGTCATCGCCCACACGGCCAATAAAGTCCACCTGTGCGCCCAGCTTCGCTGCAGCCACTGCGGCCGTTGCAGCAGGCCCGCCGCCCACTTCCGTATAACGCTTCGCCACATACTTACCTCCTTCAGTCGGTAAACCTTCCACGTAATAGATGCGATCCATCACGGCAATACCTACACAAGCAATACGAATCATGGTCATTCCTTAGGCGTTTCAAGATGGGACCATTTTAATTTCACAAAATGTTTAAAAAGTGACGGCTGTCAATTTTTTGACCATAAATTACAAATACGATCAAAAACAGACAAAAACAAACGACCTTAAATGACAAAAAATGACATCCACGTCTCAGGAGAACGTTATGGCAGTTATAGCATTTATCGGATTAGGTCAGATGGGTTCACCCATGGCGAGCAACTTGCTGAAGCAGGGTCACCAACTCAGCGTCTTTGACGTTAACCCGGATGCCGTTCAGCGCCTGGTGGAAAAAGGAGCACAGCCTGCCAGCAACCCGGCTCAGGCAGCAAAAGGGGCGGAATTTGTCATCACCATGCTGCCAAATGGCGATCTGGTGCGTAGCGTACTGTTCGGCGAGCAAGGTATCTGCGAAAGCCTCTCCCCGCAGGCATTAGTGATTGATATGTCGACTATTCACCCACTGCAAACCGACAAGCTGATCGCCGATATGCGTGCCAAAGGCTTCGACATGATGGATTGCCCGGTTGGGCGTACCTCCGATCACGCTATCGCGGGAACGCTGTTGCTGCTGGCAGGCGGAACAGCACAGCAGGTAGAACGCGCCGCACCGGTTCTGATGGCGATGGGTAATGAACTGATCAATGCAGGGGGTCCCGGCATGGGGATCCGCGTGAAACTCATCAACAACTACATGAGTATCGCACTGAACGCTCTTTCTGCCGAAGCAGCCGTGTTGTGCGAGGCACTTGGCCTCTCCTTTGATGTGGCCTTGCAAGTTATGAGCGGTACCCCCGCCGGGAAAGGCCACTTCACTACCTCCTGGCCGAACAAAGTGCTGAAAGGCGATCTTTCCCCGGCATTCATGATCGATTTAGCTCACAAGGATCTTGGCATCGCGCTGGACGTTGCCAACCAACTGCATGTGCCGATGCCGCTCGGTGCTGCCTCCCGCGAAGTCTATAACCAGGCGCGTGCCGCTGGCCGTGGCCGGGAAGACTGGACGGCCATTCTTGAACAGGTTCGCGCATCCGCCGGGCTAAATAAACACACAGATAAGTAAGGACTGAGCAATGACGAAGTACACCCTGAAAGATATCACCCGAGCTTCTGGCGGATTTGCCATGCTGGCGGTCGATCAGCGCGAAGCCATGCGCTTAATGTTTGCCGCAGCAGGTGCAAAATCCCCGGTCAATGACAGCGTACTGACCGATTTCAAAGTCAATGCGGCGAAGATCCTGTCCCCCTATGCCTCCGCCATTCTGGTCGATCAGCAGTTCTGCTACCGCCAGGTTGTAGAGCAAAACGCGGTCGCCAAAAGCTGCGCCATGATTGTGGCCGCTGATGAGTTTATTCCGGGTAACGGAATCCCGGTCGATAGCGTGGTGATTGATAAAAAAATCAACCCGCAGGCCGTGAAGCAAGATGGTGCTAAGGCTCTCAAACTGCTGGTGCTGTGGCGTAGCGATGAAGATGCCCAACAGCGTCTTGATATGGTGAAAGAATTCAATGAGCTATGCCATTCCAATGGCCTGCTGAGCATCATCGAGCCGGTTGTTCGCCCACCGCGTCGTGGCGATAAGTTCGATCGCGAACAGGCCATTATCGATGCCGCAAAAGAACTGGGTGATAGCGGTGCCGATCTCTACAAGGTCGAAATGCCGCTGTACGGCAAAGGTACCCAACAAGAATTGCTTAGCGCCTCTCTGCGCCTGAATGAAAACATCAACATGCCGTGGGTCATTCTCTCCTCTGGTGTAGATGAAAAACTGTTCCCGCGCGCAGTCAGCGTAGCAATGACCGCAGGCGCATCTGGCTTCCTGGCCGGACGTGCGGTCTGGTCATCGGTTGTTGGCCTGCCGGATACCGAACTGATGCTGCGTGATGTTTCCGCACCTAAATTGCAACGCCTGGGCGATATCGTCGACGAAATGATGGCCCGGCGCTAAGAGGATCTAAGAATGAAATGGTTCAACACCCTAAGCCACAACCGCTGGCTGGAGCAGGAAACCGACCGCATCTTTAACTTTGGTAAGAATGCGGCGGTACCCACCGGATTTGGCTGGCTGGGAAACAGTGGTCAGGTCAGAGCAGATATGGGGACACATCTGTGGATCACCGCCCGCATGCTGCACGTCTACTCCGTTGCCGCGTCAATGGGTCGTCCTGGCGCATATCAGCTAGTCGATCATGGCATTAAAGCACTGAATGGCGCGCTGCGCGACACTCGCTACGGCGGTTGGTACGCCTGCGTAAATGACGAAGGCGTTATGGACGCCTCCAAACAGGGCTATCAGCATTTCTTTGTTTTGCTCGGTGCGGCAAGTGCGGTCACCACCGGTCATCCGCAGGCCAGGCAATTGTTGGATGACGCTATCGACGTGATTGAAAAGTACTTCTGGAGTGAAGAAGAGCAGATGTGCCTGGAATCCTGGGACGAAGCTTTCAGCCAGACGGAAGATTACCGCGGCGGTAACGCCAACATGCACGCGGTCGAGGCTTTCCTGATCGTGTATGACGTTACCCATGACCGTAAATGGCTCGATCGCGCACTGCGAATTGCATCGGTGATTATTCACGACGTAGCCCGCAGCGGGGAGTATCGCGTTAACGAACACTTCGATTCACAGTGGAACCCAATCCGCGATTACAACAAGGATAACCCAGCTCACCGTTTCCGCGCTTACGGCGGCACGCCGGGCCACTGGATCGAATGGGGTCGCCTGATGCTGCATCTGCATGCCGCACTGGAAGCCCGCTTCGAAACGCCTCCCGCCTGGCTGCTGGAAGATGCCAAAGGCTTGTTCCACGCCACCATCCGTGATGCCTGGGCACCAGACGGTGCAGATGGTTTTGTCTATTCGGTGGACTGGGATGGTAAACCCATAGTTCGCGAAAGAGTGCGTTGGCCGATAGTCGAAGCCATGGGTACCGCCTATGCCTTGTATACCCTCACCGGCGACAGCCAGTACGAAGCCTGGTACCAGAAGTGGTGGGATTACTGCATCACATATCTGATGGACTACGAGACCGGTTCATGGTGGCAGGAACTGGATACCGATAACAAGGTGACGACCAAAGTCTGGGACGGTAAGCAGGACATTTATCACCTGCTGCACTGCCTGGTGATCCCGCGTCTACCGCTGGCTCCGGGCCTTGCTCCGGCAGTGGCTGCCGGTCTGCTGGATATCAACGCTAAATAAGTAACAAGGTGAGCAGCCATGCATAACGGTGGAAAAACCATTCATCTTCAAGCCGGAAACTTCCAGGCGAAAATCGTCACGGTTGGTGCTGGACTAGCAGAATTGACGCACCGTGGGCGTCACATTGTGATTCCACATAAGCCGGAAGAGATGCCGCTGGCACATTTAGGAAAAGTGCTGGTTCCCTGGCCAAACCGCGTTGCAAATGGCTGCTATCAACATAACGGCAAGACCTTCCAACTTGCCGTTAACGACCCTGTTTCACATACCGCCATCCATGGATTGCTGGCCTGGCGGGACTGGCAGATTAATCAACTGTCGAACACGGAAGTGTCGTTGACGATTTTTCTTCCGCCCTCTTATGGCTATCCCTTTGCGCTGGTTTCAGAGGTGATTTACCGACTGGAGGCAGACAGCGGATTGCACGTCATTATTCGGACACAGAATGTGGGTGACGAAATTGCACCCTATGGCGCGGGAGCACACCCCTACCTGACCTGCAATCAGCACCCTATCGATGACTGTGAATTAACACTCCCAGCGAGTGAAGAAACATGCGATGAACGGGATTTCACAACGCAGCGACGCATTGCGCAGACCACTATCGATCATACGTTCAGGACCATGCCACCTGACGCTGAGTGGGAAGTCAGGATAACCAGTCCATCGCAAAACATGTCCACTTTTTTACGCAGCCACCAGCCCTGGCTACAGGTGTACACCGGCGAAAAATTAGCACGGCGTGGCCTTGCGGTTGAACCGATGACCTGCCCGCCAGACGCCTTTAACTCCGGAATTAGCCTGATTCATCTCGCGCCCGGAGAAACACATCAAATGCATTTTTTAATCGGCAGTGAATAACAGATTTCCGACAAATTACCGAATTACCCTATTTTTACGGAGACGATAATGAATTCGCTACAACAACGGTCAACCGCCTTAGAACTCACATCACTACCTGATGGATTTGCTTTAACGTACCACCAGCGCCTGATTTTACGTCACAGCACAGAAACCCCTTGTCTATGGATCGGCGCTGGCGTTGCCGACATTGACATGTTTCGCGGCAACTTCAGCATCAAAGACAAGCTCAATGAGAAGATTGCTCTGACCGACGCCACGGTTAGCGAGTCACCTGATGGCTGGCTGGTACATTTCAGCCGCGGTAATACCATCAACGCCACGCTGCACATCTCTACCGATGAACAGGGCCGCCTGAAGCTGGACCTGCACAACGATGATCTCAGCCATAACCGCATCTGGCTGCGTCTGGCAGCCAACCCGGACGATCATATTTACGGCTGCGGTGAACAATTCTCTTACTTCGATTTGCGCGGAAAACCCTTCCCACTGTGGACCAGCGAACAGGGCGTGGGCCGTAACAAAAACAGCTATGTCACCTGGCAGGCTGACTGCAAAGAAAATGCCGGCGGAGACTACTACTGGACCTTCTTCCCGCAGCCGACCTTCGTCAGCACACAGAAGTACTACTGCCACGTTGATAACAGTTGCTATATGAATTTCGACTTCAGCGCACCGGAGTATCACGAGCTGGCGCTGTGGGAAGACAAAACCACCCTGTGCTTTGAGTGCGCCGACACGTATATTTCCCTGCTGGAAAAACTGACCGCGCTGTTAGGTCGCCAGCCGGAGCTGCCGGACTGGATATACGACGGCGTCACGCTCGGTATTCAGGGCGGTACTGAGATTTGCCAGAACAAACTGGACACCATGCGTAACGCAGGCGTGAAAGTAAACGGCATCTGGGCGCAGGATTGGTCCGGGATCCGCATGACCTCCTTTGGCAAGCGCGTGATGTGGAACTGGAAGTGGAACAGCGAAAACTATCCGCAGTTGGATAACCGTATTAAGCAGTGGAAAGAAGAAGGCGTGCAGTTTCTCTCCTACATCAACCCATACGTCGCCAGCGATAAAGATCTCTGTGCCGAAGCTGCCGCTCGCGGTTATCTGGCGAAAGATGCCTCAGGCGCTGACTATTTGGTTGAGTTCGGCGAGTTTTACGGCGGTGTGGTCGATCTGACCAACCCCGAAGCCTACAACTGGTTCAAAGAAGTCATCAAAAAGAACATGATTGAGCTGGGCTGCGGCGGTTGGATGGCCGACTTTGGCGAATATCTGCCAACCGATACGTATCTGCACAACGGCGTCAGCGCTGAAATTATGCATAACGCCTGGCCCGCACTGTGGGCGAAATGCAACTACGAAGCGTTACAGGAGACCGGCAAACTCGGCGAGATCCTGTTCTTTATGCGTGCGGGCTACACCGGCAGCCAGAAGTACTCCACCATGATGTGGGCAGGCGATCAGAACGTTGACTGGAGCCTCGACGACGGTCTGGCTTCCGTCGTTCCTGCGGCGCTGTCGCTGGCGATGACCGGTCACGGTCTGCACCACAGCGATATCGGCGGCTACACCACCCTGTTTGACATGAAACGCAGCAAAGAGCTGCTGTTGCGCTGGTGTGACTTCAGTGCCTTCACGCCGATGATGCGCACCCACGAAGGTAACCGCCCTGGCGATAACTGGCAGTTTGATGGTGATGCTGAAACCATCGCCCACTTTGCCCGTATGACCACCGTCTTTACCACCCTGAAACCGTATCTAAAACAGGCTGTCGCGCAAAACAGCGCTATCGGTCTGCCGGTGATGCGCCCGCTGTTCCTGCATTACGAAGACGATGCTCGGACCTATACCCTGAAATATCAGTATCTGCTGGGACAAGATTTGCTGGTCGCGCCGGTTCACGAACAGGGCCAGCAAAACTGGACGCTGTATCTGCCAGAGGATAGCTGGGTAAACGTCTGGACTGGGGAAACTTACCAGGGCGGTGAAATTACCGTAGATGCGCCTATCGGCAAGCCTCCGGTGTTTTATCGCGCGAAGAGTGAATGGGCGTCACTGTTTGCCACCTTACGCAATATCTAACACGGCTCGCCCGCGGGGAAACTCGCGGGCACATGGAGAATAATAATGAGTCAGACTTCCTCTAATCCGGCAACCCTACGCTTGCCGTTCAAAGAAAAACTCGCCTATGGGATGGGTGATTTAGGCTCCAATATCCTGTTGGACATTGGTACCCTCTATTTACTCAAGTTTTATACCGATGTCCTTGGTTTACCAGGAACTTATGGCGGCATCATTTTCCTTATCGCCAAATTTTTTACCGCGTTTACCGATATGGGCACCGGGATTATGCTCGATTCCCGCCGCAAAATCGGCCCGAAAGGGAAATTCCGTCCGTTCGTTCTTTACGCCGCATTTCCAGTTACGTTGCTGGCGATTGCCAACTTTGTCGGTACACCGTTTGAAGTAACCGGTAAAACGGTGATGGCAACGGTGCTGTTTATGCTGTACGGACTGTTCTTCAGCATGATGAACTGCTCCTATGGTGCAATGGTTCCCGCGA
This sequence comes from Citrobacter sp. Cpo147, assembly GCF_030332405.1. Lineage (NCBI taxonomy): Bacteria > Pseudomonadati > Pseudomonadota > Gammaproteobacteria > Enterobacterales > Enterobacteriaceae > Citrobacter > Citrobacter sp. Cpo147. The sequence goes on from NZ_JAOWHX010000032.1 coordinate 89,494, forward strand.
TTACGAAAAATCCGGACGAGCGCGCTTCACTGGCAGCCTGGCGACAAGGGGGCGCAACCTTGGGTTTGTTGCTATGTACAGTCGGCTTTGTACCGGTAATGAACTTGATCGAAGGCAATTCACAGCTGGGTTATATCTTCGCCGCCACGTTGTTCTCGCTGTTTGGCCTGCTGTTTATGTGGCTGTGCTATGCCGGGGTAAAAGAACGCTACGTGGAAGTGAAACCCGTGGATGCCGCGCAAAAACCGGGATTATTGCAATCCTTCCGCGCCATCGCCGGTAACCGCCCTTTGTTTATTCTGTGCGTTGCCAACCTTTGTACGCTTGGCGCATTTAACGTTAAGTTGGCAATTCAGGTCTATTACACCCAGTACGTACTGAATGACCCAATTCTCCTTTCCTGGATGGGCTTTTTCAGCATGGGCTGTATCTTCATCGGCGTCTTCTTGATGCCTGGAATGGTTAGACGTTTCGGCAAGAAAAAAGTCTACATTGGCGGTTTGCTAATTTGGGTCGCGGGGGATTTGCTTAACTACTTCTTTGGTGGCGGTTCCGTCAGCTTTGTCGCCTTCTCCTGCCTGGCGTTCTTCGGCTCAGCATTCGTTAACAGCCTGAACTGGGCGCTGGTCTCCGATACGGTGGAATATGGCGAATGGCGAACCGGCGTACGCTCTGAAGGCACGGTATACACCGGTTTCACCTTCTTTCGTAAAGTTTCACAAGCGCTGGCGGGATTCTTCCCCGGCTGGATGCTGACGCAAATCGGCTACGTTCCCAACGTGGTGCAATCAGCAAGTACGGTCGAAGGTTTGCGTCAGTTGATCTTTATTTATCCCTGCGCTTTAGCGGTGATCACCATTGTGGCTATGGGCTGTTTCTACAACCTTAACGAGAAGATGTATGTCCGCATCGTTGAAGAGATAGAAGCGCGTAAACAACCCGTTTGATAATAATAATTAATAGCGCTCTACGGGGCGCTATTGAGGAGCGATTATGTCTTTTCATGATCCGCTAACGCTAAAACTGAGCCTGCGTGAAAAATTCGCCTACGGAGTGGGTGACTTCGGCTCAAATTTGATGCTGTGTATCGGCACACTGTATCTGCTTAAATTTTATACCGATGAACTAGGGATGCCGGCGTATTACGGTGGGATTATCTTTCTGGTGGCGAAGTTCTTCACCGCCTTCACTGATATGTTGACCGGTGTATTGCTGGACTCAAGGCGTAATATTGGCGCAAAAGGTAAATTCAGACCTTTTATTTTGTATGCGTCATTTCCTGTCGCAGTTGTTGCCAGCGCGCAGTTTTTGGCGACAGATTTTACGCTAACGGTAAAAACTGGGCTGGCGACAGTATTGTTTATGCTATTCGGTCTGTTCTATAGCCTGATGAACTGCTCCTACGGCGCGATGGTGCCTGCGATCACTAAAAACCCGCATGAACGCGCTCAGCTCGCCGCCTGGCGTCAGGGCGGCGCTACCGTTGGTCTGTTACTGTGCACCGTTGGCTTTATGCCGATTCAAGCGCTATTTGTCAGTTCATCCTCGCTGGGTTATCTGATCGCCGCACTGATCTTTTCAGTCTGCGGGCTGTTCAGCATGTGGTGGTGTTTCAGCGGAGTGAAGGAACGCTACATTGAAATCGTGCCGGATCACCATAAGCCCAGCATTCTCAAATCGTTCTGTGCCATTTTCCGTAACCCTCCCCTGCTGGTGCTGTGTGTCGCCAACTTATGCACGCTAGCGGCATTCAACATCAAGCTGGCAATCCAGGTGTACTACACCCAGTACGTGCTCAATGATATTCATCTGCTGTCGTGGATGGGGTTCTTCAGCATGGGATGCATTCTGGTTGGGGTGCTGCTGGTTCCCGCTGCGGTGAAACGCTTCGGTAAAAAGCAGGTTTACCTCGGCGGTCTGGCATTATGGGCTATCGGCGATGTACTGAACTTTTTCTGGGGCAGCACATCATTTTTGTTCGTGACATTCTCCTGTATGGCCTTCTTCGGAACCGCTTTTGTTAACAGCCTGAACTGGGCGCTGGTTCCGGATACGGTCGATTATGGCGAATGGAAAACAGGGATCCGCGCGGAAGGTTCGGTGTATACGGGTTATACCTTTTCGCGCAAAATTTCCGCTGCGCTCGCTGGTTTCCTGCCGGGCATCATGCTGACGCAAATCGGTTATATCCCCAACATAACCCAAAGCGATGCAACTTTGCTCGGCCTGCGTCAGCTTATTTTCCTCTGGCCTTGTGGGCTGGCCATTATCGCTGCATTCACAATGGGTTTATTTTATAAGCTCAACGAAACTCGCTTTGCTTTTATTATTGAGGAAATCAGCCAACGGAAGAAAAACAATACTCTATCGAATCCTGTTACCACTAAAAATAATACCTCTGCTGTAAACGTATAAAAATAATAGCCGCCTATTCCATCTTAATGGATGGCGGCCTCCCTACGCTTAAAAAATGGATTTATTATGAAAAAGTTAACAACAATAATTCTCTTATCTTCGGTTGCTTCTACCTCTGTTTTTGCGGGTGCCTATGTCGAGAACCGCGAGGCATATAATCTGGCGTCAGATCAGATAGAAGTGATGATGCGCGTTGGCTATAACTCCGATATGGGCGCGGGTATCATGCTCACCAACACCTACACCATGCAACGCAAGGATGAGTTAAAACACGGCTATAATGAAATAGAGGGCTGGTATCCGTTATTTAAACCGACAGATAAATTAACTATCCAGCCAGGTGGGTTGATAAATGATAAGAGTGCGGGTTCCGGTGGTGCGGCTTATCTGGATGTTAACTATAAATTTACCCCATGGTTTAATCTTACCGTGCGTAACCGATATAACCATAATAACTACAGCTCAACCGATCTAAACGGTGACCAGGACAATAATGATACCTATGAAATAGGCAACTACTGGAATTTTACTATCACCGATAAATTTTCCTATACCTTTGAGCCGCACTATTTTATTCGAGTGAATGACTTCAATAGCAGTAACGGAAAAGATCATCACTGGGAGATTACGAATACCTTCAAGTATCGTATCAATGAACACTGGTTACCCTACCTGGAACTACGCTGGTTAGATCGCAATGTAGAACCTTATCACCGCGAACAAAATCAAATTCGTGTCGGGGCTAAGTATTTCTTCTAATTCTTCCGGGATAAAAAAAGCCGCTGATAATCAGCGGCTTTTTTGTGCTTACCTGAAAAAGAGTGTTAATTACTCTTCTTTCGCGCCACGCATTGCACGGCGACGATCGTTTTCAGTCAGGTGACGCTTACGGATACGGATAGAGGTTGGGGTAACTTCTACCAGTTCGTCGTCATCGATGAATTCCAGAGCCTGCTCCAGAGTCATCTTAACAGGCGGAACCAGAACCGTTGCTTCGTCAGTACCGGACGCACGCATGTTGGTCAGTTTCTTACCGGTCAGGCAGTTTACAGTCAGGTCGTTAGAGCGGCTGTGAATACCGATGATCTGGCCTTCGTAAACTTCAGCACCGTGACCCAGGAACAGCTTACCGCGGTCCTGCAGGCTGAACAGTGCGAACGCAACTGCTTTACCCTGGCCGTTGGAGATCAGTACGCCGTTCTGACGCTGACCCACATCACCCGCACGAACATCGTCGTAGTGGCTGAAAGTGGAGTACAGCAGACCGGTACCGGAGGTCATGGTCATGAATTCTGAACGGAAGCCGATCAGACCACGGCTTGGGATCACGTAGTCAAGACGTACGCGGCCTTTGCCATCTGGATTCATGTTTTTCAGGTCGCCTTTACGCTCACCCAGAGCCTGCATCACAGAACCCTGATGCTGCTCTTCAACGTCCAGCGTTACGTTTTCGAACGGCTCTTGTTTACGGCCGTCGATTTCGCGGAAGATTACTTTCGGACGGGAAACCGCCATTTCGAAACCTTCACGACGCATGTTTTCGATCAGAACAGACAGGTGCAGTTCACCACGACCGGATACACGGAACGCATCCGCATCTTCGGTTTCTTCAACGCGCAGCGCAACGTTGTGCACCAGCTCTTTGTTCAGGCGGTCAAGGATCTGACGAGAGGTAACATATTTACCTTCTTTACCGCAGAATGGAGAGGTGTTTACGCAGAAGAACATGGTTACGGTCGGTTCATCAACGGACAGAGCTGGCAGCGCTTCAACATTCTGCGGGTCGCAGATGGTGTCGGAGATGTTCAGTTCGCCCAGACCGGTGATCGCGATGATATCGCCTGCTTCGGCAATATCACTCTCGATACGTTCCAGACCCAGATGGGTCAGAACTTTACCGACTTTACCGTTACGGGTTTTGCCTTCGCTATCAATGATAGTGATCTGCTGGTTCGGTTTAACTTTACCGCGTTTGATACGGCCGATACCGATTACGCCAACGTAGTTGTTGTAGTCCAGCTGAGAGATTTGCATCTGCAGCGGGCCATCAAGATCTACATTCGGAGCCGGTACACGATCAACGATAGTCTGATACAGCGGAGTCATGTCTTCAGCCATGTCTTCGTGATCCAGACCCGCGATACCGTTCAGCGCAGAAGCGTAAACGATCGGGAAGTCCAGCTGCTCGTCGGTAGCGTCGAGGTTAACGAACAGGTCAAATACCTGATCAACAACCCAGTCAGGACGCGCACCAGGACGGTCAACTTTGTTGATAACAACAATTGGCTTCAGGCCATGGGCAAAGGCTTTTTTGGTCACGAAGCGCGTCTGCGGCATCGGACCGTCCATTGCATCCACCACCAGCAGCACAGAGTCGACCATGGACATTACACGTTCAACTTCACCACCGAAGTCGGCGTGCCCCGGGGTATCAACGATGTTGATACGGTAGTCATTCCATTTGATAGCGGTGTTTTTAGCGAGGATGGTAATCCCACGCTCTTTCTCCAAATCGTTGGAGTCCATCACGCGCTCTTGGGTTTCAGCACGTGCATCGAACGTACCGGATTGTTGGAGCAGCTTGTCTACCAGGGTCGTTTTACCATGGTCTACGTGCGCGATGATGGCGATGTTACGCAAATTTTCGATCACAACTTTGCCTCAGGCATTTTAGAAATAGCGCGTTATTGTACACGGATTAATCGCAGTACAAAACAGGATCACAAACATCCTCCGCAAACAAGTATTGCAGAGTTTCTTTGTGATCACATTCACGGAGCGTTAAAAGGGGTAATCTGACATGCTTTGCACCAATATGGTGCTTAATGTTCACATTAAAGCACTATAATGGTGCAATACAACCTTCATGGTGCAGCCCCTTTGCACGATGGTGCGCATGATAACGCCTTTTAGGGGCAATTTAAAAGTTGGCACAGATTTCGCTTTATATTTTTTATGGCGACACGGCCAATTTTTGCAGAATTGAAGACTTCGTTACCACGACGACAATGACCAATCCGGGAGAGTAAGTATGTCCGCTGAACACGTTTTGACGATGCTGAACGAGCACGAAGTGAAGTTTGTTGATTTACGCTTCACTGATACCAAAGGCAAAGAACAGCACGTCACTATTCCTGCTCATCAGGTAAATGCCGAATTCTTTGAAGAAGGCAAAATGTTTGACGGCTCCTCAATCGGTGGCTGGAAAGGCATTAACGAATCAGACATGGTTCTGATGCCAGATGCGTCTACTGCTCTCATCGACCCGTTCTTTGAAGAGTCTACCCTGATCATCCGTTGCGATATCCTGGAACCAGGTACGCTGCAGGGCTATGACCGTGACCCGCGCTCCATTGCTAAACGTGCTGAAGAGTATCTGCGTTCTACCGGCATCGCAGACACCGTTCTGTTCGGGCCAGAGCCAGAGTTCTTCCTGTTTGACGACATCCGTTTCGGCGCATCTATTTCCGGTTCCCACGTGGCTATCGATGACATCGAAGGCGCATGGAACTCCTCCACCAAATACGAAGGTGGTAACAAAGGTCACCGTCCAGGCGTGAAAGGCGGTTACTTCCCGGTTCCTCCGGTAGATTCTTCTCAGGATATCCGTTCTACCATGTGTCTGATCATGGAAGAAATGGGCCTGGTTGTTGAAGCGCATCACCACGAAGTGGCGACTGCTGGTCAGAACGAAATCGCGACCCGCTTTAACACCATGACCAAAAAAGCGGACGAAATTCAGATCTACAAATATGTCGTTCACAACGTCGCTCACCGTTTCGGTAAAACCGCAACCTTTATGCCAAAACCAATGTTTGGCGATAACGGTTCCGGCATGCACTGCCACATGTCCCTGTCCAAGAACGGCGTAAACCTGTTCTCCGGTGACAAATATGCAGGTCTGTCTGAGCAGGCGCTGTACTACATCGGTGGCGTAATCAAACACGCTAAAGCGATCAACGCCCTGGCTAACCCGACCACCAACTCCTACAAGCGTCTGGTCCCGGGTTACGAAGCGCCGGTCATGCTGGCTTACTCTGCCCGTAACCGTTCTGCGTCTATCCGTATCCCGGTAGTTGCTTCTCCGAAAGCTCGTCGTATCGAAGTGCGTTTCCCGGACCCGGCTGCTAACCCGTACCTGTGCTTCGCAGCGTTGCTGATGGCTGGTCTTGACGGTATTAAGAACAAGATCCACCCGGGCGAAGCAATGGACAAAAACCTGTACGACCTGCCGCCGGAAGAAGCGAAAGAGATCCCACAGGTTGCTGGTTCTCTGGAAGAAGCACTGAAAGAACTGGATCTGGACCGCGAGTTCCTGACCGCAGGCGGCGTGTTCACTAATGAAGCGATCGATGCGTACATTGCGCTGCGTCGCGAAGAAGATGACCGCGTGCGTATGACTCCGCACCCGGTAGAGTTTGAGCTGTACTACAGCGTTTAATCGTTTGAGTTGCCGTGGAACTTTTAGCCTGCTCAGGCAGGCTTGAGATCGATGGCGAATGATAGGACGCCTGATGGAGCAAACTTATCAGGCCTGGAGGGTAACATTACCTTGTAGGCCGGATAAGGCAAAGCCGCCATCCGGCATCTATGTTTGCCAGTCATCTGTAGCCCATCCCAGGATGGGCTTTTTTCTCCACTAACAACCTGCTTTTTCGCGCTTTTTTGATGTAAAACGCTATAATGCACTAAATTGGTGCAACACTTTTCAGGAGACTGCTGAATGGCAACCGGCACGCTGCCCGATGCTGGGCAGATCCTCAATTCTTTAATCAACAGCATCTTACTAGTCGACGATGAGCTGGCTGTACATTACGCCAACCCGGCGGCGCAACAGCTGCTCGCCCAAAGCTCCCGCAAACTATTTGGTACACCGCTTCCCGATCTGTTGAGTTATTTCTCCTTAAACATCGGACTGATGCGAGAGAGCCTGGAAGCAGGCCAGGGCTTTACGGATAACGAAGTGACGCTGGTGATAGACAGCCACTCACATATCCTCTCTGTGACCGCTCAGAGGCTGCCTGATGGCCTTATCTTGCTGGAGATGGCCCCTATGGATAACCAGCGCCGTCTGAGTCAGGAACAGCTCCAGCACGCCCAGCAGATTGCCGCCCGCGATCTGGTGCGTGGTCTGGCACATGAAATTAAAAACCCGCTGGGCGGATTACGCGGCGCGGCGCAACTTCTCAGCAAAGCACTTCCGGACCCGGCGCTGACCGAATATACCAAAGTCATTATTGAACAGGCGGACCGCCTGCGTAATCTGGTCGACCGTCTGCTGGGGCCACAACAGCCGGGAATGCACATCACGGAAAGTATTCACAAAGTGGCGGAACGCGTGGTGGCGCTGGTCTCGATGGAGCTGCCGGAAAACGTCACGCTAATCCGGGATTACGACCCAAGTCTGCCTGAGTTACTGCACGACCCGGACCAGATCGAGCAGGTTTTGCTGAACATCGTACGCAATGCTTTGCAGGCGCTGGGACCGGAAGGCGGCGAGATCATTCTGCGCACCCGCACCGCGTTTCAGCTCACGCTACACGGCATGCGTTACCGTCTGGCGGCACGAATTGATGTAGAGGATAACGGTCCAGGTATTCCCTCGCATTTGCAGGATACGCTGTTCTACCCAATGGTTAGCGGTCGCGAAGGCGGTACCGGCCTTGGATTATCTATCGCCCGTAATTTGATTGATCAACATTCCGGCAAAATTGAATTTACCAGTTGGCCGGGTCATACCGAGTTCTCGGTTTACCTGCCTATCAGGAAATAAGGTGACGTTTATGCAACGAGGAATAGTCTGGGTCGTTGATGACGATAGTTCCATCCGTTGGGTGCTTGAACGTGCGCTCGCAGGGGCAGGGCTAAGCTGTACCACATTTGAAAGCGGTAAAGAGGTACTGGACGCGCTGGCCAGCAAAACGCCGGACGTGCTGTTGTCGGATATCCGTATGCCGGGTATGGACGGCCTGACGCTGTTAAAACAGATTAAACAGCGGCATCCGATGCTTCCGGTCATCATAATGACCGCGCACTCCGATCTGGATGCCGCCGTCAGCGCCTATCAGCAAGGGGCGTTTGATTATCTGCCTAAACCTTTTGATATTGATGAAGCCGTGGCGCTGGTCGAGCGCGCCATCAGCCATTATCAGGAACAGCAGCAGCCGCGCAATGTTCAGATTAACGGCCCCACAACCGACATCATCGGCGAAGCGCCGGCAATGCAGGATGTCTTTCGCATTATTGGACGTCTGTCCCGATCGTCAATCAGCGTATTGATAAACGGAGAGTCAGGGACCGGTAAAGAGCTGGTCGCCCATGCGTTGCACCGTCATAGCCCGCGCGTCAAAGCGCCGTTTATCGCGCTGAACATGGCGGCTATTCCGAAAGATTTGATCGAATCTGAGCTGTTTGGTCATGAGAAAGGCGCGTTTACCGGGGCGAATACCATTCGTCAGGGGCGCTTTGAACAGGCAGACGGCGGTACGCTGTTCCTCGATGAAATTGGCGATATGCCGCTGGACGTGCAAACGCGTTTATTGCGCGTATTAGCCGATGGACAGTTTTACCGCGTTGGCGGTTACGCGCCCGTAAAGGTAGATGTACGCATTATCGCCGCCACGCACCAGAATCTTGAACTACGCGTGCAGGAAGGCAAATTCCGTGAGGACTTATTCCATCGGCTGAACGTCATTCGGGTACATCTGCCACCGCTGCGTGAACGTCGGGAGGATATCCCCCGCCTGGCGCGTCATTTCCTGCAGGAGGCCGCCCGCGAACTGGGGGTGGAAGCCAAACAATTACACCCGGAAACTGAGGCTGCGCTCACCCGTCTGGCCTGGCCAGGTAACGTGCGTCAGCTTGAGAACACCTGCCGCTGGTTAACCGTAATGGCCGCCGGGCAGGAAGTACTGATTCAGGACTTACCAACCGAGCTGTTTGAAACCTCCGTGCCAGACGCACCGTCCCATATGCAGCCGGATAGTTGGGCAACGCTATTGGCACAGTGGGCAGATCGGGCATTACGCTCCGGCCATCAAAACTTGCTTTCCGAGGCCCAACCGGAGATGGAGCGCACGCTGTTGACTACCGCGCTCCGTCATACTCAGGGGCATAAACAGGAAGCGGCACGCTTGCTCGGCTGGGGTCGTAATACCTTGACGCGTAAGCTAAAAGAACTCGGAATGGAGTGACATATCGTCACTGTGTAAAGATTAATAATTGAGCGCAAATAGCTGCTATTTTGCGCTTTACTGTTCCGATGAGTTAAGTATGATCGTGCCCGGAAAACGGGGGGGAAGTCATCATGCTGGAATCAATCATTAATCTGCTGTCGAGCGGTGCAGTCGAAAGCCATACGCCACAAACTGCGGTTGCCGCAGTATTGTGCGCGGCGCTGGTTGGGCTGTTCAGCTAGCGGGTTCGCCGGGTGGCGCTTCGCTTACCCGACCTACGTATTAAGATTTTCGTAGGCACGGTAAGCGAAGCGCCATCCGGAAAAGCGTTAAATCACCCGTGAGAATTGCTGCATCCGCGCTTTCTGGCGCAGATACGCATCGAAGCACATGCAAATATTACGGATCAGCAGACGGCCCTTCGGCGTGACCTGAATCCCCTTCTCATCGACATCCACCAGCCCATCCTTCGCCAGCGGTGCCAGCAGTTTCAGGTCTTCGGCAAAATAGTCAGCGAAGTTCAGATCCCATTGCTGTTCCACAGAGGCATAGTCGAGGCGGAAGTTGCAGATCAGGAGCTTAATAACATCACGACGAATGCAGTCATCGCGGGTCAGGGCAATTCCGCGCCACAGCGCGTCCCCCTGCTCGTCTACCTGCTGATAATAGCGCTTCAGCTCTTTCTGGTTTTGCGCGTAGTTGTCACCAATCATACTGATGGCTGACACGCCCATTCCCAGCAGATCGGTATCACCCTGGGTGGTATAACCCTGGAAATTACGATGCAGCACACCCTTGCGTTGAGCAATCGCCAGCTCATCATCCGGGCGGGCAAAGTGATCCATACCAATGAACTGATAGCCAGTTTCGGTCAGTGAAGAGATGGTTTCCTGCAGGATATCCAGCTTCTGCTGCGCGCTGGGCAGGTCGGCATCTTTAATTTTGCGCTGAGCGGCAAACAGCGTCGGCAGGTGCGCGTAGTTAAAGACGCTCAATCGGTCTGGATTCAGCTCAGCAACGCGTTTCAGGGTGAAGGCGAAACTTTCCGGCGTCTGTTTTGGCAAACCATAAATCAGATCGATGTTCGTTGAGGTAAAGCCAATCTCACGCGCATGATTCAGCAGCGCAAAGATAAACTCCTCATCCTGCTCACGGTTCACCAGGCGCTGAACTTCTTTATTGAAGTCCTGCACCCCCATGCTCAGGCGGTTAAAACCTTCAGCGCGTAAATGATCGAGCACATCCAGCTCAATTTCACGCGGATCCACTTCGATCGAAATTTCGGCGTCGTCGTTAAAGTTAAAGTTGCCACGTAGCAGCGACATCAAACGGCTGATTTGCGCTTTATTCAGATACGTTGGCGTGCCGCCGCCCCAGTGCAGTTGACTGACATGACGTCCGGCAAACAGCGGTGCGCGATGAATAATTTCTTGTTCTAAGACATCGAGGTATTGATCGGCTTTATGCTGCTGACGAGTCACGACCTTGTTACAGCCGCAGAAGTAGCACAGCTTGTGGCAGAACGGGATGTGAACGTACAGCGAGAGAGGACGCTCAGGATAACGCGCCACGGCCTTTAGAAATGCCTCAGTGCCGTAGTCTTCAGAAAACTCCAGCGCGGTCGGGTACGAGGTATATCGTGGCCCGGAATAGTTATATTTCTGGATCAGGGCCAGGTCCCAGTCTATTAACTGCTCTGACATGCTCACTCCTTCCGATGGCGTCTCTGGCGGGTACGGCGTACCGACTTAACCCCAGTACGGGTGATAAGTCGGTTGCGCAGCCACTTCTGTCGCCGCGACAACCGCTGTAGTTTAACGAATAACCACACCAGATAACATATAACCGGAAGGGTTATAAGCAGGACGGGAAGACCCACGGTGTAAAACCGTTAGTTTCCGCCTTTCAGCAGGCGCATCATGTCTTCCTGCTTTTCTTCTTCTTCCTCTTCTTCCTCGTCATCGTAAGAAAGACCCAGCTTTTGCATCAGCTCATCGATGCGATCCAGCTTGGCATCAACCCAGGACTGATCTTCCGCGCTCAGGGTTTCTCCTGCTTCAAGACGCTCCAGCAGCGCATCCAGGCGCTCATCCGTTTCCAGTAAATCCAACTCAGCCTGTGGTGAAAGCATAGGTTTCTCACTCTTCGGTTTGTGCTGTTTGGTGACTTTTTCGGTCACGCCCAATGGAATGGGGGTTTTGCTGCCAATACGAGGATCTTTTTGCTTATTTTGGTTTCCGCCACCAGATGCGCCTTCGCTACCGGACGCACGGCTACCTGCCGCATGACCACGGTGTTTTTTCTGGCGCTTACGGTCGCGAGCTTCCTGGTTAATTTCTTCGCGTGTTTTACGACGCGCTTTTGCAGGACCTTTACCGCGTGGTGTAGAAGTTGGTTTCATCATGATTCGTCTTTGGCTGTTTTTATTCAGTATATAATTGCGCCGGAATCTAGCAGAAATAAAGAAAAAAGGCGACAGAGTAATCTGTCGCCTTTTTTCCTGACTCTCAACCCTTACGGGCTCTACAATCCCTGTTGGCTATCAACACACCCTGTTTTTCCCTTAGCCTGTAACATTCCGTGTTGTTTCCATTTCCTTTTACTAACGTCTCCGGACGTTTGTCTTCCTGACAATCCTGTGTCTTCGCCTCCTGGCGCTCCTGACCCTCATCCTGAGTCATCTATCCTTTCAGCTTCCTCGCTATGGACGCTACTTTACCGTTTTGGTTTAAACGTACAAGTAACCTGGGTAACAATTTCTGATTTTAAGAATAGCGCCCAAATGTAACCATATGATTTATTTTAGTTCTGTCATTTTTTACTCTGTCATCTCGTATAGAAACTGTCGGCAATGTCTCACAAAGCGCGGGGTTTTTACTTACACAGCCCACTCGTCGAAAAACCAGCCTTTTGCTGGGGTTCAGGTATAATCGCTGCAAAGCCCTGATTGATGGAGAGGACTGCTTTGACTAACTTGAATTATCAACAGACGCACTTTGTGATGAGTGCGCCTGATATTCGCCACTTACCTTCCGATACCGGTATCGAAGTGGCTTTTGCTGGCCGTTCCAACGCAGGCAAATCCAGTGCGCTAAATACCCTGACGAATCAAAAAGGTCTGGCGCGTACATCTAAAACGCCGGGTCGTACTCAGCTCATCAACCTGTTTGAAGTCGTTGACGGCAAACGCCTGGTCGATTTACCAGGATACGGTTATGCCGAAGTTCCGGAAGAGATGAAGCGTAAATGGCAGCGCGCGCTGGCTGAATATCTGGAAAAGCGTCAGAGCCTGCAAGGTCTGGTAGTGCTGATGGATATTCGTCACCCGTTAAAAGATCTCGATCAACAGATGATCCTGTGGGCAGTTGAGAGCAACGTTCAGGTTCTGGTACTGCTGACTAAAGCAGATAAGCTGGCCAGCGGTGCACGCAAAGCGCAGCTGAATATGGTACGTGAAGCCGTACTGGCATTTAACGGTGACGTGCAGGTAGAAGCATTTTCATCGCTGAAAAAACTGGGTGTGGACAAACTGCGGCAAAAACTGGATAGCTGGTTTAGTGAACTGGCACCGGTTGAAGAGGAGCAGGACGGGGAATAACCCACCGATATGCCGGATGGCGCCGTAGCGCGTTTTATCCGGCCTACAGCATGTGCAAAACTTTTTCTTTCGCACAATAAAAAACGCCCCAGTCATTACTGACTGGGGCGGCTAAAATATTCAGCCAAATCCGATTACGTGAAGTAAAAGGTCTGAAAGATAGAACATCTTACCTCTGTACCCTACGAGAATAACTTTACTCTTTTTTGAGCAGCTCAGAAAGCACTTTTTGTAATTTTTTTTCATTCCTTACATAGGGAATTCTAATGGACATCACAAAAAGCTCTCTCTTATGTTGCTTAGTTACGAAAAAGGGGCGTTATTAAGTAAACCCTTAGTGCGCCTGATCCCAGTTTTCACCACTCCCGACTTCCACCAGCAACGGCACGTCAATCTGGGTCTCGTTTTCCATCAGTTGGTGGATCTTTTTAGAGACGCTTTCCAGATCATCTTTGTGCACTTCAAACACCAGTTCATCGTGTACCTGCATGATCATGCGCACGCGCGGTTGCTCGGTTTGCAGCCATCCATCCACAGCAATCATGGCTCGCTTGATAATATCTGCGGCAGTTCCCTGCATCGGGGCGTTAATGGCCGCACGTTCAGCACCAGCGCGACGAGCACCATTACTGGATTTAATATCCGGTAAATAGAGACGGCGACCTTCCAGCGTTTCTACATAGCCTTGCTCTTTCGCCTGCGCGCGGGTACGTTCCATGTATTCCAACACACCTGGGTAGCGTTCAAAGTAGAGATCCATGTACTTCTGTGCTTCTTTGCGCGGAATATTCAACTGACGCGCCAGACCAAAGGCGCTCATCCCGTAGATCAAACCGAAGTTGATGGCTTTCGCGCTGCGGCGTTGCTCGCTGGTCACAGCATCAAGCGGTAAACCAAAAACTTCTGCCGCCGTTGCGCGGTGAATATCTTTCCCTTCGGCAAACGCGGTAAGCAGACCTTTATCACGTGAAAGGTGCGCCATAATACGCAGTTCAATCTGTGAGTAGTCCGCAGAGACAATCACGTAGTCTTCTGGCGCAATGAACGCCTGACGAATACGACGACCTTCGTCATTCCGTACCGGGATGTTTTGCAGGTTTGGATCCGTTGAAGACAAGCGCCCGGTGGCGGTAACTGCCTGATGGTAGGAGGTATGCACGCGCCCGGTTTTCTTGTTAATCATCAACGGAAGCTTATCCGTATAGGTCGACTTCAGTTTTGCTAAACCACGATATTCCAGGATCACCTTCGGCAATGGATAATCCAGCGCGAGCTCTTCCAGTACCTCTTCTGACGTTGATGGCGCGCCGCCAGGGGTTTTCTTCAACGGCTTAATACCCTGCTTTTCAAACAGGATAGTTTGCAGTTGCTTGGTGGAAGAGAGGTTAAACGCTTCTCCGGCGATCTCGTGCGCTTTTTGCTCCAGCTCATTCAAACGCAGCGTCAGCTCTTCTGAATGCTTGTGCAGAACAGCCGGATCGATTTTCACACCGTTGCGCTCAACGCGAGACAAAACCGGCACCAGCGGCATATCGATATTTTCAAAGACGTTCAACGGCCCTTTATGCTGCTGCAATTCTGGCCACATCTTCAGATGCAGCTGTAACGTAACGTCGGCGTCTTCCGCAGCGTAACGACCAGCCTCTTCCAGTGCTATCTGGTTAAAGGTCAGCTGGTTTTTGCCTTTTCCAGCAATCTCTTCAAAGGTGATGGTCTTATGTTTCAGCCAGCGGTCCGACAGGCTGTCCATATCGTGTCGTCCAGCGACGCTGTTAAGAATGTAGGATTCGAGCATGGTGTCAAAAGTGATGCCGCGCAGCTCGATGCCATAGTTCGCCAGGATGCCGCGATCGTACTTCAGGTTTTGCCCGACTTTGTGCGCGTTCTCATCTTCCAGCAGCGGCTTTAGCAGCTCCAGCGCGCGGTCGCGCGCGATCTGGTCAGGGGCATCCAGGTAATCGTGGGCAACAGGAACATACGCCGCCACACCCGGTTCAATGGCAAAAGACAGGCCAACCAGATTCGCGGAAATGTTGTCCAGGCTGTCAGTTTCAGTATCGAAGGCAAAGACAGGTGCTTTTTTCAGCTTAGCGATCCACGCTTCCAGCGTCGCTTCGTCCAGAATCGTCACATAGTTATCGTACGAAAGAACCGTGGCCGGCTCCTCAGGCGTTTCATCGACGACAATAGTTTCTTGCGGTTTTGCCGCCGGCTTCGTCCCTTTAGCCTGTAGCCATTTACCCGCTTCAACGTCGGTAACCCAACGTTTAAATTCATACTGTTTAAACAGGCCAAGCAGTTCTTCTGCAGCGGGCTGACGCACTTCAAGCTGCTCACAGGTCAATTCCAGCTCAACATCCGTTTTGATGGTAGCCAATTGATAAGAGAGGTACGCCACCTCTTTGTTCTGCTCAAGTTTGCCCGCCATGGTTTTCGCACCACGGAAGGTCAGCCCCGCTATTTTGTCTGATTCGGCATAGAGGGTATCCAGCCCACCCAGCCCCTGCAGCAGTGCCTGAGCGGTTTTTTCGCCTACGCCTGGAACGCCAGGAATGTTATCTGAGGAATCCCCCATCAGCGCCAGGAAATCGATGATCAGTTCCGGCGGGACGCCGTACTTATTCACAACTTCATCCGGGCCGAGGATCGTATTGGTCATGGTGTTGATAAGGGTGATATTCGGCGTCACTAACTGAGCCATATCTTTATCACCGGTGCTAATCAGCACCGGGCGACCGATCTTCTCTGCTTCCCGCGCCAGCGTACCGATAACATCGTCCGCCTCCACGCCAGAAACAGCCAACAGTGGCAGCCCCATCGCCTTTACCATCGCATGCAGAGGTTCAATCTGCGCACGCAGATCGTCCGGCATCGGTGGGCGGTGAGACTTATAATGTTCGAATAATTCATCACGGAAGGTTTTACCCTTGGCGTCGAATACCACCGCTGCATGGGTTGGTTGATATTGCAGAATCAAGCTACGCAGCATGTTGAGGACACCGTACATCGCGCCCGTAGGTTCTCCTGCGCTGTTAGTCAGCGGTGGGAACGCGTGGTATGCGCGATACAGGTAAGATGAGCCATCTACAAGGATAAGTGGGTTTTCTGGGATCTGAACCATAATGTCCGTGCCTGTTTATCAGATTATGGGTAAAGGATGCCACAGACAGGATGAAAACATGAGTTTTTCGCCGCATTTGTCGAAAAACTTTTGCAGATCTTCTGCTTTGCTCGCAAAGACAGCTGTGGATAACTTTGTGAATAAATAATTTTCAGCTCTTTAAATATAGCAAGGCAATTAATGCTCCATTATATTTATACAATAATTTCAATTGGTTAAATAAACTCACGGCATTTTATTCCATTTTTACAGCTTATATCCTGATGTGGATAGATATTCTCTTTTTTTCTATTCAGGGAAGATCCATCATTTGGTTCGTTTTCTGATAAAATCAGCCCCTTGCGCCTCTTTCGCGCACTGTCTATGGCTAACCTTTTGAATAATTTAATTATGACGAGAATACTCGCTGCGATAACGCTGTTGCTGAGTATCGTGTTGACCATATTGGTCACGATTTTTTGTTCTGTGCCGATCATCCTTGCCGGGGTTGTGAAACTCCTTTTGCCCATTCCTGTCGTCTGGCGCAAGGTTTCCGTCTTCTGTAATTTCATGATGTACTGCTGGTGTGAAGGTCTGGCGCTACTGCTGCACCTTAATCCGCGGCTGAAGTGGGATGTTGAAGGGCTGGAAGGTCTTAGCAAGAAAAACTGGTATCTGCTCATTTGTAATCATTACAGCTGGGCCGATATCGTTGTGCTTTGCGTTCTGTTCCGTAAGCACATCCCGATGAATAAATATTTCCTCAAGCAGCAGTTGGCCTGGGTGCCCTTTATTGGCCTGGCCTGCTGGGCGCTGGATATGCCGTTTATGAAACGCTATTCACGTGGCTATCTGCTTCGCCATCCGGAACGCCGTGGTAAAGATGTCGAAACAACGCGTCGTTCCTGCGAGAAGTTTCGCGTACACCCGACAACCATTGTGAATTTTGTCGAAGGTTCACGCTTTACCAAAGATAAACGTGAGCAAACCCGCTCTCCTTATCAAAACCTGCTCCCTCCTAAAGCGGCAGGTATTGCAATGGCATTGAACGTACTGGGGTCACAGTTCGATAAAATGTTGAACGTCACGTTGTGCTATCCGGAAAACAGTAGCCGACCGTTCTACGATATGCTGAGCGGTAAGCTAACGCGGATTGTCGTGCGGGTGAATCTGGAGCCAATCCATGAAGAGTTACACGGTGATTACGTGAACGATAAGGCATTCAAGCGCCGCTTTCAGCTGTGGTTGAATACGCTGTGGAGTGAGAAAGACGCGCAGCTCGACGCGATTAAAGCCTCAAAATAAAAAAGCCGGTCAGTGACCGGCTTTTGCTTTTACTTCTGACCGACCAGGTATTTCACGGTATCCGCATACTGTTGTACAAAGATATCCATGCTGCTGGTATCCATGCCTTGCGGATTTACCTGATATTTACCATTCACGAACATCGCCGGAACGCCCTGCAGCTGTAAATCAGCCGCTGCTTTTTCCTGCTGTGCCACGAGAGATTTCACTACGAAGCTGTTCCATGCCGCATCATAGTCTTCGCCTTTAATACCCGCATCGACAAACACTTTACGGATATCAGCAACAGACTGAACGGTCTGGGTTTTCTGAACCCCTTCAAACAGCGGAACAGTGACCTGATCTTCAACGCCCAGCGCCATTGCAACCGCCCATGCCTGCGTCAGATCTTTGCCCAAAGGCCCGAGAAACTCGACGTGGTATTTGGTCATCTTGGTGCCTTCCGGCAGTTTTTTCTTCACGTTATCAGATACATGAAGCACTTCTTCAAACTGATAGCAGTGCGGGCAGTAGAAGGAGAAGAACTCCAACACTTGCGGTTCACCCGCAACAGGCTTCTCCAGGGTGATGTATTGTTTACCATCCTGGAACTGCGCTGCAGATGCGCTAAAAGCTAAGACCATACCAGCCAGCGCCAGCCATATTTTTTTCATGTTCAAGTTTCTCCGATTAATACATTGGCGTTAATTGTAAGGGGGGCTCTTGCAGAATTTTTGCCTGCTCAATAAAGGTTGCGGTCTGACGATGCCAGTAATCTTCCCCGGTTAACCACGGGAAGTTTTTTGGGAACGCAGGGTCAGCCCAACGTCGAATCAGCCAGGCAAGATAATAAACTAAACGCATAGCGCGTAAAGGCTCTATCAGTCCGATTTCCGCCGTGTCGAACTCACTAAACTCTTCATAAGCCTCGATAATGGTTTCTAGCTGCATGCGTTGTTCAGCTTTATCACCATTGAGGAGCATCCATAAATCCTGAATAGCCGGACCATTGCGGGCATCATCTAAATCGACAAACATCGGGCCATCGCGCCACAGAATATTACCGGCATGACAATCACCGTGCAGGCGTAACGTAGTAAAACGCGTATGCCAGCGATCGGTAACCACCGCGATAAGCGCATCCGTTGCCTTCAGGAAAGCCGCTTTTTGCCCTGATGGGATAAGCTGTGCGTGTTCAAAAACTTTACGCGGCTCAGTCAGGTATTCTTCAAGGCCAATCGTCGGTCGGAAGGCAAAAGTACACTTGGATCCGGTCTGGTGCATACGCCCGAGATAGCGCCCGACCGCCTCCATTTGATCGATGTTGTCGGCCTCAAACTGGCGCCCACCGACGCTGGGGAAGATCGCATAATGGAAACCCTGGTGGCTTAACAGCGTTTGGCCGTTCAGTACCAACGGCGCAGCTACCGGGACTTCATCGCTTACCAGTTCCAGAGCAAACTGGTGCTCTTCCTGGATCTGATCGACAGACCAACGTTCAGGGCGATAAAACTTAACGACAAAGCGTCGACGGTCTTCGTCCTGGAATTGATAGACACGGTTTTCATAGCTGTTAAGCGGGGTAAGCCCGGAATCCACCCGGATCCCCTGCTCAAACAGTGCATCCATGATGGTATCCGGGTGTAGCGTCTGGAAATTAAAAGCGTTGTCGTTCATCCAATCATCCGGAAAATACTACGAATGATTCAGGATATCATTTCGCAGCGCTTTCGGTGGCGGCGATTACAAGCTTTTACTCTTTAATTACACCACGAGCGCGGAGTAGTGCGGTTTTAAAATCTTCTTCATAATCTTTCTGAATACCTGGAATGACAGCATCCTTCGCTGAGTCTCGCATTTTCAGGTGATAGATCAGAATGTCATCAGTTAAATCCGCCAGTTCGCCGTCAAAACCTGACTCTTGCGCCAGTTTCTGCAAAAATTGCATCAGGTTAAGATCGGGTTCCTTCTGCCAGGCTGGCTGGAGGAGTTCAATAACTTCATTCAGACGTTTACATTTCATGGTTGTGCTCCTTAGGCTCAATACAGATACGTTAGCAGGGTCAATCCCACATTAAAAGAGGCGATATCAGTGATTCTGGATAGTGCAATAACAGGGGTTGTGCTGGCTGGCGGTAAGGCCAGACGGATGGGTGGAACCGATAAAGGTCTGCTTGAACTGGACGGTAAACCTCTTTGGCGGCATGTGGCCGACATTCTCGCTTTGCAGGTCGAAACCGTGGTGGTTAATGCCAATCGCCACCGGGATATATACCAGCAAAGCGGCCTGAAAGTTATTCCCGATTCCTTGGCCGATTTCCCTGGCCCACTGGCCGGGATGCTATCGGTATTCCTGCAGCAAACGGGGGAGTGGTTTCTGTTTTGCCCGTGCGATATGCCCTATATTCCTCACGATCTGGTCGCTCGTCTAAAAGAGCAACGTAAAGATGCACCCGTTGTCTGGGTGCATGATGGGGAAAGAGATCACCCAACCATTGCGCTGATGCACCGCTCTATGCAGCCTTTGCTGCAGGATTATCTTCAGTCCGGTGAACGACGTGTCATGGTCTTTATGCGTCTGGCTGGCGGTCATGCTGTCGATTTCAGCGATCATAAAGATGCGTTCGTAAACGTGAATACCCCCGAAGAGCTCGCAAAATGGCAGGAAAAATCATGATCCCATTACTCGCCATTGCGGCATGGAGCGGCACGGGAAAAACCACGCTGCTCAAAAAGTTGATCCCGGAACTACGTGCCAGAGGTATACGTCCCGGATTGATTAAACATACTCATCACAATATGGATGTCGACAAGCCCGGTAAAGATAGTTATGAACTGCGCAAAGCCGGTGCAGCACAAACGCTGGTCGCCAGCCAGCAACGTTGGGCATTAATGGTAGAAACACCGGAAGAGCCCGAACTGGATTTAGCGTATCTGGTAAGCCGGATGGATGCAGCGACGTTGGATCTAGTGCTGGTTGAAGGGTTTAAGCATGAACCTGTCGCTAAGATCGTGCTTTTTCGCGACGGTTGCGGGCATAGTCCTGAAGAATTGGCGATAGACGAATATGTTATCGCGGTTGCCAGTGATGTTCCGCTGGCGGTGGATGTTCCATTGTTAGACATCAACGATATACAGCAACTTGCTGATTTTGTTACGCAATGGATAAGATGGTAACCGTGGTGTTGTGATGCGCCTGATGCGCTGCGCTTATCAGGCCTACAAAATACGTTCAGCCCGGCCCCTGCAGGCCGGATAAGGCGGCACGCCGCATCCGGCGGTTTTCATCCCGCACAGACGCAAAAAAGCCCATCCGGCAGGATGGGCTTCTTCACTTTAATTAATGCCTGGCAGTTCCCTACTCTCGCATGGGGAGACCCCACACTACCATCGGCGCTACGGCGTTTCACTTCTGAGTTCGGCATGGGGTCAGGTGGGACCACCGCGCTACAGCCGCCAGGCAAATTCTGTTTATCAACACGCTTTTGCATGTCAATCTAATCTGTAATCAGGCTGAATATTGTCTCTGTCTTTCGCCAAAACATCTTCGGCGTTGTAAGGTTAAGCCTCACGGTTCATTAGTATCGGTTAGCTCAATGTATCGCTACACTTACACACCCGACCTATCAACGTCGTCGTCTTCAACGTTCCTTCAGGACTCTCAAGGAGTCAGGGAGAACTCATCTCGGGGCAAGTTTCGTGCTTAGATGCTTTCAGCACTTATCTCTTCCGCATTTAGCTACCGGGCAATGCCATTGGCATGACAACCCGAACACCAGTGATGCGTCCACTCCGGTCCTCTCGTACTAGGAGCAGCCCCCCTCAATTCTCCAGCGCCCACGGCAGATAGGGACCGAACTGTCTCACGACGTTCTAAACCCAGCTCGCGTACCACTTTAAATGGCGAACAGCCATACCCTTGGGACCTACTTCAGCCCCAGGATGTGATGAGCCGACATCGAGGTGCCAAACACCGCCGTCGATATGAACTCTTGGGCGGTATCAGCCTGTTATCCCCGGAGTACCTTTTATCCGTTGAGCGATGGCCCTTCCATTCAGAACCACCGGATCACTAAGACCTGCTTTCGCACCTGCTCGAGCCGTCACTCTCGCAGTCAAGCTAGCTTATGCCTTTGCACTAACCTCCTGATGTCCGACCAGGATTAGCTAACCTTCGTGCTCCTCCGTTACTCTTTAGGAGGAGACCGCCCCAGTCAAACTACCCACCAGACACTGTCCGCAACCCGGATCACGGGTCTACGTTAGAACACCAGCCATTAAAGGGTGGTATTTCAAGGATGGCTCCATGCAGACTGGCGTCCACACTTCAAAGCCTCCCACCTATCCTACACATCAAGGACCAGTGTTCAGTGTCAAGCTATAGTAAAGGTTCACGGGGTCTTTCCGTCTTGCCGCGGGTACACTGCATCTTCACAGCGAGTTCAATTTCACTGAGTCTCGGGTGGAGACAGCCTGGCCATCATTACGCCATTCGTGCAGGTCGGAACTTACCCGACAAGGAATTTCGCTACCTTAGGACCGTTATAGTTACGGCCGCCGTTTACCGGGGCTTCGATCAAGAGCTTCTCCTTACGGATAACCCCATCAATTAACCTTCCGGCACCGGGCAGGCGTCACACCGTATACGTCCACTTTCGTGTTTGCACAGTGCTGTGTTTTTAATAAACAGTTGCAGCCAGCTGGTATCTTCGACTGATTTCAGCTCCATGAGTAAATCACTTCACCTACATATCAGCGTGCCTTCTCCCGAAGTTACGGCACCATTTTGCCTAGTTCCTTCACCCGAGTTCTCTCAAGCGCCTTGGTATTCTCTACCTGACCACCTGTGTCGGTTTGGGGTACGATTTCGTGTTACCTGATGCTTAG
The DNA here is from genome assembly GCF_030332405.1 of Citrobacter sp. Cpo147. NCBI lineage: Bacteria > Pseudomonadati > Pseudomonadota > Gammaproteobacteria > Enterobacterales > Enterobacteriaceae > Citrobacter > Citrobacter sp. Cpo147. The sequence goes on from NZ_JAOWHX010000032.1 coordinate 111,953, forward strand.
AGGCTTTTCCTGGAAGCAGGGCATTTGTTACTTCAGCACCGTAGTGCCTCGTCATCACACCTCAGCGTTAAAAGAAGTCCGGATTTACCTAAACTTCCCGCCTACATGCTTAAACCGGGACAACCGTCGCCCGGCTAACATAGCCTTCTCCGTCCCCCCTTCGCAGTAACACCAAGTACAGGAATATTAACCTGTTTCCCATCGACTACGCCTTTCGGCCTCGCCTTAGGGGTCGACTCACCCTGCCCCGATTAACGTTGGACAGGAACCCTTGGTCTTCCGGCGTGCGGGTTTTT
>NZ_JAOWHX010000033.1:0-677569 GCF_030332405.1 Citrobacter sp. Cpo147
AATAAATATCCTCCGGCATAGCCGGAGGTTTTTCTGATGCGCCTATAAGGCTCTGTTACCAGCCGCGCCCTAACAGGCGCATACGATCTGACATTTGCATCAGACTTCGTTACTTACGGCCCGTAAACGGGCTACCCGGATAAGGGATCGATAACTGCTCGCCCATTTTATCCTCTGCAAGCTGGTGCTTTATGTATTCCTGTATCCTTGCTGTGTTCTTACCCACCGTATCTACGTAATACCCACGACACCAGAACTCCCTGTTCCTGTATTTAAACTTCATATCACCAAACTGCTCATACAACATCAGACTGCTTTTACCTTTCAGATAACCCATAAAACCGGATACGCTCATTTTGGGCGGGATTTCCACAAGCATATGGATATGATCTGCACAGCATTCCGCTTCCAGGATCCGCACGTTTTTCCACTCACACAGCTTTCTTAATATGCTGCCTATCGCCCTACGTTTCTCCCCGTAGAATGCTTGTCTTCGGTATTTGGGCGCAAAAACTATGTGATATTTACAGTTCCATCGGGTGTGCGCTAAGCTCTTTTCGTCCCCCATTGGGACCCCCTTTTGATTTCTTGTTTAACCCTTGCAGTTGCCAGACCGCAAGGTGTTTTAACAAATCAAAAGGGGTTTTAATAACTGGCCCAAAGCTGAAAGCTTTCCGGAACCCCCAGCCTAGCTGGGGGTTTTCTGTGCACAACAAAAAGGGCCGCTTACGCGACCCTTTGAGGAGGAACTCAGCCAGAATGCTGTTATTTCTTCCCTTCTACCCATTTGCCGTCAACGAAGAACGCGGACCAGCCCGTCGCCTTACCGTCTTTCTCAGCGGCAACGTATTGCTGCTTGGTTTTACGGCTGAAACGAACCATGGACTTGTTACCATCCGGGTCAGTTTGCGGTGCGTCTGCCAGATAACGCAGTTTTTCCGGCAGGCGATCGCGGAAGCGATACAACTCTTCCACCAACGGCGCACGAGTCTCACGTGATTTCGGGAACGTATTGGCCGCCAGGAAGATACCTGCAGCACCATCACGTAACACGAAATACGCGTCAGATTTTTCACACGGCAGTTCCGGCAGCGGAACCGGATCTTCTTTCGGCGGAGCAACTTCACCGTTACGCAGGATCTTACGGGTGTTTTTACACTCGTCGTTGGTACACGCCATGTACTTGCCGAAACGTCCCATTTTCAGGTGCATTTCAGAACCACATTTTTCGCACTCTACGATAGGACCGTCATAACCCTTGATACGGAATTCACCCTCTTCGATCTCGTAGCCGTCGCAGGTTGGGTTATTACCACACACATGCAATTTACGCTTAGGATCGATGAGATAACTGTCCATTGCCGTACCGCACTTCTGGCAGCGGCGTTTGGCGCGCAATGCGTTCGTTTCCGCGTCATCGCCTTCAAGCACATTCAATACTTCGTTTTCCGGCACCAGGTTGATGGTGGTTTTGCAACGCTCTTTCGGGGAAAGTGCGTAGCCGGAGCAACCGAGGAAAACGCCAGTGCTGGCGGTACGAATACCCATCTTGCGCCCGCAGGTCGGGCAATCAATGCTGGTCAGTACCATCTGGTTCGGACGCATACCGCCCTCTTCAGGATCTTTCTCGGCTTTATCCAGCTGCTGAGTAAAATCAGTGAAGAAGTTGTCGAGTACGCCCTTCCATTCGGCTTCGTGATTCGCCACCTGGTCGAGGCTGTCTTCCATCTGCGCGGTAAAATCGTAGTTCATCAGTTCACGGAAATTTTCTTCCAGACGATCGGTGACGATTTCACCCATTTTTTCAGCGTAGAAGCGACGGTTTTCAACGCGAACATAACCGCGATCCTGAATCGTAGAGATGATCGACGCATAGGTGGATGGACGACCAATGCCACGCTTTTCAAGCTCTTTAACCAGCGAAGCTTCACTGAAGCGTGCTGGCGGCTTGGTGAAGTGCTGCGCAGGTGTCAGCTCGATAAGCGTCAAGGTATCGCCTTTGTCCACCGCCGGTAGGATGCGATCTTCATCGCCCTTACGCAGCGCGGGCATCACTTTGGTCCAACCATCGAAGCGCAGAATACGACCGCGCGCTTTCAGACGGAAATCACCCGCCCCCACGGTCAGGGTGGTGGAGTCATATTTCGCCGGCGTCATCTGACAAGCAACAAACTGGCGCCAGATCAGCTGATACAGTTTTTGCGCATCGGCCTCCATATCTTTCAGCGATTCCGCCAGTACGGCGACATCAGAAGGACGGATAGCTTCGTGTGCTTCCTGCGAGTTCTCTTTGCTGGCGTACTGGTTCGCGCTCTCCGGCAAATATTTTTTGCCAAAATTATCACTGATGTAATCGCGAACCATGGTGACAGCATCCTGGCTCAGGTTGGTTGAGTCAGTACGCATGTAAGTGATGTAACCCGCTTCATACAAGCGCTGCGCCATCATCATGGTTTTCTTCACACCAAAGCCCAGACGCGTGCTCGCAGCCTGCTGTAGCGTGGAGGTAATGAACGGTGCGCTCGGCTTGCTGCTGGTCGGTTTATCTTCACGTTCCAGGACGCTATAGCGCGCTTTTTCCAACAGGCTAACAGCGGCAAGCGTTTGTTCCCGATTTACAGGACGGAACGGTTTATCATTTTGATGCGTCACTTCAAGCGGCAACGCGTCACCGCCCGGCGTGGTCGTGTTAGCATCAATTTCCCAGAACTCTTCTGGAACAAATGCTTTGATTTCGCGTTCACGCTCAACCACCAGACGCACAGCCACAGACTGTACGCGACCGGCAGACAGACCACGCGCAATTTTTTTCCACAGCAGTGGCGACACCATATAGCCCACAACACGGTCCATAAAGCGGCGCGCCTGTTGCGCATTAACACGATCGATGTTCAACTCGCCCGGTTTTTCAAACGCCTGGCGAATAGCATTTTTGGTAATTTCGTTAAACACCACGCGACTGTAGCGAGTGTCGTCGCCACCGATGACTTCCCGCAGGTGCCATGCAATGGCTTCCCCTTCGCGGTCAAGGTCGGTTGCGAGATAGATGTGGTCGGCTTTTTCAGCCAGTTGCTTCAGTTCAGAAACAACTTTCTCTTTACCAGGCAGCACTTCATAGCGCGCATCCCAGTTGTGCCACGGGTCAACACCCATACGGTTGACGAGAGCGCCACGTTCATCCTTTTTGGGCTTTTTAGCCGTTTTGGTGGAGGTTGAGTCGGCGCTCTTTTTAGTTGCTGAGCCACTGGTCGGCAAATCACGGATATGACCGACGCTGGATTTCACCACGTAGTCATTACCCAGATACTTGTTGATCGTTTTGGCTTTTGCCGGGGACTCAACGATGACAAGAGCTTTACCCATATTCACCTTTACCTAATTTGATTCTTCCAGAATGCGTCGCACGTTGATTCACCTTCCACTGGCGACGAGACATCGATATGGTCTCTGCGTCGGCGGATATCAACCCCTTAAACTGATTTGCGCTTGTAATGTAACTCTCATGTAACTGAGTTAACAGGCTTTTTTGCTCACAAACGCTCTAGCACGACGAAGTATTGGTCGAATGTCAAGCAAATCTGTTGCCAGATTGACGAAAGCGTCACACTGTACCTGATAAAATGCGTTACGCAACTTTATTAGCATGCAAAAACAAATCTCGCCAGTTGTAACACTGTCGTAAAACCTTCATTTATGTCAGGGAATATTTGCCCATAAGGCGGGCTCAGCGTAGACTAATGTCCTTGTTTAAGGAGTAAATCATGCATAAAGACACTCAACCCATCGATCGCGAAACACTGCTGATTGAAGCCAACAAAATCATTCGTGAGCATGAGGACACGCTGGCGGGGATTGTCGCCACCGGCGTTACGCAGCGAAACGGCGTGCTGGTTTTCAGCGGAGATTACTTTTTAGACGAGCAAGGGCTACCAACGCCCAAAAGTACGGCTGTGTTTAATATGTTTAAACACCTGGCGCACGTACTTTCTGAAAAGTATCACTTGATCGATTAATACGAGAAATAATTTGCCGGATGGCAGCAACGCCTTATCCAGCCTACATTGATGCATATTTGTAGGCCGGATAGGATATGTGAGCAGCGCTATCCGGCAATGACAATTTTACATCAGTGGCTTCTGCCCCCGCTGCCACCAGCGCATCAGCAAACGATCGGCGCTCTCCGCCGCACTACCGGTAAAACGATCCATCAGCTTTTTACGCTGCAGATAGCGAACGTTCAACACTTCACGACCTTCCATCAGCCCGAGGATCACCTCATCGCTGGTATTGATCTCATCCACCAGCCCATTTGCCAGCGCCTGTTGACCAAACCAGTGTTCACCCGTGGCAACCTGTTCAATGTCCAGAGTCGGACGCATGCGATGCACAAAGTCTTTAAACAGATGATGCGTTTCGTTCAGATCTTCGCGGAATTTCTGACGTCCTTCTTCCGTGTTTTCACCGAGTAAGGTCAGCGTACGCTTGTACTGTCCGGCGGTGTGCAGTTCGATATCAATATCTTTCCCTTTCAGGAAGCGATTAAAGTTCGGGATCTGCGCCACCACGCCAATTGAGCCGACGATAGCAAACGGCGCCGAGACAATTTTATCTGCCACGCAGGCCATCATATATCCGCCGCTCGCAGCGACTTTATCCACCGTGACGGTTAGCGGTATCTGCTTATCGCGCAGACGTTGCAATTGCGATGCTGCCAGGCCATAGCCATGTACCACACCACCCGGGCTTTCCAGACGAACCACCACCTGATCCTGAGGTTTAACAACCGCCAGCACCGCCGTCACCTCTTCGCGTAATGCGCTGACTTCATGGGCATCCATACTGCCTTTAAAATCAAGCACCCATACACGAGGTTTATCAGATGACGTGCTGTCACCCAGTTTCGCTTTTGCCTTGGCGGCCTTCGCCTCCAGCTTCTGTTTCTTTTTCTGCGCCTTATGCCAGAATTTTTGCTGATGCCCATCCAATAAGGCCAGCGACAGATCTTCCTTCATCTCTTTATATTGATCGCTGAGGTTAATAACCCGCAATTCCCCACGCTGACGTTTGCGTTGTGTCGCGTTTACGATCAGCATCACCACCACTGCAATAGCCACCACGACAGTGACAATTTTTGCCAAAAACAGCCCATATTCAGACAACAATTCCACAAGACCCACCTTGGTTAAACAACGCGACTTCCGCTCAGTGTACAACAGGCGTGTCACCTCGTCTTGCTTCATACATCCAGTGCTGAATCAGTAAAAAGCATGACAAAGCGTTCATTTTGCGGTGTTATTGCCTTTGGCTGATTGAAAAAGAACAGGGTTTAAGGCATAAAGCCCAAAAGTTATTGCGAACGAGATGGCCAGGGCGTCGCCGAGGAGTAGCCGTGCATTACCAACCTAAACAAGACCTTTTACAGGGCCGCATTATTCTTGTCACCGGTGCCAGCGATGGTATCGGACGCGAAGCCGCGCAGACCTATGCACGCTATGGCGCGACCGTTATCCTGCTTGGGCGTAACGAAGAAAAACTGCGTCAGGTTGCCCGCACTATCGCCAATGAAAACGGAACACAACCACAGTGGTTTACACTGGATTTACTGACCTGTACCTCTGAAGAATGTCACCAGCTTGCGCAGCGCATTGCCGCACATTTCCCGCGTCTGGATGGCGTACTGCATAACGCCGGATTACTCGGCGATATTTGCCCAATGAGTGAACAAAACCCGCAGGTCTGGCAGGATGTAATGCAGGTAAATGTGAATGCTACTTTTATGCTGACTCAGGCATTGCTGCCGTTGTTACTCAAATCCGATGCCGGATCGCTGGTCTTTACCTCTTCCAGCGTCGGCCGCCAGGGACGCGCCAATTGGGGAGCATATGCCACCTCAAAATTTGCTACCGAAGGGATGATGCAGGTGCTGGCTGATGAGTATCAAAACCGTCATCTGCGCGTAAACTGTATCAATCCTGGTGGAACACGTACTGGCATGCGAGCCAGCGCATTCCCCACGGAAGATCCACAAAAATTGAAAACTCCCGCCGATATTATGCCGCTCTACCTGTGGCTGATGGGCGATGACAGCCGCCGTAAAACCGGTATGACTTTTGACGCCCAGCCGGGCCGTAAACCAGGAATTGCCCAATGAGTGAAGAACGCTATCAGCAACGTCAACAGCGCGTAAAAGATCGGGTTGACGCACGCGTTGCCGCCGCTACGGACGAGCGCGGGATCATCATCGTGTTCACCGGAAATGGTAAGGGTAAAACCACCGCCGCATTCGGTACCGCCACACGCGCGGTGGGCCACGGTAAAAAAGTCGGTGTCGTACAATTTATTAAAGGTACGTGGCCAAACGGAGAACGTAACTTACTTGAACCCCACGGCGTAGAGTTTCAGGTTATGGCAACAGGATTTACCTGGGAAACGCAAAACCGTGAGTCCGACACCGCGGCCTGTATGGCCGTGTGGGAACACGGCAAGCGGATGCTGGCCGACGATGAACTGGATATGGTGGTGCTGGACGAGCTGACCTATATGGTGGCATACGACTATCTGCCGCTTGAAGAGGTCATCACTGCCCTAAACGCGCGCCCTGCCCATCAAACGGTGATTATCACCGGCCGTGGATGTCATCGCGATATTCTGGAGTTAGCGGATACGGTCAGCGAGCTGCGCCCGGTCAAGCATGCGTTTGAAGCGGGCGTGAAGGCCCAGATAGGGATCGATTACTGACACCAGGCCGGATAAGGCGCTTGCGCCGCATCCGGCTCCACGCTAACGCCTGATAGCGCTTTGCTTATCAGGCCTGGTCATGATTAACCGTTGTTGCTACGGCCACCCGGACGACGGCTGCTACCGACCTGTGAGTGGCGCTTCACCGCACGACGGATCTGATTTGCCTTCATGCGACGACGATCTTTCTCGACGGCAACTTTAGATGTCGTTTCCGGCTTCAGCTCCACCAGTTCACGCAGATAGTTGGTCTGCGCGAGGTCAAGCTCGGTCCAGCCACCACGCGGCAGGCCTTTCGGCAGCGGGATATCACCGTAACGAACACGAATAAGACGGCTTACCTGCACACCTACAGCTTCCCACAGGCGACGGACTTCACGGTTACGCCCTTCGGTCAGCGTGACGTTATACCACTGGTTGATCCCTTCACCACCGCTGAACTTGATCGTTTTAAATGCCGCCGGACCATCTTCCAGCTGTACGCCACGACTCAGATCGCGCAGTTTTGCATCATCAACCTGACCAAACACACGTACCGCATATTCACGTTCAACTTCACGGCTTGGGTGCATCAGACGGTTAGCCAGTTCACCATCGGTGGTAAACAGCAGTAAACCGCAGGTATTCACGTCCAGACGCCCTACGGCAATCCAGCGCGCATCACGCAGTTTTGGTAAACGATCGAACACGGTCGGACGACCTTCCGGGTCGTTACGGGTACACAGTTCACCTTCTGGCTTGTAATAGGCCAGAACGCGGCAGATTTGCTCCGCAGACTCTTTAACCGAAATCAGATGACCGTCGATACGGATTTTCAGACCCGGAGTGACTTCAACGCGATCGCCGAGCGTGGCAATTTTGCCATCAACGCTCACGCGACCCGCGGCAATAATAGATTCGATTTCACGGCGAGAACCGTGGCCAGCGCGCGCCAGCACTTTTTGTAACTTTTCGCTCATAGAGCTTCCTTTAGATGTCGCCTTCACAGGCGTCGAACAGGAGAATCAACGGCGCCAGTCAGCGCCATTTTAAGGCCGCGTAGTATAGCGGTTCGCGCCCTTATAAGAAAGGTTTAACGTCGCCGACGCCTTCACGTAACACCACCGGGGAATCGTCGGTTAAATCGATGACCGTGGTCGGCTGCTGACCGAGATAGCCACCGTGGATAATCAAATCCACCAGTTTTTCCAGACGGTCTTTAATCTCTTCCGGGTCTGACTCAGTAAATTCACTGCCCGGCAGCATCAGCGATGTAGAGAGCATCGGCTCACCCAGTGCTTCCAGCAGCGCCAGCGCAATCGGATTCGATGGCACACGCAGGCCGATGGTCTTACGTTTTTCCTGCAACAAACGGCGCGGAACTTCTTTCGTTCCTTTCAGGATGAAGGTGTAGTTACCCGGCGTGTTGTTTTTAATTAAACGAAAGGCCACGTTGTCGACAAACGAATAGGTCGACAGTTCAGACAAGTCACGGCACATCAGCGTAAAGTTGTGCCCGTCCGGCAGGTGACGAATGCGGCAAATGCGCTCCATGGCGCCTTTATCTTCAATTTTGCAGCCCAACGCATAGCCGGAATCGGTTGGATAGACGATCACCCCACCTTTACGCACGATTTCAACGGCCTGATTGATCAGTCGCTGCTGCGGGTTTTCGGGATGAATATAAAAAAACTGGCTCATACTTTCCTCTCTGTGATCTCGGGCTGCTCCCAAAGTTGCCAGACGCCTTCTACGCCTGCGGGCAACCAAAGTTTACGACCCAACTCAATCCATGGGCAGGGTAAATGAAAATCAGACCCTTGCGATGCCCACAGTTGATGCGAACGCGCAAGCGTCGCCAGATGGGTGCGTTCATTGGGAGACTGCTGGCACTGTGCTACTTCCATCGCGTCGCCGCGATGTTCAGCAAAATGCGCAACCAGTCTTTTCAGCCACTTAGCGCTAAGATCGTACCGCCCAGGATGAGCCAGAACAGCCTTACCGCCAGAATGATGAATGACATCAATAGCTTGTTCTATTGTACACCACTGTGGCGGAACGTAACCGGTTTTCCCACGGGCAAGATATTTTTTAAAGACATCCGCCATGGTTGTGGCTTTTCCGCATTCCATCAGGAAACGCGCAAAATGGCCCCGCGTAACCGCCCCGCCATCAGCCAGGCGTAACGCCCCTTCCCACGCGCCGGGGATATGCGCTTTGTCGAGTCGTTCGGCAATCAGGCGCGCACGCTGCTGACGACGTTCCGTTTGTTGCGCCAGAAACTCACACATCATGGGATGGGCGATATCAATGTTCAGACCCACTATATGGATCTCATGGTTTTCCCAGACCGTTGATATCTCGACGCCAGGGATTAAATTTAAGGCTAAACCTGAACGTGAAATTTCTTCTCTTGCCGCCGCAATGCCGGCCGTGGTGTCATGATCGGTGATCGCCAGTGTACCGACTCGCATCTCTACCGCACGGTGTACTAAGGCTTCTGGCGTTAACCGCCCATCGGAGGCTGTAGTATGACTGTGCAGGTCATAAATCACTGCGTAATTCGTGTCGCTCAAGGCGGCTCCCGTTTCAATAAATGTCGTATCACGCCCATCATAGCGGTTTCGATAAATATACTGAAATCAGGTGTTGACTTTATTCCATTGAACTAGTTAACTAGTACGCAAGTTCACATGAAGAAGGTATCTGAGATGAAAGCAACATTTGTTCTGCACGGTTGGTGGCGCACTTCCTGATTTCGGGCAGTGTCTTACGTCTGCAATATGCAACCAGATACCCGGCCCGCCAAATGAGCGGGCTTTTTTTTGAACAAAATTAATGAGAATAACGATGCAAACTCAAAAACCGACACTCGAACTGCTTGCCTGCGATGCCGCCTACCGAGAGAATCCGACGGCGCTGTTTCATCAGGTGTGTGGCGCACGTCCAGCAACACTGCTGCTGGAATCTGCAGATATCGACAGCAAAGACGATCTGAAGAGCCTGCTGCTGGTCGACAGCGCATTACGCATTACCGCTCTAGGTGACACTGTCACTATTCAGGCGTTGTCCGCAAACGGCGCATCGCTGCTGCCCCTGCTGGATGCTGCCCTGCCCGCTGGCGTTGAGAACGAACAACAGCCGAATGGTCGTCATCTGCGATTCCCCGCCGTCAGCCCGCTGCTGGATGAAGACGCCCGCTTATGTTCTCTTTCCGTATTTGACGCTTTTCGCTTATTGCAGGAGCTGGTTAATGTTCCAGCGCAAGAACGTGAAGCGATGTTCTTCGGCGGTCTGTTTTCTTACGATCTGGTTGCGGGTTTTGAAGAGTTGCCACAGCTTGAAGCGGGCAACCGTTGCCCTGACTACTGCTTCTATCTGGCAGAAACGCTGATGGTTATCGACCACCAGAAAAAAAGCACCCGTATTCAGGCCAGTATTTTTACCCCCAATGATGCTGAAAAACAGCGTCTTAACGCTCGTCTGGCGCAGTTGAGCCAGCAGCTTACCGAGCCTGCGCCGCCATTGCCGGTCACTGAAGTCCCGCAGATGCGCTGCGAGTGCAATCAGAGCGATGAAGAGTTTGGCGCCGTAGTTCGTGGCATGCAAAAAGCGATTCGCGCGGGCGAAATTTTCCAGGTGGTGCCATCCCGCCGTTTCTCGCTGCCCTGCCCATCTCCGCTGGCGGCCTACTATGTGCTGAAGAAAAGTAACCCCAGCCCATACATGTTTTTCATGCAGGACAACGATTTCACGCTGTTTGGCGCCTCCCCGGAAAGCTCGCTGAAATACGATGCCACCAGCCGCCAGATTGAGATCTACCCGATTGCTGGTACTCGCCCGCGCGGTCGTCGTGAGGACGGTTCGCTTGATCGCGATCTCGACAGCCGTATCGAGCTGGAGATGCGTACCGACCATAAAGAGCTTTCTGAGCACCTGATGCTGGTTGACCTTGCGCGTAACGACCTGGCGCGCATCTGTACACCTGGCAGCCGCTATGTTGCTGACCTCACCAAGGTCGATCGTTACTCCTTCGTTATGCACCTGGTTTCGCGCGTGGTCGGCGAATTGCGTAGCGATCTGGATGTGCTGCACGCTTACCGCGCCTGTATGAATATGGGCACGTTAAGCGGAGCGCCAAAAGTTCGCGCCATGCAGCTTATCGCCGAGGCAGAGGGTCGTCGCCGTGGCAGCTACGGCGGTGCGGTAGGTTACTTCACGGCGCATGGCGATCTGGATACCTGTATTGTCATTCGCTCCGCCCTCGTGGAAGACGGTATTGCCACCGTACAAGCCGGTGCCGGGATTGTTCTGGATTCTGTACCGCAGTCTGAAGCCGATGAAACCCGTAATAAAGCGCGCGCGGTTCTGCGTGCTATCGCCACCGCGCACCACGCACTGGAGACCTTCTAATGGCTGACATTCTGCTGCTCGATAATATCGACTCTTTTACCTATAACCTGGCGGATCAGCTGCGTACTAATGGTCACAACGTGGTGATTTACCGCAACCATATTCCGGCCCAGACGTTGATTGACCGCTTAGCAACGATGAAAAATCCGGTGCTGATGCTCTCTCCAGGCCCAGGTGCGCCAAGCGAAGCAGGTTGCATGCCGGAGCTGTTAACCCGTTTGCGCGGCAAGCTGCCAATCATCGGTATTTGTCTGGGGCACCAGGCCATTGTTGAGGCCTATGGCGGATATGTGGGCCAGGCTGGAGAAATCCTGCACGGCAAAGCGTCCAGCATTGAACACGACGGTCAGGCGATGTTTGCCGGTCTGGCGAATCCGCTGCCGGTGGCACGCTATCATTCACTGGTTGGCAGCAACGTTCCTGCTGGATTGACCATTAACGCCCACTTTAACGGCATGGTGATGGCGGTACGTCACGATACCGATCGCGTCTGCGGCTTCCAGTTCCATCCGGAGTCAATTCTGACCACCCAGGGCGCGCGATTGCTGGAACAAACGCTGGCCTGGGCGCAACAGAAGCTTGAACAAACCAATACGCTGCAACCCATTCTGGAGAAACTGTATCAGGCCCAAACGCTGTCCCAGCAGGAAAGCCACCAGCTGTTCTCTGCCGTGGTACGCGGTGAACTGAAACCGGAACAACTGGCTGCGGCGCTGGTAAGCATGAAAATTCGTGGCGAACACCCGAATGAAATTGCCGGTGCGGCAACCGCGCTGCTGGAAAACGCAGCCCCGTTCCCGCGCCCTGATTATCTGTTTGCCGATATTGTCGGTACCGGCGGTGACGGCAGCAACAGTATCAATATTTCTACCGCCAGCGCCTTTGTTGCGGCGGCTTGCGGACTGAAAGTTGCCAAACACGGCAACCGCAGCGTCTCCAGCAAGTCTGGCTCTTCGGATCTGTTAGCGGCATTTGGCATCAATCTGGATATGAACGCTGATAAATCCCGTCAGGCGCTAGACGACCTCGGGGTGTGCTTCCTGTTTGCGCCGAAATATCACACCGGTTTTCGCCATGCCATGCCAGTACGCCAGCAGTTGAAAACCCGCACGCTGTTTAACGTGCTCGGCCCGTTGATTAACCCGGCGCATCCGCCGCTGGCGCTGATCGGCGTTTACAGCCCGAAACTGGTGCTACCCATTGCCGAGACGCTGCGCGTGCTGGGATATCAACGAGCAGCCGTGGTTCACAGTGGTGGCATGGACGAAGTTTCGCTGCATGCGCCGACCATTGTGGCAGAGCTGCACGATGGGGAAATCAAGAGTTATCAACTGACGGCAGAAGACTTTGGTCTGACGCCTTACCACCAGGAACAGCTGGCTGGCGGCACGCCGGAAGAAAACCGTGACATTCTTAGTCGCTTGTTACAAGGTAAAGGTGAAGCCGCTCATGAGGCTGCTGTTGCCGCAAATGTCGCCATGTTAATGCGCCTGCACGGTGAAGAAGATTTAAAAGCCAATGCGCAAACCGTGATTAATGTACTGCGTAGCGGTGCGGCCTATGACCGCGTCACTGCACTGGCAGCAAGAGGGTAAATGATGCAAACCGTTTTAGCGAAAATTGTCGCAGACAAGGCGATTTGGGTAGAAGCCCGTAAACAGCAACAACCGCTGGCCAGCTTTCAAAATGATGTTCAGCCTGGCTCACGTGATTTCTACGATGCGCTGCAAGGTGCGCGCACCGCCTTTATTCTGGAGTGCAAAAAGGCATCTCCATCAAAAGGCGTGATCCGTGATGATTTCGACCCGGCACAAATTGCTGGCGTCTATAAACATTATGCTTCCGCGATCTCTGTACTGACCGATGAGAAGTATTTCCAGGGGAGCTTTGATTTCCTGCCCATCGTCAGCCGCATCGCACCGCAGCCGATTCTGTGCAAGGACTTTATTATCGATCCTTACCAGATTTACCTGGCACGTTTCTACCAGGCGGACGCCTGTTTATTGATGCTGTCGGTGCTCAATGATGAGCAATATCGTCAACTCGCCGCCGTCGCCCACAGTCTGAAAATGGGCGTACTGACCGAAGTCAGCAACGAAGAAGAGCTGGAGCGTGCTATCGCACTGGGCGCCAAAGTCGTTGGTATCAACAACCGTGATTTACGCGACCTGTCGATTGATCTGAATCGTACCCGTCAACTGGCGCCGCGACTAGGTCACGGTGTTACCGTCATCAGCGAGTCCGGGATCAACACCTATGGTCAGGTGCGCGAGCTCAGCCACTTCGCCAACGGTTTTCTGATTGGCTCCGCGCTGATGTCGCATGATGATCTGCACGCCGCCGTGCGTCGCGTACTGCTCGGCGAGAATAAAGTCTGCGGTTTAACCCGGGCTCAGGATGCAAACGCGGCATACGAAGCGGGTGCCATTTACGGCGGCGTGATTTTTGTCCCCACATCACCGCGCGCGGTCAACGTTGAACAAGCGCGAGAGGTCATGACCGGCGCGCCGCTGCAATACGTCGGGGTATTTCGCAACTCAGATATTACCGACGTGAGCGCAACAGCGGCAGAGCTGGGACTAGCTGCCGTGCAACTGCACGGTAACGAAGACCAGGCCTATGTTGACGCCCTGCGCGAGGTACTGCCCGCACAGGTACAAATCTGGAAGGCGCTCAGCGTCAGCGAGACGTTGCCAGCCCGTGATTATCAGCATGTCGATAAATACGTCTTCGACAACGGCCAGGGCGGCAGCGGTCAACGCTTTGACTGGTCACTTTTAGGCGGACAATCGCTGGATAACGTTTTACTGGCAGGCGGACTTGGCGCAGATAACTGCGTTGACGCGGCAAAAACCGGCTGTGCCGGTCTCGATTTCAATTCTGGCGTAGAGTCACAGCCGGGCATCAAAGATGCACGTCTTCTGGCTTCGGTCTTTCAGACGCTGCGCGCATATTAAGGAAAAGGACATGACAACATTACTCAATCCGTACTTTGGCGAATTTGGCGGTATGTATGTGCCACAGATTCTGATGCCTGCCCTGCGCCAGCTGGAAGAAGCTTTTGTCAGCGCGCAAAAAGATCCTGAATTTCAGGCGCAGTTTACAGACCTGCTGAAAAACTATGCGGGTCGCCCAACCGCACTGACCAAGTGCCAGAACATTACTCAAGGCACCAATACAACGTTGTATCTCAAGCGTGAAGATTTACTGCACGGCGGCGCGCACAAAACCAACCAGGTGCTGGGTCAGGCGTTGCTGGCGAAGCGCATGGGTAAAACGGAAATTATCGCCGAAACTGGCGCGGGTCAGCACGGGGTTGCATCTGCTCTCGCCAGCGCATTGCTGGGTCTGAAATGCCGTATTTATATGGGTGCGAAAGATGTTGAACGTCAGTCGCCTAACGTTTTCCGTATGCGTTTGATGGGCGCTGAAGTTATCCCCGTTCACAGCGGTTCCGCAACACTGAAAGATGCCTGTAACGAAGCGCTTCGCGACTGGTCTGGCAGCTACGATACCGCGCACTACATGCTCGGTACGGCGGCTGGTCCACACCCCTTCCCGACCATTGTGCGTGAGTTCCAGCGCATGATCGGTGAAGAAACCAAGGCGCAGATTCTGGAAAAAGAAGGCCGTCTGCCGGACGCCGTTATCGCCTGCGTGGGCGGCGGTTCTAACGCCATCGGTATGTTCGCCGATTTTATTAATGAAACCAGCGTAGGTCTGATTGGCGTAGAGCCGGGCGGTCACGGAATTGAGTCTGGAGAGCACGGCGCACCGTTGAAGCATGGTCGTGTCGGGATTTACTTCGGCATGAAGTCCCCGATGATGCAGACCGAAGAAGGACAGATCGAAGAGTCTTACTCTATTTCTGCAGGGCTGGACTTCCCATCGGTTGGGCCACAGCACGCGTACCTGAACAGCATTGGCCGCGCAGATTATGTTTCAATCACCGATGATGAAGCACTGGAAGCCTTCAAAACGCTGTGTCTGCACGAGGGAATTATTCCGGCACTGGAGTCCTCCCATGCCCTGGCGCACGCGTTGAAAATGATGCGTGAAAATCCGGAAAAAGAGCAGTTACTGGTGGTTAATCTCTCCGGTCGCGGCGACAAAGACATTTTCACCGTACACGATATTCTGAAAGCGCGAGGGGAAATCTGATGGAACGTTACAAAAACCTGTTTGCACAGCTGAAGGACCGCAAAGAAGGCGCTTTTGTCCCCTTCGTAACCCTGGGCGATCCGTCTGTTGAGCAGTCACTGAAAATCATTGATACGCTGATTGAAGCCGGTGCCGACGCGCTTGAGCTCGGCATTCCGTTCTCCGATCCGCTGGCAGACGGTCCGACCATACAGGAAGCCACCCTGCGAGCGTTTGCCGCCGGCGTTACACCGTCGCAATGCTTTGAAATGCTGGCGCTGATTCGCCAGAAGCATCCGACGATTCCCATTGGGTTGCTGATGTATGCCAACCTGGTCTTCAGCAAGGGCATTGACGAGTTTTACGCCCAGTGCGAAAAAGTGGGTGTGGATTCTGTGTTAGTGGCCGATGTGCCTGTTGAGGAGTCAGCTCCGTTCAGAACTGCAGCGCTCCGCCACAATATTGCACCAATTTTCATCTGCCCTCCGAACGCTGATGAAGAACTGCTACGCCAGATTGCCTCTTATGGCCGTGGCTATACTTATCTGCTTTCACGTGCAGGTGTGACCGGTGCAGAAAATCGTGCGGCATTACCGCTGTATCATCTGGTTGAAAAGCTGAAACAATATGATGCTCCGCCTTCTTTACAGGGCTTTGGTATTTCTGCGCCTGAACAGGTCGCTGGTGCTATTGAAGCCGGTGCTGCCGGCGCAATTTCCGGCTCGGCAATTGTGAAGATCATTGAGAAAAATGTTGCGGCACCGGATCAGATGCTGGCTGAGCTGAAAGCGTTTGTCAGCGCGATGAAAACCGCCACCCAGCAGTAAGTTAAATCAACCGCCAGTGACAGCTGGCGGTTTCACCCTTCTTTCGTGTGCTTCATTCTATACATAGCGCTATCCGCATTCTGAATGGCCACATCCAGTTCATCGTTCACCTCTGCAATTCCCCACGATACTGACAATGGCACGGTATGGCCGTCCACAACGAACACATGACTGGTCACCTGCCCGCTAATACGTTGCGCGATTGCTATAGCGTCAGTTGCCTGCGATCGAAACAGCAGGATCATAAATTCATCCCCGCCGGTACGAATCACAATATCGTGGCTGGTGCGGGTGTTTGAAAGCATCCTGTTGGCGATAATTTGCAGCGCGCGATCGCCTGCCGCGTGGCCCCAGGTATCATTGACGGCCTTGAATTTATTGCAGTCCAGTAGCACCACCGAACAGTGTGATAAATCCCGACGCTTGATAATGTCGAGTATTCGGCGGTTAAAACAGCCGGTCAGAGTATCGATATAAACCTTGAGGTCGCTTTCATTCAGCCATGATTTGAGTGAGAAACTGATCATGATGAAAAAGAACGGCGCCAGCAGAATCACGATCCCAGCATGTGTGTCGCGTACCATAAAACGACCTAATGATAGCGAATAGTGCAGTGCATATTTCTCCGAAAAATTGCGCACCATAAAGCGGGATTGACTTGTACATTTGCCGGATAAACAGAGACTCTCATGGTTTGTTAAATTCACCAACTCCACGTTCAGCTCCGGTGGAATTTGGTTGTCAAATGCCTGGGCTAACGCTTCCTGCAATTCGGGCTTTGAATGGTCATAGACCAGATAGGCTACGATTTGGTCTGATATCTCTTTGCCAGACAGATCGTAGATATAACTCACCACGCTGTAAGCTTTTTCACCGGTAATTTTATCGGTATAAAAATTCGTCGAACTAAGGGCTTTGTTTTTGACGTTTTTTTGCAGTAATCGGGTATAGAAATCGACGGGCGGGTAGAAAAATTGAGTGATATCCCGCGCCATTTCAGAATTTGAGAAACTGAAATTGCGTGAATCGGAAGCCATAAACCAGTAAAAATAATCTGAATTTTTGGCGATGATATAACGATGTGCATCGAAGCTGCCCGGGTTTAGCTCATTGACCATACCGCGAATAAATTCAGCCGCCGTATACATACACAGCGCGTTGTGACTGGTTTGCTGGGCAACCAATGTCCCCGTCGCCGAATGCAGTCGCTTTGGATCGGCGTTAATTCCCCATTCATCCTCATCCCGGAGAACAAATTTTGAAATATCGCCGCATTGTTCCCCCGTTTTGATATGGTGATAACGCTCACCAATCGCATCGGCGATCAGCTCGTTATCGTTAAAAATGTCCATCATGCGCGCTTGCAGGCGGTTGACACCTTCGCTGGCAGCGGCCATTCGCTGTTCATAAATAATAAACAGAAACAACGAAGTAAATATCAACGTAATGAGCCCTGATACCAGCAGTGCCTGCCTGTTTCTGAGCTTATCCTGCACAATCTTCACGAGTCCACCCTGATAGTTAACAGTATTGCCAAATCGGTTACCCGTTTATGTTGTTGCATAACAGCGTTGTACGTTGATAGAGAATGTTTGCCACTCCGAAGCAGGTAAGTTGATGTAGCCCGCAGTCGCGCGCTTAGATTACATATTTATACAATAAAATCACATATTTGTTAACATAAATGCAAACTAATCATCACCTTCGATAGGATATCCTGCCCGCCGGATGGCCTCGCGGCAGTCGTTTACGCCTGCGGCATAGCCCGCCTCAATCTCGCAAACCGGACTTGCGCTGCAATAAGGTAGTGTAACTGGAGTCGCAATAATTTTCTCCAGCACCTCAATTTTATCCATGTAAAGTAATAACTCACGTGCAGCACTCACGGCAAACGCTGCCGTTTGATCTTCGGAGAACGGTTCCAGAAGTGTGATTTTTTGCTGTAGCAGATGGCGGGTCAACATCATCAGCAATACCCTCAAAGTTGGTTTGCTTAAAGAGTAGCACTACATCAAAGGGGAGAAAGGCTCGATGTTTTCCCCAGAATGTTTAAATGAAGAACGAGGGGAATGTTTCCTGGTTGCTAACTACTGTCAGGCATGCTCGGAATCTATACAGTTCAATCATCCTGGTTGTGCAGCTATTAATTAAGTTGACTTCAAAAAGTCCCTTGCGAGACACTGCTTTAAAGCATACCAAATATGGGTGAACTTGTTGAGACATCTGTTGATTAAATTAGTTGTGTTAAGCGTTGGATTTTTAAGCGCTGGGGACATACTGGCAAATACTCCGGAACAGGTAGTCACCGCTTTCCAGAGGGATTATAAATATTGGAATGACCAGTCATTCCTGAGAAATCAGAACGATGGAAAGCAAGAAGTTATGCTCCAGGCCCAGAAGGGTTGGAATGAGCTTTTGAAAAAATATACAAAACCTGGTTTTCAGGGCGAGCCTATAGCTTTTGGTTCTGAGTCTAGTCATGACCCTGAGCAAGAGAAGATCATATCGGTTCAGATTACTGAAAAAATAGCGGTCGTAACGACCAAATTATCAAGGCAGTATTATTCACCTATTTATGAATATCAATTGTCCAAAGAAAATGATACCTGGTATCTATCTCAGATCTTTTTAGTTGATGACGATGGAAAATATCCGAGTTTGTAATAACAGTGTACTTGTACACATTGTTTCCATACTGCCTGAGACTGTCAATCGCTGGACGACTCTGAGCGTGAAGCGGACCAGACTATCTGATGAAAAGTCTGATGAAAAGCTTCACTCATACTGTCGGGACAGCGATAAGCGAGGAACTCACGTTGTGCTTGCATCAGGATGACCTGGAATGATGGAGTTAACATCTCAATTGTTCATAGCAGCGCTGAGTGGATTCAGGATATCGCGGGGCGTATTGGACGTATAACGTTTATCGCGTACCTAAGAAGTTAAGGCCAGAGATTTTAATTATTACATTTTCTTTTTTAAGATAGTGGTTTTTATCTATTTTTTAGAATAAACATATCTGGCCAGATATTCTTCTTCATAACAACTCTATGAGTTAAAAAAATCTGCCATAATGACAGATTCTTTTAATCTATCATTAGAGATTTGCAACGTTATGATATACTTTTTGAACATCATCGTCATCTTCAAGGGCATCAACAAGCCCTGCAAAGACTTCTAAATCTTCTGGTGAAAGTTCAATTTCTGATTGAGCAATCATCTCTAATTCTGTGGTAGTGAATTCAGTAATCCCTGCGGCTTTTAAAGCTGCAATGCCTTTGTGAAGATCTGTAGATTCCGTATAAATAACGATGTTTCCTTCTTCTTCGGTTACATCACGAACATCTACTTCAGCATTAAGCAAAATTTCAAAAATGTGGTCAGGATCTGTCCCTTCAAATACAATCACTCCGGTATTGTCAAACATATAGCTGACAGAACCAGCCGCTCCGATATTCCCGCCTTTTTTATTAAAAATTGAGCGGACATTAGCAATCGTACGGTTAACATTTGAAGTCAATGTTTCAGCGATAATCAGTGAGCCACTGGGACCAAAGCCTTCATAACGCCCTTGCACGAACGTTTCATCGCTGCCGCCTTTGGCTTTATCAATAGCTTTATCAATAACGTGTTTTGGAACCTGCGCTTGTTTAGCACGTTCAATAACGAATTTTAAAGATGTATTTAATTCTGGGTCTGGTTCGCCTTGTTTAGCAGCAGCATAAATTTCTACACCGAATTTTGCATATACATTAGACGTTGCTCCGTCTTTAGCTGTTTTTTTAGCAACAATATTTGCCCACTTACGTCCCACTGGAATGATCTCCTCAAAAATTCATTTACATAGCCGACAGGTAAATAACCTAGCCTTACATTATATCATGACGTATAAATCCTCGTCCATGAAAAATAAAATATCCAAATTTTACGATATGTTACTTTAATTTTATCAATAGTTAACATTTTGGATAAATTATCCCCTGACTATCTTCAGGTTTTTTGTGCGTAATAAATGAACCGCAACAATAAAGCATAAGAAAAGAGAAACAAAAGTGATATTCCAGATAAACACACTTGCTATTAAAGTTAGCGCAGTACAGCTTATAGCGAGGTATCGACACACAAATTTTGTCAGGCCAGAGGCGCAAAATAATGGCCGTTCAAGACAACGACACGTGTGGAAAAGAATGGAAAAACTGGCCATTTGATGACCAGTTTTGCAGGGGGTTTGCAGAAAAACTTAAAAACGATAACCCGCAGAGAACATAAACACCCACGGATCAAGGCGTACGCTGTCTCGCTGCTGTACACCGCCCATTTTATAGCTTGCAGTGGTGTCGATATCCATGTACCACACCGACATGTTAATCAGCCAGTCACGGTTAATCAGATAGTCCATACCAACTTGCCCTGCTGCGCCCCAGGAATCTTTCAGACTCAGGTCCGATAACCCTGTTTCTTTACCGTTATCGTTAAAGCCTTCATCGAAGAAGGTCGTGTAGTTCACCCCAACACCTACGTACGGACGCAGTTTACTGCTGGAGTCACCGAAGTACCACTGCGCCATTAACGTCGGCGGTAAATGATGTACGGTGGCAATATCACCCGTTGCAGCAGTGCCGATTTTATGGCGGAACGGCGTAGCTGCCAGTAATTCAACACCGATATTGTCGGTTGCCATGTAGGTAAATGTCAGACCCAACTGCGTGTTATTGCTGACATCAAAGCCACCTAAGCTGCCCAGCGTACCACCTGCACCTTCCGTCGGCCTGACGGTGGCAGAACCTGCACGAATAAAGAACTCTCCAGCTTCATGCGCAAATGCGTTACCAGAGAGAAGAGTTGTTAAAGCCAATGCTGCAACTGTTAATTTTTTCATGTCCGCTCCATCGTTATGGTTATAAAAGCGGAACGAATATACCCACATTGGAGTAATAAGTGATCTAACATGGATCACATTGACTTTGATAATTTAACATTTATTGATCCAGATTAAGTTAGAACTTGCATTCAAAATCCTGGTTAAATTAATTCAGATCAATTTTGATATATTTTCAATGTGCAAGTACCTCCAGCTCATTGCTGATGGGTGATGGATATCTGCGCGTGATGCGCAGATAACAAACAGCGTTCATGCTCGACGCTGAAGTCATAGCCAAAAATTACTGCAGCTTTACAAAGATATGCTTTTCCATACATCGCGCGATGCTGCCACTGTAGAGTTATCCAGGGTACAATTGCCCGCAAATGAACACCTGCAAAACTCAAGGAGAGTGCATGTCTATCACGGCGAAATCCGTTTACCGTGACACGGGAAACTTTTTCCGTAATCAATTCATTACCATCTTGCTGGTATCGTTGTTGTGCGCGTTTATCACAGTGGTGTTAGGGCATGCCTTTTCCCCCACTGACGCACAAATTGCGCAACTCAGTGAAGGCGATCAGTTAACCAGCAGCGTGGGGCTGTTCGATCTGGTGCAAAACATGACCCCGGAGCAACAGCAAATTTTGCTACGCGCTTCCGCGGCGTCGACGTTTTCCGGTCTGATTGGTAATGCCATCCTCGCCGGGGGTGTCATCCTGATGATTCAGCTGATTTCAGCAGGTCATCGCGTCAGCGCATTACGTGCCATCGGCGCCAGTGCGCCAGTGTTACCGAAGCTGTTTATTCTGATTTTTCTGACTACTCTGCTGGTGCAAATCGGTATTATGCTGGTTGTTGTACCCGGTATTCTGCTGGCGATCCTGCTGGCACTCGCCCCTGTGATGTTGGTACAGGACAAAATGGGTGTCTTTGCCGCGATGCGCAACAGTATGCGTCTGGCGTGGTCGAATATGCGACTGGTTGCGCCGGCAGTGATCGGTTGGTTGCTGGCAAAAACGCTGCTGTTGCTTTTTGCGCCAAGTTTTGCAGTACTTACGCCGAATGTAGGCGCGGTATTGGCGAATACGCTGAGCAATATGATCTCCGCCGTGTTGTTGATCTATTTGTTCCGCCTGTACATGCTGATTCGCCAATAAACCCTGAACGCATTCCGGGCTTGTACCCGGTGCTTTTGATGACGGAATCGAAGAATGAAGCAGTTTCTTGATTTTTTACCGCTGGTTGTCTTTTTTGCTTTTTATAAGCTTTATGACATCTATGCTGCGACCTCGGCGCTGATTGTCGCGACGGCTGTAGTGTTGATTTACAGCTGGGTTCGCTATCGCAAGGTCGAGAAGATGGCGTTAATCACCTTTGTCCTGGTGGCCGTATTTGGTGGCCTGACTATTTTTTTCCACAACGATGAATTCATTAAGTGGAAAGTAACGGTGATTTACGGGCTGTTTGCTGGTGCTCTGTTGGTTAGCCAGTGGGTAATGAAAAAGCCGCTAATTCAGCGCATGTTAGGTAAAGAGCTGACCCTGCCGCAGCCGGTGTGGTCGAAACTTAATTTAGCCTGGGCCGTCTTTTTCATCCTGTGTGGTCTGGCGAATATCTATATTGCATTTTGGCTACCGCAGAACATTTGGGTCAACTTCAAAGTGTTCGGCCTGACCGCCCTGACTTTATTCTTTACGCTGCTGAGTGGAGTCTATATTTACCGTCATCTGCCGCAAGAAGATAAATCGTAATACATGCTCGCCAGATCTGCGGATCTGGCGAATTTTTATCCCCTCGCGTTCCATTGTGCTGACAACCTGGCTTACATCTGCTCTGCACGCCGCATCCCCTCTATTCTCAACGCACAAATTCTAGTAGCATCGCGCCTGTAATCTTTCTCTATAGTCGGTTCTACAATGACAACAACGAATAACACTCCCCAGGGTGAACTGGTTTTACGTACTCTGGCCATGCCCGCAGATACCAACGCGAATGGTGATATTTTTGGCGGTTGGCTGATGTCACAAATGGATATAGGTGGCGCGATTCAGGCCAAAGAGATCGCACATGGTCGTGTGGTAACGGTGCGGGTTGAAGGAATGAGCTTTTTGCGGCCGGTCGCCGTTGGTGATGTAGTGTGTTGTTACGCGCGCTGTGTGAAACGCGGGACAACCTCAATCAGCATCAATATTGAAGTTTGGGTGAAGAAAGTCGCTTCTGAACCTATTGGGCAGCGCTATAAAGCCACCGAAGCTCTGTTTATCTACGTTGCCGTTGATAAAGACGGGAAACCGCGTCCAATTCCCACGTTGGCCTGATAGCACACGCCAGTAATGCTATCCGGCAATGATCAAGAGTGATGATTGCCGGACGGCCTGATGCTTACTCGATTTGCGTTGTGCCGTTTAATTTGAAAACAATATTCACCACGAGTCCGGAACCGGGTTTACCTGCCTCATAACGCCATCTACGCATCGCATTTTTCACTTCACGCTCAAACATATTGGCAGGCTGTGCAGACAGGATCTCCACATTTTCAACCCGACCATCCGGCGTTACGTTAAATTTGACCTTTACCCGTCCTTCAATGCGCAGCGCCTGAGCTCGCGCCGGATACTGAGGCTGATTACGGCTTAAAGCGCGTGGACCTGATGGCGCACTGACCACCGGTTTGCTGGTAGTTGCCGGCGCGGTATTGGTCATTGTTCGAGTAGGTGCCGTATTTTCCAGTGGGGAGGCCGGGCGCGGTTCTGCTGGTTTAACATCGCGTTTCGGTTGCTCTTCCACCTTTTTCACCGGTTTTGGCTTGGGTTTAGGCTTGGGCTTCGGTTTTTCAATCACCACCGGTGCCTCTTTTGGTGGCTCTGGAATCGGTTCTGGTTCCGGTTCAGGCTCGACAACGGGTTCCGGCGGCGGCTGAACGGCCTGAGGCGGTTCAAGGTCTGCAGGCGCGACCATCGTGACAGAGATCGGCTGCGCTGGCGCAGGCAGTTCAATAACCTGATGTACCGAGGTATACAGCAAACCAGCCACTACGGCACCATGAATGCCGACAGACAGTAACGTTGGCCAGGGAAAGCGACGAGGTAAATCAAGGGTCATTGAAGTCATAATCGTTTCAGTAAAAAAACCAGGCCCTGATTTTAAATGCAAATAGCAATCATATTCAATAAGCCCGTGGCGGTAACTGACATTTAAAACGCGATTTTATGATAAAAAACCGCTTTCAGAGTATGGCCTTAACATATCAGTTATCTTTCCGTTGCAGTTGTTAGGCCTTTCCAATAACGTTATTAACGACTTTTACCGTTCAAGGAGCTCTACCCGTGCTGTATGTTATTTACGCTCAAGATATCGCAGACTCTCTCGAAAAACGTCTCTCCGTGCGCCCTGCTCATCTGGCTCGCCTGCAACTCCTTCATGACGAAGGTCGTTTGCTCACGGCGGGCCCCATGCCAGCGGTCGATAGTAACGATCCCGGTGCGGCGGGTTTTACCGGCTCGACGGTGATTGCCGAATTTGAATCTTTGGAGGCGGCACAGGCGTGGGCGGAAGCCGATCCGTATGTCGCGGCGGGCGTGTATGCGCAGGTTTCAGTAAAACCTTACAAAAAGGTTTTTTGAATTTAAATAATTAACCTTAAATTCAAATAGATAAACACAAATATTCATCCAAAATCAAATTTAAGGGCGCATTTAGGTACACATTAACCTACGCGCCCTCTCTTTTAGTTACCACCTATACTTTCAGTCTGACATATGGCTGGAGGTTTCTATGTGTGGACGCTTTTCACAGTCGATGACGCGTGAAGACTATCTCGTCCTTCTCGCTGACGAAGTCGAACGAGACATTCCATATGACCCGGAACCGATCGGGCGTTTTAACGTGGCGCCAAGCACCAGAGTTCTGCTTCTGAGCGAACGTGACGAGAAACTCCATCTCGATCCTGTTATCTGGGGATACGCCCCAGGGTGGTGGGATAAACCACCACTAATTAACGCACGCTCTGAAACTGCGGCCACCAGCAGAATGTTTAAGCCTCTGTGGCAACACGGTCGCGCAATTTGCTTTGCTGATGGCTGGTTTGAGTGGAAAAAGGAAGGCGACAAAAAGCAGCCCTACTTCATTCATCGAGCCGATGGCCAGCCGATATTCATGGCGGCGATCGGCAGCACACCATTCGAACGTGGAGATGAAGCAGAAGGATTTCTGATAGTGACGGCTGCTGCAGACAAAGGACTGGTAGATATTCACGACAGGCGGCCACTGGTACTGTCACCAGATGCTGCTCGCGAATGGATGAGGCAGGACGTTGGAGGGAAAGAAGCTGCGGAAATTGCGGCCGATGGTTCTGTGCCGGCTGAGAAATTTACATGGCACGCCGTGACACGTGCCGTCGGGAATGTGAAAAATCAGGGAGCAGAACTAATACAGCCAATATGATTACATTACCGGACAATCATCAAATTCCGCGTTCCTGGCATCATTAATGATGTACGTGATCACCCCGAATATAGCGGGTGCAGAACTGTAACCGTCATCATCTACTGGCAGTGCCTCCCTTCTCCCGTTATCCAGATTAACCAGGTGGGGCTGAGGATGAGTCCGATATCGCTTGATCCTGAATTCTCCGTCTATCGCGCATATCAGCAGCGAGCCATCACAGGGAGAAAGTGAGGCATCAACAACAAGCAGCGCCCCCTGGATTATCCCTTCCCTGAAATGTGAACGCGATGCCCGCATGAAATACGTCGCTGCGGGCTGACTGATTAGCTGCTGGTCGAGAGAGATCCTTGTTTCAACGTAATCTGCCGCAGGTGAAGGAAAGCCCATGGCTAGAGTCCTCCGTTTGGATTGAACAGCTGGAAGGTACGGTTCTCGCCTTCCTGCGTTGATATATCGCGGAATGTTGTCACATACCACTCGATCCATTCGTTGGCCTGCTTCATCGTCCAGTTCCAGTTAACCTTACTCAGTTCCTGGACAAACCGCTGAGTGGTGACGGTCTTCCGGCCATTTGGTTCCTGATTTATCGAAGCATACCAGGCTATTTCAATATCGCTGCGTCGTGGCATCATTACGCCCTCTCTTGAATACCGGATAAAAACACAGTATAAATACTGTATATCCATCCAGTAAAGAGGCAATGAGCAATGTTCGTGGAACTCGTTTATGACAAGCGTAATGTTGAAGGGTTGGCGGGGGCCAGAGAGATCATCCTGGCTGAGTTGACGAGGCGAGTGCACCAGATTTTCCCTGACGCCGAAGTGAGGGTGAAGCCGATGCAGGCGAACGGCTTGAATAGCGATGCTAGCAAAAGCGATCGGGAAAAGCTGAACCGCATGCTGGAGGATATGTTTGAAGAATCCGATATGTGGTTAGTTTCGGAGTAGTGCCAGCTTTTACCAAGTCCTTTTCATACCTTTCTGGA
The DNA here is from genome assembly GCF_030332405.1 of Citrobacter sp. Cpo147. Classification (NCBI taxonomy): domain Bacteria; kingdom Pseudomonadati; phylum Pseudomonadota; class Gammaproteobacteria; order Enterobacterales; family Enterobacteriaceae; genus Citrobacter; species Citrobacter sp. Cpo147. Next base: position 26,393 of record NZ_JAOWHX010000033.1, read on the forward strand.
TACGGGAAACCAAATTCCCGTATTGGATGAACCATTGCCGCCCTTTTTTAAAGCTGCTCTACCAGCGGATAAAAATTATGATCCTCGCGCTGCATTCGTTCATGCACCTTGCGCAACACTACATTCGCGTCGCGGCGAAATGCCTCGTCACAATTGATAAGCTTATTTGCCGTATTCCAGCGACGGGAAAACTTTTCATACTCGGCAACAATATCAGCCATCTCGCGCTGAAAATTTACGCTCATTGTTTTTAGCTTTTGATCGTTCACCTTTTCCAGATAAGGATATAAAAACTGATCTTCGGCAGAAAGGTGTACTTTAATCACAGAACTCATACTGATAACGGTTTGAGCGATTTCTTGCGCATGAGCCGTCACACCCGCCCGGCTAAGCTCCCTGAGGCGGCTAATTTTATGGATAATCTCGGCATGCTGGATCTTCATTTTATCAATATTCACTGGGGAATCCCTTAATGAGCTTTGCAATTTATAACATATATATTAAATGCATCTTTAAAAATAAGCAATCTGAGTTGTTTTTATTAAATTTTATAAATTTACGTTATGTAAATACATAATAAACAAAATTTGAATGCAAATATAAAGAGATCTATTGCCAATCTTCGGAATTTTTCTATCGTACATATGTCTCAAAACTGCGCCAATGCCGCCTCAAGAGATATCGCAGCATCAGTGCTGTTGATAAAGTGCGTCACCCGCCTCATAACCTCAGCCTCTTCAGCTGCATCACCTTCGATCGCTTCGCCGTCATCCGTGATTAACGCTTTCCCCCTAAGCTTCGCAAACTGCGTCCGACCTCCGGACAGAATCAACAGCGCATCACCCTGCTGTGGGCGCGTGACCGGGACGATGATCGCATAACCCGCCGACGTCTCGAGGATGCGACTGTCGGGAGTCATGCAGACACTGGCTGGCGTAACCCGCTGCTCTATATAGTCGGTAGCTGGTGAAGGAAAGCCCATGTTTACGCCCTCTCTTGAATACTGCATAAAAACACAGTATAAATACTGTATATCCATCCAGTAGAGGGGCAATGAGCAATGTTCGTGGAACTCGTTTATGACAAAAGGAATTTTGATGGTCTGCCCGGTGCAAAAGATATCATTCTGGGCGAGTTAACCAAGAGGGTTCACCGGATCTTCCCCGATGCTGATGTTCGGGTAAAACCGATGATGACACTGCCGGCGATCAACACTGACGCCAGCAAGCATGAGAAGGAACAGATAAGCCGGACTGTTCAGGAAATGTTTGAAGAGTCTGATATGTGGCTGGTTTCAGATTAAACACCTTGAACCGTCATATTGCTTAAGTACAATCCGCCGTGACTGGAAATCATTCAATACTCGCACTATCGAACGTTCGCCAGTCGGCCGCAATCATGCTCTTGCATACGGCGTGGTTGCGGCAACCATCATTTTTACGACTGGGTATCATGCTGATTTTGCTGGCGCTCACGTTCAGCTATTTCCATGGCTTCCTGTACTTCCTGTTGTTTAATATTCCAGAGGCTGTTCCTGGGCATCTCAACGCGCAGGTCTACCCAGCGACCAGCGGGGATATCAACCGGTTCACCATCCAGCACCGTTTCAGTAAACGAATCATCTTCATTTTTAATACCAATCAGATTCCGGGCAAATGCTGGCGCACTGTGGTGAGTTCGGTGATATGTTTTAAGCGTTATGGAACCATCCGGATCGATTTCATAATCCACCCACAGTAAAGGCAGTCCATTTGTATTGGCTGGAATAACGAAACCACCATCCACGCCTCCCCATATCGGTTCAGAGTGAAAACCCAGGACTCCGGATATCTTATAAATGCCGGTGTCGATGCGCTCAGTCATTACGCCTTCGGCTTCTTCGTTGAGTTCTGCCGTACCATCACCTTTCAATTTGATGACCGGTGAAGCAGGTTTAAGGTTACCGTTAGAATCTATGGTGGTATTTCCGTTGTTGTAATGTTTACGAATTAAAGGCGAGCCACCGACCTGCTGAACAAGAGTCAGGAGTGTTGCATCACTACCAGATAAATAAATCTGAAAGTTATGCGTGTTGCTGTAACTTATTTTTACCCCTGCCCCCCACTCAGTCCAAAACCCTGTCGGACCACCACCGTTCATAAATAACTGAGATCCTGTAACAGGCGAGCCAATATCAGCATTGTTAAGTAGCGCCGCCACCCCCCCCAGCCCAAATGCACCAACCATCATGATGTCACCGAGAGACGCCCCTGTATTTTTTGTCGCTGCGCTTCCCAGCCCAAGGTTTCCGCGGGCGGTGTGTGTATCAGGCAAATCCCCAAGATTCTGTTCCTTTACAAGTTTTTCACCCAGCTCCGTATTTATACTGCTTAAAGACTGATTAATATTACTCAGTGTTGCAGAAATCCCGCCCCATGCAGGTCCTGTGAATGAACTTTCATCGGGAAGTTTTACTGTCACATCTCCGGTACCAGAAAAAAGCTGCTGCCAGTTCTGTTTGTCGTAGTTCAAGCCTCGCAGGGCTTCTACACTTTGTGCCACCAGCGCCGCGGTAACCATATTCAGCGCCACACGGGGAACAGCTGACCAGGCCGCGCCAGATTGTGTTGGCCCGGTAAAATTGCTGACCAGCGTCAACGCTGTACCGCTTTCCACTGATTTAATCGGGAGCGTATAGGGAACGCCTCCGACAGTGACAACAATAAAATCTCCGGCCGCCACCTCGGTGGTAAACGCGGTCCCGCTGCCAGCAACCGCAGCAGATTTATTCGTCAGGGTGAGTGTTCCTGCTGACATGGATATCTCCTGAATTCAGATAATAAAAAACCCGCCGGAGCGGGTTATTTTTGTATTTCATTGAGGGCAATTCGAACTGGTGAAATTATTTTTATTCACCCATCGCCAGTTAAAGGGATAACCGGCCCTGTACTCAGTCTGATTAACAACTTTTCGCACACCGTAAATTTGCACTGACTGGGGCTGTCCACCAAGCACTAACTCAGCCTGACAAACCGGTTTCTTTTTCTCCAGAACAGGTCCTGAACAGGCTGAAAGCACCAGGCAGACAATAACTGGAATAATTATATTTTTCATTTCGATACCAGAGTTAATTATTTAAACAAAAAATAACCAATGACATTGAATAATAAAAATAGTTTTAATAGATCAATATTCTAAAATTGATCGTTTAAATCGATCAGTTTAATCATATGCAGCTGTGTTTATCGCCGTTATCACAATTCCGCTATTCGTTGACCCTATAGTGGCACCACTGGCGGTGGTTGAACTTTGCCCCCTAATTCTTGTACCTCCAGTGTCGTCATGGCAACCCGTCCCCACATCAACGGACTGAAATATTGGCTGTCCACCAGGTGCAGAACCAGCGTGGATGATGACAGATCCCAGCCCCATCGGATTTACGGCCCATTTCCCCGGCATTGTGACATCGATATTAATTCCACCCGTAGCCGCTCCAGGTGTCCCGATAGTTGTCAGATCTGTCAATACCCTTGATTCGTTTGTAAGAACCAGTGTGCCTGATTCGTCCCATATAGCGATACCGTGACTGGGTAAGGTTTGCGGAGTTATTGCGAAAAAATATGCTTCAAGAGTAAAAGCAGCCCTTCTATAGTTCGAAGCAGAAACATTAAATAAGTTCCCTTCTTTTACGGCTGATATTTTTGCCGCAGCACTTGTTCTTGCGAATACAATACCTGCCTTTTGATTAACAATATTTTCCTCAATGACCGCAGAGTTAAAATCACCATTATAATTTGAGTTTAACGACACTTTTTTATAAAGTGTCAATGGTGTGGAATCCGGAGTAACAAAAGGATTTCCATTGGGTAATGCTAGCAAAACACCATATTTTGCCATTACACCTTCTCCGCAAAAACAATCAGCTGAACCTGATTTGCAGGATAGTCGTTAACACCGTCTCCCGTTGATGGCTGAATTGTAATTGTGTTACCGGAAGCAAGAATGTTTCTTTTGTTTGTGTACGCAATCAAACTTGCCGCCTCCGCAGTCCCTACTGTAAAGCCAACTTTCAGGCCCGGTTCCAGGTTGAAAGAATAAGAGCCGGTTTTCTGATCCACTAACAGATCGATTATACCAACTACGCTGATTGGTTTGATTCCGTAGTTATTAGGGACGCCATTAGCGTCCCATGTCTGTATCCCCCATTCCATCAAAACACTCCTGTTAATTTCCCAATCTGCACGCGAAGAACGCCATTCCCGTCCTTAACGCTCTGGGTTGTGTTGGTGATTTTCATTGCCCCCTCCCCGGCAACTGCTCCATTCATTTCAAACGTTCCGTCCGATTTCATGATGGTGCCCGTTTGTCCCTGAACATAATTAGCGGAGCGCAGTTCGCCAATTTTTGCCAGCGTGATTTGGCCATACTGGATAAACGCATCGCTGATAAACACCTGACCATTCACCACTGCAAAGGGTGAATATTGCGTATCACCGCTGCCACTCATCAGGACGAACTGATTGGCGTTAAATCCGACACGAGTGACTACCGGCTTACCCGCCTCCGCCAGCACCGCAATCGACATTCCGGCGTTATACATCACACCGTTAATCCGGACCCCAGTTTTGAGGGTGTAAATCGCAGAGGCTCCGGTAGCATCAACCACGGCAGTAAGCTTGTCCTCCAGTGCGGCAGTTACATTATTGAACTGCGCCTGCACCTGCGTCGACATTTCAGCCATGGCCTTATCGACCTGTGCAATGGTCGTTTTAACCACCAGAATATCCGCGCGTACTTCGCCGTACTGCGCCCACTGGTGTTCCACGGTTGCATGGTTGGCCAGCGCATTCTGCAACGCGGCTTCCAGGTTGGTATCAATGTCGCTTGTCAGGCGGTCACCGTCTGCAGACGTCAGGAAGTCATCAGCAATATCGCCCAGGTAGTCGTCAGCATTCGCGTTGGATTGGCCACGAACCCAGTCGGTCCAGTCACTCTGATTACCAATACGGTCGACCAGGCGAGCCCGGTACCAAAATTCAACACCAGCCTTTAAGCCCAGTTGTGTGTAGGTGTGTTGCGGATAAGGAACTCCGGCAAGCAGCAGAGGGTTATCACCGTTGCCGTTTACTGAATACTGCAACTCGGTCTGGAGCGTGTCACCTGTATCAGCCGGGAAGGACCAGTCAACCTGAATACCCCAGTTGATTGCAGTGGTACGAAGTCCAATCGGTTTTGGAACTTCACCGGTGCGGCCGGTAAGATGGGTCAACGCAGAGGTGGCCCAAAGGCTAGACGCTCCCCCAGAGTTAATCGCACGGACGCGCACAAGGTAATCACCGGAATAAATCCCGGACACTTCTATATTGCGCAGGCCTGTTTCGGGAATATTGATCCACTCATTATCACCACGTTTCCACTGTGCCTGATACGCTACGATATCTGCCTGGGTTTTCCCGTTTTTATCTACTGGCGCATCCCAACTCACAACCATGGTCGCAATACGCTGCCCCTGACGAACGGAATCATAGCTGCTGATCGTGATGCTTGTCGGCTGCCCTACCAGGCCTGTCGGTATCAGGCTAATCGGCGGCGTATCCAGGCGGGCATTGTTATCAACGGCATCATATTTCGCCCCGTTGTACTCTGCACCGGTAATGCTGTAGGTGTTCTCTTCATCGTTAAATGTCAGATTGGTTACGCGGAAATATTGGAGGCGCAGCTGGCCTGCGTCGATAACAAAAATGGCATTAGGTAGTGGCTCAGCGGTAAAGGCAGTTGCCAGTATCAGTTGCTGGCCGTTAACCGCCTGAATGGTTCTGCTCTCAACGGTACCGCCCTGGGTACGAATCATCAGCGTATCGCCGGCCAATGCGCTTGTTCCCCGATCGGTAGTTACAGATTTTAGCCCGGCATCGTAGTCAGTAATTCGCCCACCATAGACACGGCCAGACAGCCGCTCATCGGCAAAGGCGAACACTGTCCCAGGTACATAGGCGAAGCCATCGAGTCCAGTCTGAACAGTGATAATGCGATCCAGCGAGTTGGAGTAGACGGCCCACCCTCCGCGGCGCTGCGCCTCGCTTTCACGTGTACAGCCAATAGCCGTCAATTGCGTCTGCTTAAACTTGAACTGCTTAACCAGCTCGGGAAACATCACTGCCGTTGTGCGATCCTGATAGTGGTTATCCGGATCACTAAAGTTAATCAGCGCAGAGCTATATCGGTTCTTTTCACTGCCGCTGGAATAGGTTGGTTTCCCGACCACCGAGGCACGGGTGAGGATCTGGAGTTTTGACGTATCCGCAGGCATATCAGAGACAACATTGAACATGTTATTGCCCCAGAACGTCATACCATTGAAACCAGCCGCAATATCCTTAATCACCTGCCAGGCATCAGCCTGAGCCTGAATATAAACGTCAAACATAAAGCGAGGCTCGGTACCGCTGCCACCCTTACCATCCGGCACCTTCTGGTCGCAGCGCTGGGCAATACGGTACAACTCCCATTTATCGAGCATTGCTGGCGTAACCCTGCGACCCAGCCCGAAGCGCGGCTCAGTAAGAATGTCGAACCAAATCCATGCAGGATTGTTCGTCCATCCCCATTTGAATGTACCGTCCCATGTACCGCCATAAGTACGTGTAATCGGATCGTAGTTCTGAGGGATGCGGATTACTCGGCCTTTCGGTTTGCAGGATATCTTCGGGATATTGCTGAATGACTTTGCGTTGAATGACACATACAGCAGTGCGGTATGCGGATAACGGAGACGCGCGTCAATCACCTCGGTGATCGCCTGTACCTGCGTTTTGTTCTGGAGCATTTGGCTGGTACTGTCAACAGTATCCCGGACAACCCGAATCTGCCAACCGGTGCTGGCTTTGGGAAGATTAATACGGTGGGTTAGTTCGTAGAGCGAACTGAGCTTTTCTGTGACGGTTTTAGTCATGACTGTCGAGTAAGCCCCACCGTCCACAGCAAGGTCGATATGGTACTGAACCGTTGTGCCGACAATATCCCCATCGTTTTCCTGCTGTTGAAGGCCAGGAATACCAATACGTACCAGCGCCGCGTCAATCTGGGTGTTACTGATCGCACGAGTCCATGGGGTAACTTTCGTCAGCGACACGCCAATACTTGTTTCATTTTCAACTGCCGGGAAGCCGGGGATCGGGGTCTGAACCTGAGTACCTGGACGGAAGTCCCAGGTAACGTTCTCAAAGTTCATGGTGCCGTCGGCGTTGCCAAGCGGCGTACCATCGAGAAAAATACGGGTGGCATCCAGCTCACCAGCAAACTCACCTTCCCCCAGCGCCAACAACATACGACAACGCGCCATTGATTGGGCTGAATCAGGCTGTTCTACAGGCGTGTGCTGTTTCTGGCTGCCGCCCTTCGCACCAGTAATCGTTGCCATATTGCGTCCATAAAAAAGCACCCGGTTGGGTGCTTAATATTGAAATGATTTTTATCAGATATCTTCAGCCACAATTCCCGCTGAGATTATGGCACCACCGATCTCCCGCTCCCCATAAAGTGCGGCAACCGGATTACCCATTGCCAAGGTGTTTACTGAGCTGCCGAAAGCATAGCTGGGTTTGTTATCGGGGTCATCTCGCCCCTGAAGTCCTTTTGGTTGGGGTGATAGCATCTGGTAGATACCTCCGGCCATCAAGCCAATGCCTGCCTGCAAAGCATAGGATCCCCACGTTGCCCCACCCCATGCCTGCCCAACCGTAAGCCCTATTACCCCGACCACCACCAGAACGGCCCCGAGTATGGTCTGAAATAACCCGGCTTTTTTTGCGCCTTCCATAATCGGCGCGATACGGATATCACTATCCCCCGCCAGTTCCTGGAAGTCCTGCACGCCGATGTTGCGTTTACCGCGGAACACCGCGAACGTCATTCCGTTTTTCTTCGCGCTCATCAGGTAACTTTCCAAACCGTCCAGGTTGATACATAACGCCTTCACGGCTTCAGCTGACGTCTGCACCGCCAGCTTATGCACGCGCCCAAATCTCGCACCCAGCGCACCGTACAGGCGAATTGTCGTTAACCGCGCCATGGTTTTATTTCCTGAGATAAGTTTTTATGTCGGACGCATATCATCGTCCGGTCTTTGAAATAGCCGGGCGAGTACGGCGTGATGCAGGATGGTTGCCCGTAGAGATGATGAAGCAGCTCACCTTCTTCGGTAATGATCCCCGCATGGTTCCACTTATCAGATTCAACCTGCATGATGACCATGCAGCCTGGCGACGGGCCGCATTCTATGAAGCCCTCTTTCTCCCAGTTATCGAAATAGAGGTTGTCCGGATACTGGCTTTCCCACCACGGGTAGTCGACCCGGAAATCAGTCAGCGTTACACCCTGGGTGGAATGCCAGTCCATGATCAACCCCCAGCAGTCGTGAGAGCCAAGAATGAACGGGCGGCCGATTAGCGGAATAGCATCCGGGGTTATTTCGGCGTATTCATCGCAATCAGGCGCATATATTCCCCATACCACACCTGACTGGTTGCATTGCTGGCGATCGAGGTCTGAGGGGATAGCCCTGGCGCCATCGCCAGGATGCGAGTGAATGACTCGAATAATGGTCCCTGCATCCTCGGCATTTGCCCAGTACTCACCATCAATACGGAAATGCTCAGATGGGTTTTCATGACTGTTCGGTACCGGAATGTATCGCTGACGCCGTCCTGACTGGATGACAAAGCCGCAGCACTCGCGTGGCGATTCCTCCAGAGCATGCGCCCGGATAGTATTCATTATCGTTTTGTTCATATTGAAGTCCGGTTATCGGGAGAAGAGAACAGTTGCCGGGAATCCACCAAAATCGAGGGTGGCAGTATTGGGTTCAGCCAGGCCCGCACCAAATCGCTTGCGGCAATCGCTCAGGCAACCACCGCACACGTCCAGCGCAGGGTCAGCGACCGCATTCCCCTTCGCATCAAAATGTGCTGTTCCGTTGTAGGTGCAGCCGTCACCGCTTCGGTACTGGCCGCGCAGCGCCCACTCGCACAGCGATGTAATTTGACGGGTGGGGATTACCAGGCTCTGCAAGTCCGCCGGGCTACTGAGCGACCACGTAACCACCTCATCATCCTCGGAGGTTTTGGTATCCAGCCAGAAGGTCTGGAGCGTGAACATTGTCGGGTCTGCCGTCGGGTTCACGCCGCCTGGGAAGTTAACCGCGTCCAGATAAACGGCGTAGGTGTCGATGATGCTTACCTTCGCGTTAACCATGTCCTTGAACTGTAGGCAGAGCGCAGTGATATGCCCGTCAAGGTTCGATACGCTCAGCTTCGGCTCAGCGGCCTGGTCGGTCGAGAGAGCGAGGTCAGAAATCTGGAATGGCCAGAAGTCGAAGGTCTTTCCATCCCAGATAATTGGCTTTGGTCCAAGCTTTGTCTCATCGCCGGCGGCAGCATCAATCTCCGCCGGAGTATGAGGAAACGGGCTGTAGTGAAAGCGGTGGATCCCGCCGCTAAACTCAGACGCATCAACCTCTACCAGGCGGACTCGACCGCTCGGTGCCAGCATTGCAGCTGTATCAATCAGTGCTGTCATGCTCCACCTCAGGCATAGACGCCATAGGCGCGCTTAATCGTGAATGTCAGTTCTGCGAACTTACTGCTGATCTGGTTCTTTCGCACGGAGTCGGCGACAACGCGGTACAGCCCCTTCTCTTCGCCCGGCGGTGTGATGATGAAAGCCTTAACGGTATGAGCCAGGAGAAAGTCCCGAACGGTATTCACTTCAGAATCAGCGCCCACATGCTTCATCGGTACCTGAATAGCCGTCGAGTTAATGCCGTTCTCGGCTACCTGCTCGTAACCATCGCCAAACTGAGCCGTTCGCACCGTCTGGCTGTATTCCACTGCGCCAGCACCCAGTTGAGAGTGCCAGTTATATGTCTCAACGACCATATTTGCTCCATAAAAAAACCCGCCGAAGCGGGTTATATAGTTCAGTATTAATCTGCAAAAAAACGCCTCTCAGCGGATTCAGTTATTCGATATGATTCGAATGTATTGCGAGGTCGCCACGAGAGCCTGTAGCGAATTGCCGCCAGTTGCACATAATGTTCTGGAATCATACTCGCGAGACCAGTGGCATAACCAATTTTCCAGATCATCCACTGAATAATCCTTACGAGCCAAACCCTCTGCGATTGTAACGACCTCATCGCTAGGTGCTGTAAGCTCATATCCATTCAGCAACAGGAATACGTAACCGGTCATAATGGCGGTGCGTTTGTTTGCATTTGCGAATGGATGATTCTGGATCAGACTTTCAATTAGAACAGCAGACAGACGAAACATATCGTCTGTCTGCTCATAATATCGAATGGTACTTGGCCGGGACTGTGAAGAACTGAGGTTATTCGGATTCAGCACACCTATTGGTTCATTTGGCGTCTGAGTCTCGATCAGAGACTTGTTGATGTAAACTATATCTTCAATGGAAAGATAATTGATTCCTTCAACATACTCTATCGTCATCCGTTTTTACTCAGACCTTTGAAAGTTCTTCCATCGCCTTCTCGTAACGAGCAAATCCAAATTCAAAGGCATTTTTAACTTGACCAGTATGTGAACATGCTTCGCTGATCGCTGCACGAGGTTTCGCCACTGTGGATTTGTCACGAGGCGGAATGTACAAGCGATCTGCCTTTTTTAATGCGTGACCCATGATTATCACCCTCATGCACGTTTGGCAGTGCTTTCTCAAATTGTAGGATGCAAACACATCCAAAGAATTCATGACCACTCTTAGTGGTTGAGGACAATTTAATACCATTCTTCTTATTTGAGCAATGGGTCTATGTCTGAAGATGGATGCACGTTCGACGACATTTCCGAAGCACTTAAAGCACGTTGCAATCAGTTTCACCGAAATTACCTCTAAGGTGATTGCAGAATCACAACATGATCGTGCAAAGTTGCAATACGTTCCAATGCGTTTCAATCTGTACCAATGCGCACAAATAGCACTTTTTGCACAAAAACAGACCCTGCTTACAATGCATTGCGCCATAAATTGCTGTAGTATCTCGCGCCCTCTGAATGCGGCGCTCAAATTTCAACCGTATTCACCAGCCCGTTGGCAACAAAAAGCCCCGCGTCAGCGAGGCTTTGTGTAGTTTTAGCGCTTGGGGAGGCTGGTTCTTACTTCGGAAGTCTCAATTCGAGAGTGCCAATAATATCGCCATACTTCTCCTCAAGGGCATGGAATGCAACTTTCGCCGCTTCTGGATCAGTTAAGTAGAGGAGCCGAATTGCTTCTGCTTGGAGGTCAATCTCATGGGCTAAATGATTGGCTTCCATCACTATGGTGTTTATATCAAATGAAGCCTGCATGCGGCGCTCTGTAATTTCTCTCTTTTTAACTGGGTCTTTCTCAGCCTTATATTCATGCTGTTGCAACTTTATGGTCTGATCTACTGCATTCAGCTGCTCTCGTGACCAATGAGAAATAATTAGTCCGTTAAATAACCCATGGGAAGACCAACTGTACGCAGCTGCCCTGTCATTACAAACCCCAAAAACTATACGACCAAAGGATGAAAACAAATCAACTCTACGCCATCTAGAGTCCAAGGAAATTCCATGCCTCCACTTTGCTTTGACAAAATGAACATCTTCATGACCGCATGCATTGATGATGTCTCGTCTTAACTCGTCGCCCAGAATTTCTAAATCCCCACCACACCCAAAGCTCACAAGTGATGGCTTGCTGCTGGAAATTATGTTCTGAATGGCCTCGGCGCGCGTTAATGTTGGGATTATCATCACTCGCTCACATGTTTTTGTAATAGCCGACCTTGGCATCAAAGTCCTGCTTTGCGAGAGGCGTCTGGCTTGTCACATAGGCTTCCCATGAGCTGTAGGCATTGATAAGTGCATGCTTCTCATCGGCATTTGCCGTAGCCACCTTCATGGCCTCAAACACGCCTGACGCATTTTCTTTGCGCTTGTCTTTCCTGTTAGCCCCGCACGTCGCTATTGCATCGCCTACAGAATCATTCCACCCAACCAACTGCAGGATCTCCAGCCTCTTTTGAATCACGAACTGATCCGCAGACGCATTCCGTGCCTGAGTCGACAGGTATTCAGCAAACTCCATTTTGTTCTTTGGTGCCTGAGAGGGGTTATCAATATTTACATCACACTTCGAAAGCTCATCATACTTGGCTTGTTTTTGTGCGTTATTGCCTGAACCATTCCCGGCACACGCAGAAAGAGCCATTGCTAACACCACAGTCGTGAAGACCTTTTTCATTATCATCCCCTGATTAGTATGGTTTTGAGCATAATAACCAGGAGATGCGGTGGTGTAACCAGGCATGGGTGATATTACTGTCTCAGAATCAGAGTCAGACTACTACTTTGACTGGAACTGCCTGCCAAGCAAGCCATCGCTTCGTGCAGCTCTCGCCAGGATCTCAGTCACCTTGGCTTCAATTTCCTTTCCTAAAGCCCTGGCGGCGGCATTCCCATCCCCAGATGTGGTTGATGATGCGTTGCCCTTATTGTCCACATAGATGTCTATGTTGACCTGCGGTTGCGTACCCCCCCCACCTTGCGCCCTAACACCAAGCCGTCCGGCGGAATCACGCGTCAGCGGCATGATCGCCTCAGCACCAGCCTCAGCGAAGACGCCGCCTTTGGCAAACTTAGACGCCCCCTGAAAAGTAAAAAACTGAGGTGAGTCGTATACCCCGTTGACGTACTGATGCAGGCCTTGTGACTCATACACCCCACCTTTTGCGTTCGGGGTAAATGACGGAACCGCGAAGGATTGCCCAGCACCCACCGAAGCGCTAGAGCCACCACTAATCCACCCCATGGCCGCCTGCAAGGTGTATGCGACCATAAGCCTGTTGGTAACATCCAGGATCATCCTGAGCATGGACTTGCCGAACTCTTTTATCGATGCCTTTCCTGTCATCATGAGATCGGTAAGCATGTCAGATAGCCCGGTCAACGTTGAACCGGCAACACCTTTCACAGCGTCGTAAGTATTTGTCGCTGCTTCCAGATACTCATTCCACCCACTAACGGCGCCAGCCTTCCAATCACCGCGCAGCTTATCCTCTTCGGCATAGTAACTTCGAAGCGCTGCCAGCTCTTTCTCGTAGCCCGCATCTTCAAGTTTTCCGCCGCCGTTCAGCCATCCCTGACGAAGCTGAGCCTCCTCAGTCATTCGTTGAGCCAAGCGGCTACTCAAGCCAGACCCGCTTCTGAGTGCCTCGGACTTCTCTGTCATCTGGGTGACGTACTTGTTAGCCTGCTGTGCTAGGCCGTTAATCTTCTGCTGTGCTTCTACTTCCTTGTTTTTCTGATCCACCACCTTGGCGGCGTTCAGAATAGCCTCTCGACTCGACAGTAGAGATTTCTCCTGCGCGGTCAGCGCGCGGGTTTTGGCTGCCTCGTCCAGTTCAGCGAAGTGCGATTGCTGTTTGCTGAACTCGGTGTTTTTGGCGTGGATATCTCCGGTCACTCGAAGAGTTTCGAGGGTTTCCGTTAACGTTCTGGCCTGAGCGCGGTAGTTCTCCAGCGTGCGATCGCCAGCATCCAGAGTGGCCCTTGCCTCTCTGGCCTTTTTGGTCGAGTCTTCTGCAAGCTTCGAGACTGCGTCCCTAGACTCGCGACTGGATCCTCCCTCACCTTTAACCGTGGCCCCTCGCGCTTCGGTTTCATAGCTTGCCTGTGCATTAGGCGCAGTGACCCGCTTCCAGAGTTCATCGTAGCGTTTTTTGTTCGCTGCGATCTCTTTGTCAGCTTCCTCCCCGGCCTTTCTCATAGCCTCAACATCCATGCCGAGGAAATTAGCCAGCGCACCGCCGCCAGGTATTTTTTCAGCCCAGCCAGCGATGGTTCCGGTGAATTTGGAGTCCAGTGACGTGATATTGAGGAACAGGTCTTTGATCGAGGCCTTAACTAACTCAAAGATATCGATTATCTGGTTACCCCAGGCACGTACGGTGATACCTATATCGTCAAAGGTGTCAGATGCTGTTTTCTTCAACCATTGCCAGTACTGCCCGATATTGTCCGTGGCCTTATTGGTCTCTTCCGCGCGCTTTGCCATGACGCCAGCAAACAGGTCTATGGCTTCCGTAACTGCCGCCTGCTCACCCTTCTGCTTACGCAGTTGAATGATGTGCTTCATCATGGCTTCATCAACAAAGCCGTACTGCTCATTCAGGCTCGCCAGGCCCTTTACCGGGTCACTGACAATCTTGCCGAAGTCTGACATTGCCGCTTTGGTGTCGCTGCCAGCCTTGCCCATCAGCGTGATGGAGGTGGCGATCTGCTTCATCTGGCTGGCGGTATATTTACCAGTGTCATTCAGCGTAACCAGCGTATCTACGGTGGAACTGATGGATGTATTTGTCTTGCCGGCCACCTCTTCAGCAGCCTCATTTAGCTGCTGCATTGAGGCGAAGCCAGCGCCGCCCATCATGATGACCGACCGGGCAACCTGGTCGAACTGTTCAGACGAACTGTATGCCGCAGCAGACAGCAGGCCAATTGTGCCGACCAGACCTGCCAGCGCAATCGTGGTTGGGTTAATCATCCCGACCATGCTGCGGATATATTCGCCAACACCCGACAGCGCCCCCTGGACCGAGCCAAACTGGTCTTTAATTTGCCCGCCCTGCTGGAGCAGAATCAGGAACGGAGACTGCCCACCAGCCAGCTGCGTGGCGATATCGGTGAACTGTGCAGGAAGCGTGCGCATCGCAGCACTGTACTGGCCGACCGATATACCGGCACGACGCGCCGCTGCTTCCTGTCGGGATAGTGCCTCTGGCAGCACGTCAGCCACGCCAGACAGACGCTCCCGCGTCTGGTTGAGGATTGTATTGAAGTGCTCGAACTGCGCGCCGTTGATGCGCCCAGCTTCGAAATGCGCCACCAGCTGCGCGTGCTGCTCATCCAGTGAGTTGAATGCGCGGATCGTCGGGTCGATAGAGCCCAGCAGGTTCTTCAGCGCAGCGGACTGCTTCTCAGCGGCCTGAGTCGCTGCCAGTTCGGCTTGTGCCCTGGCAGCAGCTTCGCCGGTATCCGTCAGCTTTAGCCGCGTATCGTCGAGGATTTTGTTGTAGTGCTGAAAATCATCGGTATCCAGGAAGCCTTTGGTCTGGAAGTTACGCAGGGCGGCCTGCTGTTCATCCAGCCGGTTAAGCGCCTTGTTTACCGGGTCGATATTCTCCAGCAGGCCTTTCAGCGCCATCTGCTGCTCTTTGATACCTTCGCTGCCCTGCTTCGCAGACTCAGCACCAGCACGGAATACGCTGTTGAGGTCATCAGCTTTGCCTACGGCACCCGCCGCGGCTTCACCGAGTTTATCCAGTTCATTGCTGGCTGTTTTCAGATCGGATACGTCAGCACGCAATGTGATCGAGGCGATTTGGTCACTCATCAGGCCGTCTCCTTATGCATCACTTTGAGAGCCTCGCTTTCCATGATTCGAATATCAGCCATGCAGGCCGCCGCATCCTCAACCCCGTGCAGTTCGAACACCCAGGGGAGAACGTTGTAATCCAGACCGGTCGCACCGCTCGCACCGACACGCCATTGGGTGGCCAGCGCGGAGAAGACAGTGAAGGCCTCCCATATGGATGGCAGGATCCCCACTTCATCTTCGACGTCCTCAGGCGTTAAACCAAAAGCACTTAGCTCCGCCAGAGTCGGCCCCGGCGTATACAACGCTGCGGCGACCTGTCTCAGTTTTTTTCGCGCAATCCCATAAGCTCTTTGGTGTAGGCCAGACCGATGCTGTCGAACGCGCGAGGATAGTTCTTCAGGAGGACAATTACGTTATCGCGGGTGAAGTCATCCGGTAGCGCCCAACCTTCTACGATTTCCAGCAGATAGTCGGCCTGCGGCTCACTAGCAGCCTTCTTGCTTTCTGCATCCTTTTGCAGCTTCTCGTCCATAGCCCGCAGTTCCTCCAGCGTTTTATGGCGGAAAGTGAAGGTCAGTTTGCCGTCTTCAGCGCCGGCGCGCGGGATACTGGCGGTTACGGAAAAGGTTGGGTTTGGAATCAGGGAGAATTTGGTCATTTGTTCATCTCGGTAAGGCCCGGCTTACCGGGCCAGATTAATCAAGTAATGCTGACGGTGCATCCGGCAGAAGTGAGTGTCTTGCCTGCGGCGTCGGTAACTTCACAGGTATACACCCCAGCATCAGAAGACTGAGCGGACGGAATGTTGAGCGTGGATGCAGTTTTGCCCGGAATAGCTGTGCCGTCCTTCTTCCATACGTAGGTATATGGCGCGGAACCACCCTGCATGACCACCGACAGATCCAGAGCTGCGTTAGCAGCAACAGACTTGGTTGGTGGCAGGTCAGTCAGGAATGCCAGTGGAGTAGCGGAGGAATCGGCAATCGGGTAAATCTGCATATCCGATTCGAAGTTCATGCGCGCTTCATTACTTTCAACAGCATTGATTTCAGTACGTGGTACACGCTGGAAGGATACTTTGGCAGAGTAGTATCGATCGGCTTTGCCGCGCGGGTTGTGGAACCAGACCGCTGTAGTATCGCTGGAGTCGTCCAGGTCAATGAGGCGTTTGTAGATCGCCAGTTGCGGGTCATGCGCGAAGGTATAGACCTGAACCACGGCGTTTTTGAATGTCGGGATGGTACGGGCTTTATCATCCTCCAGGAACTGCACACTGATGGTCTGTTGGTCACCGCCTTCGGTGGACAGCGTCATAACCTGAGGCATGGTGATCCACGAATCAATTTTACGCAGCGTACCTGCCCCGGTACCCGCCGGAAACTTCTTAGTGTCGGTGGTATCGAACGCTTCCAGCACGATTTTCGTACCAGTAACTGACTTGACACGCACTACCATGTTGTCGAGCTTCAGCCAGCCAGAGCTAACCTGGACGACATCGCCCGCGAGGATGCCAGCAGCCGAGGCAACGGTCAGTTCGCATTCCGTCGCATTGGATGCCGCAGTGAAGACAATCGGCGCAAGATACGCCTTGGCCACGTTTACACGCGACCCGTTAGGGATTGCGAATGCCATTGCATTCTCCTGAATTTAAGTAATAAAAAACCCACCAGGTGGTGGGTCAGTAATCAGCGCGGTACTGCATGCTGACGGGGATGGTGTAGGTGATGGAGCCGCTGCTGCCGTTTGGTGCAGAGGTCGGACGGTCCTGTATTGGCTGGCGAATCTGAGGCGGCCCGTTGATATAGACGGTCAAATCACCAGCCACCAGAGCGAGGCCTTCGGGAAATCCACCCGCAATCACACTGGCAAATGTTCGCGCCTTGCCGACGCCCATTCCTGCGGGGGTGACTATGTTCACCTGGAAAATGCCCTGATAAGTGCGAAGCTGCCCAGCAAAGTCTTGTCCGATAGTTTGTGCCGGGAGTATATAGACCCTCCCGTACGGGACATCATCTGGCGGTTCAAAAATGATGTTTGGCCAGGCTATCGGCATGTCAATCGCAAGGGCGATATCAGCAAGGCGCGACTCGAGCAACTCCGCAATTAGCATTGATTGGTCACCGGCCATTACGTACCTCGCTCATCGCCTCACGAAACAGCTGCGCTGCGTCCAGTGCAGTGATACCTACCATGCCGCCGGGGGCCTGATTCGAGTGCCCGTTCTCCAGTGCCTGTGCGTATGGCAGGTTATTTGTGAAGTAAATCGAGCTGACCTGCCCCACCCTGAACACTTCAAGCACCGCCAGACCGCGGGAGTTGGAACCCTGGCCGGAGGCATCCGGAGTATCGTTGGATTGGGTCGGTTGGCTATCAAACCCCACATACCAGTTGTTCTTGAAGCGCCCGCCGACATAACCATCTGGCTTTTTGATGTCCATCGAGTCGTTTACCTGTAGGCCACGTTTAAGCCGCCCTGATTTGGTCAGGTTGGCAGGATCATCGCGAAGGGCAGCATTGTGTTCACGCACTGCAGTGTTATAAGCAGAGGCCGTTTGGTTCACTTGCCAGGTCTCCGGCTGCCCGACTGGTGACATCTCCACCAGTCTCCCCAGGATTTTGATACCCGTCCGGCGCACCGCCTCGTCAATCTCCTGCTTTGAGCCATCAACGAACAGCTGAATAGCAGCCAGGAACGGCTGATTTACGGAACTGGTCATATCAGGTCCTAAGCTGGATGTTGTAGGAGATCAGCACGTCTGCCGGCTTAACCGGATTCGGCTGTACCACACGCCACTTCTTTCCGTCGATATCGATAAGGTCGCCAATGCGCACTTCGGTTTCAAACGTGGCTGCCAGTTTCTTATCGCCAGTAGCAATCAGAGAACCGTCGATTTCGCGAGCAGAATACTCTGTGATCACGCCTGTTACAGTGGCAGTAACAGCAGGGATAACAACTTCTTTCCCGTACTGATCGCGGGTAGTAGTACCTCCGCGAGTCAGTTGGTAGGCTTTGCCGTTCTCCGTCAGCAGCCGCGTTGCCGTGGCGCGCATGCGGCGATAGTCGATTGCCATGCTACCCCCTTTCGACCCGGACCTGGTTGCCGCCCACTACAAGCCCGCGCAGTGCGGAATAGAACCATGGGAATGACGGAGAAGCTTTATTCGTTCCCGGCTCATACTGGACTGTTACCGCACCCTCAACGCGCTCCATCGTCACCGCCCCACCGCCAGCGACCGACGGGGTGAGGTCAATCTCCTGCGATTCGATAGCCAGGCGACATTGAGCATCAATCAGACGCTGTGGAATAGCATCATTCGGCAGGTCAACACCATCGAAGCGCACGCCGGAACGCGGCCAGGATAGAGGCTGTGATGCGCTGTAACGCTGACCGCGCCAGGCCTTCCCTTCCAGAAAGTCCATTGCCTGCATCAGCATCTGGCCGCACTCATCATCATCTGCAGGAATGCTATATCCGCGCCCGGCGGCAAATGCCCGCAGGTCTGACACGCTGGCGTAGCTGTTGAAGTCTGGAGAGTGGGGATCGGCAACCAGCATGTTTATTCCTCCAGACGCCAGTCCAGCGCCAGCCAGTTATCCACTTCATCATGATGAACCTCAGCGCTCAGCGGGCCGCCGGGGAACTCTGGGGTGTCACGTACCATGACCACCAGCTCAATACCCTGCTGAGCTGCAAGCTTTTCCGCTTCACGCTGAGAGCGCTGCTCTTTGGTTAATCCGGCCATTGGGCCTCCTGAAAAACAAAGGGGCCGAAGCCCCCTGGGTTAACCCATGATGATGGCGGAATGACGTGGCGCCACAGCAGCCACACCCCATGCCAGCCCCACTTCATAACGCACCTGACGGTACTGGCGGTACAGCGCCACCTGGAAAGTGATGCCAGATACCGGGTCGGTCACATTCATGACGTCATCAGCAGTATCGCCACCTTCAGGCATCGCCGGGGTACGGCTGGCCAGCAGGAATGCCCCGCGGTCAAACGCCATGTTCGGTACGAATTCGCTCAACACGGTGACATCAGCCTGATCTGCCAGATCCTGACGGAGGCCAGGCGCGCTAATAGTGATAGTGGAAGACGTAGCCGCAACGACCAGATACTGATTGTCATCACCGGCGAACTTCACCGCAGTACCTGCAGCGATACCGCCGGTACCGACAGAGATAGCGATGATGATATCGCCCTCTTTCTTCGCGCCATTGACCTTATAGCCAGCAGCAGCGCTTTTCGCGGTACGCTTGATGCTGAAGGATTCGTGGAGGTTGAAGCCCATGATGCGACCGATAACACCTTCACGCAGCAGCTGGTCGGTTCCCGCTTCGTTTGCTTTAAACAGAACTGATTGTTTGCCACGAATGGAGGCCATCGCTTCGCCGCCCAGTACCATACGCATGTCGGTGGTCGGTGCGCCGTTATCAGTCAGGATTTGACGCGCCAGCGCCGCATCGGTCAGATCGTCTTTGATGCTGAACGGCGTGTCTTTCGGCGTACCAACCGCACGGGATGAGTTGAGGAACAATGCAGCCAGGTCGGCATCAACTTCGTTCGCCAGAGCGCGGAACGCCTGTTTGAACTGGTCAGCCAGGATGGTGTTGTAGGTACCGGCCGGGCCAAGCGCCAGTTGCTCTTCACCGTTCCATTTGACTGGAGCCATTTTGGATTTGGTGATTTTGACATCAACACCACCGATGGTCTGGTCGCCGGAATTCGGCGCTGACGGACCAGGGACAATATCTTCAGTGGTGGCTGCAGGTGCGACTGGCGCACGTACGGTCTGGTCTTTTGCAGCAGCATCCGCTTTCGCGTCTCGCGCCACCGCAGGAATAAAACCAGTTTGCTCGCGGGACACTACGTCCAGCGCTGTATAGATGGTCGGGATCAGACCAGTAAGGGTATTGCCTGCCATTTATGGCTCCTTTCGATTTAATCGACGATGCTGACGCCGTCTTTCAGCGCTGCTTGCTTGCCAGCGTTATCCAGGGAATCAAACGCACCGCGTTTCATGGTTTTTTGCCCGGCCTGGTGCTGCGACTGGTGAGAGCCGCCGCCGCTGTTACCGGACGCTTTGAGGATGTAATCTTTCTGCGGATGCGACTCGACCAAAGACTCCAGGGCCTCATCAAAGCTGGCTAACTCGCCGGGCTTGGCGCGTGAGAACACCTTATTACCCTGGCCGTCGTAGGCCACAACCTTCCCTTCTTCGATTTTGAAGTTCTGACCGAAGTAGGAACGCACGAACTCAGTCGGGATCGCCATCTTCTCGGAAATGAACTTAGAGCCACCGAAGCGGCCGCCGATCATCTCGTCGTAGAGCTGGGTTTCCAGTTTCTGGCTGCGCTCATTGGCTTCGTCCAGTTGCTGCTGGAAGACCTTGGTGATTTCGGCTTTAACCTGGTCAACGGCGCCAGCGTCGATCAGCTTTTTCTGGTCGATTTTGGTCATCATCTCCAGGGCTTCAAGCGCCTTGGTCGGGTCGGTGATGCCAGCGAATTTGGCGAGACCGGCTTCCGCCGCTTCCTTCGCCTCACGGTGAGTTTTCGCTTCACCATTCAGCGAGGTGATTTTGGTCATCGCTGCGACCGCGTCGAACGGGATTTCTTTGCCGTCGTCATGGACGTACACAGGCATACCGTTTTCAACGACCACATTGCCGTTAGCATCGAGTTTGAGTTTCATTGTTTTGCTCCAGCCTTCCGGCCATTGGTAATAGGTCATCCGACCCGATCACCGCGTCGCATCCGCTCAGCGGCAGGCATAAAAAAGGCCACCCGAAGGCAGCCTTGAGTTGAATTTTGTAATGCTCAGAGCTTATTGGTTATTTGCTCTGCGATTTTTGCGTCTTCTTCTGACAGCTCACCAGATAAGGCATAGGCAATCATCGCAATCATGATGAATTTGCGCTCAGCATCAGTCAGGGTGACAGTTTTGTCTTTCTCGTTTTGCATGGTTAACCCTCAAACGCCGACGCATCCACGCGGCGCAGTTCATCCAGGGTGAGGAACTCCCCGGCATCGTTAAACATCTCCGGTACCGTGATTTTGCCGTCACGCAGCATCATCGCGCGGGTAACGCCCAGCACCTGCTCCTGCCGAGCGTACGGCTGCCGGGTAAGCCAGTCGGCGTAACTGGTGTGCGCAGGAATCTGGCCGTCCATCGAGGCGCGTGTGGCGCTGCTCAGTTCGCCAGAGGATATCTGCAACTCTTCCCACGATTTCGTAATCAGGACTTCGCCGGAACGACAGCAGAAGTGGATTTTGCCGGGTCCGCGTAGATACGGGACCACATGCCCCAGCGGCTTGCCGTCGAGCGTGTAGAGCTTGCGGTCGCGAATGATGCACCACTGACTCGTATGAGTATCAAGCGTGGAGGACCACTGCTTGGCCTTCACGATATCGCTGTTGGCCCGGGCGAACTCCTGGCGCGCAGTGGCGGCCATATGGTTCACCGCAGTGCGTGTCACGACGGCAAGGTCGCGGCGGGATGCGTTAATCACCCCATCTTCACGGTTGAGTTTCGGCGTACCAGCGATGCGCCTAACAATCTGCTCTACCGTTTCACCCTGGAGGAAACCGGAGCGTACAGCGTTAGTGATTTTGTCCAGTCGATCCGATTCAAGCTTCTGGCCCCACTCCTTCAGCAATCGCCCCTGGAAGGGCTGCGCCACTGCCGCAGCGTAAACCTGCTCGGGTGCGATGCTCTGGAGCGGAACATGCTGGAGAATCTGCTTGGGTATGATGCTGCTGAACAGGTCCAGCTGATACCCGGCTTCATATTCAACGTAGCGCGTCAGCTCACGCGTCAGCGCAGCGTTAACCGGTTCGTAGGCCTCTGCGTTGAGGTCACGCACACCAGCGAGCAGCGACGCCAGGCGGCGGGCGCTGTACGTATCAGCTCGCTTGCCGTCCAGCAACATCAGCAATTTGGCAGCCAGGTCAGTATCCATTCTGTTCAGCAACGCAACCATGCGCCGAGCGACACCGGTGCCGTAGCGCGTCACATAAAGGCCATGCGCTATGGTCTCGTCCTGGAGGCGATCGTTTACGGAGCGGGCCATGTCACACCTCGTCCAGTGGTGGCTCGGTCAGTGAAGCGGATTCAGTAAGCAACTCGCTCAGCACTTTGTCCGGATCGGCATCCGGGTCAATCAGGTTGAGCTTCTGAAGCGCCTTTATCGCATCGACACGACGAAGGTCACCACCCTGGCGCAGGGACTGAATGGCCAGTGCCGCTGGAGGATTGAACTCTTTCGACTCGACATCCAGTTCGGTGCGGACATCTACGTTACCGCCTTCTGATTCACCGATATACTCAGCCATGATTTGCAGGATGTTGTCGATCGCATCTTCCAAGCTGGTTGCCATGGTGTAGAGCGGTGACTGCTCCTGCATCTTCTCCTCTGAGGTCTGGTCAACAGACTTGGTTGAGGTGTTGTCAGTGCGCAACAGTTTCGCGCCTGCCTGGCGCATCTGCTCCACGAGGTCAGCCAGCGACTCTTTGCCAGCGCCGATGGAAGAGCCAGTATGCTCAACGTATTCGAGTCCCTGCTTTTGTCGGTCACTGAACTTTGTCGCCGAAGAAGTGCCGATGACCAGTTCCTCTCCATCTTCCAGACCGAACACAGTCAGCAACGGCACGCGCGCTACATGCAGGATGTTGTCCTGCTCGCTCTGGCTCTGCCAGTGCTTAACGTTCAGAAGCGCCATGTTGAGCAGCGGCGGTGAGCCACACATAAAGCCAGTGCGCTTGGTATAGAGCGTGACCAGCGTGATGTCTTGCCGGGATGTTTGCCACTCCTCGTGTAGCGACCAGCTCGCCTGGCCGTCGGCACCAGTGGCCTTGCGGTAAATCTGCACCTGCCCGGGCGTCAGCAGGCGAATCTGTTCGACCTTCGTCTGCCCAAAGTCGTCGCCATCCTCCACCACGATCTCTTTGATGCGCAACGCCGTGAGCTGCACCTTGCCGCCGACCATCTTCGACTTCCAGCCGATAACCTGGCGGGGGTTAAGCATCGTGACGTATGGCCGCGCGCCAGTAGCTTTCTCGTCAGCCTTAGTCTTCACCTGTTCGGCATCTATCCGGGGATAATCCACCAGCGCATGCGAAAGGCCGTACTGCATCGCCAAGCTGAAGAATGCCTGCGCCCATACATCGAGGCGACTACCTTCAAGATCCACGTTCTTCGAGAACTCGCGCAGCTGATCTGGGACGTTCTCGCCCAGTTGGATGGGCTCAGCAAAAACGCGGCCAACATTCTGGTTGATCGTCTCTTCATACGCAGGGAGTAACGTGGCCACCGCCAGGCGCTTTTTGTAATCCTCTTTGTCTTCTTTCGGCCAGCGAGGGAGATAAGCCTCGCCAAGCTGGCGCATGTACAGCGTGCCGCCCATCAGAGCGTCGTTAATGTCCCACGCCTGCACCATGTTCCCATAGTCCAGATTGGGTGTTGAAATATCAGGCATGGAGTTAAATCCGTAGGTTGGTGACTTTGCCGACTTTCTTCGGCGGTGAATGCAGCACGGCGTAGCGCGTACCATCCCAGTCGTGGTCTTCCTGCTGGGTGTCTACATCGTCAGGGTTCTTACTGTCGCGGACGAGCACCGGAACACGGCTTATCCAGCCCCTGCAGTAGTTGAATACGTAGAATGCTGGCTTCTCAGGCATCCCTGACTCCAGCTTTTTACCTTCAATTACAGCCTCAAGCATGTCAGCAAACAGGGCTGCACCGTTCACGCGGGATCCCGGCTTCTTGTTGGATGGGACCCATTTAACGCCCTGCGATTCCATCTTCTGGGCAATGGATAATTCATCATCACCGGTGTTGTAGATCGCCCCATCAGCCGGTCCGGGGGTAACCTTCTTGCAGATACCGGGCATGATGTTCAGTTGCCCCTGTGTAACACCGTTGAGCTTTATTTCTTCGGGTTCAGCTAGTTCCTCGCCCACCAGCCGCTTATCAACCCACGCCACGCCCTTGGCGACGTTGGTGGATGACATATTCAGGCCTTTGTTCAGCTCGTCCGGCGGGCAGCCATACCACTCACCAATCAGAATCAGCGACCCGGCAGGCGGGCAAAACTGGCGACCGTCAGGCAACTCAGCGGCAGTGCCGTCGGCGCGAGCCCACCAGAGGTTAGAGAACGGCTTGGATTCACCCCAGTCATGAGAGCGATCAACCGTCCAGCAATCAGGTATGCGGAACGGCTTAATGACGTGATGCGAAGCATTCCACAGGTGATCAAAGCGACCACCGCTGGTGACATCCCATGAACCCTCTACCCAGGCTTTGCGCCGGTTAGGGTCTTTGATTGCCATCAGCGTCGCGATGTACTGCGGATCCAGATACGGGTTCTCTTTGAACGAACCGTGGATAGCGACACGCGTCAGCGTCACGTCCTCTTCTCGCTCGGTCTGAGGGTTAAACACCTTCTGCGTTTCGCGAATGATGGTGCCGCGCGGCGCAGGCTCAATGAAGCGCTTCTTAACCCATGTGTGGCCGATGCCAAACGGGTTTGTGGTGCTGAATGTCTCCAGTGGAATCGGCTTCAGCAGTGAGCCATCATCCCTCGGGTAGTTCTCGGGCCGAAAAGATGATCGCCGGCAGGAGAACATCATCTCGTAGAACTCACCCGACTGCTGCTTGGTCAGCTCGTTAAAGCCGATGAACGGGAACTCCTGACCGTGATAGTCCCAGTAGTCGCCCTCCTCCTTCCCGAAGCGGAACAGCAGCTCTTCGCCAGTTGGCCACACCCAGCGCAGCTCAGATGCTGACGCCAGATAGCGCGCACCGTCGTTAAACAGGCGGTACATACGCTTCGACTGGGTGATGATGTCGGTGAGGTTTTTATACTCGGTATCGAATATCACGCCACGCCAGAACGAGCCGTAGCCCAGACCAACCAGGCGGCGAAAGCGCGCCAGCTGCGCGGCAGTTTTACCCGGACCGCGCGTTCCCTCGTAGAGAATTTCGTTACAGGGGCAGCTCAGGGAGAGCGATTGCGATCCCGGCAGAGGTTTCCAGACGGCTTTGTAATTCATCCACCAAGAACCTCGCTCTGCTGCTTCTGTGCTGCCGCTTCCCAGCTATCCACGTTGTCGCTAGTCGGTACCAGCATGACGTTGTGGGTCGCTACGACTTTCTGCTCAACCTGCTCTTTGAAGGCCTGCACGCGAACGTGCTTACCGAGCAACTCAAGGTTCTTCACCTTGTCAGGCCATTTAATCTTTTTGAGGATGGTCTCCGCCGTCTCCTCGTCGAAGTTCTGAATGGTGGTGCTGATATCCAACCCGGTGAGCGTCGTTCGCCACGACTTGGGCCAAAGGCTAATCGCCTTGAGGCTGCCGTCGTCATTCAGGATGTCCAGAACATCCATCTTGTCGATTTCAACCAAGCGCCGGAGCACATAATCGGCATCAATACCCACATCTTCGTTGCGCTTCGTTTTGAGTTCGGCGATTCTGTTTTGGATGTCAACTTTTGACAATAACTTGGCGGCGATGCGGTTGGCAGTTTTGACGCTGTACCCCGCCCGAATAGCCGCTTGCGTGGCGTTTAAGTCGATGAGGTACTCGCGACAGAACATTTCTTGTTTGTCGGTGAGTGCCATGTTTTATTCCAAAGGATTGAGTATGTCAGAAATTGTTAAACGCTCTTCTAAAAGCGCTGGGGATGCAGGTGAATACTTCATTGCCTATATGCTGTCACGCCTGGGAATATCCGCAGCACTAACAACGAGTGGTTCTAGCGCTGTAGATATAATTGCCACTATTGACGGTTCAAAGAGTATCAGTATTCAGGTTAAAGGCTCTTGGGCAAGAAGCCAGCCACGTCAATGGATGGTCGGCAAGCACATGCCTGCTGCCTCTCCTGATTTCTTTTACGTGTTCTGCAATATGTCTGAAGATATAGCCAATAAAACCTTTCCCGAAGTTTTCATCGTTCCGAGCGAAGTGGTCGCCAGCCATGCCACTTGGCATCACAGTGCCCCCCTATTCAAAATAAGCAAAGCTGATGAGGGGCAGTATCTTGACCGTTGGGATTACATAGCCGAGGCATTACTAGCAAAGTCATTACATACCAGCGCCAGAGCTTTTGCATAAAGCCATTACGATGGGTCTGCGCATGGTGATGGCAATAAAAAAGCCACCAGCGAATGCTTGTGGCTCTGTGAAATCTAATATTGGGAATTCAGCGAAATTCGAATGCTTAATTATCCTCTGTGCTGATACTGATTGCAGTACTCTTTGATGTTATCAACGCTGTTGTCTTTACACCCAGTTAACAGAGCAGAAGGCTCATTCGAATTTTTGATAAAGCTATCGATATTTATATCACACACGTAGACCCAATGGGCTCGACCAGGTATATGGTCCGGATTCCCAAATCGGTAAAACATAACTCGTTTAATTTTCGAAGAATGGGGGCCATCACTATATAGTTCGAACTTATCGCAAGGATTTGTCAGTATTGTTGTATGCAACTCAAGCATTCTCACCTCCTATACCCATAGCCAATCTATGGAAATGAAGATGTTGGGGCTAACGCAAAGATTTCAAATTACTTTCTCCATTATCAAGCCCACCAGCAGATGGGCTTTGTAATGGATTAATCTACAGGCTGGATATCGATGTAATACTCTTTGCCCTGCACAAACTGTTCGAACGCAGCCGGATTCGAGACAACCATCTGCAACTGGCCACCAGGTGTGTACTTTGACCACGTCTTGTTTTCTTCGGTGTCCGCAGTAACGGGACTCATGTGGATTGTACGGTGTGAATCGTCTTCGGCTTTCTGGATGAAGTGACAACGAAATTTTGCGCGAACGGTCATTTAGATACCTCAATTAGCAAAAAGCCCCGCTATTGCGAGGCTACGGGATTGTTATTTGACTCTCTCACCGAGTCGTAAATGCGTTCACACGTCACTCCGGCGGCATAGCGTTCGTCAGCGATTCCAGCATATCGCTGAGCTTCTGCTGCAATATTTCCGAGCATGTTAGCGAGCATTCCGGCGTCGGCTCCGGCTGTTTTGCTTCTGACGGCAGCGGCAAGATCTGAGGTGTGCTTTGCGGCGTCCAGGCGTGCGGCAAGCTTTGTTGCTTCGGTGCGCAACTGGCTAACAGTGGCAGACAGGCCAGCAGCAGTGGCAGCAGATTTAGCGGCTTGTGCTTGTGCATCTCTTACAGCCTCATCACGGGCAATAATACGCCCTTGTTCAATCATGCGGGCTGCGGTCTGTGCGTTCGCTGTTTGCGATGATTCCGCGCTGTCACGCTCGGCCCACTTCTTTTCCCAGCCACGGTTATTCCATACGCTACCAGCAATAAACCCAGAGACCACCAGCAATGCAACGACAATAAGTTGAGAGCGCAGGTTCATCAGAACACTCCCGGAACTGACACCGGAATGCCAGGGTTAAGCGGCCCGAGTCCATCCCCCAGAACCTGAGGTTTCTCTGCCCACAGGCAAACTTCACGCTCAATCTCACGCCTCGTGATTAAACCCTTCCACTGCTTACCACCGGCATATGTCCAGCGTCGCAGTTGTTCACATGCGCCTTTCGAATCACCCAGGTTGATTTTTCGTAGCAGTGTGGAGGCTTTGAAGTTTCCCGCGCCAACGTTATACACAAATGAGTACAGCGCCCCCCTCATCGTTTCGGGGATAGGAGCGTTGATATATGGGTTAATCTGACGGGCGACAATATTCAGGTCTTTATCCAGCAGCGCCTGGCACTCTGCTTTGGTGTAGGTCTTGCCGAGAATAATATCTTTACCAGTATGGCCCCAGCAGACAGTCCAGACCCCAACAACATCCCGATAAGGCTGATAGCGCACACCTTCAAGGCCATCATTACCCGTTGGGCCAGTAATCAACGCTGCAGCGATAGCAATAGCGCCAGCGGGTATAGCTGCAATAACGCTATTCTTCAGCTTTGGTGGTATAGCCATTGCGCCGATCCTCCCGTTCTTTCCAGCGGAAATACCAGTTCACTGCACAGGTGATTACCGTACATGCGATACCGACAATAATTGCCCAGTCGCTCAGGCTTAACCCTGCAATTCTGTCGGCCAACATCCAGGACACCTCTTTTGCTGTTTTAGCTGTTTCGGCATATGCCTTCGCTGATACACCGCAGCCGGTCAGCGTGGTTCCTGTTCCATATGAAAGTCTGCTGTAAATGGTGCTCATTCTGGTCATAGCCTCACCTCCGATTTTTCGGATGGCGCTGTGTGTGTATGAAAAGGGTCAGGCTTCACGGGCTGGATTTATCAACAAAGCACGTAGCGGATGATTCCCGTGAGGCCTGAAATTAAAAAGGCCGCCAATGGGCAGCCCTGTTTTAATGAAAAAAAACCGCTGACATCACGGGAAGCAGCGGCTAATAGGCACGGTCAAAGTTTTACTTATAGCTATTCGTCAAATATTGCATGAATGAAAAAACACATCAAACGCAAAAATTGAACACTTTTGGACAATGAGCTGAACACTCACGCTCCAGAAACGCAAAAGCCCCACGGTGTTATCCGCAGGGCTTGAAACGAAGGCATTAACCCATCGTTGGGACAAAATTAACACAGATTCGGGAAAAGTAAATAGCCCGCGATTGAAACATACGGTGTTTTCGTGAGCATTATCGCGTTATCTGCTTAAGCTGTTTTTCGGCCCAGGCTTCTTCGATATCGAATTTCGTGATCAGCTGGTCGTAGAATGGCTTAACCGATTTTTTCCACGTGTCCAGGCTGAGAGCATCTGTAATCTGACAAATGGCAGCAAAGGCTTCAGTCGATGGAAGTCGTTCATACCCGCGACCGCCGCAGCGCTTACAGTCAGCCAGGACAGGAACGCCCTGCATCTCAGTTAGAGCCTGATTAACTGCCTTTCCGCGTCCATGGCAGTCACTGCACGAAGCACTAACCACGCCAGAACCATTACACTTCTTGCATAGCACTTTGACGGACTCTTTGACCCTCACCATCCCAGACACGGTCATTTTCCCTTCTGGCTTACGGAATTTATTGGTAAACACATCAGCCTCAATGAAGCCCTGACCGTCACAACAATCGCACTGCTTCACGCTGGCAGCGCTGCGGGAATAGTCCTCAAAGGCGAACGTGGCCAACTGGCGCATAACTAGTGGCTTAACTCCGGCTTCCAACTTGCGCAGCGCGGCAACCTTGTCACATTTGGTCATCGCGTACTCAGCCAGTAGTCCGATAGCCCGATCCCGGTCGTTATTGCTGATCCCCATCTTTCCGAGGAAAGCGCTATACCCCATGGCGGCGCGTTCCTGAGTCATGCCCATGGCAGCCATTATGTCGGTACCTGTCAGTGAATCGGAGGCGGTAGCGCGCGGAGAATCGCTAATCAGTGTGGATTTAGCGAAGTGGTATTTCACTGTGTTTTCAAGGTTCATAGCGCTTCTCCAGCATAAGTTTTCACGTAATTCTTCAGTATTCGGTAGTCCGTCAGCACAGAGCCGGGAAGTGATATAAGCGCAATCGTTGCCAACGAACGCGGAGGTGATCGGCAAAATAGGATTCAAATGTCATGCAGCCTCCCTGCTCTTAATTAATCCACGGCGAAGCGCGCTGTAGTGCTTCCTAATGGTTTCGAGTTCTTCGATGGTGTATCGGTGTGGGACGTTGTTGTTTTCGATAGCCTCAACGCGTTCAGGCCCAATTTTTTCGATAAGGCCAAGGCGGTACTGCTGCTGATTACCCGACAACTGCACGTTACAGTGATGACATTGTTTATTGATATTGTCTTCTGTGTAGCGCAGGTGTGATGCCTTACCTCGCGATCGGTAATGACCAGCCTCCCACTGGACGGTGTCGAAAGTCCCGCAGCTGATGCATGGCAGAACGGCGTCACGCTCGCGGATGTAGTCATTGACGACACGCTGCGTTAAATCCTCCCAGTGCTTCAGCGGCTTAACTGCAGCTTTACGCTGGCGCCAGGCTGCACGTTCTTTCTTCTCAGTGGCGCGCTGCTTGGCAGACTCTTTGCGTTGTGCAGCCTCCCGGGCTTTTCTGGTCTGCTCTTTGCCGACGGCGCTGGCGCACTCGTAACCGCAGACGGTCTGCGTATCGCGTGTCGGGTGGAACCACTGGCGGCATTCTTTGTTAGCGCACTTACGGCGCGGTAGCTTAGCCATGCTCACCCCCACGCCTTGTTTTGCCAGACACGGCTTGGGCGCGGGGCTTTCTCGGTTTCCGGTAACTGCACACTGACAGTCCAGGTGATGTTGTCACGATTAAGACTGCGTTCTACCGTGGCGCCGCGGCGTCGGTAACAGGCAATAAGTTCGTCGGCCTGCTCGGTTGTGCATTCGTGATGGTGGAACCAACTTAGTTTCATCGCCATCACCCCGCAAAGCTCATGAGCTGCGCAGCGGCGTTTTCCGCTTCACGCTGGTCCTTGAATGCCCGGGACAATACCCAGCGCCACAGAACATCGAGCGCGGCTTTGTATAGTTGCTGGAACTCGGTTTCGTCCATGTTGGCGAAAGCTATGCTGCGGGGGTGTTTACGAAGAGTTCCGTCAGGTAGTTGAATTGCGTCGTAGTGGCCGGCCTCGACAATTACCCAGGCACGGTACGCGTCAAAGGATTTACACAGGCTGATCCCATTGGTAATTCGGCGACTGGCTACCTGCTCCAGATACTGCTCGGCAGCATCCAGCAGTGCGCCTTCGTTTCCACCAAATGCCGCAAGGAATTTTGCATAGCCATTTACGAGCTTGCGCTCATTGCTGGAGATAGCCCCGCCAGTAGGTTCCCAGTATTCAAACCCGAGATTCAGGAGCGCAAAGAAACGGCGATGGAAAGCGGGATTCCTCACCTGACGAAATTCGGCTACCAGTACGGCGCCGAGTTTGATTTTTGATTGCAGAATATCGCTGGTCTCCGGCGTCGCGGGGATCAGGATTCCTGATGACTGCTTGATGAGTTGTAATTCGTGCGCCATGGTTTCTCTCCGTGGCGCATCAAGTTGTCAGTTGTTCAGGCTGACACTGACATTATGTACAGTTGATAATGGAAAATCAATGCAAGAAAAAAACGCAGTATCAGGCTGGTTCAGCCCCTGTCGAATTGGTTTTATGATGCAATGGACGCTCCAGCCAGACAATCCATGCTACAGCCGCCTCCCATGATATATATCCATTACCGCCATTTTTCGCTCTGCGGAGATCAACTGCATCACCAAACCTTTCAATGATGAATTTTTCAAATTCTATACGTTTTTCTTCGTCGTTCGTTGAATCCATGCATTCCCCAGTTGCGTCCGACTAATCGCTCTTATTGCATAAAAAATAGCATATACAATAGAGAGTGAAAAACCCGCCGTAGCGGGTTGAATTAGCAATGTTTTATTAAGCTGCTATTTGTTTCTGCTGACAGACATGATTACAGTAATCCGCGCATGAAAAACTCATGTAAAATCAAACTGTTTTTGCTGCGGAAATGACCGCGCTCATCAGGCCTTGATATGGGCCAAGATATCCATCAATATAGAAATGACCAGATAACCTATAGGCTCCCCTAAACCAGTAAATCTGACCAAATCCATCTTCATGTGGTGTGATCGTCAGTTGATAACCTGAAGAGTTACTTGTGCTGGGTTTTTCCTCAGGTTGTACATCTTCGAATTTATCAGTCCAAATCACCAACCACTTGGAATCGTCCGACTCTCCCAACTCAAAGTCATCACCATCCAGTTCAATATTCAGATAGATCTTTCTATGTGTATTTTCGCTCAAAAAACGCTCTAATGCTTTCGCTTCTCTTGAATAATGCTTTAAAGTGCAAATGTTTTCTCTTGGCTTTTTATCAGGAAATGAAATTTCCTTTGATGATGTAAAAGCTTTATAGGCGTAGTAGCAACTTGCTATAGAAACCAGAACACCCACAAAACTCAGAAAATTACCCAAGCTAAAATCCCCCATCATGAGCATTAAGATTTATAATCTATTTATATAGCGAATCATTGATATGTTGAGGTTGCACGTCCATCGCCAGATTAAAGAATCTAATCGCACAAGAGTTCCGGCACTCTTTGAAAGTGACGTCTGACGCACTCAGATCGACGTTAACCTTGTCCTGCTCTTCTTTGGATTTTGCTGCGATATTCCAGTCAGACATTAGTCAGCAGTTCTCCCTCTTTTTTTCCTCGTTTCGTAAGGAGATCTGTAACCATCTACAGGGGCCACATCATCAGCCTCAAATCGCTTAGCGTTTGCTATATCGGATTGAAGCCTGTGTTTTTTATATCGCTTCCTCGCCGCTTTGTATTTCTCGGCAGGAGTCATTTCTTCGTGTGACATAAAAAAATTCCTCGAGTTATGGATGGGATTATACGTTAGGCTGCAATTTGTTTCGACTGGCATAGCTCCGGCAGATTAGCCCTCACCAGTGCCTCGGCGAACGGCGGTGGTACGGCGTTACCGCAGCGCGCAACCTGTTTGTCCTTCGCGTATTTTTGTCCCCGATAGTCCTGGTCGATGATGTACCACTCAGGGAATCCCTGAGCGCGGTATAGCTCGTGCGGTTGCAGCATACGCATGCCAATATCAACTATGCGATAAGTTATGCCGTCAACTGTCACCAGCCCGTCGCAATCCTCGCCGCAGTATTTCCGCAGAAACTCAAGCGTCTGCTGCGCGCGATGTTCGTCGTATTCATCGACAGCAAGAGTGGTTTTTACCTCCCCTACGTGCAGCCCGCCCGCCGTCACCGTTGGCATTGGCTCGCTGGTTGGCTGCCCATCGCGGCATGTTCCACGCAGTTTCACCAGATGAGAGGCAACTACTGCATGATGGTCGACGGTGGTCACTGAGTGCGCGGGTTCATCCATACTGACACCCGGCCCCGTATAGTTACCGCCGTAGTGTTTAGCCAGGAACGCGCTCACCGTCGCGAATTTATTCCCACCGGCTGTAACGGTACCCAGCGGGTTATCCAGTCGAAGCACACACGGTTCTTGTCCGGGACGCTCGCCATAACCCATCTGGATCAACGTGGGTGTTACAAGTTGAGATTTACCACCACCACCAGCTGTGATGGTTGCGCTCGGTTCGTCTACCCGGTGTCCGACACTGGCCCCAAACTGGCGGGCTATCACTGGCGCAACCAGACAGGCGCGGGATTGCTTCAGAATGGTGTGAGCAGGTTTATCCAGCGGGCGCGGTTTAGCCTGGTATTCACTACCACCATTACCGGCTAGGAACGGCGTCAGTGCAGCCTCAACAATCCCGAGTGCATGCCCATTCCCGCCCGGGCGTTTTGATGTACCAGCGGTTACCGTCGGGACAGGTTGGGTAACAGGCTGCCCGGTTGCGCCGGTACGGAACTTTGTCAGGTGTGGAACGGCTAACGCGTAACCGTGGGTTTTAGTAATGGTCTGCAAAGGATCGTCCAACGCCTGACCACGGAAACAGTCATAACTCGTTTTGGTGCTGGTGTGATTGCATTTCACGATGAACGGCGATGCACTGTCGATAACAAAGCGCTGTATACCGCGCGCGATGCGCTTCAGGGTATTTTCTGCCAGCGGTTTTTTGCGGTCGAAAATCGACGGTGCCGGAATTGTCCAGTCGATACACTCCGCAGCTGTACGCCATGGTGCCAGCCTTCCAGCCTGAACCGCAGGTGATTTCGGATCCCCATGCGTTGGTTCCGGCCACACTATCGGCTTCCCATCACGGCGCATGACCATGAAGAAACGTTTTCTGATTGTCGGTGCGCCATAGTCGCAGGCGCGCAGTTCGCGATACTCCACGACATAGCCCAGACCTTTAACCAGCCGTGCGGCATCCTCGCTATCAAGCGAAATATTCAGAAACTCACAACATTCAGCCAGCGCCGGATGTGATGCAGAAATACCTGTCGTCAGCATTGCGACAAAGGCGTTAAAGGTCTCACCGATACGCGCCGGGTCAGGACGCTGTTCGACTGGTTCAGGTGGTCCGATAAATTCATCAAGGAAGCGATCCGCGTGACTGATGAATGGCATTTCGCGTAATAATGGCCCCCACGTTTTAAACTCTTCGACGTTCTCCAGTTTCATTACCCGCGGCTCAACATCCAGCCCCCAGCGTAATACTACCCAGGCCAGTCCGCGGATCGCTTTCTCAACAGGTTTAGCGCCTTTAGCTTTAGAAAAGTGGCGACAATCTGGAGAAAACCATGCCAGCGCCACCGGACGTCCTGCGGTAGCTACCTTTGGTCGAACCTCATACACAGACTCGCAGTAGTGCAATGTATCAGGGTGGTTCGTTGTGTGCATCGCCACGGCGTTCTCGTCGTGGTTAATAGCAATATCAACGCTGCGACCGATTGCCAGCTCAATTCCCGTACTCGCCCCGCCGCCGCCGGCAAAGTTATCAACGATGATTTCTCTCACGCGTATTTCTCCATAGCGATGGCCAGTGACCGGGCCGCAGCGATTATTGACGGTACCGGCATTTGTTCCAGCCACATGCGGTTGATGTGATGCTTCAGGCGGCGCTGGTGATGTGCCGGAAGATCCCCGGCACTTTCAATCTGGCTATATACCATTCCTACTTCGGCAGGCCAGACAGTTTCCTCAACATTCACCAGCAGCAGGTTTTCCAGCTCAATTATCCGGTTCGTGGCATATTGCAGTAGCTGATCCATCACTTCGTCTCCCGCCATGCCCGCTTATTACATCTCGGGAAGCGTTCTAGCCTCCATATCCAAATCATCCACAACATCTTATTAAATTCAGGTAGTGCCCGATAATCATCAGCACTCATTTCGAGGGCCTTGAATCGCCACTTTGCCACCTTGACCACCCGCCACAGCATCACCATACAAAACAGAGTGCAAACAACAAGGAAACCGAAAAAAAGATAAGTACTCACCTCACTCCTCCTGCTGCGGTGCTGCTGGCAGTGGCATCCAATGGGTTACCAATATGTGCTCTATACAGCATGCGGCGGCCACATCTACTCTGTCGAAAAACAGCCCTGAATGCTCATCAAAGAACGATACAAAGCAATGCCCCATCCTGTTCCTGGTTAGAACCTCCTGCTCGTCTTCCGGCATCCGCTCGCTGCACTTAATCCAGCCATCCTGAATCACCGGAGAGTTGCCATCGGATAATGGCATATCCGGCCCCTTGCGTATCGCCTTTGACAATTCGATAGGGTCATCGTAAAGCCAGTCGCCAGTTTCCGGATGATTTGCTTTTGCCAGTTGTGCTGCCCATTCCAGCCCGTCTTTGTGCCCTTGCAGGTAGTCCAGCGGTAATTCATCGCAATTACTTGCAGGTTCGGCACCCTGAAGCATGGCGGCGCGGCAAGCGTTCCAGCCCTCCCACATCCTAACGAAATCATGGGCTAACCATGCGGAATATGCCGTTACTGCATATCCGGTACCGCAGCGGGTGACATGCTTCGGCATTTTGAATGTTCGCTCGAATGCATCTCGCGGATCTTCATCCGGCACTACCGGCGCTCTCGGCTTGCCCTGGCTATCTGACGGCGCTAACGGAGCGTTTCTCAGTACAGTGGCCAGCATTTCAATATCTACTGGTGCAGGCTCAGCACCAAATGCCGCAATAGCCCCATCAATCACCTTCACAGCATCAGCCATTGCGTAGCCGATATTACCGCCGTCGCTTTGTGCTGCTGCTTTGCTGAGTATTTCGCGTATCTGGTGCAGGCGATCGAGTGATACAGGACCGTGCGCCGGGTGGTTGTTAGTTGTCATGGGTTAGTCCTCTTCCACTTTTACGCCATCTTTCAGCGTTATTCCGTGCCAATCGTCCGCGAAGCTGGTGAATCCAGTGCAATCAATGCTCGCCATGTATACTGACGCGGTGTGATAGTCTCCGTTCTCATCAATATCTGCTACGTGCTCGCCGTTATAACCATTGAGAGTATCGAGGACGCTGTAGAACTTACCGCCAGCAGCTTTGAAATCTTTCACAGCACGCTCAAGGCGTTTCCAGGCTTTTTCCTGTGCCGGGGTCAGGTCAATCAGTTCCTGCAAAGTAGCCATCTCACTCCCCCTCCCTATCCCAGCGAACGAACGCGACACAGTCAGCGCTGCTATCAACCTCGCCACCTAGACCGCACTTTGCGCACTCAGCCTCATCACCCGGATTTACTGAACCAGCAGTGTTATCCGTCCAAACGCGAACGTGTCCGCAGCCGCAGCCAGGGCATGAATTGCCGAGCCACCCAATCGTTTTTATCTGCATCTCACTCCCCCTTCACGCCAATGCCAGCGGCGTCTATTCCGCAACCTGCACAGCGTTTAACGCCAGACGCATCCCAATAAACACTGCCCTGGTGGTTGCAACGGCGCTCAAGCCTATCTAAGCGCGCACGATAATCAGCATTTAGCCTGTCTGCGGCTTCCACTTCATCCAGCAGCGCCAGCACAGTGGCAGGGTTAGCGGTCTGCGAAAACTCACGGTTAGCTTTCGCATCTGGACCTTCAAAGTGCGCGATGATGAAGTTGCCGTTGGCCTGGTCGTCGGAACTGCAAATAGCCTCCCAACCATCACCTGACTCTTTAATCCATTCGCCTGCGCTGGCTGACCGCGCCTTACTGCGCAGCGCCTGTTTGTTGAGTGCTGTCATTGGGCTGCCCCTTTGCACAGGTCGTGCATTTCCTGAAGTGTCTGCATATCAACAAGGTCACGGTCTGGCATCTGCGTTTCGTTGTACTTGCTGTAAACCAGGCTGGCTTCGCATACCAGCTCCATTGCTTTTGATGACAGCTCCCTGCACTTGCTCTCGGCGTTAGCGAGCTGTACTGCAAGGTCTGTGACTTCAGCTTCAAGGTTTTCAGTGTATTCAATCAGGAGATCGATTCTTTCCGGCGTTACGGTTTTAACGTATTTGCAAATCGATGACGCATAATTATCATCCTGGAGTGTGCCAGCCAGGCCATTACAAAATTTGCGGTTCCCTTTTGTCGCCTTGATATCGGCGATGATTTTTTTAACGTCTGGTTTCATGCTGAGGCTCTCCCGTAAAACGCCAGTACACGCTTCATCGCCGGACTCGTGCGGCAAACTGAAGTAACCATGTTTCTTCTCACTTTCGATTTGATCTGCTTAATGTTCAACTCCCCGCCGGGCTGAAACATGTAGACAGGGCGATGCGGTTCGCCAGTACGGATAACTACCGCTTTGCGTGTCAGGTGAAGCAGCAGGTTATGTGCCTTCTTGCAGTCGCATCCCAGCAGGTTCTGAACCTGACGCGGCGTTACGGTCTGGTTAACCCGAAGGAAATCAACGATTGCCCACAGTGATTTGCTTGCCATAGTGATTTGCCCTCGAAGTTATTTAACGATCCGGAGATGGCTAACGTTCTTGCGATAGCTGCCCCAGTCAAAGTTCACCCACATTCCGCCATCCATCTGGAGACGGTCGATAACCCGCGCGCCCAACGCTCCGAGAAGTTCTTCGTGGTTCAGGTTCGTCAGGATCCCCACCGGACGCATCGACGACAGGCGACGGTCGATAACCTGATTCAGAATGACTTTCTCGCCGTTGCTTCCGCGCTGAATACCGACTTCATCCAGTACCAGCAGATCGACTTTGCAGAGGTCATCCAGAAGTGAAGCCTCTGACTGGCCACCGTCGTAGCACTCGCGAACACGCAGCATCAGGTCAGGGATAGTCACTACCAGTACGCTATGCCCGCCAGAAAGCAGATGATTTCCGATTGCCGCAGCGAGATGGTTTTTCCCGGTACCCGGACCACCGCTAAACACGAAACTTGCGAACCCAGCGCCGAAATTTTGTGCGTAGCTCTTTGCCATCGTGAAGGCTTTGCGCTGACCTTCCCCGGAAACCTGATAATTCGCGAACGTGCAGCTGCGGTGCAGGCTTTGAATTCCTGAGCGGCCGAAGATTTTCTCTGTGCGCGCTTTCTGATTCAGCTTGTCCAACTCTTCGCAATGTTTCAGGCCTTCTTCCCGCTGCCACGCCAGCAGCTCTGCTGCGCTGGTGAACTTCGGCTGAACGCCTGGCGGAATGAGTTTTTTCAGGCGCTCAAGAGCGCTGCCAGAATTAACAATGTTTTTCACCGTTACCCCCTGAACCCGGTCGGGATGGTTTTATCTGGCTCAGAAATTCGGTTGGGATCTCGCTGTCCAGCATGGACGGTCCTTTGGCCGTGACCACGCGATTGCAACAGACTGTTGGCAAAGGTCTGCTCCCAAGCCAACTGGTGTTTAACCTTGCCGTCAGGTATCCAGTAATCACGGAATTGCTGAAGTTCTTCAGCGGTGTAACCCGGCTCAGTGCCGACGTTCTTACCCCAGAGCGCAGCCTGACGCACGAAGTCTGGAGACGGGGTCCATGAGTCAGTGATCGGAAATTTACCCAATGGGCCAAAATCCAGACCGGGCCCAAAATCCTCGTTCTGAGGTTTGGGAGGGATAGCTGGCAGAGGTGGGTGATTTCCAGAAATATCATCCCCAGAATGACTTCCGCCCGCGCGTTCTCTCTCTGGGTTTAGATCTTCTCTTCTCTTCTCTTCTCTGTGGTTACGCGTTACGTTATTAGTAACGTTACTCGTTACGTTACTTTCCTGGAGTTTTTTCCGTTCACGAAACTCCTTCTGGCGCTGCGCATTTGTCTTGGCCGTAGCTGAGCGCATATCACCTGACGTATTGTATTCATTGAAGTTTGGAAGAATGACGCAGTTATTCTCCGCATCATAAATGGCCCAGCCTACGGTTGATAATGCAGCCCCAAAACCGGGTACTCCGACAATATCATCGATATCAGACAGGTCTGCATTTTCAAATACACCGTTACGCGAGTGTTCATTTGCCGCAGACCAAAACGTTACTAGTAACGACACCGTAACGTTACGGGTTACGTTACGCGTTACAACGTCTGATAACGTGGTGTTATGCGAAAGTGTGAACATTTTTCCCACCTCCGGTGAACGCTCCAGTATTCGCGCAATTCCGTTCACCTTCGGGCTGGTGACCAGTGATGTACGCATCTTTATCCAGTCCCCGGCCATTAAGTCCTCCTGAAGAATAATTAAGGGAAGATTTATCCAGTCGCGGTCCGACACGCTGGCAAAACAATTTGTGGTTAGGCATACTTACCCCGCAATGATTTCGCAATGAATTGCACCAGAAAGCCGTTGGTGTTCGCGCACCGCGGCTTTCGCCATTTTTGAACCGGTCATATAGCCCCCAGCATCATCTGCACCATCTCCATCAGTGGACCGGTTAACCCAGGGTCAACGCGATACATCTCCACGATCCCCTCGCTCAACTCTTTCAGCTTTTGATGGCGTGGCGCATCCATTGCGACGGCAATCTTCGCTTCGCTGGTTTCTTTCTCCAGCCGAGCCAGGCGGGCCATAACGTTGTCTTCTGGTAGCAGACGGTTGCGGTATTCAATCGGCAGGACCGCCAGGATTGCCGGAGTCAGCTGGCGAACGTTCTCACGGTACCGTTCGCTGTTGAAATGGTTATCCAGGAAGCGGAAAAGCTTCTGCCGCTTTCGGCAGAGATCGTCAGGGAAAGTGATGTCGTAACCACCCTGCGCCCGGTACTCTTCGACGATCAGAGCAGAAACGACATCCTGACCATCTACACCCGCCCATGAACGAACGGCATTTCGAATATCTTCGTGACACGGCCCCTTATAGGTTTGAGCGCGATTTATCACCGCTTGTTGCGGTACTCCTGTATCCTGGTAAAACGTAAGTGATTGCATAGTGCTTTCCCTTTCGTGGTTAAAGCGCCGGTCAGGCTACTTTTGGTTTGCTGATTTCAAGAATTTGGGTGGTGGTAAAGCGACCACCTGAGGCCTCAGCAATTTTCGATGCATAAGCTGTCTCACCGGTGTAATCAGTACGTGGCAAGCACCCACTATTGATCCACTTGTAAATTGCTCGCGGAGTCCGCTCGCATGCTTTGGCCACCACGGGTACGCGAATCAATTTGATGATTTCGCCAAGGCTTGTTGGTTGCATTTTTTAACCCTCAATATGAACTGTAAGTACATATTATGTCGGAACTGATAGTTCACGCAAGAGATATTATGATTGAACCTATGGTTCAGGAAGAAAAAGCGCGAAAAGACTTTTCCCATAGGCTAGCGCTGGCCTGCGATAAAGCTGGTTTGCCGGTTCATGGTCGTCAGGCTGAGATAGCCAAAAAGATGAAGTTGACACCAAAGGCCGTAAGCAAATGGTTTAACGGGGAATCAATTCCAAGACGCGGGAAGCTGCAAGAGCTTGCTGCGAGTATTGGTACAACTTCAACTTACCTGTTAGGTGACAGCGAGGCTGATGGAATATCTGAGGGACGCTTGCAGAAATCGACAGAAATATTTCGCATAGATGTGCTCAATGTATCTGTCAGTGCAGGCCCGGGCGTGATCAATAGCGAGTTCGTGGAGGTGCTTCGCTCTGTGGAATACTCAGTTGAAGATGCGCGCCAAATGTTCAACGGACGAAAGCAGGAACAAATCCGCATCATCAACGTCCGCGGAGACAGCATGTCTGGCACGATAGAGCCGGGTGATCTGCTTTTTGTCGATATCAGCATCCAACACTTTGATGGTGATGGAATTTACGCTTTCCTGTACGACGAAACAGCTCATGTTAAGCGACTTCAGAAGATGAAAGACAAACTACTGGTAATCTCAGACAACCAGACCTATCGCCCGTGGGAGCCAATTGAGAAGGAAGAGATGAACAAGATTTTCGTCTTCGGAAAGGTGATCGGCAGCATGCCGCAGACCTACAGGAAGCATGGTTAGCAAACTAACAGTGGCCAGATGATACGTTTGGGTGATTATTTTTATTTTTCACAGCAATAGGATGATTTATGACACAGTTTCAACTTGCGTTAATCGCCAGAGAAGTTGATGGAGAAGTCATCCATCTTCGCAC
Organism: Citrobacter sp. Cpo147; assembly: GCF_030332405.1. Taxonomy (NCBI): domain Bacteria; kingdom Pseudomonadati; phylum Pseudomonadota; class Gammaproteobacteria; order Enterobacterales; family Enterobacteriaceae; genus Citrobacter; species Citrobacter sp. Cpo147. Next base: position 67,720 of record NZ_JAOWHX010000033.1, read on the forward strand.
CAAAGACGGATACATCAATGCCACATCAATGTGCAAGTCTGCAGGGAAGCTACTTGCCGACTATACACGACTAAAAACAACACAAGATTTTTTTGATGAATTATCACGCGATATGGGGATTCCCATATCGGAGTTAATTCAATCATTTAAAGGCGGAAGAGCAGAGAATCAAGGGACTTGGGTTCATCCAGACATCGCAATTAATTTAGCTCAGTGGCTATCTCCAAAATTTGCAGTGCAAGTATCGAGATGGGTGCGTGAGTGGATGTCAGGCGAAAGAGCGCCTGCCGAACTTCCTATCCACCTTAAGCGATATATGACAAACCGAGGCAGGGTTCCTCATACGCATTTTTCTATGCTTAATGAACTGACGTTTAACTTGGTTGCGCCACTTGAACAAGCCGGATATACGCTGCCTGAAAAAATGGTTCCTGATATTTCAGAAGGTAGGGTTTTCTCGCAATGGCTCCGTGACAACCGGGGTATTGAGCCGAAGACATTCCCAACATATAACCATGAGTACCCAGATGGCCGGACATTCCCGGTACGTCTATACCCAAACGAATATCTTGCAGATTTCAAACAGCACTTCAACGAAGTGTGGCTGCCTCAGTACGCTCCTAAATATTTTGCTGAACGAGACCAAAGGGCATTGACGTTGATTGAGAAAATCATGCTGCCTGACCTTGATTCCTAAATGCCACAGCCCGGCCACCGCGCCGGGTTTTTACTGCCCTTTCCTCACGAACTCCGCCGCATCCCGCAATACACCTTTGTGAATCATATTGCCCACGGTTTTTCGCTTCGCTTCCAGTCGATCGACAATAGCCTCACAGTCAATCACCACACCGTCGATTATCAACTCAACAACCGCCCCACCAATCTCACCAGCTATGAAAGCTGCGCGATCTTCCAGCAATTCATCACGTGACATATCCATACCTAAGCCCATAGCAATACCCTGTTTGGTGTTTTTTTGAGCATAGCAAGACTAGAGAAAAAAATAAATAATCTTAAAGTTCATATTGTTATGCGTTTATGAACTTACCACACCACTTAAATGTACTATTGGTACTTTACTTCAATGAACTTATAGTACATTATCATCCCATCGCGAAACACTAAGCGCATCAAGTTCAAACGTTCCGCCAGCCTGGCGACAAGGGCAAACACAGAAGTGAGCTTCGCGGTGGTGAATTGCCGAGTTAAAACGCTCAACCGTGAAGATCTGCGTCACGGCACCACCAGCGAAGTTCACTCAGAAAAACTGGAGAACATCATGGTTCATCAGCACTACGGTACACAGACGGTAAACCGCGGCGCAGTTCAGCCTGGAATGCTCGTCAAACACAAGGATTCAACCTGGACGGCATCAGCTAATGCTCGTGGTCGTTTGTATCTGCATCGCGGCGTTGAGATGACTTACACCAGGGATTTGCTGGTTGAAGTTTATCTGAACGGTCTGGGGAATGGCCTCAGCCATTAACGGAGAGTGTCATGCAAGACAAGAAATGTGGTTACTGCAGCAAGCCGGTTAAACAGGAAGAAGTAATCAAAAGCACCCTTCTCTATCGCAACGGCTCACAGCTGGCGCGCAAAGAGAAAGAGTACTGTTCCAGACGTTGCGCTTCGCACGACCAGATGGCTCACGAAGGCTAACGTACACCCCGCGCAAGGCGGGATCTACGTCCGGTGGTACCGACCAAAGTTACACCGGAAACAACATCAAAACCAAAGTTAACCCAATGGGCGCTATCAATGGCCCGGGGATTCTAACACCCAAAAATGAGGATCTCACATGGAATTCTTTAATGTGGTTAAAGCCACTCAGAAATCCGGAAAGCAAGATGCAGTGGTCTGGTTCACTGCCAAAACCGAGGCTCGCGCCAATCTGCAGTTGGATGTTGCACTGGAAGATGCTGGTATCGAAACCGGGCGCGGTAAGGATTACGCCAAGCCAATTCGCACTGACTTCCCGGTTGTTGATGACCTGCCAGAAGAAGGTGAAGTTGATTTCACCTGGTGTGATCGTTACGAGCTGGCCGAAGACCAGCGTACCTGGAATGTGAAATTGAAAGCTGATAACGCGGCGCAGGAAGAAAATAGTCAGGCTGATGATAATGTCGTTAATAGTGAAGTCGGTACTGTAGAGCAATCTCAGCTGACAGAGCAACCGAATCTGACCGTTGTTGCCACCCTGCCTTTCCGCCAGCGTGTACTGGCTCAGTTCATCGGTGATGGTGAATATCTCTATCACGTCGACGCCGCGCAGAAAAAAGAAATCGTTGGCCTCGAAATGGACACTGATGACACGTACATCCAGAACCTGCTGCTGGCTGCTGAGAATGTGGAGGCATTCAAAAAAGCCATTGAGCACGATATTCATAAAGTCGTGAATGCGGTTAAGAAAGTCTTCCCTGTCGACGGTAAGAAACCGGAGCTGGCAACAGTTATCCAGTTCCTGATGGTGTGGTTCAAAACTGAATACATCGATCGCGGCCTGCTGGTCAAGGAATGGCAGAAAGGCAATCGTGTAACAACCATTAATCGCACACCTTCAGGTGCGAACGCCGGCGGCGGCATTGTCTCTGACCGAAAATTCCCGCAAACCATTCTCGGTCTGGAGCATGAGATTGCTCTGGCGTTACGTGCCCGTGACCGCGAATTTGATATTTACAACGTCCCTCTGGATATAGAACTACAGGCAAACTCCATCATGAATAAGATGGACGATCCCGAATGGCTGGCGACTCGAGAGAGATTCGTTTCAATTCCTGGTGGCCTGGACTACTCACGTGCCTGCATCATCGCAACAGTAAAAACCACACCAGAGGGGCTTTATGCTGATCCTGTAAAACACCAAGAATATTTGAATAGAGTACTTACGGAAACCGACCACGCCAACCCAGATCCATTGCTCGTTGATATAGCCTGCGGTCGTTCGTCTATGCCTGTACCTATGAAACAGGAAAAAGTAACGGCCGAAGAGGTAAACAAAATTCTTGCAGCTTCCCGCGGAGAATATGTCGAGGGGATTAGTGACCCTACAGACCCGAAATGGATCACAGAAGACCTCGCATTAACCGCCCAACAAATAGATGACCGTTCACCACTTAATGAGGACACCACCAGCGATGTGCAGATGGAAGAAACTGTCAGTGATGAAGAGCAGGCTGGTAATGAAGTGCAGTCAGGCGAAAGCAGTCTGGAAACTGGTGAAGAGTCACATACCGGTCAGCAAGCCGATGTGAAACAAAAACCAGAAAACGCGCATCAGAATGATGAATCTGCGCATCAAAACGCCCAAAAAGTGAATCAAACCGAGCCAGAAGCGCAATCTGACGAACCGGCTGTTGTGTACCCAGCTTACTTCGAGCCAGGCCGCTATGAAGGATTGCCGAACGAGGTTTATCACGCAGCGAACGGTATCAGCTCAACCCAGGTGAAAGATGCGCGTGTGTCGCTGATGTACTTCAATGCACGTCACGTAGAGAAAACCATTATCAAAGAACGCTCTCCTGTTCTGGACATGGGTAACCTAGTGCATGCACTGGCGTTGCAGCCCGAGCTGCTTGATGAAGAATTTAGCGTTGAACCGGTTATTCCAGAAGGCGCATTTACCACCACGGCAACGATCCGCGCGTTTATCGATGAGTACAACGCCAGCCTGCCAGCGCTGCTGAGTGCAGATGATATCAAAGCCTTGCTCGAAGAATACAACGCCACACTGCCTGCACAGATGCCGCTGGGTGGTTCAGCCGAGGAAACTGGCCAGAGCTATATGTCGCTGCCAGAAGAGTACCAGCGTCTCGAAGCGGACAAGAAGCAGACCGCCTCAGCGATGAAAGCCTGCATCAAGGAATACAACGCCACTCTGCCTGCTCAGGTGAAAACCAGCGGTAGTCGTGATGCGTTACTCGAGCAGCTGGCAATCATCAATCCCGACCTGGTGGCCCAGGAAGCGCAGAAGCCGCAACCGCTGAAAGTGTCCGGTACCAAATCAGACCTGATACAGGCCGTGAAGTCTGTTAATCCGGACGCCGTCTTCGCCGACGAATTGCTGGATGCCTGGCGTGAGAATCCGCAAGGAAAAGTGCTGGTCACCCGCCAGCAACTGTGCACCGCACTGGCCATTCAGAAAGCCCTGCTCCAGCACCCAACCGCCGGGATGCTACTCCAGCACCCGAGCCGCGCCGTGGAGGTCAGCTACTTTGGTTTTGACGACGAAACTGGGCTTGAAGTCCGCGTTCGTCCAGACCTTGAGATCGATCTGGACGGAGTGCGCATCGGTGCCGACCTGAAAACCATCAGCATGTGGAACATTAAGCAGGAAGGCCTGCGCGCCAAACTGCACCGCGAAATCATCGACCGTGACTACCACCTGAGCGCGGCTATGTATTGCGAGACCGCAGCACTGGATCAGTTCTTCTGGATTTTCGTCAACAAAGACGAGGGCTACCACTGGGTGGCGGTAATTGAGGCATCGGAAGATTTGCTCGACCTCGGGCTGCTGGAGTATCAGCGCACCATGCGTGCACTCGCAAATGCGTATGACACCGATTGCTGGTCTGCACCGATAACCGAAGACTACACCGACGAACTGAACGACTTCGACCTGCGCCGCCTTGAAGCGCTGCGTACTCAGGCATAAGGGGAAAAGAACATGTCTACTGCAATTACTACCAACGAAAACAAGACGCAAATGATCGATAACATCTCAATTTTGACTAATGGGGAACTTTTCGACCGCCTACGCACCTTGTCGACAGTGATGGCAAATAGTGGCGCTTTTGTACCTGACCACTTCCGCGGAAAACCAGATGCCTGCATGGCTGTGGTCATGCAGGCCGCACGATGGGGTATGGACCCCTTTGCCGTAGCTCAGAAGACCCACATCGTCGGTAATAGCGGAGTATTGGGTTACGAAGCTCAACTGGTTAATGCGGTTGTTACCAACATGTCGCCTACAAAAGATCGCCTTCATTACGATTGGTTTGGTCCATGGGAAAACATCATTGGTCGATTTGTAGAGAGAACCAGTTCTAAAGGCAATAAGTACATTGCGCCCGGTTGGGATTTAAAGGATGAGGCCGGTGTAGGAGTTCGTGTGTGGGCAACTATGAAAGGCGAGGATGAGCCACGCGAACTGGTACTCATGCTTTCTCAGGCTCAGGTTCGTAATTCGACACTATGGGCAAGTGATCCGCGTCAGCAGCTCGCTTATCTCGCGGTAAAGCGCTGGGCTCGCTTGTACTGCCCTGATGTGATTCTCGGTGTTTACAGTGCCGATGAAGTCGAAGAACGAGAAGAAAAAGTTATTAACCCTGGCTCAGCCCAACGAATGAGCGTTGCTGAAATCGCAGGTGACACCGTCACAACTACGCAAAGCGCACACGAATCGTCGGTAAATATCGACGCTCTTGCCGATGATTTCCGCGAGCGCATCGAGGCAGCACAGGATGTTGATAGCGCCAAAGCACTGCGCGCTGATATCGAAAGCGCGAAGGCCTCGCTCGGTTCAGCACTTTTCACTGAGCTGAAGAACAAAGCGGTGAAACGTTATTACCTGGTTGATTCACGCAACAAGGTTGAGGCCGCAATCAACTCCCTGCCGTCTCCGCACGAACCGGATGCAACTGAACGGTTTGGGGAAGTTGAGCGAGTTCTTGCAACGGCGAAACGTCATCTGGGCGACGAGCTGCACGATCAGTTCAGCATCACCCTGGCGGATATGAAACCGGAATATGTTGGCTAACTGGGTTGGGAGGGTTCGCCCTCCCACTGAGGAGATGTAATGCGACTAATTAACCGTGCAAATCAGCAATCCCCGTTAGCGCGTCAGGCATGCGAGATAGCACTGGCCACTCATGCAGAACGTTACGGCGACTATGGCCGCAGCAAGATGAAGGAGACGTACACGGTGAGAGTTGAAGGAGTGAAGGTCTGGGTGGAAGTGGTGAACCGTAAGGCTAGCTACGTGGCCACAGCGATGACAGGTATGCGTCGTTTGCGCGCGCTGCCGGGACAGGTTTCTTGATATTACTTTTGGAAATGGCCCAGTTCGGGCCATTGGAGAAAAATGATGGATGATATTTTGCTGACGTCAGACCTGACCAGTCGATACAAAATCTCACGTAAAACCCTTTGGTCATGGCAAAGCACAGACACAATGCCGCGGGGTTTTGCGAAGCCGTTCCCCGCCCCGGACTTCCCCGGTAACCCTAACCGCTGGAAGTCGGAGTCAGTCAAAGAGTGGGAAGGAGTGAAACAGCCGATTAACTGAACGGCTCACCGATGATGTTTTCGAGATGGCTCTGCCAAACGTGGAGCCAATGTTTTTGATCATCGATGTAGTCATGCAGGTTGTAGTGCGCCATCACGCCAACCATTTGGTGACCAAGTAATTTTTCAATCACATGCGGCGGACAGCCAAGTTCTGAAAGATTTGTTGCGATTGTTCTTCTCATATCATGGAGAGACCAGGGCTCCATGCCGGATTCTGACCAAATATACCTGGCATAGTTCGAAGCAACTGGCGGATGAACCGGGACGTCTTTAATTTCCCCATCCAGTAAGCGCTGTGAAGTGACTAAATGCTTTGTGTTGATCTTCTCAAGATGATTTTTTACCAGTCCCACCGCAGCATCAGAAAGAGCCCTTCTCATGTGCACTCGCGTTTTGTAACTTCCAGCAGGAACTATCCACTCATTTTCATCCAGCTTGAACCATGACCTTTCGCTCAACCGAATCTCTGCCGTCCTACAGCCGGTCAACATAATAAATTTCACAAGAAACACGGACTCTATGGACATGCGGTTTTGCAGCCACCGATAAATAGCCACCAGCTCACGATCATCCAAGCGCCGCGTTCTCTTTTTCGGTTTTTGGCCAACGTCAGTGGGAAGCAATCCCTCGAGCGGATTGGTCGATATTACGCCTCGGTTAATACAGAATCTGAATGAGCGTTTACACAGCGAAAGCATATAATGAGCCATCACCCTGCTTTCAATCTGATCAAAAACATCTATCCAGTGCCTTTTTGTCGAATTGTCGACTTTGACGTTTCGCATCGGCTCGGCGATATGCTTGGCAAATACCAATTGATAATAATCTGTCTTTGTCAGTTGATTAGCGATGCAGTGTTTCTCGATCCAATAATTGAATGCTTCCGATACGACCATGGAACCTTCGCGGGTCAATTTCTCCAGCTTTACTTGCTCCCGGGGATCTAGTCCCTCAGTAAGCCAGGTTCTGAATTGCTGACGCCTTTCCCTTGCCTGAGCAATACTCATTGCTGGATAATCGCCGACATTGAGTTTTACAGCTTTGCCTGCCCATCTGTACCGGTAGAAGAAAGAGACCTTTCCGGCAGGACTGATCCTTGCGTTGAGTCCGTGAGAATCTGAAATAGTTTCGATATCATCGCGTTTCTTGCCAAGGGCCTTCCTGAGCTTTGTGTCAGTGATCATTGAATAGGTACACATTTGGCTTTTGAGTACGCAAAAGTGTACACAAAACTCATTGCTCAAAGATACCCACAATGTAACACTTGTACTCGGAGTGTGATAATTGGAAGGCTGAAAGGCAGGCGGCAGAAGGGTTCAGCGTAACAGAACGTTTTTACGCGGAATTCTTCGAAATAGGCCGAATGACAATACAAAAAAGTATTTTAAAAACAGATCGCAAAGCAGACATTGGGCACCGCCAGCGGTGCCCTTTTGGGATCAGATGCTGTGGATCGCAAACAACAACGAGTTACGCTGGTGGTTGAGAATGCACTTTCTGATAGTGTGGATACGCATATTACGACGCGATTGTCCTTCAAGCCAACGTGCTTTACGGCGGCTAGCCTGACGCAGCATCCGCCAGCGTCCCACTTCCGTTCTACTACGCTTCATGTTTACTACTCTTTCAGTCACTGAGCGACCATTATAACGCCAGACCGAATGCAGACCAGTGGTTTTCCCTTGTTTTTATTTGCCAGATTAATCCTGATGCGTAAACTCTTAACAATACGCTTTCAAAAGGATTTTTAAATTTATGACAACCTTCTACACCGTGGTGAGTTGGCTGGTCATTCTGGGTTACTGGGTACTCATTGCTGGCGTAACATTACGCATTCTAATGAAACGACGCGCAGTGCCCTCCGCAATGGCCTGGCTGTTGATCATCTATATTCTGCCATTGGTAGGGATCATTGCTTATCTGTCCTTTGGTGAACTCCACCTGGGTAAGCGACGTGCCGAACGCGCCCGGGCAATGTGGCCGTCAACGGCCAAATGGCTGAACGACCTCAAGGCCTGCAAGCATATTTTTGCCCAGGAAAACAGCAGCGTCGCCTCTTCGTTATTTAAACTGTGCGAGCGCCGTCAGGGAATAGCCGGGGTTAAGGGAAACCAACTGCAGTTGCTCACCAGTTCAGATGACGTGATGCAGGCGCTGATCCGTGATATTCAACTGGCGCGCCACAACATCGAAATGGTGTTCTACATATGGCAGCCTGGCGGTATGGCCGATCAGGTAGCCGAGTCGTTAATGGCTGCCGCGAGGCGTGGCATTCACTGTCGCCTGATGCTGGACTCCGCTGGCAGCGTGGCGTTCTTTCGCAGCCCTTGGGCGGCGATGATGCGTAACGCAGGTATCGAGGTTGTAGAAGCGCTGAAGGTGAACCTGATGCGTGTATTTTTACGCCGTATGGACCTGCGTCAGCACCGCAAAATGATCATGATAGATAACTACATTGCTTATACCGGCAGCATGAACATGGTCGACCCGCGTTTCTTCAAACAGGATGCGGGTGTCGGGCAATGGGTTGATTTAATGGCGAGAATGGAAGGTCCTGTCGCCACTGCTATGGGCATTGTCTATTCCTGCGACTGGGAAATTGAGACCGGAAAGCGCATTTTGCCTCCGCCACCAGACGTCAATATCATGCCGTTTGAGCAGGCCAGCGGCCACACCATTCACACTATCGCCTCAGGTCCTGGTTTCCCTGAAGATTTGATTCATCAGGCGCTGCTTACCGCTGCTTATTCAGCGCGTGAATATTTAATTATGACCACCCCCTACTTCGTCCCCAGCGACGATCTGTTGCACGCGATCTGCACGGCAGCGCAGCGTGGGGTTGACGTCAGTATCATTCTTCCACGTAAAAATGACTCCCTGCTGGTTGGCTGGGCAAGCCGGGCCTTTTTCACCGAGCTGCTGGCAGCTGGCGTTAAAATTTATCAGTTCGAAGGTGGCTTGCTGCACACCAAGAGCGTACTGGTCGATGGCGAGCTGAGCCTGGTCGGGACGGTTAACCTGGATATGCGCAGCCTGTGGCTCAATTTTGAAATCACGCTGGTCATTGATGATACCGGATTCGGTGGCGATCTCGCGGCAGTGCAGGATGATTATATTTCGCGTTCACGCCTGCTTGATGCCCGTTTGTGGGTAAAACGACCTCTCTGGCAGAGGATAGCAGAGCGACTGTTTTACTTCTTTAGTCCGTTGCTGTAAAACGTGCCCATCAGACAGTAAACAGGTAGTCATTATGGATATGGATTTGAACAATCGCCTGACCGAAGACGAAACGCTTGAGCAGGCTTACGACATTTTTCTCGAACTGGCTGCGGACAATCTGGATCCAGCCGACATCATTCTGTTCAATTTGCAGTTTGAAGAGCGTGGCGGTGCCGAGTTGTTCGATCCGGCAGAAGATTGGCAGGAGCATGTTGATTTTGACCTGAACCCTGACTTCTTTGCCGAGGTGGTGATTGGTCTGGCAGATACAGAAGACGGCGAGATTAACGATATTTTTGCGCGCGTTTTATTATGTCGCGAAAAAGATCATAAGCTCTGCCATATTCTCTGGCGCGAATAATCAAACAAAAAAGCTGCTCTCGCAGCTTTTTTCATTTTTAGCCCGGTAGTTTACTTCCGCAGCGGTTACAAAATTGCGCACTATGTTCGTGCTGCGCCTGCTGGCACTGCGGACATTTTCGTTGGTGCCCGCGCTGCTGGAACGCACTGCTCATGTGCGTGGTAATCAATCCCGTCGGTATTGCAATCACCGAGTAACCAATCAGGATAAGCACAGACGCCACCATGCGCCCCAACGGTGTGTGTGGCGTGATATCGCCATAGCCGACGGTGGTTACAGTAACAATCGCCCAATACACCGACGCATTCAGCGTAGTAAACCCATATTTTGGCCCTTCAATCAGATACATCATCGCGCCAAAAACCACCATCAGGATGGCGATAAAGGAATAGAACAGCATCAGCTGATGTCGGGCGCTTTTTAACGCATTCCAGAACACCCGCAGAGAAGGCATGAAGCGCAGCAGCTTGAGAATACGCAGAACGCGCAGGACACGCATCGCTCGCCAGGCGAAAACATAGCTCAGACTGATTTCCGGCCATAGCCACATCACATACAGCGGCAGAATGGTGGCCAGATCAATTATCCCCCAGAAGCTGAACACATATTTAGCGGGGTTGGCCCAGCAACATAAGCGCAGAAGATATTCGAGGGTGAAGACCAGAGTAATAAAGATCTCCAGCCAAACAAAAACGCGCCATTCCTCAAAGGTTAAATGGTATTGCGTCCCTACTCCGGACTCAATGAAGATAACGATAACGCTGAGCAAGGCAAATAGTGCGCACATACCTTCAAAGCGACGCCCTGAACGGGTATTTAAATCAAACAATTTGCGATAGAGCGCGCGGCGGACAGAAGAGACTAAACCTGGCACAGATACCTCACCAAAAAAAGGGCTGACCTTTGTCAGCCCTCAGGATTATAGCGGGTCTACTTTCAGGCAGGAAACTGCATGTCGGAAACTTCCTTCCAGAACCGGGCGAGTTTTTGCGCATTCCGGTCCAGCAATCGGGCAGCGCGTACGGAACACGCAACCGGAAGGAGGATTAATCGGGGACGGTAACTCGCCTTCCAGCAACTGAATAACCTTATTCCTTTCCTGATCCGGATCGGGGATTGGCACCGCAGACATCAGCGCTTTGGTATAAGGATGCAGCGGATTATGGTACACCTCATCATAGGTCCCTAATTCCACCGCGTGTCCGAGATACATAACCAGCACACGGTCGGAGATATGTTTAACCACAGCGAGGTCGTGAGCAATGAAGATTAACGATAATCCCATTTCGCGCTGAAGCTGTTGCAGCAGATTAACCACCTGGGCCTGGATTGATACATCCAGCGCTGAAACCGGTTCATCGCAGATAATCAACTTCGGTTCGAGGATCAGCGCGCGGGCAATACCAATACGCTGACACTGACCACCGGAAAACTCATGTGGGTAGCGGTTAATTAGGTTGGGCAGTAACCCTACCTTCATCATCATCGCCTTCACACGGTCGCGGACTTCCTGACCAGGAAGATTCGGATGATAAGTTCGCAGCGGTTCGGCAATGATTTCACCAATGGTCATGCGCGGGTTTAACGATGCCAGAGGATCCTGGAAAATCATCTGGATATCGCTGCGTACTTCCCGCCACTCATCGGGTTTCATGCCCAGTAAATCTTTACCCAGCCAGGCGACCTTTCCATCGGTGGCCTTCACCAGGCCGATAATCGCACGGGCAAAGGTCGATTTCCCGCAGCCTGATTCACCGACCACGCCCAGGGTTTCGCCCTCATACAGTCGCAAGGTTACGCCATCAACCGCCTTCAGGGTTTTAGTCGGTTGCCAGAACCACTGTTTGCCATCTTTAATATCGAAATGAACTTTAAGGTCGGCAATCTCAAGGAGCACTTTACGTTGTTCGGTCACCGCATTCATACCAGTTCCTCCACCGGCTTAAAGCAGGCACGCAGGCGGCCTGGACTAAACTCCTCCAGTGGCGGAGCACTGCTACAGATTTCCATCGCATGCGGGCAACGCGGCTGGAATGGACAGCCTTTTGGTAGACGCAGCAGGTTCGGTGGGTTACCCGGTATAGTGAGCATCTCTTCCCCTTCTGCATCCAGACGAGGTACGGCATTTAGCAAACCAATCGAATACGGATGAACGGGCTTATAAAAGACATCCCGCGCACTGCCGTATTCCATAGTACGTCCGGCGTACATCACCAGGACTTTATCGCAAATACCGGCAACAACCCCCAGATCGTGGGTGATCATGATAATCGCGGTGTTGAATTCGCTTTTCAGTTCATTCAGAAGCGTCATAATTTGCGCCTGTACCGTTACATCAAGCGCAGTGGTCGGTTCATCGGCTATCAGTAATTTGGGCCTGCACAACAGTGCCATGGCGATCATTACGCGCTGACGCATACCACCGGAGAATTCATGCGGATACATTTTCATACGCTTACGCGCTTCCGGCATCTTCACCGCATCCAGCATTCTGACTGACTCTTCAAAAGCTTCCGCTTTGCTCATGCCTTTATGCAGCATCAGAACTTCCATCAACTGCTCCCCGACCCGCATGTATGGATTGAGGGACGTCATCGGGTCCTGGAAAATCATCGAGATTTGCTCGGCGCGCAGTTTGTTCAGTTCACGTTCCGGTAAATTCAGAATTTCACGCCCGTTGAACGTTGCGGAGCCCCCGATACGACCATTTGCCGCCAACAGGCCCATCAGGGCAAAGGCCGTTTGCGATTTACCCGAACCGGATTCACCGACAATACCCAGCGTTTCTCCAGCTCGCAGAGAAAAGTTTAAATCGTTGACCGCAGTTACATCGCCGTCGGGGGTCGCAAACGTCACACGCAAATCTTTTACGTTTAGCAGTGCGTTAGCCTGTTGTTGCGCGAGCGGCGCGGTTGAGGTTTCAATTACGCTCATGGCTGCACTCCTTAACGGTCTTTCGGGTCGAGGGCATCACGCAGGCCATCGCCAATAAAGTTAAAACAGAACAAAGTGACCACCAGGAAACCAGCCGGGAACAGCAGCAGCCATGGTGAGACTTCCATAGAGTTGGCACCATCACTGAGCAACGCGCCCCAGCTACTTAACGGCTCCTGCGTACCTAATCCCAAAAAACTCAGGAAGGATTCAAATAGGATCATGCTCGGCACCAGCAATGAAGCGTAAACCACCACCACACCCAGCACGTTCGGCACAATATGGCGGATAACGATACGCACGGTAGACACCCCACCCACTTGTGCCGCTTCAATAAACTCTTTGCGCTTGAGACTTAGCGTTTGCCCACGCACGATACGCGCCATATCCAGCCAGGAGACCATCCCGATAGCGACAAAAATCAGCAGAATATTTTGCCCAAAGAAGGTGACCAGCAGGATCACGAAGAACATGAACGGGAAGGAGTTGAGGATTTCCAGCAGACGCATCATCACCGAGTCGATTTTTCCGCCGAGGTAGCCCGACAGAGAACCGTACAGCGTACCAACAACCACCGCGACTAACGCCGCCGCAATGCCGACCATCAGCGAAATGCGTCCGCCAATTGCCACGCGCACCAACAGGTCGCGTCCCGACGAGTCAGTACCGAAATAGTGGCCTGATTCCGTATCCGGCGCACTGGACATCATGCCCCAGTCGGTATCGAAGTAGGTAAACTGCGACAACATCGGTGCCAGCGTTACGAACAGCGCAATAATTACCAGCACCACCAGGCTTGCTACCGCCGCGCGGTTATGCATAAAGCGTCGACGCGCGTCCTGCCACAGGCTACGGCCTTCGACCTCCAGCTTTTCACTGAAATTCTCCAGCGCCTCGCTGTTTTTCTTACTTAACATCATAGCGAGCTCCAGTATCAGTAACGAATTTTCGGGTCGATAACGGCATACAGCACATCGACAATCGCGTTAAACACGATGGTCAGCGTACCCACCAGTATGGTCAGACTAAGAACCAGCGAATAGTCGCGGTTTAACGCCCCATTGACGAACAACTGGCCAATACCCGGCAAACCATAAATGGTTTCAATAACCATCGAACCGGTGATAATGCCGACAAATGCCGGTCCCATATAGGACAGCACTGGCAACAGCGCTGGTTTTAACGCATGACGGAAAATAATCCGCCGCATCGGCAGCCCTTTAGCGCGCGCGGTACGAATAAAGTTAGAGTGCAGTACTTCAATCATCGAACCGCGAGTAATACGGGCGATACTGGCGATGTAGGCCAGTGACAAGGCCACCATCGGCAGGATCATAAATTTCAGCGCCCCGCCGTTCCAGCCCCCGCCGGGTAGCCATTTCAAGGTTATGGCAAATATCATGACCAATAAGGGAGCGACCACGAAACTGGGGATAACCACCCCGGTCATAGCCACCCCCATCACCGTATAGTCCCAACGTGTATTTTGCTTCAGCGCGGCTATCACTCCGGCGCTAACACCGACGAGCACCGCCAGAATAAAGGCTGCCGCACCCAGCTTCGCAGAAACCGGAAAGCTCGAGGCAACGAGGTCGTTAACCGTGTAGTCTTTATATTTAAAGGATGGTCCAAAATCACCGTGCGCCAGCTGTTTCAGATAGCTGAAGTACTGCGTCGAGATGGGATCGTTAAGATGATATTTCGCTTCGATATTCGCCAGCACCTCTGGCGGTAACGCGCGTTCTCCGGTGAATGGGCTTCCGGGCGCAAGGCGCATCATAAAGAATGAAATCGTAATAAGAATAAACAGCGTCGGAATCGCTTCCAGACAGCGACGTAATATGAATTTTAACATTGCCCGTACCTTCTGGCGTGTGCCTTTATACCCGTCATACTTCAAGCTGCAGGTGCGTTGGCTTTACTCGCTCACGCCAGTCACTTACTTAAGTAAGCTCCTGGCGATTCGCTGCGTTGCCGCCTTCCTGCAACGTGAATTATTTAGGGTATACCTCTCTTTGTCTAAAGAGGTATTTATAGTTCGAAGAAAAAGACACTGTGGGGCAACTTTGATCGCCCCACGTCTTGCCATTAATGCTTGATAATATACAAGTCTTTAACGTGGATATTATCCATCGGGTCTTTACCGGAGTATCCGCCAACCCATGGTTTCACCAGGCGGGCATTAACATAGTAATAAACCGGTACAATCGCAGAATCTTTATCCAACTGCTGTTCCGCTTTCGAATACAGTTCGCTGCGCTGCGCTTCATCCGTCACTTTCAGCGTATCCGCAATCAGCTTATCAAATGCCGGGCTCTTATAGTGGACGGTATTATTGGAGCTGTCGGACAGCACCATATTCAGGAAGGACGTCGGTTCGTTATAGTCCGCACACCAGCCCGCACGTGAAACATCATAGTTGCCCTGATGGCGCGTATCGAGGAACGTTTTCCATTCCTGGTTTTCCAGCTTCACATTAGCACCCAGATTTTTCTTCCAGATAGATGCCGCGGCAATAGCCAGCTTCTTATGCAGGTCTGAGGTGTTATACAGCAGATCAAAGGTCAGCGGTTTCTCAGCGGTATATCCGGCCTCAGCCAGCAGTTTCTTCGCTTCTTCATTACGTTTTTCCTGAGACCACTTGAACCACTCTGGCTCAACCAGTTTCGCACCATCGGTGTATGGAGGAGTAAAGCTATATGCTGGCAGGTCACCCTGGTTTTTCACTTTATTGACGATAATGTCACGATCCAACGCCAGCTTCAGGGCGGTACGAACACGAACATCGTTGAACGGTGCTTTCTGGTTGTTGATTTCGTAATAATAGGTGCACAGATAGGGGTCAACGTGGACTTCGTTCGGGATCTCTTTTTTCAGTTTCTGGAATAACTCAATCGGCATGTTGTTATAGGTCATGTCGATTTCACCGCTGCGATAGCGGTTAACGTCAGTCACTTCAGAAGAAATAGGCAGGTAGGTTACCTGGTTAATAACCGTTTTGGCGTTGTCCCAATAGTTGGTATTACGCTCAAGCACAATGCGCTCGTTGACAACCCAGTCTTTCAGTTTATACGCACCGTTAGTAACGATGTTAGCGGGCTGGGTCCACTTCTCGCCGAATTTTTCAACAGCAGCTCTAGGAACCGGTGAAACGGAGGAGTGCACAAGCAGTTTGTAGAAATAAGGAACTGGTTCGCTGAGGGTAACTTCAAAAGTATGATCGTCGAGAGCTTTCACACCGAGATCGGTGATCGGCTTTTTACCGGCGATAATATCATCAATATTGACAATATGACCGTACTGCAAATAACTGGCATACGGTGATGCAGTATTTGGATTAGCCAAACGTTGCCAGCTATACACGAAATCTTGCGCGGTAACAGGCGTGCCGTCAGACCACTTTGCATCTTTACGCAGATGGAATGTCCAGACTTTAAAATCTTTATTTTCCCATTTTTCAGCCACGCCAGGCGATGGTTTGCCATCGACATCACTGATTAATAAACCTTCAAACAGGTCACGGTTAATGTTGGATTCAGGTACACCTTCGATTTTGTGGGGATCGAGTGACTGCACTTCCGAACCGTTATTGCGCACCAGAGTCTGCTTTTCAGCAAGCTGCACACCCGCTGGCACGACTGCCGCCGTGGCAACATTTCCAGCGACTAGCGCAGTTAAGATCCCCGCAGCTACTAAACTTTTTTTAGTGATGTTAGTCATTGTGTTGTACTCCCTCATTATTATGGCTGGTTTTTTAACCAGACTGTTAATCCTGTCAGGATCCCTGTACGGCACCGGAGATTTTCTGCCGTCAGGTGGTTTATTGTTTTACTGCTTGCTATCACCGACTTTATTTATTCTGGCGATTCGTATGACCGCCTTGCGTCGATTCTCTACGTGCCTCCCCTGCCGGAAACACGCTATTACCCTGTTGAGAGAAACTAACTGCAAATGATTCTCATCAACGTGAATTCTTCTGCATAATATCTGGCCGGAAAGTATCAAATGCGTTTCTTAACCGCCAATACATTTTACAAATTTGTTAACCAATTCTCTTTTATTGGAAATAAATCTCACTTAAAAAGTCTTACGAATGAAGATTCGTTATGGGAAATTCAAAAAAATCAATACATTATGTCGACTATGGTGTTAACCATCCTGTACGAAGTCAACGCCATGTCAAAATGCACATAAATTTAACAATTGGTTATTAATTAGCACATTCATCTGAAATAAAGGCTGAAATAACTAATAACATTTCGATAATCCTTCAGCAAGCCCCAGAGTATGATGTTAATAAAATAACAGCAGTATCGGTCTTCACCGGGCGCACTGAGACGTGTTATATCTTTAGAATCAATGACTAACAGAAGAGTTAATCATCAGCATTTTTTATTATTGCTCTGCTGATTTTCAACTTTAGTGAGAAGTTTTACTGATAATGAAATGAAACGGAGCCGGACACGACTCCGTTTGCACAGAAGAGAGGTTTCAGGCCAGCAAACCAGGGAAAATGGATTTGATGCCTGTAACGATAAATTCGATACCCAAAGCCATTAACAGCAGCCCCATAATACGCGTAATGACGTTGATACCGGTTTGGCCCAACAGGCGCACTAACCATGGTGCCATGCGGAACAGCCCCCAGCAGCACAGGGCAAACAACGCAATCGCTACAAAAAAGCCAAACAGGTTAATCGCGCTATGATATCGCGTACCCCAAACAATAGTTGAGCTTATCGCCCCCGGCCCCGCCATCAACGGCAATGCCAACGGCACAACGCCGATACTTTCACGAATTGCGGTTTCTGATTTTTCCTGTTTGTTTTGTTTATCTTCCCCTAGTTTTCCGCTAATCATTGACATCGCGATAGTCACAACCAGAATGCCGCCAGCGATCCTGAACGAGTCAATTGAGATGCCAAAGAGTTGCAGAATACCATCACCAAGAAACAGCGAAGTCCACAGGATGATTGCGACAGAAAGGTTTGCCGTGAGGTTGGTTTTGTTTCGTGCTGCGGCAGTTTGATAGCTGGTCATACTGATAAAGACGGGGATGATCCCTACCGGGTTGACCAACGCAAATAACCCAATGAAAAATTTAAAATAGACAGGAAAATCAAATAGCGTTTGGATCACGGTTAGCTCCGAAGCGTTAGCCGGATAAAATGAGTCATAAAAATTGATAAAATCCGCGCTGAAGATACGCCTTTTGTCAGCATACTTCACCTTCTATCTGCGTATATCAATGTAAATACGCTACCAATACTCAGTGTTATTAATATGTATTAAATATGCTAATGTTATTAGCATTCATCACGCCAATTTATTAACACTTAACGAGAAACGCTAAAAGGGCCTGCTGAAAGGTGTCAGCTTTGCGAATTTTTGATCCAGATCACGCAATTACTACTCAGAAGTGAGTAATCTTGCTTACGCCACCTGGAGGTAACGCGTTAGAGTTAACAGGCGCTAGCGTATAAGCTCTTTTAGTAAATCAAAGTAAAGTGGACGTTAATTAACCGTTTGATTTTCAAACCATTACACAAATTTTCGTCGGTCTGTCTATACTCTCGTATCGAGCAGATGATTTACTAAAAAAGTTTAACATTATCAGGAGAGCATCATGGCTGTTACTAATGTCGCTGAACTTAACGCACTTGTAGAGCGCGTAAAAAAAGCCCAGCGTGAATATGCCAGTTTCACTCAAGAACAGGTTGACAAAATCTTCCGTGCCGCCGCTCTGGCTGCCGCAGACGCTCGAATTCCTCTCGCGAAAATGGCCGTTGCCGAATCCGGCATGGGTATTGTCGAAGATAAAGTGATTAAAAACCACTTCGCTTCTGAATACATTTACAACGCTTACAAAGATGAAAAAACCTGTGGTGTGCTGTCTGAAGACGACACTTTTGGTACCATTACTATTGCTGAACCGATTGGTATCATCTGCGGTATCGTTCCAACCACTAACCCTACCTCTACTGCGATCTTCAAATCACTGATCAGCCTGAAGACCCGTAACGCCATCATCTTCTCTCCGCATCCGCGCGCAAAAGATGCAACTAACAAAGCAGCTGACATCGTTCTGCAAGCCGCTATCGCTGCTGGCGCACCGAAAGATCTGATCGGCTGGATCGATCAACCTTCCGTTGAACTGTCTAACGCGCTGATGCACCACCCGGACATCAACCTGATCCTTGCGACCGGTGGTCCAGGCATGGTTAAAGCGGCATACAGCTCCGGTAAACCGGCTATCGGCGTAGGCGCAGGTAACACCCCTGTTGTTATCGACGAAACCGCTGATATCAAACGTGCTGTTGCATCTGTTCTGATGTCTAAAACCTTCGATAACGGCGTAATCTGTGCTTCTGAGCAGTCTGTCGTCGTGGTTGACTCCGTATATGATGCAGTACGTGAGCGTTTTGCGACTCACGGCGGCTACATGCTGCAGGGCAAAGAGCTGAAAGCAGTCCAGGACGTTATCCTTAAAAATGGCGCGCTGAACGCAGCTATCGTTGGTCAGCCGGCATACAAGATTGCTGAACTGGCAGGCTTCTCCGTACCAGAAACCACTAAGATTCTGATCGGTGAAGTGAAGGTTGTTGACGAAAGCGAACCGTTTGCTCACGAGAAACTGTCTCCGACGCTGGCAATGTACCGTGCGAAGGACTTCGAAGACGCAGTCATCAAAGCTGAAAAACTGGTTGCGATGGGTGGTATCGGTCATACCTCTTGCCTGTACACTGACCAGGACAACCAGCCAGAGCGTGTTGCTTACTTCGGTCAGATGATGAAAACCGCACGTATTCTGATCAACACCCCGGCTTCTCAGGGTGGTATCGGTGACCTGTACAACTTCAAACTCGCACCTTCCCTGACTCTGGGTTGTGGTTCCTGGGGTGGTAACTCCATCTCTGAAAACGTTGGTCCTAAGCACCTGATCAACAAGAAAACCGTTGCTAAGCGAGCTGAAAACATGTTGTGGCACAAACTTCCGAAATCTATCTACTTCCGTCGTGGCTCTCTGCCAATCGCACTGGATGAAGTGATTACCGATGGTCACAAACGTGCGCTGATCGTGACCGACCGCTTCCTGTTCAACAACGGTTATGCAGACCAGATCACCTCCGTTCTGAAAGCTGCTGGCGTTGAAACCGAAGTGTTCTTTGAAGTTGAAGCTGACCCGACTCTGACCGTTGTTCGCAAAGGTGCTGAGCTGGCTAACTCCTTCAAACCAGACGTAATCATCGCACTGGGTGGTGGTTCCCCGATGGACGCCGCGAAAATCATGTGGGTTATGTACGAGCACCCGGAAACTCACTTCGAAGAACTGGCACTGCGCTTTATGGACATCCGTAAACGTATCTACAAGTTCCCGAAAATGGGCGTAAAAGCGAAGATGATTGCAGTTACCACCACTTCCGGTACCGGTTCTGAAGTGACTCCGTTTGCGGTCGTTACCGACGATGCAACTGGGCAGAAATACCCGCTGGCAGACTACGCGCTGACTCCGGATATGGCGATTGTTGACGCCAACCTGGTTATGGATATGCCGAAGTCACTGTGTGCGTTCGGTGGTCTGGATGCCGTCACTCACGCTCTGGAAGCTTACGTTTCAGTACTGGCTTCTGAGTTCTCTGATGGTCAGGCTCTGCAAGCGCTGAAATTGCTGAAAGAAAACCTGCCAGCGTCTTACCATGAAGGTTCTAAGAACCCGGTAGCGCGTGAGCGTGTACACAGTGCAGCAACTATCGCCGGTATCGCGTTTGCTAACGCCTTCCTGGGTGTATGTCACTCAATGGCGCACAAACTGGGTTCTCAGTTCCACATTCCTCACGGTCTGGCGAACGCCCTGCTGATCAGCAACGTTATTCGTTATAACGCGAACGACAACCCGACTAAGCAGACTGCATTCAGCCAGTACGACCGTCCGCAGGCACGCCGTCGCTACGCTGAAATCGCAGACCATCTGGGTCTGAGCGCACCGGGCGACCGTACTGCCGCGAAAATCCAGAAACTGCTGGGCTGGCTGGAAGAAATCAAAGCTGAATTGGGTATTCCTAAGTCTATCCGTGAAGCTGGCGTTCAGGAAGCTGACTTCCTGGCACACGTGGACAAACTGTCTGAAGATGCGTTTGACGACCAGTGTACTGGTGCTAACCCACGTTACCCGCTGATTTCTGAACTGAAACAGATCCTGCTGGATACCTACTACGGTCGTGAGTATAGCGAAGGTCAGACCGCCGCTAAGACTGAAGCAGTAGCTGCACCGAAAGCAGAAAAGAAAGCGAAGAAATCCGCTTAATTTGCTCAGATAAGTTTTAGTTTCATCATAAACGGTCCCAATTGAATTGGGGCCGTTTTTTTTCGTCTTGTGTTATGAAAATCGGGGAATACACAATTTAACCATGTGAATAGAATGGCAGTGTAAGAGATGTATTCAGGAAGATGTGAGACTAGCCGTCAGAAGAGAGTCTGACAGGGTAGAGAACATTGACGAAGGTTCCGGCCTACCCTGTGTTTATAAGCGCTCAGAAGCGTACAGGGTTAATCGTGGCTGTGTCGTTCTTGTATCGCCGTCAGAGAGCCCTCAGACTGCGCTTGTTTGTAGTGTTTACGACATACCGACACATAGCGTTCATTCCCGCCGATAACCACCTGCTCGCCCTCGTTATAAGGTCTTCCAGCCTGATCAAGGCGTAATACCATGCTGGCCTTACGGCCACAGAAACAAATGGTCTTTAATTCAACCAGTTTATCTGACCACGCAAGCAGGTATTCGCTGCCACCAAATAACTCACCACGAAAATCAGTGCGTAAGCCGTAACACAAAACAGGAATATCCAGTTGATCGACAACTTCAGATAATTCATAAACCTGTTGTCGGGTCAGAAACTGAGACTCATCGACCAGTACACAGTGAATTCTTTGCTGCGCATTCTCGGCGCGAATCTCTTCGAACAATGATGAATTTTGGTTAAACAATTTTGCAGGTGACGACAGACCTATACGTGAACTTACTTTTCCAGCACCAAAACGGTCATCAATTTCCGCTGTATATACAACGGCACGCATCCCACGTTCCTGATAATTGTACGAAGATTGCAACAATGCAGTCGACTTACCTGCGTTCATTGCAGAATAGTAAAAATATAGTTGTGCCATTGACCGAAGGCCCTCACCCGGGGAAATAAATATGGGCTGGATTGTAACATATTTCACGAACATGTCGGTGTAGCGTTGGCCGCCAAGGCGTATAAATGAGCGGGCAAGCTCGCACAGTGCCACCTGAATTTAAGTAACGGGTAGTGAGAGAGCATACAACCATCGACCAAACAGCCTGAGCTCGGACGCGTATATACACACTCTTTCACAAATAGTGCTCATGAAATTTATCAATGTCACTTATCATCATACGGCAATAAAGAACCCCTTCCCATATTGTTATTGAATCTACCTACTGTCGCCATGTATTAGCGAATTCACGTAAGCAAAACTAATACAAAAGGTTGAAATCACTGCAAAGAGATACTATTTGTACACCATAAAATGTGACCTGAATCTTGAATTTTTACTCTCAGCCGCTGAGAAGCCCCCTCGCCAATAAGCCTTTTTTATGCCC
This sequence comes from Citrobacter sp. Cpo147, assembly GCF_030332405.1. Classification (NCBI taxonomy): domain Bacteria; kingdom Pseudomonadati; phylum Pseudomonadota; class Gammaproteobacteria; order Enterobacterales; family Enterobacteriaceae; genus Citrobacter; species Citrobacter sp. Cpo147. The sequence goes on from NZ_JAOWHX010000033.1 coordinate 90,141, forward strand.
AACATCATGGGGAATTTAAGACAGGAGAATTAATTCTGATACTAAATAAAGCGCAATTTTGAATTCCTTACATTCCTGGCTATTGCACAACTGAATTTATCGCTCTATTATTAGCTCAACAAACCACCCCAATATAAGTTTGAGATTACTACAATGAGCGAAGCACTTAAAATTCTGAACAACATCCGTACTCTTCGTGCGCAGGCAAGAGAATGCACTCTGGAAACGCTTGAAGAAATGCTGGAAAAATTAGAAGTTGTAGTTAGCGAGCGTCGCGAAGAAGAAAGCGCTGCTGCTGCTGAAGTTGAAGAACGTACTCGTAAACTGCAACAATATCGTGAAATGCTGATCGCTGACGGCATTGATCCGAACGAATTGCTGAATAGCATGGCTGCTGTTAAATCTGGCACCAAAGCTAAGCGCGCTGCACGTCCGGCTAAATATAGCTATGTTGACGAAAACGGTGAAACTAAAACCTGGACTGGCCAGGGTCGTACACCGGCAGTGATCAAAAAAGCTATGGAAGAACAAGGTAAACAACTGGACGATTTCCTGATCAAGGAATAATTCAGAAATAGTTTGTTTAAAATCCCGCCACTGGCGGGATTTTTTTTACCGGTACTTCGCTCAAACCTACCCGGATTAGGTATAAAAAAACGGCGCTGTTAATACAGCGCCGTTCTGACCAGATAATACCAGAAGGTTACTTCTTAATACCCATCTCGTCTTCCAGCCAGGCTTTAAATTCGGCGCCGAGTGTATTATGGCGAATACCATATTCAACGAACGCCTGCATATAGCCCAGTTTATTACCACAGTCGTGGCTTTTGCCCTTCATGTGATAAGCTTCAACCGTCTCTTTTTCAATCAGCATATCGATAGCATCTGTCAGCTGAATTTCATCACCCGCTCCCGGAGGGGTTTTAGCCAGCAGAGGCCAGATATCGGCACTAAGAACGTAACGACCCACAACGGCCAGATTAGAAGGCGCAACATCAGCTTTTGGTTTTTCAACCACGCCAACCATCGGGACGCTTTCGCCCGGGGATAATTCAACGCCTTTACAATCCACAACGCCATAAGCCGTAACATCTTCTACCGGTTCAACCATAATCTGGCTGCTACCTGTTTCATCAAAACGATGAATCATTTCGGCAAGGTTGTCGCGGGATAAATCAGATTCGTATTCGTCAAGAATTACGTCCGGCAGGATTACAGCTACCGGTTCATCGCCAACCACAGGGTGCGCGCACAATACCGCGTGACCCAGACCTTTAGCCAGCCCCTGACGCACCTGCATAATAGTCACATGTGGCGGACAAATAGATTGCACTTCTTCCAGCAGCTGACGTTTTACACGTTTTTCCAGCATCGCTTCAAGTTCAAAACTGGTGTCGAAGTGGTTTTCAATGGAATTTTTAGACGAGTGAGTTACAAGTACAATTTCAGTGATGCCCGCAGCAATACATTCGTTTACGACGTACTGAATTAATGGCTTATCAACCAACGGTAGCATCTCTTTCGGGATTGCTTTCGTAGCCGGTAACATCCTGGTTCCTAATCCCGCAACCGGGATAACGGCTTTTTTGACTTTTGAATTAAGGGCAGCCATTTAAAACTCTCCTGGACTGTTCATGTATTGAACGTGTTCATCATTCTGTATCGCATCCGAGTATATCAGTACAGCGACAAGCTTCTGGTCTGAAAAGGACGCGCGTCGGTATAATTAAGATAAATACGAATAAATCTGGCGCTGATAGTAGCACTCACAACATGGGGAGGGTGAACCAATTTCATTTGCACGCCTCTCAATTGTTCATTCCGCAGACAACATCAAGCGCAGGCGACCTCCCGCCCCCCAAATCTGGCATTGCCATGACTCACAATGTTGGCTCAGCTGATTAAGATACGTATTACCTAAGGTACCCAGCGGAACGCCATTGCTGATTTGCACTTGGTGGGAACCGGTATTTAATGTCGCATTCAGCCCTGCTGATACCAGAATTAGATTTTTTAATCCGCTGTGGTAATACCCTACCAGCAAGGGAAACTGCCCTGGTAAATTGGCTTGCCGCAACAAATGATTTACCTGTTTCAATAACGTACCTAGCTCTGGCAACCGTTGATTTTGTTGTGTCAGTTGCTCCTGCAGTAAACCATTAAATAGCGCTCGCAGTAATAATGCAGCCAGCACGCCATTATCCCCTGCCCGCGTCACATCAAGGCAATAGAATGCAAGGTCATGATCCGACAGCGGCGCAATATCCAACACCAGCCCCGGTTGGTCGGCTGCCACCAATTGTCGATAGTTAATGCGACAGTGCGAGAGCACTTGCGACACTGGAGGCTGTAATTCTTTTAGCAACTTCGCAGCAGCAGTAGGATCGTCCACCATCGCATCCCAGTCGCGAAACAGCCGTTCTTCTTCTTCCACGCGTGAATTAAACATGTTGGGATAAAGACAGGCAAAGACGGTTTCTCGCAAGCGATTAAGGTCTTTCACCGGCTTCAACAGGACATCATCCACACCGAGTCGTAGCGCTTTGGCTATGTCGGACATGTTTTCCGTCGCAGAAATCACCAGTATCGGGGTCTGATCGCCACGATTGCGTAAATACTCAACCAGTTTGAGACCGTTCATTCTTGGCATAGCCAGGTCGCAGATCATCAGGTCGGGTTTAAAATGCCCAAGCAAGTCCAATGCTTCAAGTCCGTCACCAGCTACCGCCGTTGTCGCTCCCAAAGAGGAAAACCATGAGTCCATGAGTGAGCGAAATACCGGCTCATCCTCAACGATAAGAATCTGTTTTCCGACCAATGGCTGCGTCATATTCTCCCCCCTGACTGGCTTTAATAAATAGTGGCATGCTATTGCCACTCACGCCTGTCAGAATTAGCTTAAGTGTTGATAAAAAATGCGTTAGACGTTGGTTTTCACCAGGGGTAGAAGCTCATCCATTTTCTTCTCGACCGCTAACTGCCCGGCAGCAATTGCCGCACTGGCGCGGTGAAAATCCAGCGTGGATATTTGTGGACAAAACGGCTGAATCAGAATGTCTGGAGGGTCACCGGCCATGCGGTTACGTTTCAGTCGGTTTTCCAGAACCTGAATAGACGTCGTCATAATCTCCATCGCCGTGGGCGCAGTTACTGCACGCCTGGCCGTAATGTTGCTCAAGCGTTCTTTCAGACGGGCATGCCATGAGAGTTCGTCACCATCATCACCCGATTCGGCATCGCTATTGACGTTGAAGGAGAGTAAATCTTGTTGCATGAGATGCGCATCGTGTTGCAGGTCGACCGCAATAACAATATCGGCCCCCAACGCGCGAGTCAGGGAGACAGGGACAGGATTCACCACCGCACCATCGACCAGCCAGTAACCATTGTGCGCCACAGGTGACATCAGGCCAGGAATACTGCAGGAGGCCCGGACAGCCAGATGTAAATCACCTTCGGTGAACCAAAGTTCCCGACCCGTACTCAGATTGGTGGCCACTGTTGCGAAACGGCGAGTACATTGCTCAATTGCTTCTACCGGCATCACATTACGGTACTGATTGAATACCCGTTCACCGCGCAGTAAACCTCCCCTGCGCCACGAGAGATCCATCAACCGCAAAACATCCCAATAGCTGAAAGAACAGACCCACTTTTCGAGAGCAGGCAGCTTATTGCAGGCGTAGGCAGCGCCAACCAACGAACCGATGGAGCACCCTGCCACGATATCAACATCAATACCCATATGCTTAAGGGCTTTAATAACGCCAATATGCGACCAACCTCGCGCCGCGCCGGAACCTAGCGCCAGCCCAATTTTTATTTTTCTCATTATACGTACAAACTTCCCCTGGCTTGCAGACGTAGCAACATCGCTACCGCTCAGTTAACATAGTGCCACTCTGGCGTTTTTACGCCGTTTTTATATTCCAGGGAGTACTTTGTGTCTCAGCTTTGTCCCTGTGGTAGCGCTGTCGAGTATAGCCTATGTTGCTACCGTTATGTGTCCGGCGCGCAAGTAGCACCTACGCCGTCACACCTCATGCGTTCTCGTTACTGTGCTTTTGTGATGAAAGACGCAGATTACCTTATCAGGACCTGGCATCCGAATTGTCATGCGGCCGAGTTTCGCGACGACATTATCGCAGGATTTACTCATACCGAATGGCTTGGACTGACCGTTTTTGAACAAGAGACGGCAGACACAGAAAATATCGGCTATGTCAGTTTTGTCGCACGGTTTTCTGAACAAGGTAAAACAGGTGCAATTATCGAGCGCTCTCGTTTTTTAAAAGAAAACGGTCAGTGGTACTATATAGATGGTACACGCCCTCAAATTGGACGAAACGATACCTGCCCTTGTGGCTCAGGTAAAAAATTTAAAAAGTGCTGCGGCTAATCAACGCCCGACAGTATCAATTTTGCAAACATTCTCAACAGGATCACCGCTGCAAATGCATTCATTACAACGAAAAGTGCTGCGTACTATTTGCCCGGACCAAAAAGGTCTGATCGCGCGCATTACGAATATCTGTTACAAGCATGAACTGAACATCGTGCAGAACAATGAGTTTGTGGACCACCGTACCGGACGCTTTTTTATGCGCACCGAACTGGAGGGAATTTTTAACGACGTCACGCTGCTTGCCGATCTGGACAGCGCCTTACCTGAAGGCTCGATTCGTGAATTAACCCCAGCAGGCCGCCGCCGCATCGTCATTTTGGTCACCAAGGAAGCGCATTGCCTGGGCGATTTATTAATGAAGGCCAATTATGGCGGGCTGGATGTTGAAATCGCCGCGGTGATCGGCAATCACGAGACCTTGCGTCCTCTGGTTGAACGGTTTGATATTCCGTTTGAGCTGGTGAGCCATGAAGGTTTAACACGTGACGAACATGATCAGAAAATGGCTGATGCTATCGACGCCCACCAGCCGGACTATGTCGTGCTGGCCAAATACATGCGCGTTCTGACCCCGACATTTGTTTCACGCTTTCCGAATAAAATTATCAATATTCACCATTCATTCCTGCCAGCATTCATTGGTGCTCGTCCGTACCATCAAGCTTATGAGCGTGGCGTGAAGATCATCGGCGCGACGGCCCACTACGTGAATGATAACCTCGATGAAGGCCCAATCATTATGCAGGACGTGATCCATGTTGATCACACCTACACTGCCGAAGATATGATGCGCGCGGGTCGCGACGTTGAAAAAAATGTATTAAGCCGTGCGCTGTATCAGGTTCTGGCTCAACGCGTCTTTGTTTACGGTAACCGAACGATTATTCTGTAATCGATTGATAAGTTAATTGGTTACCTTTACATCTTTACGTGTAAAAATCAGGCAACCAGTTCTTTTTTATCAACGGAATGCTTTACAGGGGCGCATCATTTGATATGATGCGCCCCGCTTCCAACGGAAGCAGGCCAGTAATTAGCATTACCCCGTGGTGGGGTTCCCGAGCGGCCAAAGGGAGCAGACTGTAAATCTGCCGTCATCGACTTCGAAGGTTCGAATCCTTCCCCCACCACCATCTTCTAGCACTGCCTACAATTTGAATTACCCCTGGTGGGGTTCCCGAGCGGCCAAAGGGAGCAGACTGTAAATCTGCCGTCATCGACTTCGAAGGTTCGAATCCTTCCCCCACCACCATCACTTCATAAAGTACCAACAGCAAATCAATCTCTAATGCCCCATATTCTGCCCATGCGGGAAGGATGAGAAGCTTCGACTAAGGTTCGATTCGAGCGAAGCGAGAAAGCGTTGCCGCAGGCAACGACCCGAAGGGCGAAGCGCACTGCGCTGAGTAATCCTTCCCCCACCACCATCACTTCATAAAGCAACACACTCAATTCCTCTGCAATGCCCTTTATTTGCCTGATGCGCTATGCTTATCAGGCCTACAAACTCGATACGTGCCCCCAATTTGTCTGCTGCGCTGCGCTTATCAGGCCTACAAACTCGATACGTGCCCGCTATTTGTCTGCTGCGCTACGCTTATCAGGCCTACAGCACTCGCTGATACCTTCGTAGGTCGGATAAGGCGCTTGCGCCGCCATCCGGCAAACAGGCATAAAAAAACCCCGCCGAAGCAGGGTTTTGTCATTCTCAAATATACGATTAGTGACGCGCGCGAACAATCTGGTATTTGCGTGTCAGATATTCGACCGGGACGCTCCAGATGTGTACCAGACGCGAGAATGGGAACAACAGGAACAGCGTCATACCCAGCACCAGGTGCATACGGAAAATGAACGCAACACCATCCAGATATTGAGACGCTCCGCCCTGGAAGGTCACCACTGTCTGCGCCCAGTTCACCAGCTTCATCATCTCACTACCGTCCATATGCTGGGCGGAGAACGGAATGGTCAGCAGGCCCAGCGCACACTGGATCACCAGCAGTGAGAGGATCAGAATATCCGCTCCGGTAGTGGTGGCCCGCACGCGTGGGCTGAACAGACGACGTTTCAGCAGCAGTACGCCACCAATCAGACACATCAGGCCACTGGCACCGCCCGCAAACATTGCCATCTTTTGTTTCACTTCAAGCGGTAGCCAGGCTTCATACATCCAGTGCGGCGTCAACATGCCAAGGAAGTGCCCTGCAAAGATACCCAGGATCCCGATGTGAAACAGGTTTGACGCCAGATTCATCCCTTTGCGATCCAGCATCTGACTGGAAGCCGCACGCCATGTATATTGCCCATAGTCATAACGCAGCCAGCTGCCGATCAGAAAGACAGAACCCGCGATGTACGGATAGATGTCAAAGAAGAACGTATTCAGGAAGTGCATTATTGCTGTCCTCCGGTGGTGATATTCAGATACTGCGGCGCAACGGCCCCGGCAAAACGACGCTGGTGAGCGGAGATTTCCGACTCGCCACACCCCTGATCGGCGAAGAATTTCACCTGCTCTTCTTCCCAGACCGCATCCAGCGCTTGTGGAGTATCGTCACGGGCTTCATCCGCAATTTTTTCAGCCACTTTATCGCTGTCGATAACGGTATTCGCCAGTTTTAACAGCAGATCGAACAGCACCGCATAACGGCTTTCACGCTGTTGCAAACGAGCGCTGAGCAGCGCCAGAATCGGCGCAATATCCTGTAAGCCACCTAGCGCTTCGCTTTTCGGCAGTTGCGCAAGGTATTCCAGATACAGCGGCAGATGATCGGGAAGTTCGCGGCTGTCGAGCTGCAAACCGTGCTGCTCATACTGTGCCATCAGGTCAACCATAGCCTGACCGCGATCGCGGGATTCACCGTGAACATGTTCAAACAGCAGCAGCGATGTCGCGCGGCCACGGTCAAACAGTTCGCTGTAGGCGGCCTGCACATCCAGCATGTCCTGCGCGGTTAGATCGCGCAGGAAAACGCCCAGAGCCTGGGCATCCTCTTTATCCAGGTTCTCAGATGACGCGAGTGCATCGAAAAGTTCCTGCTGATGCTGCCACAAGGCAGCATCCGGGTACTCGAGCAGACGCGAAACAATGACGAGTTCAATCATTGGTGCGGCTCCGTTTTGCTGGTCACATCGACAGCGTCGATGCGGCGGCTGTTGAACAGATTGAATTTAGTATCAGAACCGTGGCAACCGTCGCCGAAGGTAAAGCCACAACCGCTTTTCTCCGGGAACGCGTCACGCGCCAGTTCACGATGGCTGCTCGGTACCACGAAACGATCTTCGTAGTTCGCGATTGCCAGGTAACGATACATTTCCTGTGCCTGTGCTTCGCTTAAGCCCACCTCTTCCAGTGCACGGGTATCAACTTTGCCGTCAACAGTTTCCGCACGTTTGTAGTGACGCATTGCCAGCATACGTTTCAGCGCCAACAGTACTGGTTGGGTGTCACCTGCGGTCAGCAGGTTCGCCAGGTACTGAACTGGAATACGCAGGCTGTCAACATCCGGCAGAATACCGTTGCTGCCCAGCTCGCCCGCATCAGCAGCTGACTGAATCGGTGACAATGGCGGCACGTACCAGACCATCGGCAGTGTGCGGTATTCCGGATGCAGCGGCAGCGCCAGCTTCCAGTCCATCGCCATTTTGTAAACCGGAGACTGCTGTGCGGCATCAATGACGCTCAGCGGAATACCATCTTTCAGCGCCTGTTCAATAACAGCCGGATCGTTCGGATCGAGGAACACGTCCAGTTGACGCTGGTACAGATCTTTCTCGTGCTCGGTGCTTGCTGCACTTTCGATCGCATCTGCGTCATACAGCAGTACGCCGAGGTAACGGATACGACCTACACAGGTTTCGGAGCAAACGGTCGGCTGACCGGCTTCGATACGCGGGTAGCAGAAGATGCACTTCTCAGATTTCCCGCTCTTCCAGTTGAAGTAGATCTTCTTGTACGGGCAGCCGGTGATACACATACGCCAGCCGCGGCACTTGTCCTGGTCGATCAGCACGATGCCATCTTCTTCACGCTTGTAGATAGCGCCGCTCGGACAGGTCGCCACACACGCCGGATTAAGGCAGTGCTCACACAGACGCGGCAGGTACATCATGAAGGTGTTTTCGAACTGACCGTACATCGCCTTCTGCATGTTTTCGAAGTTCTGGTCTTTGGCGCGTTTTTCAAACTCACCGCCCAGAATTTCTTCCCAGTTCGGACCGCTGGTGATTTTATCCATTCGCTGACCGGTGATCAGCGAGCGTGGACGAGCAATTGGCTGTGCTTTGCTGTCTGCCGGGGCGTTATGCAACGTCTGGTAGTCAAAATCAAACGGCTCGTAGTAATCATCCATGCCCGGCAGATGCGGGTTAGCAAAGATTTTACCCAACAACAGCGCTTTGTTACCCATGCGCGGCTGCAGTTTGCCGTTGATTTTACGGATCCAACCGCCCTTCCATTTTTCCTGGTTTTCCCAGTCGTTCGGGAAGCCAACGCCAGGCTTACTTTCGACGTTGTTGAACCAGGCGTACTCCATACCTTCACGGCTGGTCCAGACGTTTTTACAGGTCACTGAACAGGTGTGGCAGCCGATGCACTTATCGAGATTCAGCACCATGCCGACTTGTGAACGAATTTTCATTTTACGCTCTCCTGTACCTGGTCATTGCCTTCGCCATCCAACCAGTTAATGTTCTTCATCTTACGTACAACTACGAACTCATCACGGTTTGAACCGACGGTACCGTAGTAGTTAAAGCCGTAGGCCAGCTGCGCATAGCCGCCGATCATATGGGTCGGTTTCGGCGTAATACGGGTCACCGAGTTGTGGATCCCACCACGCTGCTGGGTGATTTCTGAACCCGGCAGGTTAACGATACGTTCCTGCGCGTGGTACATCATGGTCATCCCGGCCGGTACACGCTGGCTGACAACTGCACGTGCCGTCAGCGCACCGTTGCTGTTGAAGACTTCGATCCAGTCGTTATCTTCGATTCCCAGATCCTTCGCATCGACTTCGCTCATCCACACAATCGGGCCACCGCGTGACAGCGTCAGCATCAGCAAGTTGTCGCTGTAAGTGGAGTGGATACCCCATTTCTGGTGCGGCGTCAGGAAGTTGAGCGCTTTTTCCGGGTTACCGTTAGATTTCTCGCCGATCACCGCTTTCACCGAACGGGTGTCGATTGGCGGACGGTAAACCAGCAGGCTTTCACCAAAGTCACGCATCCACTGATGATCCTGATACAACTGCTGGCGACCAGACAGCGTACGCCATGGGATCAGCTCGTGAACGTTGGTATAGCCGGCGTTATAAGACACGTGTTCATCTTCCAGTCCTGACCAGGTCGGGCTGGAGATAATTTTGCGCGGCTGCGCCTGAATATCGCGGAAGCGAATTTTTTCGTCTTCTTTATTCAGCGCCAGATGCGTATGGTCACGACCGGTAAATTCACTCAGCGCAGCCCAGGCTTTAACGGCTACCTGACCGTTAGTTTCCGGCGCCAGCGTCAGGATCATCTCGGCTGCATCAATTGCGGTATCCAGCATCGGCTGGCCTTTTGCCGGACCTTCAGCCTTGGTGTAATTGAGCTTACGCAGCAGATCCATTTCGCTCTGGGTATTCCAGGCAATCCCTTTACCGCCGTTACCGATTTTTTCCATCAGCGGGCCGATGGAGGTGAAACGCTCGTAGGTTGCTGGATAATCACGCTCAACGGTCATGATGTGCGGTGCGGTAACACCAGGAATCAGGTCACATTCACCTTTTTTCCAGTCCTTCACGTCCAGCGGTTGTGCCAGTTCTGCGGCAGAGTCGTGCTGAATTGGCAGCGTAACGACGTCGGTTTCTTTACCGAGATGACCCACGCAAACTTCAGAGAATTTCTTGGCGATGGCTTTGTAGATTTCCCAGTCGCTCTTTGATTCCCAGGCCGGGTCAACGGCCGCAGACAGAGGATGAATAAACGGATGCATGTCCGAGGTATTCATATCGTCTTTTTCATACCAGGTTGCGGTCGGCAGCACGATGTCGGAATACAGACAGGTGCTCGACAGACGGAAGTCCAGCGTGACAACCAGATCCAGTTTGCCGTCCAGGCCGTTATCCTGCCATTCCACTTCTTCAGGCTTCACGCCGCTCTGCTGGCCGAGATCTTTGCCCTGAATACCATGTTCAGTACCCAGCAGATACTTGAGCATGTACTCGTGGCCTTTACCGGAAGAACCGAGCAGGTTAGAACGCCAGATAAACAGGTTGCGCGGATGGTTTTTACCGTTTTCCGGCTGCTCTGCCGCAAAGCGAATTGAACCTTCTTTCAGGGATTTAACGGTGTAATCCACCGGCGTCATGCCTGCTTTCTGCGCTTCTTCGGCGATACGCAGCGGGTTAGTCCCTAACTGCGGCGCAGATGGCAACCAGCCCATACGTTCAGCGCGAACGTTAAAGTCAATCAAATGACCGCTGTAGCGGGATTTGTCTGCCATCGGGGACAGCAGTTCCTGCGCAGTAACCGTCTCATAGCGCCATTGGCTGGAGTGGTTATAGAAGTAGGAGGTGCTGTTCATATGACGAGGCGGACGCTGCCAGTCAAGAGCAAACGCCAGCGGCTGCCAGCCGGTTTGCGGACGCAGTTTTTCCTGGCCGACATAGTGGGCCCAACCGCCGCCGCTCTGACCGATACAACCGCAGAACACCAGCATATTGATCAGGCCACGATAGTTCATATCGAGGTGGTACCAGTGGTTCAGGCCCGCACCGACGATGATCATCGAACGACCGTGTGTTTTATCGGCGTTATCCGCAAATTCACGGGCAATGCGCACGATCTGAGAGCGAGATACGCCAGTGATTTTTTCTGCCCATGCCGGCGTGTACGCTTTCACGTCATCGTAGCTGGTCGCGCAGTTTTCGTCGTTCAGACCACGTTCCAGGCCATAGTTAGCCATGGTCAGGTCGTAAACGGTGGTCACCAGCGCGGTAGAGCCATCGGCCAACTGCAGGCGTTTAACCGGCAGTTTGTGCAACAGAATATTTTCCAGCTCTACTTTACTGAAGTGCTCGGTGCCTTCGCCGCCAAAGTACGGGAAGCCCACTTCAGCGATATCGTCCTGGCTACCCAGCAGGCTGAGCTGCAGTTCGGTTTCATCACCGGACGTACCATCGCGTTGCTCAAGGTTCCATTTGCCCTTTTCGCCCCAACGGAAACCAATTGAACCGTTTGGCGCAACCATTTCGCCGTTGCTGTTGATAGCGACGGTTTTCCATTCTGGGTTATTTTCCTGGCCCAGAGAGTCAACCAGATCCGCCGCACGCAGCATACGACCAGCAGCATAGTAGCCGTCACGCTCTTCGAGCATCACCAGCATTGGCATGTCGGTATAACGACGAACATAGTCGGTGAAGTACTGGCTCGGGTTATCGAGGTGGAACTCGCGCAGCATGACATGGCCCATCGCCATTGCCATCGCCGCATCGGTTCCCTGCTTCGGTGCTAGCCACAGGTCGCAAAGTTTGGCAATTTCTGCGTAGTCCGGAGTAATCGCTACCGTTTTGGTGCCTTTATAGCGAACTTCAGTAAAGAAGTGTGCATCCGGAGTACGGGTCTGCGGTACGTTAGAGCCCCATGCAAGAATGTAGCTGGAGTTATACCAGTCGGCAGATTCCGGTACGTCGGTTTGCTCGCCCCAGGTTTGCGGGGAAGCCGGCGGCAGGTCACAGTACCAGTCGTAGAAGCTCAGGCAGGTACCGCCAATCAGCGACATATAGCGTGCGCCGGAAGCATAAGAAACCATCGACATCGCTGGGATCGGAGAGAAGCCTGCAACTCGGTCAGGGCCATAGGTTTTGATGGTGTAAACGTTAGATGCAGCAATCAGTTCATTCACTTCCTGCCAGGAAGAACGAACAAACCCACCACGACCGCGCGCTTGTTTGAAGCTTTTTGCTTTGTCGGCGTCTTCGATGATGGATGCCCATGCGTCTACCGGATCGCTGTGCAGTCTTTTTGCTTCACGCCACATCTTCATCAGACGTTTGCGCATCAGCGGGTATTTCAAACGGTTAGCGCTGTAGAGATACCAGGAATAGCTTGCACCACGTGGGCAGCCGCGAGGCTCGTGGTTAGGCATATCTGGACGCGTGCGTGGGTAGTCAGTTTGCTGGGTCTCCCAGGTCACCAGACCATTTTTCACATAGATTTTCCAGCTGCATGAGCCCGTGCAGTTTACCCCGTGGGTTGAACGCACGATTTTGTCATGCTGCCAACGCTGGCGGTATCCGTCCTCCCAGTCCCTGTTGGTATTGAGAAGCTGGCCATGCCCATCGGCAAAGGTTTCGCCCTTCTGTTTGAAGTAGCGAAACCGGTCCAGGAATTTACTCATCGGTTTTCTCCTGTAGGAGCCTGACGGCTCTCTGATAAATCGACATTGCTTGATTGAGAGCGAAGGTAACGCTCTGAAAGGGCGTGAGAATTGATAACGATCAAGGCATGCAGGGATGAAAAATGAAGGTTGGTTTTTACATACCCCCAAAGTGGGATATTGTTTTTTAACGTAATATTTTGAATTTAAAGGATTTTAAATAATTCACTTATCATACAAATGTTAAATTCTTTATAAGTGGGTATTAAGGGGTATCCCCCCTGCTTAGCATATTGCGAGTACCGTTCTCACAGGCTGTTGCCATTTCACAATACACAAGTATGTTGTAACTAATTACAGATAAAAAAAAGCGCGGTCTAACACCGCGCAATGGATAATCAACCTACACGTCATCATTCAAACGGCTTCTGCGTTGGCTGAGCTTGTTCTCCCCAGTCACATACTTCAGTAAGCTCCTGGGGAATCCTCACTTGCCGCCTTGATGCAGTTCGAATGATTTTGTGTATACAGCTTTTTTACTTTTTAGAATGACGTCCGTACACCGCCCAAGTGATGACCACACAAGCGACATAGAAGATCAGAAATACTTTCATCGCATCGACCGGCGAACCGGTTAACGCCAGAGACGTACCAAATGCTTTCGGGATAAAGAAGCCGCCAATCGCACCAATGGCTGAGATAAAGCCCAACGCTGCCGCAGTGTCTGTTGCTGCTTCGCGCATTGCTTTCTCTTCTGAACCGCCTTCAGCTTTCACTCTGTCCATCGTCAGCTTGCGGAAGATAACGGAGATCATCTGGAAGGTTGAACCACTCCCCAGACCAGCCGTCAGGAACAATGCCAGGAACACCGCAAAGAAGGCGATAAAGTTGCCGCCAACGCCGTTTGATGGCAGCGTCAGGAACAGTAAGGCACTGAAAATTGCCATCAGCACGAAGTTCACCAGCGTTACACGGGTTCCGCCCAGACGGTCAGAGATTGCGCCGCCCGCTGAACGAGCCAGCGCGCCAATCAACGGTCCAAAGAAGGCGTAATGCAGGATCTGTACCTCAGGAAACTGCGTTTTTGACAACATGGCAAAACCGGCAGAGAAACCGATGAATGAACCGAAGGTTGCCAGATACAGCAGGCTCATAATCCACAGATGCCCACGTTTCAGCACCGGCAATTGCTCTTTCAGCGACGCTTTTGAGGTTGCCAGTTCATTCATACCAAACCATGCAGCCAGCGTTAACACCGCAAGGAACGGTACCCAAATCCATGCGGCGTTTGCCAGATACAGCTGCGTACCATCCGGTTGTTCAACCCCGTGGCTACCAAATGCGGCAAAGATTGACAGTGAAACCACCAGCGGCGCAACCAACTGCATCACGCTGACGCCCATGTTGCCCAAGCCACCGTTCAGACCCAGCGCACCACCCTGTTTCTGTTTTGGAAAGAAGAAACTGATGTTTGCCATGCTGGACGCAAAGTTCGCACCGGCGAAACCGCACAACAGAGAGATAATAATAAAGGTACTAAACGGCGTGGAAGTATCCTGCACCGCAAAACCTAACCATACGCAAGGAATGATCAGGATACCGGTGCTAAACGCTGTCCAGCGACGTCCACCAAACAGGGGAACCATAAAGGAGTACGGAACACGCAGCAGCGCGCCGGACACAGAAGGTAATGCCGTCAGCATGAACAGCTGTTCAGTGGTGAAATCAAATCCGACTTTCGGTAAGTTCACCGCCACGGCGCTAAATAACATCCACACGCAAAACGCCAGCAGCAAGCAAGGGACGGAGATCCACAGGTTACGGCTGGCGATTCGTTGACCACGCTGCTGCCAGAAGGCGGGATCTTCCGGCCGCCATTCGGTAATTACAGCTCCAGATGCCCTTTCCGGGGCAGATGAGTGACTCATAGACACCTCTGATACTTGTTTCGATGCCTGCAACATTAGGGTTTACAGCTGGAGGTAAGTTGATATAAATCAAAGGAAAAGGTGTCATTATTCATGCCTAAAATTTATCATTACCCTAAATGAGTACATAACTTCGGTAAAAAAGATGTGGTTTTTCACGCTTCTGTCGCCCCCTACTCCCCCTCGCCCAGGATCTCTCCCTCCACTGGCAATTAAGAGGTAGCCCGTTTGAGGTATGGGTATACTCCAGTGTATCGCCGAGAATAACGCCACTGCCTGCAGCAGAATCGTCATTCAATAAGGTTTTCTGTTCGACGAAAACCCGAAGGAACAAGTCACCATGTTTAAACGTTGTCTCTCCCCGCTTACGCTGGTCAACCAGGTGGCGCTGATTGTTTTATTGTCCACAGCCATCGGCGTGGCGGGTATGGCTATCTCCGGCTGGCTGGTTCAGGGCGTTCAGGGTAGCGCCCATGCAATCAACAAAGCGGGATCGCTGCGCATGCAGAGTTATCGCCTGCTGGCAGCCGTACCGCTGGACGCTAGCGATCAACCGCTTCTGGATGAAATGGAGAAAACGGCGTTTAGCCCGGAGTTGACGCGTGCCGCAAAGCGAGACGGACAACAGGCGCAGTTAAAAGCACTACAGGATTACTGGCACACTGAACTGGCGCCGGGGCTTGCGCATGCGCAAACGCCTGATGCGGTAGCGCAGGATGTGACGCGCTTTGTAGGCGGTCTGGATAAGCTGGTTACCGCCTTTGACCATACCACTGAATTACGCATTGAACGCGTCGTCCTGCTGCATCGCCTGATGGCCATATTTATGGCATTGCTGTTGGTTTTCACCATTATCTGGCTGCGCGTGCGCCTGTTAGAGCCGTGGAAACAGCTGCTGGCGATGGCGCGAGCCGTCAGCCAACGTGATTTTACCCAACGCGCGCGTATCAGCGGGCGTAATGAGATGGCCGCTCTGGGCTCGGCACTGAATAATATGTCGGAAGAACTGGCCGAAAGTTACGCCGTGCTGGAACAGCGGGTACAGGAGAAAACGGCGGGTCTGGAGCACAAAAATCAGATCCTTTCTTTTCTGTGGCAAGCCAACCGCCGCCTGCACTCTCAGGTGCCGTTGTGCGAACGCCTCTCTCCGGTACTGAATGGTCTGCAAAATTTGACCTTGCTGCATGATATTGAACTCCGGGTTTACGACCTGGAAGATGAAGACAATCATCAGGAATTTACCTGTCAGTCCAATGCCAGCTGTGATGAGAAAGGTTGCCATCTTTGTCCTCGCGGAACGCTGCCCGCGATTGACGGCGGAATCACATTGAAATGGCGGCTGACCGACGCGCATACCCAGTATGGTATTCTGCTCGCCACCTTGCCGAACGGACGCCATCTCAGCCACGATCAGCAGCAACTGGTTGATACCCTGATTGAGCAACTGACCGCAACGCTCGCGCTCGACAGACATCAGGAGCGTCAGCAGCAGTTGATCGTGATGGAAGAGCGTGCCACCATTGCACGCGAACTTCATGATTCTATTGCACAATCGCTCTCTTGTATGAAGATGCAGGTTAGCTGTTTGCAGATGCAGGGCGATGCGCTTTCAGATAACTGTCGCGAGTTGCTCAGCCAGATTCGTAACGAGCTGAATGCTTCGTGGGCACAACTGCGTGAGCTGTTAACCACCTTCCGTTTACAGCTCACAGAACCTGGATTACGGCCGGCGCTGGAAGCCAGCTGTCAGGAGTACAGCGCCCGTTTTGGATTTACGGTTAAGCTGGATTATCAGCTACCGCCACGCCTGGTCCCTTCGCATCAGGCGATTCACCTGCTACAAATTGCGCGCGAAGCCCTGAGTAATGCACTTAAACACTCTCAGGCCAATGAAGTGGTCGTGACGGTGGTGCAAAATGGCAAGCAGGTCAAACTAACAGTGCAAGATAACGGCTGCGGCGTACCGGAAAACGCCGAACGCAGTAACCACTACGGCATGATTATAATGCGCGACCGTGCGCAGAGCTTGCGCGGCGATTGCCGCGTACGCCGTCGCGAGACGGGCGGTACTGAAGTTGCTGTCACTTTTATTCCCGAAACAAACTTCACAGAAGTCCAAGGAGATACCCATGAGTAATCTGGAACCGGCAACCATCCTGTTGATCGACGATCATCCGATGCTGCGAACCGGTGTAAAACAGCTTGTCAGCATGGCGCCCGATATTACCGTTGTCGGCGAAGCCAGCAATGGTGAGCAGGGTATCGAGCTGGCTGAATCCCTTGATCCCGATCTGATCCTGCTTGATCTCAACATGCCCGGCATGAACGGCCTGGAAACTCTCGATAAGCTGCGTGAAAAGTCACTGTCGGGCCGTATCGTTGTGTTTAGCGTATCCAATCATGAAGAAGACGTAGTTACTGCACTGAAACGCGGCGCTGACGGTTATCTGCTGAAAGATATGGAGCCTGAAGATTTACTCAAAGCCTTACAGCAGTCAGCGGCCGGTGAAATGGTGCTGAGTGAAGCCTTAACACCGGTTCTGGCCGCCAGCCTGCGTGCTAATCGTGCAACGTCGGACCGTGATGTCACCCAACTGACACCGCGTGAGCGCGACATTCTCAAGCTCATTGCCCAGGGGCTGCCGAACAAGATGATCGCCCGTCGTCTGGACATCACTGAAAGTACGGTAAAAGTCCATGTGAAGCATATGTTGAAGAAAATGAAGCTCAAATCACGCGTCGAAGCCGCGGTATGGGTACATCAGGAACGCATTTTCTGATAACGCGTTGATGCTTCATTGCTAACGAGGATCATTTTCCGAAACGGTAATAAACGGTTCGGTCAGTGATAGCGTGATCTCATTGGAAGAGACACGCTGACCCTGCTCATCTTCTACCACCACAGACAACCGCCAGCGGTTTGTCGCGCCTTCGCTGCTGTCCCACTTCGGCATAATAATCGTCCAACCTTGCACGCTTCGGTTATCGCTACCCGCCGTTAAACTCAACGCCTGGGTATCACCCTGCCAGGTTAAATGGCGGATCCCATGCAAACTACGCACCTGCAGCTTCAGCGCCACCGACTCACCAGACTTGAGATCCCAGGGCGGCGTGGCCAAAAATACCGACAATGTTTTACGCTGACGATATTCCAGCGTCGGCAGATTGTTACGCTGCGGATCGTCATAACGACTGCCGCGCAGCGATCGGCTGTTTGCCACCTCGCTGACCATCAGTTGTTTTTTTAGCGGTACGCCAAATCGGTAATTCAGCGTTAAGCCGAGGTTATTCTGGCTGATTCCGCTTTCGCCCTGCTTATGTTGTGCCGTCACGGTAATCAACGGCACCGGCGTATAGCTCAATCCCAGATTCACCGCCACAGGATTGTGGTACCCGGTTCCGGAATGAAACAGATCCACCCGGTCGCCAAAATACTGTTCCACGCTGACGCTGGTATTGAGGTGTTGATAGAACGGCATGCGCATTTGCGCAGTCAGGTCGTAGCCGCGGGCCATCCGTTGTTCCTGGGTTGCGGAACGCTCCTGCCAGGAGGACAACGGTTGGTAATAGTTAGCGGATAAGCGCAAGTATTCGCCCCACGCCTCAGCGCCAAGGCCTCCCCGGGGCAGATTTTCATCCAACAGGTTGTCATAAAAGGTGTTGTAACCCAGAAACCAGCCGTCGCGTACCCAGCGCTGCCCAATCCCCGCATTGCTGACTAAACCTTCGTCCTGTTGCGTCAGCCCCAACTGGCTCCAGGTAAGATAACGTGGATTGTCCTGCCATGGGATAAACCAGCTTCCCCGACTTCCGGTAAAGCTGCCTTCGTTATCCACCTGCAATCCAACGCTGGCGTTTCCCCAGGGAGAGAGCCAGGATTCCAGTTGCTGATTAACCTGTTCGCTGACCGTGTCACGCACCTGACCAAATGCGAACTGCTTCGCCTGTTCACCCGTATCAAGCCCGTTATCGGTCATGCTGGCTTCACCAAACGCTTTGACCATTTCAGCAAAGTGCTTTTCGCCTGCCCGCGACTCCGGCGCCAGACCGAGATCGGGTAAACCATCACTATTGTTATCGAAAGGGTTTTCGGCCTGGTAAATAAAAGATGTCCGTGCGCTGGCAATACCGCCTGCCAATGGCAAGAGTAGGAGAAGAGAAAATCTGCAGCAAACAAAACGGCTCAAATCGTTACTGGCTTTTATATCATTGAATTTGGGGACCACAGCGTAAATCCTACCTGTCCGACGTCCCCTTTGCAGCTTTTTCTCAAATTTTCAGGAATATCCTTAATCATTGAGTGTAATTTTTTGTGCCAGTAATGTCTTCAGTTCCGGAATACACGAGCCGCAATTACTCCCGCAACGTAACGCTTTTCCCAATGCCTGAACCGTATCACAACCGTTAGCGATAGCCTGGGTAATGGCCTTTTCTCCTACGCTGTAACAACTACAAATAGTCGCGCCCTTATCAGCCGTAATACCACCGGGTTTCCCGCCCAACAGGGCATGACGAGTCTGAGCGTTTTCCGGCGTTTGCATGAATGCGCAGAGGATCGCCGCATCATCAATCTGCGGCAGCGTTGCCGCTGACCAGAGCCCAAGCATCAGCTTTCCTTCATGCCAGGCCAACAGATTCAGTCCCTGCTCCCATTTCGCCTGCTGAAGTTGCCAGCCTTGCGTCACACAATATTGTTGCAGCCACGCAGAAATATCGCTGTCGCCCGCCAGCGTATAACGCACGGCATTGTCAGCACTTTTGCGCCACCAGTGAACGAACCCCGGTAACGTCAGCGCGGAGCGACAAAACAGCTCTCCCTGCCACCGGGGCTGCCATGCCATAATGCGCACCGCTGTCTGTTTGCTTTCCGGCTGTCCAGAGTCAGGGTCACAAATCGGCGCCACCAATGCATTTACCCGTCCTTGACGGGCAAAATGATTATTCCAATGCATTGAAGTGAAGACGTTCCCTGGCCGCTGCCCACGGTGAATGGTCACCCTACCAACCATTACGCCGCGCGGGGAGTTAACCCGGCATAGCGCACCTTCATTCAGCTTTAAGCGATAGGCATCCTCTGGTGCAATTTCTACCAGCGGTTCATTGATGTGCTGCATCAGGCGTGAAATCGTCCCCGTCCGCGTCATAGTGTGCCACTGATCGCGAATGCGACCACTATTTAGCACCAATGGATAGAGGGCATCACAGGCAGTTTTCATCCCCTGTGGCGTAACAGATACCAGGCGTAAACGTTGGTTACCACGCCACCCCTGCCAAAAATTTAGCGTTGATGAGCCGGTACTCACTGGCCAGCGAACCGGCGTCATCTCATCCCACTGTTGATGCGTCAGCTCCGCTAACGCGCCGATATCAAATGCACGTTCCCCCCTGTTTTCATAACCGGAAAGCGCCGCATGTTCACAAAATACCTCCCATGCGCTTTGCCAGCCAAACGCATGGGCAAAACCCAACTGTTTCGCTATTTGCGCGACGATCCACCAATCCGCCCTCGTCTCACCCGGCGCTGGTAAAAATGCGCGCTGGCGCGAGATCCGTCGTTCTGAGTTCGTCACCGTACCGTTTTTTTCGCCCCAGGCCTGAGCCGGAAACCGAATATGCGCGTAGCGGCTGGTGTCTGTGTCTGCCACGACTTCAGAGACAATCACCAGTGGACAGGCTGCCAACGCCTGGCACACGGCATGGCTGTCCGGTAATGACACCGCCGGGTTTGTCCCCATGATCCATACCGCTTTAACGTCGCCTTTACCGATCGCTTCAAACAAATCTACGGCCATCAAACCAGGCGTCTGCGCCAACCTTTCAGTGCCCCAGAAGCGGGACAGGCGGGCAAGATCCTGGGGTTCAAAATTCATATGCGCCGCCAGCTGCGTCGCCAACCCGCCAACTTCCCGGCCGCCCATCGCATTGGGTTGCCCGGTCAGCGAAAATGGGCCGCACCCCTGTCGACCAAACTTACCGCTGGCCAAATGCACGTTAATAATCGCATTACACTTATCGCTACCGCTGGCAGACTGGTTAATGCCCATGGTGTATAGCGTGATGGCTGTTGGCGCGCGCATAAACCAGTCATAGAAGGTGACAATATCGGCAACATCCAGCCCGCAAAACTGCGCCACACGCGCGAGGCTCCAGTCGCGCGCAATAGCAAACGTTTCTGCAGCGTCATCAAATTCACTTTGCGCATTACCCTCAGCCACAATCCTGTTCAGTAAGCCAACAAACAGCCCAGCATCGCTACCGGGCAGCAGGGAAAGATGCAGATCGGCGATATCACAGGTTGCGGTGCAGCGAGGATCGATAACCACGACTTTCATCGACGGATTAGCATTACGCGCCTGCACCAGACGCTGATACAGCACCGGATGCGTCCATGCTGCATTCGATCCCACCAATACCACCAAATCACTGCATTCGATGTCCTCATAACTGCAGGGCACGACATCCGCTCCTAGCGCCCGCTTGTATCCGGTCACCGCAGACGACATACAAAGCCGCGAATTGGTATCAATATTGGCCGCGCCAATGAAGCCTTTCATCAGCTTATTCGCCGCATAGTAATCCTCCGTCAGCAGTTGCCCGGAGGCATAAAAGGCTACGGCATGCGGGCCATGCTGAGCGATGATAGCGCGCAGACGTTCACCGGCGGTGTCCAGCACCTGCGACCAACTCGCCGTTTCGCCATCCACCATCGGTTGCAACAACCTGCCGCTAAGTCCTGTGGTTTCAGCCAGCGCCGCGCCTTTGACGCATAAGCGGCCAAAGTTTGCCGGATGTTCGGGGTCACCTCTGACGGTGACGCCATTATTGTCTACCTGCGCAATCACGCCGCAGCCAACGCCACAGTACGGGCACGTTGTACGAGTCTCACTCATGATGCCTCCGCCCGCAGGATCAGCGCCTGAGTTCCCACCCACACTTTGCCCGCCTCCACTTTCACCGGCCAGGCGCGTACCGCCTGTTCTCCGCTGTCATACTGGCGGCCATCGCGCAGACGAATACGTTGTTTATACAGCGGCGAGATAACAATCGGCTCACCCTGCACATCCCCCAGAATACCGCGCGATAACACCTGCGCAGCGCTACCGGGTTCAAGGTTATCAAGGGCATAAATCGTCTGCCCAAAGCGGAATAATGCAATTTGCACATCTCCCAGACGTGCGCCAATACCCGCCTGCTCAGGGATTGCATCAAGGGTGCATATCTCCTGCCAGGGTTTTGTCGGTAATGACTCACGGCCCCTGGATGCAGGTTTAGCCAACTGCGGTTGCCCGCGTAAAGGCGCGCGGGCAACCGTCTCATCCGCCTCATCACTATTGATATATGAACGAAACAGCGCCAGACGCTGCGGGCTACTGAGCGTGGTTTGCCATTCGCACTGGTAGCTTTCCACAACCCGCGCCATCTCTTGTTCCAGTTCACTGGCAATCCCTAAACTGTCGTCGAGGATCACTTCACGCAAATACGCAATGCCCCCTTCCAGGTTATCCATCCAGGTGCTGGTACGTTGCAGACGATCCGCGGTGCGAATGTAGAACATC
Source organism: Citrobacter sp. Cpo147 (assembly GCF_030332405.1). Lineage (NCBI taxonomy): Bacteria > Pseudomonadati > Pseudomonadota > Gammaproteobacteria > Enterobacterales > Enterobacteriaceae > Citrobacter > Citrobacter sp. Cpo147. The sequence goes on from NZ_JAOWHX010000033.1 coordinate 112,392, forward strand.
AGGAAACGGTCGATAGTGCGCATCAGCGCGGTATCATCTAAATCACTGGCAAACAAATCGGCATGGCGTGGTTTCATTCCTCCATTGCCGCACAGATAGAGATTCCAGCCTTTATCCGTCGCAATGACGCCCACATCCTTGCTCTGTGCCTCGGCGCACTCCCGGGTACAACCGGACACCGCCATTTTAATTTTGTGTGGTGCACGCAACCCTTTGTAGCGATTTTCAAGCATCACCGCCATTGCCGTTGAATCCTGTACGCCGTAGCGACACCAGGTCGAGCCAACGCAAGACTTCACCGTTCGCAACGACTTCCCGTACGCATGCCCTGTTTCAAACCCCGCAGCCACCAGTTCGCGCCAGATATCAGGTAACTGTTCCAGACGCGCGCCGAAAAGATCCACCCGTTGCCCGCCGGTGATTTTGCTGTACAGCTGGTAACGTTTCGCAATCTGTCCTATGGCGATCAGGCCGTCCGGTGTAACCTCTCCCGCAGGCATACGCGGGACCACAGAATAGGAACCGTCTTTTTGAATATTGGCAAAATAGCGATCGTTCGTGTCCTGCAGCGGTAAGTGCGCAGGTTTAAGCAGATACTCATTCCAGCAGGACGCCAGCACTGACCCCACCAGAGGTTTACAGATTTCGCAGCCGTGACCATGGCCGTAACGGCTAATCAACTGTTCGAAAGTATGGATATGGTTCACCCGTACAAGGTGATAAATCTCCTGGCGCGACCAGGGAAAATGTTCACAGATATCCTTTTTGACCTCAACGCCCTGGGCCGCAAGTTGGTGCTCCATCACTTGTTGCACCAGCGCGCTGCATCCGCCACAACCGGTCGCTGCTTTAGTGCACTGTTTGATGGCGCCAATGTCCGTCGCACCAGCACTTACCGCCCTGCATATATCGGCCTTACTGACGTTATGACAAGAGCAGATTTGCGCTGTATCGGGCAATGCCGCAACCCCAAGCGCTTTTGGCGCACCGCCCGCCAGCGCGGGCAGGATCAGCGATTCCGGCTGACCAGGAAGCGGCATCCCATTCAACATCATTTGCAATAGCGTGGCGTAATCGCCAGCATCGCCAACCAGCACTCCGCCCAACAGCGTTTTGCCCTCTGCGCTGACGACGATCTTTTTGTAGATCTGCTCAGGACCATGCGTCCATTGATAGCTTTTCGCGCCCGGCGTACGGGCATGCGCATCGCCAAAAGAAGCAACATCAACGCCCAGCAGCTTGAGCTTGGTGCTCATATCCGCCCCGCTAAAGCTGACATCTTCTCCGGCCAGCTGTGCGGCGACTACCCGCGCCATTTGATATCCCGGCGCGACAAGGCCAAAGACTCGCCCTTCCCACAGCGCACATTCGCCGATTGCAAAAATGGCGTCATCTGACGTGCGACAGTGGCTATCGATACAAATCCCACCGCGTTCGCCAATATCTAAACCGCTGCGACGCGCCAGCGCATCCTGCGGACGAATACCCGCAGAAAAAACCACCATTTCGGTTTCCAGCTTTTCGCCGTCGGCAAAGTGCAGTACCAGTCCGTCAGTGGTACTTTCAATTTCCGTGGTTGATTTTGCGGTGTGGACGCCAACGCCAAGCGCCTCTATCTTTTCTCGTAACATCGCGGCACCGGCGTTATCCAGCTGCACCGCCATCAGATTAGCGGCAAACTCAACAACATGCGTTTCCAGACCAAGCTGACGCAGCGCGTTCGCAGCCTCCAGACCAAGCAGGCCACCGCCGATCACCACCCCGCGGCGCGCACTTTTCGCTTTCGCTGCAATGGCATCTAAATCGTCCAACGTACGATAAACAAAGCAGGCGGGTGAGTCCCCACCTTTCACAGGGGGGACAAATGGATACGATCCGGTGGCAAGTACCAGCGAATCCCAGTGGGTTTCATGTCCGTCGGCGTTGCGGATGACGTGCATCTCACGATCGATCTCGGTCACGCATTGCCCCAAACGTAGCTCTATGCCATTACGGGCAAAGAAATCATCAGCGACAAGCGAAAGTGATTGCGCGCTGCGCCCGGCGAAATACTCTGACAGATGCACCCGGTCATAGGCGGCATAACGTTCTTCGCCAAACACCACAATGTGATAATGCAAATGCAGATTACGGCTAACGCATTGCTCAAGAAAATGGTGGCCAACCATACCGTGTCCCACAACAGCCAGTGTCGGTTTTGTCATCGTCATCTGTCCTGCAGCCGATGGCTGCGTATCAAAGCGGTCGAAGAGCCAGTCGGAGTGTGCTGTCGCCCCCTGGGCCAGCAAATCGGTTAATGGCGCTGCGCTATGGCAATCGCCCATCAGCAGCACACCATGGAGTTTTCCATCACGCGTCAGCAAGCGGCGATAGTGCCCGCTGAGCGGATCGTATGTGCTCAGGGTGGCATCCGTCGCCGTCGTGTCCGTTACGCCTGCACTAAACAGATCAATTCCCGTCACCTTGAGGCGCGTTCCACTCGCCTGCCAACCAAATCCGGCACCGATAAAACCCGCTAGTCGCGCAGCCAACACCTCAGCCTGTTTCAGGCACGGCGCAACCAGTCCCCACGTCTGGCCGTTAATCTCGCAGCATTCCCCGACGGCGCTAATGCCGGGCATTGAGGTGCGAAGCTGTTCATCCACCACAATCCCCTGCTGACAAACAGCACCGCACTCCTGCGCCAGGGAGATATTGGGTTTAACCCCCGTGGCAATCACCACGCCATCCGCCGCAATACGCTGGCCATCCAGCAACGTTACGCAGTCGGCTTCGATACTGACGAGCCCAGAACTAAGCTCGCAGCGAATACCACGTCCTGTTAGTTGCGCCTGCAGCAGATCGCTGGCCTGTTGATCAAGCTGTTGTTCCATCAACCTTCCCGCGCGATGAATCAACGTGACATCGTCACCGTGAAGACGTAAGGCTGCCGCGGCCTCCACGCCGAGAACGCCACCACCCAGCACCACCTTTGGCCCAGACTGCTGGAGAATCGCCTCGACATCCTGCATCGTGCGAAAAGCATGAACATGCGGTTGTTGGACGCCTGGAATGGGCGGAATAAACGGATACGATCCGGTGGAAAATACCAGCTCATCCCAGAACAAAAGCCGTTTTGTGGTGGTCAGGCTGCGGCTGGTGGCATCAACGGCCAACACAGCTTCATCGCTCAGAACCGTCACGCCGTGATCGAGATACCACTGCGCCGGATGAAGCAAAGTTTGCGCAAAGGGCTTTTCTCCCCCCAGCACCGGTGAAAGTTGGATCCGGTTGTAGGCAAGCTGCGGCTCTTCACCAATAACGGTGACGGAAATGCCGCCGTTTTTGTACATAACAAGCGCCTCAATCAGACGAGTTGCCGCCATGCCATGACCCACAATGACCAGTCGCGTCATCTTCCCCTCCTTACGCCGCCTTCGGCTGTTTCTCATATAGAAAATGGAGAATGCGTTGTCGCAGGTGGTGGTATCGGCTGTCATCGGCAAGCTGGACCCGATTGCGTGGGCGCGGTAAATCAACCGTCAAGATCTCGCCCACCGTCGCCGCTGGCCCGTTGGTCATCATCAGAACCCGGTCGGAAAGTAGCACCGCTTCATCAACGTCGTGAGTGATCAGCACAATGGTGGTATTCAGCGACTGCTGGATGTGCATCACCGTATCCTGCAAATGTGCCCTGGTAAGCGCATCCAGTGCGCCAAACGGTTCATCCATAAGCAGGACTTTGGGTTTCATCGCCAGTGCCCGGGCAATACCCACGCGTTGCTTCATCCCACCAGAGACTTCACCGGGGTGTTTGTGCATCGCGTGCCCCATCTGGACGCGGTGCAGGTTGTGTTCGATCCACTCACGTCGCTCGGCTTTACTCATGGTGTGGCGAAATACCTGATCGACGGCCAGGGCTACGTTGTCGAAACAGGTCAGCCACGGCAGCAGCGAATGATTTTGGAAAACGACCGCCCGCTCAGGCCCCGGCCCGGCGATTTCGCGGTTATCGCAAATCAGGCCACCTTCAGTTGGTAACGTAATGCCGGCAATCAGATTCAAAAGCGTCGACTTTCCGCAACCGGAGTGACCAATCAAACTCACTGTCTCCCCTTCATGGATATCAAAAGAGACATTGTGTAGCGCGAGGAACTCACCGCTGGCGGTCGAAAAACGTTGGCTGACCGCCTGGACCTGAATAATGGGTTTCATGTTGTCTCCTTATTTTTCCTGCCAGCTATAACGACGTGCCACCAGCATTAGCCCCTGCTCAAGCAGCAGACCGACAACGCCGATGATGACGATAGCGATGAGAATGTTTTCGACGTTAAGGTTGTTCCACTCATTCCAGATCCAAAAACCAATCCCTAACCCGCCGGTGAGCATTTCTGCTGCCACAATCACCAACCAGGCGATGCCAATCGACAGGCGTACGCCAGTGAGGATCGCCGGAAGCACGGCGGGGAAAAGTATCCGCCGCATCACCGTCCACTCAGAGAGTTGCAATACGCGAGCTACGTTGAGGTAATCGTCAGGGATTCTCCGCACCCCTTCGGCGGTGTTGATCACCATCGGCCATATAGAGCAGATAAAGATGGTCCAGCTCGATGCGGGTTCCGCTTTTTGAAACAACAGCAGTCCAATCGGCAGCCAGGCCAGCGGACTGACCGGGCGCAACAGCGCAATCAGCGGCGAAAACATGTGCGAAAAGAAGGTGAAACGCCCAATCAGAAAGCCCAGCGGAATCCCCACCAGCGCCGCTAATCCGAAACCGATCGCGACCCGTTGCAACGACGCCAGCACGTTCCAGCCGATACCCATATCATTCGGCCCGCCGTTATAGAACGGATCGGCAAACAACGTCAGGGCTGAATCCAGGGTGCTCAGCGGCGTCGGAAATCCTTTGCTGTTGATGGCGGCAAGTTGCCAGCACACCACCAGCAAGGCAATCCCCAGCAGAGCGGGTACGGCTCGCCTGAGCCATGCGTTTAACCATAATGACCACGGCATTTTGCGCTTTCTGACCTTCATCGTTGATAGCGTTATGACTTCACCAACTGCCGGCTCAGGGGATTTAAGCTGCGTATTTTGTTTCATCTCAGGCTCCTGTACGGTGGAGGGTAAAACTGTTGGCATAGGCTTCTGGATTGCGGCCATCCCATACGGAACCGTCCATCAGCGTACTGGTTCGTAGCAATTTCGCAGGAGGTGTTATCCCACCAACCGCCGCTGCCGCATCGCGCCAGATGTCGGTCCGGTTGATGCGCGCGGCAATGGCTGCATAATCCGGTTGCTGCTTCAACAATCCCCAACGGCAGAACTGGGTCAGAAACCACATGCCATCGGAATGCCAGGGGAAACTCACCTCGCCGTCGCGAAAAAAGCGGATGGCATGCGGATCCTGCCAGCGACGACCGGCACCGTTGTCGTACTCGCCCAGCATTCTCGCCGTCAGATAGCTTTCTTTGGTATTGAGCCAGGCCCGGCGCGCCAGAATTTGTGCTGTTTCGCGTTTATTGGCTTCACTGGCGTCTATCCAGCGCGATGCCTCAAGCAGCGCGCTAACCAGTGCCCGGGCAGTATGTGGATATTTTTCTACCCACTCCCGGCGCGTACCGAGTACTTTTTCCGGATGGTCGGGCCAGATATCCTGGGACGTCGCCGCGGTAAAACCAATGCGGTCGTTGATCGCCCGCGCATTCCACGGCTCGCCGACGCAGAAGCCACTCATATTGCCAATGCGCATGTTCATCACCATTTGCGGAGGCGGTACCACAACGGTGCGAACATCGGTGAAAGGATTGATGTCAGCGCTGGCCAGCCAGTAATAGAGCCACATGGCATGTGTGCCTGTGGGAAAGGTGTGCGCGAAGGTATAGGTTCCGGGCGCCTGCGAGACGATCCGTTTCTTCAGCGCAGACGCATCGGTAATGCCCTGCTCCAGCAGCGTTGCGGAGAGCGTGATCGCTTGACCGTTCTGATTGAGCGTCATCAGATTGGCCATGGGCTGCGCTTTACTGGCAATACCCAGTTCCAGGCCATACAACAGGCCGTACAGAACATGAGCCGCATCCAGCTCTCCAGAGACCAGTTTGTCACGCACTGCAGCCCAACTGGCCTCTTTGGTCGGCACCAGCGTAATGCCGTATTTTTTATCAAAACCTTTCAACGTGGCGATAACCAGCGGCGCGCTGTCGGTTAGCGGAATAAAACCGACCCGAACGGTAGTCATCTCCGGCGCATCAGACCCTGCCGCCCAGACCGAAGACATCAGTCCTGGAATCAGCGAGCTGGCCCCCATCACGGCACTTGCCTGTAAAAACCGCCGCCGCGTTAACGAAACTGTTCTGTCACCCATACATGCTCCCCATAAAAAAAGGCGTCCAACAATGCCTAAGCATTGCGGGACGCCTTTATCCTCAAAACAGTCAGACCGCCGTTGGCCTGCTGCTAAATTGTCTGTATGAGTGAATGCAATTCAGATGCCAGAATTACACTGGCGGTATTAGCGGGTTCGACGCGTACCAGACGCCGCGGTGCACCCAAATATGGCAGACACTGCCCGCCTGTTGTGCAGTCGCTATCCCTGCATCAGGGATTTAACGGTAAGCAATGCCCGGGCGATATCGACCATCCGTTGGTTTTTATCCATCGCCATTTTTCGCAATAGCTGCCACGCCTGTTCTTCGCTGACCTGCTGGTGATTCATCAGGATGCTTTTTGCTTTATCAATCACCTTGCGCTCCTCTAAGGCGTCCTGCAATGAGGCAAGTTGGGCGCTCATTTGCTCCAGCTGGCGAGCCTGCTGGCGAACAACCCGCAATAATTGTTTATCCCGGCGCAGCGAGAGGGGTTCGTCAGCACGGTCGTCAAGCCAGTTGTCGAGCGGCAAAGCGTAGGTTTCTTCCGCCAGCCGACGCGCCACGACATTCAGCAATTCGGTAATCAACATCTCTTCGAGATGGCGTAATTGTTCAAGCCGCTGCGTTTGCAGGGTAAACCAGCGTAGCGCGCGTTCACCGTTATCGAGTTGGGGTTGTCGCGTACAGGCCTGGCGTCGCAGTTGTTCGATGGCGCCCGATGCCTCGCATTGCTGACGAAAATGCTGCACCAGTACAGGCGAAGCCAGGGAGATAAAGGTATCAAAGCACGGCTGCTGCCCGTCTATTCTGTCCACCAGTTCCTGGCGCATTTGAGGGTTAAATTCGCCCTGGGTAAAGCCAATGGCCCCTAACGCCCGCTCTTGTCCTACCAGCTCTTTACCCTGCATAAAACTGTACAGCGCCACCAGCCCACCTGCGACATGGGGATAATCAATGCTGTCGTTAAGCTGCGGCACAATACCCAGCAGATGGCGTAACGTCCGGCTGTACTGCTCCATCGCCTGCTGTGCATCGATAGTCTGCCCGCTGACAGACTCACGCAGCGTCGTTAGCTGATCGAGGCACCAGACGGTGCCAGCAATACGGTGGCACAACGCGCTGCCCGCCACCGGCATAATGTGCTGGAAAAGGATATGCAGTTGCCGACACTCTTCATCCACCAGCGCCCGACTGGCACGGACCTCCCGATCATAAAGCGTACCTTGAGAACACAACCAGATATTGGATGCACCGCGTTCGCACTGTAGCATATGCACCAGATGGCTAATGCGCATCACCAACTTACCGGACTGTGCCAGTTGGCGAAGCTGGGTGTTCTCAAGCTGGCGGGCATGGCGAAACCATTGCGTCGCGCCGAAATTTTGTGCATTTGTCATCATCTCTGCCCTCACCGATAACGGGTTATCCCTGAGGACAAGCAATATCCATGCCCCCCTGACAACAGGAGTAAAAATGCAAAAGATAGTGATCGTCGCGAACGGTGCGGCCTATGGAAGCGAATCGTTATTTAACAGCCTGCGTCTGGCCATCGCCCTGCGCGAACAGGAAGCGGATCTCGACCTGCGTCTGTTTTTAATGTCGGACGCGGTAACCGCGGGATTACGAGGTCAGAAACCTGCAGAAGGATACAATATTCAGCAAATGCTGGAGATCCTGACGGCGCAAAATGTGCCGGTCAAACTGTGCAAAACCTGCACCGATGGCCGTGGGATCACGACGCTGCCGTTAATTGACGGAGTAGCCGTCGGCACGCTGGTAGAACTGGCTCAATGGACGCTGGCTGCAGATAAAGTGCTGACCTTCTGATACACCGCTTCAGGCAAGCTCACTGAAAGTGTCGATAATTTCCGGATTTAATCGTAGATGGGCGCGGTTTCGTTGAACGTTAGCACGCCCTTTCAACCCTTTTGAGGGATTTTGTCACTTTTGTTTAATCGTTATGCCATTTTTTGATCAAAATCAGCATCCTGTTGCTCCCCCTTTGGTGTTATGCAATGAGTGAAATGTGAACAACATCACGCAGCACTTTCGACAGAAAGTACGTTGTTTTCAAGAACGGGGTGAAAAATGGCATTAGTGAAGGCGAGTTTAAAGTTATTTGGTGGCGATACGGTGGTTGTGCGCTGTTCCGAGCGCTGTCACATCCATCTGATGAGCGAGAAAAATCACGTCAAAGACACGCAGTCCGACATTTTAAGCGTGCAGGATCGTGATAACGCATGGTTAACCGTACCGTATACCGGCGTATGGAATGTGCTGATCGACAGCCATAGCCAGTCGCTCGAGCATTCAATAAGTTATATTGCAGCCTAAGCGTTAATTGCCCGAAAAGCGCCTGGCTTTCGGGCATTCAGTTCCTGGCTGGATTCAGGCAAACCCTGGACGCATAACACCTTCCGGCAGATTCTCTCCCAACAATCGTTTGACCGTGATCACCAGATCGTTAAGACAATCATCCTGCATCCCCAACTTGACCAGCTCTTGTTCCAGTGAGAACAGATACTGGGCGTTGGTGCCTAAAGGTCCGCTCGCCGTGGCGATAAGCGGCGCAATCACCTGCGCGCGCGTGTCTGACTCAAACAGCGGATGACGCGGATCCATAATAAAGACCAGTGCGTTCACCGTCCTACCGTCATCAAGCGCCAACTGACACCAGGTCGGCAGATAACAGCCGGTGATCATTTCTCGCTTCCACAGCAGTGAAAGCTCTTGTTCCAGGGACGCGTCCGGCAAACGGTAGGCCACACCGGTGGTGCGTCCGCCTTCTTTCAGGGCCAGCATACGTCCTGGCTGACACGCCGTTCCTCGCCCCGCCGTCAGACGCAGGCAAAAGGCACGGTGCCAGCCGACTAACGTCCCGGTACAAGACTCTTCAAATTCTAAGGCCGGGTTCCACATCAATGATCCATAACCGAAGATCCACACCGGTCCATCATCTGGTCGGCAAGCGAGCGTGGCAGCCAGTGAGGCTGCACGTTGTTCCGCTGACCAGAGTAGTGATTCTTCAATAGCACCAAATGCCGTCTTACAGTCGGCATTCAATAAAAAATCACGCGTTAACACCTTACACCTCCGCCACTGCTGCTTCCCTGCGACAACTTTTTTGACGCCTTCCGGGCTTTTTTACTGCTCATTTTGAAACCAATAGCTGGACAATAGGCAATTCACCGCTCGCTTGCAAGGGAACAAAGTGTCAACGGCACTTTATATCCTCTCGTGGTGGTACGTCCTGCACTATCATTTGTATCAGTACGATCATCAATTTTTGTGGATGCTAAAATCTAATGTATTGTTATTTAAATATTCTCTAAACAAGATATGCAATTTCATTCGCTCGGATGCAAAAAATGGTCCATGCCGTAAAATTACGTAAAATCAGATCGGAAATACCGAAAGTTCTGTTATTTTTTACATTCTTTAATACTTTTATAATTATAAATACCTGCAGAGATGGAGAATTAGTTCAATGACACACGTACATGAGGCGGTAAAAACCCGCCACAAGGAGACCTCTCTCGTCTTCCCGATTTTGGCGCTGGTAGTACTGTTCTTCTGGGGGAGCAGTCAGTCACTACCAGTGGTCATCGGTATTAATGCGCTGGCCCTTATTGGTATATTAAGCAGCGCATTCAGCGTTGTCCGTCATGCGGATGTATTAGCACATCGACTTGGCGAACCCTACGGGTCGCTGATCCTCAGCCTGTCCGTTGTTATTCTTGAAGTCAGCTTAATCTCCGCATTAATGGCGACCGGCGATGCAGCGCCTACGCTCATGCGCGATACGCTATATTCAATCATTATGATCGTAACCGGCGGCCTGGTCGGTTTTTCATTACTGTTAGGTGGCCGTAAATTTGCCACTCAGTATATGAATCTGTTTGGTATTAAGCAGTATTTAATCGCCCTGTTTCCGCTGGCCATTATTGTACTGGTGTTCCCGATGGCTTTACCGGGTGCAAATTTCACTACCGCGCAGGCGCTATTAGTGGCATTAATTTCTGCGGCGATGTACGGCGTATTTTTGCTGATACAAACTAAAACGCATCAGAGCCTGTTCATTTATGAGCATGAAGACGAGGGTGACGACGACGATCCGCATCACGGTAAACCGTCAGCCCACAGCAATATGTGGCATGCCGCCTGGCTTATCATTCATCTGATCGCTGTTATTGCCGTGACCAAAATGAACGCCAGCCCGCTGGAGACATTGCTGACTGAACTGAATGCCCCAGTGGCATTTACCGGTTTCCTGGTCGCATTGCTGATCCTCTCCCCTGAAGGTCTGGGTGCGCTGAAAGCGGTTCTGAGCAACCAGGTACAGCGGGCGATGAATTTGTTCTTCGGTTCAGTATTAGCCACCATTTCACTGACCGTTCCGGTAGTGACCCTGATCGCATGGGCAACCGGGAATGATTTGGTCTTTGCGCTGGGCGCGCCAGAGATGATTGTGATGGTTTCATCACTGGTACTGTGCCACATCTCTTTCTCCACCGGACGCACCAACGTGCTTAACGGTGCGGCGCATCTGGCGCTGTTTATCGCCTATCTGATGACGATATTTGCCTGATTAGTTTTTCTGGTAGAACCCACGGCCCTTCGCAGGGCCGTTTTCTTTTACCGCTCACTGCTCCGGATAAACCTGTTGGCCATCGACAAACATTAATAACGACTCCGTTTGGTGCAATTTATCTGCCGGAATAGCCATAATATCCTGATTAAGCACCGCAAAATCGGCGAGCTTACCTACCCGCAAACTACCCTCTGCTGTTCTGCAAAAGCTATCCAGGCGGCATTTAGAGTATACATTTTTAACGCATCTTCTCGGCTTAACTGGCGCGCATTATGGCGTACCGTGCCGTCGAGCGCTTTAGCTGTTACATGATATTCAATGGCATGCCATACTCCTGCAACGCCAATCCGCGTCGCATCAGTACCACCTACAACGATAACCTCCTGCTCTGATGCGGGTTGAAATGAGGCCCCGCCTGATTAAGTTCCCATTTTCCCCATCATATTTATCTACCTTATCATGTGATGATCATCTGGAAAGCTGATGCCGCACCGCTACGCTGGCGATTCGCGCGCTGGCTAGCAGACGTTCGAACGAATGCCCGCAACGCGCTTTTCCCGACAGGCCAAGCATTGTGGTACTGACGTAATCAGTCAGGCTGTCAGCCTCTTTAGGATGCCGCTGTGCGATAAAGTCGTGAATTTTATATTCGGCAGCCGAGTAGAAATTCCACGCGACCTTCCTCGCCTGCGGATCGTTACTGTGCGTGCCCTCCAGGACCAAACATCCCGGCGCATGCGGATCTGCGGCATAACGTCGCGCCGCCTCTTCAAGCAGATCGGTAAGACATTCAGAAACCGGTTTGTCGGGACGCAGAATGTCATCAAAAGGGATTGCCTCAGTTTGTACGTAGCGGTCAAGAACACGTTTATAAAGACCGATTTTGTTCCCAAAAGCAGCATAGAAACTGGGGGGCTTGATCGACAACGCCGCGGTGACATCCGCCACGCTAACTGCGTCATAGCCATGTGCGTGAAACAAGGGTTGTACTTTGGCAACGGCCATTTCTGGATCAAAATTACGTGGGCGTCCAGGTGCACGAGTGCATTTTGTAGTGCTCATTACAAATCCATTGACAGAAAACTGTGCACCTATTATATATCGATCACTACATAATTGTTCAAGGAGTACCTCATGTCTTCTTTTAACGGCAAGTCAGTTCTGGTTCTTGGCGGCAGTCGTGGGATTGGCGCGGCTATCGTGCGCCGTTTTGCCGCGGATGGCGCATCGGTTACCTTTACCTATTCAGGCTCCCCTGACGCTGCCAAAGCGCTTGCTGATGAGACGGGTACCCAGACAGCGCAAACCGATAGCGCCGATCGTAACGCCGTCATCAACCGGGTACGCGAAAGCGGCCCGCTGGACGTGCTGGTAGTTAATGCAGGCATTATTCTGTTTGGTGATGCGCTGGAGCAGGATCCGGATGACGTTGAGCGCCTGTTCCGAATTAACATTCACTCCCCATACTATGCGGCCGTGGAAGCGGCACGACAGATGCCTGACGGCGGACGCATTATCATTATTGGTTCTGTGAATGGCGACCGTATGCCTCTTGCTGGCCTGGCCTCTTATGCAGTGAGCAAATCAGCGCTGCAAGGGCTGGCCCGGGGGCTGGCACGTGATTTTGGCCCGCGCAGTATTACGGTAAACGTGGTTCAACCGGGTCCTATTGATACCGATGCCAACCCGGAAGATGGCCCACTGAAAGAGGTGATGCACAGTTTTATGGCGCTAAAACGACATGGCCGTCCAGAGGAAGTTGCGGGAATGGTTGCCTGGCTTGCAGGCCCTGAGGCTGGGTTTGTGACGGGGGCAATGCATACAATTGACGGTGCGTTTGGCGCCTGACGGCCACCCTTAACACTTTTCTTAAACAGCAGTCCGAAGAGATATCTCTCCGGACTGCAATACTTTCTTAGTTCTCGGTATCCAGCTCGTCGAAGCTTTTTACCAGGTCATCAATCGCTTTAATCTGGGTCAGGAACTGTTCCAGTTTCGCCAGCGGCAGCGCGGATGGACCATCGCATTTCGCATTGGCTGGATCCGGATGCGCTTCAATAAACAGACCGGCCAGACCTACCGCCATACCTGCGCGCGCCAGTTCGGTAACCTGCGCACGACGACCGCCGCTTGCTGCGCCAAACGGGTCACGGCATTGCAGCGCATGGGTAACATCAAAAATCACCGGCGAGTTGCCAGAAACTTTCTTCATCACGCTGAAGCCCAGCATATCCACAACCAGGTTGTCATAACCAAAGTTCGCGCCACGGTCGCACAGAATTACTTTGTCGTTGCCGCCTTCATGGAATTTATCCACGATATTGCCCATCTGGCCCGGGCTTACGAACTGCGGTTTTTTCACGTTGATAACGGCACCGGTTTTCGCCATCGCTTCCACCAGATCGGTCTGACGAGCGAGGAAGGCCGGCAGCTGAATCACATCCACCACGTCAGCAACAGGCTGAGCCTGGCAGGCTTCGTGAACGTCGGTGATCACTTTTACGCCAAAAGTCTGCTTCAGTTCCTGGAAGATTTTCATCCCTTCTTCAAGGCCCGGTCCACGGTAAGAGTGGATGGAAGAACGGTTGGCTTTATCAAAGGAGGCTTTGAACACGTAAGGGATACCCAGCTTTTGAGTAACGGTTACGTAGTGCTCACAAATGCGCATCGCCAGATCGCGGGATTCCAGCACGTTCATTCCGCCAAACAGCACGAACGGCAGGTCATTTGCCACGTTGATGTCGCCAATGCTAACCACTTTTTGTTTCATAGGATCGCCTTAAACGGTAGGTAAAGTGTCATTAATCAATGCAATACAATTTGCTTGTGCGAAATAGTATTAATCTGCGCACGAATCATTTCGCTGATCGGGTCTTCCGGACACTGTTCAACGAAATAACTTAAATCGGTCAGCGCAACATGTTCACACTCCAGTTGCGCGTAAATTAATCCACGATCGCGTATTTCATACGGATCTTCAGGATTAAACTGTAATAGTGCTTCGCTGGCACGCAGCGCCAGCTCCATTTGTCGCTCTTCCATCAGCGATGATTTCAGCGTATCGAGCAGCTTTCGAATTACTTCTGCATTATCCGCCTCATCCAGGTCTTCGTTAAACAGCTCCGCGACCGGGCTGATATTCCCCTTCAGCCACACTTCCAGCGTGTGCTCATTTAACGTTTCGCCATTGAACGGATTGATTAGCCACATTTCGCCATCGAGCGATTCAATACGCAGGATGAGTTGTGTCGGGAAAATCACCGGCACCAGCGGCAGTTCCAGTCGGTTGGCAATCCACAATAAGATCGCGCCCAGGGATACGGCACTGCCCTGACGATTTTTCAGTACCTGATCAAGCCATAGTGCATCAGAAAGACGATAGACGCCGTGGGTATCCGTAAACCCCCATTCGCCGTAAAAAAGTGCCAGCAGTTTTTCCAGTTGCTCATCCTGAGACAGGAGCTGGCTAATTTCTTCTTGCGCCAGACTGACCAGACGTTCCAGTTCGTCATAGACAGTTTGTGTTGGAAAATCCAGACGGATAGACTCCGACGCCAGGATCATCCCATCACACAATGGCGCTTTATTAAATTCGAAATCAGCTAACGACCTCATGCTTACCCCAGTAACGGTATTTTTGTGGTGGCGAGTTTAATGATGATGTACAGCACCACCAGCGCCAGCGGAAAAGCGATTAATCGCGCCTGCTGACTGCGCGCCCGACGATAATCGAGCGCAATAAAACCCAAAACGATGTAAATGATAACCCCAAACAGCTTTTCAGTCAGCCATGTCCCGTGCTCAGTGAATGGCAGGACGTGCGCTTTAACCATTAACGCTACGCCGCTGAGTAATAAAACGGTATCGACAACCGGCGGCACGATGCGCGTCCAGCGCGCGCAGGCAAGGCGCGAGTCGGTGTAACGCCACCAAAATCGCAGCGTCAGCAAACCAACCGAAAGCGCAATGCTGATGAGATGGACGTTGAGTAACACACCGAAGGTACTCATGATGGGATGCGTCCAAGCGTAATTCGCTCGTTGCCGCCATAGTCACGACAGGTTTCAACCGCCAGGTAACCTGCACGAGTAAAAGCGTCACGGACGGCCTCGCCCTGTTGCCAACCATGTTCCAACAACAGATAGCCGCCGGGCGTTAATACGCGCTGAGACTGGTCAATGATATGCACGATATCCGCCAGCCCCTGATCGCTCGCCACCAGTGCCGACAGCGGTTCAAAGCGAACGTCGCCTTGTGCCAGGTGCGGATCCTGCTCGTCGATATACGGCGGATTGCTGACAATCATGTCAAACTGCTGTCCCTGCAATGCGCTGAACCAGTTGCTTTGCAGCACGCAAACATTGTCGATGCCCAGTTGCTGCTTGTTGCGAATAGCCAGTGCCACGGCATCAGGCATGCGGTCTACAGCAGTCACTGCACAATCCGGACGCTCGGTTGCCAGCGCCAGCGCAATGGCACCCGTGCCGGTTCCTAAATCAAGAATACGACACGCTGAGGCCGGCAGGCGAGCCAGCGCCTGCTCCACCAGACACTCGGTATCCGGACGCGGAATAAGCGTGGCTGGAGACACAAATAGCGGCAGCGACCAGAACTCACGCACGCCGGTTAAGTGCGCCACCGGCTCTCCCCGCTGACGCCGCTCCAGTAACGTATCAAGCTGTTGACGCTGCGCCTCGGTTAACTCCGTTTCGCCGAAAGCCAGAATAAAGGTGCGCCCTTTGCCAGTAACAAACTCGAGTAAAATCTCGGCGTCACGGCGCGGGCTTTCGCTTGCCTGTAATTGGCTAATTGCTTCACGCAGCCAGTGCTGATAATCCATTAATCCTGCTCGGACAACGCCGCCAGTTGGTCGGCCTGGTATTCCTGGACAATCGGCTCAATGAGCATATCCAGTTTGCCTTCCATCGCTTCATCCAGACGGTAGAGCGTCAGGTTAATGCGGTGATCGGTCACACGACCCTGCGGGAAGTTATAGGTACGGTTACGATCGCTGCGATCGCCACTGCCCAACAGGTTACGACGTTCAGAGGCTTCCGCCTGTTGACGTCTTGCCACTTCGGCGGCACGAATTCGCGCCCCCAGCACCGACATCGCTTTGGCTTTGTTTTTATGCTGTGAACGTTCGTCCTGGCATTCCACTACGATACCGGTCGGTAAGTGGGTAATACGGATTGCGGAGTCGGTGGTGTTAACGTGCTGACCGCCCGCGCCTGATGAACGGAAGGTGTCAATACGCAGATCGGCCGGGTTGATGTCCGGCAGTTCGGCATCCGGCAGTTCCGGCATAACCGCGACCGTACAGGCAGAGGTATGAATACGCCCCTGCGATTCCGTCGCAGGTACGCGCTGCACGCGATGGCCGCCAGACTCAAACTTCAGTCGCCCGTAAACGCCTTCGCCGCTAATCTTGGCAATGACTTCTTTAAACCCGCCATGCTCGCCTTCGCTGGCGCTCATGATCTCAACCCGCCAGCGACGCGATTCAGCGTAGCGGCTGTACATGCGGAACAGATCGCCGGCAAACAGCGCCGCTTCATCACCACCGGTTCCCGCGCGCACTTCGAGGAAGGCGTTACGTTCGTCATCGGGATCTTTAGGTAATAGCAGGACCTGCAGATGCTGTTCCAGCTGCTCACATTTCTCTTTTGCTTCGCGCAGTTCATCCTGCGCCATTTCACGCATTTCAGGATCGTCGAGCATCATCTGAGCCGTCTCGATATCTTCCTGAACCTGTTGCCAGTCCGTAAAACAGCGAGATACATCGCTTAATTGCGCATATTCGCGCGACAGCGCACGAAAGCGATCCTGGTCTGCGATAGTACCCGCATCACCGAGCAGCGCCTGAACTTCTTCATGGCGTTCATGCAGGGCTTCCAGTTTGGCAACGATAGAAGGCTTCATAGGCGTAAATGCACCCTGTAAAAAATAAGATTGGTGTGCTGCTACTCCAGCCCGAGGCTGTCGCGCAGAATATTCAGGCGTTCACTATCCCCGTCACGGGCGGCCTGTTGAAGTGATTTGGTTGGTGCATGAATCAGGCGATTGGTCAGTTTCCAGGCCAGATCCTGCATAATGGCTTGCGCATCACCGCCCTGTTGAAGAGCAGCCAACGCTTTGGCGGTCAGTTCATCACGGATCTGTTCTGACTGACTGCGATACTCGCGGATAGTGTCGCTTGCGCCCTGGGCGCGTAGCCAGGCCATAAACTCGCTGGCTTCCTGCTCCACTATCGTTTCGGCTTCCACCGCCGCCGCTTTGCGCTGGGCCAGGTTATGCGAAATAATGCTTTGCAGGTCATCAACGCTGTACAGATAGGCGTTAGACAATTTACCCACTTCCGGCTCGACATCGCGCGGTACGGCGATATCCACCAGCAACATAGGCTGATTGCGGCGGTTTTTAAGCGCACGTTCCACCATTCCTTTGCCGATAATCGGCAGCGGACTGGCGGTAGAACTGATAATGATATCGGCATCCTGTAAACGCGCGTCTATATCACTCAGTGAAATCACCTCGGCGCCGACTTCATCCGCCAACACCTGCGCACGCTCGCGAGTGCGGTTGGCGATGATCATCTTCTTGACTTTGTGCTCGCGCAGATGTCGCGCTACCAGCTCAATGGTTTCGCCCGCACCGACTAACAGCACGGTTACCGTGGAGAGCGATTCAAATATCTGCCGCGCCAGGGTACAGGCGGCAAACGCCACCGACACGGCGCTGGCGCCGATGTCAGTTTCTGTACGTACACGTTTTGCGACAGAGAATGATTTCTGGAACATGCGTTCCAGCGCACTGGCGTTCAGGTGACCTTTTTGCGAATCCGCAAACGCTTTTTTCACCTGCCCCAGAATTTGCGGTTCACCGAGCACCAGTGAATCCAGACCGCTGGCAACACGCATCAAATGACTGACTGCGTCGTTGTCCTGGTGCCAGTACAAGCTGTTGCGCAGATCTTCTTCATTGAGGTTATGGTATTCACACAGCCAGCGAACCAGCGCTTCTTGCAGGTTATCCTGCTCTTCAACGCTGAGATACAGCTCCGTGCGGTTACACGTCGACAGCACTACCCCGCCCTGCACCATTGGCTGCGCGAGCAGGCTGTCCAGCGCCTGATCGAGCGTATCCGGCGAAAACGTTACGCGTTCTCGCAGCGATACAGGTGCCGTTTTATGGTTAATACCAAGCGCTAAAAGGGTCATGTGTGCGGGAATAGTACCAGCGTTGATAAGGTTAGACTGGGTGCATCATACAGGATGCGTGCGGTCAATAAAAGAGACTGACCCCTTTTGGAGTAATAGCTTAGTGCACAAATTTAAGCGATTTAAGATAACTTGAACGTAGACGATGTCTGATGGCGGCGCTAGCATTAAGAGTTATAACTGCAACGTATCTCAAGGATTTGTCATCATTATGACCCTGCCTGATTTTCGCCTGATTCGCCTGCTGCCGCTGGCGGCCCTGGTTCTTACTGCCTGTACGCTCAACGCGCCTAAAGGTCCCGGTAAAAGCCCCGATTCTCCGCAGTGGCGCCAGCACCAACAGGAAGTTCGCGCCCTGAACCAGTATCAGACGCGTGGTGCGTTTGCCTATATTTCCGATCAACAGAAAGTGTATGCCCGCTTTTTCTGGCAGCAAACCGGTCAGGATCGCTATCGTCTCCTGCTGACCAACCCACTGGGCAGCACGGAACTGGAACTTAATGCGCAGCCTGGCAACGTCGAACTGGTCGATAACAAAGGCAAGCATTACACCGCCGACGACGCTGAAGAGATGATTGGCAAACTGACCGGCATGCCTATCCCATTAAACAGCTTGCGCCAATGGATCCTTGGTCTGCCAGGTGACGCCACCGATTATAAGCTCGACGACCAATATCGTCTGAGTGAAGTGAACTACAGCAAAGACGGTAAAAACTGGAAAGTGGTCTATAGCGCCTACGACAGCAAAACCCAGCCTGCGATGCCAGCAAACATGGAGCTGTCCGACGGTTCCCAGCGTATTAAGCTGAAAATGGATAACTGGATTGTGAAATGATGACCCATTGGCCCTCTCCGGCAAAACTGAATTTGTTTTTATACATCACCGGACAGCGTGCGGACGGTTACCACACGCTGCAGACCTTATTTCAGTTTCTTGATTATGGCGACACGATAGATATTACACCGCGTAGCGACGGCGAAATTCACCTGTTAACCCCAGTGGAAGGCGTTGCGCATGAAGACAATCTGATCGTCCGTGCGGCACGTTCGCTGATGAAAGCGGCATCTGAAAGCAATCGCCTTCCCAAAGGGAGTGGTGCGGACATCAGTATCGACAAACGCCTGCCGATGGGCGGCGGTCTTGGCGGAGGTTCGTCTAATGCGGCAACCGTTCTGGTGGCGCTGAATCATCTCTGGCAGTGCGGACTTTCGGTTGATGAACTGGCGGCACTCGGCTTAACGCTGGGGGCGGATGTTCCCGTATTCGTGCGCGGCCATGCGGCCTTTGCCGAAGGTGTTGGCGAAATTCTGACGCCGGTCGAGCCTGAGGAAAAGTGGTATCTGGTTGCACATCCGGGAGTCAGTATTCCGACACCGGTGATTTTTAACGATCCCGACCTCCCCCGCAACACGCCAAAAAGGTCAATAAAAACGTTACTAAAATGTGAATTCGGCAATGATTGCGAGGTTATCGCAAGAAAACGTTTTCGCGAGGTTGATGCGGCGCTTTCCTGGCTGTTAGAATACGCGCCGTCGCGCCTGACTGGTACAGGGGCTTGTGTCTTTGCTGAATTTGACACTGAGTCTCGTGCTCGCCAGGTGCTTGAGCAAGCCCCGGAATGGCTCAAAGGCTTTGTGGCGAAAGGCGTCAACCTCTCCCCATTGCACAGAGCGTTACTCTAAATCCTTCGGGTTTCAGGAAAATGGCGAAACGACGAATCGCCAGGTGCATACAACTTCAGTATGTAACTGGTGTGAGGAATTGATGCCAGCGCAAATGAAACGCGAAAGATAAAGAGTAAGCCGGGCAAGCTGAGTTGCGGTGACAACGTCACCCTGTTCCAGACGTTGCATCGCGCTCTTTAATACACCGCATGGAGAGGATACTGCCTGGCCCGCACAGTTTTCGGCAGATTCTTTCCACCAATGGACGCATGCCTGAGGTTCTTCTCGTGCCTGATATGAAGCTTTTTGCTGGTAACGCCACCCCGGAACTAGCACAACGTATTGCCAACCGCCTGTACACTTCACTCGGCGACGCCGCTGTAGGTCGCTTTAGCGACGGCGAAGTCAGCGTACAAATTAATGAAAATGTACGCGGTGGTGATATTTTCATCATCCAGTCCACTTGTGCCCCTACTAACGACAACCTGATGGAATTGGTCGTTATGGTTGATGCGCTGCGCCGTGCTTCCGCAGGCCGTATCACCGCCGTTATTCCTTACTTCGGCTATGCACGTCAGGATCGTCGCGTACGTTCCGCTCGTGTACCGATTACCGCTAAAGTCGTCGCTGATTTCCTGTCCAGCGTTGGCGTTGACCGCGTCCTCACCGTTGACCTGCATGCTGAACAGATCCAGGGCTTCTTTGACGTACCGGTTGATAACGTATTCGGTAGCCCGATCCTGTTAGAAGACATGCTGCAGCTGAACCTGGATAACCCGATTGTGGTTTCTCCGGATATCGGTGGCGTCGTGCGTGCCCGCGCTATCGCTAAACTGCTGAACGATACCGACATGGCTATCATCGACAAACGTCGCCCGCGTGCGAACGTTTCTCAGGTGATGCACATTATTGGTGACGTTGCAGGTCGTGACTGTGTTCTGGTTGATGACATGATCGATACCGGCGGTACGCTGTGCAAAGCAGCAGAAGCACTGAAAGAACGTGGTGCTAAACGCGTATTTGCTTACGCTACTCACCCGATCTTCTCAGGTAATGCGGCAAACAACCTGCGCAACTCAGTGATTGATGAAGTCGTTGTCTGTGACACTATTCCACTGACTGACGAAATCAAAGCACTGCCAAACGTGCGTACATTGACCCTGTCGGGTATGCTGGCCGAAGCGATTCGTCGTATCAGCAACGAAGAATCCATCTCTGCTATGTTCGAGCATTAATCGAGCCCGGCTCAAAAACCCGCTGCGGCGGGTTTTTTTATCTGCAATACTTATTTGTATGACTTATGCCTCCTTCACCTGCCATTTAGTTGACAGATGATGCGCTCATGGATGAAACATTATTGTGAACAGATTATTTTCCTCACATGTGATGCCTTTCCGCGCCCTCATCGACGCTTGTTGGAAAGAAAAATATACTGCCTCTCGCTTTACCCGTGACCTGATCGCCGGGATAACCGTTGGGATCATTGCCATTCCACTGGCGATGGCCCTGGCAATAGGCAGTGGCGTTGCGCCACAGTACGGCCTGTATACCTCAGCCGTCGCTGGGATTGTTATCGCCCTTACCGGCGGTTCACGCTTTAGCGTATCTGGCCCGACCGCCGCCTTCGTGGTCATTCTGTATCCGGTGTCGCAACAGTTTGGGCTGGCAGGCCTGCTGGTTGCCACGCTGATGTCCGGGATATTCCTGATCCTTTTCGGCCTCGCTCGTTTTGGCCGCCTGATCGAATATATCCCCGTGTCGGTAACGTTAGGTTTTACATCGGGTATTGGTATCACCATCGGTACCATGCAGATTAAAGATTTTCTTGGCCTGCAGATGGCCCATGTCCCGGAGCACTATCTGCAGAAGGTTGGCGCGCTGTTTATGGCCTTGCCAACCATTAACTTCGGTGATGCCGCCATTGGCGTAGTGACGCTAGGGATCTTGATTTTCTGGCCGCGCCTGGGGATCCGACTGCCGGGCCACCTTCCCGCGCTGCTGGCTGGCTGTGCGGTAATGGGTATCGTGAACCTGACCGGCGGCCATGTCGCCACCATTGGTTCGCAGTTCCACTACATTCTGGCTGACGGCTCACAGGGTAACGGTATCCCACAACTGCTGCCGCAGTTGGTCCTGCCGTGGAATATGCCGGAATCAAACTTTACCCTGAGCTGGAGCTCGTTACAGGCGCTGTTACCGGCAGCCTTCTCGATGGCGATGCTGGGGGCAATTGAATCTCTGCTGTGCGCCGTCGTACTCGATGGGATGACCGGCACCAAGCATAAAGCTAACAGCGAGTTGATTGGCCAGGGGCTGGGTAACATCGTGGCACCGTTCTTTGGCGGCATCACCGCCACAGCAGCAATTGCCCGCTCTGCGGCAAACGTCCGCGCTGGGGCGACCTCGCCAATCTCTGCGGTTATCCACGCGATTCTGGTGATCCTCGCCCTGCTGGTACTTGCACCGCTGCTTTCCTGGTTACCGCTTTCCGCCATGGCCGCCCTACTGCTGATGGTGGCATGGAACATGAGTGAAGCGCATAAAGTCGTGGATTTGCTGCGCCATGCACCGAAAGACGACATCATTGTCATGCTGATGTGTATGTCGCTGACGGTACTGTTCGACATGGTTATTGCCATCAGCGTCGGTATCGTTCTCGCCTCTCTGCTGTTTATGCGTCGTATTGCGCGCATGACGCGTCTGGCGCCGGTCAACGTAGACGTACCGGACGATGTGCTGGTGCTGCGCGTTATTGGTCCGCTGTTCTTTGCCGCGGCGGAAGGATTATTTACCGATCTCGAGTCGCGTATTGAAGGTAAACGCATCGTAGTCTTGAAGTGGGACGCGGTCCCGGTACTGGATGCCGGTGGTCTGGACGCTTTCCAGCGCTTTGTAAAACGTCTGCCGGAAGGTTGTGAATTACGCATCAGTAATCTGGAATTCCAGCCGCTACGTACCATGGCGCGCGCGGGTATTCAGCCGATTGCCGGGCGTCTGACGTTCTTCCCGAATAAAGATGCTGCGCTAGCAGATATCCGCTAACGTGTAGCCCGGCCAGGCGAAACGCCGCCGGATTACAAATGACAGACAAAAAAATGGCTCCCGTACGTGGGAGCCATTTTTTATAATAAGCTTATTGCTTACGCGTTCAGCAGTTGCTCAGCCGTTGCCTTCACGCTCGCCAGCAGAACTTTAACGTCCTCCAGGCACACGGTAGGGTTCAGCAGCGTCAGCTTCAGGCATGTGACACCATCGGCTTCGGTCACGCCGACGTTGGCGCTACCAGAAGCCAGCAGAACGTCGCCAATACGCTGGTTCAGCAGCGCGACAAATGCCACGTCGTCACTTTGCGGGCGGAAGCGGAACAGCACGCTTGCCAGCTGTGGTTCCATCACCAGTTCAAGATGCGGCTGGGTTTTGACAAACTCAGCAACATCACGCGCCAGCGTCACACCGTTATCAATGATCTCGGCATACTGCTTTTTGCCCAGCGCTTCGAGGCCCATCCACAGCTTCAGCGCATCGAAACGACGCGTGGTCTGCAGCGACTTCGATACCAGGTTTGGTACGCCAGCCTCTTCATCGAAATCAGAGTTCAGATACGCCGCCTGGTAACGCATCAGCTCGTAGTGGCGCGCATCTTTTAACAGGAACGCACCGCAGCTGATGGTCTGGAAGAACTGCTTGTGGAAATCCAGCGTCACGGAATCGGCCAGCTCAAGGCCGTTCAGGAAGTCACGGTACTTCTCAGAAAGCAGTAACGCCCCGCCCCATGCTGCATCCACGTGCATCCAGATCTGATGTTCTGCCGCCAGCGCTGCAATATCCGCTAACGGATCGATTGCGCCCGCATCGGTAGTACCGGCAGTGGCGACAATTGCCATCACCTGCTCGCCGTTGGCTTTCGCCTGGGCCAGCTTGTCTTTCAGGTCAGCCAGATCCATGCGTGAAAACGCATCGGTCTTCACCTGGGTGACGGAACGGTAGCCCAGCCCCATCAGCGCCATGTTCTTCTGCACAGAGAAGTGCGCGCTTTCAGAGCAGAACACTTTGATTTTACTCAGATCACCGGTCAGACCATCCTGCTGAATGGAGTGCCCCTGGCGAGCGAAGAAAGCATCACGCGCCAGCATCAGGCCCATCAGGTTACTCTGTGTACCGCCGCTGGTGAATACGCCCGCATCGCCTGCCGGGTATCCAACCTGCTCACGCAACCACTCGATTAGCTTGATCTCTATGATGGTGGCCGACGGGCTCTGGTCCCAGGAGTCCATACTCTGGTTGGTGGCGTTGATCAGCACTTCCGCCGCCTGGCTTATTACCAGGCTCGGGCAGTGCAGATGCGCCACGCACTGCGCATGGTGAACCAACAAGCTGTCTTTGAGAAAGTATTCAACCGCACGCTCAATAGCGGCCTGGTTGCCCAGGCCCTGAGACGTAAAATTCAGGTTGATACGTTCACGCAGTTGCTCAACGGTTTTACCCTTATACATCTCAGGCTGCTTCAACCATTCAACGACCGCTTGCGTACTCTGCTCGATAGCGTCCTGATAAGCTGCAATGCTTTGCGCCGAGCCGGACAGAATCGGGTTTACGTCTGACATTCGATCCAACTCCGTTTAAACCGGCTTCACGCCAGCGCCCAGCAGGGCGTTTTCGAATTTATCGAGGAAGATTTCCAGCTCAGCGTTGGTGATCAGCAGTGACGGCAACAGGCGCAGCACGCAACCATTGCGGCCACCACGCTCCAGAATCAGCCCATTTTCGAAGCATTTTTTCTGCAGCAACGCGGACAGCTCGCCATCGGCCGGGTAGCAGCCCATGTGATCCTGCGCTTCGTTCGGCTTCACGATTTCCAGGCCGATCATCAGACCCAGACCGCGCACCTGGCCGATAACCGGGTAGCGTTTCTGCAGGTCAGCCAGTTTGCCTTTCAGCCACTCGCCCTGGGCAGCAACTTTATCGGCAATCTTGTCGTCTTTGAGGATCTTCAGCGTTGTCAGACCGGTCGCCATCGCCAACTGGTTGCCGCGGAAAGTACCAGTGTGGTGGCCCGGAGCCCACGCATCGAACTGCTTTTTAATGCCCAGCACCGCCAGTGGCAGACCGCCGCCAACCGCTTTGGACATCACGATGATATCTGGCTCAATACCGGCGTGTTCGAAGGCGAACAGTTTACCGGTACGTGCAAAGCCCGCCTGAACTTCATCGATGATCAGCAGAATGCCGTGCTCCTGCGTCACTTTACGAATGCGCTGCAGCCACTCGACCGGAGCCGGGTTCACGCCACCTTCACCCTGCACCGCTTCGAGGATCACGGCAGCCGGTTTACGCACGCCGCTTTCAACGTCGTTGATCAGGTTTTCGAAGTAGTAGGTTAATGCTTTGACGCCAGCGTCGCCGCCGATACCCAGCGGGCAACGGTACTGATGCGGATACGGCATAAACTGCACTTCCGCCATCATGTTGCTGACCGCTTCTTTCGGCGACAGGTTGCCGGTCACGGACAGCGCGCCGTGGGTCATCCCGTGGTAGCCGCCGGAGAAACTGATGATGCTGGAACGGCCGGTGACTTTCTTCGCCAGCTTCAGCGCCGCTTCAACAGCATCTGCGCCGGAGGGACCGGTAAACTGCAGGCAATATTCTTTGCCCTGACCCGGTAATAAAGAAAGTAAATATGATGAGAATTCATCTTTTAACGGCGTGGTAAGGTCAAGCGTATGTAACGGTAAGCCGCTTGTGATGACACTTTGAATGCTCTGCAGCACTTCAGGATGGTTATGACCAAGCGCCAGGGTTCCGGCACCTGCCAGGCAATCAAGATATTGATTATTTTCTACATCAGTAATCCAGACGCCCTGCGCTTTAGCGATCGCTAATGGCAGTTTACGTGGATAGCTGCGGACATTAGATTCAAACTCAGCCTGTCTTGCTAAAAAGGTATCATTGCTCTGTGGTAATGAATTAGCACTTAAAGTATCAATACGGACTTTATCCGTCATCATATCACTCCTACAACCAGGTGTAGATTAACACCTGATTGAATAAATGGTTATAAGGATTACCTGTAAAAAAGCGCGGCTAATATATGTTGTTTTAGCTTAGGACTCAATCATTTATTTTTCGGCATTAAAAATAACAACTTTCCCCTTAAAATTCAAAGCGTAACAACCATTTGCCATTACTAAATCCTAAAGAAATATATCTATTTAATTAACAATGTTGTAGCTAATTGCAACGCAGACAATCTAATAAAAACCATGAGATTTTCGTGTTTTTATTATTTTTTTACACGTTTTTACCATTAATGATGCTCGCGATATCTTGTGATGACATGATTTTTCACTTATTTGTCGATAAATCGAATAAAAAAGTCGATCCCTAAATATAAATCACTTAGTATGGCGCGCTTATTTACAGGCTATGTAGATAAAATTAATGCGCAGCACCCGATAACGCGTACAGGCGACACGCGTTATCGACAACAGGTATTCCCTGGGTTGTCAGCAGAAATGTTCGCGGGCGGACATTTCGTAAGGCGAACTTCGTTCCCTTATGCCGAGAATGAAAATTTTCTAGCCATACTTTTATGGCGCCCTGATATGAGATTGTTATGACTCGCATTTATCCACCATCCGTCGTTGCCAAATTTGGCGGCACCAGCGTCGCTGATTTTGATGCGATGAATCGAAGCGCCAGCATTGTCCTTGCTGATCAAGATGTCCATTTAGTCGTTTTGTCTGCTTCAGCAGGCGTGACAAACTTACTGGTTGAGCTTTCTGAAGGTCTGGAAACACATCAACAATTAGATAAGATTGAGACTTTACGCGCCATTCAATACAACATTATTTCCCGCCTGAAGCAGCCGTCCGTTATCAGCACGGAAATCGATAATCTTCTCAACAACATACGTCGTCTTGCACAAACGGCGATGGTTTCGCCGTCTGATGCGTTAAGCGATGAATTAGTCAGCCATGGCGAGCTGATGTCCTCGCTACTTTTTACTGAAGTCTTACGTGAACGGCATGCCGAGGCTGGGTGGTTTGACGCCCGTAGTGTGATGCGTACTAACTCGAACTTCGGCTGTGCCGAACCCGAGCTTGGCACACTGCACCACCAGGTGGAGACTCACCTGCGTCCTCGTCTTGAGCAAGCGATTATGGTGACTCAGGGATTTATCGGGCGTGATGCCGCAGGACACACCACAACGCTTGGACGCGGCGGTAGTGATTACACGGCAACACTTCTCGGTGAGGCACTTCACGCCGCACGCGTTGACATCTGGACCGACGTCGCAGGGATCTACACCACCGACCCACGCATTGCGCCGCGGGCCAAACGAATCGACCATATCTCATTTTCCGAGGCCAGCGATATGGCCGCCTACGGTGCGAAGGTCCTCCACCCGGCGACACTGCTCCCGGCAATGCGTAAAAGCATTCCGGTCTTTGTTGGCTCAAGTAAGGATACTGCAGCCGGAGGTACGCTGGTGCACAACACCACCGATAATCCACCTCGCTATCGTGCGCTCGCAGTTCGTCGGAAACAGACGCTGTTGCGGTTACACAGTCTGGAGAAGCAACCTTCCTGTTCTTTCCTGGCGCAGTCCTTCGCCATTTTAGCTCGCCATGCGGTCGCGGTGGATTTGGTTACAACCTCAGAGAATAGTATTGCGCTGGCGCTGGACGCCACTCATGCAACCTCAGGTGAAGACCATGTGCTGACCACCGCATTGTTTACCGCCTTGTCCTCCCACTGTCGTGTGGAAGTGGAAACCGGACTGGCGTTGGTCACTTTGGTGGGGAATCAACTCACACAGGCTGCGGGAGTTTGCAAAGACGTTTTTGCCTGGCTTGAAGAGCATACGGTACGAATGATTTGCCATGGGGCGTCAAACGACAACCTGAGCATCCTGTTACCGGCTGACAATGCAGACAGCGCGATCAAAGCGTTACATTATCGGTTATTCGAATAACGTTTCTTTGTAGTATGCCACCAAAGGTAGAAGTCGTTTAATCCAGTACTGACGAA
The DNA here is from genome assembly GCF_030332405.1 of Citrobacter sp. Cpo147. Lineage (NCBI taxonomy): Bacteria > Pseudomonadati > Pseudomonadota > Gammaproteobacteria > Enterobacterales > Enterobacteriaceae > Citrobacter > Citrobacter sp. Cpo147. Next base: position 140,243 of record NZ_JAOWHX010000033.1, read on the forward strand.
AAAGCAGAGCCCTGGTTTTTAAACCAGGACTTTGTGTTCAAACAACCGCACTCCGAGTTGGGAGAGCTATTTAGTTATGCCGATGATTGGTATCACCGCGACGGCAGCGTTTGTCATAGTGGCGCACCCACCAGTAACGATCGCTGATTTGTTCGTGCCCCCCCACTCTGGCACCCGCCAACCAAAGGACACCACCAACAAAAATACTGAGCACGGCACCATGTGCGAAAAACTGTGGCAGATTAAATTGCGGCAGTTGGTTTAAAATAGAGTAACCAACACCACCCACCATCACCACCAACCCTAAAGCCATGAGCACGTTACCGAGTAACGAAGCGTTTTTGCGTTTCATGTGTCACCTCCGGAACTTTGGGTTGTTACAGGGAATACCCCTAATCCTTATGTGTAAAGTATAGACAACACTGCCGTTCGCAAGTGCGGGAGCGATCACAATTACAAACACTCATGCAACAAAACTTTACAAATAAGCTACTGAACATACTCATTTTCTAATAGTCCATTTGTGCAATTATTCAGCTTTTGGCGATAAGCACGCAGTTTTTTGTCAACAGCAGCGTCAGACAGTAAACTACACGTCGTTTATCGAAACACTCAGGACAAAACACGTGGCGATTAAATTGATTGTCGGCCTGGCAAACCCCGGCGCAGAGTATGCGGCAACGCGACACAATGCAGGCGCATGGTATGTCGATCTGCTGGCAGAAAGATTACGCGCTCCCCTGCGCGATGAGCCGAAATTCTTCGGCTACACCTCCAGAGTTACGCTTGAAGGTGAAGACGTCCGTCTGCTGGTGCCAACCACATTTATGAATCTGAGCGGCAAGGCTGTCGGTGCGATGGCCAGTTTTTATCGTATTAACCCCGATGAAATTTTGGTCGCACACGATGAGTTAGACCTGCCCCCTGGCGTGGCCAAATTTAAGCTTGGCGGCGGTCATGGCGGACATAATGGCCTGAAAGACATCATTAGTAAGTTAGGTAATAACCCCAACTTTCATCGTTTACGCGTTGGAATTGGCCATCCGGGCGATAAAAACAAAGTTGTCGGATTTGTTTTAGGCAAACCGCCTGTTTCAGAACAGAAGTTAATTGATGAAGCAATTGACGAAGCGGCACGTTGTACCGAGATTTTGTTCAAAGACGGCCTGACCAAAGCGACGAGCCGGTTACACACCTTTAAAGCGCAATAAGCAGCGATGTGCGGCATTTTTCTCGCGTGCTGTGTATAATAGGCAAAGTTATTTACATTTCTACAATCTGTTTTCCATAACAGGTTGAATATCAAAAGATTAAGGTGATTTAAACATGGGATTCAAATGCGGTATCGTCGGTTTGCCAAACGTAGGCAAATCCACCCTGTTCAACGCGCTCACAAAAGCGGGTATTGAAGCGGCAAACTTCCCGTTCTGTACTATCGAGCCGAACACCGGTGTTGTCCCGATGCCCGATCCGCGTCTGGATCAGCTGGCCGAAATCGTCAAACCGCAGCGTATCCTGCCAACAACGATGGAATTCGTCGACATCGCCGGTCTGGTAAAAGGCGCGTCCAAAGGTGAAGGTCTGGGTAACCAATTCCTGACCAACATCCGTGAAACCGAAGCTATCGGCCACGTGGTGCGTTGCTTTGAAAACGACAACATCATCCACGTTAATAACAAAGTGGATCCGGCTGACGACATTGAAGTTATCAATACCGAGCTGGCGTTGTCCGACCTCGATACCTGTGAGCGCGCTATCCATCGCGTGCAGAAGAAGGCCAAAGGCGGCGACAAAGACGCTAAAGCAGAGCTGGCTGCGCTGGAAAAATGCCTGCCACAGCTGGAAAACGCTGGCATGCTGCGCGCGCTGAAAACGCTGACTGACGAAGACAAAGCGGCCATCAAATACCTGAGCTTCCTGACGCTGAAGCCAACAATGTACATCGCCAACGTCAACGAAGACGGTTTTGAAAACAACCCATACCTAGATAAAGTGCGCGAAATCGCGGCTGCCGAAGGTTCTGTTGTGGTTGCCGTTTGCGCTGCCGTTGAAGCTGACATCGCTGAACTCGATGATGCTGACCGTGAAGAATTCATGGCTGAAATGGGTCTGGAAGAGCCGGGCCTGAACCGCGTTATCCGTGCTGGCTACGAATTGCTGAACCTGCAGACCTACTTCACTGCTGGCGTGAAAGAAGTCCGTGCCTGGACCATTCCTGTCGGTGCCACGGCTCCACAGGCGGCCGGTAAAATCCATACCGACTTCGAGAAAGGTTTTATCCGCGCACAAACCATCGCGTTTGAAGATTTCATCACCTATAAAGGTGAGCAAGGTGCGAAAGAAGCTGGGAAAATGCGTGCCGAAGGTAAGGACTATATCGTCAAAGATGGCGATATCATGAACTTCCTGTTCAACGTCTAAATAAGTTTTGTTGTCTCATGAGGTTTGACTGAATCTCATGACAACGGTAAAACTCTATAAAATCCACGCAATTGCGTGGATTTTTCATTTCATAGCATCTCAGAGGCTCCCGCTGCTGCGCATCTGAAAGTTGGCACCAAACACGATGACCAAAAAGGCTGAGCTATTTTGGCAAAACAGCAGTAGCCACGTGAGCGTACTCATATTGAGGCGCGCGGAAGCCAGGGGCTGTCTACCCGCACTGTATCCCGGTGATCGAGCCCCTGGATAAGATGCAGCGCGCTAAGACGACCGATTTCATAGTGCGGCAGCTGTACCGTTGATAGCGGCGGCAAAAATAGCTCGCCGGTGCCCACCATATTGTCATAGCCCAGCACAGCGACGTCCTGCGGAATGCGCAGCCCTCGCCCCAGCAAGAGCTGGTAGATAACAAAAGCCACGCGGTCGTTACCGCACACCACCGCATCGAACATCGGGCACGCGCCTCTCAGGTAATGCCCGGCAATCTCCGCCGCATCAATATGGTGGCGCTCGCCCGGCGGAAGATAGTGGTGGAACATTGCATCAGGGTCGACACCCGCTTCACGACAAGCCCTCTCCATTCCCGCCCGACGGCGATCGGTCGCCACAATTCCTTTCGGCAGGTGGATGCACAGCAGTCGGCGATAGCCTGCGGCCAACAGCGCTTTCACGCCAAGATATTGCCCTTGTTCATCATCGGGAATATAGGTGGGGAAAGGGCCGCTTGTGCTTTCGCAGTTCGCCAGCACGCAGCGATACTTATGCAGCTTTTCCGGTACCGGTACCTGGCGCAGTCCCATCGCGGTGTAGATAATACCGTCCGGGCGATGTGCCAACAGCAGATCAACCATTTTCTCTGGCTTGTCATTGCTGAACATATTCACCACAAAGCTATTCCAACCGTGCGCCCGCGCGGTCTCTTCGATAGAGAGCGTTATCTCCACGGAAAATGGCGTAGTCATGGTGTCCAGCGCCAGCACCCCAATCGTGTTAGCAGTGGTTTTCGCGCCACGAATTTTTTTAGCGGAGAGATCGGAGACATACCCCAGCGCATCTACCGCTTCCATCACCTTTTTATAGGTTTCAGGCCGTAGTCGTTCGGGCTCGTTAATCGCCCGCGATACGGTCATTAACGAGACGTTAGCCCGCTGCGCCACATCCTTTAAAGATGCCATACCCTCTCCTTCGCCGATGTTCATTTTGCCGGGGTCTGAAAATGCGATCTCGATAACACCCGCAAAATGTTAACGTTAACTTTTGTGATTAACATCGATATTACCATCAAATCTGCGAGAAAACCGAGAATGTTAACGTTATCTTTTGATCAATTCACTTACAGGGACAAGCAAATGACGTCACTACTTTCCAAAGCCAACGAAGCCTTAAGCCAGCAGAAAGACCTTGTAAACCCGCGCTGGTATCCACGCTATCACCTGGCGCCACCGGCGGGTTGGATGAATGATCCCAACGGTCTGTCCTGGTTCGATGGTTACTACCATGCGTTCTATCAGCACTATCCGTGGCAGCCGGTCTGGGGACCAATGCACTGGGGCCATGCGCGCAGCCGCGATATGGTGAACTGGGAGCACTTGCCCATCGCACTGGCACCAGAAGGGCCGGAAGATAAAGACGGCTGTTTTTCCGGTTCAGCGGTGGTTGAAGGCAATAAGCTGGCCCTGATCTACACCGGACACAAGTTTGACGGCGAGGCGAATGAGGAAAACCTGTATCAGGTACAGTGCCTGGCCACCAGCACCGACGGGATTCACTTTGAACGCCAGGGCATGATTCTGGATACCCCGCGAGGCGTACACCATTTTCGCGATCCGAAAGTCTGGCAAGAGGGAGACAGCTGGTACATGGTGGTGGGCGCCCGGGTCGATGACGTGGGCGAAGTGCAGCTCTATCGCTCGCAGGATCTACAGCACTGGCAGTTTGCCAGCACGCTCGGCAGGGCCGATGACGGCATGGGCTACATGTGGGAGTGCCCGGACCTCTTCCCACTCAACGATAAGCTCGTCTTCATGTTCTCGCCGCAGGGCATCGCCGCAGACGGATACGATTGCCGTAACCTGTTCCAGAGCGGTTATATGGTCGGCGAATGGCAGGATAATCTCCATTTTCACGTCACCCACGCCTTCCAGGAGATGGATCACGGGCATGATTTTTACGCCCCCCAGTCATTTACCACCCCGGATGGGCGCCGCATCGTGATTGGCTGGCTGTCGATGTGGGAATCGCCAATGCCAGAACAAGCCGACGGCTGGGCGGGCATGCTTACCCTCCCCCGCGAGGTGACGCTCGATACCGATCAGCGGCTGCGTATGAACCCAATTAAAGAACTGGAATCATTGCGCGGTCCGCTCCATGTCTGGCCAGTTAGCGAACTGCACAATCGCACCCTGATGGTAGAGGAGCAGGCGCACGCTATTGAAGTCGAACTGAGCCTCGATATCGCCCGCAGCAGTGCTGAAGAATATGGTATCGCGCTGGGTGACGGGATGCGCATCTACGTCGATAGCCAGGCACAGCGTCTGGTGCTGGATCGTCGCTACCCGCAGCATGGTCTCTCTGGTTATCGCAGCGTGCCGCTGCCAGTTGGTGACCGGCTGGATCTGCGCTTATTTATCGACAGCTCCTCGGTAGAGGTATTTGTCAATCACGGTGAATATACCCTTAGCAGTCGTATTTATCCTGAACCGGACGATCGCCAGCTGACCTTATTCAGCCAGAACGGACACGCCATTTTTAATCAAGGGCAGGCCTGGCCGCTCAGCGCCAAATAAACACCCGTCTTACTGCTTTGGGGAAAAATAATGACTATCTGGACGCTCGGAGACGCCGTGGTGGATTTATTGCCGCGCGACAATATGCAGTTTGAAGCCTGTGCGGGAGGCGCTCCCTTCAATGTGGCAATCGGCGTCGCTCGCCTTGGCCGCGCCAGCGGTTTTATTGGCCGTGTGGGCAATGACACTTTTGGTCGCTTTCTGCATCAGACGCTGGAAACAGCGCAGGTGGATACAGGAAGTCTGGAGTTTGATGCACATCAGCACACCAGTACCGTACTGGTTTCACTGGCTCCCAACGGCGAGCGACAGTTTGAGTTTTTGGTCAATCCGTCTGCCGATCAATTTCTCAGCCCGGCGAGTCTGCCCGACTTTGGTGCCGATATTCTGCACTTCTGCTCGCTGGCGCTGGTTGCCCCTGACTGCCGCGCCACCCTCGCCCAGGCAATGGCCGCATTGCGACAGACCGGCGGTACTCTGAGCTTTGACATCAATCTGCGTCCGCAGATGTGGAGCAACGAGATGCAGATGTTTGACCTTGTCAACGAGTTTGCCCGGCAGAGCGACATTCTGAAGATGTCAGAAGAAGAGCTGCTGTGGCTAACACAGACCAACTGTCTCAGTAGCGCCCGCGAACGTCTGGTTGATTTTCCTGCACGCCTGAAAATCGTCACCCGCGGTGCCGACGGCGCTATCGCTTTCTGGCAAAACAGCAGGCTAACTTTAAGCGGCTATAACGTCGAAAGTATCGATACCACTGGCGCCGGTGATGCCTTTATGGCCGGGTTGCTGGCGGCACTCGCCGAGGAAGGCTGGCCCACATCGACGTCAACGCTACTTCCACTTATCGAGCAGGCCAGCGCTTGTGGTGCTCTGGCGACCACCCGGCGTGGCGCGCTAAGCGCGTTTCCCGACAGCCAACACCTGAGCAGCTTTATTCAGTCACAACCATCGCTACGGAGAACGATTACCCCGTAATAAAGCGAACTCGTTACGTCGTATCAGAAAGACCTTACAATGACCTGATCTGGATTGGAAAAATCATGAAGATAAATATGCCGTTCAGTAATGACAAATATCGGTACTCATCCGGGTACCTGCTTTTTTTCTTTGCCGCCTGGTCGTTGTGGTGGTCTTTTTATGCGATATGGCTAAAAAATAAACTTGGCCTGTCCGGAACGGAGCTGGGAATGCTGTATGCCGTAAACCAGTTCTTTAGCATGCTGTTTATGCTGGTCTACGGTTTTCTGCAGGATAAGCTCGGCACCCGCAAACACCTTATCTGGTTGATGGGGATAGTCATCACGCTCAGCGGCCCGTTCCTGATTTATGTTTACGAACCGCTGCTGACCTCCAACTTCAAGCTTGGTATGGCGCTGGGAGCCATTTTCTTTGGCCTTGGCTACCTCGCGGGTTGTGGTCTGGTAGAAAGCTTCGTCGAAAAAGTGAGCCGCAAATTCAACTTTGAATTCGGTACCGCCCGCTTGTGGGGATCGCTTGGCTACGCCGCAGGGACATTTGTTGGTGGTATCTTCTTCAGCATCAACCCACACATTAACTTCTGGTGCGTATCGGTAATGGGGGTATTATTCCTGTTGATTAACGTGTTGTTCAAAACCAACTCATCCGCCCCATCTTCTGTAAAAACGCGCTCTCCTGAACCCGACGCGCTGACCCGAAATGATTTTCTCACTATCTTTAAAGATACGCAGTTCTGGTTTTTCGTCATCTTTGTCGTCGGTACCTGGTCGTTCTATAGCATCTACGATCAGCAGATGTTCCCGGTGTTTTACGCCAGCTTATTTGACGATCCTGAACTGGCACCACGCGTATACGGCTACCTCAACTCGGTACAGGTCTTTATGGAAGCCGTCGGTATGGCGCTGGTTCCATTCCTGATTAACCGCATCGGGCCTAAATCCGCATTGCTGCTGGGCGGCACAATCATGACCTGTCGAATCCTGGGTTCAGCACTGTTCACCGATATCTATATTATCTCCTTGATTAAAATGCTCCATGCGCTGGAAGTCCCACTGTTTGTTATTTCAGTGTTTAAATTCAGCGTAGCGAATTTTGATAAACGCCTGTCGTCAACGATATACCTTATTGGCTTCAATATCGCCAGTTCCATCGGCATCATCGTGCTGTCACTGCCTGTCGGTAAGTTGTTTGATAAAGTGGGGTATCAGGAAATCTTCCTGATTATGGCCAGCATTGTGGTAATAACGCTAATATTTGGCTACTTCTCGTTGAGCAAAAAGCATCATCAGCAGAAGATGGGAAATGAACTGGTGACAGAGTAGCGAAGTTTAAAATATACCGGACAGGGCCATTGGCCCTGTCGTATCCCCCAACAGTAAGTACGAACTGTCGATTTACTCAGGCATGTTCCAGCCAGTTACGGAATATTTTCGCTCGCAGTATTCCCTGAAAATCAATCAGCCCAGAACAACCAAGCTTCTTGATCAGATTCTGCCTGGCCTGGTAAATCGTTTTTAAATGTAGATTTAACAAGGCGGATATCTCAACAATAGTTCGCCCCTCCCCTAACTGCGTTAAAATATATTTATCTCGCGCAGTTAGAGAAATATTTAGTTCCGACTGATTGTCGTGTATACCGCCAGAACGAGTAATATCAATAATAAATTGTTTGAATGTGGCAACGCTAACATCTATTGGCAGTCTGTAAAGTGATAAATCATTGAGATATCTGTACAGATGACCATCAATCAGCAGTACCAGACGATGCGTACTCAGATCGTAATTTTGTCTTTTTACCGCGTTAAAGTGATTCGCGGTAAAGAACACCAGTCGCGCCTTATCATCTTCAAAAACGATATCTGCAAGAATATTCTTTAACCCTTGCCTGATAAAAATATCATCAATCCATAACTCTGCGTTTCCAGTGTATTCCTGAACGATGTTCATCATTATGGCCTCAATGAAAAATCACAATTGTTCTAGAGAAGGTGCTATGTATAGTCTTAATCAAAAAATGCTCAGCATGAGTGCTTTCAGCATATAACAAAGGTGCTGTACATATTATATTAATATGAAGACTTTTTAGACATCGTCAGCTGTGTAGCGTAACACTATTTCCAGGGTCTTTCTGATAATATCGGCCTGAACAACGTCAACTGTTGACTCCAGAGAACCAATCAGGCTTAAAATGATGTTTTTATTATTAACATTATCACCTGCAAGAATTACATTTGTTACCGCCTGCCCCAATACCGCAGACTCATCTGCTAATAGCTCACCTGCATTATGGAAGTAACTTGATAAAGCTTTATCCGTCATTACACTGTGGACATTAATTTCATGAAGCATGGTAACCTCGCTTGTATAGTCTGGAAGATTATCTTTAATGTAATTTAGGGTTTTTGCTGGCACTGAAAGCACTCTCATCTCTGGTTTTATCCGGTTTTCTACTTATCTTCCCCGGATTAATGTTTGTAAAATCATTGATAACGCTGTCAATTAATTGCTTGCGTGTGCTATCTATTTCACTGGCCTGCATAAGTCGCAATTGCTTAATCACTGCAGCTAACGAAACGTCTGTATGCATTCGCAAAATTTCTAGCACAGCCAAACCTGTAATTTCATGTTTCAGGCGTTCACTATCAGTTTTCTTCATAACTCCTTCACTACTTACCCCTATAAGTAAGGGGTTTGTTTTATTCAAAAAGCAGGCCAATTAACGCATTGTAATGTTTCTGTTCTTTCTCCCCGGATGCTTTTTCAAGACGACACAGAAGCTTGGTGCAAAGTGATTTGCGGTTCAGATTTCGTCCATCCTTGAGTATCTCAGTGACGATTTCTCCCAATGTTTCCTGTTGAGTTGGCAGATGCGCCTTCGCAAAGTAACGAGAAATCGCGCTTGCAGTATCAGTGCGAACGGTATGCTGCTGCATGTCATGCTCCTGTAACATAATGCTGGTGAATATTAAGTTTTATAACAGTAGCAAAGTTGTACCAAAAATGTGTACAAAACGAACCATCAATTTTTATCAAAAAGTGCTAAATCAATACAATCAACAGCTTGCATCAATATACAACCACATAAAATCAAATTCATTTGTACAATTCACTTCTTTTAACAAATGAATTCGATCTGTTTAAGGACCTTTGTTTGTAAAAATAAAGTTAGAATAATGTATTAGAATCAGGACATAAGCTGGTTTGTTTGATACTGTACATACCTCTTCCCTTCCCTTGATCCCGGACTGCCCATGCTCACGACCATTATTTACCGTAGCCATCTACGTGATGACGCCCCCCTCAGAGCGCTTGAGGATATGGTGACAGCCGCAAATCTAAAAAACCGGCGATCCGATGTTACGGGGATTTTACTCTTTAATGGCCGCCACTTTTTCCAACTGCTTGAAGGTCCTGAGGAGCAGGTAAAAGAGATTTATCGTTGTATATGTAACGATCCACGGCACCACAATATCGTTGAGCTGATGTGTGATTACGCGCCTGCGAGAAGATTCGGAAAGGTGGGGATGGAGTTATTTGATTTACAAAAACATGAACGCAATGACGTCCTGCAAGCGGTACTTAACAAGGGAACATCAAAATTTCAGCTCACCTATGATGACCGGGCATTACAGTTTTTCCGCACATTTGTCCTTGCGACGGAAAAATCGAGTTATTTTGAAATACCTGCTCCTGATTACTGGAGTTTTATTGCCGACAACTCTTGTACTCTCCTGGATGAAAGCACACTCCCGTCCAATATCGATTTCAGCTTTGCTTTTCAACCCATTATCGATCCTATGTCGCAGCGCGTCATTGCTCTGGAAGCACTTATTCGTGGTAGAGACGGTGAAACGCCCGCAACTTATTTTGGCAACTTAAATCCTGAAGAACTGTATACCGCGGATCTGCAAAGCAAAAAGACTGCTTTTGCAATGGCAAGCGCGCTGGGACTTAACGACAAAATGCTGTCAGTCAATCTGCTCCCCATGACCCTGGTAAACAAACCCGATGCAGTCAGCTTTCTGATAAACGAAATCGCGGCGCACGGACTGGTGCCTGAACAAATCATTGTAGAGTTTACCGAAAGCGAAGTTATATCGCGCTTTGATACGTTCGCGCAGGCCGTAAAGTCACTCAAGGCTGCGGGGATCTGTGTGGCGATAGATCATTTTGGGGCAGGTTTTGCCGGGCTTCAGCTTCTGTCTCGTTTTCAACCCGACCGAATTAAGATAAGCCGCGAGCTGATCACGGATGTGCATAAAAGTGGACCAAGACAGGCCATCATTCAGGCAATTATCAAATGCTGCACTTCACTGGAAATCATGATTTCCGCTGTCGGCGTTGAAAAACCTGAAGAGTGGATGTGGCTTGAGTCCGCAGGTATTGAAATCTTCCAGGGTAACCTTTTTGCACAAGCCTGCCTGAATGGTATTCCGTCTGTTGCATGGCCAGAGAAAAATGATTTCTCAGCGTCAAAATAACTAACGCATTGTTATAAATAAAAAATCACCACAACCGCCCTCATGCTGAACATAAAAATTCAGCATTTGCTCCCTGCGTGATAGTAAAGTAAATCTTATTTTTGCTAGAATCCTCTGTATGTTTTGTACAATTTGATGCATGTTGTACAAAATAACAGGAACCGCATATCGGTGACGGAGAATCAGGAGTGTCCGGGGGAACTATGGCTTATTACAGCATTGGGGATGTCGCAGAACGTTGCGGGATAAATCCTGTCACCCTTCGGGCATGGCAACGACGTTACGGTTTACTCAAACCTCAACGCAGTGAAGGTGGCCACCGACTCTTTGATGAAGAAGATATTCAGCGTATTGAAGAAATAAAACGTTGGATTAGCAATGGCATACCTGTTGGGAAAGTTAAGGCATTGCTGGAAACCAGTACCCGTCAAGCTGACGACGACTGGAATCAATTACAAGAAGAGATGATGAGCATTCTTCGCATGGCGCATCCACCGAAGCTGCGAGCCAAAATTACCGCACTCGGTCGTGTTCACCCTGTAGATGCGCTGATCGATCACGTTTATCTCCCCGTACGTCAACGGCTGATACTTGACCATAATACATCCCGCATAATGAACAGCATGCTTGATGGCGCATTGATTGAATATGTTGCCACACTGCTGTCTGAAACGCGGCGCAAGTCAGGAAAGGATGCCCTCCTGATGGCCTGGGATGTTGAAGACAGAACCCGCCTGTGGCTCGAAGCCTGGCGCTTATCGCAATCTGGTTGGCACATTGCCGTTCTGGCTGAACCCATTGAATCGCCAAGACCCGAACTTTTCCCTGGGCAAACCCTTTTTGTCTGGACCGGTATTACGCCAACCCGCAGACAAAATGAACTGCTCCAACACTGGAATGAGCAAGGTTATAAGGTCATTTTCCACAGCCCATAACCTACACGTAATACGTGTAAGATAAATAATACAACTCTCATTTTGTGGGTGGTTATTTTGAGTACCATCCAAGGAATATGTTGCCCTCTATCCTCCTGACTTAACCTCGGCCATAGCATAAAAACAAAACAATATACTAACCCATTGGTATTATTTTTTTGCAGACGACATCACCTTTTTCCTAAGTAAAATTCATTAGATCAACTGGCGTACGTCTAATACTTATTCTAGGGTTAAATTATGTCTTCTTGTGCCACATTATTGTTTTTCTAAAGTAATAAATGTGGTTATTTGAAAAAGGTAAAGGATATGGCTCTAGTCTTAGACAAACGCTTAATTCTTTGTTGCTGCGCCTTTTCCATTATTTCTGTGGCAAATGCAGCAACCGTTAACGGAACATTTCAGGTGCTGATGACGATTCAAAAGGCCTGTACCGTAACTGCCGGTTCGGCTTCAAATATTACACTTGGTCCGGTGAATACCACGGCGACAAATACCAGTGCAAGCAACACTATTTCAATTAATTGCTCAAAAACCACACCCTATTTTATCGGTCTGGCACCGTCGGCTGCCAATGGAGGGACGACAACGGGTTCGGGCGCCATGTCCTCCGTAGCTAACGCTGCCACCAATACCGATAAAGTGCCCTATCAGCTAAATCGTACGTCAGCAACAGGTCCGGTGTGGGGGAATACCGCCACCGACACCGCACCAGGAAATGGGGTAGCGGCGACGGGTACAGGTCTGGCGCAAACGTATACTGTTTATGCCACCGCACCGAGCGCCAACTTCACTCCTGACGACTATGCCGATACGGTAACAGTTAACGTTAACTACTAACTTCTGGAAGCCATATGAGAGTAAAACTGCCTGTAAAGCAGTGTGCCTGCGCATGCCTGCTAGGGATGGTTGCGAGCGTCAATCTAGCCACCGCCAGCGGACTGCAAATAGCCCCGGTCACGTTAACGTTGCAAGCGACGCAAAATGCCGATGGTATCTGGCTGAGTAACGCGGGTGAAAATGTGCTCAATGCCCAGGTTCGGGTTTTTCGCTGGAGTCAAAGCGCTTATGACGACAAACTTTCCCCCTCTCAGGGGCTGGTGATTAGCCCGCCGATGTTGGCATTAGCCCCAGGAGAACGTCAGTTGATTCGAGTTATTCGCACAAGCCCTCCCTCGGCACATGCCGAAGACGCTTATCGTTTATCGATAGATGAGTTACCGCCTGCAAAAGTCGAAAAAAACAAGCTTCAGTTTGTGCTGCATTATTCTGTTCCTGTTTTCATTCAACCAACATCAGCGGCACAAACGCAGGCAAAACTACAATGGAAATTACAACAACTGGATGGCAAAAAATTTATTGAAGTCAGTAATCAGGGAAATGGGCATGCACAGTTATCTGCTGCAACATTTATAAGCCCTGATGGTACTAAAAAAGTCATTACACCCGGACTATTAGGCTACGTTTTACCCGGGGCAACAATGCGCTGGATAGTCTCCCCGTCAGCCAGGAATAATCATTATGGCGGGAAAGTTGAAGTCACAATCAATGGCCAAAAAACAGTACAAGATCTGTAACAGATCCTGGCTTCTGGTGAAATATTGCTTTCTCAATGGAGTATTAATATCGGGAATGGTTTGCGCACAAACGCTGAATAATAACCAGAATGAAAGTGGTGTTATTAATAGCGCCTCGCAGATTACGGGTGTCGATTTGTATCTCGACGTCACCTTAAATGGAAATCCCGTTGGGCTGGTACATTTTGGCTACGAAAATGGAAAGCTTTATGCAGGAGCAGATACTCTGCGTAAAATGGGCTTTCGCTTTGCTCCAGACGCCACTAACGCCGTCGGCCTGAACGATATCCCCCAGCTAACCATTGACTACAACGTTCAGTTGCAAACGCTCTCGCTTACTGCGCCACTCAGTTCACTCGATCTTGCGACCACGCAGCTTAACTCGCCCACCGAAACCGTGCCAACGGCAACAACATCACGCGGGGCGCTGCTCAATTATGATATCTATACGCAACAGGGGGATGAAAGCGCAATCAATACCTTCAGCGAAATTCGCGCCTTCAATGCGGCCGGCGTGCTCAGCACCACCCAGTTGACGCAGTTCTCTACCGAGGAATATGCCGATAACAGCGTTGAGCGCCTTGATACCAGCTGGCGTACGTCATTTCCTGATTCGATGTTGGCGTTAACCGTTGGCGATACCCTGACAAATTCACTCATCTGGTCCCGACCGACGCGAATCGGCGGCATTCAGATAGGCACCGATTTTGGGTTGCAGCCCTATATGCCAACCACCCCGCTTCCAGCATATCTGGGATCCGCGACGTTACCGTCAAACGTTGAGCTGTACGTCGACGGCGTCAGGTACTACAACGGAGAAGTCCCCGCAGGTAGCTTTCAGATCAACACAATGCCTAACATCAGCGGCGCGGGAACGGGTCAGGTGATGATGACAGATGCGTTGGGCAGAACGAGCGTACAAAATTTCTCGTTCTACAACGATCAGCAACTCCTGCGGGAAGGATTAACCGCCTGGTCGGCAGAATTAGGCACGGTACGCGAAAATTATGGTTACTCCTCTTTTGATTATGCCAGCGCACCAGTATTGAGCGCTACGTGGCGTCGCGGGTTTAGCAATACGTTCACTGCCGGGACTCATGCGGAAACCAGCGATGGACTGATTAACGCGGGCTTCAGTAACGACTGGATCCCGGGAACCCGCAGCGGCACGTTTTCGACCTCACTTGCCGCAAGTACCGACTCAGGAAAGAACGGTTATTTGTACAGTTTTGGTTACCGTTGGTCCGGTGAACGGTTTAATTTCAGTACCAGTACCACGGCAACTTCCGGCGATTATCGCGATGTCGCCACCCATTACGGCGAGCCGCCCCCCACGCTTAACAGCAACACTGTTATTGGCTATTCGCTGGAAGCAGCCGGTAATGTCAGCCTGAGCTATTTGCAGTTTCGTTATCCACACGAAAATGCGGTGCGCTACGCCAACGCCAGCTGGTTTAAGTCTGTTACAGACAACATCTCACTGAATGCCGGATTCAATCAGAACATTGACGATAACCGCGATCGCAGTCTCTATTTGATGGTGACGATCACGACCGACAACAATCTGAGCGCCAGCAGCACCCTACAACGTACCAACGACGAAACCGGCTACCAGCTCAATGCCAGCCTGACGCCCCCTGCCGACGGCGGCTGGGGCTGGAATCTGGCCGCCAGTCAGCAGGCTTCCCGGCAAAGTGGCCAGGGAGAAGTGGGATATCTGGGACGTTATGGTAAAGCGTACGCGGGATTCAGCCGTTTACCGGATAACCATTACGGTTATGCCGGCGCAACCGGATCGCTGGTGACCATGGGAGGCGGCCTGTTTGCAGCAAGAGAAATCAATAATGGTTTTGCCGTGGTTTCAACTGACGGCGTGCCTGATGTTCCGGTCAAATTGCAAAATAACCTGATTGGTCGCAGCGATGACCAGGGACTACTGTTGGTCACGCCGCTCAACAGTTATCAAAAAAACCTGATCAGTATTGACCCGATGGATCTCCCCACCAATGTGCGGATCGCACGCGTTGAGACGAATGCCACGCCAGCCGATCGTTCCGGTACTTTGGTTAGCTTTGGCATCACCCCCGTCCGCGCTGCGCAGATTATCCTCGTCGATAATCAGGGTAAGCCAATTCCTGAAGGCAGCATGGCTTACGCCATCAACGGAAAAGGACAATCGTCTGTCGTTGGCTTTGATGGAATGACATGGTTCGACACCCTGGAGCAGCACAACACGCTGCGCGTTGAGACGGACACCGGTAGTTGTCGCGTGCAATTTGACTATCCCGCGTCAGCAAAGGGGATTACGCAAATAGGCCCACTGGTTTGTCGCCCACACTAACAGGAGTGCGCTCATGAGGTTAAGACATTTGCTACTCATCGCTGCCGTACTTTTTTGTCCGGCAATTAGCCATGCGGTAACCTGTTCGGTGAGCAATGTGCAACCCATAAATTTAGGTTCGGTCAATCCACTGTCTGCGACAGGCGCAACGTCATCAATGACGTTCAGTTACACTTGCACCAAAGAGCTTGGTGACGTGCTGGCAGGGATCAATCTCTGTTTTAATATTGGCGCCTCGGCCGTCAGTGGCCAGGTGACACCGCGAAATATGTCGTTAATCGGCACGCCTGCCAGAACGCTGGCATACCAGCTTTACCAGGATAGCGGGCGCACCAAAGTCTGGGGCAGCCAGTATCAGTCGGGAACCACTTTTCCCATGGTACAGCTTAACCTGCTGAATCTGACGCCAGTGACAGGTTCACTCACGGTATCGGCGCAGATCGTCACGCCACAAATCGCCGCCGTCCCCGGAAACTATCAGGATAGCTATACGGCGGCGACAGCCCTTGTCACCCTTAATCCTGGATTGCTTTTCCCGCCGACCACCTGTGGTGATACCGTTGCCGCCAGGTTTCCTTTCACCGTCACAGCTGCTGTCAGCAAACAGTGTAATATCACCTCCGCGACTAACATCAGCTTTGCTCCCACCAGCGGAACGGGTCGTAATCTCACGGCGTCAAATAACGTAGGCGTAGCCTGCTCTAATAACACGCCTTACACCATCGGACTTCAACCCTCCAACGGCAATACGGCAGGCAGCGGCGTGATGGCAGGCACGGGGTCAAATACGGATAAAGTTCCCTACCAGCTTAGTTCGACGCCAGGTCCTTCCGGTACGATCTGGGGCAATACTGCGCTTAATACCGTTGCGGGCAGCGGCACGGGGACAACGACTACCTACCCGGTTTACGCCACCGTTCCCAGCGCGAACTACACGCCAGACAACTATGCCGATACTGTCACCATCGCCGTGACCTACTGACGCCCAGCTTAACAGCAATAAAGCAAACACATTTTATTATCATATTATTTACTTTTAGAGGTGCGTCATAAATCTGACAAATTGCGATTTTTACAAGTTATGCATATTAAACTACATAAACCGCAAAAAAAACCGCAATGACAGCCAAAATAAA
This sequence comes from Citrobacter sp. Cpo147, assembly GCF_030332405.1. NCBI lineage: Bacteria > Pseudomonadati > Pseudomonadota > Gammaproteobacteria > Enterobacterales > Enterobacteriaceae > Citrobacter > Citrobacter sp. Cpo147. The sequence continues at coordinate 156,922 of NZ_JAOWHX010000033.1, forward strand.
GAATAACTATTCACCACCAAGCCAAAACCCACACTAATCATACCGATAATCCGTGTTAGCCAGGCAGGCCGTTCTATGAAAAAAATGTTAAATTTAGGTTTATATGGTGAGATTCACTGTATACCACGGCCAAATTAAGAACATATTACTTTTATAACTAAGGTTTATCATGGATAAGTTATCTTACGCTTCAGATAGCAGCACATCTGCCTGGAATACCTACCTGCAACAAATCGAGCGTGTGGCCCCTTACCTGGGCGAACTTTCCCATTGGGTGGACACCCTGCGCCACCCAAAACGCGCGCTGATTGTCGATATCCCGGTGCAGATGGATGACGGCACTATCCGTCATTTTGAAGGGTATCGCGTGCAACATAACCTTTCCCGCGGTCCGGGCAAAGGCGGTGTGCGTTATCATCCTGATGTTGATCTTAATGAAGTGATGGCCCTGTCTGCATGGATGACCATCAAATGCGCAGCGTTGAATCTGCCGTACGGCGGAGCCAAAGGCGGTGTGCGCGTCGATCCGTTCTCACTTTCTGAAGGTGAACTGGAGCGTTTAACCCGCCGTTATACCAGCGAAATCGGCATTATCATTGGGCCGCAGAAAGACATTCCTGCGCCGGATGTAGGTACGAACGGAAAAGTCATGGCCTGGATGATGGATACCTACTCCATGAACCACGGCACCACCGTGACCAGTGTGGTCACCGGTAAACCTATTCACCTCGGCGGCTCGTTAGGCCGTGATAAAGCCACCGGTCGCGGCGTTTTCGTCAGCGGTCTGGAAGTCGCGCGTCGTGCGAACATTGAAGTTGAAGGCGCTCGCGTAGCGGTACAAGGTTTCGGTAACGTCGGCAGCGAAGCCGCCCGCCTGTTCGCCGCAGCGGGTGCGCGTGTCGTCGCTATTCAGGATCACACCGCAACGCTGTTTAACTCCACGGGTATCGACATGACCGCGCTGTCTGCCTGGCAGTTAGAGCACAAACAGATTGCCGGTTTCCCAGGCGCTGAAACCATCGCCAGCGAAGCCTTCTGGAGCGTGGAGATGGATATCCTGATCCCTGCCGCGCTGGAAGGACAGATTACCCGTCAGCGTGCAGAAATACTGACCTGCAAACTGGTACTTGAGGGCGCTAACGGCCCGACTTTCCCGGATGCCGATGATATGCTGGCAAGCCGCGGTATCATCGTGGTACCTGACGTCGTATGTAACGCAGGCGGCGTAACCGTCAGCTACTTCGAATGGGTCCAGGACATGGCAAGCTTCTTCTGGAGTGAAGAAGAGATCAACAATCGCATGGACAAAATCATGACTGATGCGATGGTGCACGTATGGGAAAAAGCAGCTGAGAAATCCTGCTCCCTGCGTACCGCAGCCTACATTGTTGCCTGCGAACGCATTCTGCTGGCACGTAAAGATCGCGGAATTTATCCGGGCTAATACGACGTCAGATACGCCAACGTTTTTGACCGACGATAAACGCCAGTCGTGAGTTACGCCAATAATGCTGCATTATTTGTGGCATTATTGGCGTGTAGTAGCCTGATTCATCTGCCCCGCTTTCTGCATTTTACTTACCCAATATCTGCGCATTTTGTTAGCCAATAAACATTAAATTCCATCGCTGCAACCATAATTTGCGTTAAGAACCCATAGCAACGCATTATTGGTTGCAATGTCTACTACCAATATTACGCCCCCATATATATTGACGAACTGATTAAAAATCCCGAATAATTGTCGAATTATGGCATTCTGGCTGCAGGGAAAGTTGCCTGACACAGTGCGATTAGATCGGGCCGGGAAAACTCAGCGAATAACCACGTGAGAATATAATGGTCGATCATTCATCTGCTTCTGAGCACAACGATTTTACTCGTTGCCTGTCTCTTTTCGACAGCGCATTTCCACAAATCTTATCCCTGCTGGGTATGCCAGCCCCCACGCAACTTTCGCCTGATACGTTTTATTATTCACTTGATAAAGCCCGAGAGAGATTGGGCAACTGGAGCAGTGTAGCGGCCCGGTTTAACTATAATGAGCAGGAAATGGCGAGCTTTCTTGCGGCATTACGCACCTTGAACAAATGGCTCGGCAGAAATACAGATGGCCAGCCTGCCGACAGAAATCTGACCATTGCCGCGTTGCGTTTTTTGTGGCAGCTCGAATATTTGCGAGAAAAACAGCCTCAATTAACTTATTCAACGACGCTGCATAACGAAGGCGAAGAAAAGCAGTTACGTAGTTTGCAGCAGGTACGAGCATTAGAGCTGACCATTCGTAGTTTAATTAATGAAGCGTACAATAACCAACAAGCCCTACTTGAGCACCTAAACAAACTATTTGGTCAGGAACGTGTAAAAAAATGGCTCAACGTTGCCGATCGTGATGACGTATTGAGCGGTACCCTTTTCAGTGAACTCGCCTCACTATTTATTGATAAAGACGAATATCCCATCCACTACTCTCCACTTTATCAATATACCCCTTTGCTCAGCTTTGTTAACGATAAACGTAGAACACTGAATACCTTTCTTGACGATATTCGCGTAATTCGCAACCGTCTGGCGCATCATAAGCGGGTAACCTCCGTCCAAACAACATTGGTGAATTACTATTACCAAGAAATTACTGAGCCGGTACAGGAGGCCTTCGACGAAGGCCGGGTAAAAGTTAACCCTGATCGCTTTTTTGATGACAGCAATGCTGAGGTTGCTCACTATTTCGAACAGACAGCCAAAAAAATTGAAGATCTCGGCGGTGACGTTCAGGAAATAAAGGATGATCTGGTGGCTCAGGCTCAGGATATTGGAAAAATCAAAATTGATACGCGCATCATTCGCAATCGAGTAGCCTGGGTGCTGGGCGGTATCGTCGTCATTATTGTTGGCTCAGTACTGACTTTCGGAACCTCAACCAAGACGCTGGTGAATACGGAGTCCATCCGTAGCGATCTCGGGGAAGTGGGTAAAACGGTTGCTGGGGCGAAAAAAGAAACCAGTAACGATCCGCGTAAAGAACTGGCGAATATCGGCATTGCCTGGGATGAAAAAAATCTTCGCGCCGCTATCGATCGCGGTGATACCCAGGTTGTCAATCTGTTTCTTGCCGGAGGCATGCGCTGGAAACTGTATTATGCCGAAGCCGCATTACTGGAAGATCGCCAGGAAACGTTGAATGCCCTATTACAATCAGCATCGTTGATGGATGAAAAAAACGGCTGCCTCAGAATGGCCGGTAAATTACGTCAGCAAGCGGACCACAATGGCACGCTGACCCCCATACAGATTCGTTATTTACAAACATTCTGTTCTTCTGCCAAGGATGTTCAGGGTATTAAAGCGGAACTCGACAGAGCGCTTAATTTTGAGAAAGCCCAGAAGAAAGCTTACGATGAAGAAATGGCCAAAAATGAACCTGCAGGTCGCTGTGAGCGCCGTCTGATGGCCGATAATGCGCGTGAGTTACTGGCTGACGCGGCGCAATTTTCACTGCAAAGACCGACCACTTATTCACTCCATGATGTGTTATTGAAAGAACTGAATACGCGTCTGATGTTCGGCACACTCAACGAGGCAGAGTTAAAAAGCCTGGTTAAGAACTACTGCGTAAAACAAGAAAACCATGAACCCAATATTGCGATTGGCGATAACTGGAGTCGCTCACAACGGGTCATTTATAACGTAGTCAAATAATGAGCGATCCAACAACACATTCATCGAAAGAGAATTATATGTTCGCATTCAATAATGCATGGCCGCTGTTTACTTTCGAGTTCAATCCGTCGCAGCGTGATGCACCGGCAGGCAGCCTACTGATCGGATTGGGCGACGGCAATGATACGGAAAGCCATAAGGGTGTCGCGCTCAATAACAAAGGATACCGTGCAGGTCACTACAATTCGGTGAGTGAACTGGTGGCAAATGCCGACGATCGTCAATGGTCTATATGGCGCAGTAAACTCTCAAGTGTCCAGGGAATACAACGAATCGTTATCGAAGATTTCTCTCTGGATACCTGTTTTACGCTGTTGCTGTTTTTGAACCATCTCGATGCCGCTGGTTCGCTGTCGCTATCAACACATCCGTGGCTGGAATACGTCACCGCATGGGAAAGCGGTATTTATCTGGACGGTGATGATACAACTCGTTCTGCCGCTTGCTTGTTATCCGCACTCGCGCATAGCAGCCTGTGCGAGCAATCCATGGATGATACTGTCGTTGTTCGCCACAACATGCTGGCCTGCCTTCGCCTGTTGAGCGATATGATGATAGCCAACCCAGACCCCACCGCAGGCATTATGCCCATGCACACGCAATGTTATGCAAGTGCGGTCGCAAGTCTGGCGTATGAGCAACAGATTTACCAACACGTGATCAAGCGTTCGGTTACCTGCCAACTCCTGCTGGATCTCGGCACAGGCCGGCGGCAAACGGTGGTTGATGCATTGTTTATTACCGAAACGCTCCCTTCTGGGATGTTGAAAATTCTCGCGCGCTGCGATAAAGAACGCAGTTGGACGCACAATGGATTTGGGTTGCTGGCCATTTATCGACCGCGAGAAGTGGGTACGGGAAATGATATCGTTATTTCGCTCAACCCGATTCAGGGGACACGCCTTGATGCCCTGTGGTCCGCTCTGGAACAACGTGAAGATGTGGCCTGGCAAGGACTACGCCCGCACGATACTCCGCGTTTTCTCGAAAGCTATCGCCTGGCCGGAAGCGATAAATTGATCCCAGGCGCACCGAACCAACCCTGGTACGACGATCAAGGCAGAATGACGCTAATTGCGGCACCGAAGCAGCTTGCGCCCGGAGAGCCCGGCTCGAAACTGACCTGGCAAAAAGACGTTTTGCCCGCAATCTGGGAAAATTATTTTACCCGTTATCTTGATAACGCCATTGTGCCAATAGCTTTACCCGAACTTGATTGCCGCACAAAAGGTAAATGCATTCGTGTCTATCAGCATCGCATCCCGGAGGGTGGTGATATTACGATCGTCCCGCTGATGCGAATGATCGATACCCCCACCTTTCATGCCTGGCTGGCAGCACAGAGCGATAGCACGCGCGTCGTTAGGAGTCCTGCGGATCTCCCCCCCACCAGCGAGTACCACTGCCAATGGTACAGCAATATTCTGGTTGTCGCTCACCGTCATGGCGTCACAATCTTCTGCCGCGAAGAAGAGGATAAACATCTGGCGATACTGATTAAAGCGGCCATTTCTGTAGCGGATGTAAGCCATGAGTATGAAAATTTTCTGGCGAACTCTGCCCAACAGATTGAACAGTGGTTCAAGGATCTGCTCGAGTCGCAGCAAAAACACAACCGAAAGGGAAAAATTCGTCGTCTATCTGACTGGTCCGAAATGATGCTGGAAACCAAAGCCCAGGCGCTAAAAGCCATGAATAAAGGTGCTTTAGTCGGCAACGATGCCCTACATAACCAGTTGAGTGAAGATCTCTCTCGGCAGTGGGGATTGTCTGAGCAACGTCAGGAGCTCATGACGCAGATAGAGCAATTGGATCAGCTCATGCGCCAGGCTATTAGTCAGCGTCAGGAAAAACGCCAACGTATTTACGGCGCACTGTTTTCTGCTTTAGCACTCGGCGCGGCGGCTAACCATATTTGGGAACCGATTAAAGAGATAAAAACAACAAACCTTTATGAATGGCAACTCATGCTATTCAAAGAGCAGCCAGCCCCAGCAATGGACAAGTTACAGGCGATTGCTGCAGATGCCGCGCGATATGAAGTCTATACCCTGGCTATTCTGCTAATTTTTGGTTTTATTGGTTTTATCTTGTTCTGGTTTTTCGATTTTAATGGCAAAGAAGAGTAAGGAATAACGTTTTACTCATGATGCCGTCAGCATAAACTTTGCCGCATCTCTCACTTCCGCTGTTTTATGCACCACCACGTTTCAATATGGAACATTAAAAGATGCTAATGTTCCGTATTGAAACGCCCTTCACAGCAATTTTCTTTTGCGTACCCGTGTGCAAAATTACCTTATCGGCAGCGAGCGGTCGCCGTGACGTTGAACCAACCGATACCCTACATCAGATGCCTGCCCGAATTTGGCAGCCATCCAGGACTGTCTGCGGAGCATAAATAATGAAAAAATTGATCAACCGTGTTGAAGACGTACTGAATGAACAACTCGCCGGACTGGCGAAAGCGTATCCTTCCCTGGCATTGCATCAGGATCCGGTATATGTCACCCGCGCAGATGCGCCGGTGATGGGCAAAGTGGCACTGCTTTCCGGTGGCGGCAGCGGACACGAACCTATGCACTGCGGCTACATTGGTCAGGGCATGCTCTCTGGCGCCTGCCCGGGTGAGATTTTTACCTCACCCACGCCGGATAAAATGTTCGAATGCGCCATGCAAATTGACGGTGGCGAAGGCGTGCTGCTGATAATCAAAAATTACACCGGCGACATTCTTAATTTCGAAACCGCTACCGAGCTGCTGCACGAAAGCGGTGTCAAAGTCACCACCATGGTGGTGGATGACGACGTGGCGGTGAAAGACAGTTTGTATACCGCCGGTCGACGTGGCGTGGCGAATACCGTATTGATCGAAAAACTGGTCGGCGCGGCCGCCGAACGTGGTGATTCGCTGGAAGCCTGTGCGGCGTTGGGCCGTAAGCTGAATAACCAGGGCCACTCCATTGGCATAGCCATTGGTGCCTGTACCGTTCCAGCCGCCGGACAACCGTCTTTCACGCTGCAGGATAACGAAATGGAATTTGGCGTAGGTATCCACGGGGAACCGGGCATAGACCGTCGCCCCTTCACCTCTCTCGATCAGACCGTTGATGAAATGTTCGATACCCTGCTGGAAAACGGTAACTACAGCCGTACACTCCGCCACTGGGACAACGTCCAGGGCGCGTGGCAGGAAGGTAAAGAAAGCAAGCGGGCGTTACAGAGTGGCGATCGCGTTATTGCGCTGGTCAATAATCTCGGCGCGACGCCGTTGTCTGAACTCTTCGGCGTATATAACCGCCTCGAAAGCCGTTGTCAGGATGCAGGCATTGTCATTGAGCGCAACCTGATCGGCTCTTACTGTACCTCTCTGGATATGACCGGTTTCTCGATCACCCTGTTACAGGTAGATGACGAAACGCTGAGCTTATGGGATGCACCGGTTCACACCCCTGCTCTCAACTGGGGTAAATAAGGAGATTTATGATGTCCCTCAACAGAACGCAAATTGTTAACTGGCTCTATCGTTGCGGCGAGATCTTCACCACAGAAAGTGATTTTCTCACCGGACTTGACCGGGAGATCGGCGATGCCGACCACGGTCTGAACATGCATCGTGGTTTCAGCAAAGTCGTTGAAAAGCTGCCGTCCATCGCAGACAAAGACATCGGCTTTATTTTGAAAAACACCGGTATGGTGCTGCTCTCAAGCGTCGGCGGGGCCAGTGGACCGCTGTTTGGCACCTTTTTTATTCGCGCCGCTCAGGTGACTCAGGCTCATCAAAGCCTGACGCTTGAAGAGCTGTATCAAATGATGCGTGATGGCGCAGAAGGTGTGATTAGCCGCGGTAAGGCTGAACCTGGCGACAAAACCATGTGCGACGTCTGGCTGCCAGTAGTCGAGTCCTTACGCCAGTCCTGCGAGCAGAAACTGAGTGTACAGGCAGCGCTGGAAGCGGCAAGCCAGCAAGCGGAAGCCGCAGCACAAAGCACCATCACCATGCAGGCTCGCAAAGGCCGTGCCAGCTATCTTGGTGAGCGCAGTATTGGGCATCAGGATCCCGGCGCAACGTCGGTGATGTTTATGATGCAAATGCTGGCTCAGGCGTCCAGAGAGTAAGGATAAAGCGATGGTAAACCTGGTTATTGTTTCTCACAGCGCCCAACTGGGCGAAGGCGTCGGTACGCTGGCCCGGCAGATGTTAATGGGCGGTGATTGCAAAATCGCCATTGCCGCAGGCATTGATGATCCTGAGAATCCGATTGGCACCGATCCGATCAAGGTGATGGAAGCCATCGAGTCCGTGGCCGATACGGACCACGTGCTGGTGATGATGGATATCGGTAGTGCATTACTGAGTGCGGAAACCGCGCTGGAACTGCTCGACCCTGGCATTGCCGCCAAAGTGCGTTTGTGCGCAGCGCCACTGGTTGAAGGCACACTGGCCGCGACGGTTAGCGCCGCCGCGGGTGCTGATATCGATCGGGTCATCCGTGATGCCATGAACGCCCTCGACGCCAAATGTGAGCAACTGGGTTTACCTTCGCCATCCGCAGCGAAACCCGCATCTGCTGTACAGTCTCCCGATGCAGATGCCCGTTCTGTTGCCATTGTGGTGAAAAACCCTAACGGCATCCACGTTCGCCCGGCTTCGCGGCTGGTTTCCGCGTTGTCTGGTTTTAACGCCGACATGTGGCTGGAGAAAAACGGCAAGTGTGTGGTTCCTGATAGCCTGAATCAGATAGCTCTGCTGCAGGTTCGCTGTAATGACACGCTGCGCCTGATTGCCAAAGGCGAACAGGCAGGGGATGCGCTAGCCGCATTTAAACAGCTGGCAGCAGAGAATTTTGGTGAATCGCTCGAGTCCGCTAATGCTGATAACAAGGCAGCTCAGGCTCCCTCAAAAGTCACGGGGACGGCATTCTGTTACACGCCGTTCTCACCCGAGGTAAACCCGCAGTTAGCCGCATCACTCCAGGCTGAGCAGCAGCGATTACAGACCGCCATCCAAAGTACGCTGAACGATCTGAGCGAACTCACCGCACTTGCTGAAGAACGATATTCCGCAGATATCGCTGCCATCTTCTCCGGTCACCACACGCTGTTGGACGATCCTGAACTTTTTGAAATGGCCTGCGATGTAATGCGCGAAAAGCAGTGCAGCGCCGCCTGGGCCTGGCATCAGGTGCTGAGCGATCTCAGCCAGCAGTATTTACAGCTCGATGATCCTTATCTGCAGGCGCGATACATTGATATTGAAGATTTGCTGTCTCGTTCACTGCAGCATTTGACGGGAGAGAGCGCACAAATTCCCGCATTTTTGCGCCCCACTATCCTGGTCGCTGATGTCATTTATCCGTCTACGGTACTGCAACTCGATCCGAAGACCATCAAAGGTATCTGCCTGCGGGACGGCAGCGAAGCCTCGCATCCGGCGATTATCGCTCGTGAAATGGGTCTGTGCTGGATGTGTCAGCAAGGCGCGGCTCTCGATAGCATCAAGATGGGCGATACTCTGACCATTGACTGTGTCACACAGCGGATAACCCGCGCAAACTGATTCCGAAGCACACCCTTTCCAACAAAGGGTGTGCTTCTTCTCTATTCACGTCGGGAAATGTCTGTTTATTCGCAAAATGGGGAGCCGATCACGCGCAACGGTCATTCCTGAACTAAGGTTTTCTCATGGTAAGTGCCGCTACTTCGGCACGCCGCTAAGGAGATTAACCGATGATAACGCCAGCAACTCGCCATCCTGGCCTGCTCTCTGTTGCAATAAAACTGACGCTCGCAAGCACCTTTTTTGCCCTTTCCTCTTTTACCGTCAACGCCGAGGACGCACCAGCCGCTACGCCTGCGCCGCCTGATATTCTGCTTGGTCCCCTGTTTAACGATGTACAAACAGCAAAACTGTTTCCTGACCAGAAAACCTTTGCCGACGCGGTGCCAAACAGCGATCCATTAATGATCCTTGCCGATTACCGGATGCAGAAAAACCAGTCCGGATTCGACTTACGCCATTTTGTGCAAGTGAATTTCACCTTGCCGAAAGACGGCGAGAAATACGTGCCCCCGGCCGGGCAATCACTGCGCGAACATATTGACGGACTGTGGCCAGTACTCACTCGTTCGACCACCACCGCAGAAAAATGGGATTCGCTGCTGCCGCTCCCGGAGCCGTATGTGGTACCTGGCGGGCGTTTTCGCGAAATATATTATTGGGACAGCTATTTCACCATGCTGGGGCTTGCCGAGAGCAATCACTGGGATAAGGTCTCGGACATGGTGGCAAACTTCGCCTACGAGATTGATTCCTGGGGACACATTCCTAACGGCAACCGCACCTACTACCTGAGCCGTTCGCAACCGCCGTTCTTTGCCTTTATGGTTGAACTGCTGGCGCAACACGACGGAAATGACGCGCTGAAAAAATACCTCCCGCAGATGCAAAAAGAGTACAGCTACTGGATGGAGGGCATCGAAACACTCCAGCCCGGTCAGCAAAATAAGCGCGTGGTTAAACTGGATGACGGCACCATTTTGAACCGCTACTGGGATGAGCGCGATTCGCCTCGGCCAGAGTCGTGGGTAGAGGATATTGCCACCGCTAAAAGCAACCCAAACCGCCCGGCCACAGAAATCTACCGCGACCTGCGTTCAGCTGCCGCGTCCGGTTGGGATTTTAGTTCCCGCTGGATGGACAATCCTAATCAGCTGGGCACTCTGCGCACCACCAGCATCGTTCCGGTCGATCTCAATGCGTTGATGTACAAAATGGAAAAAATGATCGCCCTCGCCAGTAAAGCCGCCGGTGATGATGCCAAAGCGGCGCAGTACGATGGCTTCGCTAATGCCCGACAAAAAGGGATCGAAAAATATCTGTGGAACGACAAAGAAGGCTGGTATGCCGACTACGATCTGAAAAGCCACAAAGTACGCAACCAGCTCACGGCCGCCGCTCTGTTCCCGCTGTATGTCAATGCGGCGGCAAAAGATCGCGCCAGTAAAGTCGCCACGGCCACCCAGGCACATCTGCTGCAACCGGGCGGCCTTGCTACCACATCAGTGAAAAGCGGCCAGCAGTGGGATGCCCCCAACGGCTGGGCTCCGCTCCAGTGGGTCGCCGCATCCGGGTTACAGAATTACGGTCAGGATAACGTCGCCATGGACGTAACCTGGCGATTCCTCACCAATGTTCAACACACCTACGATCGCGAGAAAAAGCTGGTTGAGAAGTATGACGTGAGCACCACTGGAACCGGCGGTGGCGGCGGTGAGTATCCGTTGCAGGATGGTTTCGGCTGGACCAACGGCGTAACGCTGAAAATGCTCGACCTGATTTGTGCCAAAGAAAAACCCTGTGACAACGTCCCCGCATCACGACCGACCCCGGCAAGTACAACGCCAGTCGAGCCTAAAAAACAGACTCAACCGACGCCTTAACGTCATTACATGAGTCGTTTTACACCCTGAATCCGCGCTTCGTCGCGGATTTTTCTGTCATATTTTTCGCCATTTAAGCTGTCTCTATCCCCTCTAGCCCTTATGGGGTATCCGGTGTTTTCATCCGTGAGAATTTGATTCTGAACATGTTTTTATTCGCTGTATATGTAAATATATAGCGATTTTGTAACCTTCAGGATACCGATAATGCCACTGACAAGACGGATGTTTGCCCAACTCGTGGCATCTGCACTGCTGCTACGCCATCTTCCCGCGTTTGCTCAAACGCCGCTGACCGTGGCCATTGGAGACTCTCCGAAGCCAGAGAAAACCCAACGCGTGGTCAGTGCTGGCGCGCCCGCTGACATGCTGCTGCTGGCCGTCGCACCGGAAAAAGTGGTGGGTTTTTCCTCCTTTGATTTCTCTCGCCAGACCGCCATTCCGTTTCACGACGATATTCGGACCTTGCCGAAACTCGGCAGGCTGGCGGGCCGCTCCAGCACGCTCTCGCTTGAAGCACTCCTGACGCTTAAACCCGACCTGGTTATTGACTGTGGTAATGCCGATGAAACCTGGCTTTCTCAGGCCAGACAAGTGAGCGCACAAACACACATTCCCTGGCTGCTGATTAACGGCGAACTGCGCCATACCCCAGAACAGTTGCGCGCAGCCGGTGAAGCATTGGGCGTCGTCTCGCGTACCGCAATGCAGGCCGCACTGGCCCGTCGATTTATCGATGATGCAATAGCTTTCTCGCATACCCCCGCGGCGAATCTGCGTTTTTATGCCGCGCGCGGTGCCAGAGGACTGGAGACAGGTTTACAAGGTTCTCTGCATACCGAAGCGGCAGAACTGCTGGGGTTGCACAATGTGGCGCACATCCCCGGACGACAGGGGCTCACACAGGTCTCAATGGAAAATCTGCTCAGCTGGCAGCCGGATATTATCCTGGTACAGGATGCGGTGACAGCGCAGTTCCTACGAGAAGATCCGGTCTGGCAAGGAGTCAAAGCGGTTGCTGACCGGCGCATTCTGTTTCTCAGCGGTCTGCCGTTTGGCTGGCTGGATGCACCTCCCGGCATCAACCGTTTACTGGGGTTACGCCGCCTGCACGCCTGGCTTGATCCTCAGGTTAACGCGAGCTTTAAAGCTGATATGCAGCGCTACAGTGAGTTGTTCTGGCACACCACGCTAAGCGACGCACAGTATCAAAGGTTGGTGGCAGTCTGATGAAAACATCAACCCTCGGTTTTCTGATGATTGCTGCGGTGGTGCTTTGCGCGAGCGTCGCCGCGGTATCAGGCGCGTATCACCTGGATGCACAGCAGGTTCTGAATCTCGTGGCCGGTACAGATGGCGTTCCAATGCAGGACAAAATCGTCTTCTGGCAAATCCGCCTGCCGCGCATACTGGCTGCATTGCTGCTCGGCGCGGCGCTGGCGGGCGCAGGAACCACCTATCAGGGTATGTTCCGCAACCCGCTGGTCTCACCGGATATTCTCGGCGTGGCGGCGGGTGCGGGTTTAGGTGCCTGTTTAGCAATCCTGTTAGGTTTACCGATCCTGTTCATTCAGCTGTATGCGTTCATGGGCGGTTTATTCGTGGTCGCCGGTGTCTGGTTAATTACCCGGCGAGTCAAGCGACACGACCCGGTGTTAACACTGGTGCTGGTCGGGATTGCGCTGGGTACGGTATGCGGTGCGGGAATTTCACTCATCAAAACGCTGGCCGACCCGTATACCCAACTCCCCTCTATCACTTTCTGGCTGCTTGGCGGTTTATCGACGATCACGCTGCACGACCTGTGGTTCTCGGCACCGCTGATCTTCGCAGGACTCGTCCCGCTATTGCTGCTGCGCTGGCGCATGAACCTGCTCACCCTGTCGGATGATGAAGCACGATCGCTTGGGATCAACGTCTCGCGATTGCGGCTGGGACTGATCGTCTGCGCTACGTTAATCACCGCCTGTACCGTTGCCATCGCGGGCATTATCGGCTGGATTGGGCTGGTTGTACCGCACATCGGCAGACTCCTCAGTGGCAATAACCACCAGCAGTTGCTGCCGGTTTCCATGGGGGTCGGTGCCATTTTGCTACTGCTCACCGATACTCTTGCCCGCACGCTGAGCAGCACAGAAATCCCGCTGGGGATCCTGACGGCATTTATTGGCGCACCGTTCTTTTTGCTGCTTTTGCTGCGGGGAAATCGCCCATGACGCTTCTGACCCTCCGCCATGCGTCGTTGGGATACCACAGTCACCAGCCCGTGTTACGCGATGTCTCATTTCAGGTTTCGCCCGGCTCCGTCTGTTGTCTGATTGGGGCCAACGGCAGTGGAAAAACCACCCTGATGCGCACCATTCTCGGCGTTCTTTCGCCGCTTCACGGTGACATTCTGCTTGATGGCGTCGCCATAAATCATCTCAGCGATCGGCAACGCGCCGCCGCTATCGCCTGGGTTCCTCAGGCACATGACGGCGCGTTTGCCTTCACTGCGCTGGACATGGTGATGATGGGGCTGGCCCCGCAATTGGCGGCATTTGCGGTTCCCGGCGCTAAAGAGCGTGAAAATGCGCACCAGCAGATGACGATGCTGGGAATCTCTCACCTGGCGCCCCGACGCTGGAACACGCTGAGCGGCGGAGAGCGGCAACTGGTGTTAATTGCCCGCGCGCTGGCGCAGCGTCCGCGTCTTTTGTTGCTGGATGAACCCGCTTCCAGCCTGGATTTTGGGCATCAAATCCGTCTGCTCGACACGCTGGTGACGCTGAAAAACTCGGGTATGGCCCTGCTGATGTCGACCCATCATCCGTTGCACGCCCGGGCAATCGCCGACAGCGTGGTACGCGTTGAACCGAACGGTGCAGTGTCGCAGGGGCTTCCTGAACAGCAGCTCGCCACCGATCGTCTGGCAGCGCTGTATCGCGTTACACCGTCACAAATCGCCCATCACCTCTTTGGCTCACACAACTAAGGAATAAGAATGCTCATTGACGACATTGATTTTGCCGATCTTTACCGTAAACATTTACAGCTGGCGAACAGAACCGAGAAAAAACCGGAGCACTGGGATAAGCGTGCGGAAAAAATGGCAGAGAATTGCGCCTCATTAACCGACAGCTATCTGCTACAGCTGTTGGGAAAAATCGACCTGAAAGGGGCGGAGTCGCTGTTTGATATGGGCTGCGGTCCCGGTACGGTTTCGCTGGCGTTGGCTAAAAAGATGCCAATAATTTACGGCGTAGATTACAGCCAGGGCATGCTTAGCGTAGCTGCCCGCCGCGCTGCGCAAATGAACGCCCGTCACGTGCAGTGGGTGCAGCGGGCCTGGGAGGAACACTGGGATGATTTACCCCAGTGCGATATCGCCGTCGCTTCGCGCTCTACGCTGGTTGCCGATATGCGCCAGGCGATGACCAAACTGAATAATCAGGCCCGACTGCGGGTTTACACCACTCATCTCGTCAGTTCATCTTTCGTTTCCCCCACCATTCAGCGTGCACTGGGCCGCGAAGTGATTGAGCTTCCCAACTATATCTATGCGCTTAATGTCCTGTATCAGATGGGGATCCACGCGCATGTTGATTTTATCCGCGGACCCAACTGCCAGCAGGACAACAGCACCTGGACGCGTTTTCTGGAAAACGTGCGCTGGAGTATGGGTGAACTGAGCGCCGACGAGGTCGAACGTCTGGAAAGCTGGTATCAGCAGCAGGATCCACGCGCGATTGCCCCCGCCAGCCGTGACTGGGCGCTTATCTGGTGGGACAGCGTGCCGCGGGAGGCGCTGCGATGATCTACTTTTCGCAGGCGCAAACCGACGCGCTGCTGCTGGAAGATATTCAGGGCGGCGACCTGACTACCCGCGCGTTGGGTATTGGCGCACAGCCGGGCGTTATGGAATTTTACCATCGCCAGGGCGGGTGCGTTAGCGGCACCGCCGTTGCCAGACAAATGCTCACCTCATTAGGGCTGACCATCAGCGACATGGTTGCCGATGGTGAACAGGTAAGTGCAGGACAGCGATTGATTTGCGCACATGGGAATGCGGCGGCGCTGCATCAGGGCTGGAAAGCGGTACAAAATGTCCTGGAATGGAGCTGCGGGGTTTCGGGCTATCTTGAGTGCATGTTGAGCCAACTGCGCCAACGCTATCCTGATGGGCAGATTGCCTGTACCCGCAAAGCCATTCCCGGCACGCGTTTGTTGGCGACTCAGGCAATACTCGCCGCGGGAGGCATTATCCATCGCGGAGGATGCGCCGAAACGGTACTGCTGTTTGCTAATCACCGTCATTTTCTTACCAACCCAAACGACTGGGCCGGCGCGATTGCGCGCTTACGCAGCCATGCGCCAGAAAAAAAGATCGTGGTTGAAGCAGATACACCAGATGAGGCATTAGCCGCGCTTCGCGCCGCGCCTGATGTCCTGCAACTCGACAAATTTACCCCTGAGCAAGCAACAGAAATTGTCCGCCAGGCACCTTTTCTGGCCCCCCATTGCACGCTGGCGCTGACTGGCGGCATTACCCTCGCCTCGCTGGCGAGTTATCTCGACTGTGGCATCAGACTTTTCATCACTTCCGCGCCTTACTACGCTCCGCCTGCGGATATCAAAGTTAGCCTGAGCCCGGACGCACGTGGCATATAACATTAATAAATGGACTAAAAATAATGAATTTCAACAAAAGTTGTCTTTACACAGCCCTGTCGTTTGCTTTCGCGCACAGTGCTTTTGCTGGGCAGGAAAGCGAAACCATGACCGTCTGGTCAAGCCCGGCCTCCGCGGCAACCACTACGGTTCTCGGCCAGGAAACGATGCAGCAACTGGATAAGCAAAACGTGGCGCAGGCGCTGAGCGTTGTCCCCGGCGTCGTGCTGCAAAAGTCAGGCAACCGCAATGAGCAGCAGGTGAAAGTCCGCGGTTTTGACAGCCGTCAGGTTCCCGTCTATTTTGACGGCGTGCCGGTATACATCCCCTATGACGGCAACCTCGATTTAGGCCGTTTTCTGACCTCCGATATCGCTTCGGTTGAAGTCTCCAAAGGCTACTCGTCTCTGCTACAAGGGCCGAACCAGATGGGCGGCGCCATCAATATCACCACCAAAAGACCTACCAAACCGGTTGAAGGCAGCATTGGCTATCGCCAGGGCTGGAGTCGTAGCAAAGACAACGCCCACGATATGCATGCTTCATTTGGCGCCAGCAACGATCTCGGTTACATCCAGCTCAGCGGCAGTCAGTTGAAGCAGGATTTCCTTGGCCTACCGCATGGCGTGGACAACCCTATTGCGGGCAGCAACGGCAAGATTGCCAACTCCTCCGCCGATGATAAACGCGGCATCGTGAAGCTGGGCTTTACCCCACGTGGTGATGACGAATATGTGCTGACCTATATTAATCAGGACGGTGAAAAAGATAACCCTCCGTACGCTGGAACCAGCAGTCAGAAATCACGCTACTGGCAATGGCCACAGTACGATAAAGAGAGCTATTACTATCAGGGCACTACCCATCTGGGCGATCGTTTTACCCTGAAAAGCCGTCTGTATCGCGACACATTTGAAAATACGTTGATGATGTACAACTCGCTTGCCGATCTGAAAAACAAAAAAGGCAGCTACAGTCATTATTCAGACTATAGCGATGGGGCTGGTCTGCAGCTCGCTGCGGATATGCGTGAAAACGACCAGCTCTCTTTCGCGGTGAACTGGAAGGATGATGTTCACCGCGAGAAAGGCGCACCGAATGCGTCTTACGACCGTTACGAAGACCGCACCTGGTCCGTTGCCAGCGAATACCAGTGGGCAGCGGCGGATAATGTCGATGTGGTGGCGGGAATAAGCTATGACTGGCGCGACAGTCTGGAAGGCATGAAGCACGAAAAAAATGGTAGCGTCACCCACTATGATGACAACAATCAGTCGGCCTTCAACTGGCAGATGATGACCAAATATCACTTCGATAATGCTGACACATTAGCGCTGTCCTACTCTGACAGAACGCGTTTCCCTACGCTTAAAGAGCGCTACACCACCTCGAAACCGGCCTATAACCAGGTGGCGCTGGTCAATCCGCAGCTTAAACCGGAACGCGCTCGCAGCGTGGATCTGACCTGGAATGGTTCACTTGGCAAAGACTGGGGATTCGAAGCCAGCGTCTATTACAACCGCATCAGCGATGCCATTCTTTCACACAATATTGATGCCGATACCATCCAGAATCAGAACAGCGGCCGGGTGGATTACACCGGTCTGGATGCAGGCGTTAAAGGTAAAGTCTTTGATATGCTGGATGTTGGGCTGAGCTATGGCCTGATTCATGCGGATGTCAAACGCAGCGACATCGGCAAAATAACCGATTTGCCGACGCAAACCCTCACCGCATGGATGACGCTGAAACCGTGGGATCCGTTGAGCATTACGCTGTCTGAAGAGGCCCGCTCATCGAGCTATAGCAATAGCGACGGCTCGCAGAAAGCCGCAGGTTTCGCCATTACCCATTTACGCGCCGACTACGCCATCGGTCACGGGTTTAGCGTCAACGCTTCGGTCAATAACCTGTTCGATACACAATACGTGTACAGCGAAGGATTTATCGAAGAAGGCCGTAATTACTGGGCTGGGATTGAGTACCAGTTCTGACTTAGCCATATAGAGAAACGGCCCCCACAGGGGCCGTTCGATTAATCTCGTCGTACAAGCCGGAAGACACCCAGCACAACAATCGCGCCGACCACGGCCACCAGGAAGCTGTGGAGATTAAACCCGCTGACATCGCCGCCAATACCAAACATCGTTGCCAGCCATCCACCGACCACAGCACCGACGACACCCAGAATACAGGTCAGGATAAATCCCCCGCCATCGCGCCCCGGCATAATCAGTTTGGCGATAACCCCCGCAATCAGACCAAAAATAATCCAGGCAATAATTCCCATTTTCAGGCCCTCTTTCCAGTGAACGCACGCGCAAGACATTCCTGCGCCAGCACTTAAAGTATAGGCAAGCCGTCGCGACATGCTTTTATCACGCAGACTTAATTCATTGGGTTTGGTAAAAAATTTCATCCATTTGTATTAAGTTCCGTCGATTGATGCCGATAACCCAACGACAAACCAGGCATCCAGGAGTCATTAGGTGTGAGTAACTACAATGAGCAGTTCCTGAAGCAAAATCCGTTAGCGGTGTTAGGTGTACTTCGGGACTTAAAGTCGCAGCAGGTTCCACTGCGTATCTCCTGGTCGGGCGGCCAGTTCATCAGCAAAGTTCTGGCCGTCAGCCCGGACGAGCTGGTCATGGATTTTGGCAGCCAGAAATATGAAAACCAGGCCGTACAGCGGGCCAGCCAGATCTCGATTATCGCCGAAACGCAGGGAGCCAAAGTAGAATTCACCCTGCCACAGTTGAAAAAAGGCGAGTATCAGCAACTGCCGGCGTTTATTTCATCCTTGCCGCCTTCTCTGTGGTTTGTGCAGCGTCGCGAATATTTCCGCATCGGCGCTCCGCTGCACCCTCCCTATCGCTGCACGGCAAAAATGCCGGACAACAGCACGCTGTGCTTTCGCTTATTCGATTTATCGCTTGGCGGTATGGGCGGGCTGTTAGAAACGGCAAAACCAGAAGGACTGGTAGAAGGTATACGCTTCGCGCAGGTTGAACTGAATATGGAGCAATGGGGGGTGTATCACGTTGACGCCCAGCTCATTTCCATTAGCGAGCGCAAAGTTATCGACAGCAAAAACGAAACCATTACCACTCCCCGCCTGAGCTTTCGTTTTCTCAACGTCGGCCCGGCGGTGGAGCGGAACTTACAGCGGATTATTTTTTCCCTTGAACGCGAGGCCCGGGAAAAATCGAATAAGGTGCGCGAGTAAACTCACACGAACTACATCACATCCAGCGCTTGTTGAAGCTTCCAGATATAGCGCGGGGCCTGCGGCGCCGGATGATTGTCCGCAACATGTTCAATAAATTCATCCGGGCTGAGATCGTTGATCTTATTGATGGCTTTCTTCCTGTCGGAAGAGAACGTTCGCAGCAATGCGCCCGCGCCGTTGGCGTACGATACTACCAGCGCATACTGCATCACTTGCGGATCCTCGATCCCGGCCAGCGGCCCGGTTTCGAGAATACTCAGGTATGCGGCCCCCATGGAGATATTGCGTTCGGGGTTTTTCAACTCGCTGGTCGACGGCTCTCCGCTCCAACCCATGCGGCGATAAACATCGCGTCCTGAAGTTGAGGCTTTCAACTGCATCAGACCAATCGCATTGGACTTACTGACCGCATTCGGATTTCCGCCTGATTCAATGGCAATAATTGCGGTAATCAATTGTGGACTGACACCCCAGGCCGCACCGGCTTTTTCACTGATTGGCATCCATTGCATTGCGCGTTTAACCGGAACTTCAGCATTCCACGGCGGGTTTTTGTAATCATGTTTTGAACTACAGCCCGCAAGTAATACAACCAAAAAAGCAAACCATCTCAATTTCACGTCATCTATCCTTATAGCCGGAACCTGTCGCTGAGGTGACAACGACATACCTACGCGGCATGATATACATTTGGTTTTAGTTGTAGCAAGGAAATGCCATGTCCCGGTTTCACTTAATTTCCCCGTCGGGCTACTGTATCAATCAGCAGGCTGCCTTACGTGGGCTTGCGCGTCTTACTGAGGCCGGTCATCAGGTCGACAATTCAGCAGTCATTGCGCGCCGCTGCCAGCGTTTTGCAGGTACAGAGGCAGAAAGGCTTGCTGATGTTAACTCGCTCGTTAATCTGAAAACCCCCGATACTATTGTGATGGCGGTACGCGGCGGCTATGGCGCGAGCCGTTTACTGGCAGAAATTGACTGGCAGGGGCTGGCAGCCCGCCAGCAACAAGATCCGTTGCTGCTGTGCGGACACAGCGATTTTACGGCGATCCAGTGTGGTCTGCTGGCACAGGGGAATGTGATTAGCTTCAGCGGCCCGATGCTGGCGGCGAACTTCGGCGCCGAAGAAATGAACGCATTCACCGAGTACCATTTCTGGCAGGCTTTGCGTAATGCCCAATTTACCCTCGAATGGCAGGGTGAGGGTCCGCAGTGCGCAACTGAAGGTACACTGTGGGGCGGAAATCTGGCGATGATCATTTCGCTGATGGGTACACCGTGGATGCCGGCTATCAAAAACGGCATTTTGGTGCTGGAAGACATTAACGAGCATCCATTCCGTGTCGAGCGTATGCTGCTGCAGCTGTACCACGCCGGAATACTAGCCCAGCAAAACGCCATTATTCTTGGCAGTTTTAGCGGTAGCGCACCCAATGATTACGATGCCGGTTACAATCTTGATTCAGTTTGTGATTTTCTGCGCGCCAGATTATCAGTACCGTTGATCTGCGGCCTCGATTTTGGCCATGAACAACGCACTGTCACCTTGCCTTTGGGAGCCAATGCGGTGCTGAAAAATGATAAAAACGGCACTCAGCTCACCTTAAGTGGGCATCCGGTACTAAAATCGTAAAAAAAGCGGCTAATAGGGCTAAGTAAAACGCTGTTTCTGTCGTTATTATGGTAGGGTTTATTAATACGAAACAGCGTAATTCAGGAGTAACCGAACGTTGGATGCCGCAGCAATTATTAGCCTTTTTATTTTGGGTTCCGTTCTCGTCACCTGCAGTATCTTACTCAGTTCATTCTCATCACGTCTCGGTATCCCAATTCTGGTGATATTTCTCGCTATCGGTATGTTAGCGGGCGTGGATGGTATAGGCGGCATACCTTTCGATAACTATCCATTCGCCTACATGGTGAGTAACCTGGCACTGGCGGTTATCCTGCTCGACGGCGGGATGCGCACCCAGGCCAGCTCTTTTCGCGTTGCGTTAGGCCCGGCGCTATCGTTGGCGACGGTCGGTGTGCTGATTACTTCCGGACTCACCGGCATGATGGCCGCGTGGCTGTTTCATCTGGATCTTATCGAAGGACTCCTGATTGGCGCGATTGTTGGTTCAACCGACGCCGCGGCGGTCTTTTCCCTGCTTGGCGGTAAGGGGCTTAACGAACGCGTTGGCTCTACGCTGGAAATTGAATCCGGCAGTAATGACCCGATGGCCGTGTTTTTGACCATCACGCTCATCGCCATGATCCAAAACCACGAGACCGGTTTAAGCTGGATGTTCGCGGTGCACATTATCCAGCAGTTTGGCTTAGGCATCATTATCGGTCTTGGCGGTGGATATATGCTCCAGCAGATGATTAACCGCATTTCGCTGCCTGCCGGACTGTATCCTCTATTGGCGTTAAGCGGTGGGATCCTGATTTTTGCCCTGACCACTGCGCTGGAAGGCAGCGGTATTCTGGCGGTTTATCTATGTGGTTTCCTGCTGGGTAATCGCCCTATTCGCAACCGGTTTGGCATTCTGCAAAACTTCGACGGTCTGGCCTGGCTGGCGCAAATCGCCATGTTCCTGGTGCTCGGACTGCTGGTTACGCCATCCGACCTGCTGCCTATCGCAATCCCGGCACTGATTTTGTCTGCGTGGATGATATTCATTGCCCGCCCGCTTTCGGTCTTCGCGGGACTGCTGCCGTTTCGTGGCTTTAATTTGCGCGAGCGCATTTTCATCAGTTGGGTGGGTCTGCGCGGTGCGGTACCCATCATCCTCGCCGTCTTCCCAATGATGGCGGGTCTGGAGAACGCGCGCCT
Source organism: Citrobacter sp. Cpo147 (assembly GCF_030332405.1). Taxonomy (NCBI): domain Bacteria; kingdom Pseudomonadati; phylum Pseudomonadota; class Gammaproteobacteria; order Enterobacterales; family Enterobacteriaceae; genus Citrobacter; species Citrobacter sp. Cpo147. The sequence goes on from NZ_JAOWHX010000033.1 coordinate 178,782, forward strand.
GTTCTTTAACGTCGCCTTCTTCGTGGTACTTATCTCGTTGCTGTTTCAGGGAACGTCGCTTTCATGGGCTGCTAAAAAAGCCAAAGTGGTGGTCCCTCCCGTCGGCTGGCCCGTGTCGCGCATTGGTCTGGATATTCATCCGGATAACCCGTGGGAGCAGTTTGTTTATCAGCTCAGCGCGGATAAGTGGTGTGTGGGCGCCGCACTGCGCGACCTGCATATGCCGGAAGAAACGCGAATAGCCGCCCTGTTTCGTGACAACGTGCTGTTTCACCCCTCCGGCAGTACGCGTCTTCGCGAAGGCGATGTATTGTGTGTTATTGGCCGCGAGCGCGATCTCCCGGCTCTTGGCAAGCTGTTCAGCCAGTCGCCACCTGTGTCGTTAGACCAGCGCTTCTTCGGTGATTTTATTCTTGAAGCCAGCGCAAAATATGCCGATGTGGCGCTGATTTATGGCCTGGATGATGGCACCGAATATCGTGATAAGCAGCAAACGCTGGGTGAAATTGTCCAGCATCTGCTTGGTGCCGCGCCGGTCGTCGGTGACCAGGTGGAATTCGCTGGTATGATCTGGACGGTGGCCGAGAAGGAAGATAATGCAGTGCTGAAGGTTGGTGTTCGCGTTGCTGAAGATGAGGATGAGGATGAGTAAAGCGGATGTTTTTGCCGGGTGGCGGCTGCGCCTTACCCGGCCCACAAAATGCACTAAATAAAGTTACACCGTCACAACTGGCACGCGCAGCGCCAGAGAACACATTAACTCGTAGCCTACCGTACCTGCGGCGGTGGCCACATCGTCAATTTTAATCTCTTTGCCCCACAGCTCTACCGGCGTCCCGATCCCTGCCTGCGGGCACGGTGTCAGATCTACCGCCAACATATCCATTGAGACTGTCCCCACCGTCCCGGTACGTACACCATCCACCAGCACAGGCGTTCCGCTTGGCGCATGGCGTGGATAACCGTCTGCATAGCCGGTCGCTACAATGCCAATGCGCTGCTCGCCGCTGGCAGTGTAACGTCCACCGTAGCCCACCCGATCGCCAGCTTTCAGCGTTTGTATGCCGATTATCTCGCTGCTCAAAGTCATCACTGGCTTCAGGCCGGTGTTAGCGATGTCTCGCCATTGTCCCGAAGGCGATGCGCCATACAAAATAATGCCCGGACGAACCCAGTCATAATGCGCTTCAGGGTGCCACAGCGTGGCGGCCGAATTCGACAGCGATCGTCTGCACTCCAGCCCTTCAGTTGCCTGCGCAATACGCGCCATAGCTTCCTGAATACCTTCCGGGTGCTCTGCATCGGCAAAATGCGACATCAGCGTCATTTCACCGACGTTGGGCATCGCCCGCAGCTGTTGCCAGACCGTGGGAACTCTTTCCGGTAAAAACCCAAGCCGGTTCATACCACTGTTCACCTTCAGGTAAACATCGAGCGGCGCCTTCAGGCGCGCATTCTGCAATGCTTTTAGCTGCCAGTTACTGTGTACACAGGTGGTTAGTCGATAATTGTCATATACAGTCAGGTCTTCAGCGTGGAAAAAACCCTCCAGCATGAGTATCGGGCCTTTCCATCCACGCTCGCGTAGGGTTATCGCCTCTTCAAGATTGAGCATGGCAAAACCATCGGTTGTGCCCAACGCATTCCAGACGCGTTCAATACCGTGTCCATACGCATTGGCTTTTACCACCGACCAGACGCGGGCGTCCGGCGCGGCCTGGCGGGTAATGGTCAGATTTTGTTTCAACGCCTGCAGGTCAATGCTGGCCAGTATCGGGCGGGTCATCTCACGTCCTTATCAGTTATGTGCGCCATGTAAATGCCGTGGACGAGAGGGGGTAAACCCCGGACTGTAACGCGCCACGCTCAGATCGTCATAAGGTATGGCTGGCGTGCGGCCAGAAAGGATATCGCTCAGCAGCTGACCGGAGCCGCAGGCCATGGTCCAACCCAGCGTGCCGTGGCCGGTATTGAGCAGCAGATTCTTAAAGCGGGTGCGCCCCACCACCGGCGTTCCGTCCGGCGTCATCGGACGCAGTCCGGTCCAGAAGGTTGCCTGCTCCACATGACCGCCGCGCGGGAAGAGATCGCGTACGACCATTTCCAGCGTTTCACGACGAGGTTGTAGCAGTTCTGTATTAAAGCCGACAATCTCCGCCATACCGCCTACGCGAATACGATTGTCAAAGCGGGTAATAGCGATTTTGTAGGTTTCATCAAGGATAGTAGAAACCGGCGCACCGTCGTCTTGCGCCACCGGAATGGTCAACGAATAGCCTTTGAGCGGATAGACCGGGATATCAACGATCCCTTTCAGCATTGCCGTGGAGTACGAACCAAACGCCATCACATAGGCATCGGCTTTAACTATCTCTTCGCCGCACTGGACGCCATAAATCTGCTCACCATCGCTCAGCAGCTTATCGACCGGGGTATTAAAGCGAAACTTAACGCCTGCCTGCTCCGCCATCTGCGCCAGACGCTGGGTAAACAGCTGGCAGTCGCCGGTTTCATCATTCGGTAAGCGCAGACCACCGGTCAGTTTGTGCGCCACTTCTGCCAGTGCGGGTTCGACTTCCGCCAGACGGTTTGCTTCCAGCAGTTGATATGGCACGCCAGCATCTTCTAGCACGGCGATATCGCGAGTGGCGTTCTCATACTGTTGGGCAGTACGGAAAAGTTGCAGGGTTCCGCCCTGACGTCCTTCGTACTCGATACCGGTAGAGGCGCGCAGCGCTTTCAGGCAATCACGGCTGTATTCCGCCAGCCGCACCATGCGTCCTTTATTTTCCATATAGTGGCTGGTGTCACAGTTGCGCAGCATCTGCCACATCCATTTCAACTGGAACTGGGTTCCGTCAAGACGGACGGCCAGCGGAGCATGGCGCTGAAACATCCACTTAATTGCTTTTAGCGGTACGCCTGGTGCCGCCCATGGTGCTGCATAACCTGGAGAGATTTGCCCCGCGTTCGCCGCACTGGTTTCCAGTGCCGGACCGGGCTCACGATCAATGACGGTGACATCGTGTCCAGCCTGACTTAAGTACCAGGCGCTGGTCACGCCAACGACACCACTTCCCAGTATGACAACTCGCATAGCCACTCCGTTAACAGTAAAAGAACAATCATCTAATTACATCTTGATAACTCAGTTGAAAATATTATTCAACATATGGCTTTTTTATGGTGACTTACCTCACATATAGCGGTGATGGCTGGGGACTCTCCGCTTTGGCATCTCCTGCTGTGCGTTATTTTTATCCAGCATAAAATTTTGCGGCCATGCCATTTTTCGACGCCTCGCTAACGTGAAATCGCAAAGAAAAAATTTCTGCCGCAGCACGTTTTTTAACACCATGATCTATGCTTGACATGAGGTACTCCAGACAGAGAGTGCCGCCAACAATGAGGGTGCGCGAATGGCTACGATTGATTCCATGAACAAGGACAGCACACGGTTAAGCGATGGACCCGACTGGACGTTTGATCTGCTGGATGTCTATCTGGCAGAGATAGACCGCGTGGCGAAACTCTACAGACTGGACACCTACCCGCACCAAATCGAGGTGATCACCTCCGAACAGATGATGGACGCTTACTCCAGCGTCGGGATGCCGATCAACTATCCTCACTGGTCGTTTGGTAAAAAGTTTATTGAAACCGAGCGCTTGTATAAGCATGGTCAGCAGGGACTGGCCTATGAGATTGTTATCAACTCCAATCCGTGTATCGCGTATCTGATGGAGGAGAACACCATCACCATGCAGGCGCTGGTGATGGCGCATGCCTGCTACGGACACAACTCCTTCTTCAAAAACAACTACCTGTTCCGAAGCTGGACGGATGCCAGTTCCATTGTCGATTACCTGATCTTCGCGCGAAACTATATAACCCAGTGTGAAGAGCGTTACGGCGTGGATGAAGTCGAAAAGCTGCTCGACTCCTGCCATGCGCTGATGAACTACGGCGTTGACCGTTACAAACGCCCGCAAAAAATCTCCCTACAGGAAGAGAAAGCCCGTCAGAAAAGCCGTGAAGAGTATCTGCAAAGCCAGGTGAATATGTTGTGGCGCACACTGCCGAAGAAAGAGGAAGAGAAAACCGTGGCGGAAGCCCGCCGTTATCCCTCTGAGCCACAGGAGAACCTGCTGTACTTCATGGAGAAGAATGCCCCGCTGCTGGAGTCCTGGCAACGCGAGGTGTTGCGCATTGTACGCAAGGTCAGCCAGTATTTTTATCCGCAGAAACAGACGCAGGTGATGAACGAAGGCTGGGCCACTTTCTGGCATTACACCATCCTGAACCACCTTTATGATGAAGGTAAAGTCACCGAACGGTTTATGCTGGAGTTTCTGCATAGCCATACCAATGTGGTATTTCAGCCGCCCTACAACAGCCCGTGGTATAGCGGGATAAACCCTTATGCCCTGGGGTTTGCCATGTTCCAGGATATCAAACGTATTTGTCAGTCGCCGACCGAGGAGGACAAATACTGGTTCCCGGACATAGCGGGTTCTGACTGGCTGGAAACCCTGCATTTCGCGATGCGCGATTTCAAAGATGAGAGCTTTATCAGCCAGTTCCTGTCACCAAAGGTGATGCGTGATTTCCGTCTGTTCACCGTGCTGGATGACGATCGTCACAACTACCTGGAGATATCTGCGATTCATAATGAGGAAGGATATCGTGAGATCCGCAACAGGTTGTCGTCGCAATACAACCTCAGCAACCTGGAGCCGAATATTCAAATCTGGAACGTCGATCTGCGTGGCGACCGTTCGCTCACCTTACGCTACATTCCGCATAACCGCGCGCCGCTGGATAAAGGACGCAAAGAAGTGCTCAAGCACGTACACCGGCTTTGGGGTTTTGACGTGATGCTGGAGCAACAGAATGAAGATGGCAGCGTGGAGCTGTTGGAGCGTTGCCCGCCAAGGATGAACGGTCTGTAAATCTTATTACCGGAGGCGGTGTAAACACCATATCCGGCCTACGAAGTGCACGTATTGTAGGCCGGATAAGACGCTTTGGCGTCGCCATCCGGCATGGAGCGATTAACGGCCCTGAATAGCTAAGTCGCCCGGCAGGCTCTTCTGCATACGATGCCAAATTTCGCCGCTGTCGTGACCATAGCGGCGCACCGTTTCATACACCTGCTCATGAGCGCCCTGCTCGCAGAGTTCTGACAGTTTACGGTAGAAGCTCAGCGCCAGCGCGCGCGCTTCCGGATTGGCAAAATAATGACGGCCAATGCGGGTATATAATCCTTTCATACCGTTGAGGATCAAACCGTAAATCGGATTGCCGGAGGCAAATGCCAGACCGCGGAAAATGTTATAATCCAGATCGGCAAATGCGTCAGCGTGGTCGGCCACCTGATTTGCCGTCGCCAGAACCTCCTGCGCTTTATCAGGATGCTGGCGAAACGCAGTACGAACAAAGATCGTTGAAATATTGGTACGCACAGACAGCAGATTATCAATCAACTGCGGGACACTCTCGTGATCGAGACGCGCCAGCGTTTCAAGAATATTCAGCCCGGAGGTTTCCCAGAAGTTATTCACCTTCGTCGGTTTGCCGTGTTGAATGGTCAACCAGCCATCTCGCGCCAACCGCTGCAATACTTCGCGTAGCGTGGTACGTGTCACCCCAATAAGTTCGGAGAGTTCACGTTCAGCGGGCAAAATAGTGCCAGGTGGGAAGCGGTTATTCCAGATACTTTCAATGATGTATTCTTCCGCGAACCCAGCCGGGCTTTGCGCCTTAATGACCATAGTAAAAATTCCATTACACAGCAAAACATAGTTACACACATCATACCAGATGGGTATCTTAGCTGATAGCTGACGCAATGAAGAAAAAGTGGATCAAGGCTTCATTTTCCAAATAACGCTACAGTACAGCCAACCTTGTCAGTCTCGTGAATAGCTTGCCTGTACTCCCTCCTCCCGCTAAGCTTTGCGGTCAAACATAAAAACATGATTTCATTTTTAAAGGTAGGGAAATCACCATGGAGCTATCATGGGGCCGCGCGATGTGGCGCAATTTTTTAGGTCAATCACCAGACTGGTACAAACTTGCACTGCTTGTCTTCTTAGTCGTCAACCCGATTATTTTTTTCATCAACCCTTTTATCGCCGGCTGGTTGCTGGTGGCCGAGTTCATTTTCACGCTGGCGATGGCGTTAAAATGCTACCCACTGCTGCCAGGCGGGCTGTTGGCTATCGAAGCTGTCATTATTGGCATGACCAGCGCCACGCATGTGCGTGAAGAGGTTGCCGCAAACCTTGAGGTGTTATTGCTGCTGATGTTTATGGTGGCAGGCATCTACTTTATGAAGCAGTTATTACTGTTTATTTTCACGCGTCTGCTGCTCACTATTCGCTCCAAGACGCTGCTGTCGCTGTCTTTTTGTGTTGCAGCCGCTTTCCTCTCGGCGTTCCTCGATGCGTTGACCGTCGTGGCCGTGGTGATCAGCGTTGCGGTCGGTTTTTATGGTATCTACCATCGCGTTGCTTCTTCTCGCGCGGAAGACAACAACATGCTCGATGACAGCCATATCGATCAGCACAATAAAGTCGTACTTGAGCAGTTCCGAGGTTTTCTGCGTAGCCTGATGATGCACGCGGGTGTCGGTACGGCGTTAGGCGGCGTGATGACCATGGTGGGCGAACCACAAAACCTGATTATCGCCAAAGCAGCTGGCTGGCATTTTGGTGACTTCTTCCTGCGCATGTCGCCGGTTACCGTCCCGGTACTGATTTGCGGCCTGTTAACCTGTGTGCTGGTCGAGAAATTACGCTGGTTTGGCTATGGCGAAACGCTGCCGGAGACCGTCCGTGATGTCCTGCAACAGTTTGACGATCAGAGCCGCCAACAACGTACCCGTCAGGACAAAATCAAACTGATTGTCCAGGCGATTATTGGCGTCTGGCTGGTCGTTGCTTTGGCCCTGCACCTGGCAGAAGTCGGATTGATCGGTTTGTCGGTCATCATTCTGGCAACCTCGTTGACCGGCGTCACCGACGAACATGCGATAGGTAAAGCCTTTACCGAGTCGCTACCCTTCACCGCGCTGCTGACCGTGTTCTTCTCTATTGTCGCGGTGATTATCGATCAACAGCTCTTTTCGCCGATAATTCAGTTTGTTTTGCAGTCTTCTGAGCATGCTCAACTGACGCTGTTTTATCTCTTCAACGGCCTGCTGTCTTCGATCTCTGATAACGTTTTTGTCGGCACTATTTACATTAACGAAGCCAAAGCCGCACTGGAACAAGGGACTATCAGTCTCAACCAGTATGAGCTGTTGGCGGTGGCAATCAATACCGGGACCAACCTGCCTTCCGTGGCCACACCAAACGGCCAGGCCGCATTCCTGTTCCTGCTGACCTCTGCACTGGCGCCATTGATTCGCCTCTCTTATGGTCGCATGGTGTGGATGGCCCTGCCGTACACTCTCGTCCTGACGCTCGTTGGTCTGCTTTGCGTCGAGTTCACGCTGGTACCGGTGACCGAGTGGATGACTCAAACGGGCTGGTTAGCTACACTTTCATAACAATTAACCGGGCAAATCACTGCCCGGTTTGACTTTTTGCATGATAAATATCCGATTACGCAAATTTTCAATTCCCGCTAGTGGCGCATAAAGTGAATTGGTTTAAACTGCGGTCTCTACGCATGTTGCAGGGAAATGATTATGTTGCGATTTTTAAACCAGTGCTCCCGAGGTCGTGGAGCATGGTTATTGTTGGCGTTAACCGCCTTTGCGCTGGAGCTCGTCGCGCTGTGGTTCCAGCACGTCATGCTGCTAAAACCTTGCGTGTTGTGTATTTACGAACGTAGCGCATTATTCGGCGTGATGGGTGCAGGGCTGGTTGGTGCTATCGCACCAAAAACACCGCTGCGCTATGTGGCGATGATAATCTGGATTTACAGTGCCTGGCGCGGACTTCAGTTAGCGTATGAGCACACCATGATTCAGCTGCACCCATCACCGTTTATGACCTGTGATTTTGCCGCACGCTTCCCAAGCTGGCTGCCACTGGACAAATGGCTGCCGCAGGTGTTTTTAGCGTCCGGTGACTGTGCTGAGCGCCAGTGGTCTTTTTTAACCCTGGAAATGCCGCAGTGGCTGTTGGGGATCTTCGCCGCCTACCTGGTGGTCGCCGTGCTGGTGGTGATAGCACAGCCGTTCAAGCCGAAAAAACGTGACCTCTTCGGTCGCTAACAGAGACGCTCCTTCGGGAGCGTTTTTTTTGCCTTAAATTCATTGCCTGCTGGCATCTATAAGATGTATATTAAATACATCTTATAGATGCCGCACCAAGGAGATGTCTTATGTCCCATTTACGCATCCCGGCAAACTGGAAAGTTAAACGCTCTACTCCCTTCTTTACCAAAGACAACGTCCCTGCAGCACTGCTTTCTCACCATAACACTGCAGCAGGCGTTTTTGGCCAGCTTTGTGTGATGGAAGGTACGGTAACGTATTACGGCTTTGCCAATGAAGACGCAAAAGAGCCTGAAGTAAAAGTGGTGATTAATGCCGGTCAGTTTGCGACCAGTCCACCGCAGTATTGGCATCGCGTTGAATTAAGCGACGACGCCCAATTCAACATCAATTTCTGGGTTGAAGATGACAACCATGGAGATGAGATGTATCAGGCGAAAAAGTCTTAAGCCTTAACGCCTGCTAATCGATGGGCGGCTTAGTCCGCCCATGAAGGTTTGTTCAGAATATGATCCTGCCAGTCACGCACTTCCGATTCTTTCACCGCAATATGACGTACTGAAATACGTTCACCGTGCATCGCCGCTTTTGATCCCGTCAGCAGTGGATGCCACTCCGGCAGCCCTTTACCTTCCGCTAGCAGACGATACGCACAGGTCATCGGCAGCCATTCAAAGGTAGGCAGATTATCGCGCGTCAGTTTGATACAGTCAGGCTCGTACTCGAATCGACGTTCGTAATTACGGCACTGACAGGTTTTGATATTGAGTTGCTTACACGCGACGTTAGTAAAATAGATTTCGTCGGTGTCTTCATCCATCAGCTTATGCAGGCAGCATTGACCACACCCGTCACATAATGACTCCCACTCGGCATCGGTCATTTCATCCAGGGTTTTACTTTGCCAGAAAGGTATGTCGCTCATCAGGGTATCCGCTATTGCAATAAAGCTGCACCTTATAACCAGTCTGGCACGCTGATGCAAGTTTTGCCGCCCGAAAAGGCGGCAAGAAGAGATTACAGCACGCGTGTCGTCAGCGTTTGACCATGAAAACTGATAGCCAGTTCATCACCGCTGTTTAACGGCCCAACGCCCGCTGGCGTCCCCGTCAACACAACATCGCCCGCTTTGAGGGTAAAGAAACGACTCATGTAGGCAATCAAAGGAACGATTTGATGGATCATATCCGCCGTGGTGCCGTGCTGACGCTGTTCACCGTTGACCGTTAATCCGAGCATCGTATCCTGTGGATCGCCGTTAAACTCCGCCACCGGAATAAACCCTGACAGCGGGCAAGAGTTATCAAAACCCTTCGCTTTTTCCCATGGCTGCCCCGCCTTCTTCATTTTGCCCTGAATATCACGCAGGGTCAGATCCAACGCGACGCCATAGCCCGCGATGGCTTTGCGCACATGTTCTTCCGTCGCCTGACGTAAGGTCGCGCCAATCAAAACAGCCAGCTCAACTTCATGGTGAACCGAACCCATATCCGATGGGATAACCAGCGGCTGACGCAAATCGCACAGCGCGGTTTCCGGTTTAATAAACAGCACCGGCTCTTCCGGAGGCGTTCCACCCATCTCTTTAATATGGTTGGCATAGTTACTCCCTACGCAAACCACCTTACTCACCGGATAATCCAGCAGAGCACCATGCCAATTATGATGTTGATACATTACTTTCCCCTAACGTAGTTATCAATTTCAGGTACTGCATCGATGGGGCGTGCTGCTGCCGGATGCAGTTTAACGTTTATCGTCTGGTGTATTTTGTTTCGTCGCGGCCAGATGCTGTTTAAGTAAATCTTCTGGCGGCGGTGGTATTTGTAAATAATAGCCCTGCTCGGTGAGTGCCTGTTTTACTTTTTCCAGATCGGCATTAACCAGCTTTTTACGGCCATCAAGCGGCAACATCATTGCCAGCGTAGGCTGACCAAATCCTTTCATCAGTTCTTCAGGAACTCGCGAGAAATCGTCTTTTTTTTCGACATATAAATAGGTCTGGTCACGTTTACTGCTTCGGTAGATCACACAAAACATATCTTTTACTCTGAATTCACGGAATGGTGGCTTGCCTCAATATAATACTGACTATAACATGCCTTATAGTCTTCGGAATATCACCCCGCGCTGGGGATGATAAATAGCAAATTGAGTAAGGCCAGGATGTCAAACACGCCAATCGAGCTTAAAGGCAGTAGCTTCACCTTATCCGTGGTTCATTTACATGAAGCAGAACCCGAGGTTATTCGTCAGGCGTTGGAAGACAAAATCGCGCAGGCACCTGCTTTTTTAAAACATGCTCCCGTAGTGGTTAACGTGAGTGGTCTTGAAAGCCCGGTAAACTGGTCAGCGCTGCAGAAGGTTGTCGCGTCTACCGGATTGCGCATTATCGGCGTTAGCGGATGCAAAGACGCCAGACTCAAGGCTGAAATCGACGAAATGGGTCTTCCTTTACTGACTGAAGGTAAAGAAAAAGCTATTCGTCCTGCGCCCGTTGAGGCCCCGGCTCCCGTCGCTCCGCCACAAAACGTTACTCCCATCACAAAAACACGATTAATAAATGTGCCGGTTCGTTCCGGTCAGCGCATTTATGCACCACAATGTGATCTGATTGTTACAAGCCACGTCAGTGCAGGCGCAGAGCTTATCGCTGATGGCAATATTCATGTTTATGGAATGATGAGAGGCCGTGCGTTGGCAGGCGCAAGCGGTGACCGGGAAGCGCAAATTTTTTGTACCCATCTGACGGCAGAACTGGTGTCTATCGCAGGTGTTTATTGGCTGAGTGATAAAATCCCAGCAGAATTTTATGGCAAAGCGGCACGTCTGCAATTAGCAGAAAACGCTTTGACAGTTCAACCGTTGAATTGATCCCTTTTTAACAAGGAATTTCTATGGCACGCATTATTGTTGTTACTTCGGGTAAAGGGGGCGTTGGCAAAACCACCTCCAGCGCGGCCATCGCTACAGGTTTGGCCCAGAAGGGAAAGAAAACTGTCGTTATTGATTTTGATATCGGCCTGCGTAATCTTGATCTGATTATGGGTTGTGAACGCCGCGTCGTTTACGACTTCGTCAACGTTATTCAGGGCGATGCGTCGTTAAATCAGGCGCTAATCAAAGATAAGCGTACCGAAAATCTCTTTATTCTTCCGGCCTCACAAACTCGCGATAAAGACGCGTTGACGCGTGAAGGCGTCGCGAAAGTTCTGGACGATCTGAAAACGATGGAATTCGACTTCATCGTCTGCGACTCTCCGGCGGGTATTGAAACCGGTGCGCTGATGGCCCTCTATTTTGCAGATGAAGCGATTATTACCACCAACCCGGAAGTCTCCTCTGTACGTGACTCTGACCGTATTCTGGGTATTCTGGCGTCGAAATCTCGTCGCGCGGAAAACGGTGAAGATCCAATTAAAGAGCATCTGCTGCTTACGCGCTACAACCCTGGCCGCGTAAATAAAGGTGACATGCTGAGCATGGAAGACGTACTGGAAATTCTGCGAATCAAGCTGGTTGGCGTGATTCCTGAAGATCAGTCAGTCCTGCGCGCGTCTAACCAGGGTGAGCCGGTTATTCTCGACATCAATGCTGATGCCGGTAAAGCCTATGCTGATACCGTAGACCGTCTGTTGGGAGAAGAACGTCCTTTCCGCTTCATTGAAGAAGAGAAGAAAGGTTTCCTCAAACGCCTGTTCGGAGGATAAGTTATGGCATTACTGGATTTTTTTCTCTCGCGGAAAAAGAGCACAGCGAACATCGCTAAAGAGCGACTGCAGATTATTGTTGCGGAACGTCGTCGTAGTGACGCCGAGCCACATTATTTACCGCAGCTGCGCAAGGATATTCTCGACGTTATCTGCAAGTATGTACAAATTGATCCCGAAATGGTCACGGTACAACTTGAACAAAAAGACGGCGATATTTCGATCCTCGAACTTAACGTGACATTACCTGAAGCGGAAGAGTCTAAATAAGCTCTTTTGTCGCTAAATCATGGTTACGAAAAAGGCAGATTATTCTGCCTTTTTTATTTTCTGTCTCTGACTAACCTATCGAGCATTTATTCCAAAGTAAACTTTGGGTAGTTTTCGGCAAAATAGCGGCGCAAATACTCAACCGTAATACGGATTTTTGCCGACGTCGCCAGCCGGGAGACATAAACCGCCCATATATTGGCGGGTTGATAATACTCAGGCAATATATGCACCAGATGTCCGCTGGCAATGTTGTCGCAAACGTCCCACCACGAACGCAAAGCAATTCCCTGCCCATCCAGACACCATTGATGTACCACTTCGCCATGGTTAGACGACAGCGGCCCCGTAACCTTTATTGAGTGTGCGCCCTCTTTATTACGCATTTGCCAGATACCAAACGGATGGTCGCGTTCTTTAATAACCAGGCAGGGAAAAGTAGAAAGATCGTTCAGTTGTTTCGGCACTCCATGCTGCGCCACAAATTCCGGCGAGGCGCACAGAATACGGTAGTTAGTCGCCAGCTTGCGGGCAATCAGGTTCGGCGCGATATCATCCCCGATACGAATATCAAGATCGACGCCCTCATTGACCATATCTACCAGACGGTCTTCAACATCGAACCTCAGTTCTAACTGCGGGTACTCTTTTGCCAGCGCAGACAGCGCCGGAGCGACCACCCGGCGGCCAAAACCAAAGCTACTGATAATTCGTAGCATCCCCTGCGGGATCTGCCTGGCATCGGACAGCTCGTCCATCATCTGATCGACATCCTGCAGGATCCGCTGTGCCCATTCGTAGATCCGCTCCCCCTCTTCCGTGATGGTTACGCGCCGCGTTGTTCGGTGCAACAGCACCACGTTCAGCGTTTGTTCCAACAGGGCAACGCGCTTACTGATAAAAGCCGGAGATACGCCCAGCTCTTCGGCAACGGCGGCAAATCCCGCACGACGGGCAACCAGCATAAAGACGCGTAAATCATTTAACAGCGGCAGATTATTCATGATCTGTGTTTTATGTTTCACCAGTTAGGGGGATTAACTATTAATCAGTCAATTATAGGATACGGGGAAAGTCAATTTTGATGGCGTACAAGTGAGAGCTGCTATGAAGAAAACCTGTCGTATTGCCGCTATCCCCGGAGATGGCATTGGTAAAGAAGTCCTGCCTGAAGGCATTCAGGTGTTGCAGGCAGCCGCCGAGCGTTGGGGGTTGTCACTCAGCTTTGAGCAAATGGAATGGGCCAGCTGCGAGTACTACGCCCATCACGGGAAGATGATGCCGGATGACTGGCACGAGCAGTTACAATCCTTCGATGCTATCTATTTTGGTGCCGTTGGCTGGCCGGAAACCGTACCGGACCACATCTCATTATGGGGTTCACTGCTTAAGTTTCGCCGCGAATTCGACCAGTATGTCAACCTGCGCCCGGTACGCCTGTTTCCAGGCGTACCTTGCCCGCTGGCAGGCAAGCAGCCTGGCGACATTGATTTCTATGTGGTGCGCGAGAACACCGAGGGAGAATACTCTTCACTCGGCGGACGCGTAAGCGAAGGTACAGAACACGAAGTGGTTATCCAGGAGTCGGTCTTCACCCGTCGCGGCGTGGATCGTATATTGCGTTACGCTTTCGAGCTGGCGCAAAACCGCCCGCGCAAAACCCTGACCTCGGCGACTAAATCCAATGGACTGGCCATCAGCATGCCGTACTGGGATGAGCGCGTGGAAGCAATGGCGGCTAACTATCCCGAGATCCGTTGGGATAAACAGCATATTGATATACTCTGCGCCCGCTTTGTGATGCAGCCGGAGCGTTTTGACGTGGTGGTTGCCTCCAACCTGTTTGGCGACATCCTTTCCGATCTGGGTCCAGCCTGTACCGGAACGATTGGCATTGCGCCTTCAGCCAACTTAAACCCGGAACGCACCTTCCCGTCCCTGTTCGAGCCAGTACACGGTTCGGCCCCCGATATCTACGGCAAGAACATCGCCAACCCTATAGCGACTATCTGGGCTGGCGCCATGATGCTCGACTTCCTTGGCAACGGTGATGCCAACTATAAAGCCGCCCACGACGGTATTCTGGCAGCAATTGAGCAGGTTATTGCCAGCGGCCCGAAAACGCCAGATATGAAAGGCAACGCCACCACCCAACAGGTAGGTGAAGCCATCGCTCAGGCACTGCGTTAGAGGTCAAACCACGAAATATGAGCCGCGTCACTGACGCGGCTTTTTTATGCGTTTTATGTCGCCAAAAACCTGCGCCAATTCACCTTTTATTATTTCCGTTCCGTGTTTTATTGCTTCACGTATCGGGCAATTGTTTAATTCATGTAAAGAACAAATAATAAAATTGTTAAACACAAAATCACTAATTCCCTACAGCATGATAACAACGACAGGCTAATGCCATACGCGGGCAACTGTGCCCAGGAGATCCCATGTTGAGCAACGTAAAGAAAAAAGACTTGCCGCTGATAGCCATCAGCCTGGTGGCTATTCTTTTCATCGCCGCCACACTTAGTCTCTTCCCTCAGCAGTCTGCACAAGTCGCAAATACCCTTTTTAACGGCGTTACCCGGATGCTGGGTTCCGCCGTGCAGATCCTCGTTCTGATGGCGATGGGTCTGGTCGTCTGGCTGGCCACCAGCAAATACGGCAACATTCGTCTGGGAGAAGGAAAAGCGGAATACAGCACGCTGTCCTGGCTGTTTATGTTTATTTGTGCCGGACTAGGTTCCTCCACGCTCTACTGGGGCGTTGCTGAGTGGGCCTATTATTACCAGACCCCGGGTCTGAATATCGCTCCGCACTCGCAAAAAGCGCTGGAATACAGCTTACCCTACTCTTTTTTCCATTGGGGAATCAGCGCCTGGGCGACCTATACGCTGGCTTCATTAACCATGGCCTACCACTTTCATGTGCGGAAAAACAAAGGGCTGAGCCTGTCCGGAATAATCGCCGCTATCACCGGCGTGCATCCGCAGGGCGTGTGGGGCCGGCTGGTTGATTTGATGTTCCTGATCGCAACAGTTGGCGCGTTAACCATCTCTCTGGTTGTCACCGCCGCCACCTTTACCCGTGGTTTATCTGCTCTCACGGGTTTACCGGATAACTTCACCGTACAGGCGTTTGTTATCCTGTTCTCTGGCGGCATTTTCTGTCTGAGCTCCTGGATTGGCATCAACAACGGCTTGCAACGTCTGAGCAAAATGGTCGGCTGGGGGGCGTTTTTACTGCCGCTGCTGGTGCTGATTGTCGGCCCGACCGAATTCATCACCAATAACATCATCAACGCCATTGGTCTGACGACACAAAACTTTTTGCAGATGAGCCTGTTCACCGATCCACTTGGCAACGGTGAGTTCACCCGCAACTGGACGGTGTTCTACTGGCTGTGGTGGATCTCCTACACCCCTGGCGTGGCAATGTTTGTCACTCGCGTATCCCGTGGTCGCAAAATCAAAGAGGTTATCTGGGCGTTAATCTTAGGTAGTACCGTTGGCTGCTGGTTCTTCTTTGGCGTGATGGAAAGCTACTCCATTCACCAGTTTGTGAACGGTGTGATCGACGTACCGCAGGTTATGGCCACGTTAGGCGGCGAAACAGCCGTACAGCAAGTGTTGATGTCGTTGCCTGCCGGGAAACTGTTCCTGGTGGCGTATCTGGCGATCATGATTATTTTTCTCGCCTCGCATATGGATGCCGTCGCCTACACCATGGCGGCCACCAGCACGCGTAACCTGCAGGAAGGGGAAGATCCGCAGCGTAGCTTACGTCTGTTCTGGTGCGTGGTCATCACCCTGATCCCCTTATCGATTTTATTCACCGGCGCGTCCCTGGAAACCATGAAGACCACGGTGGTTCTGACCGCACTTCCCTTCCTCGCCATTCTGTTGGTGAAGGTTGGCGGTTTTCTTCGTTGGGTACGGCAGGACTATGCCCACGTTCCTGCGCATCAAATTGAAAGTCATCTTCCCGAAACGCCAGTTAACGCCCCCGTTGCGCCACCGGCCGGGACATTACTCAAAGGCGACAATTAAGCGCCAGTAAAAAATCCTCTTACTCACAAATTAAAGGTATTCCAATGAGCAATCTGAGCCCTGAGTTTATTCTGCCGCAAAATTTCTGTGCCAACCCGCAGGACGCCTGGACTATCCCTGCCCGGTTCTATACTGACCATCAGGCCTTCGAGCACGAACAAGAGAAAGTGTTTGCTAAAAGCTGGATTTGCGTCGCCCACAGTAGCGAGCTGGCAAAGCCCAATGATTATGTTACCCGGGAAGTGATTGGCGAGAACATCGTGCTGGTACGGGGTCGCGATAACGTGCTGCGCGCGTTCTACAACGTTTGCCCGCATCGTGGTCATCAGTTGTTGAGCGGCGAAGGGAAAGCGAAAAATGTAATTACCTGCCCTTACCACGCATGGGCGTTCAAACTTGACGGCAATCTGGCGCATGCGCGTAACTGCGAAAATGTCGCCAACTTCGACAGCGAAAAAGCGCACCTTACACCTGTACGTCTGGAAGAGTATGCCGGATTCGTGTTTATCAACATGGATCCGAACGCGGGCAGCGTGGAAGAACAACTCCCAGGTCTTGCAGACAAAGTTATCGAAGCCTGCCCTGATGTGCATGACCTGAAGCTGGCGGCACGCTTTACGACCCGAACTCCAGCCAACTGGAAGAATATTGTCGATAACTATCTGGAGTGCTACCACTGCGGCCCGGCTCACCCTGGTTTTTCCGACTCGGTTCAGGTTGATCGTTACTGGCATACTATGCACGGCAACTGGACGCTACAATACGGTTTCGCCAAACCGTCAGAGCAGTCATTTAAGTTCGAAGAAGGTGTTGATGCCGCCTTCCACGGTTTCTGGCTGTGGCCGTGCACCATGCTCAACGTTACGCCAATCAAAGGCATGATGACCGTTATCTATGAATTTCCAGTGGATGCAGAAACTACGCTGCAAAACTATGACATTTACTTCACCAACGAAGAGCTGACCGAAGAGCAGAAACAACTGATCGAATGGTATCGCAACGTCTTTCGTCCTGAAGATTTACGTCTGGTAGAAAGCGTGCAAAAGGGGCTGAAATCGCGCGGGTATCGCGGTCAGGGCCGCATTATGGCCGACACCAGCGGCAGCGGTATCTCCGAACATGGCATTGCCCATTTCCATAATCTGGTCGCGCAGGTGTTTCAGGAATAACCAGGGGCTGTAACGACAGACACCGGCGCATCGTTAAGCCGCGCCGGACAGATTTTTTAGGGAGTGCCGCAATGTCTGATTATCAAATGCAAGAAGTCCGGGTCAGCCGGATTGAGACGATTACCGCGCAGGTAAAACGCTTTACTTTAACGGCGACATCAGGCGAGCCGTTGCCCGCGTTTCAGGGTGGCAGCCATATCATCGTGCAGATACGCGATGGCGAGAATCTATACAGCAATGCGTACTCGCTGATGAGTTCACCCTTCGATACCAGCGCCTGGCAAATCGCCGTACGACTGGAAGAGGCGTCCAAAGGCGGCTCACGTTATCTGCATCAAAAGGTGAAACCCGGCGACACGCTCACGATTTCCACGCCTAACAATCTGTTCGCCCTCGCCCCTCAGGCACAACAACATCTGTTGATTGCCGGAGGTATCGGCATCACACCGTTTTTATCGCAGATCCCGGAGCTGGAACACTCTCAGGCAGAATGGCAACTGCATTATTGCTCTCCCAGTCAGGACAACTGCGCGTTTTATGACGAACTCCTGCAACACTCCAGCGTCGATCGTATTCATCTGCATCTGTCAAGCGCAGGAACCCGCCTTGATTTATCTCGCCTGCTGGCCGATGTCGAACCCGGCACACATATTTACACCTGCGGGCCAGCAGTGCTCAACGATGCCGTCAGAGAAGCGGCTTCCCTCCATAGACTGGACAGCAATACGCTACATTTCGAACAATTTGCGCTGGAAGATAAAAGCGGTGATGCCTTTACCCTGGTGCTGGCGCGTTCAGGACGCGAGTTTGTGGTCCCGGAAGAGATGACCATTTTGCAGGTTATCGAAAATAACAAAGCCGCGCGCGTTGAGTGCCTGTGCCGGGAAGGCGTATGCGGCACCTGCGAAACAACGATTCTTGAAGGGGAAGCGGATCACCGCGATCAGTATTTCAGCGACGACGAAAAAGCCAGCCAGCAGAGCATGCTCATTTGCTGCTCTCGCGCCAAAGGTAAGCGCCTGGTGCTTGATTTGTAGCGTTGCGCAGGCCGGGTTAGCAATGGCGCAACCCGGCGAGCCTGGTGACTTACTGCGGATATTCCTGCAGCAGCGCGTTGAGACGATCGGACATCAGTTCGCCACGCCAACCGGAAACCAACTCCGGCAGGGTCTGCTGCGGCTTTAATTTCCAGTGCCAGTTGAGTAGCTGGTTGATTTGACGGCGTGAAGCCAGCAGTTCGACGCTAAGATTATGCTCAGTACTCACCTCGGCAACCAGCGCCTTGATGGCTTTGAACGCTTTGCGGTATCCTGGCATATCCATCAAATTCAGCAGCGGCTGTGGCAGTGATTCTTCCGGTAAAGCCTGCGCTTTTTCTACCAGAGAAATCAGCGTTTTGCCATGGAAGCGAATTTCACTACCGGAAAGGCCTAGGCTGTCCAGTTCACCCAGACTCCCCGGCATATAACGAGCGACCGACCACAGGTGTTCTTCACGCACCACAAAGTTCACTGCCAGATCACGCTCACGTGCTTTACGCAGTCGCCAGTCGGCAAGCAGTTGCAAGCAGGCCAACTGACGGGTACGCAGCTGCCAGGCGTTAGTGATATCGCGCCATGCGTCTTCAGGCGCCAGAACCTCCTGGCGACGCTGCTGCATTAAGCGGCACTCGTCCAGTGCGGCTGGCAGCCAGCCGCTGGCTTCAGTTTCGACCATCAGTTTTGTGGTGATCGGTAATAGATACCAGACATCAGCCGCCGCGTACTCACACTGACGCTCGGTCAGCGGTCTGGCCAGCCAGTCGGTGCGGGATTCGCTTTTGTCCAGCGCCACCCCCGTAAACTTTTCCACCATCGCGGCAAACCCCCACGACAGCGGACGACCGCAAAAAGCAGCCAGAATTTGTGTATCAATCAACGGCTGCGGCAGTTCGCCAAAAGCGTTGAGAAACACTTCCAGATCTTCGCTACCCGCATGCAGGAATTTGGTGATGGCAGTATCACGCAGAATATCGCGCAGCGGCGACCAGTCGGTGATCCCCTGCGGATCAATCAGAGCAACGTGTTTGCCATCAAACAGCTGGATCAGCCCCAACTGCGGATAATAGGTACGCGTGCGAACAAATTCTGTATCCAGGGCTATCGCCGGAAATTCACGGACGGCTTCGCACAGCGTGGCCAACGCGTCGTCCGTGGTGATCATTTGATAATTCAAATCGTGCTCTCTTAGGTTTGCGCCAAAAAAAACGCCGGATTACCCGGCGTTTTCTACTGGCTGACTTAACGCTCAGCCTTTATTGTCCACTTTGGCACGCGCTTCGTCACGTAATTCTCGTCGCAAAATTTTACCAACGTTAGATTTCGGCAACTCATCGCGAAACTCCACCAGCTTCGGTACTTTATAGCCTGTCAGGTGACGACGACAGAAAGTGACCAGCGCTTCATCGGTTAACGAGGCATCTTTCTTCACCACGAAAATTTTCACCGCTTCACCGCTGCTGCCGGACGGAACCCCAACCGCAGCCACTTCCTGCACGCCAGGGTGTTGCATAACCACGTCTTCAATTTCATTAGGGTAGACGTTAAAGCCGGACACCAGGATCATATCTTTCTTACGATCGACAATACGCAGAAAGCCTTCGTCATCCATCACCGCAATATCGCCAGTGTGCAACCAGCCGTCTTTGATGATTTCGTCAGTGGCGTCTGGTCGCTGCCAGTAGCCCAGCATCACCTGTGGACCTTTCACACACAGCTCACCCGGTTCTCCCGGTGGCACTTCGTTGTCGTCGTCGTCCACCAGCTTGACCTCAGTGGAGGGAACCGGTAAACCGATACTTCCGCTGTGGTAGTCAATATCGTGAGGGTTAACACTCACCAGCGGGGCGCACTCCGTCAGGCCATAACCTTCCAGAAGATACTGCCCCGTCAGCTTCACCCAGCGTTCAGCTACCGCTTGTTGAACCGGCATTCCGCCACCTGCCGAGAGATGCAGTGACGAGAAGTCCAGTTGCTGGAACTCTTTGTTATTCAGCAGCGCGTTAAACAGCGTATTGACGCCGGTCATCGCGGTAAACGGATACTTCGCCAGCTCTTTTACCAGCCCCGGAATATCACGCGGGTTAGTAATCAGCAGGTTTTGACCGCCTAGCTCAATAAACAGCAGACAGTTCATCGTTAGCGCAAAAATGTGATACAGCGGTAACGCCGTCACCACCAATTCTTTACCCGGATGCAGCAACGGACCGTAGGTAGCATGAACCTGCTCAAGATTAGCCAGCATGTTGCGGTGCGTGAGCATCGCGCCTTTCGCCACGCCGGTTGTCCCGCCGGTATATTGCAGGAACGCCAGATCTTCCGACACCACTTCGGGTTTCACATACTGCATGCGGTAACCGTTTTGCAGCGCACTGCGAAACGAGATGGCATCCGGCAGGTTATATTTCGGCACCAGCCGTTTGATATACTTGACGACAAAGTTGACCAGCGTCCCTTTTGCGGTCGACAGCTGATCGCCCATACGCGTCAGGATCACGTGTTGCACAGACGTTTTGTCGACCACCTTTTCCAGCGTATGAGCAAAGTTAGATACGATGACAATCGCCGACGCGCCGCTATCGTTGAGCTGATGTTCCAGCTCGCGAGGCGTGTAAAGCGGGTTAACGTTCACGACGATCATGCCGGCACGTAAAATCCCAAACAGTGCGACCGGATATTGCAGCAGGTTCGGCATCATCAGCGCGACGCGATCGCCCTTTTTCAGCCCCAGGCCTTGTTGTAAATAGGCCGCAAATGCCCGGCTCCGCTCTTCAAGCTTGCGGAAGGTCATCACCTCCCCCATGTTTACAAACGCGGGCTGATCGGCATACCGTCTTACTGAGTGTTCAAAGAGTTCCACCAGGGATTGATAACGGTCAGGATTGATCTCCGCAGGAACACCAGCGGGATAACGGTTAAGCCAAACCTTTTTCAATACATCACCTCTAAAATGCGTATTCGTCGTCATCACAACCCCAGGCAATAAACAAACTGTTAACATAATATTAACTCAGCGTACCAGTTTGTTTATTACACAACGACAAGGTTGCGAAGCACGTCACTATTTATTTTTCTTATATCCACGTTAATGCAGAAACAGCGGACGAGCCGCTGTTTCTTTTACCAATAAAACAAAGAGTTACTCTGTTACTATGGTCTGAACCTGTGCCGGGCCGGGATTGTACCAGCCCCATCCGCCGTAGCCACCGTAAGGCCAGCCACGCGCACCGTAGAACCAGGGGTCGATAGGCTGAGGCGGCATGACAATCTGCTGAGTAATATGCCAGCGTTTATAACCGGTTACCTGCATCAACATGAATTTATACGGCGTATTACCGATTTTTCCGTCCACCGTACCGCTAATCGGACCGACGACGGTGACCAGTTGCCCGCGAAAATCCACCGGGTCGAGGAAGCCATTTACATCAGCATATATCCGCCCGCGAGAGGCTTCACCCAGCACTGGACGCGCACCACTATCGAGCGGAACGGTGGCAATTTCCAGACGGGATTTTCCCTGCTGGTTCTGAATATCCACCACTTTGCCGCCGAAACGCGCCTCCTGTCCGACATACAGCTGCGGCGCATTCATCACCCGCACCAGATCCTGCTGCGGCGTCGGGCTCGAACCTTTAATCGCATCCGGAATGGTGACGCAGCCGCTAAGCATTAACGCTAAGGCCCCCGCCAACACACCCTTTATTAACTGCTTTTGCACCGCCATATTGTGACTCCCTTTTCTTAGCTTCTGCCCCGGCCTGTTCACAATGCTGTTCACTGACGACTGTAGGTCTTAGCCGGAGTTCTACTACTAAGATTCATTCTTTACCGGGAAGTTTCTTCCACGCCACGGTGTTACGTAAATAAACCGGTTCAGCGTGTTCGACCGCTACGGTCTCACCCGCAGCCAGCATTTGCGTGGCGACGGGCAGCATGTCTTCAGCCGCTGGAAGCAGCACGTCACCATCGCTGAACGTCAGACCGCTGTCTTTACCAAGCTCAGGCCATGCCGGCCACCCCGTCCCGACCGTCACCCAGTCGCCAGAAAGCTGCAATAAACGCTCATGTACCTGCTCGGGGGTTAACACCGCTTCGGTTTCTTCACCGTGCCAGTTACCGTTGTCATCACGCTGATATTCGGCCCAGTAGACTTCGCCCATTCGCGCGTCAATCGCCGCCAGTACGCGAGTCGCGCCCGACTTACGCCAGGCGCCCTGCGCCATGGTCGCCAGGGTGGAGACGCCGATCATCGGTAAGTTTGCGCCTAACGCCAGCCCCTGAGCAATGCCAATACCGATACGCACGCCGGTGAAACTGCCGGGACCGCGACCAAACGCTAGGGCGTCGATATCGGTTAACGTGAGATCGCCAGCGGCCAGGATTTCCTGAACCATCGGTAAAATTCGTTGGGTGTGTTCTCGTGGGCAAAGCTCAAAGTGAGCCTTGATAGTACCGTCATTCCACAGGGCAACAGAGCACGCCTCTGTGGCGGTATCGATAGCCAAAATTCGCATGGGTGTTTGTGATCAGATCAATAAATTTGGCGCGCATCTTACCACACTCCGTAACAAATTACTCAGCCGTTGGTATGGCAAGAAAGCGAACCGCGCGAGCGATGTCACGCGTCCGTGGAGCAGGTGGAAGACTCGCCAGGAAGGTGGCGCCGTATGGCCGCATAACCAGACGATTGTCGCAAATCACCAGCACGCCGCGATCGTCAGCATCACGTATCAGACGCCCTACACCCTGCTTCAGGGTGATTACCGCATCCGGCAACTGGACGTCTTCAAACGGATCGCCGCCTCGCAGTCGACAATCCTCCATTCGGGCTTTTAACAGCGGGTCGTCCGGCGAGGTAAACGGCAGTTTATCGATTATCACCAGCGACAGCGTATCGCCGCGCACGTCCACGCCCTCCCAGAAGCTGCTGGTGGCAACCAATAGCGCATTACCTGCGCTGACAAACTGCTGTAGCAGTTGTCCTTTGCTGGTTTCGCCCTGCAGCAGTACGGGAAGCGTCATAGTAGCGCGGAATTGTTCCGCCAGATCGCGCATCATCGCGTGCGAAGTACACAGCATAAAACAGCGACCGTTGTTCGCTTCGATAATAGGTCGCAGCATGGATGCCAGCTGACGCGCAGCCCCCGGCTGGTTGGTTTGCGGGAGATTACGCGGCACGCACAGCAGCGCCTGGCGCGTGTAATCAAAAGGGCTCGGCAGCAGCATCGACTCGGCATCTTCAATACCCAGTCGTGCGGTGAAATGATGAAGGTCATCGTTTACCGACAGCGTGGCGGAAGTAAAAATCCAGCAGCCCGGCTTTTGTTCCATCACTTCTTTGAATTTATCCGCCACCGTAAGCGGCGTCAGCGCGAGGGTGAAATGGCGGGAGGTGCATTCATACCAGTAGCTGAAGCCTGGCTGGTTGATCTCTTTCAGGCGCTTCAGACGCGCACGATAAAGCGTGGCGCGCTCAAACGCGGCATCCAGCAACGCCGAACGCCCGAGGGACAGCTTCGCCACGTCATAACACAGCTCCAGCGTGTCATCGAGCAGCAAAAACGCGCGCTGTACGCGCTGGTCGGCCAGCAGTTCCCGCAGGTTTCCGCGATAACCCGGCTCACCAAGCTGCAAGCGGAAGTCCTGAGCACTTTGTGCAAGGCGATCGGCGCACTTTTGCAACTGCTGAGTGTCTTTCAGCTCGGTGCGATAGGCAATGGTGATGTCTTTCGCCAGGTCTAACAGCTGGCGACTGGAGAGTGATTGACCAA
The DNA here is from genome assembly GCF_030332405.1 of Citrobacter sp. Cpo147. NCBI lineage: Bacteria > Pseudomonadati > Pseudomonadota > Gammaproteobacteria > Enterobacterales > Enterobacteriaceae > Citrobacter > Citrobacter sp. Cpo147. The sequence goes on from NZ_JAOWHX010000033.1 coordinate 203,012, forward strand.
AGTACTGGCTGGCGATATCCGGTAACTGATGCGCTTCATCGAAGATCATCACATCAGCTTCCGGGATCAGTTCGCCAAACCCGCTCTCTTTTACCACCATATCGGCGAGAAACAGATGATGGTTAACCACGACAACATCCGCATCCATCGCTTTTTTACGCGCTTTAACGACAAAACACTCTTTATACAGCGGGCAGTCGCTGCCCAGACAGTTGTCATTAGTGCTGGTCACCAGCGGCCAGGCCTGCGAGTCTTCCGCCACGCTGACGCAGGTGCTGATGTCCCCATCAAGGGTTTGATTTGACCAGGAGCGCAGCAGAATGACGTCGCTTAACGTTTGTACCGGCAAGTCGCCACCCGCCAGCGCCTGCTGTTCGAGACGTTCGAGGCACAGATAGTTTGAACGCCCTTTCAGCAGCGCCAGTTTACCGGTGAACTTCAGTGCTTTAGCGACAGTCGGGAGGTCGCGGCTGTATAGCTGATCCTGCAACGCCTTCGAGCCCGTGGAGACAATGACCTTCTTTCCGGCACGCAGCGCTGGAGCAAGATAAGCGTAGGTTTTACCCGTTCCGGTTCCGGCTTCTACCACCAGCGGTTGTGATTTTTCGATGGCATGACTGACGGCGATGGCCATCTGCCGCTGTGGTTCTCGCGGTTTAAAACCCGGTATCGCTTTAGCCAACTGACCGTCTGCTGCAAAATCGTCCGTCACACTGCCCCCTGTTCATTTGAACAGGGATTATGTCAGGCCAGCGGGTCTTTCGCCAGTTGAAGAGGTGACGTGGGCACAACATTATGGCAGTCTTGGCGCAACCCAAAGCTATTATGAAAAAACGTAAACGAGGAATGATTTATGACGATTGTGCGCATTGATGCCGAAGCGCGTTGGTCCGACGTGGTAATCCACAACAACACGCTGTATTACACCGGCGTGCCGGAAAATCTGGATGCAGACGCCTTTGAGCAGACGGCAAATACGCTGGCGCAAATTGATGCGGTGCTGGAAAAACAAGGCAGCAACAAGTCACGTATTCTTGATGCCACCCTGTTTTTGGCAGACAAAAACGATTTTGCCGCCATGAACAAAGCCTGGGACGCGTGGGTCGTTGCTGGCCACGCGCCGGTACGTTGTACCGTTCAGGCCGGATTGATGAACCCGAAATACAAAGTTGAGATTAAGATAATCGCTGCAGTTTAAGCGGCGTTATTCGTCTTCATCTTCAAAACGCGCCACGATCCGCTCGCCGGTATGACTGGCGCGTAACTCTTCAGCAACCAGAGCAATGGCTTGTCCGCTGCTCATCCCCTGCGACATCAGCTCCTGAATACGTTCTACCGCTTTTTGCTGCTGCTCATGACTGAGTGAAGGTAAACCTGCAAACATTGTTAACTCCTGCTAAATTGTCTGCGCTAATTATTTCATGCTACCGGGCAGTTAGCCAGTAGAGTAGCAACGAGTCAGGACTGATGAAGACGTTATCTCCCGCAGTAATCACATTACCCTGGCGTCAGGACGCCGCTGAACGCTATTTTTCGACATTAAGCCATCTGCCCTGGGCGATGCTGTTGCATTCAGGTCAAGCCGACCATCCGCATAACCGCTTTGATATTCTGGTGGCGGACCCCGTCACCACGTTGGTTACACGTGCTGAAGAGACCGTAGTGCAGAACGGGCACGCAATCACGCGCTCGCTTGATGATCCAATGACGGTATTACATTCCGCGCTAGCTGCACACAAGATTCACCCCGAGTATCACCCGGATCTGCCGTTTCAGGGCGGCGCGTTAGGTCTGTTTGGCTACGACCTTGGCCGACGCTTTGAATCTCTGCCGACTATTGCTGAGCGCGATATTACGCTACCGGATATGGCCGTTGGCATTTACGACTGGGCGCTGATTGTCGATCACCAGTTGCAGACCGTATCGCTGCTCAGCCATAACGATGTCGAGGATCGCCTGAAGTGGCTCGATGCGCAACAACCGCCAACGCGTGAGCCGTTTACATTGACCTCGGCGTGGCAGTCCAATATGAGCCGCGCCCGGTACGGCGAAAAATTCCGCCAGGTACAGGGCTATCTGCACAGCGGCGATTGTTACCAGGTCAACCTCGCGCAGCGTTTTCAAGCGCATTACGAGGGGGATGAGTGGCAGGCATTCGTCAAACTCAATCACGCTAACCGCGCCCCGTTCAGCGCGTTTATTCGTCTTGAGGAAGGCGTTATCCTCAGTCTTTCGCCGGAACGTTTTATTCTGCTGGAGAATCAGCATATCCAGACGCGTCCTATTAAAGGTACGTTGCCCAGGCTTGAAGATGCCGATGCCGATCGTGAGCAGGCCCGGCGGCTGGCGAATTCGCCGAAGGATCGTGCGGAGAACCTGATGATCGTCGATTTGATGCGTAATGATATTGGCCGCGTTGCCGTACCGGGTTCGGTACAGGTTCCGGAGCTGTTTGTCGTAGAACCGTTCCCTGCCGTTCATCATTTGGTCAGCACCATTACCGCACGTCTGCCAGAGTCATTACACGCCACCGATCTGCTACGCGCAGCCTTCCCTGGCGGCTCTATTACCGGTGCGCCGAAAGTGCGGGCGATGGAAATTATTGACGAACTGGAGCCACAAAGACGTAATGCCTGGTGTGGCAGCATCGGTTATCTGAGTTTTTGCGGCAATATGGATACCAGCATCACCATTCGCACGCTGACAGCCACAAACGGACAAATTTATTGTTCCGCTGGCGGCGGCATAGTGGCGGACAGTCAGGAAGACGCTGAATATCAGGAAACATTTGATAAAGTGAATCGTATTTTGCACCAACTGGAGAACTGAGACGTGGAATACAGCAGCCTGACGCTTGATGATTTCTTATCGCGCTTTCAACTCCTGCGTCCGCAGGTCAATCATGCCGCGTTAAACCAGCGCCAGGCCGCCGTACTGATCCCCGTCGTGCGTCGTCCACAGCCGGGGTTGTTGTTAACCCAGCGTTCCGTTCACCTACGCAAGCACGCCGGACAGGTCGCCTTCCCCGGTGGGGCGGTGGATAGCAGTGATGCCTCGTTAATTGCCGCCGCCCTTCGCGAGGCACAGGAGGAGGTGGCGATCCCACCTTCATGCGTAGAAGTGATCGGCGTTCTGCCGCCGGTCGACAGCGTGACCGGTTTCCAGGTCACCCCAGTGGTAGGCATTATCCCGCCTAATCTGCCGTATCGCGCCAGTGAAGATGAAGTTTCAGCAGTGTTCGAAATGCCGCTGGCCCAGGCCCTGCATTTAGGTCGTTACCACCCGTTGGATATTTACCGTCGTGGCGATTCACATCGCGTATGGCTTTCCTGGTATGAGCAATATTTCGTCTGGGGAATGACTGCCGGAATAATTCGTGAGCTGGCGCTGCAAATTGGCGTCAAGCCCTGACTATACTTATCTTTACGCGCGCCATAGACAACTTGAAACTCAGGTCACAACATTAGTAAAACCGCGGTTATCTATTAGTTTAATTCATGTGAATAGTTAAGCCGATCGCCGCGTTCCCTCTTACACTATGCGCAGTTATAACATCGTTACTGGAAAGCCCAGTCGCCCTGTAGGAGTATTATCGTGATTAGTCTATTCGACATGTTTAAGGTGGGGATTGGTCCCTCATCTTCCCATACCGTAGGGCCTATGAAGGCGGGTAAACAGTTCGTCGATGACCTGGTCGAAAAAGGATTACTGGACAGCGTTACTCGTGTCGCCGTCGACGTGTATGGTTCACTGTCGCTCACGGGTAAAGGTCACCACACCGATATCGCCATTATTATGGGTCTGGCGGGCAATGAGCCTGCTACCGTGGATATTGATAGCATCCCCGGATTTATCCGCGACGTAGAAACGCGTGGACGCCTGCTGCTTGCGCAGGGTCAGCACGAAGTGGATTTCCCGCAGAATGACGGGATGCGTTTTCACAACGGCAACCTGCCGCTGCATGAAAACGGAATGCAGATCCATGCGTACAATGGCGAAACCGTCATTTATAGCAAAACCTACTACTCAATCGGCGGTGGATTCATCGTTGATGAAGAACATTTTGGTCAGGATGCCGCGGGCGAGGTCAGCGTGCCTTATCCGTTCAAATCCGCGACTAAAATGCTGGAGTACTGCAACAGCACCGGCCTGTCTCTCTCTGGCATGGCTATGCAGAACGAACTTGCTCTGCACAGCAAAAAAGAGATTGAAGAGTACTTTGGCCACGTCTGGCAAACCATGCAGGCCTGTATCGATCGTGGCATGAACACCGAAGGTGTGTTGCCGGGTCCGCTGCGCGTTCCTCGTCGTGCTTCAGCTCTGCGTCGTATGCTGGTTTCCAGCGATAAGCTGTCCAACGATCCGATGAACGTGATCGACTGGGTTAACATGTTCGCGCTGGCCGTTAACGAAGAAAACGCCGCAGGCGGTCGCGTAGTGACAGCGCCAACCAACGGTGCCTGCGGTATCGTGCCTGCGGTACTGGCCTATTACGATCATTTCATCGAGTCCGTCAGCCCGGATATCTATACCCGCTATTTCCTGGCGGCCGGTGCAATTGGCGCGTTGTACAAAATGAACGCCTCAATCTCTGGTGCAGAAGTAGGTTGTCAGGGTGAAGTGGGCGTAGCCTGCTCCATGGCTGCCGCGGGTCTGGCTGAACTGTTGGGCGCGAGCCCTGAGCAGGTGTGTGTTGCTGCCGAAATCGGCATGGAACATAACCTCGGCTTAACCTGCGATCCGGTTGCCGGTCAGGTACAGGTTCCGTGCATTGAGCGTAACGCCATTGCTTCAGTGAAGGCGATCAACGCTGCGCGTATGGCAATGCGCCGTACCAGCGCGCCGCGCGTCTCGCTGGATAAAGTCATTGAGACCATGTACGAAACAGGTAAAGACATGAACGCCAAATACCGCGAAACGTCACGCGGTGGCCTGGCAATCAAAGTTCAATGTGACTAATACTTAATTTTCGCCCATCTGCGACGGATGGGCGAATTTGCCCCCTCTCCCTCGTCTACTGTAATTTTCCCCACTACACTTGCTCTGTTGCTGTTGGCTTCTGTGACCAACGGCTTATCGGGCGGCCCGCATGCAAACAGCACAACGGATCATTAAAAATTATCGCCGGAATCGCTTAATCGTCTGCACAGTATGTGCACTACTGACGCTCATCCTCACATTAACTGTCCGATTTATTTCGGAGCGTAATTTAAATCACCGAAATATCGTCACCTTTGCCAACCATGCTGTAGAAGAACTGGATGACGTGCTTTTACCCTTGCAGACCGGACGTGATGTATTGCTGCCGTTAATTGGCCTCCCCTGCTCAGTGGCGCGTTTACCCTTAAGCAAACATGCCGCAAGACTGCAAACGGTGCGTTCTATTAATCTGATTCAAAGCGGGATCCTCTATTGCTCCAGCATTTTTGGGTATCGCAATGTCCCCATTCGTCAACTACAGCCCGAATTACCCAGCCGGGAACCGCAACTGCTGCTGTCTACTGACCATTCGCTGATTAAAGGGAGTCCGATTTTGACGCAGTGGTACCCATCCTCTGCTGATGGTGAAGATGGCGTGCTGGAAATCGTCAATATTGATTTATTGTCGTCTATGTTGCTTGAACCCCAGCCGCCGCAGATCACCGATGCCAGCTTAACCGTTGGTAATCGGCATCTACTGTATGATCAAGGTGTGGTCGATACTCTGCCTAAGCTAAATGATGAAAAACGCTACCAGCTGTCATCTCAACATTTCCCGTTTACCATTAGCGTCACCGGCCCCGGTCCCAGTGAACTGGCGATTAAACATCTGCCAACACAGCTGCCGCTGGCGGTGATCCTAAGTTTATTAGTGGGTTACCTGGCATGGCTGGCGACCGCCAGCAGAATGAGTTTTTCCTGGGAGATTAATCTGGCCCTTGCTGCTCGGGAATTCGAGCTATTTTGCCAGCCGCTGCTTAATGCGCAAACCCAGCAATGCATGGGCGTGGAGATTCTTCTACGCTGGAATAACCCACGCCAGGGTTGGATCTCTCCGGAAGTGTTTATTCCCATCGCTGAGGAGCACAACCTGATTGTGCCGCTAACCCGTCATGTCATCGCAGAAACCATTCAGCAAAGACACGTTTTCCCGATGAGCAGTCAGTTTCATATTGGGATTAATGTCGCCGCCAGCCATTTTCGTAACGGCACGCTGCTAAAAGATCTTAATCAGTACTGGTTCAGCCAGCACCCAATCCAGCAGTTGGTTATCGAACTGACCGAACGCGATGCGTTACTGGATGTGGATTATCGGGTCGTACGCGAATTAAATCGGCTTGGCGTAAAACTGGCGATTGATGATTTCGGTACCGGTAACAGCTCGCTCTCCTGGCTGGAAAAACTCCGCCCGGATGTGCTGAAGATCGATAAATCATTTACTTCGGCCATAGGAACAGACGCCGTGAACTCAACCGTCACAGACATCATTATCGCTTTGGGGAAAAAATTGAATATAGAACTGGTGGCGGAAGGCGTTGAAACCCAGGCGCAGGCTCAGCATTTGCGCCGACACGGCGTACATTTGTTGCAAGGTTTTTTGTACGCAAAGCCAATGCCGCTGCGTGATTTCCCAAAATGGCTGGCGGGCAGCACGCCGCCGCCCACCCGACATAACGGGCGACACAGTATGCCCGTCATGCCGTTTCGCTAAACCCGGTTACTCGTCTTCGTCGTGAGCGGGTTGTTCTTTAACAATGCGAACTAAATCCACACGATAGTCATTCGCTTCGACAATCGTAATGCTCAGCGGTGCGACTTCGATAACATCACCTACACGTGGAATATGGCCGTTAGCCGCAATGACTAAACCTGCCACCGTGGCGATGTCTTCGTCTTCATTCACTAACGTATCCACGTCCAGCGCCTGTTGCAACGCATGCAGATCGGTACCGCCTTTGACCAACCAACCACCTGCATCAGCAATAATTTCAGGTGTTTCATCGGCATCCGGGAATTCACCGGCAATGGCTTCTAATACGTCCAGCGGCGTGACCAGACCCTGTACTACGCCAAACTCGTTAGTGACGATAACGAAGCTACCGCGGGCACGACGCAGTACGCCTAACAGATTGATCGGGTCCAGCGTCTCCGGAACAACAATAGCCGGAGAAGCAGAGGCAATCGCCGCCACATCCACACCGTCTTCCAGCGCCACCAGCAGCTCTTTAGCACGCACGATACCGATGATCTCATCCAGTTCGCCACGACACACCGGGAACAGGCTGTGAGGTGAAGAGAGCAACTGCTCGCGAATTTCCGCCACGCTCAGGTCGGCATCAACCCAGCTGATTTCACCACGTGGCGTCATAATGCCGCGTAACGAACGCGACGCCAGGGAGAGGACGCCGTTGATCATATAGCGTTCTTCTTCCACAAACGCGCCTTCCGGGACAGGAACCGGCACCGGGTTATCGGATTCCATCTGCACGCTGGCCTGACGTTTACCGCCCATCAGACGCAGGATTGCATCGGCAGTACGTGCACGCAGCGGCAGCGTCGACTGGTGGCGAATAAAATTACGACGGGCAATCTGGTTAAACAGCTCGATGATGATCGAGAAACCAATCGCCGCATACAGATAACCTTTCGGAATATGGAAGCCAAACCCTTCGGCAACCAGGCTCAGACCAATCATCAACAGGAAGCTCAGACACAGCACCACCACCGTCGGGTGTTGGTTCACAAATCGTGTCAGCGGCTTAGAGGCCAGCAGCATCACGGCCATGGCAATCACTACTGCCGCCATCATCACTGGCAGATGGTTGACCATGCCGACCGCCGTAATCACGGCATCCAGCGAGAACACCGCATCGAGGATGACAATCTGCGTTACGACAACCCAAAAGCTCGCATACCCTTTCGTCTGCCCGGTATCATGTTCACGGTTTTCCAGCCGCTCATGCAGCTCTGTCGTAGCCTTGAACAAGAGGAAGATACCCCCCAGCAGCATAATCAGATCGCGCCCCGAGAACGCATAGTCCATTACCGTGAACAGCGGCTTTGTCAGCGTCACCATCCACGAAATCACGGACAACAAGCCCAGACGCATAATCAGTGCCAGTGACAAACCGATTAAACGCGCTTTATCACGCTGTTTCGGCGGCAGCTTATCAGCCAGGATCGCAATGAAGACCAGGTTATCAATACCCAGAACAATTTCGAGAACGACAAGCGTGAGCAAACCCACCCAAATCTGCGGGTCCATTAATAATTCCATGACAAGCTCCTGCTTAAGGAATGACCAAACTGCGCGCTGAGGATCTCAGGCGTTAAAGCGATATGCAGAGAAAATTTGTGGCAAAAAGTGCCAATCTGACAGGCTTGATACGGCCTGAAGGTGAAATGACGTCGGTGACGATCCATATGGTGGGCTACTGCCCTATACTCCTGAGTAATTAAACAGATGCTAAACATAACAGAGAGAAGCTGTTTTTAGCAAAGATTTACCTTCCTTTGCAATAAGTTGTTTCGGAGATATTTTACCCTTCGAAATTTCTTTTTATCGGAAGTTAAATTACGGATCTTCATCACATAAAATATTTTTTTCGATATCTAAAATAATTCACGAAAATCATAGGTTTTTCTTTGTAACCCTTATCTGAATCGATTCGATTGCGGACGACGATTCAAATACATCTTCACGTTGATGTGTTAACGATAATAAAGGAGGTAGCAAGTGACCATTGCTATTGTAATAGGCACACATGGTTGGGCTGCAGAGCAGTTACTTAAGACGGCAGAGATGCTGTTAGGCGAGCAGGAAAACGTCGGCTGGATCGATTTCGTTCCAGGCGAAAATGCTGAAACGCTGATCGAAAAGTACAACGCTCAGTTGGCAAAACTCGATACCAGTAAAGGCGTGCTGTTTCTCGTTGACACATGGGGAGGCAGCCCGTTTAACGCTGCGAGCCGCATTGTCGTCGATAAAGAGCATTACGAAGTAATCGCCGGTGTGAACATTCCCATGCTGGTTGAGACCTTCATGGCGCGTGATGACAACCCAAGCTTTGATGAATTAGTGGCACTGGCCGTTGAAACCGGTAGCGAAGGCGTGAAAGCGCTGAAAGCAAAACCGGTGGAAAAAGCCGCTCCTGCCCCCGTCGCGGCACCGAAAGCAGCAACCCCCGCGAAACCGATGGGACCGAACGATTATATGCAGATCGGCCTGGCGCGTATTGATGACCGCTTAATCCATGGTCAGGTGGCAACTCGCTGGACCAAAGAAACCAACGTAACGCGCATTATCGTCGTCAGTGATGAAGTTGCCGCCGATACCGTGCGTAAAACGCTGCTGACTCAGGTAGCACCTCCGGGTGTGACGGCGCATGTGGTTGATGTCGCGAAAATGATCCGCGTCTACAACAACCCGAAATATGCAGGTGAGCGTGTGATGCTGTTGTTCACCAACCCAACCGACGTAGAACGTATCGTTGAAGGTGGTGTGAAAATTACCTCCGTAAACATTGGCGGTATGGCTTTCCGTCAGGGTAAAACGCAGGTAAACAACGCAATTTCTGTCGATGACAAAGACATCGAAGCCTTCAAGAAACTCAACGAACGCGGTATTGAGCTTGAGGCCCGTAAGGTTTCTACCGATCAGAAACTGAAAATGATGGATTTGATTGCCAAGGTGAAATAATTCCCTGGCATTTACTTAGTTTTCACACTTAAGTCTGTATAGCAATAGGAGAAGTACAATGGAGATTACCACTCTTCAGATTGTGCTGGTGTTCATCGTCGCATGTATCGCGGGTATGGAGTCGGTACTCGATGAATTTCAGTTCCACCGTCCGTTGGTGGCCTGTACGCTGATTGGTGCCGTTCTCGGGGATATGAAAACCGGTATCATCATCGGTGGTACCCTGGAAATGATCGCCCTGGGCTGGATGAACATCGGTGCTGCGGTTGCACCAGATGCCGCACTGGCCTCAATTATCTCTACCGTTCTGGTTATCGCGGGTCACCAAAGCATTGGTGCCGGTATCGCGCTGGCTATCCCACTGGCAGCAGCAGGCCAGGTACTGACCATTATCGTTCGTACTATCACTGTAGCATTCCAGCACGCAGCGGATAAGGCGGCCGAAAACGGTAACCTGACGGCGCTCTCCTGGCTGCACATATCCTCTCTGTTCCTGCAGGCTATGCGTATCGCTATCCCGGCGGTAATCGTAGCGATTTCTGTTGGTACCAGTGAAGTTCAGAGCATGCTTAACGCCATTCCGGAAGTCGTAACCGGTGGTCTGAACATCGCAGGCGGAATGATCGTAGTGGTTGGTTATGCGATGGTCATCAACATGATGCGCGCAGGCTATCTGATGCCATTCTTCTACCTCGGCTTCGTCACCGCGGCATTTACTAACTTCAACCTGGTTGCTCTGGGTGTGATTGGCGCAGTCATGGCCATCCTCTACATTCAGCTGAGCCCGAAATATAACCGCGTAGCCGGTGCACCTGCTGCGGCGGCTGGCAATAACGATCTCGATAACGAACTGGACTAGCAGGTGAGCGAAATGGTTGATATGACTAAAACTACCACCGAGAAAAAACTCACTCCGAGTGACATTCGTGGCGTGTTCATTCGTTCTAACCTGTTTCAGGGTTCATGGAACTTCGAACGTATGCAGGCGCTGGGTTTCTGTTTCTCCATGGTACCGGCTATCCGCCGCTTGTACCCGGAAAACAACGATGCACGTAAGCAAGCGATTAAGCGTCACCTGGAATTCTTTAACACCCATCCGTACGTAGCGGCCCCAGTACTGGGCGTTACGCTGGCAATGGAAGAACAGCGTGCAAACGGCGCAGAGATTGACGATGGTGCCATCAACGGTATCAAAGTTGGTCTGATGGGTCCGCTGGCAGGCGTCGGTGACCCGATCTTCTGGGGTACCGTACGTCCGGTCTTCGCCGCACTCGGCGCAGGTATCGCGATGAGCGGCAGCCTGCTGGGGCCACTGCTGTTCTTCATCCTGTTTAACCTGGTTCGTCTGGCAACCCGTTATTACGGTGTGGCATATGGCTACCGTAAAGGTGTCGATATCGTTAAAGATATGGGCGGCGGCTTCCTGCAGAAACTGACTGAGGGGGCGTCAATCCTCGGCCTGTTTGTCATGGGAGCATTGGTTAACAAGTGGACGCACGTAAACATCCCACTGGTGGTTTCTACTATCACCGGTCAGGATGGTCAGACTCGTGTTACCACCGTGCAGACTATCCTTGACCAGCTGATGCCGGGTCTGGTTCCTCTGCTGCTGACATTCGCCTGTATGTGGCTGCTGCGTAAGAAAGTGAACCCGCTGTGGATCATCGTTGGCTTCTTCGTCATCGGTATCGCAGGCTACGCTGTCGGACTGCTCGGCCTGTAAGACTGTTGTACATCACCGGGGGCTTGCCCCCGGTTTTTCTATTTAGAGGGTTGAGGATTCATGACTATCACGGACCTGGTGCTGGTTCTATTTATCTTTTCGCTGCTGGCGTATGCCATTTACGATCAGTTCATCATGCCCCGCCGTAATGGCCCTACTCTGCTTACTGTCGCCCTGCTTCCCCGCAGCAGAGTCGACAGCGTTATCTTCCTTGGCTTGGTAGCTATTCTTATCTACAACAACATCACCAGCCACGGCGCGCAATTTACCACATGGTTATTATGTGCACTGGTATTGATGGGGTTGTATCTGTTCTGGATCCGTACGCCAAAAATCATCTTCAAGCAGAAAGGTTTTTTCTTCGCCAACGTCTGGATTGAATATAACCGCATTAAAGAGATGAATTTATCTGAAGACGGTGTATTAGTGATGCAATTAGAACATCGAAGATTGTTGATTCGCGTACGAAATATAGACGATCTTGAGAGAATATATAAACTTTTAATTTCAAATCAATAAGTTATAAATATAGCCTGAACTATGTTTTTTATATATCAGCATTAAAATAAACATAGCCAAGGCTATATTTAACTGTCCGCAATGTTATTTATTTTAACGTTTTATTTAAAAATAAATCTAAATGAAAATCGTTTTCAATTAGAAGTCAAATATTATTTCTGCGTTTCTTGTTTTATATTCTCAAAATATGTTAAGGTTGCGCCCGTCGTTGGGGAGTAGCCGATTTCCAGACTCCGGAAATGTACGTGTCAACATACTCGTTGAAAAACGTGGCGCGTACGGACTGAATTTACAGGTTCAGTCAGGCGAGACCATAGGCACATCAACTGCAATGCATATCTGAATGGCGCTGTATTTACAGTGATTCCGGCCTGTATGCATGGTTACTGGGGGCAGTGATGTGTTTTATGGATACCCCGGTCAGGACGCTGTTATGAATCTCACCGCTACCGTTCTTCTCGCTTTCGGCATGTCGATGGATGCTTTCGCTGCATCAATTGGCAAAGGCGCCACACTGCATAAACCCAAATTTTCTGAAGCATTGCGCACAGGTCTGATATTCGGCGCAGTTGAAACGCTTACGCCGCTGATTGGCTGGGGCATGGGTATGTTGGCCAGCAAATTCGTGCTGGAGTGGAACCACTGGATCGCCTTCATTCTGCTGATTTTTTTAGGTGGGCGAATGATAATCGAAGGTTTTCGCGACAACGGTGATGAAGAGGAAGAACCGCAGCGCCGTCATGGTTTCTGGCTGCTGGTCACCACCGCCATTGCCACCAGTCTCGACGCAATGGCCGTCGGGGTGGGCCTGGCTTTCCTGCAGGTCAACATTATTGCCACCGCGCTGGCCATCGGCTGCGCCACATTGATTATGTCCACGCTCGGAATGATGATTGGTCGTTTCATTGGCCCGATGCTGGGCAAACGAGCAGAAATTTTGGGTGGGGTGGTGCTGATTGGTATCGGTGCCCAGATCCTCTGGGCACACTTCCACGGTTAATTCAGACGCTGCCAGACATGAATACTAAAGTCGGTCTGGCAGTCAAACGTCGTTTTCCCCGCTAACGTTTCCCACACCTCCGGCTTTGCCCGCCAGGCGAACGGCGTCATTTGCAGTAACGCAACGGCCTCGCTGCCCTGAAGCTGCATCTGATACCCCAGCGCAATACTCTGTTGCAGAACAAAACCGTCCAGTTGCTCTGTGTGCGGCGCATGCAAACGCACCTCATCATAAATAAGCCCTTTCAGTTCCATTAAATGACGCGGTCCCGGCGTGGCGGTGATAACCCATCCCCCCGGTTTAACCACGCGTGCCAGCTCTTGCGCTTTACAGGGCGCGTAGATCCTGATGATGGCATCCATTGACTCATCTGCGAACGGTAGACGATGGCTGGAGGCAACGCAAAAGGTCACCTGCGGATAGCGTCTGGCTGCGGCTTTAATTGCCACTTTGGAGACGTCAAGACCAAAGGTTGTACAACCCGTCAGCGCGTCGGCAAACGCATGGGTGTAATACCCTTCCCCACAGCCAATATCCAGGATCGCTGCATCTTCTGAAGTCGACTTCTCTTTCAGCACATTCACAATCGCATCACGCAACGGTTGATAGTGCCCGGCATCAAGAAATGCCCGTCGCGCCTGCATCATCTCAGCGCTGTCACCCGGATCGCGCGATCGTTTATGCTGAACCGGCAGTAAGTTGACATACCCTTCTTTCGCCACGTCAAACTGGTGCCGCCCGGGGCAGACAAAACTGTTATTCGCTTGAGTAAGAGGCTGGTGGCAAAGAGGACAGGAAAACGACATGACAACTCCGGCAGGTGACTTAAGGGCGCAAGTGTAACGCGAATTGCGCCCTGGGAAAATAACTTACAGCGACGGCGAGGATACGTTGCTGCCGTGCATCACCAGCAGATGATCGGAGTCAGCAGGCATGCCATCCGGTTTAACGTTCTCCAGACGCAGGACATCACCCATTATCTGGCTGAAGACAGGCGCAGAGACAGCCCCACCATAATAAGCACCGTTTTGCGGATTATTGATGACGACAACCAATGCGAATTTCGGGTCGCTCGCTGGCGCAACACCTGCCGTGTAGGCCACGTATTTATCGACATACTTACCGTCATCACCAATTTTCTTTGCCGTTCCTGTTTTAACCGCCACGCGATAATCTCTGACCGCGGCTTTAGTTCCCCCACCACCGGGTAATGCAACGCTTTCCATCATATGTTCAACCTGGTGAACCAGCGCCTCCGGCATCACTCGGGTACCGATTACCGGCGGGTCAATACGGGTAATCGAAAGGGGCCGATAGATACCAAAACTACCAATGGTTGCATATACGTGCGCCAACTGCAGCGGCGTTACCATTAATCCATAACCAAATGCAAAGGTCGCGCGATCCAAATCGCTCCAGTAGCGGCGTTGAGGCATTAAACCGCTACTTTCACCGGTTAATCCCAGTCCGGTTGGATCGCCAAAACCAAAGCTTTTATAGGTATCCAGCAATTTTTGGACAGGCATAGCCAATGAAAGGTGCGACACGCCGGTATCGCTCGATTTCTGTAAAATCCCGGTCAGCGACAGTTCCGGGTAAAATCCGACGTCGCGAATGCGATGTCCATCAAGGTAAAAAGGATGGGTATCAATCACGCTGTCGGGTTGTACTATCCCCTGCTGGAGTGCAGTCATGATCACCAGCGGTTTAACGGTTGAACCGGGTTCAAACGTATCGCTAATTGCACGGTTACGAAAATCATCCAGTACCGCGCCATCACGATTATTGGGGTTGAAGTCAGGAAAGCTCGCCATGGACAGTATTTCACCGGTAGCAATGTTGACCAGCACTGCGGCTCCTGATTCCGCTTTATTCCACGTAACGGCATTGTCCAACGCATCTTCGGTGACCGTCTGCAGACGCTCATCGATGCTGAGCTGTAATTCGTGTGCAGGAACAGGCGTAACTTCGGTGATATTTTCGATGACATGGCCAAATTTGTCTTTACGTACCAGACGGGAGCCAGGTTTACCCATCAGTTGGTTATTAAAGCTCTTTTCCAGCCCTTCAATGCCTTGTCCATCAATGTTGGTAAAACCAATGAGATTCGCCGCTACGTGGCCTGCGGGATAGAACCGGCGGGATTCCTCGCGCAGGTTGATGCCCGGGAGATTAAGATCATCAACCCACTCAGCCTGCTGAGGGGAAATTTGTCGTGCAAGATAAATAAAACGTCCGCCAGGATTACTGTTAACGCGTTCCGCCAGCGTACTAAGTGACAAATGCAGAGTCCTTGCCAGAGCCTGCCAGCGTTCGTTGTAACCCACGCCTCCCTTGCTGATGATGGTCTTAGGATCGGCCCATACGGCGTTAACCGGAACACTTACCGCCAGCGGTCGCCCTTCTCTATCGGTAATCATCCCGCGCGGCGAGGCAATAGTTACCTCACGTAACGAACGCATGTCTTCCTGTTTCACCAGACTCGTCGGCGTGACAATTTGCAGCCACGCAACCCGACCCAGCAGCAATCCCAGACTCAATAATATTGCCACACAAAGCAGGGCAAAACGTACGGGAGTAAAATTGCGCGCGTCGCCGTCGTTTTTCTTTTTCACCTGGTCTCCAGCAAGATAGTTTTTCAGGTGTCTGATTTAACGAGAAATGTCGTAAGAAAGCGGGGAAAACTATGCTACGAACATCACGCCTTTGCAACAAAGCGCTAATGGAAGGGCATTTAGAAATATTTAGACGTATTTTGAATTAAAAAGCCCCGCATAGGCGAGGCTTTATATCTGAGATGGTTGCGCATATGCGCTTCAAATCAGTGGTGTCGATCAGATAGCTGTTACGTTAACAGCAGCCGGACCTTTCTGGCCGTCCTGAATTTCGAACTCAACGTTCTGGCCTTCAGCCAGAGTTTTGAAGCCGTTACCCTGGATAGCGGAGAAGTGTACGAACACGTCTTTGCTGCCATCAGCCGGAGTAATGAAACCAAAACCTTTAGACTCGTTGAACCACTTAACTTGACCTTTAATCTTTGCCATTTGCAAAATTCCTTAGAGTATTTTCTTCGCCCGCAGGCATAACATAGATAAAACTGAGACATTACTGCTTGAGGCACTAATATAAGGTTCGGCAGAGAAGCGGTATTCAACGTCAACGTGTTTACTCAGGACTTCTTTACTGAAAATGCCACACATAAACAGAACTGTACCTCGTTTAACCCAAAACGTGTTATCACATACAACGTTAATAATGGCAAGCCATTTTTAAACGTGTCTCGATCGGTCGCACAAATCCCGTCGTTCATCAAACAGCAACTGCACAGTTATGCGCCACACCGAGTAGTGTTATATTCCCGCCGCTCGCCCCATCCCCCGCCTGGCTTGCACCATTGCCGGGACATTTCTACCATAGCTCAATAGCTTCGGTTATTCCAGATTAGCTGTTACAGGGTGTGCTGGATATCATTTTTTATGCTTAGTAATGCATAAAATGTCACAAGCGTAAAAATGAGATCCGCCTTCTGCTTTTGCACCAAAATAATGAAAGAATGATGACAATGCACAAAAAAAGTAAGAGAAACGTTTCGCTGTTAATAAAACGATCGCTATCACAAAAATGACATAATCATATTTTTATCGTATGGGAAATTATATTTATATCAGACCGGGGATAAGATATTAATTGGTTGGAGCATCTGAAAATACTGAGTTTAGACGCGTATCAGAGTGCTAATTACACGACATGTACAGAAGAAAATAATCTGGCACGTTGGCGACAGGATGAAACATCTGAGAACAAAAGCAACAGATCCTCATCCTGTCATACCGTTTTTACCGCTCAGCTACCAGGCGGATGATGTCATCATCTTCATCCTTCGCTGTGACCGCAGCAGGCTCTGCCGCTTTTTCAGGTTCGTTCGCTTCGCAAAGGCGACGGAGCAATGCGTTCTGTCTTTTTTGCTGATCTAACAATGCTTCGAGCAGCTCAATCTGCTCATTAGTACGCGAACTTGCCCGATTGACGAAAAACCACAGTACAAGCCCGACAACCAGAATCACCACCGATACAGCCAAAGACGCCAAACTCAACGCGCCAGAATTCAAAACTTCGTTCATTTTACCACCTCAATGTAGACAGCGTAGTTTACCACTGCCGCACAAGAAGGTAATCAACTGTGGCAAAAATGCGCTTACCAGGGAATAAATTTATTAACGGCACAAATACCGCTGAAAAATTGTACATCCTGATCGCACATGATGTTGAACACTTGCGCCCACATCAGTATGCATACCAGCACGACAACTATCAGCACTACCCAGCGAATTTTTTTCACTCCAGCTCCACTCTTCGAATCTACATCTTATGTCTATAAATTATCATGCGTTACCTAAACCCAGCGTTAACTGTATCGGCATTCAATCTTTTTAGGAATGATTCACTTGTTTCATCCCATGTACAGGCTAATCTAATAATAACGAGAAAAGATAAGAGGTTGTAATGCGTCTGATAATCCGCGCTATTGTGTTGTTAGCTCTGGTTTGGATCGGTTTATTACTGAGCGGCTATGGAATTTTGATTGGAAGTAAGGAGAATGCAGCGGGTCTGGGCTTGCAATGCCAATATCTGACCGCCCGCGGAACCAGCACCGCACAATACGTCCACACAAACAGCGGTATCATTGGCCTGTCGGATTGCCCTTTGTTAAGAAAAAGTACGGTCATTATTGATAACGGTTAATATAGCAACAATACATACGCTACGTTATTTGCACCAACTAACTTTATGACTGTTCATAAAAAACCCCAGATACAAAAATACCTGGGGTTTTAACGTTGACGCTATTACGCCAGATTAGAACGGATAGTCGTTATAACCCATTTGTTCTGAAATTTTACGCGCAGCCGTATGCAGCATCGCCACATACTCGTGCAAACGTTCCTCAGAGAAACGCAGCGTCGGAAATGAAATACTCAAGCCTGCAATCACCACACCGAAACGGTCAAACACCGGCACACCGATGCAGCGCAGACCTTCTTCCTGTTCTTCGTTGTCTTCACCGTAGCCCTGCTCACGGACTTTATCCAGCAGTACCAGCAGTTCATCAGTATTGGTAATAGTACGGTCGGTGCTGCGTTTGTACTCAATACCGTCCAGTATTTGCTTCACTTCATCGCGGTCACGCCATGCCAGCAGAACTTTACCGATAGCCGTGCTGTACAGTGGATTACGGCGACCTACGCGAGAATACATGCGCAGATTGTACATGGAGTCGATTTTATGAATGTAGACGATGCTGTCTTCATCCAGTGCGCCAAGGTGTACTGTCTCTTTGGTCAGGCGCGAAAGTTCGCGCATCTGAATATCAGCGCTACGGATAAGATCGACGTTTTGCAACGCGCGAGCACCCAGCTCGAATAATTTCAGGGTCAGTGAGTATTTCTCAGATTCCCCTTCTTGTGCCACATAACCCAGCGTTTTCATGGTCTGCAAAAAGCGATAAACGGTGCTTTTCGACATCATGACGCGTTGCGACAACTCGGTAATACCAATTTCGCGCTCTTCACCCAGCGCCTGCAGGATGCCAAAAACCTTCAGCACGGAAGATACAGAATCGGGTTGTTTATCCAGATCTGCGATTGCCATTTATCACCCCTTTCGAGTGTTTTATAAAAATCAGAACCGGTTTTTATTATAATTTCACGTATCAGCCCTCGCAATCGCTCTTTGCTTACTTAGTTACAAATCTGCGACCTAACGCCTGAATATCAATGCTAAAATTATTATTCTCATCATAAATTCCGACAATATTGACTTCCTATGGAAAAAACTCAGACCGATGGTCTGCCATTGCCCCAGCGATATGGCGCAATTTTAACCATTGTTATTGGCATCTCTATGGCAGTACTCGATGGCGCAATAGCGAACGTTGCCCTCCCCACTATCGCCACCGATCTTCAGGCCTCACCCGCCAGCTCAATCTGGATTGTGAACGCCTACCAAATTGCGATCGTTGTTTCGCTGTTATCGCTCTCTTTTTTAGGTGATATGTTTGGCTACCGACGCATTTATAAGTGTGGTCTGGTCGTGTTTCTGTTGGCGTCGCTGTTTTGTGCCTTGTCAGACTCGCTACATATGCTGACGTTAGCGCGCGTGGCTCAGGGGTTTGGCGGCGCGGCGCTGATGAGCGTTAATACGGCATTGATCCGACTCATTTATCCTCAGCGCCAGCTTGGCCGCGGAATGGGAATTAACTCCTTTATTGTGGCAGTCTCCTCGGCAGCGGGTCCGACTATTGCGGCGGCAATTCTCTCTATTGCCTCGTGGAAATGGCTATTTCTGATTAACGTCCCGCTGGGGATCATCGCCCTGCTACTGGCTATGCGTTTTTTGCCCCCCAATTCTTCACGTAGCAATAAACCGCGCTTTGATCTGCCCAGCGCAGTAATGAACGCCTTAACATTCGGTTTGTTAATCACGGCACTCAGCGGGTTTGCACAGGGACAGTCGCTAAAATTGATTGGTGCTGAACTGGTGGGGCTTCTCGTGGTAGGGTTTTTCTTTATCCGCCGCCAACTCGCATTGCCAGTACCGTTATTGCCGGTTGATCTGCTACGCATTCCGCTGTTTTCACTCTCTATTTGCACCTCAATCTGTTCATTCAGCGCACAAATGCTGGCAATGGTTTCTCTCCCCTTTTTCATGCAAACGGTTCTCGGGCGCAGCGAGGTTGAAACGGGCCTGCTACTGACGCCGTGGCCGCTGGCAACCATGGTGATGGCCCCACTGGCGGGATATCTGATTGAACGTGTTCATGCGGGTCTGCTGGGCGCGCTGGGCATGGCAGTAATGGCGTGTGGGCTGTTTTCGCTGGTGTTGCTGCCCGCATCACCTTCTGATTTTAATATCATCTGGCCAATGATTTTGTGCGGTGCGGGTTTTGGCTTGTTCCAGTCACCGAATAATCACACCATCATCACCTCCGCGCCGCGTGATCGTAGCGGAGGCGCGAGCGGTATGCTCGGAACGGCGCGTTTACTGGGCCAGAGTACCGGGGCCGCACTGGTTGCGCTGATGCTAAATCAGTTTGGTGACAACGGAACACACGCCTCGCTGATAACAGCGGGTATTCTGGCTTCGCTGGCCGCAATCGTGAGTGGCTTACGTATCACACAACCGCGAGTTCAGGCATAAAAAAAGCGCGTCTGTCGACGCGCTTTTTATTTTTAGTCTGCAGCCAATTATTTCAGGTATTCACCGCTGCGCAGCGCTTCAATACGTTTGTCCAACGGCGGGTGAGTCATAAACAGCTCACTCAACGATTTGGATTTACCGTTGATGCAGAACGCCATCATGCTGGTCGCTTCCTGCGGCTCATAGCTGGTTTTCAGGCGCTGTAGCGCGGCGATCATTTTTTCACGACCCACCAGTTTCGCTGAGCCTGCATCCGCATGGAATTCACGATGACGTGAGAACCACATCGTAATAATGCTCGCCAGAATACCAAATACCAGCTCCAGTACCGTCGCTACCGCAAAGTAGATTAACGGGTTACCGTTGCTACCCTCTCCCTCATCGCGGTTACCGCCCATAAACCCAGCGGCAATCTGCGCCAGAATACGTGAGATAAAGATAACGAAGGTGTTCACCACACCCTGAATTAGCGTCATGGTAACCATATCGCCATTAGCAATGTGGCTGATCTCATGCGCGATAACCGCTTCGGCTTCATCCGGACTCATGTTTTGCAACAGGCCAGTACTTACAGCCACCAGCGAGGCATCCCGGCGCGCACCGGTAGCAAACGCGTTAATATCTGGCGCATGGTAGATTGCAACCTGCGGCATAGCGATCCCGGCCTGGCGGGCCTGGTTCGCAACTGTATTCATCAGCCAGCGTTCTCTTTCATTGCGAGGCTGTTCGATCACTTCCCCGCCAACGGACTTTAACGCCATCCATTTGGACATCAGCAACGAAATGAAGGAACCACCAAAACCAAACAGCAGTGCCATGATCAACAAGCCTTGAACGCTGCTTGACTGAATCCCTGTCAGGCTCAATACCAGCCCGAAAACGACCATCACAGCCAGGTTCGTCAGCAGGAAGAGCGCGATTCGCATCATAATTTTCTTTTAACCTCAATTTAACAAAACGCACTATGCGATTACCCATATCGTATGGGTCTTATGACTATTTTCAAGCATCCATAGGTGCTAAGTCACCAGAAAGACACAACTTTACATTTTATCGTATCAGACTGACGTCTTCATGCACTTGTTAAAAAAACAGGCACAATTTCTTGTGCCTGTTCGAGGTTATTGACTGGTTGCGGGCTGTTCCGCTGGCTTTTCTTTTTCAAGATGCGCCAGGTCGAGCGCGATTTTTACCGTTTCATCCAGGTATGGATCCGGCTCCTGGTAATCCTTCGGTAGATCGTCCAGTTTCTTCAGCAGCGGTTTGCCTTCACGCTTGAACCGATCGTTAATACGCGCCAGACGCATTGCGTCATCTTCGTTATTCTCTTTTTCACGCTGAGCGTAATTCAGAGAAGCGATGTTGCGCTTATCCTTCATCGCATTGAAACGCGCAATGTCCTTCATGATGTACTGGAACTCAGGATCGTTCGCAATACGTGCATTGTGCTCTTTCAGCAATTCAGGTCCGAACGGCGTCAGATTATCTGACTTGGTGTAGGTCGCCGCATCAATGCTGTCCCACGGCAGCGCGTTATCTTCAAACTTCTCGCCAGTTTCAGTTTCTTCATTACCTGTCGGCATGATGATATCCGGCGTAACACCCTTACGCTGCGTGCTGCCACCGTTTACGCGGTAGAATTTCTGGATCGTGTACTGAACAGAACCCAGCGCAGGCCATTCCGGACGCAGCATCTGATCGTAAATACGGTTCAGGGAGCGATACTGCTGAACGGTGCCTTTACCGAAGGTGGGTTCACCAACGATCAGCGCTCGGCCATAATCCTGCATTGCCGCAGCGAAAATCTCTGATGCTGAGGCGCTGAAGCGATCGACCAATACCACCAGCGGGCCTTTGTAGTACACAACGCCGTCGGTATCACTGTCTTCACGCACTTTACCGTTATTGTCACGAACCTGAACCACCGGGCCGGAAGGAATGAACAGACCGGAAAGCGAAACCGCTTCGGTCAGCGCTCCACCGCCGTTGGTACGCAGATCTATGATGATGCTGCTGACGTTCTGTTTTTCCAGTTTCTGCAGTTGGACTTTGACATCATCAGTCAGGCCAACATAGAAACCAGGAATATCCAGTACGCCGACTTTTTCTTTGCCAACGGTTTTCACGGACATTTTAACGGCACGGTCTTCGAGACGGATACGTTCACGCGTTAGCGTCACGGTGCGCGTCTTGGTACCTTTACCGGCAGGCAGAATTTCAAGGCGTACCTTGCTGCCTTTAGGCCCTTTGATCAGTGCTACGACATCATCCAGACGCCAGCCAATCACATCGACCATGCCCTTGCCCGTCTGCCCGACGCCGACAATACGATCGCCAACGCTGATCGCTTTGCTCTTGGCTGCCGGACCACCTGCCACCATGGAGTTAATGACGGTGTAGTCATCATCCATCTGCAGAACCGCGCCAATACCTTCCAAAGACAAGCTCATTTCAGTATTGAACTGCTCGGTATTGCGCGGAGAGAGATAGTTAGTATGCGGGTCGATTTCACGGGCGAACGCTGTCATCGCCAGTGAGAACACATCTTCGCTGTTGGTCTGCGCCAGACGGCGAATCGCAAATTTGTAGCGGCGCGTCAGCGTTTCGCGGATTTCCGCATCGGTTTTACCGGTCAGCTTCAGGCTGAGTTCGTCAAATTTAACCTTGCCGTCCCACAGCGCATTAAGCTCTGCTTCGCTCTTCGGCCACGGCGCTTTGCTTCGGTCGAGGTTAAAGGTGTCGTTACCGGTGAAATCCATTGGACGTGCCAGTACGCTTAATGCGTACTGATAACGTTCAAATCGGCGTTTTTGCGCCAGATTATAGAGATCGTAAAAGACATCCAGCTTGCCGGTGCGCAGTTCATCGCCGAGGACCGTTTTCTTTTTTGCATACTGTTCGATATCGCTCGCCAACAGCACGTTGTGGCTGTAGTCGAGCAAATTCAAATAGCGGTCAAAAATTTTTGCCGAAAACGCCTGATCCAGATCGAACTGGCGATAGTGTGATCGCGTAAAACGCGACGTCACACGTTCGCTTACCGTCGCATGCTGGGTTTCTTCCTTTAAAACGGGGATTTGATCGGCACGCGTGATGTCTTCCACAGCAAGTGCCTGGCCTGCTAATGCAAGCAGACCAGCTAACGCAGTAAGCCTAAAAAAAGTGTTCATGCCAGGCCTGGCCTCCGTTTCAGAACACCAGGTGTTCTGCGCGTACAATCAAAGACATACCCGAATTCAGCTGTACACGGACGCCATCTTTGGTGATTTCTAATACGGTGGCATCCATCGCATTATTTCCTGCTTTCACCTTCAGAGACTGCCCTACCGTCAGTACTGAAATATCAGATACCGGGGTATGCTGTTCTTCGCGAGGAGCACGCGGTGCTTTTGCTGCTGGTTTTTCAGCGCGAGGTTTACGCTCAGCACCTTCTTTACGACGCGGTGCAGGACGCGGCTTACGCTCGCGACGCGGTGCGTCTTCTTTTTCACCGGCGGCAGCGGCCGCTTCGCGTTTTTTCGCCTGTTGCTCTGCGCGTTGCGCCTGAACACGGGCTTTAGCTTCTTCCAGCTGTTTGCGAGCATGTTCAACATGTTGTTCATCCAGCTCACCACAAGGGTTGCCGTCGAGATCAACACGCGTTGCGCCCAATTTAACGCCATACAGATAGCGCCAGCTTGAAGTATAGAGACGTAAGGCAGAACGGAGCTGAGTCTTGCTGAGGTTCATTTCACCCTCAACACGCTCTACCAGATCCTGAAAAATGCCAATTTTCAGTGGGCGCGCTTCGCCTTCCGCACTAAAACACTGCGGGAAGCGTTCGGCCAGAAACGCGATGACTTCTTTACTGCTATTCAACTTAGGTTGATTTTCCATGAAATTTCCTGATTACAACGGACGTAGCCAACAAGCGCAGGCATGAACAGGCGACATTATAATGACGTCATCAGTAATTGCTACGTTATCCGTTGATTATCCTGCGACGCGCGCAAAGAATTTTTTGTAATCCGTCGTTGCAAGCACGGTTTCAAGCTGTGCCACAAGCGTACGCAGACCTTGTTCATCTTCTTCAGTAAAGCGGCCAAATGCCGTGCTATCAATATCCAGCACGCCTATTATCTGATTGTCGACAGCGATCGGCAGGACGATTTCAGCATTGCTGGCGGCATCACAGGCGATGTGCCCATCAAAAGCATGTACGTCCTCAATACGCTGAACCTGGTTCTGCGCCACTGCGGTACCGCACACACCGCGCCCTACCGGGATCCGCACGCAGGCAATTTTGCCCTGGAAGGGACCAAGCACCAGCGTATCGTCCTCAAGCAGGTAAAAACCGGCCCAATTCACTTCTGCAAGACGCTCGTACAACAATGCGCTGGTATTCGCCAGCGTTGCCAGAAAACTGGTTTCACCTGCCATCAATGCCTGAAAATCACGGTTCAGATCCGTGTATAGCTCTATTTTGTTCATTATATAATCACTTAGTTGTCTTACTTAAAACTGCAGCCTACTAAAATAAACATTAAATGCGTTAATGCTCAAGATCATTCCCGTCATGAGTTAAGATAACATTACTTCAACAATTTGATTCGCGATACATGGCCTTAACGACACCACGCATCACGCCAACTAAAAAAATAGCCATCAGGTCCATCGGTGAGGCACTACCTCGTGCACATTATCATCGCTGCCCTGAATGTGACCTGATATTTAGCTTGCCTAAAATGCGTTCGCACCAAAGTGCCTTTTGCCCACGCTGCCAGGCAAAAATTCGTGACGGACGCGACTGGTCGTTAACGCGACTGGCGGCCATGGCTTTCACCATGTTGCTGCTGATGCCCTTTGCCTGGGGAGAGCCACTTCTGCACATCTATTTATTAGGCGTGCGCATTGATGCCAATGTGATGCAAGGCATCTGGCAAATGACCCGACAAGGTGACCCCCTTACCGCCTCCTTCGTGCTTTTTTGCGTCGCTGGTGCGCCGCTAATTCTCGTGACTTCAATCGCTTATCTGTGGTTTGGTAATATTCTCGGGATGAACCTGCGCCCGGTGCTGCTAATGCTGGAAAGACTCAAAGAGTGGGTGATGCTCGATATTTACCTGGTGGGTATCGGCGTCGCCTCAATCAAGGTTCAGGACTATGCTTTTTTGCAGCCTGGCGTGGGGCTGTTTGCTTTTATTGCGCTGGTGATCCTCAGTATTTTGACGCTGTCGCATCTTAACGTTGAGCAGCTTTGGGACCGTTTCTACCCGCAAAGACCGGCTCGTCGGCCCGATGATAAGCTCCGCGTCTGCCTTGGCTGCCATTTTACAGGTTATCCGGACGCCCGCGGTCGCTGCCCCCGCTGCCATATTCCGTTGCGCTGGCGCAGAAATCAAAGTATCCAAAAGTGTTGGGCGGCTCTGCTGGCCTCGATAGTCCTGCTTTTACCCGCTAACCTGCTGCCCATCTCGGTAATTTATGTCAACGGCGGCCGGCAGGAAGACACAATCCTGTCAGGCATAATGTCTTTGGCAAACAGTAATGTCGGCGTAGCGGCGATCGTGTTTATCGCCAGTATATTAGTGCCATTTACCAAAGTGATTGTGATGTTTACGTTGTTATTCAGCATCCACTTTAATTGTGAACAAGGGTTGCGCACCCGTATAAAACTACTGCGTATGGTGACCTGGATTGGCCGCTGGTCGATGCTGGATCTCTTTGTTATCGCGTTAACCATGTCGCTGATAAATCGCGATCAGATACTTGCTTTTACTATGGGACCGGCTGCGTTTTATTTCGGCGCAGCGGTAATATTGACTATTCTTGCTGTGGAATGGCTGGACAGCCGCTTACTTTGGGATGCACATGAGTCAGGAAACGCCCGCTTCGCAGACTGAAGCGCAGATTAAAACAAAACGCCGTATCTCCCCGTTCTGGCTGCTGCCGTTCATCGCGCTGATGATCGCAGGATGGCTTATCTGGGGAAGCTATGAAGATCGTGGCAATACCGTGACCATTGACTTTATGTCTGCGGACGGCATTGTGCCAGGCCGTACTCCCGTTCGCTATCAGGGCGTTGAAGTGGGCACGGTGCAGGATATCAACCTCAGCAAAGATCTACGCAAAATTGAAGTCCGCGTCAGCATCAAATCGAGCATGAAAGATGCTCTGCGCAAAGATACCCAGTTCTGGCTGGTCACGCCGAAGGCGTCGCTGGCTGGGGTTTCTGGTCTGGATGCGTTGGTTGGCGGCAATTATATCGGCATGATGCCCGGTACTGGCGAGGCAGAGGATCATTTCGTCGCCCTCGACACCCAGCCCAAGTATCGTCTGGATAATGGCGATTTAATGCTGCATCTGCGCGCCCCTGATCTCGGATCGCTTAATAGCGGTTCACTGGTTTATTTCCGTAAGATTCCGGTGGGCAGGGTCTATGACTACACCATCAACCCGAACCATCAGGGCGTAACCATCGATGTATTGATTGAACGTCGCTTCACCAATCTGGTGAAAAAAGGCAGCCGCTTCTGGAACGTCTCCGGTGTAAATGCGGATGTCAGCCTTAGCGGTGCGAAGGTAAAACTGGAGAGTCTGGCGGCGCTGGTCAACGGTGCCATTGCTTTTGATTCACCCGAAGACTCAAAACCTGCTGCGGCAGACGACACGTTTGGTCTATATCAGGATCTCGCGCATAGCCAGCGCGGAGTAATCGTCAAGCTTGATTTACCCAGCGGAGATGGACTCAAAGCAGGCTCAACATCGCTGATGTATCAAGGATTAGAAGTCGGTCAGCTCACAAAACTGGATTTAAACCCAGGCGGTAAAGTCACCGGCGAAATGACGGTCGATCCCAGCGTCGTAACGCTACTGCGTGACAACACACGAATTGAGTTACACAGCCCTAAATTATCGTTAAGCGATGTGAATCTCAGTTCGCTGCTGACAGGTAAAACTTTCGAGCTGGTACCTGGCGAAGGCGAGCCGTGTAACCAGTTTGTCGTTATCCCCGCTGAGAAGTCGTTGTTACACGACCCAGGCGTCATGACGTTTACGCTGACAGCGCCGGAGAGTTACGGTATTGATGCTGGCCAGCCGCTAATTCTTCACGGCGTACAGGTCGGTCAGGTGATTGAGCGTACGCTTTCCAGCAAAGGCGTCTCATTTACCGTTGCTGTTGAACCACAGCATCGTGACCTGGTGCAGGGTGACAGTAAGTTCGTGGTGAACAGCCGCGTGGATGTCAAAGTTGGACTTGATGGCGTGGAGTTCCTTGGCGCCAGCGCCAGTGAGTGGCTCAGCGGCGGCATTCGTATTTTGCCCGGAACCAAGGGCGAAATGAAAAAAAGCTACCCGCTTTACGCTAACCTGGAGAAAGCGATTGAAAACAGCCTGAGCGATCTGCCAACCACCACGGTCAGCCTGAGCGCCGAAACGCTACCTGATGTGCAGGCCGGTTCGGTGGTGCTTTACCGCAAATTCGAGGTCGGTGAAGTGATTAGCGTTCGTCCTCGCGCCGATGCGTTTGATATCGATCTGCATATCAAACCGGAATATCGCAACCTGTTGACCAGCAACAGCGTGTTCTGGGCCGAAGGCGGAGCAAAAGTTCAGCTTAACGGCAGCGGATTAACCGTACAGGCATCTCCCCTTTCACGCGCGCTTAAAGGGGCGATCAGCTTCGATAATTTAAGCGGTGCCAGCGCCAGCCAACGCAAAGGTGACAAGCGTATTCTGTATGCTTCGGAAACCGCCGCGCGTGCGGTCGGCGGCCAGATAACGCTGCATGCGTTCGATGCCGGTAAACTCGCTGCAGGCATGCCGATTCGCTACCTGGGAATCGATATCGGCCAGATCCAAACGCTTGAGCTGATCACCGCCCGTAACGAAGTTCAGGCAAAAGCGGTTCTGTACCCGGAATACGTGCAGACCTTTGCGCGAAGCGGTACCCGTTTCTCTGTGATCACCCCACAAATTTCGGCAGCGGGCGTGGAGCATCTGGATACAATCCTGCAGCCGTATATCAACGTTGAACCCGGACGCGGTAATCCGCGCCGTGATTTTGAGCTGCAGGAAGCCACCATTACCGACTCTCGTTACCTCGATGGTCTGAGTATTGTGGTTGAAGCACCAGAAGCAGGTTCGCTGAATATCGGAACCCCGGTGTTGTTCAGAGGTATTGAAGTGGGGACCGTCACCGGGCTGACGCTGGGCTCGCTTTCCGATCGTGTGATGGTTGCCATGCGCATTAGCCAACGCTATCAGCATCTGGTACGCAACAACTCCGTGTTCTGGCTGGCATCCGGCTACAATCTCGACTTCGGTTTGACCGGCGGTGTCGTGAAGACTGGTACCTTCAACCAGTTCATTCGCGGCGGCATCGCCTTCGCGACTCCACCAGGTACACCGCTGGCACCTAAAGCACAGGCAGGTAAACACTTCCTGTTGCTGGAAAGCGAACCGAAAGAGTGGCGTGAATGGGGCACCGCCCTGCCACGTTAATGTATCCACTGCTCCGGCGCGAGTACGTACGCCGGAGCAGTTATGCTACACTGCGCACCTGTTTTTTTGCCGGTGGTACCAAGTGGCTTATTTTCCCGACGCCTTTCTGACTCAAATGCGTGAAGCAATGCCTTCCACGCTCTCATTCGATGAATTTCTCGCTGCCTGTCAGCGCCCGTTGCGCCGCAGCATTCGCGTCAATACGCTGAAAATCTCCGTTGCCGATTTCCTCGCGCTGACAGCACCTTACAACTGGTCTCTAACTCCGGTTCCCTGGTGTGCTGAAGGTTTCTGGATCGAACGCGATGATGAAGAGTCAGTGCCGCTCGGCAGCACCGCAGAACATTTAAGCGGCCTGTTTTATATTCAGGAAGCCAGCTCAATGCTGCCAGTCGCCGCGCTGTTCGCCGAAGGCAATACCCCGGAACGCGTAATGGATGTTGCGGCAGCCCCCGGCTCCAAAACCACGCAAATTGCCGCAAAAATGAATAATCGAGGCGCCATTCTGGCGAATGAGTTTTCTGCCAGTCGCGTCAAAGTCCTGCATGCCAATGTCAGCCGTTGCGGGATAGCCAACGTCGCCCTGACCCATTTTGACGGACGCGTATTTGGCGCTGCGTTGCCGGAGTCATTTGATGCCATATTGCTCGACGCACCGTGTTCCGGTGAAGGCGTGGTGCGTAAAGACCCTGATGCGCTAAAAAACTGGTCTGTAGAAAGTAATCTGGAAATTGCCGCGACCCAGCGCGAATTACTCGACAGCGCCTTCCACGCCCTGCGTCCCGGTGGCACATTGGTTTACTCGACCTGTACGCTTAATCGTGACGAAAATGAAAATATCATGCAGTGGTTGATTGAGACCTATCCTGATGCCGTCGAGTTTTTACCTCTGGGTGATTTATTTCCGCAGGCCGAACGCGCCCTGACGCCGGAAGGATTCCTGCATGTATTCCCGCAGATTTACGATTGCGAAGGTTTCTTCGTTGCGCGTTTGCGCAAAACAGCTGCAATCCCTGCACTACCTGCGCCGAAGTACAAAGTCGGAAACTTCCCGTTTAGCCCGCTTAAAGGACGCGAGTCCGCGCTTGTCACGCAAGCCGCGAGCGCTTGTGGACTGCAGTGGGAAGATAATTTGCGCCTGTGGCAGCGCGATAAAGAGATCTGGCTGTTCCCGACTGACATTGAACCTCTGATTGGCAAGGTTCGCTTTTCTCGACTCGGGATCAAACTGGCTGAAACCCACAACAAAGGGTATCGCTGGCAGCATGAGGCCGTTATCGCCCTCGCCGATCCGAACCACAGCCATGCATTCGAGCTGACCCTTGCCGAAGCGGAAGAGTGGTATCGCGGTAGAGATGTTTACCCGCAAACCGCACCGACGAGTGACGACGTACTGGTTACGTTCCAGCATCAGCCGATCGGTCTGGCAAAACGCATTGGATCGCGACTGAAGAATAGCTATCCGCGCGATCTTGTCCGGGATGGCAAACTCTTTACGGGATAACGCACGTTTTTACTGGCGCTTTTGCTAACGTTGACTACGCTGAAAAATGGACGGCCTAACTGGTCGTACCACAACCAGCAAATTAACGGAGAGCACGATGATGAAAA
Source organism: Citrobacter sp. Cpo147 (assembly GCF_030332405.1). NCBI lineage: Bacteria > Pseudomonadati > Pseudomonadota > Gammaproteobacteria > Enterobacterales > Enterobacteriaceae > Citrobacter > Citrobacter sp. Cpo147. The sequence continues at coordinate 233,225 of NZ_JAOWHX010000033.1, forward strand.
CCAGTGTGCGCATTGGCGCTTTTGAAATCGACGACGCCGAGTTACATGGCGAATCGCCGGGGGACCGAACGTTAACCATTCCGTGTAAATCCGATCCAGATTTATGTATGCAACTGGATGCCTGGGATGCCGACACCAGCGTCCCGGCCCTGTTGAACGGAGAACATTCAGTACTATTTCGCGAACACTACGATCGTAAGTCAGATGCCTGGATCATGCGCCTTGCCTGATTCAAAAAGAACCCGTCGCCAGACGGGTTATTTCTTGGTTAATTTCCCTCACCTATCAACATCTTCTACACTACAGGTATGGCTTTACCATTTGAGGATGGAATGTTCACGCTGGTTCTTTTTGTGTGCTATCTGGATGGCGGTTGTGAAGATATCGTGGTTGATGTCTACAAAACTGAGCGGCAGTGCCTGATATCGATGGACGATCAACGTATTCGTAACGGCGGATGTTTACCTGCGGACGACTACATCGACAGTTTCTGGCATCCGGCCCAGGAATACAGCGATTTTTGATTATTGCAGTTGTACCAGCGTTAACTCGCCGCCGAATACAGCGCCGGTATCAATATAGTGTAGATTCTCGCGATCCAGCCGATGGCGCAACGGCGTGTGGCCAAACCAGAAGTGATCCGCGCCGCGAATCGCACAACCACTGTTCATCAGTCTCGAGCGGTCCCACAGCACGCGCTGTAAATCGATCTCTTTTAGCCACTGATAATCATCATCCGGGTAATCGGCATGAGCAATAACGTGTATACCGTTCTGACAATGCAGCTCCAGAATCCAGGGTAACTGCCAACACCCTTCAAGAGCAAATTTCGCTGCCGGTTGCTCCGCCTGCTCGAACCACGAGCCACCATTCATAAACCACATGAATTGATCCCCCGTCGCCAGCGCGTCCAGCGCCATCTGTTCATGGTTCCCCCTGACCGCGACAATCCAGCGTTTACGCAGTAGTTTCAGACAACGCAAACTGTCTGGTCCACGGTCGATAACATCCCCCACTGAAACCAGCAGATCCTGCCAGGGATCAAAACGGTACTGGCGCAGTTTAGCCATCAGCATCGAGAAGCATCCGTGGATATCCCCAACCACCCAGACGTGACGCCACTGCGTACCGTCGATTCGTTGATAGATATTGCCAGGTCGTCCCATGTCGCCTCCAGATTACAAGGGTACCTGATTATAATTTTAGCAATGATGGTAAAAAAGCCTGGACGATCGTGGGCAGGAGTATGGTATGGTTTATGGAGAATGCAGCATGCAATACGTCGTGTTTTGCCCTGGATGGCATCGCATTCGCCACATAAAAAGAGACCGAATACGATTCCTGTATTCGGTCCAGGGAAATGGCTCTTGGGAGAGAGCCGTGCGCTAAAAGTTGGCATTAATGCAGGCTAAGTTACCCTGCCATTTAAGAATAGATGACAGCGCCAGGTTTTCCAGTCCGCGGCTAAAGTGGCCGGAAAAAAAGGACGTTTGTTACGCATCCAAACGCAAAAACCGCAAGTTCTCCTGCGAGATCCTTGCGGTTTTTTATTGGAAATCAGAGCGCTACATCTGACAATTAACAGAGCTTTTCTGCACGCTCTACAAACGGTGCCAGGCTCATTTTTTCGCCCGGTTTCGCCGGATCATCAATCTGGATAATCTCTATCGGCTTTGCCGTGGTTTTTCCGCTCTCCACCTGCTGTCTGGCGACATCATTCAACGGGTATTGCACCAGCGTACTGGGATTGATGACATACAGCGCGTTACCTGGACGGCAGGTCAGCATCACCTCTTCCCGATTAAATGCCCACTTATCTTTGCCAACCTCAAAACGGCTGACGGTAATGACCTGCGGCGCAGCCAGCGCGGCTCCGGAGCTTGCCAGGAGTAATAAAGAGATAATGATTTTTTTCATGCGTTTCGCCAGTCCATCAATCAGAAAGGTTCGAGGGTTGCAAACAGGCTGACAATCGCCAGAACAACGGCTCCTATACCCCATTCCAGCTTGGTCATCCAAATAAAATAGAGAGTCATGCCGCGGTTATCCTGCCGCATGCGTGGTACCAGAACATACCGATTCACCAGCGCAATCGCCACCATTAGCATGACCAGGGCACCTTTTAACAAAAGCAGTCGCCCGTAAGCCATGTGCCAGGGAACAGAAAAACCGACAATAAACAGCGCATTCATAATACCGGTTAGTAAAACACCGATAACGAAAAGATGTCCATAGCGTGAGAAGCGCATCATGGTACTGATGGCCTGTTCCCGCCAGCGACCTTGCGCCATTCGCATACAGTAAAGTACGGGCAGCAAACCACCGAACCAGGCGGCAGCGCATACCAAATGTAAAGCGTGGTTAACCTGCTGGATTGCGCCAGGGATACCGCTGTGCAGCGTCGCATGTCCGACGCCAGCCAGCAAAATAAACTGCGCAATAGTCAGCATTAACAGTAGTCGCGGCATACTGCGCGGCACCATGATGGTCACCACCAGCGTGACCAAGGCGAGGATAATCTGCCATAACCAGACGCCACCAAATTGCGTTTGCAACACGGCGAGCCAAACGTCAGTAGAGACAACATCCCGCCAGCCTGAGCCCATTAACCCACCCTGAATCGCCAGCATCAGCGTCGCGCTGATAAAGCTCCACGTCGCAGCATGCCGTTGCAGACGTAAAAAACGACGCATCATTAAACGACGAACCGAAACGGGAGCCAGCCATGCGCCGTAAAGCGCACAGCCAAACACCAGCATCAAAGCGGTAAAATGGATAAACCGTAGTGCAACCCAGGTAAATGCCAGCATTGGTTATTTCACGCTAAAGGTATATTGCCCCTTCGTCTTGTGACCATCCACGGAGACAACGTGCCAGTCGACCGTATATTTTCCTGCTTCAAGTGTTTGATCAAGCGGAACAATCAGCTGCGTTTTGTCCTGCTCACTGCGCGATGCCTTGCCCGTTTTGATCTGTTCTTTGTTAGGACCGGTCAGCGTTGCACCGCTGAATCCCGGCTCTACGCCTTCAGAAAAATTCAGCGTCAACGCCTGAGGAGATGCCGCAACTTCAGCGTTAGCCGCCGGACTTTGTTTTGTGAGGTGGGCATGCGCCAATGCCGCTGGTGTTGCCAGAACGCTGGCGAGTACGATGAGCGCGTTGCGAAGCATAGATGCAGATGAAGCCATTTCGACTATTCCTTTTTGTTATGTCTAACCTGTAGAGAATAACCTTCTACAATGGTCGAGTCGAGAATCATCATTTCTGTCTTGCCATTAACGCACACTCTTAGTAACTTTGCGCGCCGAAAGACAGAGAAAAGGAAAAGCCCATGAACATCAATCTGGCCAAACTTGAGCAAGCGGAAATGGATAAGGTCAATGTCGATCTGGCTGCGGCTGGAGTGGCATTTAAGGAGCGATACAATATGCCCGTTGTTGCAGAAGTTGTTGAACGTGAACAGCCAGAGCATTTACGCGACTGGTTCCGTGAAAGACTCATCGCGCACCGCCTGGCATCCGTTTCGCTTTCACGTTTACCTTACGAGCCTAAAGTTAAATAAAACTTATATTACGTTACGATTCCTTACATGACGCCTGCTACAGTATAAGCATATTCTTAATCCACACATTAAGGATGGTTGTAGACACTATGAAAAGGAAATCATTATGTCATACTGGAAAATCGCAGCAGCACAATACGAACCTCTTCACACCTCAGTTACCGAACATGTCTCGCATCACCTGCAATTCATTCATGCGGCAGCTCAATGCCAATGTGAATTGCTGGTCTTCCCTTCCCTCTCATTGCTGGGTTGTGTTGATGAGAATGACGCGCTTCCTGCCCCACCCGATGAAGCGCTGTTAGAACCTCTCGCACATGCCGCCGCGACTTATCGCATGACGATAATTGCGGGACTACCGGTAGAACATAACAACCGGTTCGTGAAAGGCATTGCGCTTTTCTCTCCCTGGATGACTTCGCCATTAACCTTCCATCAGAGCCACGGGGCCTGTATTGCCAGACAGCGAAATGCCATCAGCGTTGTAGATAGCCAACCGGAAGGCATTGATATCGACCCGGCTTTTTCGCTGTTCACCAGCTGCCAGTCAGTCAGTGAACCGGAACTGCTCTCCTCTACATCTCGCCTACAAAGTTTCTCACATAAATTCGCCATCGCGGTATTAATGGCCAATGCGCGGGGTAGCAGTGCGTTATGGGATGAACGAGGTCGATTGATTGTTCGCGCAGACAGCGGTTCGTTGCTGTTAACCGGCCAACGCACGCCACGGGGTTGGCAAGGTGATATCATTCCATTACGCTAGTCGTTTTGGGTCAGGAGCATGGCATGTTGCGCATAATAGATACAGAAACCTGTGGTCTACAGGGAGGCATTGTTGAAATTGCTTCTGTCGACGTGGTTGACGGAAAAATAGTCAACCCCATGAGCCACCTGGTACGCCCTGACCGCCCCATCAGCCCACAAGCAATGGCTATCCATCGCATTACTGAAGCAATGGTGGCCGATAAGCCATGGATTGAAGACGTCATCCCGCAGTATTACGGCAGCGAATGGTACGTGGCGCACAATGCCAGCTTTGACCGCCGCGTATTGCCCGATATGCCCGGGGAATGGATTTGCACCATGAAGCTCTCCCGTCGGTTGTGGCCGGGGATCAAATACAGCAACATGGCGTTGTATAAATCGCGCAAGCTGAGCGTCCAGACACCAGCGGGTCTCCACCATCACCGCGCCCTGTACGATTGCTACATCACTGCGGCACTGCTGATCGACATCATGCAGACGTCAGGCTGGACAGCCGATCAAATGGTCGATATTACCGGCCGTCCCGCCTTACTCACTACTTTCACTTTTGGTAAGTACCGCGGAAAACCGGTATCAGAAGTGGCTGAACGCGATCCGGGCTATCTACGTTGGTTATTTAATAACCTTGACAATATGAGCCCGGAACTACGATTAACGCTAAAACACTATTTGGATCACGCCTGAGCAGGTAGTGTTCCCTGCGCCAGTCCAATCAAAAAAGCGTACTCAAGGGCCACGCCTTCGTAAGATTTAAAACGCCCGGATTTACCGCCGTGTCCGGAATCCATATCCGTGCAAAGTAGCAGCAAACGATCGTCCGTTTTCAGCTCACGCAGTTTTGCCACCCATTTTGCTGGTTCCCAGTATTGCACCTGGGAATCGTGTAATCCCGTCGTGACCAGCAGATGTGGGTATGCCTGCGCGGTTACATTGTCATACGGGCTGTAGCTTTTCATATAGGTGTAATACTCTTCGTCCTGCGGATTACCCCACTCTTCAAACTCACCGGTCGTCAGGGGAATTGATTCATCGAGCATAGTGGTTACCACATCGACAAACGGCACCTGAGCAATAACACCATGGAAGCGTTCCGGGCGTTCATTAATGGCGACGCCCATTAACATGCCTCCGGCGCTTCCGCCCATGCCATAACATAACTCAGGCGCGCCATAGCCCATTTTTAGCAGCGCATCACAGACGTCGAGGTAATCATTAAAAGTATTTTTCTTGTGCAGAAACTTACCGTCCTCGTACCACTGTTTTCCTAATTCACCACCACCACGCACATGGGCAATAGCATAAACAAAGCCGCGATCCAGTAAGCTCAAACGGCTGCTGCTGAAATCGGCATCCATGCTGGCGCCATATGAGCCATAGCCATAAACGAGTAACGGATTTTTTCCTTTCAGGAAATACTTTTGATGATAAACCAGCGAAACCGGAACCTCGGTGCCATCACGCGCAGTTATCCATAGGTGTTCGCTACGGTAATTCGCCGCATCAAATCCGGGGACCTCCGTCTGCTTAAGCACACGACGTTCCCCGGTGTCCATATCCAGTTCAAACAACGTGTCCGGGGTGGTCATGGAGGAATAACCATAGCGCAGGCGCGATGTCTCAGGCTCTGGATTATAGGCAAGCCAGGTCACATAAGCCGGATCGTCAAAGGCGATCCCGACCACTTCGCGCGTTTTACGATTAATCTGTCGTAGGCTGGTTAAGCCCCGCTGACGCTCTTCTACCACCAGCCAGTCAGTGAATAGCGTAAAGCCCTCCAGCATCACGTTGTCGCGCGCTGGGATCAGCGTCTCCCAGGCTTGCTCATCACGAACGCGGGTACGATACAGGCCGAAATTTTTCCCCTGACGGTTGGAGCGCAGATAAAAATTGTGTTGATAGTGATCGAGACTGTATTCATGGTCTTTGCGTCGCGCTAAAAAGACCAACGGTTCGGCATCCGCCAGTTCTGCGTCAAGCAGTAAAACCTCACTGGTGGTCGCACTGGCGATATGAATAACCACATAGTGTAGCGAGGTGGTTTTATGCAGGCTGACATAAAAAATATCATCGGCTTCTTCATACACCAGCTCATCCAGTGACGATGGCGAGCCGACTGTATGTCGCCACACCTGATACGGCAATAACGTTGTTTCGTGCTTGCGCACGTAATAGAAAGTCTGAGAATCATTCGCCCAGACCAGATCCGCTTCGACGTTTTCCAGCACTTCCGGATACCAGTTGCCGCTTTGCAAGTTGCGAAAACGCACGCCATATTGCCGGCGAGAGAGATAATCTTCCGCCAGCGCCATGATGGTGTTATCCGGAGATATCGCCAGTCCACCCAGCGTATAAAACTCGCTGTGTGCCGCGCGCTGGTTCCCATCCAATAGAGTATCCCAATCATCCCACTCTTCACTGAGGGCAGACTGACGCTGATAAATAGCATATTCGCACCCCGGTTCATAAATATGCCGGTAGCGATAACCATTCTTCACATAGGGGGCTGATACATCCTGAGGCGGGATACGGTCGATAATCTCTTTCAGGACGCGATCCTGCAAAGCCTGCTGCGAGGCCATAACCTGGCGGCCATACGCGTTTTCTTGTTGCAGATAATCCAGCACTTCTGGCTGCGAGCGGGTGTCATCTCGCAGCCAGTAATAATTATCAACACGAGTATCGCCATGCTGCGTCATGGCGTGAGGAATACGAGAAGCTTTTGGTAGCATGTCATTGTTCTTTTGCTTAAACATCCTATAAGGGTGGCAAAAGACAGCAATGATGCAAGCGAAACATGCGCCTTAGCGGTAAGTAATTAACCCGGTAAAGCCTGTTTTTGTTCTTTGAGATCCTGTTCAATGCCTTCACGAACATCCAGCGGGATCTTCAACGCATCGCCCAGCGCATTGAGATAGCTACGCTCCATAAAGTGGTCGATATCAATCGCCGCACAGCTCAGGAAGTAAATTTCCAGCGCTTCTTCTTCGTTGCGGATGCCCTGCGCCAGGCGCTGAGGATCTAACGGTTGTTCAATAGCACGTTCAATAAGAACGCGGCCCTGCTCTTCCACGCCCGCTTCACGGAGCTGCTGTTCAATGGCCGCTCGTTCTTTGGCATCAATATGTCCATCGCTTTTCGCCGCAAAAACCAGCGCCAGGATCAGACGCTCGGTGCGCTCATCCAGCGGTGAACTTTGTGCGCCAAACTGCGGCTCATCCTGATGCGCAGCGCGAACCTTATCCTTGTATTTGTTCCATAACACGGTACCGGCAACCGCACCGCCGCCCACCAGAAGCGCGCTGGTGCCGTATTTGCTCAGCAATTTTCGTGAAGATTTGTTGGCAACCAGTAATCCTGCCAGACCGCCTAACGCGCCTGGAACCAGAAGTTTACTCAGCCCTTGCTCGCCAGAAGATGACGCGGAGGATCCTTTTTGCCCAAGAAGAGATTGTAGTTGATTCAGCCAATTAGCCATTTTGCCCCTCAAGTACAGACGAATAATCATCAAAGCGTACCCGAGGGGATGTCAGGAAGTGTTCAGGTCATCAAAAGATGTGCAAATACCTGCGTTACTGCGGCTGATACTCCGCCGTTCCGGCTTTGCAGTCGACTTTTACCTGATAGTGAATATCCGCGCTTTTACCGCGAACCGTCAGAGGAACTGACCATTTCCCGTCTTTGCCCGTAATATCGGGCGTGTTGACCCAGGCGACAGGGTCGGCTTGCCCGACGAGTTTTTGATCGTCAGCCCAGCGCGCGATGCGATTTTGCTGATAGTCACGTTTCACGCTTGCCGCAATACCGTCAGCATCCAGTCCTTCGCACTTGGGGAACTGAACATTCTTGCTTTCCATATTTGCCGCAAATACCGATACGCTGGCAGACAATAACAGCAGGCTCAATAACGCTCTTTTTTTATACATTCTTTTCTCCTTAATCTCCCCTTCGTCCTTCAGGTTGCCTGCGGCAACGTGAAATAACGTCAGGGATTGCACAATGATTCAGGGAAAAGCATGGTACAAAACGTCAGGAGCGCAAGTCGTTTCAGGCAGCCTGAGTATCATCCTCAGTGTGTGCATCGTTTTCGACAGCCTGTGGCGAAGGCAGCTTGCCGTTTTTCAGAATGGCGCTCAGCACATCTTTTTGCTCAGCCAGCCACAGGGAGAGAGCTTCACGCTGCTCGTCTTCGAGCGCTACCGGCGATTGCTCCAGCCATGTGTCGAGCAGATCTGCTGTATCCAGCATTTTGTCATACGCATCGGCTTCCTTTTTGCTGGTAAACGACATTTTTTCCTCACCTTCCCGAATGACTACGTATTTAACTTCAACCGCCATTTTTGCAGCCTCTTAAATTAACTGTATTTATGTACAGTATATTCTTTTTAAGCTCTGAAATCAACCTGATAATAAAGACAGACGCAAACGTTTTCGTATATACTGCGCCCAGATAAAACAGGGGATTAATTTATGACGTTATTAGGCACAGCGCTGCGTCCCGCAGCAACGCGAGTGATGTTATTAGGTTCAGGTGAACTGGGTAAAGAAGTGGCGATTGAATGCCAACGCCTGGGTGTGGAAGTCATTGCCGTGGATCGTTACCCCGACGCGCCAGCCATGCACGTTGCCCATCGCTCCTACGTAATTAACATGCTGGATGGCGAGGCATTACGCCAGCTTGTCGAGCGTGAAAAACCACATTACATCGTGCCGGAAATAGAGGCGATTGCCACGGATATGCTGGTCAAACTGGAACAGGAAGGTCAACACGTTGTGCCTTGCGCACGAGCGACCCAACTGACCATGAACCGGGAAGGAATCCGTCGTCTCGCCGCCGAAGAATTGTCTTTACCTACATCATCTTTCCGTTTTGCAGACACCGAAACACGCTTCCGTGAGGCCGTTGCCGAAATCGGCTATCCCTGCATTGTGAAGCCGGTCATGAGTTCTTCCGGCAAGGGGCAGAGCTTTATCCGTTCAGCCGATCAGCTCACCGAGGCGTGGAACTATGCTCAACAGGGAGGCCGGGCAGGCGCCGGACGCGTTATCGTCGAAGGCGTAGTGAATTTTGATTTTGAAATCACCCTGCTAACCGTCAGCGCCGTTGATGGTGTGCATTTCTGCGCGCCGGTAGGTCATCGCCAGGAAGATGGCGATTATCGCGAGTCCTGGCAGCCGCAGCAGATGAGTGACCTGGCGCTGGCGCGCGCGCAGGAAATAGCCCGCAAGGTGGTACTGGCGCTGGGCGGTCACGGACTGTTTGGCGTGGAGCTGTTTGTCTGCGGTGATGAGGTGATTTTCAGCGAAGTCTCCCCTCGCCCTCACGACACGGGTATGGTGACCTTAATTTCGCAGGATCTGTCTGAGTTTGCCCTGCACGTACGTGCATTTCTCGGTCTGCCCGTTGGCGAAATCCGCCAGTATGGACCTTCTGCTTCCGCCGTTATTCTGCCGCAACTTACCAGCCAGAATATCACATTTGATAACGTACAAGCCGCTGTAGGTGCGGGTATGCAAGTGCGTTTCTTTGGCAAGCCGGAAATCGACGGGAGCCGTCGTCTGGGCGTTGTGCTGGCCACAGCACAGAGCATTGAAGATGCGGTGATACGCGCGAAAGACGCAGCCGCACAGGTGAAAGTCGCAGGATAAAAACCAGACCCGTAGGCCGGATAAAACATTGATGCCGTATCCGACCTACGGTTTACGCATTAACGGCTTACTGCTTCGCGCCTTCTACTGCTTCACGAGCCAGCTTGGTAATACGATCGTAATCACCCGCTTCCAGCGCATCCGCCGGAACCAGCCAGGAACCACCGATGCACAGCACGCTTTTCAGTGCCAGGTAGTCACGGTAGTTCGCCGGAGAGATACCGCCGGTTGGGCAGAAACGCACCTGAGAGAACGGACCCGCAATTGCCTGCAGCGCTTTGGTACCGCCATTTGCTTCAGCAGGGAAGAATTTGAACTCTTTCAAACCGTAGTCCATACCCAGCATCAGTTCAGACACGGTGCTGATACCAGGGATCAGCGGAATAGTACCTTCCGTCGCGGCTTTCAGCAGCGGCTCGGTCAGACCCGGACTGATAGCAAACTGTGCACCGGCTTCGGTAACTTCAGCCAGCTGTTGTGGATTCAGTACAGTACCTGCACCAACGATAGCGTCCGGAACTTCTTTTGCGATCGCGCGAATGGCATCCATCGCACATGCTGTACGTAAGGTCACTTCCAGAACGCGCACGCCGCCTGCAACCAGCGCTTTTGCCATCGGCACTGCGTGTTCCAGTTTATTAACCACGATAACCGGTACAACCGGGCCAGTGGTCAGGATTGCTTCTGCACTTGTCTTCCAGTTTTTCATCAGAGTTTTCTCTCGCCTGATTACAAAATAAGTCTTAAAAAGTGATACAGGTTGCGCCCTGTTCCGCACCGGACAGCTTTTCACGCAACGCGCTGAACATTTCACGGCCTGTGCCCACGCGCGATGCGCTGAGGTCAGGAATGTGAGGCTGACGAGAAGCAAGTTCCTCTTCATCAACCAGCAGCGTCAATTCACCTGTCTGTCCATTCACACGAATGATGTCGCCATCGCGTACTTTTGCCAGCAGCCCGCCATCGTAGGCTTCTGGGGTTACATGGATTGCTGAAGGCACTTTACCTGAAGCACCTGAAAGTCGTCCATCGGTAACTAACGCAATTTTGAAACAACGGTCCAATAATACACCAAGTGGCGGCATGAGTTTATGTAATTCTGGCATTCCGTTTGCTTTTGGTCCCTGATGGCGCACAACGACTACGCAATCACGGTCGAGCAGTCCCGCATCGAAGGCCGGCAATACATCATGCTGACTTTCAAAAACAACCGCGGGCGCTTCAATTACCTGATTTTCTACCGGAACCGCCGACGTTTTCATCACCGCACGTCCGAGGTTACCGCTCAGCACTTTGGTACCGCCGTGGTGGGAGAATGGCTGATCGATGGTAGCAATCACATTGCTGTCCAGCGACTTCGCTGCCCCTTCGCGCCAGTCCAGTTCACCCTCGTTGAGCCAGGGTTCCATGGTGTAACGCGACAAACCAAACCCAGCAACGGTGTTCACATCTTCATGCAGCAGACCCGCATTCAGCAGTTCGCGCATTAACACCGGCACGCCACCCGCTGCCTGGAAGTGGTTAATATCTGCCGGACCATTCGGATACAGACGCGCCATCAACGGCACGATATCGGACAGATCGGAGAAGTCGTCCCAGTTAATCAGAATCCCGGCTGCGCGCGCCATCGCAACCAGGTGCATTGTATGGTTGGTTGACCCCCCGGTCGCCAGCAGCGCGACAATACCGTTCACCACTACTTTTTCATCGATCATTTTACCGATCGGCATCCATTCATTGCCGTTACCGGTCAGACGCGTTACCTGACGAGCAGCCGCGGCGGTCAACGCTTCGCGCAGCGGGGCATCCGGGTGTACGAATGAGGACCCTGGCAGTTGCATCCCCATAAACTCCACCACCATCTGGTTGGTGTTTGCCGTACCATAGAACGTACAGGTCCCCGGTGCGTGATAAGACGCCGCTTCGGATTCAAGCAGCGCCATGCGATCGACTTTGCCTTCAGCATACAACTGACGGATACGCACTTTTTCTTTGTTCGCCAGACCACTCGCCATCGGGCCGGAGGGAATAAAGATCGAAGGCAGATGACCAAATGACAGTGCCGCCATCACCAGACCCGGGACAATTTTGTCGCACACGCCAAGGAATAACGCGCCGTCGAACATATTGTGTGAGAGGCCGACAGCAGCCGACATCGCAATCACTTCGCGACTCAGTAACGAAAGCTCCATCCCATCCTGTCCCTGGGTCACACCGTCGCACATCGCAGGAACACCGCCAGCGACCTGGCCTACCGCATTGGCTTCATGCAGCGCTTTACGAATGATGTCCGGATAATGTTCGTACGGCTGATGCGCGGAAAGCATGTCGTTATAGGAGGTAATGATCGCGATATTGTTACGCAGCATGCTTTTCAGCGAGGCCTTGTCATCTGGCTGGCAGGCAGCAAAACCATGCGCCAGGTTACCGCACGCCAGTTGTGAACGATGAACGGTAGTCGATTTCGCTTGTTCAATACGGGCAAGGTAGGCGGAACGCGTGTCGCGAGAACGTTCGACAATACGCTTTGTTACGCGTAACAAATTCGGATTCATAGAGGCTCCTAAAATTTATCTGTCAGAGCGTTGGATCAACAATGTGTTTCAGTTGGGTTAAAAGCAGCTGAATCGCTTGTTAGCCGTAGCTCAGGGGCAAAATCGTTTCAGGCAGTGTAATAAAAAAAGCCCCGCGGGTGAATCCACGCGGAGCTTAAAAGTGCAAAAATTATTCTACAATCTGTGTTAGATCATGTTACCGGTAAAATAACACCTATGGGCTAGATGATATTTTACTCGAATTCGTTCCAGGAACGACCATCACGGGTAATCATGGCCACAGAGGCAACCGGTCCCCAGGTCCCGGCCTGATACGGTTTAGGTGCGTCGTTGTCCATTGCCCAGGCTTCAGTAATAGAATCGACCCACTTCCATGCTTCTTCAACTTCATCTCGACGCACAAACAGCGCCTGAATGCCGCGCATCGTTTCAAGCAGCAGGCGCTCATAAGCGTCGGCCAGATGCGTTTGGTTGAAGGTTTCGGAGTAGCTCAGATCAAGTTTGGTAATTTGCAGGTTATGCTTGTGATCCAGCCCCGGCACTTTGTTTAGTACCTGGATATCGACACCTTCATCAGGCTGCAAACGGATAGTCAGCTTGTTCTGCGGCAGGTCCTGCCAGGATTCTCTGAACAGGTTCAGCTCAGGCGTTTTGAAGTACACCACCACTTCAGAACACTTGGTCGGTAAACGTTTACCGGTACGCAGATAGAATGGAACACCCGCCCAGCGCCAGTTATCGATATCCACACGGATCGCCACAAACGTTTCCGTGTTGCTGCTCTTGTTCGCGCCTTCTTCTTCCAGGTATCCCGGAACTTTTTTGCCCTGGGCAAAACCGGCGGTGTACTGACCACGAACTGTCTTTTCACGTACGTTCGAACGATCGATACGACGCAGTGATTTCAGTACTTTCACTTTTTCATCACGGATGCTGTCGGCGCTCAGATCGGACGGCGGAGACATCGCGATCATGCACAGGATCTGCAGCAGGTGGTTCTGGATCATGTCGCGCATTTGACCGGCCTGGTCAAAGTAGCCCCAGCGCCCTTCAATGCCCACTTCTTCCGCCACGGTAATTTCTACGTGGTCGATAGTGCGGTTATCCCAGTTATTCACAAACAGGGAGTTGGCAAAACGCAGTGCCAACAGGTTCAGTACCGTCTCTTTGCCGAGATAGTGGTCGATGCGGTAAACCTGGCACTCTTCGAAATACTCGCCAACCTGATCGTTGATTTCACGAGATGTTGCCAGTGATGTACCCAGCGGTTTTTCCATCACCACGCGGGCAGGCTTAGCATTCAGCTTTGCTTCACCCAGACCTTTGCAGATCGCGCCAAAGGTGCTCGGCGGCATTGCAAAATAGTTGATGGTGGTACGCGATTTTTGATCCAGCATTTTGCCCAGACGCTTAAACGCGGCGGTGTCGTTGACGTCCAGGTTACAAAACTCAAGACGACCGCTGAGGGTTTCCCACAAACTTTCATCAATTTTTTCTTTCATGAAGGTTTCGAGCGCTTCGCGCACAACCTTGGTATAGGCTGCTTTGTCCCAGTCGGCACGCCCAACCCCAATGATGCGGGTATCCGGGTTAATCTGGCCGGCCTTTTCCAGTTGATACAGGGAAGGCAGCAATTTCCGTCGCGCCAGGTCGCCCTTCGCGCCGAAAATGACCAGATCACATGCCTGGGCTGTTTGCGTTACCGCCATGTCATTCTCCTCAATTAAGTGCCTGGTGCTTTTGCCAGACACTGGTTGTAATTTTATTACAGTGCACTGTACTGCTTTTACGTGAATCCGGAAACCGTAAACGCTTATCCAGCCGTGCTGTTACCGCGAACAGCCGCTTTATTGGCGTATAACCCATCAAAATGGATAAAAAAGTCGTCTTTTTCGTACCCATGAAGAAGTATGAAAATCCGACTCCGATCATGTAATGAAAAAAAACAACAACTATTTTGTCCATTTTGCCCCGTTGCTGCACTAGCAGGGGTACTATCTACCAGAGTTACCACTCGATTTCCCCTTATCGTTGAAATCGTTTTTGCCCATGACCCATGAGTCTACCTACATCATGAATATGCTGGAAAAAATCCAGTTAAAACTGGAACATTTGAGCAAGTCAGAACGTAAAGTCGCCGACATTATTCTTGCCTCTCCCGAGCGGGCAATTCACTCAAGCATCGCTGCGCTTGCTGTAGAAGCCAACGTCAGCGAACCGACGGTGAACCGTTTCTGTCGTAGCATGGATACGCGCGGCTTCCCTGATTTTAAACTGCATCTGGCACAAAGTCTGGCAAATGGTACCCCTTATGTTAATCGCAATGTGGATGAGGATGACAGCGTAGAATCTTATACGGGGAAAATCTTCGAATCGGCGATGGCAAGCCTTGACCACGTTCGTCAGTCGCTGGATAACACAGCGGTAAACCGGGCGGTAGATTTGTTAACCCAGGCGAAGAAAATCGCCTTCTTTGGTTTAGGTTCTTCCGCCGCGGTCGCGCACGACGCGATGAACAAATTTTTCCGCTTTAACGTACCGGTAATCTATTCCGACGACATTGTCCTGCAACGGATGAGTTGTATGAATTGTAGCGACGACGACGTCATTGTGCTTATTTCTCATACCGGAAGAACCAAAAGTCTGGTTGAACTGGCGCAGTTAGCAAGGGAAAACGACGCTATGGTTATCGCCCTCACCTCTCCCGGCACGCCACTGGCGCGTGAAGCCACGCTGGCTATTACCCTCGATGTACCGGAAGATACTGACATTTATATGCCCATGGTCTCTCGACTTGCTCAACTGACCGTGATAGATGTGCTGGCTACAGGATTTACTTTGCGCCGAGGGGCAAAATTTAGAGATAACTTGAAGCGTGTCAAGGAAGCGCTCAAGGAATCGCGTTTTGATAAAGAATTACTCATCAAGAGTGATGACCGCTAAAAGCAATAACAATGTTCTACCCTTTTATCATCCGGGTCGTTCATTTTACCGTTAATGTTTGAGAACGGCCGGATTAATGTTCACGCAACACCTAGTTGTTTCAGTCAACGGAGTATTACATGTCCAGAAGGCTTCGCAGAACCAAAATCGTTACCACGTTAGGCCCGGCAACTGACCGCGATAACAACCTTGAGAAGATTATCGCCGCGGGTGCGAACGTCGTACGTATGAACTTTTCCCACGGCTCTCCAGAAGATCACAAACTGCGGGCGGATAAGGTCCGTGAAATTGCCGCAAAACTGGGACGTCATGTAGCTATTTTGGGTGACCTGCAGGGACCTAAAATCCGCGTATCTACCTTTAAAGAAGGTAAAGTTTTTCTTAATGTTGGCGACAAGTTCCTGTTAGACGCCAACCTCGGTAAAGGCGAAGGCGACAAAGAAAAAGTCGGCATTGATTATAAGGGACTGCCTGCAGACGTCGTGCCTGGCGATATCCTGCTGCTCGACGACGGTCGCGTACAGCTTAAAGTGCTGGAAGTTCAGGGCATGAAAGTCTTCACCGAAGTCACTGTCGGTGGCCCGCTGTCCAATAACAAGGGCATCAACAAACTGGGCGGCGGTCTCTCTGCTGAAGCCCTCACCGAAAAAGACAAAGCCGACATCATTACCGCAGCGCAAATCAGCGTTGACTATTTGGCTGTCTCCTTCCCGCGCTGCGGCGAAGATCTAAACTATGCCCGCCGTCTGGCGCGCGACGCCGGTTGCGATGCGAAAATTGTCGCCAAGGTAGAACGTGCAGAAGCCGTCTGCGACCAGAATGCGATGGATGACATCATCCTGGCTTCTGACGTAGTGATGGTAGCCCGTGGCGACCTGGGTGTTGAAATCGGTGACCCTGAGTTGGTAGGTATTCAGAAAGCGTTGATTCGCCGTGCGCGTCAGCTGAACCGTGCGGTCATCACCGCCACACAGATGATGGAGTCGATGATCACCAACCCAATGCCGACTCGTGCGGAAGTGATGGACGTGGCTAACGCCGTCCTCGACGGTACCGATGCCGTGATGCTCTCTGCCGAAACAGCAGCAGGTCAGTACCCGGCGGAAACCGTCACGGCAATGGCGCGCGTTTGCCTGGGTGCAGAGAAGATCCCAAGCATCAACGTCTCTAAACACCGCCTTGACGTGCAGTTTGATAACGTTGAAGAAGCGATTGCGATGTCAGCGATGTATGCTGCTAACCACCTGAAAGGGGTCACCGCTATTATCGCTATGACGGAGTCTGGTCGTACTGCGCTGATGACTTCTCGTATCAGTTCCGGTCTGCCAATTTTCGCGATGTCTCGTCATGAACGTACGCTGAATCTGACCTCTCTGTATCGCGGTGTCACCCCGGTTCACTTTGACAGCGAAACAGATGGCGTCGTTGCCGCCAATGAAGCAGTGAACCTGCTGCGCGATAAAGGCTATCTGGTTTCCGGCGATCTGGTGATTGTGACACAGGGCGATGTGATGAGCACTATTGGCTCAACTAACACCACGCGTATTCTGACCGTCGAGTAACGCCAGCGTTTGATGTAAAAAAGCCTCTCGTTTGAGAGGCTTTTTTTTATTTCTTCGGATAGAGATCTTTGCGCTTATAGGGCTCAATCTCGCCGGGTTTACGCGTCTTAAGCAGTTTCAGTATCCAGGTGTATTGTTCGACATGAGGCGTGACAAAAATTTCCACCTCTTCGTTCATTCGTCTGGCAATGGTGTGGTCATCCGCTGTCAGGATGTCATCCATCGGAGGACGGACCTTAATCGTCAGGCGGTGCGTTTTACCGTCATACACCGGAAACAGCGGCACTACACGCGCGTGGCAAACCTTCATCAAGCGACCAATTGCCGGTAACGTTGCTTTATAGGTAGCAAAAAAATCGACAAACTCGCTGTGCTCAGGCCCATGGTCCTGATCCGGCAGGTAGTATCCCCAATATCCCTGACGTACAGACTGAATAAACGGTTTGATGCCATCATTACGTGCATGTAATCGGCCTCCGAAACGACGGCGCACCGTGTTCCAGACGTAATCAAATACCGGGTTCCCCTGATTGTGGAACATTGCTGCCATTTTCTGTCCCTGGGAAGCCATCAGCATCGCCGGGATATCTACGCCCCAGCCATGAGGAACGAGAAAAATCACTTTTTCATCGTTGCGGCGCATCTCTTCGATGATTTCAAGGCCCTGCCAGTCAACCCGATTCTGAATTTTCTCCGGACCGCGCAGGGCCAGTTCCGCCATCATGACCATCGCCTGAGGGGCGGTCGCGAACATCTCATCGACAATGGCTTCGCGCTCAGCTTCGCTGCGTTCAGGAAAACAAAGGGATAAATTGATCAGTGCTCTGCGACGTGAGCTTTTTCCCAAACGTCCAACCATCCGTCCGAGCTTTGCCAGAATAGGATCGCGAAATGACGCCGGCGTTAACGCAATCCCAGCTATCGCCGCTACACCCAGCCAGGCGCCCCAGTAGCGCGGATAGCGAAATGATTTATCAAACTCAGGGATATACTCAATATTCTTTTTTTTCGTTTCCATGCTCTTCCAGTGTCTGGTGCGGCGAAAAGTAGATCTGCTGATAGTGTAGCGGCGCACGATGCGCCGTACAAAATAAAAAAAGCCGGCACGCATCGCGTACCGGCTTTATCAGTGTGCTAATTAATCAAAACGTAGCTGAGGCATAACTTCTTTCACCTGCGCCAGATAATCGGTGCGATCCGAGCCGGTCAGACCTTCTGTACGCGGCAGTTTCGCCGTCAGAGGGTTCACGGCCTGCTGGTTGATCCACACTTCGTAGTGCAGGTGCGGACCGGTTGAACGCCCGGTGTTACCTGACAGCGCGATACGATCGCCACGTTTCACTTTTTGACCTGGTTTCACCAATAGCTTACGCAGGTGCATATAACGGGTGGTGTAGGTGCGACCATGACGTACCGCAACATAGTATCCGGCAGCGCCGCTACGCTTCGCTACGACCACTTCACCATCGCCTACCGACAGTACTGGCGTCCCCTGCGGCATCGCAAAGTCGACACCTTTGTGCGGTGCTACGCGTCCAGTCACCGGATTCAGGCGACGCGGGTTAAAGTTCGAGGAGATACGGAACTGTTTCGCCGTCGGGAAACGCATGAAGCCTTTCGCCAGCCCGGTACCGTTACGGTCATAGAACTTACCGTCTTCAGCACGGATGGCGTAATAGTCTTTGCCTTCAGAACGTAAACGCACGCCCAGCAGCTGGCTTTGCTCGCGCTTACCGTCCAGCATTTCGCGAGACATCAGCACTGAGAACTCATCGCCTTTTTTCAGTTTGCGGAAATCCATCTGCCACTGCATGGCCTTAATCACCGCGCTGATTTCAGAGCTGGTCAGTCCGGCCTCTTTGGCGCTGGCGACAAAGCTTCCGCCCACCGTGCCTTTGATACGGCTGTTAACCCAATCGCCCTGCTGCATTTCGCTGCTCATTTTGAAACCTGTCGCAGTGCGATCGTAAGTGCGGGTTTCACGGCGGGACACTTCCCAGGTCAGGCGCTGCAGGTCACCTTCCGCGCTTAACGTCCAGGATAACTGTTGACCAATTTTCAGATTGCGCAGTTCTTTATCGGAAGCAGCGAGCTGACTGATGTCGCCCATATCGATGCCGTACTGATTAAGAATACTGCTCAGCGTATCGCCTGTGGAGACGACATACTCATGCACGCCGGCTTCACCAGACGTTTTGTCATCCAGTTCATCCTGCGGAATGGCTTCGTCTTCCTGCGCGGCCTGATCGATAGGTTCACTGGCCTCAGGCAACAGCGAACGAATCTCGCTTTTTTCCAGCTCGATAGTTTTAACGATGGGTGCAGAATCGGGATGGTAAACATAAGGCCGCCAGACGGCGACGGCCAATGTCAGTACGGTAAGCGACCCCAGCATAACGCGATGGGGTCGCGGCAGATTATTAAATGCCAGAGCGACAGAGCGGGCTATCTGTTGCACGTATTCACTTCCTCATTAATCTCCTTTCAGGCAGCTCGCATACTGGTTGGCTAATTGGTTCAAAAACGCTGAATAGCTTGTTTTACCCAGTTTGATATTCGTTCCGAGCGGATCCAGCGTTCCCATTCGAACGGATGTCCCTCTCGCGACGGCTTCAACGACCGCTGGCCTGAACTGTGGCTCAGCAAAAACGCAGGTTGCTTTTTGCTCAACCAACTGTGTTCTTATTTCATGTAAACGCTGCGCACCAGGTTGAATCTCAGGGTTCACGGTAAAGTGACCAAGCGGTGTTAGTCCGTAGTGTTTTTCGTAGTAGCCATAGGCGTCATGAAAAACGAAATAACCTTTTCCCTTGAGCGGTGCGAGCTCGTTACCTACCTGCTTATCGGTTGCGGCTAATTGTGCCTCAAAATCCTTCAGGTTGGCGTCAAGTTTGGCTCGACTTTGCGGCATAAGTTCCACTAATTTTTCATGGATTGCAACCGCTGAGGCCCGCGCTATCTCTGGGGAAAGCCAAAGATGCATGTTGTAATCGCCATGATGGTGATGCTCGTCACTTTTTTCACTGCCAGCATCATCGTGTCCATGATCGTCATCGTCGTCATCGGCACCTTTCATGAGTAACGGTTTCACGTCATTGAGCTGCGCAATCGTTACCTGTTTCGCGTTAGGAATATTCTTGACTGACTTCTCCATAAACGCTTCCATCTCAGGTCCAATCCAAACAACTAAGTCCGCGCCCTGTAAGCGTTTTACGTCTGATGGACGCAGTGAATAGTCATGTTCGGAAGCCCCATCAGGCAACAGAACCTCAGTGTCTGTTACCCCGTCTGCAATAGCTGAAGCAATAAACCCCAGCGGCTTGAGCGAGGCCACCACAGCGGCATTTGCTGCCTGTGTTGCACTACCCCAAAGAGCAGCGGATAATGCTGCGAAAAGAAGCGTATTTTTATGTAACATAATGCGACCAATCATCGTAATGAATGTAAGAAATGTGATATTATAACATTCTATAACTTCTGCAAGACTAAAATTGATATGACGACTTTGGTTTCACTGGAAAATGTCTCGGTCTCTTATGGTCAACGCCGCGTCCTGTCTGACGTATCGCTTGAACTTCGACCCGGTAAAATTTTAACGCTTCTCGGCCCAAATGGCGCCGGGAAGTCTACGCTGGTGCGCGTTGTATTAGGGCTGGTAGCGGCTGATGAGGGAGTAATCAAGCGTAATGGTCAATTGCGGATTGGCTATGTACCGCAAAAACTGTACCTCGATACTACGCTGCCACTGACGGTAAGTCGGTTTATGCGCTTACGTCCCGGTACCAAAAAAGAGGATATCCTTCCGGCACTGAAGCGCGTTCAGGCCGGGCATCTGATGGATGCGCCGATGCAAAAGCTCTCTGGCGGGGAAACACAACGCGTCCTGTTGGCCCGTGCTTTATTGAATAAACCTCAGCTACTGGTGCTCGATGAACCAACCCAGGGCGTGGATGTCAATGGGCAGGTCGCACTGTACGACCTTATCGACCAGTTGCGACGTGAACTGGATTGCGCCGTGCTGATGGTTTCCCATGACCTGCATCTGGTGATGGCCAAAACCGATGAGGTACTGTGCCTGAACCATCATATTTGCTGTTCCGGTGCGCCGGAAGTGGTTTCTATGCACCCGGAATTCATCTCCATGTTCGGGCAACGCGGCGCCGAACAACTCGGAATTTACCGTCATAATCACAATCACCGCCACGATTTACAGGGTCGTATCGTCTTACGCCGGGGAAATGGTCACTCATGATTGAATTGTTATTACCCGGTTGGTTAGCCGGGATCATGCTGGCCTGTGCCGCTGGCCCACTCGGCTCGTTTGTAGTCTGGCGTCGAATGTCTTATTTCGGTGATACGCTGGCCCACGCTTCGCTGCTGGGGGTCGCCTTTGGCCTGCTGCTGGATGTAAACCCTTTCTATGCGGTTATCGCCGTCACCCTGTTGCTGGCTGGCGGTCTGGTATGGCTGGAGAAGCGCCCTCACCTTGCGATCGATACCTTGCTGGGTATTATGGCGCACAGCGCGTTGTCATTGGGGCTGGTTGTTGTCAGCCTGATGTCCAACATCCGTGTGGATCTGATGGCTTACCTGTTTGGTGATTTGCTCGCCGTGACGCCAGAAGATCTTATCTCCATCGCCATCGGCGTGGTTATTGTTCTGGCGATTCTGTTCTGGCAGTGGCGCAACCTGCTGTCGATGACCATCAGTCCTGATCTGGCATTTGTCGATGGTGTGAAGCTGCAACGCGTGAAGCTGCTGCTGATGCTAGTTACGGCGTTAACGATTGGTGTGGCGATGAAGTTTGTCGGGGCGCTGATTATCACCTCACTGCTTATCATCCCTGCGGCGACCGCCCGTCGCTTTGCCCGTACGCCGGAGCAGATGGCAGGGGTTGCCGTTGGAGTGGGAATGATAGCGGTTACAGGCGGGCTGACCTTCTCGGCCTTCTATGACACCCCGGCAGGTCCTTCCGTGGTGCTGTGCGCCGCGCTGCTGTTTATTTTCAGCATGATGAAAAAGCAGGCGAACTAAGCATGCGTTGCCCGGTGGCGCTGCGCTTACCGGGCCTACAAAATCGCCCAGGCCTGATGAGCGTCACGACATCAGGCACTAAGGCATCTGTGGCGGTGTAATGCCAAAATGGTTCCAGGCGCGCACGGTTGCCATACGTCCACGCGGCGTACGCTGCAGAAAACCTTGCTGAATCAGATACGGCTCCAGCACGTCCTCAATGGTTTCACGCTCTTCCCCAATCGCCGCTGCCAGGTTATCCAGTCCTACCGGTCCGCCAAAGAATTTATCGATAACCGCCAGCAGCAGCTTACGGTCCATATAATCGAATCCTTCCGCATCCACATTGAGCATATCCAGCGCCTGGGCGGCAATATCAGCCGAAATCGTGCCGTCATGCTTCACTTCAGCGAAATCGCGTACCCGGCGTAATAAACGGTTGGCGATACGCGGCGTACCGCGGGCGCGGCGTGCCACTTCCAGCGCGCCTTCATCGCTCATTTCCAGGCCCATAAAGCGTGCGCTACGCCCAACAATGTGCTGCAGGTCTGCCACCTGATAGAACTCCAGGCGCTGCACAATACCAAAACGGTCACGCAGCGGAGAGGTTAACGACCCGGCGCGCGTCGTCGCCCCGATTAGCGTGAACGGCGGCAGATCGATCTTAATCGAACGGGCAGCCGGCCCTTCACCAATCATGATATCCAGCTGATAATCTTCCATCGCCGGATACAGCACCTCTTCCACCACTGGTGACAGACGATGAATTTCATCGATAAACAGCACATCGTGGGGTTCAAGGTTGGTAAGCATTGCCGCCAGGTCACCCGCTTTTTCCAGTACCGGACCGGACGTGGTGCGCAGGTTAACACCCATTTCATTAGCGACAATATTGGCAAGCGTAGTTTTACCCAGACCAGGAGGACCGAAAATCAGCAGGTGATCGAGAGCATCACCGCGCAGCTTCGCCGCCTGGATAAAAATCTCCATTTGCGAACGGACCTGAGGCTGGCCAATGTACTCTTCCAGCAATTTTGGGCGAATCGCACGATCCACCAGATCTTCAGGGGTAGTGCTGACAGCCGAAATCAGGCGATCTGCTTCAATCATCCGTTACCTCACAATGCCGCGCGAAGCGCTTCACGAATCAGGGTTTCACTGCTGGCATCAGGGCGGGCAATTTTGCTCACCATGCGGCTGGCTTCCTGAGGTTTATAGCCCAACGCCACTAGCGCAGCAACCGCTTCCTGCTCGGCGTCGTCCGTTGTCGGACTTGCCGGAGACGTCAGGACCAGATCCGCTGCTGGTGTAAAGAGATCACCATGCAAACCTTTAAAGCGGTCTTTCATTTCTACAATCAGGCGTTCTGCGGTTTTTTTACCAATACCCGGTAATTTCACCAGCGCGCCCAGCTCTTCGCGCTCCACGGCATTAACGAACTGCTGAGCAGACATACCGGAGAGGATCGCCAGCGCCAGCTTCGGTCCCACGCCATTGGTTTTGATTAACTCTTTAAACAGCGTGCGCTCTTGCTTGTTGTTAAAGCCATACAATAGCTGAGCATCTTCTCGCACCACAAAATGGGTGAAAATAATCGCTTCTTGCCCGGCTTCCGGCAACTCGTAGAAACAGGTCATCGGCATATGCACTTCATAGCCTACCCCGCCCGTTTCCAGAAGGACCAGCGGGGGTTGTTTTTCAATAATGATGCCTCTGAGTCTGCCTATCACGTGACGCTCCTGCGTTAAGGGCTAAAAGGTAATGCGCTATCATAAAAAAAGGCTGGATAGATATCCAGCCTCATTTGTCACTAACGTAATCGACCTCGCGCCAAATTCAGCCTCGACTCGCTCATTTGCATGGCGTTCTGACTGACATGGCAGTGGGTAATGGCTATCGCCAGTGCATCCGCGGCATCCGCTTGCGGATTCGCCGGGAGTTTTAGCAGCGTGCGTACCATATGCTGGACCTGGCTTTTTTCCGCGCTACCGATCCCCACCACGGTCTGTTTTACCTGGCGGGCCGCGTATTCAAAGACCGGTAGATCCTGATTGGTCGCCGCAACGATTGCCACGCCGCGAGCCTGTCCCAGCTTTAGCGCCGAGTCGGCGTTCTTCGCCATAAAAACCTGCTCAATGGCAAAATAGTCCGGCTGAAACTGGGTGATGATTTCCGTCACGCCCGCGTAAATCAACTTCAGACGTGACGGTAGATCGTCGACTTTGGTGCGAATGCAGCCGCTGCCGAGGTAGGTCAGCTGCCTGCCGACCTGACGAATAACACCATAACCGGTGATGCGCGACCCCGGGTCAATGCCGAGAATAATAGACATCACGCATCTCCTGTTATTTTATGGCTTAACCACATCATTCTAAGGTGGCAGCAACCTCATCGGAGATTTCACCGTTGTGGTAAACTTCCTGCACGTCGTCGCAGTCTTCTAGCATATCGATCAGACGCATCAGCTTCGGCGCTGTTTCTGCATCCATATCCGCTTTGGTGGATGGGATCATAGACACTTCAGCTGCGTCCGCTTTCAGACCAGCCGCTTCCAGCGCGTCACGTACTTTGCCCATCTCTTCCCACGCGGTGTAAACGTCAATTGCGCCGTCGTCGAAGGTCACAACGTCTTCAGCACCTGCTTCCAGCGCCGCTTCCATAATGGCGTCTTCGTCGCCCTGTTCAAAGGAGATTACGCCTTTTTTGCTGAACAGATAAGCCACGGAACCGTCGGTACCGAGGTTACCACCCGTTTTCGTGAACGCGTGACGCACTTCCGCAACGGTACGGTTACGGTTGTCAGACAGACATTCAATCATAACGGCTGTACCGCCAGGACCGTAACCTTCATAGATGATGGTTTCCATGTTGGAATCTTCATCACCACCCACACCGCGCGCGATTGCACGGTTCAGGGTGTCACGGGTCATGTTGTTAGCCAGCGCTTTATCAACCGCTGCACGCAGACGCGGGTTAGCATCCGGATCGCCGCCGCCCAGTTTAGCCGCCGTCACCAGCTCACGAATTATTTTGGTGAAAATTTTACCGCGTTTAGCATCCTGCGCTGCTTTACGGTGTCTGGTGTTGGCCCATTTACTATGACCTGCCATAAATAATATCTCCAAAAAGCGCGCCTTTTCAGGCGACGTTAATTACAAACTCTTCAATCGCCTGCCGGTTACTCCACGACTTGGTTAATTGGGCGGCTTCAACCGCATTAACCCAACGATAGGTCAGATGTTCGGTGAACACGATCTCTCGTTCTGAGGGAAGTGCCAGGCAAAACCAGGATTCAGTATTACGTTCAATTCCCGGTGCATAGCGATGACGTAAATGGCTAAAAATCTCAAACTCCACCGTGCGCTGACAGTCAATTAAGGTCAGTTGCTCAGATGCAACATCAATGGCGACCTCTTCCTTTACTTCGCGCATAGCGGCTTGCGACGCGGTTTCACCTTCTTCAAGGCTGCCGGTGACCGACTGCCAGAAATCAGGATCGTCGCGTCGCTGTAACATCAGCACTCTCCCGGTGTCCTTTGCATAAATCACGACTAACACCGAGACAGGCTGTTTATATGTCATATCAGTTATTCTCGGCCTTCTTAACAACCTGAATGCTCAGTTCCGCCAGCGCAGCTGCGTTGGCAAAGCTTGGCGCTTCAGTCATCAGACACGCTGCAGCCGTGGTTTTCGGGAAAGCAATAACGTCACGAATGTTGTCAGTACCGGTCAACAGCATAGTCAGACGGTCCAGACCAAACGCCAGGCCCGCATGCGGCGGTGTACCATATTTTAGCGCATCCAGCAGGAAGCCGAATTTCTCACGCTGTTCTTGCTCATTAATGCCCAGAATACCGAATACGGTTTGCTGCATGTCGCCGTTGTGAATACGCACGGAACCGCCGCCTACTTCGTAACCGTTGATGACCATATCGTACGCGTTGGCAACCGCGTCTTCCGGCGCTGCTTTCAGCTCAGCGGCCGTCATATCTTTCGGCGCGGTGAACGGGTGATGCATTGCGGTCAGTCCGCCTTCACCATCGTCTTCAAACATTGGGAAGTCGATAACCCACAGCGGCGCCCATTTGGCTTCGTCGGTGATGTTCAGGTCTTTACCCAGTTTCAGACGCAGCGCGCCCATCGCGTCGGCAACCACTTTCTTGTTGTCGGCACCGAAGAAAATCATGTCGCCGTCTTGCGCGGCGGTACGTGCCAGAATCGCTTCCACAATTTCTGCGTTCAGGAACTTAGCAACCGGGCTGGTAATACCTTCCAGACCTTTCGCACGTTCGGTGACTTTGATGTAAGCCAGGCCTTTCGCGCCGTAAATCTTGATAAAGTTACCGTAATCGTCGATCTGCTTACGACTCAGTGCAGCACCGCCCGGTACACGCAGAGCAGCTACGCGACCTTTCGCATCGTTTGCCGGACCAGAGAACACTGCAAACTCAACGTCTTTCACCAGATCGGCAACGTCCACCAGCTCCATCGGGTTACGCAGGTCTGGTTTATCGGAACCGTAGCGACGCTCAGCTTCGGCAAAGGTCATGATCGGGAAATCACCCAGATCCACGCCTTTAACTTCCAGCCACAGGTTACGTACCAGCGCTTCCATCACTTCACGCACCTGCGGTGCGGTCATGAAGGAAGTCTCAACGTCGATCTGGGTAAATTCAGGCTGACGGTCAGCACGTAAGTCTTCATCACGGAAGCATTTTACGATCTGATAGTAGCGGTCAAAGCCAGACATCATCAGCAGCTGTTTAAACAACTGAGGTGATTGCGGCAGCGCGTAGAATTTACCTTTATGTACGCGAGAAGGTACCAGGTAATCGCGCGCGCCTTCCGGCGTTGCTTTGGTCAGCATCGGTGTTTCGATGTCGAGGAAGCCGTGGTCGTCCATAAAACGACGCACCAGACTGGTGATTTTAGCACGCGTTTTCAGGCGCTGCGCCATTTCAGGGCGACGCAGATCTAAATAGCGATACTTCAGTCGCGCTTCTTCGGTGTTGACGTGGTTAGAATCCAACGGCAGCGAGTCTGAACGGTTGATGATGGTCAGATCGGAGGCCAGTACTTCAATTTCGCCCGTCGCCATATCGGCGTTGACGTTTTTCGCGTCACGCGCACGCACAGTGCCCGTAACCTGGATGCAGAACTCATTACGCAGTTCGGAGGCCAGCTTTAACGCGTCCGCACGGTCCGGATCGAAAAATACCTGCACGATACCTTCGCGGTCGCGCATATCGATAAAGATCAGGCTACCAAGATCACGACGACGGTTGACCCAACCACACAGAGTCACCTGCTGCCCCTCGTGGGACAGACGTAGCTGTCCGCAATATTCTGTACGCATGAGATATCCCTTAACTTTGCCGCAGGCGGATTGTCACCTGTCTCGCAGATGACGAAGTCGCAGCTTTAGCTGAATGTCACAACTGAATGAAAAAAGGCGGCTATTATACTGGAAATTCTGCCGCACGATAAGAGCCTACTGGGATAGACTCTCAGTCCGGTACTGACTGTACGCCTGTTTCCTGGACGGGCATTGCGTAATCTCACAAAAAATAACAAAAATTGTCGCCCCTTTCACACTGATTCGCGATTAAGGTGTAACGGAATTCTTTTATTACTGGAGTGACCATGCTGGAATTGAACGCTAAAACAACCGCCCTTGTCGTGATTGATTTACAGGAAGGGATCCTGCCTTTCGCTGGCGGGCCTCATACGGCACATGATGTGGTTACCCGCGCCGCGCAGTTGGCGGAAAAATTCCGTGCCCACGGTTCCCCGGTGGTAATGGTGCGCGTTGGCTGGTCTGACGATTACGCCGAAGCGCTGAAACAACCGGTAGATACTCATACTCCGGCAAAAGCGTTGCCCGAAAACTGGTGGCATTACCCGGCTGCTTTGGGGAAATGCGCCAGCGATATCGAAGTGACTAAACGCCAGTGGGGAGCCTTCTATGGCACCGATCTGGAATTGCAGCTGCGTCGCCGGGGCATCGATACCATCGTCCTGTGCGGCATCTCAACTAACATTGGCGTGGAGTCAACGGCGAGAAATGCGTGGGAGCTGGGTTTCAGTCTGATCATTGCAGAGGATGCCTGTAGCGCCGCCAGTGCTGAACAACACCAGGGCAGCATGACTCACATTTTCCCGCGCATTGCGCGCGTTCGCAGCGTGGAGGAGATTCTGCAAGCGCTATGATCTATATCGGTTTACCCCAGTGGTCGCATCCAAAATGGGTGCGTCTGGGGATCACCAGCCTTGAAGAATATGCCCGCCACTTTAACTGCGTGGAGGGCAATACCACGCTGTATGCGCTGCCTAAAGCCGATATTGTTGCCCGCTGGCAGGCACAGACCACCGATGCGTTTCGATTTTGTTTTAAGTTTCCGGCGACCATCTCGCACCAGGCCGCGCTGCGTAATTGTGATGACCTGGTACAGGAATTTTTTACGCGTATGTCGCCGCTGGAATCGCGCATTGGACAATACTGGCTGCAATTACCCGCGACCTTTAGCCCACGCGACCTGCCTGCCCTGTGGCAGTTTCTCGATGCGCTCCCGAAACCCTTTACCTACGGTGTGGAAGTTCGCCATCCAGACTTCTTTGCCAAAGGCGAAGCCGAACAGCTATTTAATCGCGGTTTACACGAGCGTGGAGTAAACCGGGTGATTCTGGACAGCCGCCCGGTGCATGCCGCAATCCCACATACTGAAGCAATACGTGACGCTCAGCGCAAAAAACCGAAGGTTCCGGTGCATGCTGTGGTGACGGCAAACCATCCGATGGTACGCTTTATCGGTAGCGATGATATGGCACAAAACAGCGCCCTTTTTGCCGTCTGGCTGACCAAGCTGCCGCTATGGCAACGCACCACGACGCCGTATCTGTTTTTGCATACGCCGGACATCGCGCAAGCCCCGGAGCTTGTTGATACGCTATGGGCAGATTTACACAGTGCTCTGCCAGAGATCGGATCAGCACCCTCTATTCCACAGCAATCTTCTCTTTTCTGAAAATGCCACCTATCATAGTCAGTGCCAGCAGCCATTTTAAAAGGGAGTTTGTATGGTAAGCGCGCTTTATGCCGTATTGGGTGCGTTATTGTTAATAAAGTTCTCCTTTGACGTCGTTCGCCTGCGCATGCAATATCGCGTTGCCTATGGCGATGGAGGTTTTAGTGAACTGCAAAGCGCTATCCGCATTCACGGTAATGCGGTGGAATATATTCCCGTCGCGTTAGTGCTGCTGTTATTTATGGAAATGAACGGCGCAGAGACGTGGATGGTGCATATTTGCGGGCTGATGTTGATTGCCGGACGTCTGATGCATTATTACGGATTCCACCACCGACTATTCCGCTGGCGCCGTTCGGGCATGAGCGCAACCTGGTGTTCGCTGTTGCTAATGGTGCTGGCGAATCTTTGGTATATGCCCTGGGAGTTGGTTTTCTCCCTGCATTAGCGCACAATACGCCACTTTATTTTTCCCGGATTTTTACGTTATGTCTCACCGCGACACGCTTTTTTCTGCGCCTATCGCCAGTCTGGGTGACTGGACCTTTGATGAACGGGTAGCTGAAGTCTTCCCGGATATGATCCAGCGTTCCGTTCCTGGCTATTCCAATATCATATCTATGATTGGCATGCTGGCCGAACGTTTCGTACAACCCAACACGCAGGTCTACGATCTGGGCTGTTCTCTGGGCGCGGCGACGCTCTCGGTGCGTCGCAATATTCATCACGAGAATTGCAAAATTATTGCCGTCGATAACTCCCCGGCGATGGTTGAGCGCTGCCGTCGTCATATTGATGCCTATAAGGCACCGACCCCGGTTGAGGTTGTCGAAGGCGATATTCGCAACATTACTATCGAAAACGCCTCGATGGTGGTGCTGAATTTTACCCTGCAATTCCTTGAGCCACCTGAGCGCCAGGCATTGTTGGATAAGATTTATCAAGGGTTGAATCCCGGCGGCGCGCTGGTGCTGTCTGAAAAATTCAGTTTCGAAGACGCTAACGTTGGCGAACTGCTGTTCAACATGCACCACGACTTCAAACGGGCCAATGGCTACAGCGAACTGGAAATTAGCCAGAAGCGCAGCATGCTGGAGAACGTGATGCTGACCGACTCGGTCGAAACGCACAAAGCGCGACTGCATCAGGCTGGCTTTGAGCACAGCGAATTGTGGTTCCAGTGCTTCAACTTTGGCTCTCTGGTGGCGTTGAAAGCTGAGGTTGGCGCATGATCGATTTTGGTAACTTTTATCAGTTGATTGCCAAAAATCATCTGTCCCATTGGCTGGAAACGCTTCCGGCGCAAATCGCTGCCTGGCAGCGCGATCAGCATGGTTTATTTAAACAATGGTCAAACGCCGTCGAGTTTCTGCCCGAGCTGATGCCGCATCGTCTGGACTTACTACACAGCGTTACCGCAGAAAGTAAAGAACCGCTCAGCGAAGGCCAGCTTAAACGCATCGACACCCTGATGCGGAACCTGATGCCATGGCGTAAAGGACCGTACTCGCTGTACGGCGTCAACATCGATACCGAATGGCGTTCCGACTGGAAATGGGATCGTGTCCTGCCGCACTTGTCTGATCTCACCGGGCGGACCATTCTTGACGTCGGCTGCGGCAGTGGCTATCACATGTGGCGCATGATTGGCGCGGGGGCGCATCTGGCGGTTGGCATCGATCCTACGCAACTGTTTCTGTGCCAGTTTGAGGCGGTGCGTAAACTGCTGGGCAATGACCAGCGCGCTCACCTGCTGCCGCTGGGCATTGAGCAACTTCCAGCGCTCAACGCCTTTGACACTGTGTTCTCCATGGGCGTGCTTTATCACCGCCGCTCGCCGCTGGAACACCTGTGGCAGTTAAAGGATCAGTTGGTTAAAGATGGCGAACTGGTGCTGGAAACACTGGTGGTCGAAGGTGATGAAACTACCGTACTGGTGCCGGGCGATCGCTACGCGCAAATGCGTAATGTCTACTTTATTCCATCTGCGTTGGCTTTAAAAAACTGGCTGGAAAAATGCGGTTTTGTTGATGTGCGCATCGCCGATGTCTGCGTCACCACCACCGAAGAGCAGCGCCGCACTGAGTGGATGGTAACCGAGTCACTGTCCGACTTCCTCGACCCGAACGACCACAGCAAAACGGTAGAAGGTTACCCCGCCCCGCTGCGTGCTGTCTTGATTGCGCGTAAGCCGTGATGGATTGCCCGGTGACGCTACGCGTACCGGGCCTACAACTCCCGTAGGCCTGATAAGGCATCGCCGCCATCAGACATAAAAGGATAAAAAAAGGCCCCTGTTGAAATTGCAGGGGCCTGGTACGAGCAAGCATCATATTGGGCGACATGATGCAACGGTAAAATCAGCTGGCCTGATGGTGTGCAATGATTGCTTTCATTTCAGCAACCGCCGTCCCGTCTACCGCATAGCGCGAATACTCATCCGCCTGCGCATCCGAAGACATCGACAACCCCGAATTGCGATAACGCATTGGTGAAGCCAGCCATACTCCGGCAGAACTGTGGACTTCCTGCACTCCAGCATCAAGGAGCAGGGACAAATTCGAGGCGCGAACCCCCGCTCCGGCCATAATGATTGGAGCACCGGGCAGCGCAATAAGTTCCATTATTTTTGTTAAACCTTGCGCCGCATCTGATTTTTGCCCTGAAGTGAGTACTCTGGCGATGCCCAGCTCAGCTAATTTTTTAAGCGCATTGAGTGGGTTAGCACACATATCAAAGGCCCGATGAAAAGTGACTTGCAGCGAACCGGCGGCGATCATTATTTTCTCCATGCGCGGCATATCGACATTGCCATCCACATCTAAAATGCCGGTCACCAGCCCTGAGAATCCCAGTTCCCTGACCATCGCAATATCATCCAGCATTGCAGCAAATTCACCTTCGGTGTAGTAAAAGTCGCCTCCACGTGGGCGAATAATGGGATTGACGGGAATCGAAATGTGCTGGCGAACGGAACGCAAGACGCCCAGTGACGGCGTTAAGCCCCCTTCTTTGGGTGCCGAGCATAGTTCAATACGATCCGCGACTTTTTGCTGCGCCGTGCGCGCGCACTCCATGCTGTAACAGCAGATTTCCAGTATAGCCATGCTCACTCCTGACGTTCGCTTGCCACAATGGTTTCAATCGACCACGGATGGAATTTTATCGTCACGCTGCCATCGCTAACCGCCAGCGTCGGATTCGGTAAACGCTCACGCTCTCCTTTTGGCGAGCTGGTTTTCACAAATATGCCCGGTTGACTCAGACCGTGATCGGAAAGCAGCGCCAGCGCGCGCGCATTCAGCGTTTCCGCCTCTCCCGGCAGAACAATTTCAATATGTTCCCAGCCTTCATGTGGGTAGCGTTTTTCGCCCGGCCACGGCAGTTCGACGATGGAAAATTGCCAATGTTGCACACAAACCGGCTCATGCAGTTTAAAAAGACAAATTGGTCTGCCGTTAATGATGTTTTCTGACAACAATTCACCGCACTGTTCAAACCCACGACGCCAGCGCTCTGCGGTGGTATTTTGATGGCAACGCAAGGAAATGTGATCGGCTTCCAGGCCTGTGATATCCAGCCCAAGACGGGTAGAAAGTTCCGTTAATGCCTGCGTGAAATGCGGTAAATCTGCAGAAATATCCTGTAGTTCTGCAACGGTTTGCCAGTTCGCCATATTAAAAGCTCATATCCATGTTCAAAGTCGCTAATTTACTCTGTTGCGCTGCGCCATCCAACCGCTGTTTTCTCCGAACACATCATGAATAAATTTACGCCATTGCATTGTTTATATTTCAGGCTACTGGCGGTACACACAATGCTGACGGCAACGGGCATTTGCAGTATACTCCCGCCCTTAATTCTTAAACTGGTGCGGTGAATTTTAGGCCGCTTCATAAATGTAAGGTATTCCGGTGAATATTCAGGCTCTTCTCTCAGAAAAAGTCAGTCAGGCCATGATTGCTGCAGGTGCGCCTGCAGATTGCGAACCGCAGGTTCGTCAGTCAGCAAAAGTACAGTTCGGCGACTATCAAGCTAACGGCATGATGGCTGTCGCTAAAAAACTGGGTATGGCGCCGCGACAACTGGCTGAGCAGGTGCTGACTCATCTGGATCTCAACGGGATTGCCAGCAAAGTTGAAATTGCAGGCCCGGGCTTTATCAATATTTTTCTCGATCCGGCATTTCTGGCGCAGCACGTTCAGCAGGCGCTGGCTTCCGATCGTCTGGGCGTCACTCAACCGGCTAAACAAACCGTCGTGGTTGACTACTCCGCGCCTAACGTAGCGAAAGAGATGCACGTTGGTCACCTGCGTTCCACCATCATCGGTGACGCGGCGGTGCGTACGCTGGAGTTCCTCGGTCACAACGTTATTCGCGCTAACCACGTCGGCGACTGGGGTACTCAGTTCGGTATGCTCATCGCATGGCTGGAAAAACAGCAGCAGGAAAATGCCGGAGAGATGGCGCTGGCTGACCTGGAAGGTTTCTACCGTGATGCGAAAAAACATTACGACGAAGATGAAGCCTTCGCGGAACGCGCCCGTAGTTATGTTGTGAAACTGCAAGGCGGTGACGAATACTTCCGCGAGATGTGGCGCAAACTGGTCGACATTACCATGTCGCAGAACCAGTTAACCTACGATCGCCTCAACGTTACCCTGACCCGTGACGACGTCATGGGCGAGAGCCTGTACAACCCGATGCTGCCTGGCATCGTCGCCGATCTGAAGGCGAAAGGCCTGGCTGTTGAAAGCGAAGGCGCTACCGTCGTATTCCTTGATGAGTATAAGAACAAGGAAGGCGAACCGATGGGCGTTATCATTCAGAAGAAAGATGGCGGCTATCTCTACACCACAACCGACATCGCCTGCGCCAAGTATCGTTACGAAACCCTGCATGCCGATCGCGTTCTTTATTACATCGACTCCCGTCAGCATCAGCACTTAATGCAGGCCTGGACCATCGTACGTAAAGCCGGGTATGTGCCGGATTCAGTGCCGCTGGAACACCACATGTTCGGTATGATGCTGGGCAAAGATGGTAAACCGTTCAAAACCCGCGCGGGCGGCACGGTTAAACTGGCCGATCTGCTGGATGAAGCGCTGGAGCGCGCACGTCGTCTGGTCGCGGAGAAGAACCCAGACATGCCTGCCGACGAACTGGAAAAACTGGCAAATGCGGTCGGTATCGGCGCAGTGAAATACGCGGATCTGTCCAAAAACCGTACTACCGACTACATCTTCGACTGGGACAACATGCTGGCGTTCGAAGGTAACACCGCGCCATATATGCAGTACGCTTATACCCGCGTACTGTCCGTGTTCCGTAAAGCAGATATCGACGAAAGCGCGCTGGCAAATGCGCAGGTCGTCATCAGCGAAGATCGCGAGGCTCAACTGGCGGCACGTCTGCTGCAGTTTGAAGAAACGCTGACCGTCGTTGCACGTGAAGGTACGCCACACGTGATGTGTGCTTACCTGTACGACGTTGCTGGTCTGTTCTCCGGCTTCTACGAGCACTGCCCTATTCTCAGCGCTGAAAACGAAGAGATTCGTAACAGCCGACTGAAACTGGCACAGCTGACGGCGAAAACGCTGAAGCTGGGTCTGGATACACTGGGTATCGAAACAGTAGAACGTATGTAATCACCTCAAGTAATATGAAAGCCCGCGCTATGTCGCGGGTTTTTTTATTTCCCCGAATTACCGCCCTCGTAGGCAGCACTATCAGGCCGACGAGAAACGGCTACGTTCACTGTAATTTGTAACAACCCACAAGGAATGACACATTTCCCTAGAGATATGGAACATCTTTTGCCTGTCATCCCGTCTAAGCCTCCGTATCATTAGGCGGCGAATTAATCGGGTACGGGTCAATGACATTCAGAGATTTTGAGGCGGAAGAAAAGCTCTTCCAGCGGCGTGTATTGGTGGCCTTTGGCCTGGTAGTCATCTGTTTTGGCATCCTGATTTACAATCTGTATAACTTACAAATCTGTCAGCACCAGTATTACACCACCCGGTCGAATGCAAACGACATCAAAATGCTGCCCGTCGCCCCAACGCGCGGCATGATTTACGATCGCAACGGCATCCCGCTGGTGCGCAACGTTACCTGGTACGATATTTCTGTTACGCCGTATAAAATCAGCGATATGAATGCGTTACTCCAGCAGCTCACGCCGATCGTTGACCTCACTCCTGATGACATAGACCAGTTTCGCCATGAGCTGAAAACCAGCAGCCGCTATCGTCCTGTGGTGCTAAAAAATGCGCTAACCGATGTCGAAATCGCCCGTTTCTCGGTAAACCAGTTTCATTTTAGCGGCGTCAACATCAATAGTTACGAAGACCGCCAGTATCCCTATGGCGCGGCGCTGGCGCATGTCCTGGGTTATGTTTCAAAAATCAATGACAACGACCTGAAAGCACTGGATCAAAAAGGTCTGGCGGAGAACTACGCCGCCGATCACAACATCGGTAAGCAAGGTATTGAGCGCTATTACGAAAACGAACTGCATGGAAAGACCGGTTATCAGGAGGTGGAAGTAGATAACCACGGACGCATCGTACGCCTGATCAAAGATGTGCCGCCCGTTGCCGGAAAAGATATCCATCTGACGCTGGATTTACATTTACAGCAATACATTGAGAGCTTGTTGGCTGGCCAGCGTGCCGCCGTTTTGGTTGAAGATCCACACGACGGTTCCGTACTGGCGATGGTCTCAAACCCCAGCTACGACCCTAATCCATTTGTCAAAGGCATCAGCTATCAGGACTATAACAAGCTACTCCAGGATAAAGACCTGCCATTAATCAACCGCGTCACGCAGGGATTGTACCCTCCCGCTTCAACGGTCAAACCGTATATGGCGATGTCGGCATTACTGAACGGTGTGATCACGCCGCAGACCAGTTTCTTCGGTGCCCCTACCTGGACGCTACCCGGCACCGAGCGACATTACCGTGACTGGAAAAAAACGGGCCACGGTATGTTGGATGTCACCAAAGCGATAGAAGAGTCTGCCGATACGTTCTTCTATCAGGTAGCGTATATGATGGGGATCGACCGGATTAACAGCATGCTCAGCCAGTTTGGTTACGGTAAACCGACCGGCATCGATCTTGATGAGGAGTATAACGGCCTGCTCCCGAGCCGTGAATGGAAGCAAAAAGTACACAAAAAAGCCTGGTATCAGGGGGACACTATTTCAGTTGGCATCGGTCAGGGCTACTGGATTGCCACGCCTATCCAGATGGTAAAAGCCATGGTCGCACTGATTAACAACGGCAAGGTTATCGTCCCTCACCTGCTGCTCGATGAAGAGAGCGGCAAAACCATTACGCCGTATCAGGCTCCAGAAGCACCTTCACAAATCGCCTCGGCCTCATCGCCCTACTGGGGACTGGTGCGTCAGGCGATGTTCGGCATGGCGAATGAACCAAATGGTACAGGTTATAAGTTCTTTCACACCGCGCCTTACGGCATTGCGGCAAAAAGCGGCACCTCGCAGGTCTTTAGCCTGAAAGAAAATCAGACCTACAATGCGAAGATGATCCCTGTCCGCTTGCGCGACCACGTGTTCTATACCGCATTTGCACCCTATAAGAACCCGAAGGTCGCGGTGGCGTTAATTCTGGAAAACGGCGGCAGCGATGGTGTCACCGCCGCGCCGGTTATGCGTCAAATCATGGATCATCTGTTTGCCCCGCAGGACAACACGGTACAAACAGTGACGACTGAACAATCAGGTCCGATAGCGGTATCGCCATTGAATACCGATATCAAAAATACTTTCGCAAGTATTCGGTAAGGCACAGCATCGCCATCGCCTGTCCGTAAGGCATGGAGGTCCGAGGGATGTTGCGGTAGAAATCAAGATTATGTCCCATCCCGGTACCAAACGAGGTGTGCAGCAGTTCACCTTCCGGCGAAATATGCTGCACAATGCCGCGAATGGCTTTTTCGGCCACCAGCGCATACTCTTGCCCAACATAGCGTTTACGTACTGCTTTGAGGATCCCATAGGCAAATCCGGCAGTTGCCGATGCTTCCAGATACGACTGAGGGTCGTCCAGCAAGGTATGCCACAACCCACTTTCATCCTGGCATTTCGCCAGCGCCGCGATTTGCGCGTTCAGGACCTGTACCAGATAGCGGTGAACAGCATTGTTTTCCGGTAAATCAAGTAATTCGAGGAAGTCCGGGATCACGATAGTTAACCAACTGTTGCCACGCGCCCAGCGGGCATTAGCAAAGTTATGATTTCCTTCATAGCTCCAGCCGTGGAACCACAGCCCCGTTTCTTTATCCATCAGGTTTTGCACGTGCAGCAGGAACTGATACGTTGCCTCTTCGATGTAGTCCGGGCGATTGAGTAGCTTGCCAATCTTCGCCAGCGGTAAAACCGTCATCATCAGCGTGTCATCCCACATCTGTTGATGGTTTTCTTCCGCCAGCGTGATGTGTTGCATACCACCAAATTCGGTACGCGGCATCTCATGCATTGCCCACTCAGCCCAGCTGTCGAGCCACGGCAGATACGCTGGGTTACGCGTCTCTTCATAGCGATACGCCAACGTTAAAAATGGCGCCATGGTGTTCACGTTTTTGGTGGTCGCACCTTCAGCAAAACGCTCGGCAAACCAGCTATCGATGATATCGCGCATCGTTTCATCGCCGGTTTGCAGATAGTACTGATACATCCCGTACAGGCCGACGCCGTGTGTCCACTCCCATCCCGCCCAGCCTTTAGTATCAATTACGCGTCCATCGTCCAGACGCAGCAAAAACTCGCCGGTTTCGTCATGAATATTGACCAGGTTATGCGTCACCTTTTTGATCAGCGTTTTTAATTCATCCCTGGTAATAAAATGTTCTGGCTGGCGCAATAACGGGCTATGTTTAACCGGGTAAACAATCATTTACTTAACCTCTGTCAATGTCGGATTCAATGCTGAGACTTGCCCCTGTTACGGCGCAGAAGCTTTTTTGGAGGCCCCGCAATCCTCGCTTTGACAATGGGCATCCTTATAGGGTCACAGTAAAAGCTAACAGGAAGTGAAACCTTTCTATTTCTGCCAGAAGGATTCGTGAAATGGCAAGAATGCAAAGAGTCCGGCAACGTACGTCACTTATTTTATAAAACGGCGTTTCTATTTAATTGAGTGAGAGACTGAAATGTTGAAACAACCAGCAGTTTCAACTGCTGGTCTGAATGACGGAGGGTGTTAACGGTAGTTCACAATCACCTGATTGCTCTGAATGCGTAACGCGGGGATCAGGCGACCACCGCCGGGGACCTCCCAGACAAAATGCATCGGTTCAATGGCCGGAACGTTATTGAACCCGTTGGTGGTCCCACTTTGCCCGTCCAGCTCGACACAACGGGACTGAGAACATAAACGCACCCGCAAACCTGCGGGCGTGGGGCCATTCAGCTCATAGCGCCAGGCCACCAGCGTCATCAAGCCTGAGACCGGCTGGCTGGGAACCAAAGGATCAGACGAGGCTGACTGGCCACGGTGATTTAAGGTGATCCCCATACCACTTGCCTGCCAGGCCCCTTCTCCAGCGGCCTGCGCCACCAGAGGAAAAAACAACAACCACAGTAACTTACGCATTATTTACCTCCAATGGTCGCCGTCATGCGGATATGGCGGTTATCGGAAAGCTCCATATTCGATAACACCACCAACTGCGGGATGCTGCGACGTAAAAACCGCGCCAGTAACGGACGTAACGCGTGATTAACCAGCAAGACTGGCGGCGCGCCCAACATTTCCTGCCGGGACAGCGCTTCCTGAGTCTGGGCCAGCAGTCGGTCTGCAAGCCCAGGCTCCAGGCCGCCGCCCCCCTGCAGCGCTTGCAGCAGCAAACGCTCGAGCGGAGTATCAAGACCGATAACCTGAACCTCTTCATTACCCGGGAACCACTGCTGAGTGATGGCGCGTCCTAACGCAACACGGACGACCGCGGTAAGCTCATGCGGATCGTTTTGCAGCGGCGCATGTTCCGCCAGTGTTTCAAGGATGGTGCGCATATCGCGAATCGGTACTTTCTCGTCCAGTAAGTTCTGCAGCACTTTATGCAGCGTGGTGAGCGTCACAACGCCCGGCACCAGATCTTCCGTCAGCTTTGGCATCTCCTGCGACACTCGATCCAGTAACTGCTGCGCTTCCTGACGGCCAAACAGCTCAGCGGCGAACTGCCCAATCAGGTGGTTTAGATGAGTAGCGACAACAGTACTGGCTTCAACCACCGTAAAGCCCTGAATCTGCGCCTGTTCCTTCAATGCGCTTTCAATCCAGATAGCGTCCAGTCCGAACGCCGGATCGACCGTTTTCTCACCCGGTAGCGACCCGGCGGC
The DNA here is from genome assembly GCF_030332405.1 of Citrobacter sp. Cpo147. Lineage (NCBI taxonomy): Bacteria > Pseudomonadati > Pseudomonadota > Gammaproteobacteria > Enterobacterales > Enterobacteriaceae > Citrobacter > Citrobacter sp. Cpo147. The sequence continues at coordinate 272,668 of NZ_JAOWHX010000033.1, forward strand.
GGTACCCGGGTTAATGGCCAGCCAGCGTCCCGGATAGGCGTCACCGCTGCCAATCTCTACCCCTTTCATCAAAATTCGATAGCGGGCCGGCTGCAGATCCATATTGTCTCGAATGTGTACCACCGGCGGCAGGAAGCCCATATCCTGGGCAAATTTCTTACGAATACTGCGAATTCGCCCCAGCAACTCACCATCTTGTTGAAAATCCACCATTGGGATCAGGCGGTAACCAACCTCCATGCCCAGCGAATCTTCCAGCTGCACGTCGTTCCATGTGGCTTCCACCACGGAGTTGTTTTCCGGCATTTTCACCGGCTGCGGTTCATCTGGCGCTTTTTGCTCACGACCGCGCATCCACCATGCCAGAGCCAACAATGCGGCAGTAAACATCAGAAACACCAGGTTCGGCATGCCCGGAACCAGACCCAAAAGTCCAAGTACCGCCGCACTGAGCAACATGACGCTGGGGTTACTGAACAGTTGGGTCACCATCTGTTCGCCTACGTCCTGGTCGGTACTCACGCGGGTCACGATAACGCCCGCCGCGGTAGAGATAACCAGCGCAGGAATTTGTGCCACCAGCCCGTCACCGATGGTCAGCAGGGTATAACTTTCCGCAGCGCTGCCCATGCTCATACCATGCTGCAACACCCCAACTAACAGACCGCCGACCACGTTGATCACCATGATCAAAATACCGGCGATGGCGTCTCCACGGACGAATTTACTCGCACCGTCCATTGAGCCGTAAAAATCCGCTTCCTGGGTCACTTCCGAGCGTCGTTTTTTAGCTTCATCTTCGCCAATCAGACCGGCATTCAAATCCGCATCAATCGCCATCTGCTTGCCGGGCATTCCGTCCAGCACGAAGCGAGCGCCAACCTCGGCGATACGTCCGGCACCTTTGGTGATTACCATAAAGTTAATGATGACGAGAATCACGAAGACCACGATGCCGATCGCAAAGTTACCGCCCACCAGGAAGTGACCAAAGGCTTCAACTACCTTCCCCGCCGCCGCTGCGCCGGTGTGTCCTTCCATCAAAATGATACGGGTCGACGCGACGTTCAGCGCCAGGCGTAATAATGTGGTAAACAGCAAAATCGTCGGGAATGCGGCAAACTCCAGCGTACGCTGGGTGAACATCGCCACCAGCAGCACCATGATCGACAGCGCAATGTTAAATGTGAACAGCAAATCGAGGACGAAAGCCGGCAGCGGCAGCACCATCATCGACAGGATCAGCAGGATGAGGATCGGTCCGGCAAGGATTTGCCATTGCGTGGATTTCAGGTTGCTGGGCAGACGCAGCATCGCGACCAGATTAGCCATCAGTATTCTTCTCGTTCATGAAATCCAGTGCTTCAGGCACCGGAAGGTTTTCAGGTTGTGGTGGACGCTTGCCGCCAGCCAGACGCCAGCGTTTTAGCTGCCATACCCATGCCAGTACTTCAGCAACGGCGGCATACAATTGACCCGGTATTTGCTGACCAATTTCAGCATGGCGATAGAGCGCACGCGCCAGTGGCGGCGCTTCTAATGTCGGGACACGGTGCTCTGCGCCAATTTCACGGATGCGCAGCGCAACCAGCCCGGCCCCTTTCGCAACAACTTTCGGCGCGCTCATTTTGTTCTCGTCATACTTCAACGCCACTGAGTAGTGCGTAGGGTTAGTGACAATAACGTCTGCTTTCGGCACATCCGCCATCATGCGACGCTGAGCGGCCGCGCGCTGCATTTGACGAATTTTGCCCTTAACGTGCGGGTCACCTTCGCTTTGCTTAAATTCATCGCGGATATCCTGACGCGACATACGTAGCTTTTTCACATGGCTATAGATCTGGAAAAAGACGTCGAACCCCACCATCGGAATAACGCCAAGTACCACCAGTAGTGCACACATACCGACTAAATCCAGGGCGTTGCCCATCGCCGTAATCGGTGACTCCGCCATCAGACGCATCATCGCCGGCCAGTTATGCCAGAGATAAAATCCGGCCACGCTTCCCACTAACGTGGACTTCAGTATCGCTTTGAGCAGTTCTGCGCCGGTTTGCGCGGAAAACATGCGCTTAATGCCCGGCAGCGGATTCAGCTTCGAGAATTTGGGTTGCAGGGATTTACCGCTGAAAATCAAGCCGCCAAGCATCACCGGGGAGATTAAAGCCACCAAAACGACGCCGGTAATCAACGGCAACAGCGCAATCATCGCGTCTTTAATCAGCAGGATGATTTGGCTGAGGATCAGATTCGGGTCGTTAACCATGCTATGGTCAAAACGTAATCCGGCCGACAGCATGCCAGCCAGTCTGCGGGCAAGCGACTCCCCACCTATCCAGATAATGCACACACCCACCAGCAAAATAAGCAGTGAGGTTAGCTCTTTGGATCGGGGGATCTGCCCTTCTTCCCGCGCTTTTTCAAGTCGGTGGGGTGTGGGGGCTTCTGTTTTGTCGTCGTCGCTTTCTTCTGCCACGCATCAGACCCTGGATAGAGATATAGGCGAGAATGATGCCAGAACAGCTATCCAGCAATGGGAAGAGTAAGCGGTAAAAAAGACGGGATTTATGGCTTTAAGCAGAATTGCGCGTAAGCCGGATGAGAGGCCCACGCCTCACATCCGGCAAATACTCATCAGAACCCGAGGCTATCCAGCAGGTCGTCAACCTGATCCTGACTTGCCACTACACCGGCTTTCGAGGCGTCAACCTGCGGGCCGTTAAGCAAGCTTTCGTTTTCACGTTTTGGACGTGCGCCCTGTTCCGGAATGTTTTCCAACAGAACCATCAGCAGCTGACGTTCAATTTCCTGGATAACATCCATCATGCGCTTGATGACCTGTCCGGTGAGATCCTGGAAATCCTGCGCCATCATGATGTCCAGCAACTGGGCATTGGTAAAGCTGGTATGTCCAGGCACATCACCAAGGAACTGACGGGTATCGGTGACCAGTTCACGAGCATCGGACAGTTCGATCGGATTTTCGAACCATTCATCCCAGCGTTTGGTCAGGTCTTTGGCCCCTTTTTCCATCGCGTCCTGATGCGGCTGCGAAGCTTCTACGCTGTTTAGCGCACGCTCCGCCGCCTGCGCGGTCATCTGCACAACATAATCGAGACGATCGCGGGCATCAGGAATCGCTTCTGCCGCTTCGGCAATGGCCTGATCCAGCCCCAGTTCACGCAAGCTGTCGCGCAGCATTCGGGTCAAACTGCCGATGCGCGCGATGATGTCCCCGGCAGAGTGTTCGTCAGCAGGTTTAATTTGTGGTTGCATCATCATCACACCCTCACATGCCCAGTTTCTCAAAGATTTTATTCAGTTTTTCTTCCAGCGTCGCCGCCGTGAACGGTTTCACGACATAGCCACTGGCACCTGCCTGTGCTGCCGCAATGATGTTCTCTTTTTTCGCTTCTGCCGTGACCATCAGCACCGGCAGAGAAGCCATCCCGCCATCGGCACGGATGGTTTTCAGCAGTTCCAGTCCATCCATGTTCGGCATGTTCCAGTCAGAAATAACAAAGCCGAATCCCCCAGCCTGCAGCTTGTTCAGCGCATCCACGCCATCTTCAGCCTCTTCAACATTGTTGAATCCCAGCTCTTTAAGCAGGTTACGCACGATGCGACGCATGGTGGAAAAGTCATCCACAACCAAAAACTTAAGCTCTTTATCCGCCATAAAAATAAACTCCTGATTCAAATACGTATTGCCTGTCCGGCACTAATTTTCACCAGCATTTGCTGGCTCACCTGGCTAAGATCGACCACTTCGCTTACGCCACCCATATTGATGGCCTCGCGCGGCATGCCGAACACCACACAACTTGCTTCGTTTTGCGCAATGGTCCAGGCTCCCGCCTGATTCATCGCTAACATTCCGGCTGCGCCATCGTTGCCCATACCGGTCAGGATCACCCCGACGGCATTGCGCCCCGCATGTTTCGCCACCGAATGGAACAGCACATCCACTGAAGGCCGATGCCGATTAACCGGCGGACCGTCATGAATTTTGATTTGATAGTTCGCGCCGCTGCGCGCCAGTTCCATATGCTTGTCACCCGGCGCGATATACGCATGCCCTGGAAGTACGCGCTCTCCGTCCTCTGCCTCTTTCACGGTTATCTGGCACAGTTTGTTCAGACGTTCTGCGAACGAACGGGTAAATCCTGGCGGCATATGCTGGGTAATAAGAATACCCGGACTTGAAAGCGGCAATGGCTGGAGTACATGGCGAATTGCCTCTGTTCCTCCGGTTGACGCCCCAATCACCAGCAATTTTTCCGAACTGAGTAATGGCCCTGCCTTCAAGGTCGTCGGTGCAGCCATGGGCTTATGGGCCGCCAGTTTTGCCCGCGATGCGGTGCGGATTTTCTCCGCAATCATCTCGCTATACGCCAGCATTCCTTCGCGGATCCCCAGTTGCGGTTTGGTGACAAAATCAATTGCCCCCAGCTCCAGCGCCCGCAGCGTGACCTCTGAACCTTTACCGGTCAGCGAAGAAACCATGACTACCGGCATCGGACGCAGACGCATCAACTTCTCAAGAAAGTCGAGGCCGTCCATGCGCGGCATTTCCACGTCCAGCGTCAGGACGTCGGGATTGTATTTTTTGATTAAATCCCGGGCGACCAACGGATCCGGCGCCGTCGCCACCATTTCCATATCACTGTGACTGTTAATAATTTCGGTCATGATTTGACGCATCAATGCAGAATCATCTACCGACAACACCCTGATTTTACTCATGCTTTATCCTTACCTGGCGCATGCGCATACACGGTCTGTCCACGCAGGCTAAACTCGCGCACAAGGTTGCTAAAGTTTTCTGAATGACCTGCAAACAGCAGCCCGTCAGGTTTAAGAAGTGGAACAAAACGGTGCAAAATGTCCTGTTGAGTCGTTTTATCGAAATAGATCATAACGTTACGACAAAATATGGCGTCGAACGGTCCTGGCACGTTGTACTGCTTATCCAGTAAATTCACGCTGGAAAATTCAACATGACCTGCCAGTTCCTGCCGAACGCGTACCAGCCCTTCATGCGGTCCGGTGCCGCGCATGAAATAACGCTGCAGCTGCTGGGGTGACAGCGTCTTTAGCTCATCAAGGCGATAAATGCCATTTCTGGCCTTTTCCAGCACTTCGGTATCAATGTCGCTGGCAAAAACACGCCAGCGGCCCGGTGCCATACCTAAGGTATCGGCAAGCGTAATCGCAATGCTGTAGGGTTCTTCTCCGGTTGACGCCGCCGCGCTCCAGACGCGGTATTCACCGTTGCGCCGACGAGCATGATCTGACAGCACCGGAAAATGATGCCCTTCGCGAAAAAAAGCGGTCAGGTTGGTAGTCAGGGAGTTAATAAAAGCCTGCCACTCAGCGCTGTTCTGGTTAGCTTCCAGCATGCTGAGATAGCGACCAAAGTCATCCAGCCCCAGGGTACGCAGACGACGAACCAGGCGGTTATAAACCATGTCCCGCTTATGGTCGGCCAGTACGATCCCCGCACGCTGGTAGATTAATTGACATATCCGACGAAAATGCGCGTCAGACAGCGCGAGGCGCTGTGTCATCTGTAACAATAATGACGTTTGCCCGGAGGGCAGAGATGATGTCATAGCGCCTTCTCAATCACATTCAGGATACAACGGGCGCAACCTGAGGCTGCGCCAACTCTTGTTTTGCTACGGTTTGCTCTTCAAGTTTAAAAAATGCGACACAAGCAGAAAGATGATCGGCCTGCGTCGCAAGTTGTCCGGCGGCGGATGCGGCTTCTTCCACCAGACCGGCGTTTTGCTGCGTCACAGAGTCCATCTGGCTGACGGCCTGCGCCACCTGCTCAATGCCTCTGCGCTGTTCATCGGATGCCGAGGCAATCTCGCCCATGATGTCGTTAACCCGGGTCACCGAACTGACAATTTCCGTCATCGTGCGCGACGCCATATCCACCAGTTGCGATCCCTGATGCACCCGGGTGACGGATTCCTCAATCAGTCCCTTAATTTCTTTCGCCGCCTGTGCGCTACGGCTTGCCAGATTGCGCACTTCTCCGGCGACGACGGCAAAACCACGCCCTTGCTCCCCCGCTCTGGCGGCCTCTACCGCGGCATTCAACGCCAGGATATTGGTCTGGAAGGCAATGCTGTCAATCACCCCGATAATGTCGCCGATTTTCTGCGAGCTGGCAGAAATCTCATGCATGGTGCTGGCGACCCGGGACGTCTGCTCGCCACCTTTATGCGCTGTGTCTGCCGCACTTTTGGCGATTCCTGATGCCTGGCGCGCGTTATCAGCGTTCTGGCCGACGGTGGCGGTCAGTTGTTCCATGCTGGCCGCCGTTTGCGCCAGCGCAGCCGCCTGCTGTTCAGTCCGTGAAGACAAATCGTTATTGCCCATCGCGATTTCTGAAATACCGCTATGCATGGCTGAGCTGCCCTGACGAACGTCACTTACCGTTTCGCGTAACGCCTGTTGCATCTTCTGCAGGCTGGCAAAAATAGCCGAGATCTCATTGCGCCCATAAACTGCTACCGGTCGTGCCAGGTTCCCCGCGGCAATACTGTCGAAATGGCTGCCAATAATCGCCAGCGGCTGAACGATCATCTTGCGTGACCAGAACAGCGCACCGCTGGTGAGCAGTGCCGCCAGTACCACCATGGTGGCGAAAATCACCCCCGACATATGGTAATTACGCTGACTCTGCTCCCCCGCCGTTTGCAACACGCTGTCAATGTTGCTCTGCCACGCATTCACATTCGCATCAAAAGCATCCTGAGCCGCCTGCACCGGCGCGGTCAGAAAATCTGACAACTGATTGTTTTCAAGCCAGGTTGCCTGATGCGCGAGAGCGCTGTGCCACTGGCTGAAGCTATTCTCCGTTGCGCCAAACAGCGCCTTGCCTTGCTCCGTCGAATCCGACGTCGCCATAAAGCGTTTAAACATCAATTCAGACTGCGTCAGGCTATCGCGCGCGAGGGTCATCAGCGTTTTGATGTCCTCTGGCGGATAGCTCAGGGCGGTCAGCGTCCCTGCCTTATTAAGGGCCGTACTGGCCTGTAATAACACAGCGCGGGTTTGGGCCAGCGCAGCGCGTTGCTGATTACTCCGTTCGACCTGATTCAGGTTCTGAAAACCGTCCCGAAATGCCCAGAAGGACAAGCCATTACTGCCAATCTGCAAAACTCCGCAGAGGATCAAAATCAAAAACAGCGTGGTCGAAATTCGAATACGATTAAACATCAACGCTCCCATCGGGCGGCACTGGCCGCGGTTTAACTATCAGTCAAAATGTTTCCCAATTCGTATCTTGTTCAATGCTCTGGCGCGGATAGGATGCGCTCGGGGCTGCAGGTAATCGTGTATCGCGCGGTTTTGTCGAGGCCGGACGTGACGCAAGACGGAAAGTCGATACCGACTGCGTTAAGCGACTGGCCTGTTCTTCAAGAGCGGCCGCTGCGGCAGCTGACTCCTGTACCAATGAGGCGTTTTGCTGCGTAACACGATCCATTTCAGAGACCGCGAGCGCAACCTGATCAATCCCCCGGCTTTGCTCGTCAGATGCCGAGGCAATCTCGCCCATAATGTCTGTCACCCGCGTCACGGCATTGACGATATCGTTCATCGTTTCGCCGGCGCTTTCTACCAGTACGGAACCGGTATCAACCCGGGAAACGGAATCTTCAATCAATGCCTTAATCTCTTTCGCCGCCTGCGCACTGCGGCTTGCCAGATTACGCACTTCACCCGCCACCACAGCAAAGCCGCGGCCTTGCTCACCGGCACGCGCTGCTTCAACCGCCGCGTTCAGTGCGAGAATGTTGGTCTGAAAGGCAATGCCATCGATGACGCTGATGATGTCGGCGATTTTCTTCGAGCTATCGGCGATTTCGTGCATGGTGTTCACCACGCTATCAACCACTTTGCCGCCATGCTGCGCGGTATCGGACGCGCTTTTCGCCAGTTGCGAGGCCTGACGCGCGTTGTCCGCGTTTTGCTTCACGGTTGCGGTCAACTGTTCCATGCTGGCTGCGGTCTCTTCCAGTGCAGACGCCTGCTGTTCCGTACGAGATGAAAGGTCAGTGTTTCCGCTGGCAATTTCGCTGGTACCGGAATAAATCGCATCAGAGCCTTCACGCACCAGGGTGACGGTTTCCGTCAAGGAGCGCTGCATATGATCAACCGTACTGGCCAGCTCGCCGATTTCGTTACGACCGCTAACAGCGAGAGTTGCGGTTAGGTTACCGCTGGCGATTTCCCGGATATGGGCAATGACACGGGACAGAGGATTAAGCAGGGTATGACGGATGCCGTACCAGACCACCACCAGAATCAGCACCAGCACGACGGCCAACACGCCAAGCTGCCATTGGGCGAAATGGTAATCCCGCGCGCTTTGATCAAATGCCTGGACGTAAAGCTTTTCGCTAACGCTGGCGTACTTGCCCAGCGCCTCGCCGAGCGCGTTTTGCATTCCCTGCGTAGGCTGCGCGAAGTAGGCGTCCATATTGCCGCTTTCCAGAAACTGAACCAGTTCTGCCAGGGCAGCATGGTACTGCTGATATTTTTCCTCGACGTTGCCGCTGGCTTCTGCCATTTCCGGCAACGGTGTGATGTTTTTAAATTTTGCGTAATGCGTTTCAGCCTGCGCCAGCGATGCTTTCGCATTCTTCAGCAGATCGTTTTTAGCGCTGCTTTGCTGGTTAGACGCATCCATCATCATGCGCGCAGAAGAACGGCTTAAATTGATTCGTGTCTGCAGCATCAGATCCCATGTTGAGGTGAGTTCACTTTGCTGCTGTCGAAGATCGTTAGAAATAACAAAACTTTGCTGATTCTGCTGCAATGAAGAAAACAACAGACCACCGGAAACAAGCTGTAGCAGTGCGAAAACCCCCAGCACCATCATCAGCATTGTGACAACGCGGATACGGTTAAACATAAGGCACCTTCCTGAAAACGAGTTATCAACGTTATCGGCACTCGCTGAGATAACTTTACGTTTGCGAAAAGGAAATCCTGAAGGGATGTGAAGCCTGGCGAGGGGAAGATAAAACGGGTGCGCAGCAACCACAAATCATTCACATAAAAACACCATAATTATCATGTAAATAACATTTATTTTCATCGATGAGCACGGCCAGAATGGCCGAAGTACGCATTTTTATGTGATTGAGATCACACATACGCATCGTAAATACCACAACAAAATGGATAAAAAATTAAAAAAAGTTGTATCCGCTTACGCTTTAATCCAATTTATATGATGAATACCTCGTTACCACTTAATAAGTATAAAAAATGAGTAACCGATCAATAAATGTTAAATCCTTACTGAGGGCTTTTTAGTGGCAAATGCAAACAAACTCACGTTGTTTATCGTGATCTTCATGCTGGCGGGGATCCTGTCGGGTGCGGTGATCCACTCTTATGCCTCCCCCGGCGTTGTAACCGCCTGGGCCGATAATATTACGCTTCTCACCGACATCTTTTTACGTCTGATTAAGATGGTGATCGCGCCTTTAGTATTCAGCACCCTGACAGTTGGTATTATGCGTCTGGGGGAAACGTCCACCATCGGTCGTGTGGGCGGGAAAGCGATGATCTGGTTTATCAGCTCTTCTATATTGTCTATCCTGGTCGGTCTGTTTGTGGTTTCCCTTGAGCAACCCGGCAGCGGGCTGAACCTGGCGATCCCACTGGAAGCCACCGACACCGGTCTCGCCGTGGGCGGCATGAGCCTGAAAGGTTTTCTGACGCATACCATTCCAACCAGCATCGCCGAAGCGATGGCTAACAATGAGATCCTGCAAATTGTGGTGTTCTCAATGTTCTTCGGTATTGGTGGCGCATCGCTCGGAGAGAAATTTAACGCTCCACTGGTTGCCGCGCTGGATGTGGTTTCCCACATTATGCTGAAAGTGACCGGCTACGTGATGTACGTTGCGCCGCTGGCTATTTTTGCCGCCATCTCTTCCGTCATCTCCACCCAAGGGCTGGGGATCCTGCTTAACTATGCGTCGTTTATCGGCGGCTACTATGTGGCGATTTTGCTGACCTGCCTGGTTCTCCTGGCTGTGGGATATGTCATGCTGAAAAAAGAGGTATTTCGCCTGGTGAGCATGCTGAAAGACCCGGTTTTGGTCGCATTCACCACCAGCAGCTCTGAGGCCGCTTATCCGAAAACGCTGGAGCAATTAACTAAATTTGGCTGCTCACCCAACATCGTGTCATTCGTGCTACCTATCGGTTATTCGTTTAACCTGGTCGGTTCCATGGTCTATTGTTCATTTGCCTCTATGTTTATCGCGCAGGCCTATAACATCCACCTATCCTTCGCAGAAATCACCGTCCTGATGCTGACGCTGATGCTGGCGTCCAAAGGGATTGCCGGTGTGCCACGTTCAGCACTGGTAGTGTTGGCTGCAACCATCCCGAGCTTTAACATTCCGGTCGCCGGGATCCTGTTGCTGATGGGAATTGACCACTTCCTGGATATGGGACGTTCAGCAATCAACGTATTAGGTAACGGGATTGCAACGGCGATGCTGGCGCAGGATGAAGGTTTACTGGAAGAAGAACCGGAGCTGGTTGAGCGGGAAGCGTAAGAGGGAAATCTGCCGGATGCGCTACGCTAATCCGGCCTGCAACAGCAATCATTGTAGGCCGGATGAGTTATGACGATTATGCGACGTGGGAAGCGGCAATATCCAGCAGCGCCATTTCTTCGCTGTTCAGCAGCTTCTCAATGTTGACCAGAATCAGCATCCGGTCACCCAGCGCACCCAATCCCGTCAAATATTCCGTTGACAGCGTGACCGCAAACTCCGGTGCCGGACGGATTTGATCCGTTGTCAGCGACAGCACATCCGAGACGCCATCTACCACAATGCCAACCACACGCTGACCCAGATTCAGCACGATCACCACGGTGTTTTCGTTGTAATCCACATCGCTCTGGCTAAATTTCACGCGCAGGTCGACGATAGGCACAATCACACCACGCAGGTTTGTGACGCCTTTGATAAACGCTGGCGTGTTAGCGATGCGCGTCACCTGATCATAACCACGGATTTCCTGCACTTTCAGGATATCGATACCGTACTCTTCATCCCCCAGCGTAAACACGAGGAATTCCTGACCTGACGGTTCGCCGGCCAGTTTAGTTACATTACTCATACCGGTCATATTATTCCCTTCTCACTCAATCAGGCGGCTGTGATCGCCACACGTTGTTCGCGGTTTAACCCCTGCAATGCAGAGACATCGACAATCAGCGCGACGCTGCCGTCGCCGAGGATCGTTGCAGCAGAAATACCTGGCACTTTGCGGTAGTTGCTTTCCAGGTTTTTGACCACCACCTGGTGTTGGCCAATTAACTGATCCACCAGCAGCGCATAGCGACGCCCTGCACTTTGTAAAATGACCACTATGCCCTGAGTCGCTTCAGTTTTAGCGCCTTCAACCTCAAAGACTTTCCACAACTCAACCAGCGGTAAATATTCGCCACGCACTTCCAGAACGCGCTCTCCTCCGGCCAGCGGATGGAGATCTTCTTCGCGCGGTTGCAGCGATTCCATAACGGCATTCAGTGGCAGAATGAAGACCTCATCGGCCACACGCACGGACATCCCGTCGAGGATCGCCAGCGTCAGCGGCAGCAGAATGCGAATAGTGGTCCCCTGTCCCTGTTTAGACTGGATCTCAACATGGCCGCCCATCTCCTGGATATTTCGCTTCACCACATCCATACCCACGCCGCGTCCGGAAACATCCGTCACCTGTTCGGCGGTCGAAAAGCCTGGAGCGAAGATCAGCATACCCACTTCGTCATCGCTCATGTTTTCGTGGATCGGCATGCCCTGAGAGACAGCTTTAGCCAGGATACGTTCGCGGTTCAGGCCAGCGCCATCATCGGTCACTTCAATACAAATATTCCCGCCCTGATGCTCCGCGGAAAGCGTCAGATTGCCGATTGGGCTTTTGCCGGATTCAAGGCGTTTTTCCGGCAATTCGATACCATGGTCGAGGCTGTTACGCACCAGGTGCGTCAACGGATCGATGATGCGTTCAATCAGGCTCTTATCGAGTTCGGTTGAGCTACCAACCTGCGTCAGCTCGACCTGTTTACCCAGCTTACCGGCCAGATCGCGCACCAGACGAGGGAAACGGCTGAACACGTACTCCATTGGCATCATACGAATCGACATCACCGACTCTTGCAAATCTCGGGCGTTACGTTGTAACTGACCCATACTGGTGATGAGATCGCCGTGATTGACAGGATCCAGTTCGTTAGAGCGCTGGGCCAGCATCGACTGCGTGATCACCAACTCGCCAACCAGGTTAATAAGCTGATCAACCTTTTCAACTGCTACGCGGATACTGGTCGACTCGCTGGCGCGGGCGGGTTTTTCACGTTCCGCGCGGCTATGTGGTGCTTCACTGGCGGTAGCTTTCACCGCAGGTGCCACAGCAACCGGCTGCGGCTCAATGACAACAGCCACCTCATCAGCTTCAGCTGCCACAGGCTCTGCGCTGACGGTTTCGAATTCAATTTGGTCGGCTTCAATGACAAAGCAAAGCACCGCGATGATGTCATCTTCTGCGAGGTTGCCATCAAGCGTTGCTGATAACGTGTCGCTTCCTTTTACCACATCGGTTAAGGTCGCCAGATTCCCCAGTTCCTCTTCCAGTAAATCCACTTCGCTGGCTTTCAGGCGCGAGAGAGTAATGCGTTTTTTGCTCTCTTCACTGGCGGGTTCAGGCTTTGCAACCGCCTCTTCCTGCATCGCGGCGCTGTCAACAACGCTAAGTTTTGCTGGGTTGACAACTGCCGGTGCGGTTTCACCTTTCGCTTCGAGCGCTAACTGCCGTAACGCCTGGCAGATATACTCAAAACTGTCGGCATCAGGCTCCACTGAGCTTTTATAGGCGTCGAGCTGTTCCTGCATAATATCTTTCGTTTCCAAAAACAGGTTGATAATGTCGGCATTGAGCTGCATCTCGCCACGCCGCGCTTCATCCAGCAGGTTTTCCATCAGATGGGTCGTTTCCTGCAAAATGGTAAAGCCGAAGGTGCCCGCCCCGCCTTTAATCGAGTGCGCTGCACGAAAAATGGCATTCAGCTGTTCGGAATCCGGGGCTTCAGGAACCAAATCAAGCAGGTGTTGCTCCATATCAGCCAACAGTTCGTCAGCTTCATCAAAAAATGTCTGATAAAAATCGCTAATATCCATGCTCACGCTATCACCTCGGATTGGCTGGTGGCGATGTGGGAACGCTTACCGGCGGGAGTTCCGCTGGCCGTTGTAAGACACTTACCGGCTCATTCTGGCTTTCAGCGTTTTCATGCAAAATGGCCTCTTCTGCCTGCTTATTGAGAACCAGCAGGCTAATACGGCGGTTGATAGCGTCTTCAGGACCGCGATCGCTCAGACGCATCGTGGCGGCCATACCTACCACACGTAATACTTTTCCATCATCCAGACCGCCGCTAACCAGCTCGCGACGCGATGCATTTGCGCGATCGGCAGACAATTCCCAGTTGCTGTACCCTTTCTCACCATTCGCGTAAGGGTAATCATCCGTGTGACCGGAAAGGCTGATCCGGTTAGGGATCCCGTTGAGCACTGGTGCAATCGCGCGCAGGATATCGCGCATGTACGGCTCAACTTCAGCGCTACCGGTCTTAAACATCGGACGATTCTGACTGTCGATAATCTGTATCCGCAGCCCTTCCTGAACTAAATCAATCTTTAAATGCGGACGCAGCGCTCGCAGTTTGGGATCGGATTCAATCAGTTGATCGAGATCGCCGCGAAGTTTGCTCAAGCGGCTCTGTTCCATACGTTTTCTCAGGTCATCAATATTCGGCTGTTTGTTCACCTCGCCCTGCTGCTGGGTGTAATCATCCCCGCCGCCTGGAATCGGGCTTTGGCTATTCGAAATACGATTTCCCCCGGTCACTGCGGTGGCCAGCGGTGTACGGAAATATTCGGCAATCTGGATCAATTCTTTAGGGCTGGAAATAGAAATGAGCCACATCACCAGAAAGAAGGCCATCATCGCGGTCATAAAATCGGCGTAGGCGATTTTCCACGAGCCATGCGCCCCACCACCGTGATTCTTATGCTTGCGTCGCTTTACAACGATAATGGGATGGGCCTGATTTTTCATGCGTCCTCGGTCGTCTGTTGCGCAGTTGGATTTCTCACCGCACGAACATGTTCTTCCAGTTCGATAAACGAAGGACGTTCGCTGGAGTACAGTGTTTTACGACCAAATTCAACGGCAATCGGCGGCGCGTAACCATTCAGATTGGAGAGCAGCGTTATCTTCACGCACTGCATCATTTTGGTTGTTTCAGCGCTTTTCTGTCGCAGAACGCTGGCAAGCGGAGAAATAAATCCATAGGCCAGCAAAATACCGAGGAATGTTCCCACCATCGCATGCGCAATCAACGCACCCAGCTCTGCTGCCGGGCGATCGGCAGAAGCCAGCGCATGCACAACCCCCATAACGGCCGCGACGATCCCGAATGCCGGTAGTGAGTCGCCGACCATCGCCAGACTATTCGCCGGGACTTCAGCCTCACTCTCATGAGTCTCAATTTCTTCGTCCATCAGCGCTTCAATTTCAAACGTATTCATGTTGCCGCTGATGATCAGGCGCAGATAATCGACAATAAAATCAAGCATTACAGCATCCGCAAGAATGCGCGGATAGCTGGCGAAGATTTCACTTTCTTTTGGGTTTTCGATGTCGCGCTCAAGCGAGAACATGCCCTGTTGACGCGACTTGGCCATCAGGCGATACAAGAGCGCCAGCAGATCCATATACATCGCTTTGGTGTATTTCGAACGACGGAAAAGCACCGGGATCGCTTTCATCGTCCCTTTGATGGCTTTCCCGTTATTGCCGACGATGAATGCCCCAATACCCGCACCACCGATAATCACCAGCTCAGCCGGTTGATAGAGTGCCCCAAGGTGTCCGCCGGTCATCATGTAACCGCCGAAAACTGTACCAATAACAACCAGGTAACCTAATAAGATAAGCACGACATCATCCTTTCGCAATTGACTATGACAGGATGCGCAGTCGGGCAATTAACGTAAGGTCAGGACAAAAAAAAGCAGCGGTAATTGCTTACCGCTGCTGGAGTGTTCATCCACACCGTATCAGTTAAACAGCCTGTTCGATCTGTTCATCCAGCAGTTGTGGAATAATATCGGCAGCATTCTGGGAAAGTTTACGTCTTTTTACGGCCCGTGATGGCGGTTGGCATAAACTACAGGCAAAGCTGCCTGCGGGTTGGTGTGCGTGGGTGATAAAATTCCCACCGCAGCAATTGCATTGGGACAACTCCAGCAATCCGCTGTCGACAAATCGCACCAGCGTCCACGCGCGGGTTAACGCCAGCAGTGGCCCTTCTTCAGGCTGCGGGCACTGCTCAAGATATAACCGATACGCCTTGATCACTGCATCCACGCCGCTACAGAGACCCGTTTTGAGCAAGAATTGCCATGCATTGCAAAACATCGACGCATGAATATTTTGTTCCCACGTCATAAACCAGTCGGTGGAAAACGGGAGCATCCCTTTTGGCGGAGGACTACCGCGTAATTCTTTGTACAGCTTGATTAATCGACCACGGCTTAATTGCGTTTCGCTTTCCAGCATTTGCAAACGGGCGCCCAATGTGATTAATTCCATTGCTAACTGGATATCACGCGCTTCCTGAACAATGCTTTTTTCGCTCATCATCAAGCCCTTTTCTTACGTGCTGCATCATCGATGTCGCTTAACAGGCGTGTTGAAAGCATGATACCAGTATGAATTTGCTGAAGATCGTCAACGCGGGAGTCTTGCGTCAGGCGAGTAACAGTCTGGTGATCGTCGAAACGGAAATGACATACCAGTTGGTTTGTTTCCGCCAGTTTGACCATTTGAGGAAGTGTTAATGTTGCCAACGTGTCCGCCATTTCCTCGCTGATACCAAGGCGAAACATCGCAGATGCTTTGTCCTGAACGATCAAACGCTGTGCAAGCAATAAATATGACAAATTGATGTCATAGATGTGTTTCAGCAACTCGGATGTATGCATTATTTGCATCCATAATAACCAACATTGTTTTCATGCGGTAAAACCGCACCCCGTGATGTCGCCGGGAAGGCCCGGTAAAAAAAAGCAAAAGGTCAAATACATAGCAGCGTGACGACACTTACGCGTTGTCTAAACATTCCCTTTTAAGAAGGCAGCGTCCCTTACAAGCCCACATCAATTCTTACAAATGTCTAAGATTTTTCCTAATTCGACGCAACTCTACCCGCCGTCAGTTACACATACAACGGAGCTATGCTGCGAATTTAAAGAATATGTGATCAAGATCACATAAACCAGCCAAACACTTAACATAAATCCATCAGCGTAGCTTTTACTTTGCTTATTTTTTACTCTGCCATCATCCATTTCAATTCCTGATGTACGAATATTCTTGCAATAAAAGCGAATAGTATTTTGTTCACATCCGTTAATATCACGCCGTGAAATAGCGAGCTGGATCACATATTTAACTCAAAAAACTTTTTTAATTAAATTCTTTATAAACAATAAGTTAAATATTTAGAGTGATTAATTAATACCGCGATGTGACGACCTTGCAAATGTTAATATATGTTTAATTTCCATTAACACATTGTTTTCATTAGCAGTGGGTTTCACTTAAGTAACTTGAACATATCTGCAACTAATATGAATCGATTATTCTATTTATAAGAATAATTAATGAATAATCATGATGACATTCACACTATGAAGGAAGGAAACGTTGCAGTATGGAGTAAGCTGAGTAAAGCTGAAAAGCCCTCTCATAATTCTTGAAAAAAAGGAGCGAGTTATGAGCTATTCGCACATTCTTGTTGCTGTTGCCGCCACCCCTGAAAGTCAGCAGTTGTTAGACAAGGCGGTTTCTATCGCTCGCCCTGTCAACGCCCGAATTAGCCTGATTACACTGGTCTCAGACCCCGAACTGTATAACCAGTTTGCTGCCCCCATGCTGGAAGACCTGCGTGAAGTCATGCAGGAAGAGACTCAGGATTTTATCGACAAACTTAGCAAAGAAGCAGAATACCCCATTGAACATACCTTTATTACCTATGGGGCTCTGAATGAACATATCCTGGATGTATGCCGCAAACACGCCGTTGATCTGGTCATTTACGGCAACCATAACCACAGTTTTTTTTCGCGCGCTGCCTGTTCAGCGAAAAGCGTGATTCATACCAGCCAGGTGGACGTTCTTCTGGTTCCGCTAGCTGGAGATTAATCCACAGTGCCACGACTTCATGCGAGTTTAGAACAGGAAGAGATATTGTCTGGCAGTTGGCATTGACTCCGACGCGGCGTGACCGTTTTAAGATCGCAAATGAACGTCGCCTGCCAGTTGTCGATATCGTTTTTAACGATAGTCTCAAGCATTTCAGCGTGGCGCGAGATACGTTCGGTAAGTGGCATCGTCAGCGCCTGGTTTAATGCGCCTGCCACTTCATCCCGATCATAAGGATTAACAATAAGCGCGGAGGTTAGCTCGTTCGCCGCCCCGGCAAATTGCGATAAAACCAGCACGCCAGGGTTAGCAGGATCCTGTGCGGCCACAAACTCTTTCGCCACCAGGTTCATACCATCGCGCAACGGGGTCACCAACCCTACATCCGAGTAGCGGAAGATCTTCATCAGCAATTTACGATCAAAATACTGGTTCAGATAGTAAAGCGGCGTCCAGCCCAGTTGCCCATATTTGCCGTTGATTCGCCCTGCCTCTGTTTCCAGTTGGTGGCGAATATCCTGATAGGCCTGCACCTCTTCACGCGAGGTCGGTGCTATCTGCGTATAGCGAATTTTACCGTGGTGCTGCGGATAATGTTCCAGTAAGGCCTCATAGGCCTGAAAGCGCTCCGGCAAGCCTTTGGAGTAATCCAGACGCTCCACGGAGAAAATATTCTGCACATTTTTAAGCTCCGCTTTTAGCTGTGCCAGTTTTGGCGGCAGCGGACCGGACGCCTGTCGAGCAATCTCATCCGGTTCAATACCGATGGGATAGACCTGAGTGCGAAACGCTTTTCCCCATGCCTGGTGGTGCTTATCTTTATGCGTGGTCACCCGAGTCTGGGCTGCGAGACAGTCCAGAAAAGCCTGACGATCGTTTTCGGTCTGGAAACCAAGCAAATCAAAATCACACATTTGCTCAAGCAGCGCCAGATGTGGCGGGAGCGCATTAAAAATTTCCGGCGTCGGAAACGGAATATGCAGGAAAAAACCGATGCGATTACGCACGCCGCGCTTACGTAACTCGCAGGCAAACGGCAACAGATGGTAATCATGAACCCAAATAATGTCGTCATCGCCAAGCAACGGCAGAAGTTTATCTACCAGTAAGGCATTAACCCGTTGGTAGCCTTCCCAGGCAGAGCGCTGAAACTGAACTAAATCCAGTCGATAGTGAAACGCGGGCCATAAAACCGCATTTGAAAACTGGCAGTAATACTCTTCGTAATCTTGCTCACTCAAATTAAACGAGGCCCAGGTGATATTGCCACGCGTGACCTTTTTTAACGGTTTATCCTCATTACCTGTATCACCACTCCAGCCAAACCATAAACCACCAGCAGCTTTTAACGCGCCCAGTACACCGACCGCGAGCCCACCCGCGCTCCCTTTGTCATCTGGTGAGGCGATACGATTAGATACTACGACTAAACGACTCATAGCCACCTCTTCTGTTATTCGTTGCTTTCGGTTCTTGCTGCGAAGAGTTAATTTTCTCCAGCCAGCGCCAGACATCCCTGACGCCATCCAGACGCCATGTCGCCTGCGTCGGCCCGATCCCCACCTTCACGGAAATACCGCCAGCGCGGTTAACTACAGCAAACCCTGTTTCATCTGTCAGATCATCACCGAAAAACACAGGGATCCGGCCAGCAAAAGGCGCTTCCTGCATAAATGCAGCTATCGCGTCGCCTTTATTGCTGCCCTTAGGCTTTATTTCCACGACACATTTTCCGTGCTGCAGAGCAAGCTGCGGCCATCTGCGCGTGATGCCTTCAGCCAGGGTAACCAGCGCCGCTTCGTGTTCGGGTGCCTGGCGATAATGCAACGCGAAGGCCATGCCTTTGGTTTCAAGTGTTGCCCCCGGTAACGTCACCAACGCTGCGTGTAATAACGCCCCGGCTTCACGTTCGATACCTTCAGGCAGGTTTACTATGTGCGTCTGACCATTGATGTCACGGCGTTCTGCCCCATGTACTCCGGCAAGCGGAAAACGAAACGGAGTAGTGAGTGCGTCAAGCTCAACCATTGAGCGCCCTGAAATCAATGCCAGCGCATCCGCATTCTGCGTCGCTAACTGATGTAGACATTGCAGGATTGTCTTCGGGACAACGACCTGGTCGGGAAAGGGTTTAATCTCAGCAAGTGTCCCATCGAGATCAAAAAAGTAAGCACAGTTTGCAGATTGTTCAGGGGGTAAAGTCAGTGATGCTGTCACCCGGTTATCCTCCTCATCATGGTCAGAACGCCACGCGGATCGCGGCATATAGATGATGTATGACGGATATAAGTATAGACAGTGTGACCATGCTCGCCATTTGAAAAAACAATCGCCAGCCGGGTAGCGGCTGGCGACGGGCAGAAGCTAGACTAAAAAGTTGGGGTTTAAATCATCAAACGGTACGCTTCGCTTTTTGCTTATAACGGTCGAAGATCACCGCCGCCAGCAGGATGAGGCCACGTACCACATACTGCGCGAACGGAGAGATATTCAGCAGGTTCATCGCATTCTCAACTGTACCCAGGATCAGCACCCCGGCCACCACATATGAGATTTTTCCGATGCCGCCTTTAAGCGAAACGCCCCCTAACACGCAGGCCGAAATAACGATCAACTCATAACCGATTGAGGTCATTGGCTGGCCGCTGGTCATACGCGATGCGAGGATAATCCCGGCAATGGCGGATACCAGACCGGAAAGAATAAAGATAATAATCTTGGTGCGAACAACCGGAACCCCAGCCAGGCGCGCCGCCTCTTCATTGCCCCCAATGGCCAGGGTATTACGCCCAAACGTGGTTTTGTTCAGCAGTAAGCCAAAGACAATGAAACAAACGACCGTGATCCAAATAGGCGCCGGCAGACCAAACCAGTTAGCATAGCCGAGTGTGAAGAAACGCTCGTCTTCAATCCCGACTGCCTTACCGTCGGAGATAATATAGGCCAGACCACGTACAATCTGCATTGTCGCAAGAGTCGTGATCAGGGCGTTAATTTTTAACCGCGCAATCACGAACCCATTGACCAGGCCACACAGAATACCGAGCAGCAGTCCGGCAGCCACACCAATCCACAGACTTTCGGTCATGTTAATAACTACGGCAGTGGTAACACCAGCACAGGCAATCACAGATGCGACAGACAGGTCGAAATCACCGGATGCAAGGCAAAACAGCATCCCGCAGGCAACCATACCCGACATCGATACCGCCAGCCCTAACCCCTTCATGTTGATGAAAGTCGCAAAGTTTGGCACAAAGAGGGAACAAACCAGGAACAGCACGGCGAACACCACCAGCATGCCGTATTGATCCCAAATGCGGCCCAGATTTAGCGCCGACTTCGCTGCGCCAGAACCCGATGTAGAAACGGAAGACATCATACTCTCCTTATTCAGGCTACAGCCTGGCTGACTTTAGGCATAGCAAGGCTCAACGCCTGGCGCTCATCCGCCTGTTCATGAAGCAACCCACCGGCAACTTCGCCCTCTCTCATCACCACGATACGATCGGCGACACCGAGCACTTCTGGCAGGTCACTGGAAGCAAACAATACGGCCACTCCGCGCGCTGCGAGGGCATAAATCACGTTGTAAATTTCATGCTTGGCGCCCACATCAATGCCGCGTGTAGGCTCATCCAACAAAATCACTTTCATCTCTTCCGATAACCAACGACCGAGAATAGCCTTCTGTTGATTACCGCCGGAGAGGTTCATGATCAGTTGCTCTGCACCCGGCGTTTTTATGTTGAGTGAACGAATATGGTGATCGGCATTGGTCTCTTCCCAGCCGTTGTTGATCACGCATCCCCCCAGAACATGCTTACGCCGTGCACTAATGTTGATGTTGTTGCGCACTGAATGGACCGGAATGATCCCTTCGGCTTTGCGATCCTCCGGGCACAGCATCATACCCGCTTCAATGGCATGGCTTGGTTTACGGATATCGATAGGCTGTTCATCAATAAATACCTGGCCCGCTGTGATACGCGTACCGCCGAACAGCCCTTTCATTAATTCGCTACGTCCGGCCCCCACCAGGCCAAACAGCCCGACAATTTCACCGCTTCGCACAGATAAGCTGATTGGCGTACGCACGCCAGGAGCTTTGACTTCATGCAGCCGCAGACGCTCTGTGCCATACGGTCTGGATTTCCAGCCATAGATATCCCCGAGGTCACGCCCGACCATCGCCTGCACCAACGCATCGTGATCGACCTGCTGCATGTCCGAGAACGTTTTGACGTAATGACCATCTTTAAACACGGTGATGGCATCGCTGAGAGCAAAAATCTCCTCCATACGGTGCGAAACGTACAGAATGATACGTCCTTCGTTGCGCAGCTCACGGATAACGCGAAACAGATTCTCAATCTCGCGAGCCGACAGGGAGCTGGTTGGTTCATCAAAGGCGATAATTTTGGCGTTTCGCGCCAGCGCTTTTGCAATCTCCACCATCTGCCACTGGCCAATGGAGAGGTATTTCAGTGGGGTATCGGGATCAATATCCATCCCCAGATGCTTCAGCTGGATTCCTGCTTCATAGTTCAGCAGCGAGCGGTTCACAATCCCGCCTTTGTGCGGTAACTGCCCTAAGTAAATATTCTCGGCAACGGTCATTTCCGGGACGAGATGCAGTTCCTGATAAATAATGGCGACACCGGCGTTGAGTGCGGCAGTGGTATCCGCGAACGAAACTTCCTGTCCGCGGATCGTCAGAGATCCCGTTGTTGGCGCATAGTTACCGCTGAGAATTTTTAAGAGTGTTGATTTCCCGGCGCCATTTTCGCCCATCAGCGCATGCACCTGTCCGGCATAGCAGTCGAAACTGATATCCGTCAGCGCCTTAACGCCCGGGAACGTTTTGCCAATGCCGCGAAATGAGAGATACGGGGTAGACTGTTGCATAACGTCTCCGTGAGTCAGGATTTTACCGGCCTGGAAAACCGCCGGACGTAGGCCCGGTAAGCACAGCGCCACCGGGCATTGCGCCGGATGGCGGCTTC
The DNA here is from genome assembly GCF_030332405.1 of Citrobacter sp. Cpo147. Lineage (NCBI taxonomy): Bacteria > Pseudomonadati > Pseudomonadota > Gammaproteobacteria > Enterobacterales > Enterobacteriaceae > Citrobacter > Citrobacter sp. Cpo147. The sequence continues at coordinate 294,999 of NZ_JAOWHX010000033.1, forward strand.
GCCTTATCCGGCCTACAACATCGCAGCATTTCTGTTACTTACCGCCTAAGCCTTTCTTCGCCAGCTCTTCTTTGAAGTTATCGCGGGTAATCAGCACCACATCCGTCACTTCAGTGAATGCCGGTGGCTCTGCACCTTTCGTTACCCAGTTGTAGAGCATTTCACTGGATTTATAGCCGTGCACGTCCGGGCTTGGCAGCAGTGAACCGTAGAACCCGGTCGCTTCGCCTTTAGACAGCTCGCTAACCGCGTCAACGCCGTTGATCCCGATACCAATCACGTTTGGTGCTTTGAAGCCCTGCCCTTCGGTAGCACGTACGCCACCCAGCACGGTGTTGTCGTTCATGCCGACAATCAGCCAGTTTTTGACTTCAGGATGCTGAACCAGCATGGAGTTGGCGGCGTCAAATGCGCCGGGGATGTCATTCGATTTTGTTGGGACCTGGTAAATTTGTTTTTCCGGGAAGCCTGCGGCTTTAAGCGCTTCCATTGAACCAGAAGTACGACGACGTGCGGTATCCAGTTCGTTGGCGGTAATGGCCATTACGGCGGTGGATTTCACATCCCAACCGCGTTTTTGCATCTCCTTGTACAGCTCCTGGCCCTGGCGTTCACCAATTTTGGTTGCCGCCATCATCACCAGCGGCACGGTATCCATCGGCTTACCTTTAGCGTTGGCAAACTGGTCGTCGACGGCAATAACTTTCATATCGTAGCCACGCGCCTTAGCCATAATGGCTGGCCCCAGTTTTGGATCTGGCGTGCAAATCACAAACCCTTTTGCTCCACTTGCAGCCAGGCTGTCGATGGCGTTCAGGGTTTTCTCACCATCCGGAACGGCAATTTTAATCACCTCAAAACCAAGGTCTTTACCGGCTTTATCGGCAAATTTCCATTCAGTCTGGAACCACGGTTCTTCCGGCTGTTTGACCAGGAAACCGAGCTTCATGGATTCAGCGATAGCGGATTGTGACATAATGGCAGCCAGACCGATGGCAGCCAGCGCTTTAGTGAATTTGTGCATGGTTAACTCCAGCTTTAACGTTCTTTTATGTAGGGTAAAATCAGACGATTTTTTGTAATTCGGACGTAAAACAAGGCATTACCTTTTATTGATAAGATCAATGCCAGTGCTGAGAGTATTTTTAGCGGGAAATTGATTCTCCATAAGAGAGCGGCATCACACCACAGAATTACAGTAATTGCGTACATAAATTCAGCGGGAAATGACATAAAAAAACGCGGTTTTGTCGACGGGAAAAAAGAGGGATAGCAGATTAGTCCATAACATCAGCCAACGAATCCTTGTTCCCGAATACCGAAGCATTCGGGAGCACAATGATTACCATCTGTAATAAATGTGGTCAGCATGATCGCGAACCGGAATGTCATCTTCCAGCAGACGCGCTGAAAGCGTGAAAGCAAAATCGAAAATATGCCCTAACCCTTTGCCGCTAATAAGGTTGCCATCTTCAACAACCGGCGCATCAATATATTCGCCATCCGCGACGTTTTGCCACAGATCTCCCGAACACACATAGCGGCGCCCCTTCAGCAGGCCGTTGCCGCCCAGCACACGCGCCGCCGCAGAACACACCGGGCAAATGAGTTTTCCTGCATCGTCATGGCGAGCGATAAACTGGGTGACAGCCTCACTGGCGGCAAGGTTAACGCTGCCCTGCGGCCCGCCGGGTAACACAACGGCATCATAAAGATCCGTCTGACGCGCAGCCAGCGTGCTGTCCGTCACCATCGGCACGTCATGGTAGCTCACCACCGCACAGGACTCGGCGCAGGCCAGTGTTTCAACTTCGATCTGCAGGCGGCGCAGAATATCAATGGTAACAATGGCTTCCGCCTCTTCAAAACCAGGTGCCAGTAGCACGGCAACCTTTTTCATACACACTCCTCGATTTTTCCAAATACACCAAACAATAAATGCCGAATCATTCAGGCGCTTAACTTTATTAATTTCCACAAAACTGATCTGGCGCAAAAAATTAGCCAGCAGATAGCGTTCACCGACGCGGGTCAATGGTGAAATTTCTTCATCCGAAGACCAGATAATCATCTGGCGACAGACAATACCTGATTGTGAAATTCCATTTCGTGATATGAAACATCATTTCATTATCAATATTTTACTTTAATCCCATAAATATCAATCTGTTATATTCACAGCATTTATATGCACAAGCGGAAAAATCACTAATATTGCTATGACAATATGTAAAAAATCATAAATACGCAGATTTAAGGATTTTCTTATGTCGGGACTGGAGTTATGCTGAATCTCGATCGGGAGCGAATATAATTCGTGATCACTAAAGGACCGGCGGAACGGATTTATTCTGCTAACAGTTTTAATTGTACGTAGTGGTGACGTGTAGCGGCAGCCCGTTGCACTGACGTTAGTAACGTACATTCCCCTTTCTGGAAATAAGGATATTGATATGGCTGCAGTTGGAATTGTTCATAAACTCAACACACAAATGAACCTCGAGTTCTACGCATCGAATCTTTACCTGCATCTCAGTGAATGGTGCTACGAACACAGCCTGACTGGCACCGCAACCTTTCTACGCACCCAGGCGCAAGGTAACGTGACTCAAATGATGCGTATGTTTAATTTTATGAAAAGTGCCGGGGCTAACCCTATCGTCAAGGCTATTGATGTTCCGGGTGATGAACTAACTTCCCTTGAAGAACTGTTTCAGAAAACGCTGGATGAATACCAACAGCGCTACAGCAAGCTATCACGCTTAACTAATGAAGCAGAAGCCTTGAATGATGCAACAACCATTGATTTTCTTCACGATCTGGAAAAAGAGCAGCAGCAGGATGGCGTGCTGTTACAGACGATTCTTGATGAAGTCCGCAGCGCTAAACGTGCGGGACTGTGCATGGCGCAAACCGATAAGCACCTGCTGAACGTCGTGAACTATCAACATCACTAATCTTCAATTTTCATCGTGTTAATGCCGGATAACGATGCGACGCACCTTATCCGGCTGGTGCTTAATTTTCTCTACGCTCACGCCTCTCATTCTGCGAGGCGCAAAAAAACCTTTCTAAAACCTGAAACAACGGTTTATTTTAGTGAGATTCATTCTGCGGCGTGAATTTCAACTCGATCAAGGCAACCGCTTTTTGTATTGCGCGCATAGTGACCGGATCGGCACCTGCAGGATGGCTGGAAAAGTCGATGCTTTTCAGCTGGCTGGACATTTTCTCCCGAACTTCTACTGGGGCAATAACATCAAGAACATCCAGAATCTGCTTGATAACCAGCTGACAGGCAACAACGTCCGAGAGCAGTTCCTGATCGGCATTCAGTGTTTGGGACATAGTGAGCTCCTTATAGAAAGGTCGTCATAGTACCCATTCAACGAACGAAACGATAGCCGCGCATGCCTTCCGAATGCGCTGAAAATAAAAATAGTTCCAGTCAGTTTCTTTTGAGATGGCAAGCACAACATGAGTGAACATTTTGCGGTTGAGAACAAACGCGGTCTATCCCCGGCGGCATTACTGGTTGCCGGGGCTTTCTTTATGGAGTTTATTGACGGCACGGTGATTGCCACCGCACTGCCCGACATGGCGAAAAGTTTTGGCGTGCAGGCAGTTGACCTAAACATAGGTATCAGCGCCTATCTGATCACCCTCGCGGTACTGATCCCCGCCAGCGGCTGGATTGCGGATCGCTTCGGCGCCCGAAAGGTGTTTACCCTTGCACTGGCGATATTTACTCTCGCCTCGGTTTTATGCGGTTTGTCCGAAAGCCTTGAGAGCTTTGTCGCCATGCGAATCTTACAGGGTATAGGTGGTGCGCTAATGGTTCCGGTTGGCCGACTCGCGGTATTACGAACCACGCCTAAACATCAGTTGATCACCGCTATTGCGACCCTGACCTGGCCCGCGTTAGTCGCACCCATCATTGGCCCTCCCCTTGGCGGATTCATTACCAGCTATGCCAACTGGCGCTGGATCTTTTTCATTAATGTACCGCTCGGAATACTGGCGATTGCGCTGGCGCTACGTTTTATTCCGGATATTCATGACGACGAGCGCCGCCCATTTGATATAACGGGATTTATCGCAACCTCTGTTGCGATGGTGAGCCTGGTGTATGCCATGGAGTTACTGGGAACCCAACAGCCTCAGGGCTGGCTGACCGCCGGACTTTTGGCGCTAGGAACAGTGACCTTTCTGTTTGCACTGCATCATTTTCATCGCACCGCCTGGCCAATGATTCGCCTTGATGCCATGAACGTCCCTACTTTTCGCGTCACCATGTATGGCGGATCGCTGTTTCGTGCCTCTATCAGCGCCGTGCCGTTTCTGCTGCCGTTAATGTTTCAGGTAGGTTTTGGCATGAACGCTTTTCACGCGGGTTCGCTGGTACTGGCGGTATTTGTCGGCAATCTGACGATTAAACCTGCCACCACACCGTTGATACGCTGGCTGGGCTTTAAGAAACTGCTGTTGATTAACGGTGCACTTAACGTTCTGGCGCTGCTGGCCTGTGCATTAATTACGCCACAGACCCCCGTGTGGGTTATTTTGCTGGTGTTGTATCTGGGCGGCGTGTTCCGCTCAATTCAGTTTACCGGCGTCAGCACACTTGCCTTCGCTGACGTCCCCGCGGCACAAATGAGCTACGCTAATACGCTGTTCAGTACGGCGACACAATTAGCGGTGGGGTTGGGCATTTCTTTAGCCGCTATTGGCATCCGCATTGGCGATGTGGTCAGTGAAAAGCTGGCATTGGGCAATGTTCCGGGGATCAGTTTCCGGCTGGCCTTTGTCGCTATTGCCATTATTTGTCTGGTAGGTATGGTGGATACGCTGCGGCTCACCCATGATGCAGGAAGCGCAGTATCGAACAAGAACAAGTAGCCCGGAGGGTGAACGCCGCCGGGCCAACAGGATTTAGCCAATCACCTCGCGTACAAACGCTTCGATTGCTTTGTCCTGGCAGTTTTCAAAGAAGCACTGCTGGAAGCGCGGGCCTGATACAGCGGTTTTCACCAGTTCAGGATCGATCGCGCGCAGCGTGTCCAGATAATTTTCTTTTACCACAGCCGCTTTCACCTGATTCAGAATACCGGCGTTACGCACCTGCGGCTCTTTACGCTCCGGTGGGTAGCCTTCACCATTACGCCCGGTGAACGCTTTTTCAAACATATAGCGCACATTCAGCTCAGCACCCCAGCCAAAACCTTTGGCGAATGCCAGAGAAAGCGCGTTGCCGTTGTTAATCTGAGAGAACAAGAACGCATCTGCAGGATCGAGGCAATAACCACACACCACACCCGGATGGATATTCAGTGACATCATTGCCCCCTGGCCCGTACCGCAACCTGTAACAACAAAGTCTACAGCTTTGGAATTAAGCAGGATGCTGGCCATAATGCCTAAATGGATGTAGGTCAGATGATGATCATTTTCGTCGCTCATCCCAACGTTATAGACCGGAAAACCTTTCTCATCCGCAACGGCCTTAAGCTCGTTATGGATGATGGCGTTTTTGCTTGCCTGGCTGTTTTCCATCATCAATGCAATTTTCATTCTGTACTCTCCTGAATGCGCTGCGGTAGCCCGCTGAAAGTCATAACATTCAGCCACATTACTATTTTGCAATCACACTTTCAAATTTAATGAAATTTAGTTTTAAAAAACAAAGTTGCGCTCACATTCCTGTCTGAACAGTTCAGAATTGCCGCAAACAAATGACCTCGTTGTGATTAATCGCAGGTGATCTTCGGGCTATTCAAGCCATTGATGAGGGTCTCTGTATGCCATGATAGTGTATCTTCGAACTTTCAGAGCGATCTCATGAAGACTTTTATCCTGGCGCTTTTGCCGCTCATGCTGACAGGATGCATAATCACAAAACAGGCACAGGTCAGCGAAGCCAGCGCCATCACTGGTGTGGTTCGCCTCACTTATAATCAGGCCATGTTACAAACAGCACGTACCGATGACTACGTTACCCAAGGGACAGCCACCAAAGAGTGTCAGCGCCTGGGCTATGCCAGCGCAGAAGCGTTTGGTCAGCCGGTGTCAACCTGTAGCGTGTATGCTGGCTCTCTGTGCTTAAATACCAAAATTACACTCGCCTGGCAGTGTCATGGTGTCGCGGTGCCCCAGTCACCTTCTTTCAATTATTAATATTTCCGACCAGCTCATTTTTGCTGGTCTTTTACCACTTTATTATTTATATCCTCCGTTTAATATCGTTAATGCGTTTTATTCCCATTCGCATTTTTAATAAATAAATTTATTATTTTACCTTTTGCAAATAATTAAATAACAAATTATAGTGGCGCCACGTCAATATATAATAACGTTTGTGGAGCAGAACCATGCTGAAAACAGAAATGATCAACCAACTGAATGAGCAAATGAATCTTGAATTATATTCATCTCTGCTCTACCAACAGATGAGCGCGTGGTGCAGCTATCACAGCTTCGAAGGTGCCGCCGCCTTTTTGCGCCGTCACGCCAAGGAAGAGATGACGCACATGCAGCGTCTGTTCGACTACCTGACCGATACCGGCAGTTTGCCGCGTATTAATACCGTTTCTTCACCCTTTGCTGAATATGCGTCTCTGGATGAACTGTTCCGTGTTACTTACGAACACGAGCAGCTAATCACCCAGAAAATTAATGAGCTGGCACACGCGGCAATGACCCACCAGGATTATCCAACCTTTAATTTCCTGCAATGGTATGTTGCCGAGCAGCATGAAGAAGAGAAATTATTTAAATCTGTTATTGATAAGCTGTCGCTGGCAGGAAAAAGCGGCGAAGGTCTTTATTTCATCGACAAAGAACTGGCTACGCTTGATACACAGAATTAATATTTTAGGGCAATGATGGCAGCCCGCCATCATTACCCTTTGAAATCAGTGACGGCAGATCTTGCTTTCGTGCGTAGAGAAGCCGTCTTCTTTTGCAATAAACTTTCCCTTCGCCGCTAAAAACGCCACCAACTCGCCTGCCGTCATATCCGCCGCAGAACAAGTGTGAAAACGCGCCTGCTCGCCGAAACGTGCCGTAATCGCCGCTTCAAGGCTGGCATTTGAATACTGCTCACCAGATTCAATCATCATGTTAAGCACTTCGTGACCGTGAATAGATTCCATATTACCTCCTTAATAAAGTCCGTAGCCTAATGTGAACCGCACATCGTCGCTTTGCGCTAACGCAGGTTTATCAGCAGATAAATGTCATTTGTTATACATCTTAACGGTCAAAATATCGTAAACATTAATGTACAGTCATTGTAACGGTGATTTGACGAAAATAGCGTTTTGCCTTAATCTGCGCCGCAGATATAACCATTGATTATCTCTGGGACAGAGGAAAGCGTGAAAAACAGAACCCTGGGTAGTATTTTTATCGTGGCGGGAACCACGATTGGTGCCGGTATGTTGGCAATGCCGCTGGCTGCGGCAGGCGTGGGGTTTAGCGTCACGCTGGTATTGTTAATCAGTCTTTGGGCGTTGATGTGCTACACCGCGCTGTTGCTGCTTGAAGTGTATCAACATGTCCCGGCTGACACCGGGCTGGGTACACTGGCAAAACGTTATCTTGGTCGTTACGGACAATGGGTAACGGGCTTTAGCATGATGTTTTTAATGTATGCCCTGACGGCGGCGTACATCAGTGGTGCAGGTGAACTGCTGGCCTCCAGCATCAGCGACTGGACCGGAACAAATATATCCCCGACAACAGGCGTACTGCTGTTCACCTTTGTTGCCGGTGGCGTGGTTTGTGTTGGGACCTCGCTGGTCGATCTGTTCAACCGTCTGCTATTCAGTGCCAAGATAATCTTCCTGGTGGCGATGCTGGCTCTGTTAATGCCGCATATTCATAAAGTGAACCTGCTTACGCTGCCGCTGCAACAGGGGTTGGCGCTCTCCGCAATCCCGGTCATCTTCACCTCGTTCGGTTTTCACGGCAGTGTTCCCAGTATCGTCAGCTATATGAACGGTAACATCCGTAAACTGCGTTGGGTGTTTATTACGGGTAGCGCTATTCCTCTGGTCGCCTATATCTTCTGGCAATTGGCGACGCTTGGCAGCATTAACTCGACAACGTTCATGGGGCTATTAGCCAACCACGCAGGCTTAAATGGCTTATTGCAGGCATTGCGTGAAGTCGTGGCTTCGCCGCACGTCGAACTGGCGGTGCATCTGTTTGCTGACCTCGCGCTGGCGACCTCTTTCCTCGGCGTTGCATTGGGATTATTTGACTACCTGGCCGACCTCTTCCAGCGCCGCAATACCGTAGCGGGAAGAATGCAAACCGGCGCGGTAACCTTCCTGCCGCCGCTGGCATTCGCGCTGTTCTATCCGCGTGGTTTTGTCATGGCATTAGGGTATGCGGGCGTTGCCCTGGCGGTGCTGGCGCTGCTCATTCCCTCGATGCTGGCCTGGCAGAGCAGAAAACATAATCCGCAGGCCAACTACCGCGTAGCAGGCGGTGCTCCGGCGCTGGCGCTGGTATTTTTGTGCGGCATTGTGGTGATAGCAGTACAGTTTTCTATTGCAGCAGGATTACTACCAGAAGTGGGTTAAAACAAAGGGGCTTTCGCCCCTTTCTGTTAGTGCAAACAGCACTGCTTATATTTCTTGCCGCTGCCACACGGACAAGGGTCATTTCGCCCTACTTTGGCATCCACTTTCACCGGTACTTTGACCGGCGTTTCCTGAGGATGCGCCATCCAGTAAGCATGCAGGTCCAGCGCTGCCAGGCGGATGGCATCGACGCTCTCTTCAAACGCTTCCGGCGTTAGTTTCTCAACCACCGCAAAGTTCTCTTCCGTACCGTGCAGCGCAATAGCTTCAAGTGCTGGTTTTAACGTGTCCGGTAACGCGGACCAGTCTGACAGTGCGACGCCGCGCATATAACCAAAGCACCACTCTTCAACGATGGTCAGTTCATGCTCGTCAATTTCACGTAAACCAAACAGCGGCTCAAACTGCTCAGGATATTCATCCAGACGATCGGCCGTATCCGCCATATGTTGAAACGCCAGGTTCATGAAACGCGTCATTTCTTTTTCGGAGGACCAGCGAGGGACATACTGCGCGCCGCCCCAAATCGCGACCAGCCACTGCTCTGGTTCAATTTCATACGGTGAACTCAGCACCGCTGTCAGCAAACCATCCAGTTCTGACACATCCAGAATAGCCTTGTCTGTATTGTACTTAGTCAGTACATCATCCAGCCATTCCAGTTCGCTCTCGTTTAATGGTCCCGTTTTCATAACGCTTTTCCTTAGTCAAAAAATCTTGCCTGTGATCATCCTACATGGCTGGAGGGATAACAGATAAAAATGGGCATATGCGGCATACAGCTGCCGCCTGTTCAGGTTAACAGGAAACGCGTGGAATTCCGGAAGTTAACGCACAAAAGAGAACACTAAGCCGCCGGGCATCATACCGGGAAAACACAATAAAACCACCCGTAGGTGGTTTACTGTTGTTCAATACGGTTGAGCGTTGCGGTATAGCCCGTTTTCGCTACCGCGTTAAGTAAAGTATCGGTTGGGAAACCTTCTGGCACAATCGCTTCTGCTTGTCGGGTTTTTAGGGAGGATTTTGCTTTAATCACACCGTCGGTTTCACGTAGCGCCTGATTGACCGAAATAACGCATAACGAGCAGGTCATATTTTGTATATCAAGCACCACTTTTTGATTGGCCGCCTGAGCCCACAGCGGCAGAAGCAGGCATGCAACTAGCGTGAAGATCTTCATTCAAATACCTCATAAAACCAGGCAACTAGCGTTGGATAAAATAGCACCGGCAAAATCAACGCCAACGCGCACCAGTAGAGAACGCGCGCTTGCTTCAACGTTAACCATCCGGAACACCACAGCCGCCTGGAAAAATAGAGCCGCCAGAAGACGCGCAGTAATAAACCCAATGACACCAGCATCAGGGGAATTCGCAAAAACTCAAACTGGGTGAAAACAGCAAAGCTCGCCGCCGAAATACCAAACAGCAGATAGAGCAGCGGTCCAACGCAGCATAAGCCAGCGGTGACGGCAGCCGCCGCGGCCGTCAACAGGGTGAGTCCCGCCCCTTTAGCGTTGTTCTGTGGCGACATAGCTGTAGGAGAACGCTTTAAGATCATAGAAATTGATCGGGTCACCATCGACTTCAGCGTAAGGATAGCCAAAGTTGTTCATGGCTCCCTGCTCCGTTGCCGGATACAGCTCGAAATCACGCCCGTAGTTGAATCCAACCCAGTTCATTTCCCAGTTACCAAACAGGTAAGTGTTTACCGCCTGGACATCGGCGTCCTGATGCGACTTTTTCTCTGCCAGACGCATTTTGGTCACATCAGCAGGATCGCACGGTAACCAGCCGTAACCGGCCAGATAGAATTCGGCGCGACAATGTTGTCCGCCACTCACATCAGCGACACCTGCACTGTCAGCTTTGCCAAAAGCGCTTTTCGAGTAGCGTTCGAGCTTATTGGCTTTGCCCAGACGGATGCCAAACAGTTCGCGTGCCGGAATACCGCTGGCCCGTGCCAGAGCAACAAAAACGGAGCTCATGTCGGTGCATTTTCCTTTGAGCTTACCGCTTTTTAAGATCTCCGCCACATCCCCCGTGCCGCAGCCGATAACGTCGTTATCGCGCTCCATATGGCTACTCACCCACTCGTAAATCAGGCGTGCTTTTTTCAGCGGATCCTGCTCATTACCGGTAATTTTACGTGCGGTTTCCAGAACCTGCCCATCAACTGGGGTATGTGTCGTCGGCAGCAGGTACGGTTTTACATCCAGCGGATAAATAATCTGCTCCGGCGCTTGCCAGGTTTTCAGCGCATCCTGCTTCAGCGGCTCCCAGTCGGCGGTTTCAATGTCGATATCAACGTTAATCAACAGTTCGCCCTGCGAGTCAGGCCAGGTGGCAAACAGCGTTTTCGCGCCATAAGTATTATTAGTGGTAACGTACGCATGCTTGTAGTTTCCGCTAAAGGCAAGCGCCGTCATTTGTTGAAACGCGGTATCTACCGGAAGCGGGATCCACAGTTTTACCACGCCGCTCGATCCCTTAGGAGGGTTAAGTTTATACGTCTGGGATAACACAAAGCGCCGACGCGCGACTGGTGCAACGGATGGCTCAGCGGCGTGAACCGTCTGGCTAATAACCGCAGGACCGACTAAACCGGCGGCGGAAAGGAGAACGCTATTTTTGAGAAATTGTCGACGTTGCATTGCTGTCTGTCCATGTTGTAAGAGTTGAGCTACGGCTAAGAAGGTAAAAACCGTGTGCGATCATCACAGCAGACAGACGCTGACATAAAAAGGTGAGCCGATGGAGGTTATTCATCAATAACAGACCTGTTAACTGTGAATGAAATAAGAAACTGCGCGACAGATAGTAAGCCATAGACAGGCAAAAAGTACAGCCGTGAGGGCGAGTTCAGAAAATATAGACATTCGTTGCAAGCTTACGGGCTAGCCCTCTGGCCCCTTCGCGCATAACCATATCGTGATTCCAGCGAAAAACAGGTGCCGCCAGCGGGGCAAGATAATTCATCCAGCGGATCGTGGTACGTACATTCCAGTCATATCTGACGATAGTTTCTGCACCACTTGCAGAAAAAGACCACACGCCTCGCCCTTCAACCGCCCCGCTGGCTTGCCCCTCAAGCAGCGAGCAAGGCAGAATATTCAACACGTTGATGTCAAAGGTTAAGCGATAAGGAAGCGCTCCTTTCCAGGTATAACGATGCAGCGCCCCAATGCCCTGTATATCACCTTTTTTAATCTCAACAATGCGTTCCAGACTTTCCCACCATTCAGGCCACTGATCGGGATGAGAAAAAACATCCCATACCTCCTGAATAGAAGCCTCAACCCGCCAGACAGTGGAAAACCGATAGTTAGCCATAATACAGACTCCCTCAAGGCGAGAAGAAATTGGCGGGAAAACGGATGTTAATGACCATAGCATCCAGAAGCACGGTTTCTAATCGCTGCTCATCTGGCGCATAGCTGATCACTTTGGCAGGGAGTCCGTGATAATTATCCAGCCAGACGTCATAACGATGTACTCCATCAATCACCATTGTTCCAGGCCCAACCACAGATACGTGCATTGTCGCCCGTCCTGCAAGGTTTTCCTTACCAACTGTGGTTGTTGTCCCTTCGCGTTGCAGATGACGAATATTGCCCAACAACACGCCGATATCAGAGCGATCCACCCGATGACCACGCTCATCCTGGATCAATGAATTAGTAGGCGACAGGTGCAAAATGGGCAATGTACCCACACCAAATGGCCATAACGTCACTTTACCGCTGACAGGATTAAAGATAAGCACCGCACCTGAATGCGGTTGGGTAAAATCCATCCGCACATACCCAGGCTTTTGAAAGCTATAGCGAATAATTTTGCTTTCATCGGATGGCGACGAGGAGCGCATCATAACCTGATAAGACCTCAGGTTATTAAATGACTGTTGAGAAAATGCGATGGGATCCGTAGCCCTGGCATTCTGCGAAAAGATATCTTCTTTTTCCACCGAATATGCTGCACCACTAAGGGTGAGCAATGCTGCGAACATGACTATCGGAAAAGATGAAATGTTCATAGCAGCCCCCTGAACCAGCACTGTCTGCAAACAGAAGTAATCACCTGTTGACTGTTTTTATTATAGTTCTTAACTGCGCAGCACTACTCTTCCGATCTTTTAAATACAGTATGGACAGCAGGTTTAAAATATTGGTTTTCTTTTCAGTTAAGATGACAACATAAAGCTATACTTTAATAGCCATGCTTTTTATAGGTATTAATCATGAAACTGCCATCGGTATTTTCATGCGCCGTTCTCATATTACTGCTGCTGGCGTCATCGTCTGCCACAGCCAGCGCGTTACAAAACCAGGCCGTCAGAGAGCAAGAGTTGAGCGCGGCACTTCGAGCTGGTAATGGTGTGTTCATCATTGGCGGGACGGGTGATTTCGCTTTCACGTTCAGGGCACGAAACCGAATCCACAGACAGCTGGCGATACAGGATGGCTTTGGCGATCCCATCCTGATGAATGGTTTCCAGGACCACAACTATAATCCCGCCCGCGATGGGTTTATCAACAACCCTGCCCGAGGGGGCTTTATGTTTAACGCGCCGATTCGGCGATAGATTGATTAGCAATAGTGAGTATATAGAGGGCTGTTTACGTTTCTGGCAGGCTGCTTGACGCAAAGTATCTATGCTTGTAAAAAACAGGCACAAAAAAACCACCCGTAGGTGGTTTCACGACACTGCTTATTGCTTTGATTATTCTGTTCTTTCCCATGGTACCCGGAGTGGGACTTGAACCCACACAGCGCGAACGCCGAGGGATTTTAAATCCCTTGTGTCTACCGATTCCACCATCCGGGCTCGGGAAGAAATTGGAGGCGCGTTCCGGAGTCGAACCGGACTAGACGGATTTGCAATCCGCTACATAACCGCTTTGCTAACGCGCCGAAATCTTCTGGCTTTACAGCCAACATCCGCTATTGCCGATGTCTTAAATTTGGAGCGGGAAACGAGACTCGAACTCGCGACCCCGACCTTGGCAAGGTCGTGCTCTACCAACTGAGCTATTCCCGCATCACCAAGTAACTTTGTTAATCACTTGATTTTGTTATCGTCTGGCAATCAGTGCTGCCGTTCGATGCGTTGCATTCTACTTACCTGACGCAATGAGTCAACGATATTTTTCACCACTGACGATCGTTTGCTGAAATTTGCGTCGAAACGATCACTGATCAAGCAAATCTCCACGTGCAGCGCTCAAATACTGGAACATTGACCACAAAGTCAGTATCGCGGCGACGAAGAAAAGTGCGATCCCAGCATACTCTACCCAGATATTTGGACGCCACAGCAGCCAGGCCAGAGCAGCCATTTGCGATGTGGTTTTCACTTTACCGATCCAGGATACGGCTACGCTGCTGCGTTTACCCAGTTCGGCCATCCATTCACGCAGTGCAGAGATGATAATTTCACGCGCAATCATTGTTGCGGCAGGAAGCGTCACCCACCAGCTGTGGTAATGCTCGGTCACCAGGACCATCGCGATTGCCACCAGCACTTTATCAGCGACCGGATCGAGGAAGGCACCAAAACGCGTGCTTTGGTTCCAGCGGCGCGCCAGAAAACCGTCAAACCAGTCAGTGACCGCTGCGATACAGAAGATCAGCGCACAAACAAAGGGAGCCCAGGTGAATGGCAGGTAAAAAGCCAATACAAAGAATGGGATCAGGATGACGCGAAACAGCGTGAGCAACGTAGGGATATTAAATTGCATATGACGGATAACTATCTGTTGTCAGTGAAATTACCCCTATGTTGCTACAGAGGGCCTAATGTTTCAACGAGTAGAAGATCTTTTCTGCCAGAGCTTGCGAAATACCCGGCACTTTTGCAATTTCTTCGATACTTGCGTTACGAAGACCTTGCAAACCTCCCATATATTTCAACAACATCTGGCGACGCTTTGGCCCGACACCTTCGATGGTCTCAAGCGTGCTGGTGCTTTTCACTTTCGCCCGCTTTTTACGATGCCCGCTAATCGCATGATCGTGAGATTCATCGCGGATATGCTGGATAACGTGCAATGCAGGCGAATCCGGCGGCAAACTAAAGCCCTCACCTTCCGGCTCAAAGAACAGCGTTTCCAGACCGGCTTTACGATCGGCCCCTTTTGCCACCCCCAGCAAGAGTGGGTGCTGTTTGTCCCAGGGAACGTCCAGCTCAGCAAAAACGGCTTTCGCCTGCCCCAGTTGGCCTTTACCACCATCGATCAATATGACGTCCGGAATCTTACTGTCTTCAATCGCCTTCCCGTAACGCCGACGTAAGACCTGATTCATCGCCGCATAATCATCACCCGGCGTAATACCGGTAATGTTGTAGCGACGATATTCTGCACGCAGCGGGCCATTGGCATCAAAGACCACGCAGGAGGCTACCGTCTGCTCGCCCATCGTATGGCTGATGTCGAAGCACTCCATACGCTTCACCGCAGGTAACTTCAACACCGATGCCAGCGCCGTCAGACGTTGCGTAATCGTCGACTGCTGAGAAAGTTTCGTGGTGAGCGCCACTGCCGCGTTGGTCCGCGCCAACTTCAGATAACGCGCGCGATCCCCTCGCGGTTTCGTCTGCACGTTAATCTTCCTGCCGGCCAGTTCAGACAGAGAGTCTGCCAGCAGGGTTTTATCGCTAAGATTAAAATCGAGCAGGATCTCCCCGGGTAAGGTACGCATCTGGCTACCCTGCAGATAAAACTGCCCGACAAAGGTTTCGACGACCTCGCCGAGTTCCGTGCCACCGGGTACTTTCGGGAAATAGCTGCGGCTGCCCAGCACTTTACCCTGGCGAATAAACAGAACGTGCACACAGGCCATACCGGCGTCAAACGCCACGCCAATGACGTCCAGATCGTCTCCGGTATTAGAGACAAACTGTTTTTCTGTTACGCGGCGTACGGCCTGAATTTGGTCACGAATGCGCGCAGCCTCTTCAAACTCGAGATTTTGGCTGGCCTTTTCCATGCGGGCGATCAGCTGCGTTAATACCTGATCGTCTTTTCCGGACAAGAACAGACGAACATACTCGACCTGCTGAGCATACTCTTCCTCACTCACCAGACCCGCAACACACGGACCGAGACAGCGGCCAATCTGATATTGCAGACAAGGCCGAGAACGGTTGCGATAAACGCTGTTTTCGCACTGGCGGATAGGGAATATTTTCTGCAACAGCGCCAGCGTTTCACGCACCGCATAACCGTTAGGGAACGGTCCAAAGTACTCGCCTTTGGCATGCTTTGCCCCGCGATGCATCGCCAGGCGCGGGTGGGTATCGCCGCTAAGGAATATAAAAGGGTAGGATTTATCATCGCGCAGCAATACGTTATAGCGCGGCTGATACAGCTTGATGTAGTTGTGCTCAAGCAATAACGCTTCGGTTTCAGTGTGCGTTACCGTGACATCAATCTGCTGGATTTGCGCGACCAGCGCTTCGGTCTTGCGTGACGCAAGATTGCTACGGAAGTAGCTAGAAAGCCTTTTTTTCAGGTCTTTCGCTTTCCCGACATAGATAACCGTCCCGGCGGTATCATACATACGATAGACGCCGGGCTGACTGGTCACGGTTTTCAGGAACGCTTTGGCATCAAACTGATCGGTCACTGGCTTGTTAATGTCTCCGCATTACACAGGCCATGGCGAATTGCCAGGTGAGTCAGCTCTACATCGCCATGAATGTTTAATTTACTGAACATTCGATAGCGATAGCTGTTCACCGTTTTAGGACTAAGATTCAGTTGTTCTGAGATCTCATTGACCTTCTGACCTTTGGTGATCATCAGCATAATCTGCAACTCGCGTTCAGACAAACTGGCAAACGGGGTTTCCGTTTTCTCAGGCTCAATCTGGCTGAGCGCCATTTGCTGAGCGATATCGGAGGCAATATAACGCTGCCCGGAAAAAACCGAACGAATCGCACTCACTACTTCCTGGGGGGCGGCGCCTTTGCTGAGATACCCTGCGGCCCCTGCCTGCATAACTTTTGCAGGTAATGGGTTTTCGGTGTGCACCGTCAGCATGATCACTTTAATGTCTGCCGTGGAACGCGCAATTTTGCGGGTTGCTTCCAGACCGCCAATACCGGGCATATTCATATCCATCAGCACAACGTCAACGGAATTTGAGCGGCACCATTTTACCGCATCTTCACCGCAGCACGCTTCGCCGACAACTTTTATGCCTTTTATATCTTCCAGAATGCGTCGTATCCCTGCGCGCACCAGTTCGTGGTCATCAACAAGAAAAACGTTGATCAAAGGAATATCTCCAGAATAGGGATAACGCTACCGATAGTTAATCGGTCCTATGTTAACGGGTTTTATCTCAACTTTGAAATGTAAAAAACGCCCGACTTTCGATTTTGCTCTCGTTTTTGGAAATTAGATTGTACGACGAGTGGAAACTATCAGTCCTGACAGCCTTCTGCCACGGTTATATCTGCATAGCTGTTTCAGAATAGTGACAAAAAATTCATATTCCTCCGATGAATGCAAAATAGGCAGTCAAAGTTGTAACAATAATTAACGAGGAAAATACTCGAAATAAACAACATGTGGAGAAAATATATGCACTGCAACATATTGTTTATTTTAATGTCCACAACATTAATCCGCGCAAAAAACAACCACAGATATTTTTAGCCTCGCTTATGGTATACTCCGCCGCCTTAAGATTTGACATCGCACTTTTTCATTGAAACATAACGAGGAAAATAAATGAGTACGCCTGACTTTTCCACTGCTGAGAATAACCAGGAACTGGCCAATGAAGTCACCTGCCTGAAAGCCATGTTAACGCTGATGCTGCAGGCAATGGGTCAAGCCGATGCAGGCCGCGTGATTCTTAAAATGGAAAAACAGCTCGCGCTGATTGAAGATCAATCACAGGCGGCGGTATTTTCCAACACGGTTAAGCAAATTAAACAAGCTTACCGCCAGTAAAAAGAAACCGGCTGATAGCAATGCTCTCAGCCGGTTTTGCGTCTGACACTCAGAACGATAATTTACTCAGATAAGCCCGGTTGCCGCGGCATAACAGGCTATCTGCGTTTTGTTTGGCGCATTGAATTTCTTTTGCATATTCTTCTGGTGGAAGTTCACTGTATTTTCGGAAATCGACAGAATGATGGCTATCTCTGAAGAGGTCTTGCCCTCGGCCGTCCATTTCAATATTTCCTTTTCCCGCTTGCTAAAGCGCATTTCTGGCGCCATAACCATGTCATCTTCCAGCCGCGTCAGTACAGACAGGCTTTCCCGTACCAGAAGCTGCATCCTGAGCTCCACTTCATCGTTTGCAAAGCGACTATTACGGATACTCGCCCGCGATACCGATAAAAAACCCAACGCCCGATTAGGCAACATTAAGCATTGCGTCATCCCTTTGCGTAAACCGTGATTGCGTGCGGCATCCCACAAAGGTTGCGCATCGCGAAACAGAGTATCGTTCCAGGGTAAATGCCCCTGACTGAAGTTTTCAGGTTTCAGCACCGGATCAATGGCGAAATAATTTTCGGACTGATAATGCGCCACCCATGCTTTGGGATAGGTCGTATGAAGTGACGTTTTAGGTCGGGTAAAAGGTACCGGATGACGAACACAGAGCGCGTAAAAATCAAACTCTAAGTGCTGCGTCTGTTGCTGTAATTCATTATAGACATCCTCTGCCGCCGCCATTTCCTGAAAGCGTAACAGCATGCTCCGTCGCCAGGTGAAGAAATCATGATCCTGCATACTAAGTGGTAATGCCCCTGAGATTGATAATCATCCAAACATATGAAACAAGCTAACACATAAATGTATTTTATATATGCAAATTATCGGACAAATGAACAATTACTTGAGTATTACTCAACAGCGGAAGGAAGTAACAGAATCAAATGCTAATAATAAAGCAATAATTATAAATAGTTATGCGAAGAGCACTCGCCAGAAACAATCCCAGCGAGCGCTATATGTACTATTTATTGCATCAAAAACTTTTCAAGAAACTGGCGGGTACGCGGCTGCTGCGGATGCGTGAATAAGGATTTTGCGGGTCCCTGCTCCACTATCCGTCCTTGATCCATAAATATCGCTCTATCGGCAACATCGCGAGCAAAGCTCATTTCATGCGTCACAATCACCATGGTGCGTTTTTCCTGCGCCAGTTGGCGGATGGTATTAAGTACCTCGCCAACCAGTTCAGGATCAAGTGCGGAGGTCGGTTCATCAAAAAGAATAACCTCAGGTCGCATCGCCAGCGCTCGGGCAATCGCTACGCGCTGCTGCTGTCCGCCCGATAAACGCCGCGGATAGCTGGTTTCTTTACCTGCCAGCCCGACTTTCGCCAGCAGCTCACGCGCACGAGCTGTCGCTTCAGCTTTTGGTTCACCTTTGACTATCACCGGCCCTTCAATAATGTTTTCCAGCACCGTCCGATGGGGGAACAAATTAAAGTTCTGGAACACAAAACCGACATGCTGACGTAACTGACGAATCAGCCCTTTCTGCTGGGTCAACGAACGTGCGGTATCAATGGTAATCTCACCCACTTTAATGGTGCCCGCCTCCGGTTGCTCCAGCAAATTAATGCTACGCAGCAGCGTGGTTTTGCCCGATCCGCTCGGCCCGATAATCGCGACTACTTCACCAGGTTTGACGTCAAGATCAATCCCATGCAGCACCGTTTGCCCATGAAATTTTTTGACCAGGTTTCTGACTTCGATAGCACTCATTTCGGCTCTCTCTCCTGGCGATTCAGTTGTTCTTCAAAATAGTTTTGCAGCGCAGAAAGCACCGTCGCCATCACCCAGTAAATCAACGAGGCCGCCAGATACATCGTAAAGACTTCCAGCGTACGCGAGGTAATCAGCTGCGCCTGACGGAACAGTTCCGGTACCTGAATAGTGGCGGCCAAAGAAGTATCTTTCACCAGACTGATAAAGCTGTTGCTCAGCGGCGGCAACGCAACGCGCGCAGCCTGTGGCAGGATTGCCCGGCGCATGGTCTGCCAGCGCGTCATACCAATACTGGCACCCGCCTCCCACTGTCCTTTGTCGATGGAAGAGATTGCCGCACGCAGGGTTTCCGCAGCGTAGGCAGCCGTATTCAGCGACAAGCCAATCATCGCCGCCGGGATGGGATCAAGCTCAATACCAAACTGTGGCAGACCGTAATAGATCATGAACAGCTGGGCAATCAGCGGTGTTCCGCGAAAAATAGAGATATAAAAACGCGCCAGCCAGCGCACAGGCAACAGCGGTGACAAACGCATCAGCGCCAGGATAAACCCCAGCACGAGGCCAAAAAACATGCCGCCGATACTCAGTTGCAGCGTAAAAACCGCGCCTTTGAGCAGATACGGTAGAGAATCTATTACCAGTTGGATACTTTCATGCATTAGAGTTTTTCGACCTGGTTGTTACACGTGAGGATGGTAGGCAAACAGTGCAGGTGCCCCACCGGTATGAATAAAGAGGATTGGCCCTTCGTCTTTAAAGCGTTTCTGGCTGATACCGTCAATCAAACCCGCCATCGCCTTACCGGTATACACCGGATCCAACAAAATGCCTTCCAGGCGCGCCAGCAGTTTTACCGCCTCCATGCCCTCTTCGTTTGGCGTACCGTAGCCTGGCGCAAAATAATCGTCCCATAGCAGGATATCCGCGGAGGCCGTCAGTTCCAGTTCTCGGGCAATATCCTGCTGCAGCGTAATAACTTTGGGTTTTTGATCCGCCACGCTGCGCGAGACAGTCACGCCGATAAGCTCGACGTCTGGCATCAGTTGTTCCAGACCCACGGCCAGTCCGGCATGCGTTCCCGCACTGCCCGAGGCAACCACTACGGAAGAGAGCGCGACGGCCCCTTCACACTGTTGGGCAATTTCCAGCGCGCTTTCCACATAACCCAGTGCGCCCAGCGCGTTAGAACCGCCAACCGGGATCACATACGGGCGGAAGCCCTGTGCTTCAATGCGCGTCGCCAGTTCCTGAAGTTGCGCATTCGGGTCGGTCAGCGCATCGCACATTTCGATCTGCGTATTAAACAGGTCCAGCAGCAGACGGTTGCCATTGGTGAGATAATTTTCCGCCGTGGTGCCAATCGGATTTTCCAACAGAGCTACGCAGTGCAGGCCAAGCTTAGCTGCTACCGCCGCCGTCTGGCGCACATGGTTAGACTGAATCGCACCTGCGGTTATCAGCGTATCAGCGCCTTCACGCAGTGCGTCTGCGGCAAGGAACTCCAGCTTACGCAGCTTATTGCCGCCCATGGCCATCGGCGTGACGTCATCGCGTTTGATGAAAATATCGCGCCCGAGGTAGTCGGAGAAGCGTGGAAGATATTCGAGCGGCGTTGGCGCGCCAATAAATTCCAGACGTGGAAAGCGCGTTAAGTTATGCAGCGGCATACAGCCTCCGGTATTCGTTGTTGTGATGTTCTTTTTATTATGCACGCTCAGGCGCAATGAAATAAAAAAAGGCGCTGTTAAAGGCGCCTTTTTTCATCGGATGCCGATTATTTCGTCACATCCGCTCCAAACCATTTTTCAGACAGCGCTTTCAGCGTACCGTCTTTCTGCATTTCAGCAATGGCCGCATCAACCGCTTTCAGCAGATCTTCATTGCCTTTGCGCAGCGCCACGCCGGACTCCTGGCGGGAGAATGCTTCACCGGTCACAGCCAGCGTATCTTTGGTTTTCTTGACCAGATCCAGCGCCGCCAGACGGTCAACCAGAATGGCGTCGATACGGCCTACACGCAGATCCTGGTATTTGGTCGGGTCATCATCATAGGTACGAATATCCACGCCCTGTACGTTCTGGCGCAGCCACTCTTCATAGTTGGTGCCCAGACCAACGCCGACTTTTTTACCTTTCAGATCGGCAGCGGTCTTAATAACGCCTTCATTACCTTTCTTCACCAGCGCCTGAATACCAGAAACCGTATACGGGGTAGAGAAATCGTATTTTTTCTTACGTTCGTCAGAGATGGTCACCTGGTTGATGACCACGTCAATGCGCTTGGAATCAAGAGAGGCCAGCATACCGTCCCACTTGGTCGGCTTCAGATTAGCTTTCACCCCAAGGTGCTTGGCCAGTTCCTCAGCGAACTCCACTTCGAAACCGGTCAACTTGCCATCATCGCCCTGAAAACTAAACGGGGGATAGGTCCCTTCCAGGCCCACCAGCAGCGTGCCACGCTCTTTAACTTTATTTAACAGACCTTCATCTGCATAAGTCTTTACGCTCATTCCAGCGACAAGTGCAACAGCCATTACACCCATCAGAGCCTGACGTCCCAGAAGTGCTAATTTCATAGTTACCCCGAATATTGTCATTAGTGACTGCTATTTATGAGCATAGTGTAAAGCGTTTGCTGTGTTCCACAAACACGACTCTGTTACACCTTATTCGTTTTTAATATATATCAGAACTGGCTGTCCAGGAGGATTTCTGCATATGTCCCATATGGGTATGGGCTTTAAACTGCTCATACTTACGCAAGGCGATGCGGTAATTGTTGGTGCTGGTTTCCGGCAGCCACGGGGCAAGGTTTTCGTCGAGGAACCCTTCCTGCAGCAGGTCATGAGAGATATTTTGTTCGGTCAGATGATTGCCAAGACGGCGCAGGCGGACAACGTATTCACGTACCGTGCCGTGACTCATTTCGGTTTGCTCAAATAAAAACTGTTTAAAACCGATAATGTCGAAAAAGTCGCTCTGCTCTTTGCAATGCAAATCACCGCAAAAACGACACAGTGCCACCCACTCTTTTTTCTCCTGCTCCCACTCGGCTTCATCCAACAAAGTGTCCAGTCGGGCGATGGCGATTTTATTCACAATTTGCCCACGACGAACCAGCGTGATCCGGTCGAGCAACTTAAAGCAATGGGCGCAATGCGTCTGGCTGTGTTTGAAATCTTTGAGGTAGCGGCTTAGAGGCCGTCTTTTTGATTGCTGCACCGTCATGAGAACTCCTGGTAGTCAATTCGTAATGCGGCATTGTTCAGGGGTAATAATGTACCCCTATAGCTTACCCAGCTTAGTGCGTAGACGTTTGATGGCCTGACTGTGCAACTGGCTGACCCGTGATTCCCCGACTTCCAGTACCGCGCCAATCTCTTTCAGATTCAGCTCTTCCTGGTAGTACAGCGTTAACACCAGCTTTTCGCGCTCCGGCAACGCCTCGATCGCGTCCATCACGCGCTGGCGGAGATTACCCTCAAGTAGCTGTTGTAACGGGTTTTCCTGCTGATGTTCTTCCGTCACCAGCTCAATACTATCGCCATGCTCTTCCCGCCACTCGTCATAAGAGAAGAGTTGGCTGTTATTGGTATCGAGCAACATCTGACGATACTCTTGCACAGGAATAGCCAGACGCGCCGCCACTTCGGTTTCCGTCGCGTTGCGCCCTAATTCCTGCTCCAGTTGTCCCATCGCCTGTGCCACTTCGCGAGCATTGCGCCGAACGCTACGCGGCACCCAATCCCGGCTACGTAGTTCGTCCAGCATTGCTCCACGAATACGCTGCACTGCGTAAGTGGTAAATGCCGTTCCTTGCAAAGCGTCATATCGGTCAACGGCATTCAATAACCCGATGCCGCCCGCTTGTAGCAGGTCATCCAGTTCTACGCTCGCCGGCAAACGCACCTGAAGGCGCAATGCTTCGTGACGCACCAACGGTACATAACGCTGCCACAGCGAGTGTTTATCCATTACACCTTCAGCGGTATACAGTGAATTCACGATAAACAGCCCTGCGTTAAATGAGTTATCGGCATGATTATCCGTTTCTGCAGGGGTTTTAATCGGGTGAATAGTGGGTGAAATGAGGGGTTATTTGGGGGTTACGGGTAAAGCTAAATGTAAAAAACCCCGCCGAAGCGGGGTTTGCGCGATAAGCGTAAATTAACGCAGCAGAGACAGAACGTTCTGCGTAGTCTGGTTAGCCTGCGCCAGAACAGAGGTACCCGCTTGTTGCAGGATCTGAGCACGAGACATGTTAGACACTTCGGTCGCGTAGTCAGCATCTTCGATACGGCTACGAGCAGAAGACAGGTTGTTTACGGTGTTGCCCAGGTTGGTGATGGTAGAATCGAAACGGTTCTGCACAGCACCCAGATCGGAACGCAGTGCATCAACTTTAGCCAGAGCATCATCCAGTGCTTTCAGAGGGTCTTTGGTTGCAGTTCCGGAGCTAGTGGTATCAGTTGTAATTTTACCTTTTCCATCCGCATAAACAGCGTCACCTACTTTTTTCGCATATGGGTTATTAGAACTATTGTCAACCGTCGTACCATCAGCTAATAAGTTCGCCTTAACAGTCACCGCCCCTGTATCTTTATCAACTGCATACTGAGTAGTATATTTTGCTACAGAGGTAAAATTGCCTGCTGAATCGATATATTTATCTTTTGCTTTACCTACATCGGTGCCATCAAATTCAACTTCACCGCTCATTAGCCCAGAAGTGTAACTAATTTTTGCGCTGACTGATGCACCCGTCGTAGTTGTTGTCTTATCAGCTGCAGCAATTTTTGACATCACTGCATCTTTAGAGATAGTCGCCTTGTAACTTATATTTCCGTTTGTTGCATCTTCAAATTTATATTCTGCAGCACCAATACTAATTGTTGAAGTATGCTGGTTCGTTGCACCAGTTTTGGATGCATCAGATGACCCTTTGAATAGGGTGGTTAAAGTTGCTTGCGTTCCACCACCAGCATTGTTTGTCGTGAGGTTACCTGCTGAATCCAGATAAGCAGTTTGACCACCGATAGTCAACTTACCATTTTCGTCTGCTTCAAACTCAACCGTACTAGCGCTACCTGCTACAGCAGCATAAGAGCCTTTAATTTTACCAACATCAGGAGCTAAACCAGCACCAAATGTCCCCGCATCCGCAGCTTTGACTTTTGCATCATATGAAAAACTGCCAGAAGCAGCATCGTATGTGTATTCTGTAGTGACGTTTGCAGTATCTTTAGTTACTACACTAACCTTGTCACCAGTGTTTAATTTGTCAAAAGCTTGAGCTGCTGTTAATTTACTATTATCGGTTGTTAAATTGTACAACCCACTTCCAACTGTTGTTTCTTTAGCTCCAGCGGCAGTCAAATTACTTACCGTTGCCGCTTTATTGGCTACAGATCCTTTGCCATTCACATTGAAACCATTAAGTCCCAGCGTATCAGAGGTTATTTCCTTCAGATCGATGGTAATAGTTTCACCATCGTTAGCCCCTACCTGAATTTTTAGGCTGTTGTCTTGAGAGAGTACTTTCACGCCGTTAAACTGAGTCTGACCGGAAACACGGTCAATTTCACTCAGACGCTGGGTAATTTCGTTCTGGATGGAGTCCAGGTCAGACTGGGAGTTAGTACCGTTGGTTGCCTGAACGGACAGTTCACGCACACGCTGCAGGTTGTTGTTGATTTCGGACAGTGCACCTTCAGTGGTCTGCGCGATGGAGATACCGTCGTTGGCGTTACGGGAAGCCTGGGTCAGGCCTTTAACGTTAGCAGTGAAACGGTTAGCGATCGCCTGACCAGCAGCATCGTCTTTCGCGCTGTTGATACGCAGGCCGGAAGACAGACGCTCGATAGCGGAGCTCAGGGAAGACTGAGATTTGTTCAGGTTGTTCTGGGTCAACAGCGACAGGCTGTTTGTATTGATGACTTGTGCCATGATCTTTTCCTTATCAATTACAACTTGATGTTATTGGGCTGTTGCCCACGGTTTCTCACCGTAACCCATGTATCGGCACCTTAATTTCGAACTTTAGAAAATTTTTACTTTCCGCCCTCTTTTTTCTTAGCCCCAGAAATACCCGCAATATGCCCCACTATTCTGCGCATTATTTTAACAAAACTATCATTAAACTTTGCGCGCAGATTGCCGATAACCCGCTTAACTACTGTTTGCAATCAAAAGGAATTAGGCATGGCTTCATTTACTTCTCTTGGCGTCGGGTCAAATCTGCCGCTGGATACGTTGCTGAACAACCTGACTATCGCGGAAAAAAAACGCTTAAACCCAATCACTCAACAACAAAGCGATAATACCGCGCGTCTGACCGCCTACGGCACATTAAAAAGTGCACTGGAAAAATTTCAGACTGCGAACACTGCGTTAAATAAAGCCGATCTGTTCAAAAGCACGACCGTTACCAGCAGCAGCGAAGATCTGAAAGTGACCACCGAAGCGGGGGCGGCACCGGGTATCTATACCATTAGCGTCACCCAACTTGCGCAAGCGCAATCTTTAAGAACCAATTCAACGACTACGATTGCTTCAACAAAAGACGCGCTGGGTGATAGTTCAGCAGAAACACGCACCATAAAAATTACGCAGGAAGGCCGTAAAGAGCCACTGGAAATTAAGCTGAATAAAGACCAGACCTCACTGGATGAGATCAGCAAAGCGATAAACGATGCCGATAGCGGAATTTCGGCCAGCATCGTTAAGGTTAAAGATGGCGACTACCAATTGGTACTGACTGCCAGTGAAGGCGAAGCCAATAAAATGACTATCTCCGTTGAGGGAGACAGCAAGCTAAATGACCTGCTGGCGTATGACAGCGAAACCGGTACCGGGAATATGAAGGAACAGGTTAACGCTCAAAATGCGAAGTTAACCGTAAATGGTATCGATATTGAACGTTCCAGTAATAAAATTACCGATGCTCCTCAGGGCGTAGTACTCGATCTGACCAAAAAAGTCACTGACGTTCGAGTCACGGTAACAAAGAATAACGACAAAGCAACCGAAGCCATTAAAGGCTGGGTCGATTCATATAATTCCCTTATCGACACCTTTAATACGCTGACCAAATATAAAGAAGTTGATCCGGGTGCTGAAGCGCAAGACAAAAATAACGGAGCGCTGCTTGGTGACAGTGTTGTTCGTACGATTCAAAGTGGAATTCGTGCACAATTTGCCAACGGTGCCAGTGATGGCGCTTTTAAAACATTAAATGAAATTGGTATTAAGCAGGACGGCGCAACCGGCAAGCTAAAAATTGACGATGATAAGCTGAAAAAAGTCCTGAACGAAAATACAGCCTCCGTGCGTGAACTGTTAGTTGGCGATGGTAAAGAAACCGGTATTACCACCAAAATTGCCACCGAAGTAAAAAGCTACCTGGCTGATGACGGTATTATCGACAGCGCACAAGACAGTATTAACTCAACGCTGAAAAAACTGACTAAACAGTATCTGTCTGTCAGCGCCAGTATTGATGACACCGTGGCGCGTTACACGGCACAGTTTACGCAGTTAGACACCATGATGAGCAAGCTCAACAACACCAGTAACTATCTGAGCCAACAATTTACGGCGATGAATAAATCCTGATAACACGAGGTAAGTATGTATACCGCGAGCGGTACCAAAGCCTATGCACAGGTCAGCATAGAGAGTGGCGTAATGAGCGCCAATCCGCATCAGCTGATTGAAATGTTGTTTGATGGCGCGAACAGCGCCCTCGTGCGCGCTCGCCTGTTTATGCAACAGGGTGATATCGTCGCCAAAGGTGAGGCCTTAAGCAAAGCCATTAACATTATCGACAATGGTCTGAAAGCCGGCCTGGATCAGGAAACTGGCGGTGAAATCGCTACTAACCTGTCCTCGCTGTATGACTATATGATTCGCCGTTTACTGCAAGCTAACTTGCGTAATGATTGTCAGGCCATTGAAGAAGTCGAAGAGTTACTCGGCAACATTGCAGATGCCTGGAAACAGATCTCACCGAAAGCGTCGTCCCAGGAGTCTCGTTAATGACCTCAGCCGTGGAGTTTATCAACCGTTGGCAGCGCATCGCGCTACTCAGTCACTCGCTGCTGGAACTGGCGCAGCGCGGTGAATGGGACCTTTTACTGGAACAGGAAGTTACCTATCTGCAAAGTATTGAAGTGGTCATGGAAGAGCAAACTCCACCGGGCATTACGCGAAGTATTCAGGACTTAGTGGCCGGGTATATTAAACAGACGCTGGATAACGAACAATTACTTAAAACGTTGTTGCAGCAGCGTCTGGATGAACTCAGTAATCTCATCGGTCAGTCGACACGCCAAAAGACGCTGAATAACGCCTATGGTCGTCTTTCCGGTATGCTGCTGGTACCCGACGCCCCCACCTCGCCACAATAATTTCCCGTCTCGTCTGAATTATCTTCCATACTCCAGAGGTCGGCCAAACGACTTCTGGAGCACGGAAGATGAAAAATCCCACGTTATTGCAGTACTTCCACTGGTATTACCCTGATGGCGGTCAACTCTGGCCCGAGCTTGCCGAACGCGCAGGCGGACTCAATGATATCGGCATCAATATGGTGTGGTTGCCTCCCGCCTATAAAGGCGCGTCCGGCGGCTATTCCGTTGGCTATGATTCCTACGATCTGTTTGATTTGGGCGAATTCGACCAAAAGGGAACCGTCGCCACCAAATACGGCGATAAAAACCAGCTGCTGGCGGCGATTGACGCGCTGAAACACAATGATATTGCCGTACTGCTCGACGTGGTGGTTAACCACAAAATGGGCGCTGATGAGAAAGAAAAGATCCGCGTCCAGCGCGTTAACGCCGAGGATCGTACGCAAATAGACGATGAGATTGTCGAGTGCGAGGGCTGGACGCGCTATACCTTCCCTGCCCGCGCTGGCCAGTACTCGCAATTCATTTGGGACTTTAAATGCTTCAGCGGCATTGACCATATCGAGAATCCTACCGAAGACGGCATTTTCAAAATCGTTAACGATTACACGGGCGAAGGCTGGAACGATCAGGTTGATGATGAGTTGGGTAATTTTGATTATCTGATGGGAGAAAACATTGATTTTCGCAATCACGCGGTGACTGAGGAGCTCAAATACTGGGCGCGTTGGGTAATGGAGCAAACCCAGTGTGACGGCTTTCGTTTAGATGCGGTGAAACATATTCCGGCATGGTTTTACAAAGAGTGGATCGAGCACGTGCAGGAAGTGGCACCCAAGCCGCTGTTTATTGTGGCGGAATACTGGTCCCATGAGGTCGATAAACTGCAAACCTATATTAACCAGGTCGAGGGGAAAACCATGCTGTTTGATGCCCCTTTGCAAATGAAGTTTCACGAAGCGTCCCGCCAGGGGCGCGATTATGACATGAGCCAGATTTTCACCGATACGCTGGTGGAGGCCGATCCCTTTCATGCGGTGACGCTGGTTGCGAACCATGACACCCAGCCGTTACAGGCGCTGGAAGCCCCGGTCGAGGCATGGTTTAAGCCGCTGGCCTATGCGCTGATCCTGTTACGCGAAAACGGCGTACCGTCGGTGTTTTACCCTGACCTCTACGGAGCGCATTACGAAGACACCGGCGGCGATGGCGAAACCTATCCTATCGACATGCCGATCATTGAACAGCTTGATGAACTGATCCTCGCGCGCCAGCGCTTCGCGCACGGGGTACAGACGCTCTTTTTCGATCATCCTAACTGTATCGCTTTTAGCCGCAGCGGTACGGATGAGGATCCCGGCTGTGTGGTGGTATTGTCTAACGGCGATGACGGGGAAAAGACCATCAATCTCGGCGCCAATTATGGCAATAAAACCTGGCGGGACTATCTGGGAAATCGTGAAGAAAGCGTGGCCACCGATGAAAACGGTGAAGCGACGTTTTTCTGTAACGGCGGGAGCGTCAGCGTGTGGGTGATTGAAGACGTGTTGTAAAGCTCAACCCCGGTGACCGATGGTTACCGGGGCGTACGGCTTATGGCAGTGGCGTGGCCAGCGGCGTTTTCTTTAACGCGTCAGCACATTCCTGCGTCGGGCGATCCACCCGCTGCAGCGTCATACCGTCATATTCCAGCGTATTGCCTTCACGCTCGATCTCGTACAGCTCGCGTTTCACCGTCACGTTGGTGAGATCGCCAGAGAGCATCGTCAGTTTCCCCGGCAGCGCGATCACCCGCTGCCACTGGCGACAATCCAGCGTATCGCCCTCTTTCGTTATCACCAGACTGGCAATGGCTTCCGGGCTGACCAGACTGCGTTGCGGACCTTTTGACTGCCAGTATCCTTCCAGACCGGCTGGCGCTGGCGTTTTCACCACGTCGTTATAATTTTCTACTTCGGCGCATCCGGTAAGCGCCAGAAATACACCAACGATTGCTAATTTTTTCATCATTCATCCTGCATGCGAAGAAAATGGGATTGTGGCATTAAAGGCCTGATGTCGCCAGCCTTTCGGCAGCGTTGAGAAAGATTGATCCAGACGGTGTTACCTCTTATTACTCATAGTCAAAAATTCTGAACGGTGTAGTATCCACACTTCTTGTTACATACCTTCTGAGTTCAGAGGCACAACGCATGTCATGGCAACACTTCAAACAGGCCTGGTTAATTAAATTTTGGGCCCCCGCCCCTGCGGTCATCGCAGCGGGTCTTCTATCCACTTACTATTTCGGCATTACGGGAACCTTCTGGGCCGTTACCGGTGAATTTACCCGCTGGGGTGGTCAAATCCTGCAACTGTTTGGTGTGCACGCCGAAGAGTGGGGATACTACAAGCTGATCCATCTCGAAGGCTCGCCCCTGACCCGCATCGACGGCATGATGATCCTCGGTATGTTCGGCGGCTGTTTTGCTGCCGCACTGTGGGCCAACAACGTCAAGTTACGCATGCCGCGCAGTCGGGTGCGCATTATGCAGGCGATAGTCGGCGGGGCAATCGCCGGATTCGGCGCACGGCTGGCAATGGGCTGTAACCTGGCCGCATTCTTCACCGGCATTCCGCAGTTCTCACTACACGCCTGGTTTTTTGCGCTGGCCACGGCCATTGGCTCCTGGTTTGGTGCACGCTTTACCCTGCTGCCAATATTTCGTATTCCGGTCAAAATGCAGAAAGTCTCCGCCGCTTCGCCGTTAACGCAAAAGCCGGATCAGGCCCGTCGCCGTTTCCGCCTGGGCATGCTGGTGTTTATCGGCATGATCGGCTGGGCGCTACTCACCGCGATGGATAAACCCAAGCTCGGTCTGGCGATGCTGTTCGGTGTTGGGTTCGGTCTGCTGATTGAACGGGCGCAAATCTG
Source organism: Citrobacter sp. Cpo147 (assembly GCF_030332405.1). NCBI lineage: Bacteria > Pseudomonadati > Pseudomonadota > Gammaproteobacteria > Enterobacterales > Enterobacteriaceae > Citrobacter > Citrobacter sp. Cpo147. The sequence goes on from NZ_JAOWHX010000033.1 coordinate 325,657, forward strand.
CTTCACCTCCGCCTTCCGCGACCTGTGGATTTCCGGTCGCACCCATATGGCAAAAGCGATCATCTTCGGGATGGCGGTCAGCGCCATCGGTATCTTTAGCTACGTGCAACTGGGCGTCGAGCCTAAAATCATGTGGGCGGGTCCAAATGCGGTGATCGGCGGTTTGCTGTTCGGCTTTGGCATCGTTTTAGCGGGCGGATGTGAAACCGGCTGGATGTACCGCGCCGTTGAAGGCCAGGTGCATTACTGGTGGGTTGGTCTGGGCAACGTTATTGGCTCGACCATCCTGGCCTACTACTGGGATGATTTTGCTCCCACGCTCGCCACCAACTGGGACAAAGTGAATCTGCTCAACACCTTCGGTCCGCTCGGCGGTCTGCTGGTGACCTATCTGCTGTTGTTTGCCGCGCTGATGCTGATTATTGTCTGGGAAAAACGTTTCTTCCGTCGCGCAGGGCTGACGCCTGCCAAGGAGTCTGTATGAAAAATATCGTGCCTGATTATCGCCTCGATATGGTCGGCGAACCGTGTCCATATCCGGCTGTAGCCACGCTGGAAGCGATGCCGCAATTGAAGAAAGGTGAAATTCTGGAAGTGGTGAGCGATTGCCCGCAGTCAATCAACAATATTCCACTGGATGCGCGTAATCACGGCTATACAGTGCTGGATATTCAGCAGGATGGCCCAACGATCCGCTATTTGATTCAGAAGTAACTGGTTGCCGGATAGCGTTGCGCTTATCCGGCAAACATTCTCTGCACGTTGTCCCTACACCTGCATCGACATCACTTCCTGATACGCCGACACCAGTTTATTACGCACCTGAATACCCATCTGCATCGATACCGACGCTTTTTGCATATCGGTCATCACATCATTTAACGCAATACCCGGCTCACCCAGGGTAAATTTCTCAGCCTGCGTACGGGACGCGGTTTGCACATCGCTGATCCTGTCTAACGCAGCATGCAGTTGCCCGGCAAAACTCACGGTCGGTTGTGGCTGCATATCCTGCGTTTTTGCTGACATCGCCGTGGCCTGTAACTGGCTGATGACCCCTTCAATCCCCTGTATTGCCGACATTCTGATCCCCTGGATGATTTTTTACGTAGCTGAGATTACCAGTTAGTCAATAAGATAAAGGCGTTAAATAACGATAAAAAACCACGGTTTTTAACCCATAGAAAAATTCGAAACCGCAAATAATGAGACCGTCAATTTTTCGAGTTTGCTGACCCGGGAGTGAGTCTTGTTCCACTTTGCAAAAAACGCCGTCCACGATAAGCCACGAGGTGCGAGATGAGTGCGACAGCATCGACTGCAACCCAGCTTAAACCTCTCGAGTGGTTAAACCGCCTGCGCGCGAATCCCAGAATTCCTTTGATTGTGGCGGGAGCCGCTGCCGTCGCTATCATCGTGGCGATGGTCCTGTGGGCGAAAGCGCCTGACTATCGCACGCTGTTCAGCAATCTTTCCGATCAGGATGGTGGCGCGATTGTCACCCAACTGACGCAGATGAACGTTCCCTATCGTTTTACTGAGGGAAGCGGTGCTATAGAAGTTCCTGCCGATAAAGTCCACGAACTACGTTTACGTCTGGCGCAGCAAGGTCTGCCGAAAGGCGGCGCCGTTGGTTTTGAACTGCTGGATCAAGAAAAGTTTGGTATCAGCCAGTTTAGCGAGCAGGTCAACTACCAGCGTGCGCTGGAAGGTGAATTAGCCCGTACCATTGAAACGCTTGGACCGGTAAAACGCGCCCGCGTGCATCTGGCAATGCCGAAACCGTCGCTGTTTGTGCGTGAGCAAAAAGCGCCTTCGGCCTCCGTGACCGTGAATCTTGAACCGGGTCGCGCACTGGATGAAGGTCAGATCAGTGCAGTTACACATCTGGTTTCCAGCGCTGTCGCAGGGTTACCGCCGGGCAACGTTACGCTGGTCGACCAGTCAGGTCATCTGTTAACTCAGTCGAACACCAGCAGCCGCGATCTCAACGATGCGCAGTTGAAATACGCCAGCGATGTCGAAGGCCGCGTTCAACGTCGTATCGAATCGATCCTGTCGCCGATTGTCGGCAACGGTAACGTACATGCGCAGGTCACCGCACAGCTGGATTTTGCTAATAAAGAGCAAACCGAAGAACAGTACCGCCCAAACGGTGATGATTCCCAGGCCGTGCTGCGTTCACGCCAGTTAAACGTCAGCGAGCAGATCGGGAGCGGAGCGCCAGGCGGCGTACCGGGCGCATTGTCTAATCAGCCAGCACCCGCGAATACCGCGCCAATCTCCAACCCTCCGGCTAATCAGCAAAATGCGCAAACCACGCAGACGGCAAATAACAGCAATAATGCCGGTCCACGCAGTACGCAGCGCAATGAAACCAGCAACTATGAAGTCGACCGTACCATTCGCCACACCAAAATGAACGTCGGCGATGTGCAGCGTCTCTCGGTGGCTGTGGTGGTCAACTATAAAACGTTGCCGGACGGCAAACCGCTGCCGTTAACCGCCGATCAGATGAAACAGATTGAGGACCTGACTCGCGAAGCGATGGGCTTCTCCGACAAACGTGGCGATACCCTGAACGTGGTGAACTCTCCGTTCACGGCGACCGACGATTCCATTGGCGAGCTGCCGTTCTGGAAACAGCCGTTCTTTATTGATCAGTTGATGACCGCAGGCCGTTGGTTGCTGGTTCTGCTAGTTGCCTGGATCCTGTGGCGCAAAGCTGTTCGCCCGCAGTTGGTTCGCCGCAGCGAAGAAGCAAAAGCGGTACAAGAACAAACGCGTATCCGTCAGGAAACCGAAGAAGCGGTAGAAGTTCGCCTCAGCAAAGACGAACAGACCCAGCAGCGTCGTACGAATCAGCGTCTGGGTGCAGAAGTGATGAGCCAGCGTATTCGTGAAATGTCAGATAACGATCCGCGCGTCGTGGCGCTGGTCATTCGCCAGTGGATGAGTAACGATCATGAGTAATGCCCTTACCGGTACCGATAAAAGCGTCATCCTGCTGATGACCATTGGCGAAGATCGCGCGGCAGAGGTGTTTAAACACCTTTCCACGCGCGAGGTTCAGGCGCTGAGTACAGCGATGGCGAACGTACGCCAGATCTCCAACAAACAGTTGACGGAAGTGCTGGCCGAGTTTGAGCAAGAAGCAGAACAGTTTGCCGCGCTGAATATCAACGCCAACGAATATCTGCGCTCCGTGCTGGTGAAAGCGCTGGGCGAGGAACGCGCCTCCAGCCTGCTGGAAGATATTCTGGAAACCCGCGATACCACCAGCGGCATTGAAACGCTCAACTTTATGGAGCCGCAAAGCGCCGCCGACCTTATCCGCGACGAGCATCCGCAGATTATCGCCACCATTCTGGTACACCTCAAACGGGGCCAGGCCGCCGATATTCTGGCGCTGTTCGACGAGCGTTTACGTCACGACGTGATGCTGCGTATCGCCACCTTCGGCGGCGTGCAGCCTGCCGCGCTGGCAGAACTGACCGAGGTACTGAACGGTCTGCTCGATGGACAGAACCTCAAGCGCAGCAAAATGGGCGGCGTGAGAACGGCGGCAGAAATTATCAACCTGATGAAAACCCAGCAGGAAGAAGCGGTTATTACCGCCGTACGCGAATTCGACGGCGAACTGGCGCAGAAAATTATCGACGAGATGTTCCTGTTCGAAAACCTGGTGGAAGTCGACGATCGCAGTATCCAGCGTCTGCTGCAGGAAGTGGATTCCGAATCGCTGCTGATTGCGCTGAAAGGTGCCGAACAGCCACTACGCGAGAAGTTCCTGCGCAACATGTCGCAACGTGCTGCCGATATTCTGCGCGACGACCTTGCCAACCGCGGTCCGGTGCGCTTGTCGCAGGTGGAAAACGAACAGAAAGCGATTCTGCTTATTGTGCGTCGTCTGGCGGAAACCGGCGAGATGGTGATCGGCAGCGGCGAGGATACCTATGTCTAACGAACTGCCGTGGAAAGTCTGGACTCCGGACGATCTCGCCCCACCAATGGCAGAGTTCGTGCTGGCTGACCACAGCGAAACGCCGCTGTCCGAAGAGACGGAAGAACCCGAGCTTTCAGCAGAGCAACAGCTTGAACAACAGCTCGCACAGCTGCAAATGCAGGCCCATGAGCAAGGGTATAACGCGGGGCTGGCGGAAGGTCGACAAAAGGGTCATGAACAAGGCTATCAGGAAGGTCTGAGTCAGGGGCTGGAGCAAGGCCAGAACCAGGCGCGCGCGCAGCATGCGCCGATCCATGCCCGCATGCAGCAGTTGGTGAGCGAGTTTCAGAATACGCTGGACGCACTGGACAGCGTCATTGCCTCGCGCCTGATGCAAATGGCGCTGGAAGCTGCGCGTCAGGTGATTGGTCAGACGCCTATCGTGGATAACGCTGCGCTGATTAAGCAGATCCAACAGTTATTGCAACAGGAACCGCTGTTTAGCGGTAAACCGCAGCTGCGCGTCCATCCGGACGATCTCCAGCGTGTTGAGGAGATGCTCGGTGCCACTCTCAGCCTGCACGGCTGGCGGCTGCGCGGCGATCCCACGCTGCATCACGGCGGTTGTAAAGTCTCAGCAGACGAAGGCGATTTGGATGCCAGCGTCGCCACTCGCTGGCAAGAACTCTGCCGTCTGGCAGCGCCGGGAGTCGTGTAATGACCACTCGCCTGACTCGCTGGCTCAATACGCTGGACAACTTCGAAGAGAAAATGTCGCTGCTGCCTGCGGTGCGTCGTTACGGTCGCCTGACCCGCGCCACCGGGCTGGTGCTGGAAGCCACGGGGTTACAGCTGCCGCTGGGTGCCACCTGCGTCATTGAACGCCAGGACGGCAACGAAACCCAGGAAGTCGAAAGTGAAGTCGTGGGTTTTAACGGTCAACGTCTGTTTCTGATGCCGCTCGAAGAGGTCGAAGGCGTTCTGCCCGGCGCACGCGTATACGCGAAGAACATTGCCGGAGAAGGTCTGCAAAGCGGGAAGCAATTACCGCTTGGCCCTGCTCTGCTGGGTCGAGTGCTGGACGGTAGCGGCAAACCGCTCGACGGACTGCCCGCCCCGGATACCACCGAAACCGGCGCGCTGATTACGCCGCCGTTTAACCCGCTGCAACGTACCGCAATAGAACACGTCCTGGATACCGGCGTACGCCCCATCAACGCGTTGTTAACCGTAGGTCGCGGCCAGCGTATGGGACTTTTCGCAGGCTCCGGCGTCGGTAAAAGCGTCCTGCTCGGCATGATGGCGCGCTATACCCAGGCCGACGTCATCGTCGTGGGCCTGATTGGCGAGCGTGGCCGCGAAGTTAAAGATTTTATTGAAAATATTCTCGGCGCTGACGGTCGCGCACGCTCGGTAGTGATTGCCGCTCCGGCGGATGTCTCGCCGCTGTTACGTATGCAAGGCGCGGCCTACGCCACGCGCATCGCCGAAGATTTCCGCGATCGTGGACAGCACGTATTGCTGATTATGGATTCCCTCACCCGCTATGCGATGGCGCAACGTGAGATAGCCCTGGCAATCGGCGAGCCGCCGGCAACCAAAGGTTATCCGCCGTCAGTATTCGCCAAATTACCTGCGCTGGTTGAACGGGCTGGGAACGGTATCCACGGCGGCGGTTCAGTTACCGCGTTTTATACAGTACTGACCGAGGGTGACGACCAGCAGGACCCGATTGCCGATTCCGCGCGCGCGATACTGGACGGGCACATCGTGCTGTCTCGTCATTTAGCCGAAGCGGGTCACTATCCGGCCATCGATATTGAAGCCTCGATCAGCCGCGCCATGACCGCGCTCATTAGTGAAAAACACTATGCACGGGTACGTAACTTTAAACAGCTGCTGTCCAGCTTCCAGCGTAACCGCGATCTGGTCAGCGTGGGGGCGTATGCCAAAGGCAGCGATCCAATGCTGGATAAAGCCATCGCCTTATGGCCACAGCTGGAAGCGTTCTTACAGCAAGGCATTTTTGAACGGGCTGACTGGGAAGATTCTCTGCAAGCTTTAGAACTGATTTTCCCTGGTGTGTGATTAAGCAGGAGAGCATAGGTCATGGCACAACATGGTGCGTTAGCAACACTGAAAGACCTGGCTGAAAAAGAGGTAGATGACGCCGCTGTCTTATTAGGAGAGATGCGTCGTGGCTGTCAGCAGGCAGAAGAACAATTAAAAATGCTGATCGATTATCAGCATGAGTATCGCAACAATCTGAATACCGATATGGGCCAGGGTATTACCAGCAATCGCTGGATTAACTACCAGCAATTCATTCAGACGCTGGAAAAAGCGATTGAGCAACACCGCCAACAGCTCAATCAGTGGACGCAAAAAGTGGACATGGCTTTGAACAGTTGGCGCGACAAAAAACAACGATTACAGGCGTGGCAGACGTTGCAGGACAGACAAACCTCGGCGGCGTTACTGGCCGAAAACCGTCTGGATCAGAAAAAAATGGATGAATTTGCTCAGCGCGCAGCTATGAGGAAACCCGAATGATTACTTTACCCCAACTGATTACCACCGACACCGACGTAGCCGCAGGTCTTCAGTCAGGCAAAGCGGTAGATTCACCCGAGGATTTTTTAGCGCTGCTGGCTGGCGCATTAGGTGCGGGCGACGCGCAGGGTAAAGACGCTCCGCTGTCGCTTGCCGACTTACAGGCGGCCAGCAGTAAGCTGCAAAAAGGGTTACTGCAAAAAAATGGCGATGCCACACAGTCGGTCAAATTAACCGATCTGCTGGCGCAACAGGAGCTACAAACCGAGGCTTCTCTTGCCGACATGACGGACGCTCAGCAACTGTTGTCTGCCCTCACGCCTTCACTAAAAGCTAATGCCCTGACGACACTGGGCAAAGTTGCTCAGCAGGACGAAAAAAACACCACGCTGAGTGATGACGATCTCGCCAATCTGAGCGCGTTGTTCGCCATGCTGCCAGGACAACCGCTGGCTACGCCTGCCGTCGACAGCGCACCAGCCCCAGTTGATGCCACGCTTTCGGCGTTGTCACGTGGCGCTGCACACGGTGCTATCGCCGATAACGCTGGCGAATTGCTGGCGGGTGATGCCAAAAAAGGCAAAGCGGATGTCACGGTTGCTGGCGGTGGTGCAAATCAAGTAAACAATCCAACATTAACCCCGCTGACGGCGGCGGCGAACGCCAGAGCTGAAATCGACAGCACCCCGTCACCAACCAGCATTGGCATGACTGCGGCCCCGCTAAGTGGTCCGCAAACACACGCACAACCGTTACCGACGGCCGCGCCGGTGTTAAGCGCTCCGTTAGGTAGCCATGAATGGCAGCAATCGCTGAGCCAGCACGTCACATTGTTCACGCGCCAGGGCCAGCAAAGCGCAGAGCTGCGTCTGCATCCGCAGGACCTGGGTCAGGTACATATTTCCCTCAAGATGGACGACAACCTCGCACAGTTGCAAATGGTTTCACCGCACAGTCACGTGCGCGCCGCACTGGAAGCCGCATTACCGATGCTGCGTACGCAGTTGGCTGAAAGCGGGATCCAACTGGGGCAAAGCAACATCAGCAGTGAAAGCTTCGCCGGACAACAGCAGTCTTCCGGGCAGCAACAGCAGGCGGGTCGCGCTCAGGGACAAGACATTTTTGCTGCTGAAGATGACGCAATACTGGCAACCCCAGCCTCACTGCAAGCCGCTGCCCGCGGCGATGGCGCAGTAGACATCTTCGCCTAACGCCAGAGGTAGCATGATTATCCGCGTCTTTTCCACGCTTTGTCGTGGACAGGACACGGGATAATCAGCCCATAAGCTGTACCGAAACAGGAAGCCCGTATCTGATGACTGACTCCGCGATTAACAAAAAAAGTAAACGCGCTATTTGGATCCCTCTGCTGGTATTAATTACCCTCGCCGCCTGCGCAACTGCGGGTTATAGCTACTGGCGCATGCAGCAGCAGCCGTCCGCCAGCGTCAAAGCGGAACCGCCTCCACCGCCAGCCCCGGTGTTCTTTGCGCTGGATACCTTTACCGTCAATCTGGGTGATGCAGACCGTGTGCTGTATATCGGTATCACGTTGCGCATGAAAGATGAGGCGACACGTTCACGTCTTAATGAATATCTGCCGGAAGTGCGCAGCCGCTTGCTGCTGCTGTTCTCTCGTCAGAATGCAGCCACACTCGCCACCGAGGAAGGTAAGCAACAGCTGATTACCGCCATCAAAGAGACGCTGGCGACTCCGCTCGTTGTTGGACAGCCGAAACAGGTTGTCACCGACGTTCTTTATACAGCTTTTATTCTGCGGTAAAGACATGGGCGACAGTATTCTTTCTCAGGCTGAAATCGACGCATTGCTCAACGGCGATAGCGAAACCAAAGACGAACCCATTTCAGGTATCGCAAAAGAAAGCGATATTCGTCCTTATGATCCCAACACTCAGCGTCGCGTGGTACGTGAGCGTTTACAGGCGTTGGAGATCATTAACGAACGCTTTGCGCGCCAGTTCCGTATGGGGTTATTTAACCTGTTGCGCCGTAGCCCGGATATTACCGTGGGTGCGATCCGTATCCAGCCATACCATGAATTTGCGCGCAACTTACCGGTTCCGACCAACCTGAACTTAATCCACCTGAAGCCGCTGCGCGGTACGGGTCTGGTGGTGTTCTCACCGAGTCTGGTATTTATCGCCGTAGACAACCTGTTTGGCGGTGACGGTCGTTTCCCGACGAAAGTCGAAGGTCGCGAATTTACACACACGGAACAGCGCGTTATCAACCGCATGCTGAAGCTGGCGCTGGAAAGCTATAGCGACGCGTGGAAGGCCATCAACCCACTGGAAGTGGAATACGTTCGTTCCGAGATGCAGGTGAAATTTACCAATATCACCACCTCTCCGAACGACATCGTGGTGAATACCCCGTTCCACGTTGAAATTGGCAACCTGACCGGTGAATTTAACATCTGTCTGCCATTCAGCATGATTGAACCACTGCGTGAGCTGCTGGTGAATCCGCCGCTGGAAAACTCACGTAATGAAGATCAGAACTGGCGCAATAATCTGGTGCGTCAGGTTCAGCATTCTGAGCTGGAGCTGGTGGCAAACTTTGCCGACATTCCGCTGCGGCTATCCCAGATTTTAAAACTGAAACCCGGCGATGTACTGCCGATTGAAAAACCCGACCGCATTATTGCTCATGTGGACGGCGTGCCTGTGCTGACCAGCCAGTATGGCACCGTAAACGGTCAGTATGCGTTACGCGTAGAACATCTGATAAACCCGATTTTGAATTCGCTGAATGAGGAACAGCCCAAATGAGTGATATGAATAATCCGTCCGATGAGAACACTGGCGCATTGGACGATCTGTGGGCTGACGCGTTAAACGAGCAAAAAACCACGCCCACCAAAAGTGCGGCCGATGCGGTATTCCAGCAGTTAGGTGGCGGCGACGTCAGCGGTGCTTTGCAGGACATCGACCTGATCATGGACATTCCGGTCAAGCTGACCGTCGAACTGGGCCGTACCCGCATGACCATCAAAGAGCTGCTGCGTCTGACGCAGGGTTCGGTTGTCGCACTGGATGGTCTGGCAGGCGAACCGCTGGATATTCTGATCAACGGTTATCTGATTGCGCAGGGCGAAGTCGTCGTAGTTGCGGATAAATACGGTGTGCGTATCACTGACATTATCACCCCGTCTGAACGTATGCGCCGTCTGAGCCGTTAATCATGAATACCCAGGCTACCGTTTCTCAACCCGCCGCCGTTCCCGGCTCACCGCTGGTGCAGGTAAGCGGCGCGCTGCTCGGGATCATCGTCTTGATCCTGGCGGCGGCCTGGGTCATTAAACGTCTGGGGTTTGCCCCCAAAAGTGCCGGTACGCGCGGGTTGAAAGTTACGGCCAGCACCTCACTGGGTCCACGTGAGCGCGTGGTGATTGTCGAGGTCGAAGATGCCCGTCTGGTACTTGGCGTCACAGCCTCGCAGATTAACGTCCTGCACACCCTGCCCCCGGCACCTGCCGATGCAGAAGAAAAAACGGCCTCCCCTGCGGATTTCCAGGCCATGATGAAGAGTTTGCTGAAGCGTCCTGGGAGATCCTGATGCGCCGTTTGTTATCCCTTACGCTGGCAGGCTTGTGGCTTTTCAGCCCCGTTGCCCTCGCCCAACTCCCGGGTCTGGTCAGTCAGCCGTTGCCGGGCGGCGGACAAAACTGGACGTTGCCCGTGCAGACGCTGGTGTTCATCACCTCGCTGACGTTCCTGCCTGCAATTTTACTGATGATGACCAGCTTCACCCGCATCATCATCGTTTTCGGTCTACTGCGAAATGCGCTGGGTACCCCCTCTGCACCGCCTAACCAGGTGCTCCTGGGCCTGGCGCTCTTTTTGACCTTTTTCATCATGTCGCCGGTGATCGATAAAATCTACGTTGACGCATACCAACCGTTCAGCGAAGAGAAGATCTCCATGCAGGAAGCAATGGAGAAAGGCGCCCAGCCGCTGCGTGAGTTTATGTTGCGCCAGACCCGTGAAGCCGATCTGGCACTCTTCGCGCGCTTAGCAAACAGCGGTCCGTTACAGGGACCAGAAGCCGTGCCGATGCGAATTTTGCTGCCTGCTTATGTCACCAGTGAGTTGAAAACAGCATTCCAGATAGGCTTTACCATTTTTATTCCGTTTCTGATTATCGACCTGGTGATTGCCAGCGTGCTGATGGCGCTCGGGATGATGATGGTACCGCCCGCCACAATCGCGTTGCCGTTCAAGCTGATGCTGTTTGTGTTGGTAGACGGTTGGCAGCTGCTTGTCGGCTCGCTGGCACAAAGCTTTTACAGTTAAAGGCGCGAAATGACTCCTGAATCGGTCATGATGATGGGCACAGAGGCGATGAAAGTCGCCCTGGCCCTTGCTGCGCCTTTGCTGTTGGTCGCTCTGGTCACAGGTCTTATCATCAGTATTCTGCAGGCGGCGACCCAGATTAACGAAATGACGCTGTCCTTCATCCCCAAAATTGTCGCGGTGTTTATTGCCATCATTGTTGCTGGCCCGTGGATGCTTAACCTGCTGCTCGACTACGTGCGTACGCTGTTCAGCAATATCCCCTATATCATAGGGTAGACAACGTTATGTTGCAGGTGTCCAGCGTTGAGTGGCTCCACTGGCTGAATTTATACTTTTGGCCTTTGCTGCGCATACTGGCGCTCATCTCAACGGCCCCCATCCTCAGTGAACGAGCCATCCCTAAACGGGTAAAGCTGGGGCTGGGATTGATGATTACCGTCGTTATCGCCCCATCGATTCCCGCCGTTGACGTCCCCATCTTTTCTGTTGGCGCGCTTTGGCAGGCAATGCAACAAATCCTGATCGGTATCGCTTTAGGCTTCACCATGCAGTTTGCGTTTGCCGCAGTACGTACCGCCGGGGAATTAATTGGCCTGCAAATGGGCCTTTCCTTCGCGACGTTCTTCGATCCCGGTAGCCGTCTGAATATGCCGGTACTGGCTCGACTGATCGACATGCTCGCCATGCTGCTGTTCCTGACCTTTAACGGCCATTTATGGCTGATATCGCTGCTGGTAGATACTTTTCATACTCTGCCCATCGGCGGCAATCCGGTGAACAGCAATGCGTTTCTCGCGCTGGCACGGGCGGGCAGCCTGATTTTCCTCAATGGGCTAATGCTGGCCCTGCCGGTAATGACGCTGCTGCTCACGCTGAACCTCGCACTTGGTTTGTTAAATCGCATGGCGCCACAGCTGTCGGTTTTCGTCATCGGCTTTCCTCTCACTCTGACCGTAGGTATTTCACTAATGGCGGCATTAATGCCATTAATTGCGCCATTCTGCGAACGATTATTCAGTGAAATTTTTAATTTACTGGCCGATATCGTCAGCGAAATGCCTGGAAAATAATAACCCTTATTTTTTATCCTGTTTTACTAAGGATTGTCCTAAATTTAAAAAGTGACAACATCCACCAGGATATCTCTGTCGCGGCTTATTTGTTTTTGCCTCACTCACATAACGCAACATTCACTTTACTTTAAGATGTTTCCTGGCAAATTATACGCAACTTTACGGGATAGTAAATTCGCCTGAAAAACAGCGAAAGCGTCATCTTGGGTCGTTATTATTCCGTTTAGTTGTGATGAAATAATCAGGTAAGGGGAATTATCGTTACGCATTGAGTGAGGGTATGCCATGTCAACGATTATTATGGATTTATGCAGTTACACCCGACTAGGGTTAACCGGATATCTGGTAAGTCGGGGAGTGAAAAAAAGGGAAATCAACAACATTTCCAACGTTGATGAACTCAGTCTCGCCTGTGTCTCTCAACAACCCGCAGTGGTGTTTATTAATGAGGACTGCTTTATCCACGATCCTGCTAATAGCCAGCAAATAAAGCAAATCATTAATCAGCATCCCAGCACATTATTTATTGTGTTTATGGCAATTGCCAACGTGCATTTTGATGAATATCTACTCGTCAGAAAAAATTTATTGATTAGTTCTAAATCGATTAAACCTGACTCACTGGATAAACTACTTGGCGATATTCTGAAAAAGGAAGTAGATATTGCTATTGATGTGAATCTGCCGACATTATCATTAAGTCGAACCGAATCCAGCATGCTGCGTATGTGGATGGAGGGTCAGGGAACAATACAGATATCAGATCAAATGAATATCAAAGCCAAGACGGTGTCATCCCATAAGGGGAATATAAAACGAAAGATTAAAACGCATAATAAGCAAGTTATCTATCACGTTGTGAGGCTTACGGATAACGTCACCAATGGTATCTTTGTGAATATGCGCTAAGACGTTCTGACTGGTGGCGACTCCACCAGTCAGAATCAAACAGCAGAACTCATGTCACTCCACTTTTTCCACAAAGATACCATCCTGATGACCTGATTCATTAAAGAACCAGATACCGAGCGGGTAGTCTTCCAGCGAAACCAGGTACATGGTGCCTTCACTAAACTCTTCGATTGCCAGTACCACGCCCGGTCGACGAGGACCGCCGTCCGTTTTGACTGTGACCCGATCATTCACCTTCATAGTTTTCCTCCTGTGGCTTTGTGCCAGTGTAGAACAAATTCCTTTTTCTGGCAGCGCTGTGCACGCGCGATTGCGGGTTTTATCGACGGTCTATACTTAAGTTGTGCGTATCTGATGTTTGGGTACGCTCCCCCGGTATCCTTAACGGTTGAGAGGTATGAGGATGAAAACCGCGAAAGAGTACAGCGATACGGCCAAACGTGAAGTCAGCGTCGATGTCGACGCGCTGCTAAAGGCAATCAACGAAATCTGCGAGAGTGAAATTCATCGTAGCCAGGATGACCCGGAGCGCGTCAGCGTTGACGGGCGTGATTACCATACATGGCATGAACTGGCCGATGCGTTCGAGCTTGATATCCATGACTTTAGCGTGTCGGAGATCAATCGCTGACTGAGGGCGAAAAAAATCCCGGCCCTTATCGGGTCGGGATCAAGCTTGCTTATGCAAGAAGCACTTGTAAATTCGTTACACCAGAAAATCTGATGTGAACCAAACCTTATCTGCAATTTTTTTGCCTGACAAGTAAATAATTCTCACCGGAATGATAAATATAACTAATGGGTGAGAGATCACCAGGTTACGGTCGAGCCTAATGTTCAGGCATCCTGGGAGAGCTGTCTTCGCTCGCCAGGCACCACCAGTTCATCTTCACGGAATGCTTCCCGTTTAACACCAAAGCCGTCGTACCAGCGACACTCCACCATTCCGCTGGCATACCCGGTAACGATCATACGTGGGCCACCCTCTTTGGAGGTGACTTCCTCACTGACAGAAAAGACCATACCCGCCTCCTGTATCAAGAGAAACCTTTACACCTTAGATGACAAAGAGGCGTTTTGCGTAATCAGTCCTGTAACAATTAGTGCGAAACTCCGCGCACTCTGGCGACAGCTTTTACCAGCAGAACGACAATCCCACCGATGATAAAGCCGAGCACCAGGTTAAGCAGGGTCGGAAGCATTAGCGAAATCAATGTACTTTGCTGCTGAGCAAAATGTTCAATCGCATGATGCAGCGGCGATATTCCGTGTACCACAATGCCGCCTCCCACTAAAAACATCGCCAGTGTGCCGACCACAGAAAGTGTTTTCATAAGCCAGGGGGCAACCACCAGCAACCCTTTGCCTAGCGACTGGGCAAGCAGGCTACGCTTTTCTGCCAACCAGTACCCGATGTCATCAAGCTTAACGATAATCCCAACCAGGCCATACACGCCCACGGTCACCACTAACGCGATACCAGATAGTACCAACACCTGATTCAGCAAGGGTGCGTCCGCGACAATACCCAGCGTAATCGCGACAATCTCGGCAGACAAAATGAAGTCGGTACGTATTGCCCCTTTGATTTTATCTTTCTCAAAGGTGAGTGGATCCTGTGCGGCCAGAGCAGTCAGACGCTGCTGACGCTCTTCCGGGCTTTCTTTGTGCTTACGCGCCTCCAGGGTATGCAGAACCTTTTCCACCCCTTCAAAACAGAGAAACGCCCCGCCTACCATTAATAAGGGGGTGATCGCCCAGGGGATAAATGCGCTTATCAATAGCGCCAACGGCACCAGAATAACTTTGTTAACAAACGATCCTTTCGCCACGCTCCAGACTACCGGGAGTTCGCGGTTCGCCCGCACACCCGACACCTGCTGCGCATTAAGCGACAGATCATCCCCCAGCACGCCCGCGGTTTTTTTCGCGGCCAGTTTTCCCATCACTGAAATATCATCCAGCAGCGTGGCGATATCATCGAGTAAGGTCAGTAAGCTACTTCCTGCCAAAATTTTCACCCTCAATATTATTTTTTTGCAGTCATAAGTATGAAGTAAAACACGCCATGCTGAAACTGACCTTTCTGGTCAACAAGTTTTTAACATCAACACGTAATTATAAGTCTCGCCAGTAAGATAGTTTTGACGTTTACTATGTTGCACCTTTTTATTTTCACCGTGAGGGATTATGCGTTTCAGGCAATTGTTACCGCTTTTCAGTGCGCTATTCGCGCTGTACATCATTTGGGGTTCCACGTACTTCGTTATTCGCATTGGCGTTGAAAGCTGGCCACCGTTAATGATGGCAGCCGTACGTTTTCTCTCCGCGGGAATTTTATTAACAAGTTTCTTACTTATTCGTGGGCATAAGCTGCCCCCCTTACGCCTAATCCTGAACGCCGCGCTAATTGGTATCCTGCTGCTGGCTGTGGGTAATGGGCTGGTCACCGTCGCAGAACATCAAAATGTCCCTTCTGGTATTGCCGCCGTGGTGGTCGCCACCGTCCCGCTATTTACGCTGTGTTTTAGCCACTTTTTTGGCATCAAAACGCGCAAGCTGGAATGGTTGGGGATAGCGATTGGGCTAGCAGGGATCATCATGCTAAACAGCGGAGGCAATTTAAGTGGCAATCCGTGGGGCGCTATTTTAATCCTGATCGGTTCGATAAGCTGGGCGTTTGGCTCGGTGTACGGTTCACGCATTACCCTACCCGTTGGCATGATGGCCGGAGCCATTGAAATGTTAGCCGCCGGTATAGTGCTGATGTGTGCATCGCTACTCTCCGGGGAAAAACTGACCACCATGCCAACATTTTCAGGCTTTATGGCGGTGGCTTACCTGGCCCTGTTTGGTTCCATTATTGCCATTAATGCGTATATGTTCCTGATCCGCAATGTCAGCCCGGCGCTAGCCACCAGCTATGCCTACGTCAATCCGGTTGTTGCCGTGCTGTTAGGTACCGGTCTGGGGGGAGAAAGACTGGCTCCTATCGAATGGCTGGCACTCGGCGTGATCGTGTTTGCTGTGGTGCTGGTGACGTTGGGGAAATACCTGTTCCCTGTTAAAGCGGATGCCGTTGCTACCCCGTCGGAAAAAACGTTACAGTAAATGAATACCGAGAGTGTCGATCTGCGCGGTGTCACCACCGCCGCAGATCCACTCGATGACACGTTCAGATAACGCTTCATCGTCCAGCTTTTCGCGACCACGCAGGGCACACTCCCAGACAATCAGTACGCGCCAGCCCAGAACCTGCAACTTTTCACAATCCCGCGCATCGCGCTGGACATTTTTGCCTATTTTTTCCAGCCAGAATTCCGTTCGTGTCGCGGGGACTTTAAACAAATAGCAATCGTGGTGGTGCCAGAAACAGCCGTGAGTAAAAATCACACAATGATAATCATCCACCACAAAATCGGGGCGACCGGGTAACGTCCCATCCTGCACGCGAAAAGTTACCCCCTGCTCTGTCAGCACGCTGGCAAGGCGTTTTTCAATTGCGGTATCGCGGGTAGCTATCGCCCGCATATTTTTACTGCGTGTTGCTTTATCGTGAACGTCTGCCACGCTGATTCTCTTTCTCGCGAATAGCAACTGCCTGCCTGATTTTCGGCTCCAGCAGCCTGGCCACCGCCGCAAATGCCGGAACGACCACCGAATTACCAAACTGGCGATAAGCCTGGGTATCCGACACGGGGATCCTGAACTGATAGCCCTGCGGAGATTCAAACCCCATCAGACGCGCGCACTCTCTGGGCGTAAGTCTGCGTGGGCGGTGTCGCTGATTCTGCGGATCGTCAAAATCTTTTTCACCCAGCGCCATATCCCAGCCACGGTCAATCAGGATCTCCGCCCCATCCTTATAATAACGCGCAGATAATGTGCGCGTTACGCTATCAGGGTTACCGGGATACACCATGCCATAGCCAAATCCATTGCCCCGCGCCTGATGCTTTTTCGCATAGCGATAGAGGTATTTCCACAGCACCGACGTCAGCACATATTTCGCATCGACGGTCGGCTCAAGCAGTTCCGCCAGCGTGGTACGCCGCGGCGGATAACGCGTGACGATATCCCGCAGCGTGAAGTCTGATTTCAGATTTAGATCGCGTCGGAAGCCGACAAGCACGATACGTTCGCGATGCTGAGGCAAAAAATGTTGCCCATCGATAATTTTCGGATCGTCCGGACCGTTATCCGCCGCATCCGCCACGTCATAACCCAGCTCGTCCAGCGTTTGCATAATGATGCGAAACGTTTTGCCCTGATCGTGACTCTTCAGGTTTTTGACGTTTTCGAGCACAAATATGGCTGGCCGACGCGCATCGATAATGCGCACCACGTCAAAAAATAGCGTGCCTTGCGTATCACAGGCGAAACCATGGGCCCGCCCTAACGCGTTTTTCTTTGATACACCAGCCAGAGAAAATGGCTGGCAAGGGAATCCGGCCAACAGCACGTCGTGTTCAGGAACATGCTGGCAAATATGTTCTGCCGCCTGCTGGTCACTCACCCCGTCATGATGGCTGAGTGTGATATCACGAATATCTTCATTAAAGCGGTGTTGGAGCGGATCGCAGTAGTTGTTCGCTTTATAGGTGCGCACAGCATGCTTGTTCCACTCACTGGTAAACACGCACTGCCCGCCAATCGCTTCAAAGCCGCGACGAATACCGCCAATGCCAGCAAAAAGATCGATAAAGCGAAAGGCATAGTGCGGATGATGCGCAGGTGGTTTCGGCAACAAAGTATTCAGATGAATGAGCTCGCGGTCGCTGAGGCGATGCCATGTTTCATTAGCAACCACTCGCTTAAAGATGGCCGGGCTCCAGCGGTTCTCGCCAACGCCATTCAGATGAGCAACCAGCGTTTTCACGTCATATATTTCAAGCAACTTGGCCAACATCACCTGCACGTCGGTCTCGTTTTCATCTGTCATCGGGTTCATGGAGCCTGCTACTGAAAAATTATCCTGCATACATTTAACCGGCAGAAATGGATAACCGACAGATTAACATAAATTAGCGCGATTGACGTTTCAGCCGAACTGGCGACTAGCGCGCTTTAAAGGGTTGAATCGCGTCAAGATCCAGCATTTCGTATTCTCCTTTTAACTCCGCACTCAGCTTCGCCATATACGTCAGTAAAAAATCCGCATTATGTTGTGCCAAATGCCGCCCTCGTTCGGTTTGCATCGTCAACGGCAACGTCAATAATTTGGTCTGGAAGTGATCGAGCGCGTACTGTTTATCGTCAAGGCTACGCTTGCGGGCAAACGGATCTTCCGCATTAAACAGCGAACCCCCCAACGCCCCTGAAACGGCAAATACGCGCGCTAAACCAATTGCACCCAGCGCCTCAAGCCGGTCAGCATCCTGCACGATTTTGGCTTCAAGGGTTTCTGGCGCGATTTTGGCGCTAAAACTGTGTGCCTCAATGGCATGACACACTGCCGATAACCGCTGTCGTGGAAAATCCGGAAAATCGCGCATCAAAACGCGACGTGTTTCCAGAGCTGCCAGTACCGACGAACGATGACGCTCAGGATGGTTCTTCGGCAGGCTGACGAGATCGTGGAAGTAGCATGCGGTCAGCACCACCAGCCAGTCCACGGTGGCAGCTGTACTCAGCTTTTGCGTCGTCATCCACACACGTCGAAAGTGAAAGATGTCATGCGCAGCATCTTGTCCGGAATGGTTATCAGCTAACCAGGCTTCAAATCGCGACTGCCAGTCGTGCAGTTTCATGCTATCTCCCTTTGTAGAAAGAAAATCACCTTAGCAACAATTTTCATTGCAAACCACTGCCTGCCCCATCACATAATTATTTTTTATTATCACACCGAAAACAAAACCCTCATGAATTTATAAAACCCAAAATCCCAATATCGACAAATATATTATATGAATAACAAAAACAAATTCTCATGACAAATAAAATACAC
The DNA here is from genome assembly GCF_030332405.1 of Citrobacter sp. Cpo147. Classification (NCBI taxonomy): domain Bacteria; kingdom Pseudomonadati; phylum Pseudomonadota; class Gammaproteobacteria; order Enterobacterales; family Enterobacteriaceae; genus Citrobacter; species Citrobacter sp. Cpo147. The sequence goes on from NZ_JAOWHX010000033.1 coordinate 344,407, forward strand.
TCCAAAAATAAATAACGCACAATACATAATGCATTGATTAAAAATGATTTATTTTGCAAATAACAATGTAATGCACATGCATTCAAAGTTATAAAAAGGCACTTAAGAAACATTTGGAAATATTTTAAATACATTTGTTACATGTTATATTTTAAATTAAATGAACTTCATAGATAGTATCCAAATGTAGTCACTCGGATAGTACTACATATTCATTTTAATTATCATGCAAAGGGAATACATAATGAAAAGAAAAGTACTGGCACTGCTTCTCCCTGCTTTATTAGCTGCAGGCGCAGCAAATGCGGCTGAAATCTATAATAAGAACGGCAATAAACTGGATCTGTACGGTAAAGTCGATGGTCTGCGTTATTTCTCTGATAACCCTGGCGACGATGGCGATCAGACCTATGCGCGTGTAGGTTTCAAGGGTGAAACACAGATCAACGAGATGCTGACCGGTTACGGTCAGTGGGAATATAACATTCAGGCCAACGGCACCGAAGGTGACAAAGGCGATTCCTGGACTCGTCTAGGCTTCGCCGGCTTAGGTTTTGGCCAGAACGGTACCTTCGACTACGGTCGTAACTATGGCGTGGTCTACGACGTAGAAGCCTGGACCGATATGCTGCCGGAATTTGGCGGTGATACCTACACCCAGACCGACGTGTATATGACCGGTCGTACCAACGGCGTGGCCACCTACCGTAATAACGGCTTCTTCGGTCTGGTTGATGGCCTGAACTTTGCACTGCAGTATCAGGGTAATAATGAAGGTGAAGGTACATGGAGTGGCCAGGAGGGTTCCGGTAATAGCCAAAACCGTAAACTGGCGAAAGAAAACGGTGACGGTTTCGGTATGTCTACCTCCTATGACTTCGACTTTGGTTTAAGCCTGGGTGCGGCATACTCCGCATCTGACCGTACTGATGAACAGGTTGCGCGTGGTTACCAGGACGGAATGAACCAACGTAACAACTATGCGGGCGGTGAAACAGCTGAAGCCTGGACCGTTGGTGCTAAATATGATGCGAACAACGTTTACCTGGCAGCCATGTATTCAGAAACCCGCAATATGACTTACTATGGCGGTGGTAACGGTGAGGCTAGCGGCGGTATCGCTAACAAAACGCAAAACTTTGAAGCCGTTGCTCAGTACCAGTTCGACTTTGGCCTGCGCCCTTCCATCGCTTACCTGCAATCTAAAGGTAGCGATTTAGGTGGTCAGGAAGTCAGTCGTGGTAACTGGCGTTATGTCGACAAAGACCTGGTAAAATATGTTGATGTGGGCATGACGTACTATTTCAACAAAAACATGTCCACCTATGTCGATTATAAAATCAACCTGCTGGACGAAGACGACAGCTTCTATGAAAGCAATGGTATCGCAACTGACGACATCGTTGCGGTTGGTTTAGTCTACCAGTTCTAATTGACGCAAAAACAAGCAAGCCCGCTTCATATGAAGCGGGCTTTTTATTTATACGAAACGTATTTTTTTATCACACGGGCATTACAACGATAAACTTGTGAGGATACTCAAAGAAAAAAACATCCATGAGAACTGTCGTTGAAAGCGAGGCGTGCAAGTGCTTGAATAGTGGCGGAGAGAGGGGGATTTGAACCCCCGGTAGAGTTGCCCCTACTCCGGTTTTCGAGACCGATTTCATTGGTAATATTTTCAATAACTTAACTTTTCTTGCTGGTATATCCACAATATTTCCACTTCATAAAATTCAACTAGTTACGCGTTTATCCATACTTAATATACCAACACTTTCTGAGCTAAAACCTATAGTTCAAAGTACAACCTAGAGGTGAGACTGTGTGGAAGATATTCCCAGTCAATGACGCGTGAAGCCTAACTCGGCCAGCTCTCTGATGAAGCCGAACATGACATTACATACAATTTTGAACCAACTCGCAGATTGAATGCGGCAAGAGATCAAAATCCTTCTGCAGTTAAATTTATATATCTCGCGGTTACACGTGTTATATAGAATGCGAAAACAATGAAAATAAAGTGTTAAATGTTAAGGCAAATTGGCATCCTCGACTAATTTTGTCAATTTATCTATAGATAGTGGCTTTGAGTAATACCACCCTTGGACACCGCACTCAGGGAACATTTCAGTTAAATATTTCACCTGAGTTGATGTTTCTACACCTTCGAAAACGACTTTGTGAGTTATATCTTTAAAAATCTCCACCAACCCTGACAATACATTATTATTTATAGAGCATTCATCGATAGAATCTGTAATTGACTTATCAATTTTAATTTCATCTATTTGTAAATTTGATAGCCAGTTTAAATTTGAATGACCAGTCCCGAAATCATCAATAGCTATTGATATACCTTTATTATTAAATAAAGAAATAACCTTTTGGAGGGAATTTATTTCCGCGCTCTGCCTTTCTGTTAACTCCATCATTATCATACCTGGTTTTATATTTGATTCATCAATCATCTGAAACACTTTTTCTTGAAATGATTCCGACAGAAGGTCTTGAGAACTAACATTAATGCTTATAAAAATATCAAATTCCTCAGAAAGAGACATGGTTTGCTTTACTACCATTCGAAATACAAAATCACTTATTCCCTGGATTAAACCATGCTTCTCTGCAATAGGGATAAAAATATCAGGAGGAATGCTACCAATATCATGATCATCCCATCTAATTAGTGCTTCCACACCAATAATTTTTCCGGTTTTTATTTTATAAATAGGTTGATACACAAGATATAATGATTCGCTTCTTATCGCATTTTTTAATCTTGAAACTAATGATTGCTTACGTGCAACTCTTTGATTATAAAAACCACCCAGAAGAACACCAGTTACAATAGATGTAAAGGAAATCAACAACATCGTTAACCAACTATCGAAACTCATCCACGGAAATTTAACTCCCCCCATGACACAGATATTATTATTTTTATTACAGCTTTGCGTGGTAATAAGTCCTAGTTGGTAGGATTTATCATGCTGAGCCTCTTCAAGAAGATCGACCTGCTCACCAAGTTTGAACAAATGAAGCGAATGATCTCTGTCACCTACAATTGCAGAAAACTCCTTCTCTTCATGGTCTGTAACAAATATATTAAATGCAAATGGTGAAATCGTTATGGCTAATTTTTGATTGCTTAGCAAATCAGCTTTTACATTATTTCCCAGTAACACACCAAAAAACCAAGTTACATTGTCCTTTTCAACTTTTCTATCATAGATATTGAGAAGCAATGGTGCTGGCAACACTCCCCATAAAGCACTACATATGACTGCACCATTTGAAATAAATGATATATCTTTTATAAGAGCATAGGGCCATAAGGCCACTCTTAGAGCATGAAGTTGTAGTTCACTACAAGGACTATAAGCATTAAATATTTCATAACTATCATTTATTTTATCAATCTGTTGAATGAGACTAACACTTCTATTCAAAACTCGTTCTGTATATGATGCAATCCTCTCCTTGTATATATAATACATTGAAATCTCAGACAATGAGAAAAAAATAAAAAATGAAAACGTGATTGATATCACATAAGGCTTAATTCGTTTTAAATTGTGGTTATTCTTCACACCGACCTCTTTATATGCCTGACCCTATGTAACAACATACATTCTACTATCTGTCGTGAATCAAATACATACAGTTAAAACAGATTATCGGCTAAAACAAATATATCTTTATGTTTTTTATTAGAAAAGAACGTTATAAAATAACGCAAAACCACATCCAAGTTAGATTTGTGTTTGCATTTTAGCCAAATAAGTGGCACTTCATCTTGTATTCATAGGTCTAATGTAAAGGATGTAATTCTAAGGGAAATAAGTGTGAAACCGCGCCTTTTCCCGATACTGGTACTTGGGTAAAACCGATGATGACACTGCCGGCGATCAACACTGACACCAGCAAGCACGAGAAGGAACAGATTAGCCGTACTGTTTAGGAAATGTTTGAAGAAGCTGATATGTGGATGGTTTCAGATTAAACGCCTTGAACCTTGATATTGCTTAAGTACAATCCGCCGTGACTGGCAATCATTCAATACTCGCACTATCGAACGTTCGCCAGTCCGCCGCCGCCCGTTCTTGCATACGACGACGCGGTGGCGTCTTCTCAACACCGCGCAGGAAATTTTTTGTATAGCGTTGACACCCCTACATCATAAATTATAGCCACACGTTTTCGTGACTCTCCAGCAGCAATCAACCTTCCAGCCTGAGCCCACTCTTCAGCAGTTAACTTTGGTCGTCTGCCGCCGATCCGACCATCTTCGCGCGCAGCTGCTAAACCAGCCCGTGTTCGCTCAACAATAAGCTCTCTCTCCATCTCCGCAAGCGCTCCCATGACATGAAAGAAAAAGCGTCCCATCGGTGTGGAGGTATCTATACTGTCGGTCAGGCTACGGAAGTTTATGCCGCGTTCCCTCATTTCTTCGACCAACACGACAAGATGCCGCATACTACGACCGAGTCGATCCAGCTTCCAGACCACCAGCGTGTCACCTTCTGATAATGTTTTGAGCACCTTTTTTAAGCCTGGTCGGTCAGACGTTTTTCCACTTATCTTATCGGAACAACTAACGCTCTCGGCGGTAACTCAATTGTTTTGGGCGACAACGACACTGGTTTTAAACAGAACGGTGACGGCATTCTGGATGTTTATGCCAACAGCGCCCATGTTTTCCGTTTTCTCCCCGGCTCCGTTGAAAGCGCGGTGCCGTTAAAAGTTAGTGGAGTTGAAGTTGCAACACAGGCATGGGTGCTACAGAACTTTGTCCAGAATATCGACCTGACGGCACCTGCTGAAGTTGGATTCTGGGATGGGCGGGGCTATCCGCGAGGAACGGATGGTGCAGCCATGTACAACTTTAATATGGTTGGTGGGAGCAGTAACGTCGGTAATTTCATCGTTCGTTATACACGAAAACAGGTGAATAACACCTGGTATGTAATTAACTAAAAGGGAATAAAAATGCAGAGTTTCGGTAAATTCACCCCCTATACACCTGATACCACCGACAGACCAAAAATTATCGATGGTCAGAACGTTCTGTTTTTACAGGATGATAAAGGCAATGACTGGTATGACGTAATTGAGTTTTTTGATGAGTCAAAGACGCTGAAAATCGGCTATGACGATGATGGCGCGGTAAGAACGTTCTCGACAAATATTCATGCATTCTTCCCGGTTAATCTGAGTGTCGCTGAGCTTCCTGCAACAAAAGCTAATTTGCGTGTCACGCTGGGTGATGACTGGTTTTATAAAGACGGTAAATTGCAGCAAATTCGTAATCATCTGGCGGTTGCTGAGGCGGAGCGTGACAACCGTATGGAGGAGGTTACAGCGCGTATTAACTGGCTGGAGGACGCACAAAAAGACGGTGATATCTCAGTCGAGGAAGAAGCAGAACTGGCGGCGCTACGGGCTTATCGTACCGCGCTACGCCGCCTTGATTTAACTACAGCACCAGATGTTAAGTGGCCTGAATATTCGGTGTCGTAGGCCATTCAGGTTTTGAAGTATCTACACGATTCACCATTACGCTGTAGCGCTCCCAGACTTCGAGCGAGGCGATTTCGTCACTGGTAGCAATATCCAGCTTCACCGCCCGTTCAAGCGGAGCAATTGCCGCCATAGCCTCTGCAAGCAGGCTGGATTTTTTTCTTTCGGCCTGCTCTATTAACTCTGATTGCGTATAAACACGAGGAGATACTTTCCCGTCCCGATACTGCCAGCCGCCATCGATCCAAACGTCATCGAATGACGCGGTGTACTCCACCTCTGCAACACTTTTGTCGACTGGCCAAAGCGTCGTTATGTCACGGGAAAAAGAGCGTATAATTCCCTCGTCATCAATGACAAGTTTCATTGTATCTGTGGCAAATTTCTTCTGTGCTTCATACCAGTCTGTTCCATCTTCTGACCGCAAAAACATTACGTTGTGCTTTTCTACTAATTCAGCCTGTTCACCTTCCACAGGATGATAGCGAGTAAATCTTTTAAAAAACCGCATTATTTATACCCGTCCAATTGTGAGCCAGTTACCGTTGATATTTTGCTGAATCCAGGTGTAATAAAACCCCTCGTTGTTGTCCCATTCCCCATTGACCTGAGAGCCAATTAGCACACCTCCGGCTGGCACCAGGCGCTGACCTGAGTTTTTCTCTGCGTCAATATAAGCCACGCCTGATTGTCGGATATTTTGGACAAAGTTTTGCGATACCCACGCTTGAGTTGCGTAATTATCTTTTGGCTGATAACGAGCATCAAAGTTTTCGTAGTTGCCTGGCAAAACCCGATTGCCGCATACCCAATCCGCGTCAGTATTCATGAAGGCCTGCCCATCACTTCCATTTGCTGTGCGGGACTTATTAATCATGTAAATGCCGAACTGATTATTACCCAGCCCGCCAATTATGAAGTGTCTGTCATGATGTTCCTGTCTGACAATTGCCGACGCGCCGTCATTGTCCACAGGTGTAACGTTGGTAAAACAAGGCTGCCTGCGCAAGTCTATCCAACTGCCAGTCCAACCAAATACCTGCACGGCATCAGGAACAATTCTCATCACCTGACGACCATTGGAATAACTATCAAGTACACCGTCGCCGTTCTGTTTTAAACCGGTATCAGCGTCACCCAAAACAATTGAATTCTCGCCCAGGACATTATCAACCCCAATACCCAGTGAGCTGCTAATCTGAGCACCACCGCTGGCGAGTAATTTATGTTCCATCATAACCTCACCCGTTCTCAGATTAATACTGAGTGGGCGCAGTGGGCCGATATCGCCATTCTCCCCCTGATTTTCCAGCGTGGGGATAAGATGCAGGCTCTCTTCCGAACGCCGGAAAATCAGGCCTCGTTGTTCATCAAATATCCTCAGGGCATTAGCTCCATGGATTTTCAGTTCACCGAGCATTGTGTCGCCTGAGCGTTTCAAATCTCTGCGCCAGCCTGGTGAATAGTCATCACCATGATTGATGTAAGTAAACTGAGCACTGAGTGTTCCTCCCCCCGTCGAGGCTGTAGTAACACGAATGGTCATCGCGCCACGGTTGCCCATCACCTCGACTACAGCCCCAGCCAACTGGATATTTCCGCATCCTGTATCCGTGATAGTTCGGTTATCACCGTAAGACCATGAACCTTTGCACATCCAGTATGGATGATTAAATGCCCCCTGATTTTCAAGCCAGACAATAAACTCCGCAGTCGTCCAGTTGCCGCCTCCACCAATGCTTATTCCTCCACTGAAAGCCCTCGCAGCACCGATATTTCGCACGAACCAATCAGGTTGTGGAACATCCGCGCCGTTCTGGTCTTTTTGCAGTGATCCAGCCGCGCGATTTATCGTTTCTACCAAACCAAGGTTTTGTAGAAATAATGCGACATTCGGTATATCAGCGCCGTTCCGGTCTTTCGCCAGTCGCGCATTCGCATTATCCATTACGATCTTAACTGCCGCAGGGGTGGCAGCCTGCGTTTCACTGGTGCTGTTCAACGCGCTGTTAAGTTGAACCAGCCCTCTTTGTTGTGTCGTGCCATCGAGGACACCAATGGATTCACGCGACGTTTTTTGTGCTTCCGCGCCCCGCGCTTTTATCTCTTTCAGGTTCTGGTCAATGCGCAGGAATAAGCCGTCACCTGTAGCAACATTCAGCGTGATATTTGAGGTATCTGATACCGCCAGGCGAAACTGCATGTTAACGCTGACACCACCAACCGGCTTATCGATCGATGGGCAGTTTGCCACCGCGTAAAGCTCTCCGGCGTCAGTCATTAAACCGACTTCGCGAACGGTGAATCCACCAACCCCGGTCGGCAGAACGATTTTTGCCATTAACTGCGTGGACTGCTCCGGTGACACCACCAGCTCAGCGATATCTCCCCGGTAAGTTTCATTGATCAACCGGATTTGCGACGGATCGGGTTTAACCTGCTTGCCATTACTGTCCCCCACCACAAAGTGAGTCAGTACAATCAGGCGACCACTGGCCAGCGCCTCCGCTTCCAGTTCTTTACCCCGGTTAGTGATAATTGAGTAGTAATCAGCCATGAGATTCCCCGGCAAAAATGTCCACATCGATATGCGCTGTTGTCGCACCCGAAATATAAAAAGCCCCGTCCATACCCACATTCGTCATCACATCGATTCTGCTCAGATAGCTGCGCAGGTTCTTGGCCCGATCGGTGAGCTGGCGGATCTGATGATAGAGAGCGTCGCTGACCCCCTCACTGCTCTGTACTTCGATCCGGAAGGTGTAAGGTTCAGCGCGCGGCGTGTCTTCCCACCACTCAACCACGGTCGTGGGCAGGTTCACAGACCCGAGAGAACGGCGTACCGCCCCGGCCGTTCCCCTGTGCTGATGAACATAAGCGGCATCTTTTATCACCTGTCGCTTCTGCGCCTCTGTCCAGCCGTCATCCCAGAAATCAACGGCATGCTCCCAGGCCAGCCAGGGGAGAAGATGCGCCGGACAGGTGTCAGGATTTTTGGACTTGCGCACCTTGTTAGTATCGAGGGTGGCGATTTGCTCAGCGCTGGCCTGCTCCTGCGCCCGCTCTTCATGAAATGCGCCTGGAGGAAGCAGAGATCGAAACTTAGCCGTCATTGCTGCTTACCTCCCTGCGGGTGACATTAATGGCGGTACACCACGGGGCTTTACCCGCTTCCGCTTCCAGATCTGTCACCGGAGAAATCAGCCTTACCCGTACCACACCGGATTGCTGCAGCGCGGCATAAATGGCGGACAGCGGGATGACAGTTTTAATCCGATGGGAAAGCATGGTGTATGACCGTAAAACATCGATGGCATTATTCAGCACCGTACTGGCGTCAGGTCCTTCCGGGATCTCCAGCTCCGCCGTAACGGCATAGTTTGCAATCGTGGCACTTTTTACCGTCACATAGTCCGTTAACGGGCGGATTTCATCCGCATTCAGTGTGCTGTTAACCTTATCAAGCAGGGGCTGTCCCGCTGTCCCATCCCCGGTACGGGACAGGACATAGACATCAACGTAGCCGGGCCGGTTATGGGTTTCCGGCCCATAGGCATCTGCATCCAGCACATCCGTATCGGCAGACTTCGCATGAAAGCGGTATGCGTTACGCGCGCCTGCTGTATTCAGCTGCGCCCATGAAAGCTGGATACGTTCACGAAATGCCGCATCGTCTTCCAGTTCAGGCTCCACTGGCGGGATGGCAAGCGGATCGCCGGGCTTAATAACCTGACGTTTAACGTTGAATGCAGCACCTATCTGGTCAAGGTCTGCCTCTTTTGCACTCGCGAGAAATACCGCCCGCACGGCATCATTAACCCGCTGAAACGCAAGTGTCAGCTGGTAGGCATTCACCTCCCCCTGTTTAAACGTTGGATCGGATTCCACCAGCGCATCAAACTGCTTATCAAGTTCCCGCAGGCGCGCCAGCCACCGGGTGAAGATTTCAGTCGCATCCGGCACCACAATGGCATCCGGTACGTCCAGTTCGGACAGGTTGATCACGTCATAGCTGCTTGCCATAAATCGTTATGTCTCCCGTTCTGACAGGTAAATTGGTTTCCTTGTTGATCCCCTCGATATCCAGCACACAGCCGGACTCCCCTTCAGGAAAGGAAACAAGCACACGTGTTACCTTCAGCCGCGTCTCCCACCGGGCCAGTGCGGTCGCAGACGCGGCGATTATTTGTAGCCGGGTCAAATCATCCCGTGGGTTATCCACCAGCGAAAACAGATCGCTGCCATAGTCACGGACAAGAACCCGGCTCCCGATGGGGGTAGTCAGTATGTCGCTGACGGACTGGCGCAAATGGGCGACGCCGGACAGGCGTTTTCCGGTCCGGTTGTTTACACCGTTCATGATTAAATTCCGTTGCTGAGTCGCCGGATGGCGGGAGGGTTAACCGAAGTAGGACGGGCCTTTTTTGTCCTGCTTTTCTGATTTTTTCGAAGCCGCTGCGGGTTTACGAATATCCACGACAAGGTTGTAGGTGTAGCTGAATCCTGCTGACGTCAGAGAAAAGACCAAAGACTCAACCACCCAGGCCCGATCCTCACGGGAGCCAAAACCGGAAGTCGACACACTTGCTTCTGCTGTCAACGGAACATGTTTAGGGCGACATGGCCCCGTGAGCGTCATTTTCTGCTCGTTACGCTTCGCCTGTGTTTTCCTGGAATTTGCCTGTTGCTCGGCGGTGTTTTTCTCCGACTGGGTATAGGGATTGGTCATCGCCGGGCCATCATGTTCAACGGAGGAGGTCTTTGTCGTGCCGTCCTCCTCGTCGTAATAACGCACACCGATTTTCTCTTTGGCTTTTCCTCCGCTCCCCGTAGCTTTCCCCGTCGAACTCCCCCGCTCACCTTCACTGTAGGACCAGTTTGATACTTCATCCGGAGTGATGGTGATCCCGCCAGTCTGTTTCCCTGAAGCCGTTGCCGTGGCTCCCTGTTGCAAAAAAAGCCAGTAACCTCCCGATGGTTTACTCACTGCGTTGTAGTCACGCGCAAGCCTTGCGAGCAGGTTGGCATCTGATTCCGCCACCTGATCAATATGGTTGATACGAATATCTTTCAACGCGTCGGCCACGCGGGGAATAAGCCCGTTATCGGTGGCCACTGTTTTGACAATATCGGCAAGGCGAAGGTTATCCCAGCTCCGGGTTTTCTGGCTTGTCACATCTCCGGGTTGTTTCTGGGCGTTCATCGGCGCGGCTGTCGCATAAAGCTCAATACGCCTTGGCGGGCCGCTGCTGGAAACACCACTGACAACAAACCAGCCTTTATCGTTCAGCTGATCATTGAATCCCAGAGCAACCCGAAGCCGGGCACCTTTAGTGGGAAGCGACAGCGTTTCAGAGATGAGGCTGATTTTCAGTTCATCGGCTTTCGCTGTTGCCCCACCATAATCCGTCAGGGTCAGTTCACTCAGGCATTGTTGCAGCACCCGGGTGATATCTTTCCCTTCGGCCTGAATGCTGAAGGCCGGCGCATATTCCGGCATCGCTGTCTGATCTGCCATATCAATCCCATAAACTGAATGGCGATTCCGCTACGGGCGTCACCAGATCCGGCAGTGTGATATACAGGCCGGAAGGATACATAGCCCCCTGTTCCGCCAGCCCCTGATTGGCTTCAAGAACCTGAGTCACCGAGTCTGAAAGATTTTCAGTACCGTAATGCACGGCACAAATTGCATCCAGTACATCTCCGTCACGGGTTTGATAGATCGTCGGCATAGTGTTTTAGCGTCATCGTCCAGTTTTTATTTCGGTGACCGCCACCCGGTAAAAACTTACTCGTCGTGTCTGAAAAGTCGGTCACCACCCACCACCCCAGCACATCGCCTTCTCCGCTGACAAGCTGCTGGGGTTTCGCCTGTTCGGCAAGTTCAAATAAATCATTCACCCCTTCCACCCCTTTACGGAAAAAGGCGTGAGACTGCCCTTCAAGCCTGACGGTACGGCCAGGCTTTCCGGTGTACTGAAGAAGGTCCTGTTTGCCGATGCGTTCCTGTTCACTCCAGCGCCAGCTGGCCTCACGGGTGAGCAGATGATAAGCCGCTGTATCAATCGAAAAGGCGAAATTCCCCAGCATCATCATCACGCGGGCTTCCTGCCCACCCCGTAATGCGCCTGTACTGCGCTGACCGGAATCTTCAAATATCGGGATAATTTCACTCACCAGACAAGTCCCCCATCCAGAAGGCTGTTATCACCATTAAAGGCAGAATTGTTTTTCGTCACCGTGGTCACTTCATCGGCAATGGCTTTCTCATCCTGTCCCGGTGCAGCATTAATTTCGAAGTGGTATTCAAATTTGCGGTTATCGGTTATCTGCCGTGATGGCGGCTGCTTATCCAATATATCCATTTTCTGAAGCAGACTTTCCCAGTAACCGCCCGTGCTCTCGTCTTTCAGAATCAGCGGCTCAGCAGGTGACCTGTCTGTTGCAGTAAGATTCCTGTCCTGCTGCCCGGCGGGAAGAAGGGGAGCATTCGGATACTTTTCCCCTGCGCAGGCGCTTTCTCCTTCCCCCTGGCTGTACGTCAGCCCTGATGGTTCTCTTTTCCACTGACTGGCAGATGTTACCGGCTCATGCGCGTAATTATCCCAGGCTCCGGTACTGCTTTCCGGGGCCTCTTTAACGGTTTGCGCTGCATGCTCCTTGTTTTGCTGTAGCGCGGCATTCCAGTTTAAAAGCGAGTCGCCGCCTTCCGGTGACAGATATTTATCAAGCGATTTGTTAAATGTTTCATCATCAGAATCAAAGCCAAACAATCCCCGGGTGGATTCCCAGGAGTGCTTAACTTTTTGCGGCAGGTCCGGACGCTCTTTCAGTTGCTGGTCAAACCATTCCCCCTGTCCATTCTGGCTGGCCCTGAAACGCGCTCTTTCTACCCCATTTGCCGCAAGCGTTTTGAGGACGTCACGCTGGTCATTACGGTCATCCGGAAGCAGCCAGGACAGCTTTTTAGCCAGTGCATAAATAATTTTGCCGACAAAAACCACCCCCTGCCCGAACGACAGAACACCGGGATAAAGGTCATTTCGCAGGAAAGTCACAATGCGCTTGATCCCGCCACCTTTGAACCAGTCGGCAAGATCATTCGTCAGGTTACGGATATCCGGCGCCAGTTCATTTCCCAGTTGCCCGGAAATTTCTGCGACCGCAGAAGAGAAAACAGTGCGGAGATTATTGATAGCCTGATTACCCGCAACCGCCCCATCAGCTCCCTCTTTGGTCACAATGTTGTAGCGCCGCTGTTCGTCCATCAGGTCGCGATAGCTCCGGCCAGACTGCTTGATAAGCATCAGCAGTTTGCTCGCTTCCCCGCCAAAAAGGGAATCCAGTGCGAAGGAAGCTTTTGACTCGTCCTGAAGGCTGAGCGCCCGTTCAACAATTTTGTCGAACTGCGCCATATCGCTGAGCCCGGCAAAATCCCCCGCTTTGAAACCGAGCGTTTCAAACGCATCCTGCAGCGAGCCCTGCTTACCGTTCTGCTTATACTCCCCGGATTTGTGCAGATACTCTTCAAAGAGATCGCCAATGTTTTCCGCATTCATGTCGTACTGCTTCGCCAGAGAATCCCAGGCATTAAATGTGGCCACGTCCACGCCGTAACTTTTTGCGACATTAGTGCGGGTTGCCGTTTCAGCATTGGTGGCGGCTGGCGCTATCAGTGTGCCAAGTGCTGAAGCCACTACACCGCCACCGCCAATAGCCAGCCCGGATCCAAACATCCCGCCCACCTGGCCAGCAATCCCCAGACCGCGCCGGAACAGACCTTTACCGGCACCCTTGAACGCCTGAATGCGCTGTGCTTTTTGCATCTGTACATTCAGTTTCTGCTGCTCCGCCTCCGTTTTGCGGATTTCCCTGGAAACATCGGTATAGCGGCGCTTCAAATCTCCCAGGCTTTCACCGGCCAGTTTGGCGCGTTTGATTTCTGCTGCCAGTCTGGTCTGGTCTTTTGTCAGTCGTTCAGACTGCTTTCCGACATCCTTCAGGCTTTTTTGCAGACCATCTGCAGATCGTTTCCATGAATTATCCAGGTTTCCGCCAAAGGTAATGACGGCCTTAAGGTTCTGGCTTATTCCGCCCATGGTTTATCGTCTCCAGTTCGTCTGTCAAAAAATCAGAGAAAGTGCTGAACGGCATATCGAGGTATTCCGCCATCGGAAAATGCAGTCGCCGCCCCAGAAATCTTATTGCCCGGAGGAGCCCGCCTTCGGTCGCTTCGCGGGCGGGAGCATAAAAACGTTAAAGGCATCCAGCAGCTGTGAGTAATCTGCCGCCGTCATCAGCCAGAGATCCTGCTCACTGAGATTGCACAGCAGCGCAATCATGCGGGCTTCTTTCTCTTCTTCGTTGCCGCGGTCTTTGGCATGAGTGATTCGATCGCGAACCAGCGGTTCACGCATGGTGACTTCATCGATCACAACCCCGCTATCAAGTGATACGGGGGAATACAGTTTTATAACGCGGGTTTCACCAGGAAAGATCATAATGTGCTCCATAAAAAAACGGCCCGCAGGCCGTTACAGTGGTGGGATAACAGTAAAATCAGAGACGCACTTTGGCAGCCAGGCCAGAAAGCACATCCACGCCATTCACCCGGCGGGCGAAACGCTCTGTATCGATGGCGAACAGTTCGCGCCCGTCCAGTGACTGACGGTAGTAGCTGACAGCAATATCAACCGTCACGGCATTTTCGGAAAGCGTGTCCTTACTCCGCGCATCCGGCGTGACAGTCTGTACAAACCCCTCAATTTCCTCAACCGTACCGCGTGCAGTGCCGTTACCGAGATAGCCCTGATAAGCCGTAAAGCGTGAACGGCTGCCGCTGACAAAACCAAAGCTGGCCAGCATATCCGTGTCTATCCCATAAAATTTAACCTGACAGGTCAGTGCTTCCATGCCGTCATCAACCGGGGTGGGCGCATCCTGTGCGCCGGTACGCAAATCCGTTTTAACAATAGCCAGAGACGGCGGCGTAAATTCATGCGCCCCCTGGATACGGATCCCCTGCCGGAAGAAGGTCCAGACGCGTAGTGTGTTTTTATCGCTCATGCTGCAAGCATCTCCTCAAGCGCATAGTTATTGTTCACCCGGACGCGCAGGCTGATAAGTTCAGTCGGCGATTTCGGACCAAAGTCATAATTGATGTACAGGGCACCCGACGCCATGGTTTCCGCGGTGTTCAGTTCTTCATCCAGCCAGGCCCGCCCACCGAATATAGCGCCAAGACCGACCAGTTGCCGCATATAGGCATTGATGGTACCGATAATGTCATCCGCATTTTCCCGGTCCAGTGGGCGGTCAACATACTCCAGCATGGTTTCCTGAATGCTGTCCTCAATAACATCAGCAGTACGGCGGACAGATTCAAAACGCCACTGTGGATTGGTAGCACACAGACGGTTCCCCCAGTGTTTAAAACCCGCCCGGCGGATAATGGTGGACACGTTCTGCATGTTGAGCAGGTTTGCATCGCAGTTCTCATCCCCGAGGATAAATTCATCGATCTGCTCAACACCGAGGATGTTGTTGATGTCCTGGTTCGACTTGCTCCACCACCAGCCTTTTTCAAAGTCGATGCGGGCGCGTAACCCGGCAGCAAACGCAGAGTAAGGCCGATAAACCAGCTGGCCATCTGCATCGCTTGCCTGGACCCGCGGGCGCAACAGTTCAGTTCGTGCGCCATAGGACTGGCGACGCTGTACCACTTCCTGCAGCGTCGCACCGGAGGCGCAGTCAACATATGCAACGGCGCGCAATTTCCCGGCCACGGTTTCCAGTCCCTTACCAACCGCATCGTCCTCACTGAATCCCGGCGCTATCACAATACGCGGCTGGTACGTGGTAACAGATTTCGCTGAAGACAGGGTGCCGATCCCCTTCAGTACCGCAGCGCGTCGTTTTGCCACATCGTTTTCATCTGCCACACGCACCACCACCGCCAGCGCATTACGCTGAACGTTAATGTCTGTCAGTGCCTGTTTCAGCGTACCTTTTTCACCCAGGCGGGATAACAGCGTGGTGCCGACGACCGTCACCGGCGTATTGAGTGGAAAGGGTTCATCTTCACCCCCCGCTAATTGCAGGCTGAAGGGCTGGACAATCCCGTCACCGCGCCCACTCGCACTGACTTTTGCGCCATCAACACCACCGACAGCCTCAGCAACGTCTTCGGGTTTAGCTGTGATAACACCGTGCTCATCACAACCCAGCGTGATTTTCAGTGTCAGCGATTCAGGCTCCCAGCTTGCTGACGTCACAACCGCAGCAGGATTTTCGGCTGCCGGCTGTCCGGCCAGCGCAGCGACATTGATGACATTACCTTCCCGCCCCTTAATGGTTGCAGTGAAGTCGATAACGTTATCGAGAATGGGTGTACCGGATGATCCCGATGCGGCTGTTCCCCCCGACGCATCAGGTGCTGTTCCCACCAGGCCGATAATGGCGGTCTGAATCGTGGTAACCGCCACCGTACCCGAGGTGAGTTCAATAGTTTCAACGCCATGTAACTGAGACATGTTTTTTCTCCAGGCATAAAAAAACCTGCCGCAGCAGGTCACATTTTCTGATTAGGTTTATCGGTGAGCCCGCCGCTGTCGCCGCGGTGATCGTGGTTGTTAAAGACTTCACGTATCTTGCTCATGCTGCCGGATTTATCCGTTATCTCCTTTGACGCCCCGATATTCCCTGCAACCGACGTGTCAGCATTAATCTGGGTTTTGCCATGAACTGTCAGGGTATCGGTAATTTCTACCGGACCATCCAGCGTGCCTTTACCGACAATTTTGTAAGTTCCACCATCAGCCAGCGTAATCGTCAGGGCATGCGCGTTCCTGTCATAACGGATCTCGGTCCCGTCGCTGTAACGGGTAATGTGCTCGCTGTCACTTCCTTCCGGCACCGGCAGCTTTCCTGTGTTCCAGCCGGGAAACACCCGTCCGTTGTTGAGTTCTCCGGCTTCGGACAGGACCGTAACCGCATCCCCCACGGCATAAGGATTTGAATCAGCACGGTTAGTTCCTGAAAACCCCTGGCACAACGGCAGCCAGGTCGTGATGATATCCCCCAAATCCACCCGGCATTTTGGGATGCGATCGTGCCTGACGGAATGAATAACACCGCGCCGGACAAGGTTCGCCAGTCTGCGCTGCAGGTCACCTTCTATATCACTCATCGGGCTGAGCCTCCCAGATAAGCTGATAGTCATCCACGTGATTACGGCCCGTATCAGGTGCAGCACCCAGCCAGGCCTGCTGCAGAGGCATGCCATTGTGTGCAAAGGGGTCAGTACCAAATGCAGCCGCCTGGGTGAATGAAATACGCCAGACCAGATAATCATCCATTCGCGGATCAAACTCATCACGTTCAGCCGTGGTGAATACCGCAGGCTCAATATGGCCCAGACCAAACTGCTGCCCGTCAATCCACTGGGTAATATCGGCCGCAGCGGTTCTGACAAAAATCTCAGGCTGACTCACACCCGATCCGGCGGCATCCACCACCACGAAGAGATCACAGGTTAAATTAACGCTCAGTTGCCCCTCATTACCTCCACCCTGTTCCCAGCTGTTAATCGAGAAATACACCGCGGGCGTGGTCAGGCCCGAAAAGCGGGGAACATTTCGTTCCGGATACGCACCGGCATCACGCACCCATCCGATTTTTTTTAATGCGTCAGTCACGGCATCGTGATACCGCCCCAGCAACAGTGGCTCGGCCATCGTTCGTTACCTCAGACAGAAATACGGGCTTTTACGCGCCCGCGAATGTCGGTTTCAAAGTGATGCATAAAAATCTCCATCGCTTCCGCAAATGCGTTGTCCTCGATGTAGTTCAGCATCGGTTCGTAGATATCCATTTCTGCTTCGCGTGTCCGGCGGGTCAGGGGATCGCGAATAACCACCGTCCGGCGATTATCCCGTTTTGAACGGGACACCTCCCCGTTTTCAAACGACCGTTCGCTCAGCAGATTACCTTTTGGGGAAAATCCGGCGTTTTCTGCCTGGCGGCGCGCTTTAATAAAACGCCCCGTGTTGCGGTCACGCCGGGTATGGTGCGGTCGCAGCCGCCCGTTGATTCGTCCTTTAAGGTCTTTCACCTTAATGGCATTCAGCCCGAACCAGAGCCGGAAGTTATCCAGTTGCGATCCCCTGTCCAGACGAAAAGACAGCAGACGGTGCCGGACCATATCCATACTGCGTGGGGCCAGCCCTCCTTTCAGATCCGCCATCGCTTTCTTACGCAGCGTGGCGGCAGTACGCCTGAGTGCGCGCGAGTATGCTGCACGGAACTGTTTTTGCGTCGCACCGATACTGTCCGCAATTCGCCAGATAACATTCACATCAATATCGACGGGTAAATCCCGTCGCAGTCGAGACTCCCGCGCCATATCAGCTCCATTTATCGATCTGAGGCTGTGTTTTGCCGGGTTCCCCATATGCCAGCGTGACGCGGGTCCGCCCTTCTTCATCCGCGCCGATATGTGTCACCCGGTAAGGGATGGTGTTGATCACGACACCGTCATGTTTTTCGAGACCGGAAATATCCGCAGTCATTGCACTGAACGCCGGGGATTGGTTCTGAATTTCCCCGCCACCCGGTACACCCGACAGCGCATCCGGTGATTCAAAAATCACGGTCACCAGACGCGGGCCTTCACCCGTTTGCAGGCATGCAGGGACTTCTTCGGCAAACGCCCGGTTAATCCGGGCATCTGCTTTAGCCAAACGCTCCCGGAACCGGCTCATCAGAACCCCAGGCGGACGGCAACATCAGCATCATCCGCCTCAGCTGCTCCCCAGGCGGAACCAACAACCGGGTTTGGCGTTGCATCATCGCCTTTTGCCACCGTCAGCTTGCCGGCAGCCAGATACAGTTTCTGGCCTGCCGCAATTTCTTCTGCCGCTTTAGGCAGCACAAAAACACCGGCCATATGCAGTGTTCCCCACTCGCCAGCAGGAATATCGCTGTGTGCCACCCCGGCAATTCCGCCGACCGTCACCAGCGCACCGGATGAAACGGCATCAACACCCGCATTGTGATAATCCAGTGTGGTACCGTCCTGCTGATAGTTATTCGCCATGTTTTTTCTCCATAAAAGGAAAAGGCGACCAGCGCCGCCTTCAGGGATAAAAAAACCGCCAGGCGGCGGTCGTTATTTTTTGGTGACTTTAACCAGCCCGCGCCAGTCAAGCGGGGCCACACCCGCATCAATGCGCACCATGAATGCGGCACCGTCTACAGTAAAGCCCTGCTGCTGTTCCAGATATGGCGTGTCGATACCGTCCAGATAGGCCACTTCAATGGTGTCGCGCCCCTGCGCAGCAGTCAGATAAAAATCCGTCGGGCTGCTGTCATCCAGGCGGGCCTCAGAAGCCACTGTCACAAAGTTCTGGATCGGGTTAACGATCCCGCTGTTCGCGTCTGCGCCCGGTACGCTGGCGGACTTAATCAGCTGGTTTGCCCGTGACTCAATTGCCACTGGCGTCAGCATGTAGGCCGGACGAATATTCAGACGACGATCGCCGGATTTTTGCAGCAGCATTGCCTTACGTGCAGTATCCAGCCCTTCAATACTCAGATCGGCTGCAACAAGGTTGCCATGATCGGCGTGGAACAACGGCTTACCGTCCGACATTTTCGGGTTGCTGGTCAGTACAGCCCAGACCAGATCGCCGACAGTGGCTCGCGCAGCAAGCCCCATTGCCTGCGGGATACGCGTCAGCATATCCAGGTCGTCGTTGATGATAGTCTGGCGGTCAATGCTGAAGAGCTCACCATAGGTGGCCAGTGCAATCGGCTCACCGCGATCTTTAATGGTGACATATTTATATTCCGCCCCGGCGCGAACCTTACGCAGCGATGCCAGTGATTCCAGGCCAACGCGGTGCGCGGTTTTGAAATCGGTCAGTGTGCCTTTACGGGTCCACTGTTCGAATGTTTCGCTGGCCTCATCCCAGCCAAGCAATGCCGCCTTATGCGCCACATCCATCAGGATATTGCCGAAATCGCTGCTGCTATGGGTGAACGCCAGCCCAACCATCGCCTGTGCGGTACCGACACCAGAAATACCGATACCACGATCCACCAGCGAGGCGCGGGCCAGTTCGCGCAGGGTATACCCGTTGTAGGCGTTATCTTTTTCCGCCTGCGCATAGCCCGCACGGTTCATCACCGCCGCACGAATGGAATCACCAACAATATTCCCGTTACCCGCATGGATGTGAACTGCACCCGGACCGGCACTCGGGGTAGTCCCTGCCGCCAGCGCACTGAGCAATTTGGTGCGGGCCTGTTCCGCTGAGCAGGAAATATCCGTGATGCATTCCGCTTTCAGCGAACCGAAAGCAGGAAACGCATCAAACACAGCGGAAACTGCGCTGACTCGTTGAGTATTCGCTGCCTGCATCTGCTGCTGGAGCTGGGCGGCCAGCGCGGTAATGTCGATATTTCCTGCCAGCGGTTGCTGGGTGGGTTGCTGTGCCGGTGGGTTATTTGCGGCCTGCGGCGCCGGGTTTTGTGCGGGCTGCGGCTGACTGACAGGAGCTTCGGCACGCGGCCCAAAAAGGTTGTTAATCTGTTCTGGCATATTCTGGTAATCCTTCAGTTTATTTTGATTCACACAGGCCGCGGCCTGCAGTTCTGGTTCAAGCGTGTCAGCGAAACCTTTTTCCACCGCCTCCGCGCCATTAAGCCAGGTTTCAGCTTTCAGCATCGCCTCCAGTTCTTCCTGCCCCAGCCCGGTCTTGTTCATGTAGGCACTGAGCATCAGCGCTTCATTACGATCAAGCCAGGCAGCGTAATCACGTATGTCATCGGAATCCCCGGCGATCCCGCCCCACGGCTTGTGTACCATCAGCCAGGCGTTTTCCGGCATATGCACCGTGGCACCGGGCAGGCAGACAATCATTGAAGCCATACTGGCAGCCACGCCGTCCACCCAGATATCCAGCTTCGCCTTCAGACGGGACAAGGTGTTAAAGATGGCAAATCCCTGCATCACATCGCCGCCCGGGCTGTGGATATGCAGATCGACGGCGCTGGCCTCAAACACCCCGGCCTCCTTACAGTCGGAGACGAACTGCTGAGCAGTAATCCCCCAGCCGCCGATCACGTCATAGAGAAATATTTCCACACGCCCTGCAGCCAGTGCGCGAATCTCATACCAGCACTGACCGTTTGCGGCATCGATACCAGCCACACTGGCGCGGGGGTTAATCATCGTCCCGTGACGGGGCGGGCTTATCATTTGCTGCATCAGGGAGCACTCCTTTATCGTTGGCGGCGTCTGAGTCGAACACCAGCCCGTTTTCTCGGTTGAATTTGGTTTCCCGGAGACGCTGACGTTTCACCTCCTGCGGATTCTGACCACGTGCGCGCGTCCATTCGGCTTCTGTGCCAGCCCCCCCACGGACAATTGCCTTCCAGGCAGCAGCCTCTTTTCCCGGATCAATCCATGGCATGACTGGCCCAAGATAGAGCGCGTTGTAAAGGGATTTTTTGTCGACATCTTTGGGGATGGTAACGCCGCTAAGCAACGCCATTGCCAGCCAGTTTCGGTATACAGGACGGCTTTGCTGCCCAACAAACCACTGCTGCAGCACGTTGTAACCTTCAAAACTCTCTACCAGCTCCTGCCGTTGTGAACTGTAGGTACCGTTGTAATCCCGCGCGATACTGGAATAACTGCCACGAGTCCCCGCCGCCACAGCGCGCATCTGACCGTTCCTGAACTCATAAAGATGAACATTCGGGCGATTCGACTCCACCATGCCCAGATCCTCGCCTGGCTTTAGCTCGTCGTAAATCATCCCCGGCGCAATATCGTAATGGCGCTGTCCACCCGGTGTTGAAAACTCGGTTTCTGTATCAAGAGACTGAGCATCCCCACGTTTGATATAGAAACCCAGCGCCGCCGCAATACGTGCCGCCACGCGCTCACTCTCTTCATAATCCTTAATATCGGAGAGCCGGGTGATCACGCCATGGATGAGGCTGATCCCCCTTAACTGATGAAGCCGTTTACGCATAGCCAGGTGCAGCATGCTGTCAGCCGAAACAGTTTTTAAATCAGCATTGAGTCCCGCAAAACTGGCAGGATGGTTCTTATAAACTCTGTAGCCCGTCGGTCGACCCCAGGCATTGACAATAATCCCCTGGCGGATCTGCTGCCCGGAGGTACTATTCAGGTTAAACGGAACAAAATCCGCCTCCAGCAGTTCAAGAGAAAACGGTACCTGGGTTGAATGCTGCAAACCGGCTACATTTCCCCGCACCATCTGTGTAAACACTTCACCATCACGCAGTGCTGAACGTAACAAAAGCCGCTCTGCTTCCGGACGGGTAAACATCCCGGTCACTTCCGGACGAACCGACCATTCCGCCCAGAGCGCGGATAACTGACCAGCAAACTCAGAGTGAAGATTACCCTCAAGATCAAGCGGCTGCGGTTCAACGTGGATCCCGTGAGCACCGATAACCCGATCCTCCATCTTGTCAAAAAGACCAATCACCAGATCATGGTTTTCATCAAGCCAGCGGGCCTGCTCTCGTAATGAAGTACCGGCTGCAAATACAGCGGTGTCCGCTGACCGGGATTCACGTTTCCCCTTATGCAGACGAGTCGGATTTGCTGCCTCATAGGCTCTGAGTCTGAGTCGGTTTTGTGCGCGTGATGCCGCCCACCCGGGCGATATTGCGCCCAGTGCCTTTTCAAAAAATCCCATGATTTGCCTTACAGAAAGTTAGCGAGTTTGAACGAGCCGCTGCGGTTTGAGACAGCGCGCCAGCGCCTTTCCCAGTATTCAAGCTCGTCACGCAGGGCTTTGGGGTCATGGTTGGTAATTGCCCGGCCATTAACCCCCGTGAATGACACGCTTTTACCGTCCAGAGAATCCCGGTAAGCCTGGCGCACAGTTACCAGCATCTGCTGAATTTCTGATTTCGTCACAGCCAGCCTCCGTTGTCACTGACACCCAGCCAGCCACCAGAAAGCGGGCTGGGCTGTTCAGTTACAGAAACAGGAGACGAACGTACAGGTACCGCTTTTTTCACAGCAATCTCCCTGGGGCGATCCCCGTCAATGATGTTTGAATTACTCTCCTGAGCGGCTGCCCATGCCGGTGGCTGTTCCCAGTCCCGGATTTTTTCATAACCACGCAGGACAGCGACGGCATGGGCATAACAGAAAAGGTCAAAGGCTTCGTTATTGCCTTTTCCGGGCTTGCGCCATTTTCCGTCCGTACCGCGTTCTTCGTAGGTAAGTTCTTCGTAGAACCACTCCCCAAGCCAGTCAGGAAAATGGATATACCCGGCACCGGGTGTTTCACGCTCAAGGTTGTTACTGAGCTGATCTTTTAGCAGGTCTGTCTGCAACAGATATACCGGAACCTCACCACGCGCATCCGCCCGGCGATCGCTTCGGCCTGTGTTGTCAGGGTGCGTTTTGGTAATGATTTTCTGGCGTCGGGTGCTGTCACCTTTTATCAGGTAAACCCGTTTACCCAGTCCGTCACGACGACACTGGCGCCAGAATTTATAGGCGTTATCCGTTACCCCATCTTCCCCGCCGCTGTCGACAGCCATTGCAAGAATGGGCATCCGTCGCGAGGGGTCTGACTGCAACGCATAGGTTTTTTCGAGGACATCCGTGATGAGCAGTTGCCAGTCTTCCGGATAGGATCCGGGATGCACCTGCTGTGCCTCACCATTTTCATCACAACGCAGGGACTGGCGGATGTTATAGCGGTCCACCAGCCAGCGTTCGCCGTTTTCACCGTACCCGATGATCTGGACGACAAAACGGCGCTTCTTCCCACCCTGCACATCCACCGACGCCAGAAGAAAACGGACTTTCGGCGGCACAAGCCGTTTGCCATAGTCTTCTGCCCGCAGCATCAGCACGTCAGCACGTCGCTGCTCACTGGCTGCACGGGGAAGATAAGGCAGCCCCCAGTCAGTATTAATTACCGTCTTGAGTGTTTCTTCGCTGCCGGTGGCCTCATAGTCCTGTTCCGCCGTCAGTAATTTGTAAACCAGTTGCGCCCATGTCTGGTATGCCGCCGCAGGTCCCTCCATCCAGAACGAGGCAATGCGCGAGCGTCGGGCTTCTCCGGTGATGTTGCCCTCACGGTCGATAGTCTGACCCTCTCGTAACCAGACACCCTTTCCGTTCAGTTCCCGCTTCCTGTCGGCGGTAATCATGCCGCTACAATGCGGACAATCAATATGCGCCGCTTCACTGGCCTTTACCGGGTCAGACGTTTCCCGGTAGCCTGTCATCGCCTCCATGGCCGGTTGAAAGTATTCCCCGCAATGTGGACATGGCCAGTACCAGCGACGACGATCGCCGCGGTTATATAAAGAAAGGATCCCGGTCGTGGGAGGGGCTTCGTGAGGTGACTTTCTCCGCCACTTCGTATTGGTGATTTCCCTGCCCGGTGAACTCTCGACCAGCGTCATCCCTGCCGACATAAAGGTGGTGGTACGTTTTGAAGCAAGCGAAAATCCGTCCCCTTCCCCGTCGATATCTTCCGGGAAGCGATCGTAATCCGTCAGCGCCACACACTTAAAATCTGAGGACGACATGATGTTGATAGACGGCCAGCCTATCTTCAGGTAGTTCCCGGCAAGGAAAGTCCGGTCATGCACGTTGTTGTCATTGCGTGAAGGACTCAGCCGGCATGCCACCTCCGGGCTGACACGAAATGTTCGGGCCAGACGTTTTTTTGAGTGTTCGCGCGCTTTTTCTTCCGTCATCTGAATGATGAGCATGTCAGACGGATCACAGACAACGTTGTACACCACCCAGCCATCAATCAGACCAATGGTTTTACCCGTTCGGGCAGGGCCAACAAAAATGACAGCATCATATTCGCGTGATGCCAGGCAGTTCATCGGCTCCACAACATAAGGGGCAAGATTAGGATCCCACTCAACGGAGTTACCCACACCGACCGGAACACGCATATATTTATGTACGGCTTCGGCTACAGGCATTCGACGTGGTGCTCTGATGATCCCGGCAGTGTTTTTTTTTAGCTCCGCCGCCGTGGCCTGTCGCATGGCTTACTCCTCTTCTGGCGAACTGTCCTCCTGTTCCGGCGTATCTGCCTGCTCAACCTTCAGGGCTATCTGATCCCGCAGGTCATCGATGACTTTTTGAACCCGAACGACGGCTGCAGGCGTCATCGCGCAATCACGTTCAAGAATATCCGGCAGCGTTTCCAGCACCTGAACGACGGCTTTTGCCATCGATGAAAATTCTCGGGTCACTGTCGATGCCGGGATTAACTCACCTGTTTCCTGCTGGAATTTAAGCCTCTCGCGTTCAGACTGAAACCACGCCTTACGATCCGGCGGTAACATCTTATCGATATCCACCAGCTCGGGTGCCGTGGTTCGGCCCAGCAGTTCCCGGAGAATATCGACAACAGAATAAAGCTTGAGACGAGAATTACTGCCTGGAGCGGGCTCAACATTATTCAGCCTGCTTGCGATCGTCTGACGATGAAGATCGGTCACCGCTGCCAGTTGATTGATGTTGAGGCGAAGGTTCTTCAGTTCGTTATCCATGATGATGAACAATATTTAACCATTTCGACATCGTGAATAATCTCACGACTGAAATATCAACAAGTTAAGGGAATGATGATGATGCCGATAAAATGCAAAAAACCAGCCGTTTTCCGCGTGTCCTCGCCCCCTCGGTGTTCAAAATAGCAAGGAGTACCTTTTTAAATGAAAATTACTATCATTCACATAACTAATAAATATAATCCTATCGAGATTTAGCTGAAAATAACCAATCTATATCTCTCAACAAAATAAGGATTTGTTAAGCTTCATGCTTTATGGTCGATGTAACACATAGTTTGAGGCAAGAATAATGATCAGATTCTCAAAAATTCAGATTCGCTTACACTGGCTAACTCTGATGTTAATAGCGATAACCTATGCGGCTATGGAGCTGCGCGGATGGTTTCCCAAAGGCAGCAACACCTACCTTCTTATGAAAGAAACACATTACAATACCGGGGTATTTGTCTGGTTTTTAATGATAATACGGTTAATTATTAAACATAAGTATCATGACCCAGCTATCACTCCTCCCCCGCCTGCATGGCAGATGATGGCTGCTAAAATAATGCATATCCTGCTCTACATTTCTTTTGTGGCTCTACCATTACTAGGTATTGCAATTATGGCTTACGGTGGAAAGGACTGGAGTTTCTTAGGTTTTAACATTGCGCCTTTCGTTACTCCTGACGGAGAAACAAAGTCACTTATCAAAGATATACACGAAACACTGGCAAACATCGGGTATTTTTTAATCGCAGCACATGCTGGTGCAGCGTTATTTCATCACTACATCCAGAAAGACAATACTCTTTTGAGGATGCTCCCTGATTGTAACGAAAAGAAATAACCAGAGGCTTTAATATCGTACATTATGGCAGTTGTACAATAAACGACTGCCATAATGACTGTCCTGATTTCATCTTTAAATACCAGTTTTATTTGACTGTCTCACCGACTCGTAAATACGCTCACACGTTATCCCGGCGGTGTACCGTTCATCAGATCGCGCAGCATAATATCGAGCTTCTTCTGCAAGGCGTCCGAGCATGTCGGCGAGCACTGCGGCGTCGGCTCCGGCTGTTTTGCTTCTGACGGCAGCGGCAAGATCTGCGGTGTGCTTTGCGGCGCCCAGGTGGGCGGCAAGCTTTGTTGCTTCGGTGCGCAACTGGTTAACAGTGGCAGACAGGCCAGCAGCAGTGGCAGCAGATTTAGCGGCTTGTGCTTGTGCATCTTTTAGTGCCTCATCACGGGCAATAATACGCCCTTGTTCAATCCAGCGGGCGGCAGTCTGCGCGTTCGCTTCCTGTGAAGATTCCACGCTATTGCGGTCAGCCCACTTCTTTTGCCAGCCCCGCTCACTCCAGACGTTCCCGGCAAGAAACGCACCAGCCATCAGCAACAATACAATGATTGTTTTCCACCGTGCCTTAACTAAAGCAAAGATCGCTGTCATACCAGCAACGCCGCCCGCGCTTTGTTATAACGACTATTTCTGTCAGCCAGTCCATTCTGGCCACCGTTAATGATCTGCGTGACGCGTACAACATCACCTGAATACATCAGGCAACCACGTAACGCGAAATACCAGGCAGCAGAACGGGCTGCATGCTTCTCCTGTGTCAGCAACGCTGGTGTGCTGATCAGATCGAGCTTCAACGCCGCACCGCATTTAGCGTAGTTCTCGCGGCCAGTGATTTGAAGCAGGCCACGACCGCGATATTTCCAGCCATCGCCCTGGCTGTTATTCCCCATGCGGTCACCGTACACCAGATTGGCTATTTGCGGCTGGTGGGCCACCTGCTTACCATCGACACGACCCAGCATTTCACACTGATAAGGAGTAAGGCGTTTACCAAAGGTTTTCTTCAGCCCCTCTACCGAGTAGTTGAAGCTTTCCACCAGCGAGGTAAAACCAGCAGACTCATGCCCAACCTGGGCGATGAACATAGCCAGATCGTTCGTAGCTGTAATGCCAAACTCTTTTATTGCCGCATCAATGTGCAGAAACCAGAGTGCAGAAAGCCCGGCGCTGATACCAGCCGCCTGCTGAAATTGTGATTGGTTCATATAGTTACCGGATAAAACCACTATTAATGGTAGGGATTGGAATTCACCTGAGATAATGAAATTAAATTTAATTTAAGTCACAATGAGACTTAAGATAAATCCTAATAATTTCATCTTCTTTGCGGGTTGTAGCGATGTCGTTGCGACTCGCTTTTTTATTTGTGAACAGCATCAATAAGCCGCGCTACGTTCCCTCTGACGGCGACCAGCACGGACAGGAAAATAATGTTGGCCCCGATAGTGGCCCACGATGAGTAAGGGTAGATACCGCACAGATACGCCAACGGAACGGCGCTGTAGATGACCGTAATCAGCCACGCTAAGCGAGATATCCACGGTCGATGTCGGGAATCACCCCGACGGTAAAACATCAGGGTCAGCACTACCCCAGCGCAAAGCAGCGCGTTGATTGTTGCCGATGGGTCATTTAGTACCACCTGAACCTCCCCGGCGCGTTATCAGCGCCACCAGCGAGCCGACATCCTGGTTATTCAGAAACGTCAGGATTTTGACAGCTAAAGCAGAAACGATTACGGCTCCGATAGCGTCCAGAGGCTTATCACTGTAACCAGTCCAGTCAGCCAGCTTTGAACCAACCAGCCCTGAGCAGATGATCCCGGCAATGTAGGACACGACAAAATACGCCAGCCGACGTGCTGCGCTAAGGTCCGCAGCCGTTGCTATATAAAATACAGCCCCGGCAAATGCGCCAAATACCACGCCGTAATCGGTTCCGGAAAGAAATCCATAGACGCTGGCCCCCGTCAGGACACCACCAGCCAGCCCAGTACCGGAAATCGGATCGGACATTTAGCCCCCTCTTAATTGCTGTGAGTCCTCTCAGGAATGAGGGGAAATAGGTTCAGGCTTCACGGGCTGGATTTGTCAACAATGCACGTAGCGGATGATTCCCGTGAGCCTGATATGAAAAAGGCCGCCATGCGGCAGCCTCGAAATGAATACGGTTGTTACATTGATGGAGTAAGTGGAGTCTTAAGCAACTCTGATACTTGAACAATACCTACATAATGAATCCTGCCCCCCAGAATCATTAGATTGAAAGCGCAAATAGTATGAAGGTACCAATTCGTAAGTTTTGCCAGCCAAGACACATTTTTTTTTGTCCCAGATACTAAACTTCCTGCCGAACAAAAAACAAACAGGATGGCTAAAATGTACAACTCTATTTTAGTACCAATTGATGTTTCTGAGACTGACTTAACACGGCAAGTTATCCCCTATGTTCAGGCTCATTCTGTATTAAATACTGCTAAAGTACATTTTCTAACAGTAGTTCCCACATTGCCTTATTACTCATCTTTAGGTCTGGCATATTCAGCAGAAATGCCAAAATTAAAAGACATTCAGCACGCTGCATTATTGAAACTGGATGAAATCGTGAAGCAATTCAAAATCCCTGCGGGAAAAACCCAAACACATGCAGCCGCTGGGTCACCAAAGGATCAAATACTTAATCTCGCTAAATCAATCGATGCTGACTTAATCATTATTGCCTCACATCGTCCAGACATTTCAACCTACCTCTTAGGATCGAATGCAGCCGCCGTTGTCCGACACGCTGGTTGCCCTGTACTTGTAGTTCGATAAGAAATGAATCGCCACGCGCTTAGATGACATTCCGTTAGCTAGAATTACACTATCAAAATGCAAGAAAAAGGCCCATTCCATGGAGTGGGCCTGAAAAGAAGTATTTTGATTAACGTGATGCCGGGTGCCTCCCGGTGGATCTTTGGCTGACAAACCATGACCCGTGTGCACTAAGCATGTCATTCCATGACTTTGTTTACTGTCAGTTTCACCCCTCCGCTTAGGGGGATTCATCACAATTACGTCAAAACGAGAGCTTTTACTAGATGCTCTATAACTTTAGAACCAATAAGAAAAACCTGCAATCAAACAACACTATTATTCTAAAAGGATCAGACTTCACGGGCTTGATTTATCAACAAAGCACGTAGAGAGTGATACCCGTGAGCCCGAAATGGAAAAGGCCACCATGCGACAGCCTCGAAGTAAGTGCGGTTGTTTATATAGGTGGAGTAAGAGGACCTTCTAACACTTCTGCTTCACCGTTATGGCAAATGTCGTCTCCTCTTGTCAGATGCCAGACTCCTGTGATTTTTTTACCCGTTTCCAGATCATCAACAGTGTCATTCGTGTAGTACGCTACCTGTACAACTCCGACATGCTGAATCCAGTAATACCCTTCTTTCATAAGCTCCTCCGCGATACTCAGCAGATAGTATAGAGCGGCACAAATAATACTGTGGTGCAGGAAGCCACAACTTAACCTTTGCTAATAAAGTAATTTCGAAAGATGACGATAATGGGTAATAAATGTAAGGCCGGAGGAACCACCATGAGCATGACAGTTAGCACTTTGGGTCAGGACATACTGCAAAGCACAGTAAAACAAGCACCTTCAAGTACTGGAAACTCTGTTTCACAACAAATTCAAAACCTGAAAAAACAAATTGGTGAGTTGACAAAAGAACTCAGCGCCATGGGTTCAAAAATAAATGAAGTAACCTCCGAAGATGAGGCAAAACTGCTTAAACAGCAGATGGAGATGATTCAAAGGCAAATCGAGTCTATGTACGCAAAAATTGCTCAATTACAAAAACAAGAAGCAGAAAAAAACCAAATGGCATCGGGTGCATTACCTACGGTAAGTGACAAATCAAGTTCGAACGTTGCAGGGAATAATACTAAAAATATTGATGTCTACGTTTAGCAGTTGCCCCCCTCTCATTTTTCCTCTGAGCTAGAAACGAAAAAGCATTGGAGCATTGTGAGAACTTGTTTTCAGGTTAACAATTTCAGCTCGGCGATATGACAGGGGTACTGGTGCAATGCACCTCGCGAATACCCCTGTCGTATCGCCGAAAAGCAAAAACCCCGCACTGGCGGGGTTCTCGTTATATTCAAATTGTTCGCTTTTCGTCGCTGACATCGTGGCGCAGCTCTGCCAAGCATGAATCAATTATTCACTTTGTTGGCCCGTTTTCAAACGTTTTTACATCATAAAGCACTTATAGCTAACTCTAACCGACATTTTGTACAAATATCACTCAACAAATGAGTTATTCGTTACAAAACGATCGTTTTGAACGATCGATAAATAAAAATCGATCTGTAATACCAATTTTAATTGTGTGGTTATCGCACGTAGACTCAGGGCCAAACCTAATAAATGGAATTATCATGAGCCTTTATCACTACTTGGCCATATATATCGCGGGCTTCATCATAATGTTTGCTTTGTTAGTTCGTGGGGATCGGGTACACGGCCTCGAGTTTGACCTGGCTGATACGTTGATAACCTCCTTTCTGTGGCCCTTCTACTCTGTGGCTATTATCTGTATTAAGATTTATGAGCGGTTTAAACAGAATCGTCACTAATAGCCATTTACCCCGACTACTAACCGGGGTTTTTGTTTCGAATTACAGACTCATCAGCCTCCCGGTCAGTTCCTCTTTTGGTATGACCAACCATCCTCTAACCCGGCTCTCATCTGGTTACGAACCGCAAGGAATGTTTTTGCTCTGAATATTTCCAGGCACCATCGCACGCGTGTTCTCGCCTCCCCGTCGGTTAACCATGGCGCAATCGCCTGCAGTTCCCGGGTTATGTCTGAGATTTTTTTTCGGGTGGTGTAATACTGAAGACCAACGACATAAACCGGATCGTTTATATCCAGTGCCTGCAGTACGCATTGTTCAACAAAATCGACATCATCATTATGCAAAGCTTCATCAATCACACTGGCAGTTGACTGTGGCCAGAGAATGCTATGTGCCCTGTTCATCGCCTGCTGTCCACGGAATCCCTCTTCACGAGCCTGGTTCAACGCTGCGGTGAAGCGTTCTAACGCCTTATCTGACCAGTTCCGTCCCTTAAGCACATTCCAGCACGCGTGTCCTCGCGGCATACGTGGTGCTGTTTTTCCTCCCACCCCTTCCCCCCAGGTAGTGAGCAAGGATTTAATCCATCCGGACTGAATCCCCGTCAGGAGAATGCATTTACCCAGCCAGCTTTTACGCGGCGCAGCTGCTGCTTTTTCAAATGCTGACTGCTTTAGTCTGAGTTGGCGTGGCGTCATGCTTTTAGATCCTCAATAATTATTCTCCCGGTTTCTCCCCATAATTTTGATACCCGCACATCCCATATATGAGCATCATTTTCGTAAATGGCATCCATCAGGGCTTTCATCATATTGTCAAAATCAGGTTTTATCTGGTGTGGTTTACCGTTGAAATCAGCCCGTTTCTTTTTGCTCCAGCTCGCTGGCATCGGCAAGATGAAGGTGACATGCGCACCGCTTTCCGGCAGCTCAACACCCTGCAGACGAACTTCATCACAGAAAGCCCGGTAGCGCAGAACCTCGGGGCGTTTTTTCCATTTGTCAGCGCGCGTCATTCTGGGCTTGCCGACAGGCGTGATTTTATATTCAGGCATGAGTCGATTTCCCCAGTTCGTAGAGAACCTGCACCAGTAGCTCTGTTTCAGTACCGAAGTTATTTTCCCAGGACTGGCGACCGGCATGAATGGCCACACCGTGACCGCCGGTTCGATGATGGGTATGACAGAGAGGAATTACGTGAAAATTGTCTGCACGAACAGACATCCCGGTACCGGAGCTACAATGATGGATTTCTGCGGGAGAATCTCCCAGCCCTTCGTTGCGGCAGACAATGCAGCGCAATTCAGCTACACGGGAAAGATGAAATTTTTCAGCTTTATTTTTTGATTTGCTCATGCCGTACCACCAGCACGAACAAAGGCACCGTTTGTGAAGAAACGGCGTGATTGGGGTAATTCATTTCTTTGCGCCATCGTGATTTCCCGGTTGGCGCAGTGTTACTCAGCGGGCTGTTCAGACCCGTTTTCATTATAACCCAACTTGTCAGGCATCTGAAACAGGTAGACCAGCTTTCTTCCTGACCTCTTCCAGTGCCCGTAAAGACGTTACAAACTCATCTTTACGTAATGCAAACCCCCTCACCACGCGCCCCTTCACAAAATAAATCAGAACCGGGCCAGTGTGCTCCGGCAACCCTGGGATTAAATCATCCGGAATTTGCATGAGATGCCCCTTGCAAAGATTCCCACATCTGAATCGACCTGTATTACCTGATAATAATTGTGCGAGGCGATGCGGAAACTCGATCTAAAAAATGGCAGCAGGTGCCACCAGCTTAAGGGGGTTAACTAACCAACCACTCGTCTGTACTTCCACAGGTATCCAGGAGAATTGATTCAATTTTCTTTATGTCGTCCTTGTCACCGCCAAGAACGCTGAAACCGTCAGCCCCAGCTCCACGAATGCTCTGGCTACAGTTTTCATCCTGATGCCCCAATCTTTTCAGCAACTTTTTTTCCAGTGCTGGTACCGTGCCATTTGGAAGTTCTTTAGTGCGATCAATGGCTAATTCAACTCTCATAATTGCCTCCAATGCATATACTGTGTTTTTGTACAGTATACCTGTAAGCAGAAATGGTCAACGATTTAAGAGCACAAATTGTTAATTTTTGTCAGGACACATAAGTGGAAATTCGCTGTAGCGGATTGAATTAGCGATATTTTATTAAGCTGCTATTTTTTCTACTGGCAATACCTAAACAAATTAACCCTGGCCAGCGTCTCATCGAACAGCGTAGGTAGAACCATGAAGTAACACCTGACCACCTACAAGTCGTATTTTTCAATCAACATGGAGTCTGGCTCGCGCCATGAGCAAACGTTTTACGTTTCTATTGAGGTGGACAAATCCCGGAAGCTACTTCCCCCCTGAAACCAGGATATTAAGGTTTCGTTAATCATTTTCTTTCAGCTTGACCACCGAAATTATGACTACCCATTTACGTAATGTATTTCCACATCAGGACATTGCGTTTTTTCGGGTCCTACACATCTTTGTCGCGGTATTGGATTTAAATTACCTGGCTCATGCTCAACTTAATGTTGACATAATGTTAACTCGCCATACTGGTAAGACGCTAAAAGAGGTCTTCCTATGCGAATCTTATCTCCTTATACGTTGCGCTGGCTTCCTGGTGAACGTGAACAGAATGATATTTCAGTGTTTATTCGTGAAAGTTATTCTCAGTTTTATCATGCTTCTCTTCCACGCTGCATGCCATGGTTACTTGGAATGTTCGATGCAAACGGAGAATTAAAAGCAGCCTGTGGCGTCCAGCCAGCCTCAATGGGCAAGATATACCTCGAACACTATCTTGATGTCCCGGTTGAAGCAGTGCTGTCTGCACGATTGTCACATCCCGTTTCACGCGACTCGATTGTTGAAATTGGTAATTTTGCCGCGAGCGACGGGGCAAGCGCCCGAATAATGTTTGCGGCTCTATGCCTGCTTCTCAATCAATACTGCTATTCGTGGATTGTCTTTACCGGAACAAAAAAAATACGCAATATCTTTTTCCGCCTGAATCTGCAACCAGTCACATTGATGTCTGCTGACCCGACAAGGCTTGGCGAAGCTGCGCGTGAATGGGGGAGCTATTACGAACATGACCCACAAATTATGGCGGGGGAGTTACATGGTGGGCAAACCACACTGAGTCAGTCCAGCCTGTTGCTGGGAATGTTTGCTGATCCGCCTTCTGCTCCCTGGATAACCCCTTCCGGAGGATCTTATGCTTCTGAACATGCTTGAGAAACAGGCTGCGCTTCAGCCAAATGCCATCGCCCTGCAGGGCGATTCTCGCTCGTGGAGCTGGCAGCAATATCATGAAGCCGTTAAGGCAGTAGCCGAACAATTATCTTCCCTCAAGGTAAAACGGCTGGCACTTGAAATGGATAACAGCCCGGAATGGGCCATCATCGATCTGGCATGCCTGGTAAGTGGAGTGGTGATCATCCCTGTCCCCTCCTTTTTCAGCGGGCAACAGAAAGCCTGGGTACGATCATCAGCCTCTGTGGATGCACAAATCGGAGGAGAAATCCTGGCGGATTGGCAGGAACACGATTTTGTACTCGGAATACTGCAAATCCGCGCAGTAGAGAACCCCGTGACTCTGCCGGCAGGAACGGCAAAGATAACGTATACCTCCGGTACAACCGGAGAGCCAAAAGGCGTCTGTCTGAGTCTTGATGGTATGGAATGGATGGCTCAAACCTTAGCGACCGCATTGCACCCCCTGAATCTGGAAAAACACATGGTGACACTGCCCCTCAGTATCCTGCTGGAGAATCTGTGCGGCGTTTACATTCCTCTGCTACTTGGCGCTGAGACGGTGATTCTCCCACCCTCCCGGATTGGGTTTGAAGGTTCCAGCCGCTTTAATCCCGCCCAGTTTCTTCTGGCGCTAACCACCTGGTGCCCACAAAGTCTGGTGCTGGTACCGGAGTTGCTACGTGTGTTACTGCAGCTGCACAAGCAGGTACCGGGCAGTACGCAATCTTTACGGTTTGTCGCCGCAGGCGGCGGCAAGGTTCCGGCTTCGTTGCTGACAATGGCGATAACGAGTGGTTTACCAGTATATGAAGGGTATGGCCTCTCCGAATGTGGCTCTGTCGTTGCTCTAAATCTGCCCGACGCAATAAAAGAGAACAGCGTTGGTCGGCCGTTACCGGGTATCCGGATCCATGTTGATGACCAGCAGCAATTGTGTGTCACCAGCCCGGCCAACGCTCTGGGCTATCTGGGAGACGCGCCTGCCTCACCCACGGTTGCCACCGGCGATCTTGGCAGTGTCGATGAACACGGCTTTGTTCGTATTCAGGGACGCCTGAAGAATGTGCAGATAAATGCCTTTGGTCGTAATTTTTCACCTGAATGGCCTGAGGCAGAGGCCATGACCTGTCCGGCTGTACGCCGGATAGTGATTTTTGGAGAAGGCTTAAGGCATAACGTTGCACTTGTTGATGCCTTCGACGGGCAACAGATGCAGGCCCGCGAGCAGCTGCTGGCCCTTTCCGCGCGCCTGCCTGATTATGCGCAGTTCCATCGCTTATTATTCACTTCAGCTATATCAGAGCCTGGCATGCTCACTACAAATGGCCGCCCACGCCGGGAACTCATCCGGCAATCCTTCTGGCAACACATTCGCACCTGTAGTGAAAAGGAGTCATCATGAGCTTTTATAACAAATTACAACAACAGACTGAGGACGAACGCCGGAGTTTACTCTCCTCACCTGTCATCGCGCGCTGCCAGGCTGGTGATATCTCGCGCGACCTGTATATCGCTTTTCTGACACAGGCTTACTATCACGTCAGCCATACCGTCCCCCTGTTGATGAGTGCGGGCAGCCGCTTGCCAGCCTCACATGAAGCCGTTCGGGGCGCAATTGCTGAATATATTGACGAAGAGTACGGGCATCAGGAATGGATCCTGAACGATATTCAGGCTTGCGGCGGTGATGCGGAAAGCGTTCGCAATGGCACCCCGGGGATACCGATAGAAATGATGGTTGCCTGGCTCTACTACCGCATTGAACGGGTCAACCCTATGAGTATTTTTGGCATGGTACAGGTACTGGAGGGAACCAGCGTGTCTATTGCTACCGCGATTGCAGCCCAGGTGGAACGGACACTGGGGCTGCCAGAACAGGCGACAACCTACCTGCGTTCACACGGTGAACTTGATCAGGGGCATCTTAAATTTTTCGCCTCACTTATGGACACCGTAACTGATGAAGCCGATCAGGCAGCCATTATCTATGCTGCTCGTCGCGTCTATCACCTGTACACAGAGATGCTTAACCAACTGGGGCAGACCACGTATGAACCTGCATGATAAAACCGTTCTGCTGACTGGCGCCAGCGGTGGTATCGGACAAGAGCTGGCGCAAAGGCTGGCGCACAAAGGAGCCAGACTCTACCTGGTTGGACGAAATGCGCAGGCGATGACGCTTCTTAAAGAGATGCTTCCCAATCCGGAACGGCATCATATTGCGCTGATGAGCAGTTATACTGATGACGAAATCGTCGCGCTGGCCAGCAGATTCAAAGATGAAAATAAACTGGATATCCTGATCAACAATGCCGGAACCAGCCGTTTTGCACTGTTTGAACAACAGTCTTTTGACGATATTCGGGAACAGATTAGAACCAATATCGAAATCCCCACCCTGTTGACCCGCGCCTTGCTGGATAAGTTTAATCCGCAGGGCATCATCCTGAACATTGGCTCGATATTTGGCGAAATTGGCCACCCAGCCTGGAGCGTGTATAGCGCCACCAAAGCGGCTACGCACCGTTTGTCGGAAGCGCTGGGGCGCGAGTTAAAGGGGAATGGTATCAGCGTACTATATGCTGCGCCGCGTGCCACCGAAACAGCGCTCAACAGTGACGAGGTTTACGCGCTTAACCGCAAACTGGGTAACAGCAGTGATTCCCCGCAAGTTGTCGCCATACGTCTGGTACAACTCCTTGAGACAGAGCAGAAACTCTACCGCTTCGGCGCGATGGAACGTCTGTTCGTTAAAATCAATGCCTGGTTTCCCGGTTTAGTGGACAAAGCGCTGGGTAAAAAATTACCAGTGATCCAGTCCTATACCCAGGGCACATTCAAAGGTGAAGACAAATGAAAATTATGAAAACGTTGCTCCTGACAGCAGCTTTTCCCGCCTCTGCCATGGCGACTACCACGCTGGAAAACCTCCAGCACGACTGGTCCGTTTGTCAGTATCAGACTCTAGAAGCAAAAAAAGAGAGCTGCTTTACTACACTGAGTCAGCGGGCCCATAGTGCGAGCCAGGCGAAAAATAATGCTGATGCGGCATTGCTTATCTGGTCGGCGATTATCGACAGTAGCTGGGCGGGGGCTAAAGGAGGGCTGGGTGCATTGAGTCTGGTCAAACAGGCCCGTAGCGATCTGGAAAAAGCGATCAGCATCGACCCCAATGCTTTACAAGGTTCAGCCTGGACCAGCCTTGGGGCGCTATATTATCAGGTTCCCGGCTGGCCGATTGGGTTTGGTGATAAAAACAAAGCCGAAGAAATGCTGAAAAAAGCATTGGCGATAAATCCTGATGGCATCGATCCAAACTATTTTTACGGTGACTTTTTGCTGAAAGAGAAAAAGACTGACGAAGGGAAACGCTATCTCGAAAAGGCTCTTAAAGCACCGGCTCGCCAGGGGCGTGAAATTGCCGACCAGGGACGCCATCGCGATATAGCAAAAGACCTGGAAAGTATTCAGTAAAATATTCAACCCCCTGCGTTGTTATAACGCCTGGGGTTGTTAGTTTGTAAATCCGTGTCACCTTTCCTCAATTGGCGAAATCTCCGTGTTCGTACTGGTACCTCAAGGTAGTTTCTTACATAAATTGAGAGTCTGCCCCTGAACAAAGTGGGTGGATGGACAGCGTGGTAATTCGCTCTGTTTCATTGCGCCAGCTCCTGCATCAGTGCGCCATGTTTGCGAATGCTGCGAACGGCTTCACGAAGTTTTTCCAGGTTGGCCAGCTTAACTTTTGTGCGGCGAATTTCATTTGAGATACCGCGTACCGTTGGGATCAGCAGATCATCAGGACGGCTGACCAAAGCGGGGATTTCCTCAACAATTTCGGTGACAGATTTTTCTAGTACTGGTGGAGTTGATGTCTCCGGTTCCCGTGGTGCAGAGCTTTTGTTTTTCACTGACGCAGTGGCCGACACCGAATAAACAAACTTACTGCCCACTTTTTCGCGGATGATCCGCCCTTTTGTCATGTGGTGGGTCAGCATTGGCGCCACACGTTTTGACTCAATACCTGCCAGTGTTGCCAGCTCAAGGGATGTCTGTGGTCCATGTTCTGCCAGTAATGCGATGACGTCGCTGACTGATACACTTGCCGGTGTTTTGCTGACAGAGCTGGCCGCCGTGGGCTGTGATTTAACTTCCCCGGTAGCAACTTTCCAGTACCCGTTAACCTGAATAACCTCCTTACGTTCTTCAAGCTCTCGAAGCATCCCGATCACAGCCGCAGGCTCAATTTTCATGCGCGCCGCAATTTCACGGGCGGTCGCTTTTTCCATCGCTTTCAATACGTCTAAAATGGTTTCCATAAATTCTCCAGGTTAATTTTTTAGCCCCTGAAACCTTCAGGGATGGTGTTGTCTGGCACTGAAATGGCGTTAACATCCCGTTGTTGCGTGCTACCGCCAAGGCGGATAATTAATTCATCCCACTTTTCCCTCAGCTTTGACGGACTCAGGACGTTGCGACACCAGAACGGATCACGCTGCACGCGTTTGAATAAATCGCAAATCTGGCGATGGGTACGCCCGTCTATGCAGCGCATCAGGCGTATTTCGTTTGCCCAGGCATTCCAGTTAGGGTCTTTTGGGCGTGACAGTTCGCCGTCTGTCTCGGCGGCCTTCTCGTAGAGTTTTTTGATGCGGGAAAAAATCCACTCAGCGCACTGGTGATCCTCTGGTGTGCCCCATTTGCCTTTTTGCTGTTCAGAAGATGATTTTTTTTCTTCGCCTGCGGATAGATCGGCTTCCGGGGACACAGTTCCCGGACAAGAAGAGATCTGTATGTATTTATCTGTTTTAAGATCTGTATAGAGAATAGATTCGGCTTGAGAGCCGTTTCCAGGATTCGGCTTATGGGCCGTTTCCATTCGGCTTAAGAGCCGTTTGGTTTCGGCTTGAGAGCCGTTTCCATTCGGCTTAAGAGCCGAATCCAGCACTGGCGGGAATATCAGGGCAATTAATGCCTCTTCATTGATGCGATAATGCATCTTCGGCGTACCGTTTACCTTGCGTTTCTTCTCTTCGATAACACCAGGCAAATACTGGCTGATTATTTTGCTCATTGCCTTACGAATGACATCCTCGCTGGACGCGCGCACTTCCGCAGCAATTACCGCATGCTCTTTGTAAAACCAGCCATTTTCGAGGTGGGATTTACCTGACCAGAACACCAGTTGATTCAGGATCGCCGCGAGTAAATGCTGCTGGCGGTCACCGGCGAAAAAATCCAGGTAGGGACAAGGGATCGTGATGCTGTTCCCCTGACCGGACATCGACTGGACAATCTCAAAAATTCTACTCACACAAAACTCCGTACCTGCTGTGCGCTCTGTCATGACTGCACCTTCCTGAACTTGAGTTCAAACTCTCTCCGGCCTGTCTCGCAGATGTCCTGATAACCTTCGTATCGGTACATAACCCGAAGATGAGAAACTCTCATTACCGTCACCATGCGTCCGCGTTCGTTGCGGTATTTCATCCCCGGAATCAGTTCAGCGCTGCGATCGACTGTCTCCGTCGGTAATCTGTGCTTCATCGCATTTTTCATACGGTCTACTAATTCCTGGGCAAGCATG
This sequence comes from Citrobacter sp. Cpo147, assembly GCF_030332405.1. NCBI lineage: Bacteria > Pseudomonadati > Pseudomonadota > Gammaproteobacteria > Enterobacterales > Enterobacteriaceae > Citrobacter > Citrobacter sp. Cpo147. Next base: position 383,897 of record NZ_JAOWHX010000033.1, read on the forward strand.
GGAGCCTCCTGTTACACCGCGCGGGGACCAATTTGTTTGAACTGGATGCTGACGCCGGGAATGAGATCGGCCAGCGCCTGAATTGCCTCTGCCGTTTCTTTGCGGATTATTTGCACTGGCTTACCAGTCAGCACCGCGCTGGTCGCCTCGATGCACTCGCGGTTCGCAATGGCCACCAGGTTATGTAAGTCATGCTGACCAGCCAGTTCTGCATTCATCGCAGCTCGGATTGCTGGCGCCAGTGCAGCTGCCTGACCACGATAGTTTGGCGTGTCATTTCGAAATGCCCGCTGGATGATCTGCGTGTTGTTATGCAGGCGGCGCGCAAACTCTGACGGGTCGACGATATCCGCCAGGTTATCCAGCAAATCACCGTAGTGATGCGCTGTAATTAGCGGGACTATCTTTTTCCAGCCCCCTTTCCTGCCATCTTTCATAGCCCACTCTTCCAGCTCGATGGCCAGCAATTTAATCTCGTTGATTTTCATCAATCAGATTCCTTCTTGGTTGTGCAGGTATTCTGTTTTCCAAGGCGTTTGGCCTGGCGGTAACGGTCATAAACGTCTTTGTCGTAGATGAGTACGCCACCCGAGGCTTCCTCCAGGCGGCGGGCCCGACCTTCGGGAACAAGAGTTCCCCATTTGTAAAGAGACTGAAGTTCAACACCGGCGGCTTTCGCGAGTTTTGTTTTGGTGTCAAAAAAAGCAAGTGCTTCACATGTGAGCATGTGACCTCCATTTTGTTAGGTATGTCTAACACTAGCTTGCGCGGGATATCTAAGTCAATAAAATTTAGAATTGTCTAACTATGAAAAATTTAAACAGCCTTGGACAAAGAGCTCTTGCCAGACGTAAAGAGCTCAAGCTGACTCAGCGTGAGGCAGCCAAACTTGCTGGTGTTGCGCACGTAACCATTTCGCAATGGGAGCGTGATGAAACGCAACCTGTCGGCACTCGTCTGTTTTCGCTCGCAAAAGCCCTATCATGTACGCCGACTTGGCTGTTGTTTGGAGATGAACAGCAAAACCCTGTACCTGCCAATGAATTACCATCCACCACTCAGTTGACTGACAAGCATCGGGAGTTGATAGATCTCTTTGATTCTTTGCCTGAATCAGAGCAAGAAGCCCAGCTTCAGGAAATGCGAGCGAGAGTGCAGAACTTCAATAAATTGTTCGAAGAGCTTCTCCAAGCCAGACAACGCCAAGCAAAAAAATAATTTACTATTTATCAGTAAGTTAATTTAAATTCGCTCATTTTGTTAGTTTTACCTAACAAAAAATCTTGCTTATTCCGTTAGACATATCTAATCTAAATCCCATCAAGTAACCACACGCAGTGATTACTCAGAATCAAAATGTTCCGCTTACCCTGGCGATACAGGGCCAGAAACAAAAAAGCGCCCTACTTGGACGCTTCGCTAATTAACATTCTGGATATCCATTACAGGAGCAGTCATGCAGAAACAAAAACTTACCCCGAGGGAGTTCTGGCTTTTGGTTAAAGCCAGAGCTGAAATCAGCCTCTCAGAAATTAACAATCATGCTTCTCGCGGGGATGACTCGCTCGAATGGCATCTTGTGGAAGTCGCCAGCCTTGCATCTCTATTGAGAGAGCAAGACGAAGCTCCTCCATCGACATCTCACGACACTGTTTAATTGTCCAGCCATGTTTACGACTCAAATACAGATAGACAGCATCAAAACCATAAATATCAGAAGGATATCTCTCTTCCTCTGACAGGTGATCGCCAAAACATTCCAAAGAATAGTTTAAGTCAGCAGTTGCATGGTGTAGCTGCCAGCGAACCTGGTAAAGTTCTTTGTTCACTTTTAATCCTTATCATTATTGTGGGTATTCAGATTAACCGAATCCTTGTTGTTGGGGAATAGCAGGATCCACCGCGCCTGATGTGGTTAAAAGCAGGCCAAAGCAATAAGAAGTAGAACCCTGTTCTGGCGGCCCGGTGTTTTCCCGTATGTATCCGGCCACCGCCAGCTTTTTCAGGGAACAACATGCAAGCGCACTCCTTCACTTACCAGTAATGTGTGACAGGTCTGAAACAGGCGGAGTGCGCTTGCAGATGTGATTAGTTGCTGTGTGTGCTGCGTGGTCTTTGCCCATCTCCCACGATGGGCACCTTTTTTACCGGAGGGTTTATGAAAAATTCACAGCCAGTTATACCGGACGGGGATCCTGATGTGGAAAGCTCAGTAAGTAATTTTATTCATCAGTTAACCGTTCCTGCTTTTCGCGACTGCCTTACAGCTGAACTTGAGGCATTGTACGAACAACAGAAGGCAGCTCTCGATCACACAGAATCTTTACTCAGGATGGTGCGTGCCAATGGTTAAATTTACCAGCGAAGATATTGCCCAACGTACAGCTGAAGCTGAATATAAAAAAGCTGTGGCTGATATAACCGGTGTTAAAAAATACAAAGATGAGGCGGTGCTGGATATGTGCTTCATCAAAGTAATGACAAAAATAGTTAACGACCAGAGGGTTAATATTAGCGAATTTTTACGCTGAACTTTTATTTGCCCCCTTCGATAACTTCAAACAATTAAGAGATTTTTTATTTATGCCTTAACTGGCAGGGCTAACTATATCCATCAATGATGGCCCTGTCATAGCCAGCAATGCAGGGAGGGTAAGTGACACTTGAGTGCTGTCCGTATTGCAAAAAATGGAGTTCTGATGACTCCATGTATAAATCAACAAAAAGAATGAATAAGAGAGTAGTCACTGCTTATTTCTGTAGCCTTGAGCATGCTATCTCCTACAAACAAATTCATGAACCACGGCGCTGTAATTTAAGCAGAAGCAATGCACGCCATTCACATAAATATTATTGAGGTTATTATGACAATTGGATTAAAAAATTTTGGCGGGAGATTCGAACCAAAAAAAAGCGCACTTGAAAAAGATAGTACGCTTCCGATTTATGTTGCTTTTAAACAAGCCAAGAATAAAACAATAGCAAAAACATTACTGCATGCGGATTTTATACAGTTCGCGCCAGATTATGCTGATGATTATTTTTCTCCCAAGGTATGGGAAGCAGAGGAAGGAATGTTCTGCACTGTTGAAGGGCAGTTCTATACCGACCTCTTCACCGGTGACATTATCTGGAATGCTGAAAAAGGCGAACCAGAGCGCGTTATGGTTGAACCAGAGCTTGCTGGCGATAATGAACAACTTAATGCTGGCGCGCCGGAAGAGCAAATGAAGCCGGTGAAAGAACTTGATGTGCTGGCCCGTGCATACTGCCTCGCGGTGTTTGGTGCCATTGATGAAATCAACCCTTCTCAGTATGGTCAGTTAATCGACATGCTGAATGATGATGAATTTACCTCTTTACGTGAACAGGCGGAGGCTATCGCCAAAGAATCCCGCGTTCTTGCCCTGCTTCCTGAGAAACAGACCGAATGCCTGGCCTGGGTACGTCAGAAGGCCCGCAACAATGCGAAATGGCCAGACTATAAAAACCTGTTTACCAAATGGCTGGACACACCAGCGGATAAACGTGAGCCAGTAAAACTTAAAGCTGGAGAACCTGAAACCGGAGACGAGACTCACACCGAATCTGGCTGCACGCTCGGCGGCGGTAACGTAACCGATCGCGTTCTTCCACATACGCTGGCAACCCTGCGCCGCGAGGTCTGCATTGGTATTCTGGGTATTGCTATGGATTTCGATATCTACGAGCTGCCACATGCCGTTCATGATCGCGCAAAAAAAATGGAAGAAACCGGTACAGATGAGCGATTTACCGCGTGGTGGAAACAGTTACGCCGCACGCCCGGTATTCTGGATTTTTCCCGCGCAGCAATTATTGCCCTCATTAAATCCTCTCCAGAGGATATCTACCGCGATCCGGTAAAACTGCGCGAATACATCAATAAAAACCTGACTGAGTCAGATCACGCCAATCCGGGTCCACTGATTGTTGATATCGCCTGCGGCCGTACATCAGCCCCCCTGCCGCAAAAAAATAATGAGGTGGCCCTCAATGATCAATCCGAACAGACGTTACCGAACGAAACTGAAATACCAGCAGTCTGCCCGTCTCGCACTGCGGAACTCGACATGGAACTGGATGCAGCATTTGCTAATAGCGCCTCAAATGAGGGCGAAAAAACGGAAGTAACCGAACAGGAAAACGATCGCCCACTTCTAGATGATCATGAAATTGAGATTGCCCACGCGCTGAACGACCTGCTTTCCGGACGTACCGACATTATGGGTAAAGAAGAAGCGGAAGGCGTTGTGACATGTACCGGTCATATTATCGCTGACATTCTTCCTCTGCTGATCATCGATATTGCCACCACTGAATTTTGTCTGTCGCCCAATTTCAGCGACGAAGAAGTTCACGATGTCGCAACGACAATTCTTGATAGCTGGTCTGATGATGCTGCCGTACGTCAGAAAATCGCCCTAGATGCGATCGTGGAATATCGTCGCCCGGAACCGCCAAAACCGGTGGAGATGGATCCTCCCGTGGTTACCGTTAAGCCGAAAAAGGAACCAGAAACAGTATTTGCGCCAATACCTGCCCCGATGACCCTCACATACCGCCAGCAACTGACGCTCGCAGCTCTGCAGGGGATGTGTGCAAACCCGGCATACCGCGGCGATTTTGAAGAATTGCCGCACATGGCCGCAGCGTTGGCCGCTGGGGTTATAAGTGCGGAGGCGGAGCAGTGACAGAGAATTTAACCGGCGATGAAGCCCTGATCCGTTCTCTGCACGTCTGTGATGATGGATGTGACTGGACTGTCTGGCATGTATGGCGAATGGGTGAACGGCGGCGCATAAGCGAACATGTTTTCACGCGACCGCCAGTTCGTCAGCGTGCTTTACCGCTGAGCATAAAACCCAAGAAAAAACGGCGCCAAAAAAGAAAGGCAAAACCAACTGCTGATTTTTGATCATCAATCTTCGCCAGCTGTTTCACGTACTGTAATGGCTGGCTATCGGGAGAATAGCCGATGCATGAACTTACACTGTCTCCTCAGGAAATTGCAGAAATTACTGGCTATCAGCGCTACACCCACCAGCAGCGACAACTGCGGTGTCACGGCATACCGTTCACCACTGATGGGCGGAACCGCCCAATTGTATTGCGCAGAAGTATTGATCCCGGAGTTTCTGAATTACCTAAGGTCGATGAATATGTTGCACTTGAGCCAAATTACGACGCAATCAATGGGCAGACCAAGAAAAGATCCTAAAGACAAGCATCTTCCTCCACGCGTAACTAAAAACCGTTATAGCTATGTGTGGAAGCCAAAAGGCACAAAACAAAGCGTAACACTGGCATCTATTACCGGGACAAGCATGTCCCGGCTATGGGCGCGTTATGAGGAAGAAAAAGCCAAACGTTCAGACGTAATGACATTTTCTAAATTATGGAAATTATTCACCAGCAGCCCAGCTTTTGCTGAACTTGCTCCGCGGACACAGACTGATTACAGGTCGTATGAAAAAAACCTGGTCCCAGTGTTCGGGAATATGCGAGCAGATGACATAAAAATTGAGATGGTCAGGATCTATATGGATAAACGTGGCCAACGCAGTATTAACCAGGCAAACCAGGAACTCGGCGGGATGTCGCGTGTTTTCTCATGGGGATATGAACGAGGGTACGTGAAAGGAAATCCGTGCAAAGGAGTACGCAAGTTCTCTTTAAAAGCCCGTGACGTGTACGTGACAGACGAAGAATATCAGGCAATTTATGAAGAGGCGGCACCAGCTCTCCGGGTTGGCATGGAGATATCTTACTTATGTGCGGCTCGCGTTTCAGATGTTCTTTCTCTCAAATGGTCGCAAGTAAGCGAGGAAGGCATTTTTATCCAGCAGGGAAAGACCGGCACTAAACAAATAAAAGTCTGGACTGAACGGCTTCATAACGCCATCGAACTTGCAAAAACTCTGGGTGGGCGGGAAACGGTTATCTGTAGCAGCAAAAAAACTAAATACTCGAAAAGTGGGTTTAACGATCTGTGGGAAACTGCAAGGGAAGCAGCAGGAAAAAAACTAGATAGAAAACTACCATGTACATTTCATGATCTCAAAGCAAAGGGAATATCTGATTACGAAGGCTCGAGTAAGGACAAACAACTATTCTCAGGTCACAAAACTGAAAGCCAGGTTGTAGTTTATGACAGAAAAGTGAAAATTTCTCCCACATTGGATCTTCCAGTATTGGGCAAATCAGAAGATGATGATGGCGAGTTTTATACCAAGTGAATATACCAACACTATACCAAGTGTGACATGAGTCGTTGAAAGGAATTGAGCTAAGTGTTTGAATAGTGGCGGAGAGAGGGGGATTTGAACCCCCGGTAGAGTTGCCCCTACTCCGGTTTTCGAGACCGGTCCATTCAGCCGCTCTGGCATCTCTCCGTTTTGGCGGTTGCCATGATGCCAGGTAATTTGGCATTTTAACAGACCCCGTTCCGTCAATTTCGTTCAAGTGACGAGTTTGCGAGCAAAACGATGATTAAGTGGCCCTGGAAAGAGCAAGAAACAACCCGGAGTGACGACTGGCCGTGGGACGACGCCCTGGCTATACCTCTTCTGGTGAATCTCACCGAGCAAGAACAAGCCAGGCTTATTGCCCTGGCCGAGCGCTTTTTACAGCAAAAAAGACTGGTAGCGCTTCAGGGGTTTGAACTTGACCCACTGAAAAGTGCGCGTATTGCGCTGCTTTTCTGTTTACCTGTTCTGGAATTAGGGATCGAGTGGCTCGACGGGTTTCATGAAGTTCTGATCTACCCTGCCCCGTTTGTCGTGGACGATGAATGGGAGGACGATATTGGGCTGGTGCATAATCAACGCGTTGTACAGTCCGGGCAGAGCTGGCAACAAGGTCCGATAATCCTTAACTGGCTCGACATTCAGGATTCTTTTGATGCCTCCGGCTTTAATCTGATCATCCATGAAGTGGCACATAAGCTTGATATGCGTAATGGCGACCGTGCCAGCGGTGTTCCGGCAATCCCCCTGCGCGATATCGCCAGCTGGGAGCACGACCTGCATGCCGCAATGAATAACATTCAGGATGAAATTGATCTGGTCGGTGACACCGCGTGCAGTATAGATGCCTACGCAGCGACCGATCCTGCCGAATGCTTTGCCGTTCTATCGGAGTATTTCTTCAGTGCCCCTGAATTATTTGCACCACGTTTTCCGGCCTTATGGCAACGTTTCATTCAATTTTACCGCCAGAACCCCATGGAGCGGTTACGCGATACCCGCTAAGGTGGCCATTGTCGCTCACCAAATGTGCATTAACGCTGAATTTGAAGATTAATTAACCAATTGAAATGACGTGCTAATTTTACTGTTGACACCTCATGGTGAGGTCAGTAATATGCGCCTCGTTCACACGATTCCTCTGTAGTTCAGTCGGTAGAACGGCGGACTGTTAATCCGTATGTCACTGGTTCGAGTCCAGTCAGAGGAGCCAAATTTAAGAAGCCTGCTTAGGAAACTAAGCAGGCTTTTTGCTTTTCCGGTCGCTATAAAAAACCCTCTAATAAGTCCCCTGCCTGCTCTGCACCGCTGTTACATGCCGCATCACAACGTTGATTAAAGTTATGTAAATGTAAATCGTTTAAACTTTGCAATTATTGTAAGTGCTAGTGATTATCATTTATTGTACGCGAGCCAAAGGAACGAGCCCCCGCTCGGTTCACTGTACGTTCCAATTACTCTGGGATATAAACGATGAATTCTCTGCCTCGCGCCGGACTGCGCCGTATCACACTTGCCTCTGCCCTGGTCTTCTCTGTTAGCCTACCGGCTTTCGCTCAGGAAACGTTAACGCTCTATACCACCCGTGAACCGGGTCTGATCCAGCCTTTGCTTGATAGCTGGACCAAAACCAGCGGCATCAAAGTCAGTACGGTCTATATCAAGGACGGTATGCTTGAGCGCGTTAAAGCTGAAGGTAAAAATTCACCTGCCGACCTGCTGATGACCGTCGATGCCGGTAACCTCATTGATTTAGTGGAAGCGGGTGTAACTCAGCCTGTAGAGTCAGAAGCACTGAAAACCGCTATTCCGGCTAATCTGCGCGGCGCAGATGATCAGTGGTTTGCGCTGTCGATGCGTGCCCGCGTGCTGTATGCCGAGAAGTCACTGCCAATCGATAACTGGCATTACGAACAACTCGCCAGCCCTGAGTACAAAGGTAAAGTCTGTATTCGTTCCGGACAGCACCCGTATAACACGGCGCTGATCGCCGCAATGATTGCTCATCACGGTGAAGCAAAGACCGAAGAATGGCTGCGCGGTGTGAAAGCTAACCTGGCGCGTAAAGCTACCGGTGGCGACCGCGATGTTGCTCGCGATATTCTCGGCGGAATTTGCGATATTGGTCTCGCCAACTCCTATTACGTCGGCCATATGAAAAACGCCAAAGAAGGCAGTGATGCACGTCAGTGGGGCGATGCGATTAAAGTCGTTAAACCCACCTTTGAAAATGGCGGTACACACGTCAACATCAGTGGCGCAGCTGTAGCCCGCTATGCGCCAAATAAAGCCGATGCCGTTAAGCTGATGGAATATCTGGTTTCCGCACCTGCCCAGCAGCAGTATGCGAAAGCGAACTTCGAATACCCGGTATTGAAAGGCGTGACGCTTGATCCGGTTATCAGCGCAACTATTGGTGAAATCAACGTCGATAAAACGCCGTTAACCGAAATCGTTAAATATCGTAAACAAGCTAGTCTGCTGGTAGATAAAGTTGGATTCGATCAATAAACCTCTGCAGTTTCCGACGTTACGCGGCCTGGTTTCCGGGCCGCAGTCATTATTAACGCCGCTACATCTTGGCGCGCTGTGCGTAGCGCTTGGCGTTCTGACACCGATCATTGCGCTGATTTGGCAGGCTACCCAGGCCGATTTATCTCACTGGGATAATCTCCTGACGTATGTACTGCCTGCCGCACTAAAAAATACCGTGCTGTTATTAGCCGGTGTCGCGGTGATGGTCGGCGTGATTGGCGTAGGCAGCGCATGGGCGGTAACGGCATGGGATTTTCCTGGACGTAAAATTCTTAGCTGGGCGTTACTGTTGCCGCTGGCAATGCCAACCTACATTGTGGCCTTTGCGTGGCTCGATCTGCTGCATCCGATTGGCCCCCTGCAAACCTTTATCCGTTTTTTACTGGGCTTTGACAGCCCAAGACAGTTCCGGCTGCCAGATTTACGCTCACTTTCCGGCGCAATCATCCTGCTCGGATTAGTGCTATACCCATACGTGTATCTGACAACCCGCGCTATGTTTATCAGCCAGCCGGCCCATTTACTGGAAGCCGCACGCACGCTGGGATGCAGCGCAACCGGAACCTTTTTTCGTGTTGCTTTGCCCATGGCCCGTCCGGCACTGGCCGTTGGGATCAGCCTGGCACTGCTGGAAACGCTCAACGATATTGGCGCATCGGAGTTTCTCGGGGTACAGACGTTAACCGTTACCGTGTACACCACATGGATCTCGCGTTCTGATTTATCTGCTGCGGCGCAAATTGCCTGCATGATGCTGATGTTTATATTCCTGATTCTGACACTGGAATTTTATGGTCGCAAAAAACAAGGATTCAGCAGCCGCAGCCTGCGGGAAATTCAACCTTCGCGCGTGCAGGGCTGGCGCGGTTGGCTGCTCGGTGGCGTTATTTCACTGCCGGTTGTACTGGGTTTTCTGGCACCGGTACTGTTTTTACTGTGGGAAAGCGCCAAACGCATAGGCGATGAGAACCCCCTTTCCTCTTCGTTACTGTCAGCATTGCAAAATACGCTATCGCTGGCAGCGGGAACCACGCTGGTGGTGGTTTGCGTCAGTATGCTGGTGGCCTGGAGCGCCCGCCATAGCGCCGCAGACAACGCCATGCCGGGATTTCGTCGCGGCGTGATGCGTCTGGCCTCTTTAGGCTATGCGGTTCCCGGCACAATTCTGGCGATTGGTTTTTTACCCCCCGCCATGGCTGTCGACCGCTGGCTGGCCGATTTACTGGATGTTCGCGGCCTGCCGCTGATGTCCGCAGGGATCCTGCTGGTAATTTGTTGTGCCATGCGATTCCAGGCGATTGCCATTGGCGCGCTGGATTCTGGTCTGGGCCGCATTCCACCTTCGCTGGAACAGGCGTCTCGTCTGTTGGGCGAGAATGGTGCGGGGACGTTTGCACGAGTCCATTTTCCCCTGCTGCGCCCGGCATTAGTCAGCAGTGCCCTGCTGGTTTTTGCTGATGCCATGAAAGAGCTGCCAACAACGTTGCTTTTGCGCCCGGTCAATTTTGAAACGCTGGCAACGTTACTGTATGCGGAAGCCGCACGTGGAACCTATGAAGAAGGTGCTATCGCCGCGCTAATGATTGTTTTAGCTGGCACGCTACCGGTTATTTTGTTGGTGCGTCACCAAATGACTCGCCGTGGTTAAGAGAGCAACAATGTCAGAAATTGCATTACGACTCGAGGATGTACACGTTGCTTATGGCAACAGCCAGCAATCGGTACTGAGCGGATTTTCAATGTCGGTACGTAAAGGTGAAATTGCCTGTCTGCTGGGTGCTTCAGGCTGCGGAAAAACCACGGTACTACGCGCAGTTGCCGGATTTGAACGCCTGCAAAACGGAGAGATCTATGTGTCACAGCGACGTGTTGCCGGTCCCGGCGTTCATCTGCCACCGGAAAAACGTCATGTCGGCATGGTCTTCCAGGAATATGCGTTATTCCCCCATCTGACCGCGCAGCAAAATGTGGCCTTTGGATTGCGTCGCATGCCGCGTGAGGAACAACAGGCCAGAGTGACTGAGCTGTTGAAAATGGTGGAGTTACACAGCCATGCCAACCGCTATCCGCATGAGCTTTCCGGCGGGCAACAACAGCGTATCGCCCTTGCGCGCGCGTTGGCGCCACATCCGGAAATCCTGTTGCTGGATGAACCCTTCTCCAGCCTGGATAAGCGCACACGTGAGCGTCTTGGCAACGAGGTTCGGGATATTTTGCGCGCCGCCGGGCAAACGGCGCTGTTGGTTACCCACAGTGAACACGAAGCCCAACTAATGGCTGACCATATTGGCGTGGTAAAAATGGGGCAGTATCAAATTAAAAAAGCGACCCATCCGACCTGAAGGTCAACAAAGTCGCCCTGAAAATTAATAATGCTTCTGTACCAGGCTGATGTTCACCGGCATACCGGAGCGCCTTTCCAGTGCCTGGCTCCCGCGGCTCACATCCACGTCATTCCCGCTGATAAAGGTGCGCAAAGCGGGAGTGACTGACAAAGGCACCTTTCTGTCAGACTCGTATTCCGAACGGTTTCGTGACAGCGGCTCATGAACTTCCACCCAGCGACTACCGTCCGGCTCTTCGCTGTATTTCACCGGTCGGTCAATTAATTGTACACGCGTCCCTACAGGCACCGTATCAAACAGGTACTTGATGTCATCATTCCGCAAACGGATGCACCCCTGACTTACCCGCAAACCAATGCCAAAATTCGCATTTGTGCCATGTATGGCATAAAGCCTGCCGATATAAATCGCATACAGCCCCATCGGGTTATCTGGTCCAGCGGGCACAAACGCAGGCAAGGATTCCCCGCGTGCGGCGTATTCACGGCGGGTATTTGGCGTCGGTGTCCAGCTTGGTGCTTCCTGCTTACGTTCGACTGCCGTCACCCAGTTACGCGGCGTTTCTCTACCCGCCTGACCAATGCCAATGGGTAAAACCTCAACCGTATTGCTGCCAGCAGGATAATAGTAAAGCCGCATCTCGGCGACGTTGATGACAATCCCCTCGCGCACGGTATCCGGAAGTATCAGTTGCTGCGGTACAACCAGCGTTGAACCCGATTTAGGCAGAAAAACATCGACGCCCGGATTGGCTTCAAGCATATTGCTCAACCCCTGCCCGTACTGAGCGGCAAATGCCTCCAGCGGCTTGGTGTTTCCTGGTGGAACCGTAATAGTCAAAGGACTACCCACCAGGCGACTCCCTTCTGGCGGCAGCGGATAACTCACCGCCTGTGCGCCCTGACTCGCAAGCAGCATAATGAGTGAACAAAGCAGTTTTACACGACGCATCTTTTTCCTTTCCTTCGTCGCAACAGATATCCGTTAAGTATAGCTTTTATTATCTGTTTTAGTGGGTTACGACATATCTGCGCATAAAAAAACCTCGCCAACAGGCGAGGTTCAGGTTGAGCGGTAACTACGCTTCCTTACCATCTGGAAGCACAATATTGCTGGCGGCTAACTGCCCCATATTTTTGTACATAGCGCAGGCAGCTTCAATAATCGGCATCGCCAGCGCGGCCCCGCTACCTTCACCTAAACGCATCCCCATATTCAGATAAGGATCTAATTCAAGATGCGCCAGCGCGGTGCGGGCACCCTTCTCAGCGGAGAAGTGTGACGGGATTAGGTAGGGTTTAATCTGCGGTGCAATCTGGCTGGCCGCCAGAGCAGCAGAATACGAAAGAAAACCATCCAGCACGACCGGCAGGCCACAGGAGGCCGCACCAAGCATCACCCCCGCCATACCGACAAGATCAAACCCGCCAACCTTAGCCAGCACATCGACACCGTCAAGGCGATCCGGTTGATTGACGGCAATTGCCCGGCGCACAACGTCTACCTTATTCCCCACCCGAGAAAGAGGAAGGTTAGCGCCAATACCCACGACTTCCTCAGCATCACTGCCGGTCAGCACACTGACAATGGCCGCCGCAGGTGTGGTATTTGCCATACCAAGCTCACCGACACCAAACAGCGTTACGCCGTCTTTTGCCAGTTCATGGGTATAGCGGATGACTTCCAGCAACAGCTCTTCTGCCTGCGAACGGCTCATTGCCGGACCTTCGGCTATATTGCCGCAGCCGCGTGCCACACGCATATTCACCACACCGGGAATAGGTTCAGCATCAATCCCAACATCTATCACATGGACCTTCGCCCCCGCCTGAGCGGCCAGGACGCAGACGCCGGTCGTTCCACGCGTCATATTGGCAGCCTGAATAGCCGTGACAACTTTAGGCGAAACGGCAACCCCTTCATCCCACACACCGTGATCGGCGCACATCACCAGCATCGCTTTGCCATTCACATGCGGCACACCCTTCAGGCCAGGCATCCCGGCCAATTGTACGGCGAGAGATTCGAGTCGCCCCAAACTTCCCGGCGGCTTAAGCAAGCCGTCGATATGCTGCTGCGCGCGCAGCATCGCGGCACTGTCGGGTGATGGGATCGTGCGGAGTAAAGAGGTTAAAGTCTGCATAAGGGTTCCAGTATGTGGGCTGACTCAGAGCAGAGCCAGCAAGAAAATCAACTCGCCAAGTTCAATGGCAGCGCCCAGCGTATCGCCGGTTTGCCCACCCAACGTGCGTTTTAATAACTGCCCAAGAATAAAAATCGCCACTATTGTGACAACCAGCGCTGCCACGCCGCGCATGCCGGGAAGTAGCACGGCGGCAAGGATCGCCGCTAATCCCAACGTAACGCAGGTTTGACGCCCGGTGACTTTGCCAATAAAAACGTTGCCCAGCCCTTCTTCGCGGGCATAGCGATGCCGATACATCAGCAACACCGCCGTTCCTCGCCCGGCGACACATGCAGCTGCCAGCGCGGCCAGCATTGGCGTGCCACGCAAAGCCAGTTCACTCACCACCAGTACCTTCGCCAGTAAAACGAAAATTAACGCCAGTCCACCGTGGGTGCCCAGACGACTGTCGCGCATGATTTCCAGCATCCGCTCGCGTCGGCGCGCCGAAAAAATGCCGTCACAGGTATCCGCCAGACCATCCAGATGAAATCCCCCGGTCAGCAATGCCAGTGTCAACACCGCAAAAAGGGCCGCCAACGGAATACCGCACCAGGGCTGGAGCGCCATAAAGACCAGCCCCGTCAGCCCTCCCAACACGACGCCAATCAGGGGAAACATTACAATACCGCGGGAATAGTGCTCGAAATCCAGTCCTTGCGACCAGCGAGCAGGAACGGGCAAGCGACTGATAAAAGAGAGCATTGCCCAGAACAACTTACTCATTTAATTTTGACTCCAATTCCTGATACCACCAGCCAGACCTCATCCGCTGCCGCCGCCAGTCGCTGGTTCACGCGTCCTGCAATATCACGAAAATGCCGCGCCAGACGGTTCTCCGGCACAATCCCCATTCCCACTTCGTTTGTGACCAACACGATCTTTGCCGGGCAGCGCTGACAGGCTGCGATCAGCGAACGGATTTCACCTTCGATAGACTGCTCCATCGCCGCGTAATCCCAGCTGTCCGGATCGCTTTCACCGCCCAGCGCAAACAGCAAGTTGGTCACCATCGTGGTGATGCATTCCAGCAGAATAGCTTCCTGAGGATCGTTCGCTGTCGTGATCAGTTCATCAAGATGTTGCCAACGTTCGGCTGTCCGCCAGTGCGCAGGACGTCCATCGCGATGATGCTGAATTCGCGCAGCCATCTCCTCATCAAAAATCTGCGAAGTCGCAATATACAAAACGTTTGGGGAATCAGCGATCAGCGCTTCCGCATGCCGACTCTTACCGCTTCGCGCGCCGCCAGTAACCAGAATCATCATACTGGCTCCCGGTGTTGCTGCATGATGGTATAAATTTTCTCAATATCGATGTGTTGCCGCATCGCATCCGCCAGCAGATCAAACTGCTGCGATTTATATTGCGCGTAATGGAAGGTGGAATCCAGCGGAGCTAACCCTTTACGTTCTCGCAGGCCATTGATCAACGCTCGGGTGAAATCATCGCTGTCGAAAAGACCGTGAAGATAGGTGCCGAACGCCAGGCCATCCGGAGTGACCGCGCCGTCAGCAACGTTGCCGCCGTCTTTGTGCAACGTCATCACCGACCGGCATTCATCGGTTAATGCTGTTTCGCCCATATGAATTTCATAACCGCGAACGGATAACCCCGCCGTGCCCGCCAACCAGTCAGGCAGCGATGAGGACATTTTTCCCTCAACCAGGGTCGTGGTTTTGTGCTGGGCAAAATGGGTGACTGTATTGAGCAAGCCCAGCCCCGGCAGCGTACCGAGCCCCGACTCTACTTCATCAATGATGGTGTCACCGAGCATTTGATAGCCGCCGCAAATCCCCACCACCGGTACGTTATTACGATGTAATTGCACGACGCCATGTGCCATCCCGCTTTCACGCAGCCACACCAGATCGCCAAGGGTATTTTTACTACCCGGCAAAATCACCAGATCGGCCCCCGCCAACTCTTCAGGCTGACGAACATAGCGCACGCGCACATCCGGCTGCGCAGCAAGCGCATTAAAATCAGTAAAGTTAGATATGTGTGGAATTTGAACAACGGCGATGTCGATGTCGCGTTTGTCAGTGCGCAAATACTTGCCCTTTTGCAGCGCAACGCCATCTTCATCTTCCAGATCAACATCCAGCCATGGCATCACGCCCAGTACCGGAACACCGGTCAGCGCTTCAATTTGCTCGATACCAGAGTGCAGCAGCGTCACATCACCGCGAAACTTATTGATGATCACCCCTTTTACCCGCGCGCGTTCGTGATCGTGCAACAGCGCCAGCGTGCCGTAAATGGAAGCAAACACTCCGCCACGATCGATATCCGCCACCAAAACGACAGGGCACTGAGCCATCTCTGCCATACCCATATTGACGATATCGCGATCGCGCAGGTTAATCTCTGCCGGGCTCCCCGCACCTTCCAGCACCAGCACATCAAACTCCTGCGCCAGGCTGTTATAAACTGACAGGATCTGTTCCCGCAGACGTGGCTTGTACTCGTGGTAACTCACCGCGTCCATATCGGTCGCCACTTTGCCCATCAGCACCACCTGCGCTTTTCGATCGCTGGTCGGTTTAAGCAGCACCGGGTTCATACGCACATCTGGCGTAATACCTGCAGCTTCAGCCTGAAAAATTTGCGCGCGGCCCATTTCTTTTCCCTCTGGCGTAATGCCAGAGTTCAGCGCCATGTTCTGCGATTTGAACGGCGCTGTATGCAGTCCATCCTGATAAAAAATACGACACAGCCCGGCGACCAATACGCTTTTACCTACATCAGATGCCGTTCCCTGCAACATTATTGCCTGCGTCATGACGCCTCCTTCAGTGCGTTCTCTCGCATACAGCTAAAAAATTCAGCCTCTGTTTTACACAGCGGGAAGCCCAGCTCTGTATGCAGCTTCACCAGCCAGGGCTGAGTTAATCCCGCTTGTTCAATCAGTTCAGTCTGGGCGAACACGTCGCCTGGCGCGCCGTGCGTGAGTACTTCGCCCCGGCGTAAAACGTACACCGCATCACTAACTTCATAGATAAGATCGATATCATGGCTGGAAATTACGACGCGGTTTCCTTGCGCAACGATGCGTTTGATTATCTCAATCATCTGCGTGCGGCCTGACGGGTCGAGGCCCGCAGTAGGTTCATCCAGCAGCAGATACTGCGCCTGCAACACCAACGCCCCGGCAATCGCTACGCGTTTTTTTTGCCCATGGCTTAAACACTGAATGGGCTGATGGCGAAAATGCTGGGCGTCGACCAGCGTAAGCGCATCTTCCACGCGGCGAGCGATTTCAGCCTCATCCACCCCAAGATTGCGCAGGCTAAAGGCGATATCGCTGTCGATATCGGTATAAAAGATTTGCTGATCGGGGTCCTGAAATACCGTTGCCACCTGTTGACGCAGCGCCAGCAGGCCGCGCTTGCTGTAATCCAGCGGTTTGCCCTGCCACATCACCGCGCCTTGCTGTGGGCGCAATAAGCCACTCAGGTTCATAAACAGCGTGGATTTCCCGCAACCATTAGCGCCTACCAGCCCGGTGACGGCATGCGTAGAAAAATCCAGCGTTAGCCCTTTGAGGATCGGGTCATCCTGATAGCGAAACCAAAGCGCTGAGGTGGCAAGCATACTTTTCCTTACAGGTGAAAATCACCCTGATACAGTTTGATATCCAGTGTGGTGGTCATTTGCTGGTAGCGGATCAACACGCGGGTAAACAGCAATCCCACCAGCATTGCCAGAGAGCGGTAGCCCAACGGCAAGCTACGATAACCAAAACGCAGCGTTTGTGCGCGATGAATAGCCAGCGCCTCGTCTAACAGGATAAAAATAAACCGCCAGGTCAGCAGGATCTGCTCAGTTAGCAGGCGAGGAACATGCGCGCGTTTGAGTAAGATAATTAATTGCGGAAACGGCAGATTCAGCACCAGCCAGAAAGTTGCCGCCAGCGCGGCAAGGCTGCGCCAGAAGGTTTCATTGGCGGTTACCAGACCTGGTGCGCTGATCCCCAACCAATAACTTCCCACAGGTATGCTGGCCAACAGCGTCTGTGGATCGCGGCTGATGCTAAACAAAATGGTCACCACGCCAACCGTGAGAAAACCAAACGGTAATGCCATCCAACGGCACCAGCGCCAGAAGGAAATACGCAGCAGCCAGCAGCTCAGCGCGGCAATAAGTAAAAGCTCAATACCCTGCCCCAATGGGGGCAGAGTAAACGCCAGAATCATCATCACCAGCCAGAGCAGAAATTTCCGCACCGGCGAGACATGAACCCAACGGCTTTGATAGCTAAGCCTGTCAAGCCCGGTCATCACGGCGTTGCCTACCCTTGGTGTAACCCAGGATATAGAAAATCACAGCTGCGCCCAGCGATCCCTGGAGTGTAAACAGCAGACTTTCAATTTCACCGCTTGCGGGTTCATACAACGGCTGGAACCAGGGCTCATAATGCGGGGCAATAGCCTGAATCTGGCTTTCCGCCTCACCATCTGAACCGCCGTATTCCCCACCGTGGTTGATAAAGAACGGCAGGATCACCAGCGCCACTACCATGCCCAATATAATCAGCGTCTTTTTCATCGTTAATGCCCTTGTGCGGTTATCAACTGGCGTTTGGTTAGCTGATCGTAAATCAGCACGGTAAGTAACCCTTCCGCAATCGCAATTGGGATCTGCGTCAGGCAGAAAATCCCCATGAACTTAATGATTGAGCCGGTAGCACCAGCAGAGGGATCCGGGAACGCAACGCCCAGCTGTACCGAGGTCACAAAATAGGTGACGAGATCCGCCAGCATCGCACACAGGAAGACGCAGACATCACGACGCAGCCCTGCGCGGCAGGCCATTTTCCACACCATGTAACCCACTACCGGGCCAATTACCGCCATCGACATGCCGTTCGCGCCGAGCGTCGTTAAACCACCGTGTGCCAGCAGCAGAGCCTGGAACAGCAGGACAATCGCCCCAAGGATGGCAACCACGCCCGGTCCAAACAGGATAACCGCCAGGCCTACACCGGTAGGATGTGAGCAGCTTCCTGTAACGGAAGGAATTTTCAGCGCCGACAGCACAAAAATAAAAGCGCCACACAGGGCCAGCAAAACCTTCTGGTGGTTATCCTCCTGCACAATTTGGCGCAGACGTACCAGCCCGTACCACAGGCAGGGTAAAAACAGCAGCCACCAGGCCAGCGCCCACATCGGCGGCAAGAAACCTTCCATAATGTGCATGGCGAACGCTTGTTCAGGAACAATCATCAGTAATAGCGCCGCAGCCAACCCGCTGAAAGACAGCTGTTTTAGCTGTTGTTCAAGCTTCATTGTGCATACTCCCACTGTTTATTGACCAGAATGGTCGAGAAATAAGGCAGCGGCTGATCGTCGCTCACCTCATCGAGATGACGCCAGCACTGTTCACCTGGCAGCGTGGCTTCAGACATCATTAATGCACAGTCCAACAAACCCTCTTGTTGTAGCAGCGCTTTAATACGCGCAAAACGACCGTACACTTTCATCAACACCAGACTGTCATGCTGTTTTAACGCTTGCTGGATTTCCGCTTCCGGTGCGGTACAGGAGACCACCGCCAGTGACTGCTGCTCCATAGCGAGCGGCGTTTTGGAACGCGCGGCAATCGCGGCGAAAGACGTGACGCCAGGAACGATTTCCAGCCAGTCAGGACAACCAATACGCTGAAGTAAAAAGACCCAGGTGCTGAACAGCATCGCATCGCCGAGAGTGATAAACCCCACCTGCTTACCGGCCTCGACTTCCTGAACCAGCGCGGCAGCAACTTCATCCCAGACGGCCTCTTTTTCAACGCTATCGGCACTCATAGGAAAATGACAGCAGCGGACTTCGGTCTGTTCACCGATATACTCACGTACAATCGACAATGCCAGACTGTCACCGCCTTTACGCCCGGCAGGCGCATAGAGAATATCCAGCGCGCCCAGCGTGCGTGCGGCACGCACGGTAATCAAGTCGGAAGCACCTGGCCCGGTGCTCAGTGCATACAGTTTTCCGCTCATGCTGCTTCCTCCAGCGCCACATTAAGCGCCTGCTGTAAATGTGCCACGAACATGGCGCGAACCGCCGGGTTCTCACCCAGACCACTAAGCCACGGCGTAGCCGGTATCCCTGCTGCATTGAACAACGTTTTCCAGGAATCATCTTCGTCGGAGGCCATATCGTTGATGGCATGGTCGCCAGCGACTAACATCAGCGGCATCAGATGCACCGCCGTCACCCCTTCCTGAGATAAACTTTCAATCAACACATCCACTTCCGGATAGCTTTCCACCGCCCCAACCCGCGCGGGAAAGCGCTGCGCCGTCATCATGTGGTCGAGACAGGCATAGGCGGCAAAAGCATGGTGGCTGGCACCGTGTCCCATAAAAACCACTTTTTCACTTTCGCCAAGCGCCGGCATCTGCTGTTGCAGCGCCAGCATCAACTGGGTGTAATCTTCATGGCTGCTCAGCAGCGGTACACCCAGCGTCAGGCGTGAAAACAGCGGACGCATACTTTGCACTTCGCGGACAATTTTTTCGTATTCGTCGCCATTGATAATGTGCAGTGACTGAATAGCCACATCCTGATACCCCTGCTCCGCCAGTTTTTGCAGCGCCTGCAGCGGCGTATCGATTTCAATGCCGTCGCGCTGCTTGAGCTTGCGGATTATCATCCCGGAGGTAAACGCCCGGAACAGGTCGCGGTCAGGGCAGCTAGCTGCAAGATCGCGCTCACAGGTCACAATATTTTTCTCGCAGGTGTCGTGATAGCTGGTGCCAAAGCTGACCACCAGAAGCGCCTTTTTCATCTCAAACTCCTTAAGCAGTGGCCAGCCAGCGCGTTAAACGCACCCCAAAGGCGGCCTGACTTTCCAGTAACTCTTCTCCCGTCACCAATGGTGCCGGACGTGTAATCACGATGCAGGGGATTCCGGCAT
Source organism: Citrobacter sp. Cpo147 (assembly GCF_030332405.1). Lineage (NCBI taxonomy): Bacteria > Pseudomonadati > Pseudomonadota > Gammaproteobacteria > Enterobacterales > Enterobacteriaceae > Citrobacter > Citrobacter sp. Cpo147. Next base: position 404,149 of record NZ_JAOWHX010000033.1, read on the forward strand.
CCAGACAGGGCTGAACCTTTTCCTGATAACCACCTTCAGCGCCAGATGCTTTGGTGATCACCACATCAGCCTGGCACTGGCGATAAAACGCGGCGTTGAACTCGGCGCTGAACGGCCCGCACAGTGCGAAGATTTCACCGACACCAAATCCCAGATCCGCGCATTGCTGAATGACCTCAGGAACAGGCAGAACGCGCGCCAGCAGCGTTTTTTCAGGCAACCCTTCGCGCCAGATGGCCAGATCTTTACTGCCGGTAGTCAGCAGCACACGATCGCCGAAGCGTCGCGCCACCTCACAGGCTTGCGGAATGCTTTGTACGGTATACAGGTGCGGGTGAGTTAACCCACTCAACTGCTCAGGGCGCTGGTAGCGGCTTAGCAGTACGCCCGCCGCTTCGCAGGCGCTCATGATGTTGCGGCTCACCACCTCGGCGTACGGATGCGAGGCATCGATCACCCAGCGCGTCCGATTTTCCTGTAGCCAGGCAATCATTTGTTCTCGCTCCAGACGCCCGCAGCGCACCTGGCCTTTGATGTCTCCCGCCAGTTGTTTCCCTGTTGGGGTTGCAACTGACAGGGTGTAGGCCACGTTTGCCGCATCCAGTTGCTGGCACAGCATGCGCGCATCGCTCGTACCGCCCATGACCAGCACATCACCGTAATTCACAGCACATAACCTCGTGGCGTGATCATCAGGCCGTCCTGAACATAGGTTGTTTTGTTACCCACGATCACAAGGCTGGTCATATCAACCGGTTCGAAATCCATTTCACCGAGCGTGGTTAACCATTTTTCCTGCTTTTTACGTCCGGCAGACTTCACAATACCAACCGGCGTTTGCGCGCTTTTGCTGGCGGAAAGCAGCTCAAATGCGCGCGCCAGATGACCTTCGCGACCCCGACTGCGCGGGTTGTAGAAACAGATAACAAAGTCTGCCTCACCGGCGGCAACGATGCGTTTTTCAATAACCGGCCATGGCGTTAACAGATCGCTTAAGCTGATGTGGCAGAAGTCGTGCATCAGCGGCGCGCCCAGCAAAGAGGCCGCGGCAATACTAGCGGTCATGCCAGGTATTAGCCTGACCTCAACATCCAGCTTTTGCTTGCTGACCAGTTCGAGCACCAGCCCGGCCATACCGTAAATCCCCGCGTCACCGCTACTGATCAGCGCCACGTTATGACCCGCCTGTGCCAGTTCGATCGCCGCCTGGCAGCGTTCAATCTCTTTGCACATTCCGGTTTTGATCACCTGCTTGTCACCCGTGAACGCTTTTACCAGATGGGTGTAGGTTTTATAGCCAACGATGATTTCCGCTGCCTGCAGTGCTTCAACGGCTTCCATGGTCATCATTGCCTGCGAGCCAGGGCCAATTCCAATTACGCTTAACATCAGTGTGAAACTCCCAAAGTGATGGTGACGCCCTGTTCTCGCAGGGTCTCGCCTAACAGTTTTCCGTGGCTCAACAGCCAGGCTGCAGGACCGGAAACGCTTCCTGTACCTACCGTTTTGCGAACAAACGATGAGGCCGGAAAACGGTGCTCATGCTCACGCAGCGCGTCAGCGGTAAAGGTTTCGAAAGGAACGCGACAGCACGAAGCCAGTTGGATAAGTCCCTGTTCATCTTTTTTCAGCGTGATGCTGCCAATCGCTTTTAGCGCCAACGGATCGAGCTGTTGAGCTTCAAGTTGCCGGGCAAGCAGCGCAGCCAGCAGAGGGAACGGCGTATCACGGCGACAGCCAATTCCGGCCACAACCCGCTGTGGCACCAACTTCCAGTGCTGAACAGGCAGGTCAGGTAAATTGGTGCGTAAGGTGATGCACACCAACGCATCCAGTTCGGGGAGCTGGTTAAGATCGGTAACCGTAATAAATCCGCGCCGGTCGCAATGGCTGACATCCTGCGTCAGTTCGTCATCCCACCACAGACCAACCCGTTTATTGCTGACCAGCATCTGATTCACGATCTTCACCGCCGAACGGAAATCACTCATCCGGGCATTCAGTTGAAATGCCAGCGTATCCAGTGCCGCCATATCGTTCACATCCGTCGCGGTAGTGATAACCGGGTCAGCGCCCAACATGCCCGCCAGATAACGCGCCAACGCATTGGCACCGCCCGCGTGGCCGGAGAGCAGGCTGATGACATGCTGGGCACGTTCATCAATGACCACCACTGCCGGATCGCAGAATTTGTCATTGACCAGCGGGGCCAGTACGCGCACCGCAATGCCGGTCGCACCGACAAAAATCAGCGCCGAGTAATTCGTAAACGCTTCGCGGGCGGTATTCGCAAAACCGTTTTCAAAGGGAATAAACCCCTCCTCCAGCAGCTTTTCACTGGTAAAACAGGTAACCGGCAGCATGGCTGCCAGACGTTTCGCCAGCACAACGCCACCAGGAGTCAGGCAAAAAAGCGCAATTGACTCAGGCTTTACGGTATTCATGGCTAAAGTCCGCCGCATAGAGTTTGGAGTAGTGATACTCCGAGCCCAGGAAATTACCGACCAGAATAAGGGCCGTTTTACGGATGTCCGCATCGCGAACCTTGTCGCCAATATCCGCCAGGGTCCCGCGCACAGTCTGGCTTTCCGGCCAGGTCGCTTTATAGATCACCGCCACGGGCGTGGTCGCCGGATAGCCGCCTTCAATCAGACGCTCAGCCACCCGATGAATGCGCTGGACGGAAAGATAAATCGCCATAGATGTCTGGTGACTGGCAAAAGACTCCAACTGTTCACGTTCCGGTACCGGGGTGCGGCCTTCCAGGCGCGTAATGATCAGACTCTGTGAAACTTCAGGTACGGTGTACTCCACACCCAGCTCCGCCGCCGCGCCGAGGAACGCGCTGACGCCAGGCACCACCTGCCAGTCAATCCCGCGTTTGGTCAGCTCCTCACCCTGCTCGCGTACGGAACCGTACAACGAGACATCGCCGGTTTGCAGGCGCACAACGGTCTTGCCCGCTTTCACTCCAGCTTCCATCAGATCAAGGATCTGCTCCAGATGCAGTTCAGCGCTGTCGTGACATTCAGCACCGGCAGGGCAATACTCCAGCAGTTCAGTGTTAATCAGCGATCCGGCGTAGATAACAACCTGCGCCTGCTGTAGCAACCGGTAACCTTTGAGGGTAATCAGCTCGCGATCGCCAGGACCTGCGCCAACAAACCACACGCTACGGGGATCAAAAATCTCAGACATGGTTTCCTTCCTTCTGACAGGCGATAACAAATACGGGGTTATTCGGTTTGAAATAGTGACCACTGCCAAGCGTGGCAAGCGAGGAAACCTGTAACTGCAGGCAATCCACTCCCTGTACGCCAAGATGGTCCAGATGTGCCAGCGCGGTGTTGAGGTTTTCCTGGAGGATAAACGTCATCACCAAACGCCCTGCGGGATGCAATTGGCGCATCGACCAGTCAATCAGTTCGGTCAAATGGCCGCCGCTGCCGCCCATGAAGATGGCATCGGCTTTTTCCGTGATGGTCATGGGTGCAACACCGGGAAAAATATCGATATTTGCGCAGGCAAAATGCTGGCGGTTTTCATCCAGCAACCTAAGCGCCGCCGGGTTACGTTCGATGGCCGTTACACGTAATCCGGGATATTGCAACGCGGCTTCTATCGACACGCTGCCGGTTCCGGCGCCAATATCAATCAGGTGACTGGCGCGGTGTAATTCAAGTTTTGAGAGGGCAAGTGCGCGTACCGCTTCTTTAGTCATCGGCACTTTCTCTCCACGCAGAAACAGCTCATCTTTCATCAAGGATCACCACTGCATTCATGTCATAGTCAGCGTTAACTTCACGCACAGGCAGGAAATGGATCTGTTCGTTTTCCATCGCCAGGTTTTCGCCAATCACCATCCAGCGATGCCCCTTGCCTCGGGCAATGAGCTGCTGTGCGATTTCACGCGGGCCACACAGCGCATCAGTCACCATCGCCACCTTGTTATGCCGCGCCAGCTCGTCGAAACAGACGCTGCGGCCATGGCTACTGGTCAGCCACATATCGTTCATATCAATACCGGACTGCGCGCACAGGTACTGCACCGCGCTAATACCGGGAATTATCCGCACATTCTCAATGCCAAAATGCGCCACCATACGCGTCCCGATGCCGTAAAACAGCGGGTCGCCAGACGCCAGTACCACAACATGCTTCTCCTGGTGCGCACTAATCCAGCTCAGGAGTTCCGGGATATTGGCGCCAAGAGCAAACTGTTCACCGGCAAAATCCGGGAATTGCTGCAAATGCCGCTTTCCACCGACCAGAACATCCGCCGTCGCGACCGCTTCACGCGCCGCAGGCGTCATCAAATGCAAACCGGCTGGCCCCATCCCTACAACGGTTAACATTGCATCTCCTCAGCAATCTCTGCGACCGGGCGATTACTGCCAAGCACCTGATTATCAAAAGAAAACATGATAGCGTCGCAGGTCGGGGGATTTTTGGTAAAGCGCAGCGTTTGCAGGACACGCATACAGATGCGCTTAGCCAGGTGGTTATAAATGTGCTGAAAACCGTATGCGTCGATGTGTTCCATCGCCGCCTCGGTGGTATCGCAGTCGCTGACCAGCGTCAGCAGTTCCAGCGGTGCGCCAAGTAGCGCGAGGTGGGCCACCAGCGTTTCCATGCGGGCATCGGCAATATGGCTATGAGTGTGGAAGATCCCCGCCGCGATTTTGACGAGCTTACCGGGGTGCCCCACCAGCACGATTTGCCGGAACCCCAGACGTACGGCTTCTTCAATCATGTAACCGACAAAGTTGCTCATGGTGACCACAACCTGGGTGTCGATACCCATCTGCTCGCGAACAAAACGCTCGCCGTGGTTTCCAGGCACCAGTACGACACGCTCCAGCCCCGCCGCCCGCTTAATTTCCAGCTCCAGCGACAGTGAACGCTTCCAGCTCTCTTCCGACATCGGCGTGACAATACCCGTGGTGCCAATAATCGAAATGCCGCCCAAAATGCCAAGGCGCGAGTTGTAGGTTTTTTGCGCCCGTTCTTCGCCTTCTGGCGCGAAGATTTCAATCTGCGCCCCACGATTTGGGCCAATCGCTTCGCGGACGGCAGATTCAATGGTCTGGCGAGGTGTACGGTTAATCGCCGAACTGCCCACCGGCAGGCCAATCCCTTTGCGGGTTACCGTACCGACCCCTTCACCGCCCTGTAAGGCAATCACGCCACTATCGTCTAACGTCACGCGGGCAAAAATCAGCATGCCGTGGGTGGCGTCCACATCATCTCCACCGTCTTTGCGGATGGCCGCTATTGCCTGCTGCCCTTCGATATGCGGTGACTCCACGCTCAGGCACAGCGTCACCCCGGAAGGCGTCACGATGGAAACCTGATGGATGAGGTGTTGGCGCAATACCATCAACGCGGCAACTTTTGCCGCAGCCGTGGCGCACGATCCCGTGGTATATCCTTTACGCAGCGCTTTACCGTTGTGCCACACCGGCGTATCGAAGGCCTCGCTCATCGCGCCCCCTGCATGTGATAAAGCATGGCGTTGACGATAGCGGCGGCGACATTGCTTCCCCCTTTGCGGCCTAACGCTGCAATGGCGGGCAAATTGCTTTGGGTCAGGGCATCTTTCGACTCTTCAGCACCAACGAACCCGACCGGTACACCCACCACACCGCTGACGGCAACATCATGCTCAAGCAGGCGGAACAGCGCAGTCGGCGCGTTGCCAAAGACAAACAGCTTTTCCCCCTCTTCCTTCACCGCAATGTCAACCGCCGCCATGGACCGGGTAATACCCTGCTCTTTTGCCGTACGCACAACCCGCGGGTCGCTGATGTAGCAGCGGCATTCACCGCCGAATTTTGCCAGCAGCGTTTTATTGATCCCGGAAAGCGCCATCGTGGTGTCGGTATAAATCACGCTCGAACGGCTAAGCGCAGCACAAAACTGCTCCAGCACATCACGGGAAAACCACAGAATGTCCAGCCAGTCAAAATCTGCCGTCGTGTGAATAACACGCTTGATAATGGCTTCATGTAACGGACTGGCAAACTGATAGTCCGGACGCGTTTCACGGATGATCTCGCCAATAATGTCGAAACTTTTGGCTTCAATCGCCTGGGGTTGCTGGATATATTGCATTATGTTGTCCTCAGGCTACACCGACCCACAGCCACCGCAGCGCAATAAACAGCGCCAGTGCCAGCGTCGATGCCACCCACATCAGTCGAATCGTATGGGAAATGTCGTCTACCGAAATGTCGCGTTGAGCATCACCGATCCACGGTTTCTCAACGCGCTCGCCAAAGTAGTCATTAGGACCACCCAGACGAATGCCTAATGCCCCGGCTACGGATGCCTCTGACCACGCACAGTTTGGGCTGCTGTGGTTGTAGCGATCGCGCCAGCCAATCTGTAAAGCTCGCGAGCCGTCTTTACGGCATAAAAATGCCGCCACGCCCAGCAACAGCCAGCTCAGTCTTGCAGGAATAAAGTTCGCAACATCGTCCAGACGCGCGCTGACCATACCAATAGCGCGGTATTTTTCATGTTTGTAGCCCACCATGGAGTCAAGGGTGTTTACCGCTTTGTAGGCCATCGCCAGGGGCGCACCGCCGAGGAGGAGAAAGAACAACGGCGCGATAATGCCGTCTACGGTGTTTTCAGCCACGGTTTCCACCACCGCGCGATTGATCTGCTGCGGTTGCAGTTGTGAGGTATCACGCCCCACAATCCATGACAATTTTTCCCGACTCTGAGCAAGGTCACCGGCCCGCAGCGGACGTTCGACATCCTGCGCGGCCTTTGCCAGGCAGCGCCCGGCCAGCACGGTAAAGATCATCCATACCTCTACCACCCAACCCAACCAGGGATGAACAGATTCTGCCAGTGCCAGCACGCCCCAGGACACAGCCCAGGTCAGACCAACCACCACAATCCACATCACCGCACCGCCAATGCGCAGCGCACGGTCGCTATAACAGTAACGCCGAACAATTCGCTGCACGGCAGAAATCAGATTGCCAATCCAGCGCACCGGATGCGGCCAGTTCTGCGGATCGCCGATGATAAAATCAAGCAGCCAGGCAACACACCACGCAAGGATCGTCATAGCGCACTCCTCGCGGCTGCCAGCCAATGGTTAAGCATCTGCGGACGTTGAGCAAAATGAACGTGTAGATAGCTGGCGAAGGTGTTTCCGACCTGCCAGCCGCCGGACCAGGCTTGCAGCGTTTTACCATCGCGCACTTTGCGACAGTTCATCACCGCTGGCGTTTCAGGAGTAAAATCGGAGTAGTGGAATTCATGTCCGCGCAGCACTTCACCTTCTGCAGCTAACAATGTTTGCTGCGCGGCCTGCGCTTCGCAGTAGCCAAATCGGGTCAGACGTTTCCCCATTTTGCTGTGGCCGGGAATGATATCCGCCATCAGCCAGGTATCGCCGTTGCTGTCCTCAAGCGAACTGCCGAGATACATCAGCCCCCCGCACTCTGCATAAATCGCGACGCCACGTTGATGTGCCTCTCGCAGTTGATTCAGTATCGAGACATTGCGAGCCAGCGCCGCAGCGTGTAGCTCAGGATATCCGCCACCTAACCAGATCATCTGACAGTCCGGCAAACAGGTGTCGTGCAACGGGCTAAAACGAACAATATTTAGCCCCGTACGTTCCAGCAGCGTAATGTTATCCGGGTAGTAGAAGTTGAAGGCTTCGTCATCGGCAATTGCAACCGTTAGCCCTGCTCCGGCGTCTGCGGCGGGCAGCGTTGGCCATTCGCCAGCAGGAAGATTGGTTGACTGGCTTAATGTCAGCAGCGCGTCAATATCAAGGGTTTGCTCCAGTGTCGCGGCAAAAGCCTGCCACGGTTGCTGATTGATAACCGACTCACGTGCGGTTACTAAACCCAGATGACGTTCGGGAAGGGCAACGCCCTCCATACGGGGTACGTAGCCCAAGACGGGTACATCGCAGTAACGTTCGATTGCGACTTTCAGTAACTGGTAATGCGTTTCGCTGTTAACCCGATTAACAATAACCCCGGCGATGTTCAGGGTGGGATCAAAATGCTGAAACCCCATTACCGTTGCGGCGATTGAAGTGGAAACGGCTTTACCATCAACCAGTAAGATGACCGGACAGCCTAACTGTTTAGCCATCGCGGCGGTGCTGCAGTAGTTTGGGTCGGTACCATAGCCGTCATACAGCCCCATCACACCTTCAATAACGGCAATATCCGCATGTTGCATCTGCTCGTTGAATAGAGCGTTCAGCGTGGGGACGGGAAGCATGAAGCTATCAAGATTACGGGAAGCGGTACCGCATACCGCTGTATGCCAGCCGGTATCAAGGTAATCAGGACCCACTTTGCATGGCTGGACGCGCAAACCGCGTTTTTTCAACAAGCTCAACAAGCCCAGCGTCACCGTGGTTTTACCACAGCCGCTTCCGGTACCTGCAAGAACAAATGCGTGAAAATTGGCCGCCATACCCTGATCCTGTTCAGGGTGGTAGGGGTGTAGAGATACCCAGTCTCTCGACTGTATGCATCTGAACCACCCACTTCCCACCGAAGTTGTTGGTAGTCACTGACAGGCAGGTCTTCTGGCTTAGCGTCATCCTCACCCGTCCTTCCCAATCTTGCGATCAGTGGTCCATACGGGGTCGTCAGCATCACAGCAGCGGGGGCTGCGGGGGATTCTCACCCCCTTCCCTACCACAAATGTGGCAAACCTGTCAGTTCAAGAGCCTGGTTAATTAAGCTCTCTGTTATGAGGTAATTTCACAACCTCATGACAATAATTCAATTTAATATCTTTCCGAGTTCATTCAGCCAATTTTCTGGCCTTAACCCACTTATTCATACGTTCACTTTTTGAATGAAAGTATCAGCTAAGAATAAAGAAAGTCATTCGCGCAGACACTGTATCTCATCACAAAAATAAAAACTGGTGCAGTTTATCCCTCTAATACCATTATTTTGTTGCGCTATGACAATTTATTGACTGCTGTTGTCACATTTCATTTTATAATGACTGACATAGCACCCGATATCAAAAATCGGCAATAGCAAAATATTGCTATTTAAGCGGATTCACCGCGTGAAATGACATTTATTTGCTGGCGAAATGCCTGCGGCGTAACCTGATAGGTCTGGCGGAAAACTTTGCAAAAATAACTTGTTTGCGAAAAGCCTAAATTACGCGCAATGCTGGCTATGCTCCAGTCACTGTGACAAAGCAGCTCTTTGGCACTGGCCATTCTTTGCTGGTTTACCCATGCGTTAAAACCAATACCCTGATATTTTTTGAACAATTTGCTGAAATAGTACGGGCTAAGGAAAACATGAGAGGCAACATCTTCCAGACGCAGATCGTCTGATAAATGTGCATCAATATAGCGCAGGGCTTTTTTCATTTTACTGTCATGAGGGTTGGTACTACGGTTAGCGCGTACCGGCTCTGACTGCTGCGGGTTATCTTTGATAACAACAAAATTAAGTTGTTTCTTAAGGCAATTTTCGACGATGAGCTTGAGTAAATCCGCTGAAGCAATGACTCGAGAATAGTCCATTTCAGGTACATTACGGAACTCGTTTACCAGTTCGGGATCGGCTTGCCAGCGGTCATCGACGTTCAGAATATCAACGAGGCCTACATCGTTACTTAAGCGTACTTGTCCACAAAGCACGAACCCTACCAGGTGTCCCGCGATGACCAGCGGAATTGAGAAATCGGTAAGCCCGGCATGGCAGCGATAAATGCAGGGTTGATCGGATTTAGAGGCTTCCAACCCTCCACAGCGGTCGCTCATACGACAACGCGTACTATGCTGAGGATGCTGGCGCATCAACTGGCAAAAAGGAGTGAAATTAAAAAGCTCAGAAATTTCATCACCGTGAATATTGACAACCACAACAGCCAGACTGGTGGCCTGTGCAAAATCCTGTGCGATTTTATTAATGAGTTCTGAGTTCAGGGCACTCGCAGAAATCATGATAAAACCTCTCAGTTAATTTATTGTTATAAATAAAACATATTATTCACACATTCTTTTTCATCTCACGATCCAGCGCTCTGATGAAAGTCAGCATCGAACATAACAAAAGTCTCCCACTCTTGGGAGACTTTTTAAGCCGTTCAGGAAACCGGATCACGAAAACAGTTTTTACCTTTCAATAATAAACATCTTTCGTGAAGCTAACTCTCGTTTTCCTCCAACTTACACGAATTACACGGTAAATTTTTGCCAATAAAATAACGATAAATTGCTGCGCCCGCACAGGCGCCGATGATGGGAGCCACAATCGGCACGATGAAATAAGGGATATCGCGCCCGCCGGTCATCGCAACATCACCCCACCCGGCCATCCAGGCAAACAATTTAGGACCAAAATCACGTGCCGGGTTCATCGCAAAGCCGGTAAGTGGGCCGGTTGATGCGCCGATAACGGCAACCAGAATACCAATCAGCAGTGGTGCTAACGGGCCTTTGGGAACACCGTTACCGTCGTCCGTTAGCGCCATAATCATCCCCATCAGAATGGAGGTAATCACCACTTCGACCAGTGCGGCCTGCCAGACACTCAGTGCGGCGGCAGGATACGTACTAAAAATGCTGGCAAGTTGCAGGCTTTCCAGACTGCCGCGTACCATTTGGTGGGCTGATTCATACTCAATAAATAAGCTGCCGTACAACAAATAGGCCAGCATAGCGCCACCAAAGGCACCCGCTATCTGAGCGACAGAATAAGGCAGTACTTTACGCCCCGGAAAACAGGCAAACAACCAAAGTGCGATGGTAATCGCGGGGTTGAGATGGGCCCCAGAAATCCCGGCTGTCAGGTAAACTGCAAGCGAGATCCCCAAGCCCCATATGATGCAGATCTCCCACAATCCCAAACTGGCACCCGCGACCTTCAGGGCGCTCAGGCACCCAATACCAAAAAACAAAAATAGTCCGGTACCCAAAAACTCAGCAATACATTGCGCTCTTAGTGAATCGTTCATTGTGACACCTTCTAAGCAGAGTTCGTGTCTTTACCAGCGGACTCCTTGCTGGCAGGAAGATTACTTCAAGGCTTACTATAAAAATCTGTACCGGCAAATTGTTGGCAATCTGCAAGCGACATGCCCTTAAAAATCGTGTTGCGATAGCAAATTCTTGCTATCACCTTTATTAAAGCAGGCGATAAAACGAGGATTTACCCTATTAAAAGTACATTTTCAAAATAATAAAATATTGCGAACAGCAGAATTCCATTTTCAAACGATCATCACAATTTCATTTTTCTCGCATAGCAAATGATATTTAAACTGTCACTCGGAAAAGTGTAAATATGGAATTAACATAACCAAATAGTCACATTACTTAAACTAAAAATAACCAACAAAAACAAATTGTTATGATGAAATATAGCAATTTTATCTCACCATAACCCCACTATTTTTTCACTCTTACTTTCAACTCAGCCATTCTTTTTCCTCGCTTCTTTTTATAGTCATGAAAATCGGGACAACCCAGGCGAGGTCTTTATGCAACAAGAAGCGTTAGGAATGGTAGAAACCAAAGGCTTAACTGCAGCCATAGAGGCCGCAGATGCAATGGTGAAGTCAGCCAATGTAATGCTGGTCGGCTACGAAAAAATTGGTTCGGGGCTGGTAACAGTCATTGTCCGTGGCGATGTCGGCGCAGTCAAAGCAGCAACAGATGCAGGTGCCGCCGCAGCCCGTAATGTGGGAGAAGTGAAAGCCGTACACGTCATCCCACGCCCGCATACCGATGTAGAAAAAATCTTACCGAAGGGAATTAGCTAATGAGCAGCAATGAGCTGGTTGAACAGATCATGGCGCAGGTGATTGCTCGCGTGGCAACGCCGGAACAGCAGGCTATCCCTGAAAATAATCCTCCAACACGAGAAACGGCTATGGCAGAGAAAAGCTGCAGTTTAACGGAGTTTGTCGGTACCGCGATTGGCGACACCGTCGGTCTGGTAATCGCCAACGTAGACAGCGCCCTACTGGACGCAATGAAACTTGAAAAACGGTATCGCTCCATTGGCATCCTTGGCGCCCGTACTGGCGCAGGCCCGCACATCATGGCCGCCGATGAAGCGGTAAAAGCCACCAATACTGAAGTCGTCAGTATTGAGTTACCACGTGATACCAAAGGCGGCGCAGGTCATGGCTCGCTGATTATTCTTGGTGGCAACGATGTTTCCGACGTGAAACGCGGCATTGAAGTCGCACTGAAAGAACTGGATCGCACCTTTGGCGATGTTTATGCCAATGAAGCGGGTCACATCGAAATGCAGTACACCGCACGCGCCAGCTACGCACTTGAAAAAGCCTTTGGCGCACCGATTGGCCGTGCCTGTGGCGTTATCGTCGGCGCGCCGGCATCCGTTGGTGTCCTGATGGCCGATACGGCCCTGAAATCAGCCAACGTGGAAGTTGTGGCCTACAGCTCCCCTGCCCATGGCACCAGCTTCAGTAACGAAGCCATTCTGGTTATTTCGGGTGACTCTGGCGCTGTTCGTCAGGCCGTTATCTCCGCCCGTGAAATCGGTAAAACCGTACTCGGGACCCTCGGCTCAGAGCCGAAAAACGATCGTCCGTCCTACATCTGATATCAGTGAGGCTGATTCATGAGATCGAAAAGATTTGAAGCACTGGCGAAGCGCCCTGTGAATCAGGATGGTTTCGTTAAGGAGTGGATCGAAGAAGGCTTCATTGCGATGGAAAGCCCGAACGACCCCAAACCGTCGATTAAAATCGTCAACGGTACAGTCACTGAACTGGACGGTAAATCCGCCAGTGAATTTGACTTAATCGACCATTTCATTGCCCGCTACGGCATTAACCTGGCGCGCGCTGAAGAAGTCATGGCGATGGATTCGGTCAAACTGGCCAATATGCTTTGCGACCCTAACGTGAAGCGCAAAGACATAGTGCCGCTGACCACCGCAATGACGCCGGCAAAAATTGTCGAAGTGGTGTCCCATATGAACGTCGTTGAGATGATGATGGCGATGCAGAAAATGCGTGCTCGTCGTACACCCTCTCAACAAGCGCACGTCACTAACGTCAAAGATAACCCGGTGCAGATTGCCGCTGATGCCGCTGAAGGCGCATGGCGCGGGTTTGACGAACAGGAAACAACCGTTGCCGTTGCACGTTATGCGCCATTTAACGCCATTGCGCTGTTAGTCGGCTCGCAGGTTGGACGCCCTGGCGTATTAACCCAGTGCTCGCTGGAAGAAGCTACCGAACTTAAGCTCGGCATGCTAGGCCACACCTGCTACGCGGAAACCATCTCCGTCTATGGTACTGAACCCGTCTTTACCGACGGCGATGACACGCCATGGTCGAAAGGCTTCCTCGCCTCGTCCTATGCATCCCGTGGTCTGAAAATGCGCTTTACCTCCGGTTCTGGCTCAGAAGTTCAGATGGGTTACGCCGAAGGAAAATCAATGCTTTATCTGGAAGCCCGCTGCATTTACATCACCAAAGCTGCGGGCGTACAGGGCCTGCAAAACGGTTCAGTAAGCTGCATCGGTGTCCCTTCCGCCGTGCCGTCAGGCATTCGTGCAGTGTTGGCTGAAAACCTGATTTGTTCCTCTCTGGATCTGGAATGCGCCTCCAGCAACGACCAAACCTTTACCCACTCGGATATGCGTCGTACTGCGCGTCTGCTGATGCAGTTCCTGCCGGGTACTGACTTCATTTCTTCTGGTTATTCCGCGGTGCCGAACTACGACAACATGTTTGCAGGTTCGAACGAGGATGCTGAAGATTTTGACGACTACAACGTTCTTCAGCGCGACCTGAAAGTAGACGGTGGTCTGCGTCCGGTTCGTGAAGAAGATGTTATCGCCATTCGTAACAAAGCGGCACGTGCGCTGCAGGCCGTCTTTGCCGGGATGGGATTACCACCAATCACTGATGAAGAAGTGGAAGCTGCGACCTACGCCCACGGTTCGAAAGATATGCCGGAACGTAACATCGTTGACGACATCAAGTTTGCACAAGAGATCATCAATAAGAACCGTAACGGTCTGGAAGTGGTGAAAGCCCTTGCTCAGGGCGGATTTACCGATGTCGCTCAGGACATGCTCAACATCCAGAAAGCCAAGTTAACCGGGGATTACCTGCATACCTCCGCCATTATCGTTGGCGACGGACAGGTGCTATCCGCTGTCAATGATGTTAACGACTATGCCGGTCCGGCAACAGGTTATCGCCTGCAGGGCGAACGCTGGGAAGAGATCAAAAACATCCCTGGCGCACTTGATCCCAACGAGCTTGGCTAAGGGGTGAAAAATGGAAATTAATGAAAAACTGCTGCGCCAGATAATTGAAGATGTGTTGTCTGAAATGCAGACCAGCGACAAACCCGTCTCTTTCCGCGCATCTACAGCGGCAAGCGCACCTCAGGCTGCGGCGACACAGGGAGACAGCTTTCTGACCGAGATTGGTGAAGCCAAACAAGGCCAGCAACAGGACGAAGTGATTATTGCCGTAGGGCCGGCGTTCGGGCTCTCGCAAACCGTCAATATCGTAGGTATCCCGCATAAGAATATCTTGCGCGAAGTGATTGCCGGTATTGAAGAAGAAGGCATTAAAGCGCGCGTTATCCGCTGCTTTAAATCCTCCGATGTGGCGTTTGTCGCCGTTGAGGGGAACCGTCTGAGCGGTTCCGGGATCTCTATCGGCATCCAGTCAAAAGGTACCACGGTTATCCACCAGCAGGGGTTACCGCCGCTTTCAAACCTGGAGCTGTTCCCTCAGGCACCGCTTCTGACGCTGGAAACCTATCGTCAGATCGGTAAAAACGCCGCGCGTTATGCCAAGCGTGAATCTCCGCAACCGGTCCCTACTTTGAATGACCAGATGGCTCGTCCTAAGTACCAGGCGAAATCAGCCATTCTGCACATTAAAGAGACCAAATACGTTGTGACAGGCAAAAACCCGCAGGAACTGCGCGTGGCGCTTTGATAAAGGATACCTCCATGAATACCGACGCAATTGAATCGATGGTTCGGGATGTGTTGAGCCGGATGAACAGCCTGCAAGGCGAGTCCGCGACTCCGCCCGCGGTGAGTTCATCAGCACATACCGCGAAAGTCACGGATTACCCTCTCGCGAATAAACATCCTGAGTGGGTAAAAACTGCGACCAACAAAACGCTGGACGACTTCACGCTTGAAAATGTTCTGAGCAACAAAGTGACCGCGCAGGACATGCGCATCACCCCTGAAACACTTCGCCTGCAGGCGGAAATCGCCAAAGATGCCGGACGTGACAGGCTGGCGATGAACTTCGAGCGCGCAGCCGAGCTTACCGCTGTTCCTGACGATCGCATTCTTGAGATCTACAACGCGCTGCGCCCGTATCGCTCAACAAAAGATGAGCTGATGGCTATCGCCGACGATCTCGAAAATCGTTATCAGGCAAAAATCTGTGCAGCTTTCGTTCGTGAAGCGGCAGCGCTGTACGTTGAGCGTAAAAAACTCAAAGGCGACGACTAACTCAGGGAAAGGATCATGCGATATATAGCTGGCATTGACATAGGCAACTCATCAACGGAGGTCGCTCTGGCTACTCTCGATGAGTCTGGCGTGCTGAGCATCACCGGCAGCGCGCTGGCAGAAACCACCGGAATTAAGGGCACATTACGTAATGTGTTTGGCATTCAGGAGGCCCTTACGCTGGCGGCAAAAAACGCCAGTATCAATGTCAGCGATATTTCGCTCATCCGTATTAACGAAGCCACCCCGGTCATTGGCGACGTGGCGATGGAAACAATAACCGAAACCATCATCACTGAATCCACCATGATCGGCCATAACCCTAAAACACCGGGCGGCGTCGGGTTAGGCGTGGGCGTCACTATTACGCCGGAAGACCTTCTCAGTCGCCCGGCGGATACGCCCTATATTCTGGTGGTGTCATCGGCATTTGATTTCGCCGATGTTGCTACGATGATTAATGCCTCCGTCCGTGCTGGATACCAGTTGACTGGCGTTATTTTGCAGCAGGACGATGGCGTGTTGGTCAGCAATCGTCTGACTCACCCCCTGCCCATCGTCGATGAAGTCCTTCATATCGACCGTATCCCGTTGGGGATGTTGGCTGCCATTGAGGTCGCCGTACCAGGAAAGGTCATTGAAACCCTTTCTAACCCCTACGGCATTGCAACTGTCTTTGGCCTCAATGCCGATGAGACTAAAAACATTGTTCCGATGGCACGGGCGCTGATCGGCAACCGTTCAGCCGTGGTGGTGAAAACGCCGTCAGGTGATGTGAAAGCGCGAGCGATTCCTGCCGGAAATCTGGAGCTACAGTCTCAGGGTCGTACCGTACGGGTCGACGTTGCCGCGGGCGCCGAAGCGATTATGAAAGCGGTTGGTGAATGCCCAAAACTGGATAACGTGACCGGAGAAGCTGGCACCAATATTGGCGGCATGCTGGAGCATGTGCGCCAGACGATGGCTGAATTAACCAACAAACCCAGTCATGAAATTTTTATTCAGGATCTGCTGGCGGTCGATACCTCGGTTCCCGTCAGCGTGACGGGTGGACTTGCCGGTGAGTTCTCGCTGGAACAGGCTGTCGGCATAGCCTCCATGGTGAAATCAGACCGCCTGCAAATGGCGATGATTGCCCAGGAGATCACGCAAAAACTCAACATTGATGTCCAGGTTGGCGGGGCCGAAGCCGAAGCTGCCATTCTGGGAGCCTTAACAACTCCGGGCACAACACGACCACTGGCTATTCTGGATCTCGGCGCGGGTTCAACCGACGCTTCTATCATCAATCCTAAGGGCGAAATTATTGCCACGCACCTGGCAGGCGCAGGCGATATGGTCACGATGATCATTGCCCGTGAACTGGGTCTGGATGACCGTTATCTCGCTGAAGAGATTAAAAAGTATCCGTTGGCGAAAGTTGAGAGCTTGTTCCACCTTCGCCACGAAGACGGCAGCGTTCAGTTCTTCCCTACGCCTCTCCCACCAACGGTTTTTGCGCGCGTGTGCGTAGTGAAACCCGATGAACTGGTGCCACTGCCTGGTGAACTGGCGCTGGAGAAAGTACGGGCCATTCGTCGAAGCGCCAAGGAGCGCGTTTTCGTTACTAACGCACTCAGAGCGCTACGTCAGGTCAGTCCGACCGGGAACATTCGGGATATTCCCTTTGTGGTGCTGGTTGGCGGCTCATCTCTGGATTTTGAAGTTCCACAGCTGGTCACCGATGCTCTGGCGCATTATCGACTGGTTGCCGGGCGCGGCAACATTCGTGGTACCGAAGGTCCGCGCAATGCGGTTGCGACAGGACTGATTCTCTCCTGGCATAAGGCATTCGCTCATGGAAAGTAATCTCACCACACCAGCCATCGTTATCTTCACCAGTGCTGACTGTGCTGACGTCTGGAATGACGTACTGCTGGGTATTGAAGAAGAAGGGATCCCCTTTGTAATTCAGGAGAGTAGCTCAACTGACGTTATCCACAACGCATGGTTGGCCGCCTGCCAGTCTCCATTGCTGGTCGGTATTGGCTGTAGCCGCGAAAAACTGGTCGTGCACTACAAAAACTTACCCACATCAGCACCACTTTTTACGCTGACGTATCAACAAAATAGCCACGATCGCCGCAGCATTGGTAACAACGCTGCGCGGCTGGTTAAAGGCATTCCGTTCCGGGAATGCCACTCATAACCCATAGGAGAAAAGCAGTATGAATAACGCACTGGGACTGGTTGAAACAAAAGGGCTTGTCGGCGCTATTGAAGCCGCTGATGCCATGGTGAAATCCGCAAACGTGCAGTTGGTTGGATACGAAAAAATAGGCTCTGGCCTTATCACCGTTATGGTTCGCGGTGATGTCGGCGCGGTGAAAGCAGCCGTAGATGCTGGAAGCGCAGCCGCAAGCGCCGTTGGTGAGGTGAAATCCTGCCACGTTATCCCGCGTCCGCACAGCGACGTTGAAGCCATTTTACCTAAATCCGCATAAGTCGTTGCAACCAAGGAGCACAGCGTGAAGCAATCACTGGGATTACTTGAAGTTAGTGGTCTGGCATTAGCCATCAGTTGCGCGGACGTCATGGCGAAAGCCGCCTCCATCACGCTGGTGGGCCTCGAAAAAACCAACGGCTCAGGCTGGACGGTGATCAAGATAATCGGGGATGTGGCCTCCGTCCAGGCGGCCATTTCCACCGGTGTCAGTTTCGCTGACCAGCGAGATGGACTGGTGGCTCACAAAGTCATTTCCAGACCCGGGGACGGGATCCTGTCGCATAGCGTTGCCCTGGAGCCTGAGCCAACGCCAGAGCCCATACCAGCCGTACCGCATGAAGAGATATTTGTAGTCCATGATGTACCCGAAGCCCCGCAAGATGCAGAGTTGATTAGCTGCAATTTGTGTCTTGATCCTGCCTGCCCTCGCCAAAAAGGCGAGCCGCGCACGCTTTGTCTTCACTCTGGCAAACGAGGTGAAGCGTAATGGATAAACAGCAACTGGAGACCACTGTCGCTAAGGTTCTGGATGAAATGCGCGAGCGCCCGATTCCGCTGGGGATCTCTAATCGTCATATTCATCTGTGCGCTGAAGATTACGGTCGCTTGTTTCCCAATCACCCCATTAGTGAGAAAAAAGGGCTATTGCAGCCAGGACAATATGCAGCAGAGCAGACTGTCACGCTGGTGGGGCCAAAAGGTCAGTTAAAAAATGTGCGTTTACTCGGCCCGCTGCGCAGTACCAGCCAGGTCGAAATTTCTCGTACCGACGCCCGCACGTTGGGAATTGCTGCTCCGCTGCGGATGTCGGGCAATATTCAGGGCACACCCGGTGTTCGTCTCGTCAGCCCATTTGCTGAACTGGACTTAGCATCCGGGGTGATCGTCGCCCAACGGCATATCCATATGTCGCCGCTCGATGCTCTGATTCTGCGGGTTTCCCATGGTGATAGAGTCTCGGTCGCCATTAATGGCGATGAACGTCGACTGATTTTCGATAACGTCGCCGTACGCGTTTCGCCGGATATGCGCCTCGAAATGCATATCGATACAGACGAAGCCAATGCTGCAGGCGCTGATAATCCCCAGGCATTCGCCACACTGGTGACCTCACGATGAACAACGAACTGCTGCAACGCATTATCGAGGAGGTTGTTTCCCGATTAAAAAAACGCGCGGAAAGCACGCTCACTCTTAGCGTCGCGCAGTTACGGGAAATCGATTCACGGACAGTATTCTGCCAGTACTCGTCGCTCCATCTCCAGCAAGTGGATCTGCCATTACTGGAGCGAATTGCCGAAGTCTGCCCAGCCAACATGTCGGTGGGAAAGATTCACGACGCGCTGGCATGCGGAGTCCGCGTGAAAATTTCACTACAACACCGATTATTACCCGCAATCCCCGTGAAAAAACTCGCACGTCTACCGCTGGAGTTCAATGACGAACGGGGACGAATCATCTTTTTGCATCCTGAGAAGCTTCTCAGCTATGCCGACGTCGCCCAATTAAGGGATGGCGTACTGGTGTTGCGCCGTCGGTGTGTCGTGACGGCTCTGGCTCAGGAAGCAGTCAGTCTGCGAAATGTCCAACTAATTAAGCAGGAGTGAGCTATGCATCTGGCACGGGTTACAGGCGTTGTGGTTTCCACGCAAAAATCCCCATCACTGGTGGGAAAAAAACTGTTGCTGGTACGTCGGGTAAGTGCTGACGGAGAGCTTCCTGCGTCCCCTGTGAGTGGAGATGAAGTCGCTGTTGATTCTGTCGGCGCGGGAACTGGCGAACTGGTATTACTCAGCAGCGGCTCCAGCGCCAGACACGTTTTTTCTGGCCCTAATGAGGCCATCGATCTGGCTATCGTCGGCATTGTCGACACGCTTTCTCGTTAGGAGGAACTATGGCGATTTATACCCGTACTGGTGATGCCGGAACAACAGCCCTCTTTACCGGACAGCGCGTGAGCAAAACGCATCCACGCGTGGAAGCCTACGGTACGCTGGACGAACTGAATGCGGCGCTAAGTCTGTGCATTTGTGCAGCGAAAAACCCGCAGCACTGGCAGTTACTTGAAAATATCCAGCTGCAGCTTTTTTGGTTCAGCGCCGAACTGGCAAGCGAAAGCGAAGAACCAACGCCAGAGCAGCGCTACATCAGCTCGGAAGAAATTGCGGCACTGGAAGCTGCCATCGATACCGCAATGGGAAGAGTACCGCCGCTGCGCAGCTTTATTTTACCTGGCCGCAGCGAAGCCGCCAGCCGACTGCACTTTGCCCGTACGCTGGCACGCCGCGCAGAGAGACGACTGGTCGAGCTCTCCACCGAGATATCCGTCAGACACGTGCTGATGCGTTATATCAATCGCCTGTCCGACTGCTTATATGCGCTTGCACGAGCAGAAGATCATGACGCCCATCAAAACGACATCATTCAGAAAGTGGCTGAGCGCTATCTCGCTGCCGTTCAAGCACCAGCCATAAAGGAGCCGACTATGTCTCTGTCTTTTCAGGAGCTCCACCAACTCACTCGCGCTGCGGTGACGAGAGCAGAAGAACTTCAGGTTCCGATCGTCATTAGCATTGTTGATGCGAACGGGACCCAAATGGTGACCTGGCGCATGCCTGACGCATTACTCGTGAGTAGCGAACTGGCACCCAAAAAAGCCTGGACTGCCGTGGCGATGAAAACCGCCACACATGAGCTGACATCGGCAGTTCAACCCGGTGCTGCGCTTTACGGTCTGGAAAGCCATATGCAGGGAAAAGTCGTCACCTTCGGTGGCGGGTACGCATTATGGCGTGAGGGTTTACTCCTCGGGGGTCTTGGCATCAGCGGAGGAAGCGTTGAACAGGATATGGACATTGCAGAAACGGCCATTGCGGCGATTAACGTGAGAACACATCAATGAATACTTCAGAACTTGAAACCCTTATTCGTAACATTTTGAGTGAACAACTCGCCCCGGCAAAAGCAGAAGTTCAGGGTAACGGTATTTTTCCGTCCGTTGGCGAAGCGATCGATGCCGCGCATCAGGCTTTTCTGCGTTACCAGCAATGTCCATTGAAAACCCGCAGCGCCATCATAAACGCCCTACGCGAAGAACTGACGCCTCATCTTGCTTCACTGGCCGCTGAGAGCGCTGCCGAAACGGGGATGGGCAACAAAGAGGATAAGTTCCTTAAAAATAAAGCCGCGCTGGACAACACTCCAGGTATCGAAGATCTCACCACCACGGCGTTAACCGGCGACGGCGGCATGGTGTTATTCGAGTATTCACCGTTTGGCGTGATTGGCTCTGTCGCCCCCAGTACTAACCCGACAGAGACCATTATTAACAACAGCATCAGCATGCTGGCGGCAGGGAATAGCGTTTATTTCAGTCCGCATCCGGGTGCTAAAAAGGTTTCACTCAAGCTGATTGCCATGATTGAAGATATTGCTTTCCGTTGCTGCGGAATTCGTAATCTTGTCGTCACGGTCACAGAACCCACTTTTGAGGCTACCCAGCAGATGATGGCGCACCCTAAAATCGCAGTTCTGGCGATTACCGGTGGCCCAGGCATTGTTGCTATGGGCATGAAAAGCGGGAAAAAAGTCATCGGCGCAGGCGCAGGAAATCCACCCTGCATTGTTGATGAAACAGCCGACTTGGTTAAGGCGGCGGAAGATATCATCAATGGCGCATCCTTTGATTACAACCTCCCCTGCATTGCTGAGAAGAGCCTGATTGTTGTTGATGCCGTTGCCGAACGACTGGTTCAACAGATGCAGTCTTTTGGTGCGATGCTTCTCAATAGCGAAGAGGTAGACAAACTGCGTGCTGTCTGTCTACCAGAAGGCATAGCCAATAAAAAACTGGTGGGTAAAAGCCCGGCAACCTTACTGGAAGCAGCAGGAATACCGGTTCCGGCAAAAGCACCTCGATTACTGACAGGCATCGTCAAGGCTGACGACCCGTGGGTTACCAGCGAGCAATTAATGCCAATGCTCCCCGTCGTAACAGTGAGCGATTTTGACAGTGCATTAACGTTGGCCCTGGAGGTTGAAGAGGGATTGCATCACACCGCCATTATGCATTCGCAAAATGTGTCACGTTTGAACCTTGCCGCGCGCACGCTTCAGACCTCCATCTTTGTGAAAAATGGCCCCTCTTACGCCGGGATTGGCGTTGGTGGTGAAGGCTTTACCACCTTCACTATTGCGACGCCAACCGGTGAAGGAACAACATCTGCGCGCACTTTCGCACGCTCTCGTCGTTGCGTGCTGACAAACGGTTTTTCTATTCGTTAATGGGGCCGTTATGAATAGCTTTTCACTGCAAACTCGATTGTACAGCGGCCAGGGAAGTCTGGATGTGCTCAAGCGTTTCACGAATAAGCATATCTGGATTATTTGCGATGCTTTTCTCGCGCGTTCTCCCCTGATTGAAAAGCTGCGCAACGCTCTGCCAGCGGATAACCGCATCAGCATTTTCAGCGATATCACCCCCGATCCCACCATCGGTACGGTAGTTCAAGGGATTGCACAAATGCAGTCCCTGCGACCGGACGTCGTGATGGGTTTTGGTGGCGGCTCAGCACTGGACGCCGCAAAAGCCATCGTCTGGTTCAGCCGACAGTTCGGTATTGATATTGAAACCTGTGTCGCAATTCCCACCACCAGCGGCACAGGCTCTGAAGTAACCAGCGCCTGCGTGATTAGCGATCCGGATAAAGGCATTAAATACCCATTGTTCAATAACGCACTTTACCCGGACATGGCCATTCTTGATCCAACGTTGGTCGTCAGCGTACCACCTGCCATCACCGCGAATACCGGCATGGACGTGTTAACGCATGCACTGGAGGCTTACGTATCCACGAAGGCCAGTGACTTCACCGATGCACTGGCTGAAAAAGCGGCTCAAATCGTCTTCCAGTACCTGCCTGTCGCCGTCAGCAAAGGCGACTGTCTGGCAACCAGGGGGAAAATGCACAATGCGTCAACGCTCGCGGGAATGGCATTTAGTCAGGCTGGACTGGGGATCAATCATGCGATTGCCCATCAGTTGGGTGGTCAGTTTCATCTGCCGCATGGACTTGCCAATGCGCTGCTGCTGACCCATGTCATTCATTTTAATGCCCGCGATCCGCGGGCTGCGAAGCGCTATGCCCGTTTTGCTAAAGCCTGCCATTTATGCCCGGATAACGCGAACGATACAGCGGCATTGAATGCGCTCATCCATCACATCGAGCTACTCAAAAAACAGTGTGCGTTGCCTTCTTTTGTTGACGCGCTTAAAGACGGAAAGCAAGTCTGGTCACAACGTATCCCGTCGATGGTTCAGGCCGCGCTGGCTGACGTCACGCTGCAAACCAATCCTCGTGTTGCCGACGCCAGTGCCATGCAGGAACTGCTTGAGGAATTATTATGAAGACAGCCATGACGGCAGAGTCCACGCTCTATGATGCGCAGACCATTCGTGAACGCGTTCGCGCAGCGGGTGTTGTCGGAGCCGGAGGCGCAGGCTTTCCTGCTCACGTAAAATTACAGGCGCAAGTCGATACCTTTCTGGTCAATGCGGCTGAATGTGAGCCAATGCTGAAAGTTGACCAGCAGTTGATGGCCGTCCAGGCTGAGCGACTTATCCGCGGCGTTCAATATGCCATGACGACTACCGGAGCCAGTGCCGGAATTATTGCACTCAAAGAGAAATACCAGAAGGCTATCAATGCATTAACGCCCCTTCTGCCTACCGGGATCCGCTTACATATTTTGCCCGATGTCTACCCGGCAGGTGACGAGGTTCTGACCATCTGGATGGCAACAGGTCGGAGAGTTCCGCCTGCCGCGCTGCCGGTTAGCGTCGGTGTGGTGGTCAATAACGTCCAGACCGTGCTCAACATCGCCAGAGCAGTTGAGCAGCAGTACCCCGTTACGCGTCGTACCCTGACCGTTAACGGCGCAGTCGCCAGTCCTATCACACTCACAGTCCCTATCGGAATGTCTTTACGTGACGTTCTGGCGCTGGCCGGTGGCACAACCGTTGACGATCCCGGCTTTATTAACGGTGGTCCGATGATGGGCGGCCTGATTACTTCACTGGATACCCCTGTCAGCAAGACCACCGGGGGCCTGCTGGTTTTGCCTAAGTCTCATGCGTTGATTCAGCGGCGGATGCAGGATGAACGCACCGTGCTTTCTGTAGCAAAGACCGTTTGCGAGCAGTGCCGTTTGTGTACGGATTTGTGCCCGAGGCATTTGATCGGTCATGAATTATCCCCGCATCTGCTGGTTCGTGCGGTTAATTATCAGCAGGCGGCCACACCGCAACTGCTGCTCACGGCCCTGACCTGCTCAGAATGCAATGTGTGTGAAAGCGTAGCCTGTCCGGTTGGGATTTCACCGATGCGCATCAACCGTATGCTTAAACGTGAATTGCGGGCGCTCAACCATCGTTATGAAGGGCCGCTAAATCCTGAGGATGAAATGGCGAAGTACCGGCTGATCCCAGTTAAACGCCTTATTACCAAACTGGGTCTTAGCGACTGGTATCACGATGCGCCACTGGCTGAAACTGATTATTCCACAGATAAAACGACGCTGTTGTTACGCCAGCATATAGGTGCCAGCGCCATCCCATGTGTAGAACAAGGCGAACGCGTTGTTCGCGGTCAATGTGTTGCCGATGTGCCCTCCGGTGCATTAGGCGCGCCTGTTCACGCCAGTATTGACGGTATTGTCAGCGAAATCACTGAGCAATCCATCACGGTAATTAGAGGTTAATCATGTCTCAGGCTATAGGGATTTTAGAACTCACCAGCATTGCCAAAGGAATGGAAGCTGGCGATGCCATGTTAAAAAGCGCGAATGTGAATTTACTGGTCAGCAAGACCATCTGCCCGGGAAAATTTCTACTCATGCTCGGTGGTGACGTAGGAGCCGTACAACAGGCGATTGCCACTGGAACATCTCTTGCTGGCGATATGCTCGTTGACAGTCTGGTACTCCCCAACATTCATGCCAGCGTACTCCCCGCAATCAGCGGACTAAACAGCGTGGATAAGCGTCAGGCTGTTGGTATTGTCGAAACATGGAGCGTTGCTGCCTGCATCTGCGCCGCCGACCGGGCGGTTAAAGCCTCCAACGTCACGCTGGTACGCGTCCATATGGCATTTGGTATTGGCGGCAAGTGCTACATGGTCGTTGCTGGCGATGTATCCGATGTGAATAACGCGGTGACGGTTGCCAGTGAAAGTGCGGGTGAAAAAGGCCTGCTGGTTTACCGCTCGGTCATACCCCGCCCGCATGAAAGCATGTGGCGACAAATGGTGGAGGGATAATGGAAAGACAACCCACCACGGATCGAATGATTCAGGAATATGTACCTGGCAAACAGGTCACGCTGGCGCATCTTATTGCTAATCCAGGTAAAGATTTGTTCAAGAAACTGGGATTACCCGATTCGCTTTCCGCAATCGGTATTCTGACCATTACCCCCAGCGAAGCCTCAATCATCGCCTGTGATATCGCCACGAAATCCGGGGCGGTAGAGATTGGTTTTCTCGACCGGTTTACCGGCGCGGTGGTACTGACGGGTGATGTTTCTGCCGTTGAGTACGCACTGAAACAGGTAACCCGAACGCTGGGCGAAATGATGCGTTTTACCGCGTGTCCCATCACCCGGACGTAATCTCATGAAACGTATCATGCTAATTGGCCCCAGCCAGTGCGGTAAAACGTCGCTCACGCAGTGCATGCGGGGAGAGGCACTTCACTATCAGAAGACCCAGGCCATAGTCTGGTCTCCTACGACAATAGACACGCCGGGTGAATATCTTGAGAACCGCTGCCTGTACAGTGCGCTGCTGGTCAGCGCCTGTGAAGCAGACATTATTGCGCTGGTACTCAATGCTGACGCGCCGTGGTCACCATTTTCTCCCGGTTTTACCGGACCAATGAACCGACCCGTTATTGGCCTCGTTACCAAAGCCGATTTAGCCAACCCGCAGCGTATTTCTCTTGCGGAGAGTTGGTTAGTTCAGGCTGGTGCGCAAAAAGTATTTGTCACCAGCGCGCTGGAGAATACCGGGGTCGATGAGATGTTCATTTTTCTGAATGCAAAGGAACCTTCATGTCTCACAAAATAATGGCCATTAATGCAGGTAGTTCCTCGCTTAAATTTCAACTACTGGCGATGCCGCAGGGTGAAATGATCTGTCAGGGGTTGATTGAACGCATCGGTTTGTCTGATGCGCAAGTCACCCTAAAAACGCCAGCGCAGAAATGGCAGGAGACTTTGCCCGTAGCCGATCACCGTGAAGCCGTAACGTTGCTCCTGGAAAAACTGCTCAACCACCACATTATCAGCAGTCTGGATGAGATCGACGGCGTGGGCCATCGCGTCGCGCACGGCGGGGAATCCTTTAAAGACTCAGCGCTGGTAACTGATGAAACGCTGGCAGAAATCGAGCGCCTCGCGGAACTGGCTCCTCTGCATAACCCGGTCAATGCGCTGGGGATCGCGGTATTCCGCCAGCTATTGCCCAAAACGCCAGCCGTTGCGGTGTTCGACACCGCCTTTCATCAAACGCTTGATGAGCCTTCTTTCATCTATCCCCTGCCCTGGCGTTACTATGCAGAGTTGGGTATTCGTCGCTATGGTTTTCATGGTACCAGCCACAAATACGTTAGCTCACAGCTTGCTGAAAAACTGGGTGTACCACTCAGCGCCCTGCGCGTTGTTTGTTGTCATCTGGGCAACGGCAGCAGCATCTGCGCCATCAAAGGCGGACAATCGGTGAATACGTCAATGGGCTTTACGCCGCAGTCTGGCGTGATGATGGGCACGCGAAGTGGCGATATCGATCCGTCCATTTTACCGTGGATTGCCCTGCGAGAAGGCAAAACACCGCAGCAGCTCAACCAATTGCTCAACAATGAGTCCGGATTGCTCGGTGTTTCTGGTATCTCACCTGACTACCGCGACGTTGAACATGCCGCAGATACGGGCAATCACCAGGCTGCGCTGGCGTTGACGCTTTTTGCTGAGCGCATTCGTGCCACCATTGGTAGCTATATTATGCAGATGGGCGGTCTGGATGCCCTGGTGTTTACCGGTGGTATTGGCGAAAACTCCGCACGGGCGCGCGCTGCGATCTGTCGTAATCTGAATTTCCTGGGTCTGGCCGTTGATGAGGAAAAAAATCAGCGTAATGCCACCTTCATTCAGACGGAAAATGCGATGGTCAAAGTAGCAGTGATTAATACCAATGAAGAGCTAATGATTGCGCAAGACGTTATGCGTTTAGCGATATCTGAAACTGTGACATTGGGCATTCCTGCATAATACTGCCGCACCGCAAATTGCGGCAAATCATGGTAATAGCGCGATCGCCATGACACTATGCGCCGAGGATTGCTGATCACATAGGTGAAGACGTGGCTGTTGCGCAATGTCCCGCATCGTGCGGAGAACTTATCCAGGGCTGGATACTGGGCAGTGAGAAATTGGTCTCCTGCCCGGTTGAATGGTATAGCACCGTTGAGGTCACTTCAGGTTCACCGCTGACAGATGAACGTCCACTTTCGCGGGCGATGGTTGAGAGGTTATTGCTGCACTGGCAATACCCGGCACAAATGAGTCAGGATATTCGAATTGATGTCCAGTCAACCATTCCTGTCGCTAAAGGGATGGCCAGCAGCACAGCGGATATCGCCGCCACGGCAATCGCCACGGCGCAGTATCTGGGGCATCAGCTAGACGAATCCACTCTGGCGCAGCTTTGCGTTTCGCTGGAACCTACCGACAGCACCGTTTTCCGCCAGCTTACGCTGTTCGATCATAACGACGCCTCCACGCAAATTGCCTGTGAAGCCCAGCCTCAACTCGATCTGCTGGTTCTCGAAAGTCCGGAAACCTTGCTTACTGCTGATTATCACCGTACGCCACGCCAGTCAGGATTACTGGCAGGCGCTCCAGCGCTGAAACGCGCATGGGAAAAGGTACAGGAAGCCTGTATCAGTCAAAATCCCTATCGGATGGGTGAAGCCGCCACGCTGAGCGCGATCGCCAGCCAGTTGCTGTTACCTAAACCAAATTTTGATTCACTTTTAGCGCTGGTAGAAGAATGTGATTTATACGGTGTCAACGTTGCGCACAGTGGCAGCGTAGTCGGTCTGATGCTCGACAGAAAGCGTCATGATGTGGACTACATAAAATGGATGCTGACGCAGAAAAAATTGACGGAGCACTGGCCGGAACAGCATTTGTTGCGGATGGTAACTGGCGGGGTCGAACTGCAATAAGGGCCGCCGCTAAGCAGCGACCCGAACAAGCATAAAATCGTTACTCGGCTTTCGCTTCGCCGTTTTTCACTTCGCCCATCGCTTTCAGCTTTTTAGAGATGTCGCGGCGCTCTTTAGAGATCTCAGCGTTTTTGATGATGTAATCATCAACACGATCTTCATAATCGCTTTTCATGCTGGCGATAATGCCCTGAATCGCTTCCACGCTCATTCCAGGCTTGATGTAGTCACTCAGGTTGTCCAGCAGCAGAACACGTTTCTGGTTGTCACGGATCTTTTTCTCAACGTCCTGGATTTCACGTTGCAGTTTGTTTTTACGACGGAACAGACGAACAAATTCCAGCACGTCCTGGAAAGAAGGCTTGGTAGTTTCCATTTTTACACCCCTGATAATGTGAGATTCGGATTCGTTAAAACAACGGCTAAAGTGGGTCAACATTACTTTCATGCCCGCCATACTTCAAGTTGCATCTGCATCGACCATGCATGGTTGAAACCTGAATTATCGAGGGTAAAGCCATTGCAGTTACCAATGGTTTTAGCCTTTTTCAGTATCATACCTCTAATCGTTGCTGAATCGAAGCAGCAGTAGAACCAATCCCCTCATCTGCTCTTTATTTGCGCAGCGCGCGACAGATCAAATGAGAGAGCAACTCCAGCTGTCGCGCCATTTCCATATTTAGCCAAACGTAGCCGTGAATGGGCGTTTCAGCGACATTATCGCCCTTATGCTCAGCAATAAGCTGACGTAACTCCACCACGGTGTCATTGAGTTTTTCCGTATTGGCAAGCACCGGTTGTGGATTACCTTCATACAATGCGTGGGTTATCGTCAGTAGCGCCTGTTGTGTCCTGAGCTGGGTTTCACGCAAAGTGTGCGCATTCAACATGACAAAGTGGCTGGTACGGCTGGCCCAAAGCGCATTGATTTGCAGCTCAAGCATGCAGACCAGGTTACGATTAACCGTTTGAATAGCTTCAAAGATTGATTTTTGAATGTGGGTTTCCTTGCTCGCGGGGACGATGAGCCCACGCATTTTGACAACATCGCTTAAAAGCTGTTGTAAATGCTTCTCCAGTCGCGGTTGCTCCAGCAGGTTGGGAGATAGCGCAGCCTGATACACCCGATTGTACCCCGTTACACAATGCGCCAGTTGAATTCGCCAGTGTATAAATGCCCGCTGCGGCCAGATACCGGTAAACAGCATTGCCAGTAATGAACCCAAAATAACATCGCCACCGCGCCATAACGCTGTGTTCATATCTCCAGCGGGGGCACCCACAACGACCGCAAGCGTTATACCAATCAGCAACGCCTGATACGGCCTTTTACCCAACGCCAGCCAGCCGCAGAGAAACATCGCCACCGCGCACCATATCAGCATTAGCGGAAGTGAAAAGAGCTCCAGACGAAGGGCCACCAGCCCAAGTACCGATCCCAGAATTGTCCCGCCAATACGCTCAAACGCTCTGGGGACAACGTTCCCCCAAAAGGAAATAGGCCCCATGATTACCACCAGCGTAATCAGAGGCCATGTACCTTCAGGAATGTTCAACAGGCGAACCAACAGAAAAGTAAAAAGAAACGCCAGCGCAATGCGAACACCATGCACCACACGATAATGACGATACAAACGAATTTCAAAAGGACTCAGTGACTTATCTGCACGCACTCATGCACTCCGTCAGGGAATTGCAAAGAACAGAATTGTACCTGTTTTTTGAGTGAAAACATCACCCTGATGACCAAGACATTCATCCTGATTTACACCAAAAACAGTTACTTCGACTGTACCGGCACGTACATTTCAATGTCCCAGTAGCCGTCCTCCATGCCATTGTTCATATAAACTTCAAAGCAGGGTTTAGCGGCTATCGCATACGTCGAATCCTGCAGCAGGCGCTCAAAGAACTGATACCACGGCGTCGCGAAGTCATAATTTTCAACGCGCGCAACGGCGATAGCATAGTCGCCCCCCGCCAGTTCGGTCTGGATCACCCCTTCGCTGTTTTCTGGGATCTCAAAACCTTCAGGCACAGACACCACGGTATCACAACGCAGTTTTTCCGCCGGAACAACGTCAGGATTGTCGTAATAAACGGCTATCCATTCCAGCGGTACGATCTGCTTACCATCAACCCACATCATTAACTGCTCGAAACCCTGCTTTACCGTTTGTTCCCACGGTCCAACCATATGGAAACCAGCAATTATGCGTTTCTCGACCTGCTTTATCTCGTACTCCATATAACCTCCGCTATTACACTGTATTTATATACAGTGTAATTTTTAGGTATGACGGCCACAAGGAATCAGTGATTATTATGTGAGCAGATTCGCACTCTTGCCAGTCAGGCACATCAGGAAAAACTACGCCTTGTGGTGGAAGTAATCGCTCAAACGCGAGAAGACGCCGCCTTCGTTGACAGACTCCAGCGTAACCAGAGGCCAGTGCGCCACCAGTTTATCCCGATCGTAGAGTTCAATTTCCCCCACACGTTGATGGGCAGCAATGGGGGCAACCAGTTCTTTCTTATCAAGAACATATTTTGCCTTGATATTAGCGACTTCGGCTTTAGGCAGGGCCATCCAGAAATCCTGCTCTGTGCCAAGGCTAATTTTTTCTTTATCGCCATACCAGATCCGTTCAATACCAACTTGCTTACCACTACGTAAAACCTGCACGGTATCGAAGTTCTGTTGTCCCCATTGCAGCAGTTTTCGCGCCTGGTCTTCACGCCCTTTCGCACTCTCCGCCCCCATCACAACCGCAATCAGGCGGCGCTGCCCATCAACGGCAGAAGCAATCAGGTTGAATCCAGCGCCGGAGGTATGTCCTGTCTTCAGACCATCGACGTTCATGGTTTTATCCCACAACAAACCGTTACGGTTTTGCTGCGTAATTCCGTTCCAGGTAAGGCTTTTTTCACTGTACATATGGTAGAAATCCGGCTCTCCATGGATGATAGCTCTCGACAGCACAGCCAGATCGTAAGCTGAGCTATGCTGACCTGGCGCATCCAGACCATGTACCGTTTCAAAATGCGTGTCCCGCAGGTTCAGCTTTTGCACATAGTTGTTCATCATCGCGACAAACTGCGGCTGCCCTCCGGCGATGTAATCCGCCAGCGCCACACAGGCATCATTACCGGAATCAACAATTAACCCGCGACTCAGATCGCGCACAGAAACGCGATCCCCTTCTTTCAGGAACATTAAGGACGAACCGACGAATACCGGATTATCTTTCGCCCAGGCATCTCGTCCTACAGTGACAATATCTGTCGGACTAATACGCTTGCTGTCGATTGCGCGATCGACAACATAGCCGGTCATCAGCTTGGTCAGGCTGGCAGGGTTGCGCTGCTGGTGTTCATTTCCGGCTGTCAGGATTTGGCCCGTGGTGTAATCCATTAATACCCACGCCCCGGCATTAATTGCTGGAGGCTGTGGAGCGAAACTGGCGACGTCGGTCGCATACGCGGGCGAAAAAATCATCGCAAATAGTGAAGCGGCAATAAACAAACGGCGTTTCAACAGCATGTCCTCAGGAAATGGAGAAATAGCCGTTCTTTTTACGGAAGTTCTGGCGAACAAACATGGATAAATTGCAAGAAAATGTGACATAAGGCACATTTTCTTGCTGTAAGGATAGGATTTCAGATATCAACCACGTCTGGCGTTACCCTTTGCGAGGTGCTGTCTCTGCGTGATGGCTGCGATGACGATGATAGCCATCTATCATGCTGCGGAAAATCTGCCCCGGAGTGTCACCCAGCGTGCACAGGTAAATATGTGCACAGATGAACAGTAAGCCGACAATCGCCAACACCATATGCAGCACCAGCATCACAGGCCCTGCCCCTATTACCTGCGGGTAGAGGCATAACAACCCGGTGATGATTAGCAGCGGAACCAGCGCATACATGATGGCCAGATAAGCCAGCTGTTGTAGCGGGTTAAATTTACTCTCTGCCGTTGCGGCAAACGGGTGTGGTTCCCCCTTCATGATACCATACAGATAAAAGCGCGTTTGCAACAAGCAGCGTGATATCAACCCGTTAAACTTCACCCGGTAATGACAACCGTTGCCGCTGGTTGCGTTGATTAGCACAAAACCAACCCAGAAGGCCAACAAGGCGAAACCGCACCAGGTATGTACCTGCACCATCAATGCCACCGGTCCGACAGAGAAGTGCCCAAACAGGCCGCTCAGCAAAAGCAGGATAAAAAGCAGCGCATTACCCCAGTGCCAGCGGCGAACTGCCAGCGAATAGAGGTAATCCCGATGTTCTTCTCCGGTTGCCGTTTTGGGTGCCAGCATCCGACGTAACAGCGCGTGCATAACCAGGCCCGCAATCATCAGCACAATAACAACGCCTGCATAAATGAGCCACAGCGGCCAGTAGTCCGGCGCATAGTTAAGCTCTGCTCCCCAGATAGAATTCATGCTTTACCCTCCTGATGGATCTCTTTACGCCGATAAACACTCACCGGGCCGCTACGCGTATCCTGCTGGCGATAAACCTCTTTTTGATTTATCCAGTGCTGAATTTCCGGGTCGTCGCGACGACCAAATTTCAGCGCATCCGTCGGACAAACGGAAACACAGGCGGGCGATTGTCCTGTCTCCAGTCGCGTATCTGCGCAGAAGTTACATTTGTCGGCAATTCCCGTTTGCGGATTGAGATAACGGACGTGGAACGGACAAGCGGCAACGCAGTAGTCACAGCCAATACAGCGAGACTTATCCACTTGCACAATGCCATTTTCGTCGCGAAATGACGCACCGGTCGGACAAACGCTGACACACGGCGCATCTTCACAATGCTGACAGGAAACGCGAACAAACTGGAAGTGGGACAGCACCTCGGGTTCATGTTCGGGTGAACGGATCTGCACCTGTAAGCGGCTAAATCCCTCTGGCACATCATTCAAAACTTTGCAGGCAACCGTACATGCCTGACAGCCGATACAGCGTTTCTCGTCATGCAGCATGACATAAGGGTTTGTAGATTGATTCATGATGTTCTCCTTTCTCATGCCCGACGAAGCGTAACGCCAGCGGTGTGGACTACCGTACCGGAAACCGGACTGGTAACATGCGGAAGCAAATTACCGCAGTGAATACCGTGCGTTGTCGCTGCGGTTTTGGCTCCCGCCTTGGCGCCAAATCCCATATAAACAAACAGCGTATCGGGCCGAATTCCGGCGGTGACCAGCGCTTTACCTTTTTCCTTGCCGGTCGCATTTTCCAGCCAGATGTCATCACCGCTTTTGATGCCTTTTTCACGGGCCGTTTGCGGGTGGATCCACACCGCGTTATCCCACATCAACTCGCTAAGCAGTGGCACATATTGCGTCGCACCGTTGGTATGAACCGCCACTTTTCCCTGGATAAAATAGAGTTCACTGTCGCCTTTGAGCGCAAAATTGCGCGCGCGCGGAATACCGTAGCCAGGCAGGAGCGTTTCCAGCTCTTCGGAATAGAGTTCAATTTTTCCTGACGGAGATTTAAAGCGCAGTTGCTCGCCATAGGTACCGTCGCTGTCAACCGCCACCGCGCCCGGATAGCGTTCCACAAACTGACGCACCGCTTCAGGTTCACGCAGCAGCAACGGAATCCCCCACTCCCGGTACCCTTTCTGACGCAATTCAGCAGATAGCGCATGATCGCCATTAAGCTGGTACAACTGACGCGTTTGCATATCCTGCCATGGGTAGAATTGGCCAAGGCCTAACTGCACGGCCAGCTCTTTCCAGATTTGCCAGCTCGGACGCGCATCACCAATAGGCTCCACTACCTGTTGGCGCAGGGCATAGGCTGGATTCAGGCCCGACATGTCTGAAACTTCTTCATCGCGCTCAAGGTAAGTACATTCAGGCAAAAGGTAGTCGGCATACGCCGCGCTTTCGCTTAAATAGACATCACAACTGACCACAAGGTCGAGCTGTTCAACGGTTTTGACCAGATCCGGTCGACAGGTAACGGTTTGGAAAGGGTTGTGTCGGGACATAATCCATCCCTTCACCGGATAAGGCGTCTGGTTTAACACAGCATCAATGATGCTTTGCACCACACCACCGCCCGCCGCGATGTACTTAAACTGCGGGGCTACCAGATCGATACGCTGCGCCGTTGGCTTGGGTAATTTGACATCGGGTTTTGCCAGCACCGGAGCGACCTTCTCGCCAGCCAGCTTATTGTAAGTTGCCGCCGCTTTTTTCTGATACAAACCGCCTTCACGCTCAATATTGCCAAGCAGCACATTGAGGGTAAAAATCATGCGCCGCATATCAATTTCTTCTTGCGAAAACGTCGCTCGATGGCCCGGACTGACGATGGCATGAGGCGCGCAGGCGGCCATTTCGCGGGTGACCCGAACAATGACATCAGCAGGCACATCCGCGAGCTGCTGCGCCCATTCCGGCGTGGTCTCTTGTACCGCTTCTGCCAGTTGCTCAAACCCCGTGGTGTAGCGCGCCACAAAGTCTGCGTCATACAGATTTTCATTGATCATGACGTGACACATGGCCATCAGCACCGGTAAATCGCCGCCCGGTTTGAGCGCATGCCATTCATCCGCCTTGCTGGAGAATACGGACAAACGGGGATCGAAGCTGACCATCTTCGCACCCTTCTCCTGCGCGGTCATCAGCTCATGCGTATCAGCAACCTCGATCCCTTCATAGAGGTTATGGCCAAAAGAGACCATATAACGGGTATTGGCGATATCCATGGCTAAATCACCACCCATCATAACTTTAGCGGCAATGGCTTTACCGGCAGGACACGTTGATGCGTGAGTAAAGGTATTCGGTGACCCGAAAGCCGTCGCGAGGTGGAATAAATGGCCAGACAGCGAGCCGGATTTAGACGAGAAGACGACTCCCTGGGGACCATATTGCGTTTTTATTGCCGTCATTTTTTCGGCGATTTCTTTATACGCCTGTTCCCAGCTAATAACCTGCCAGTCACCGCTCCCGCGAGGTCCTGTGCGTTTCATGGGTTTAACAATGCGATGAGGGTCGTTGACCAGGCTAACGCCGCTGCCGCCGCGAGCGCAGACACGTGTCCCCTGCTGTGGCGCATTAGGGTTTCCCTGAATAAAAACCGTTTTATTATTAATCACCTGAGCCTGAATTGGGCAGCGAAAAGAACACATCTCGCACAAACTTGGCGTCAGGGATGTTTTCCCTTTGATACTCTCCGGAGAATTTCGTGCCAGTGCCCCGGGCGGGAAACTGCCTATCGCACAGGCTGAACAGCCTATACCCACTCCTCGCAAAAAATTACGCCGACTAATGCTCATATAACCTCCTGTTATTAGATATATCCAATAATTATATGGCGTTTAGATTATTTATTTTTTACATCAATCACATTTCATTACAATGCATGACAGCGAATTGACATAAATAAAAACCCATTGTTTATAAAAGATTTTTAAAGTTTCCAGAACACAAAAAAGAAGAGGAAAATAACAATAATGGTTATCAGTTAGATTATTTACAAACCCGCAACTTCAAGATATTTTATTTCCGTAATTTATTTTAACAGTGCGAAATTTATTAATTAATTCTATTAATGCCCTGTTTATCTCAATTTTATTGCGTGCACAATCCAGCTTCGATAATGCCATGGCTGATTATCTCGCTATTTTTTGGTATTCTTGAACCAGCGCTAAATTGATCCCGGACATAACTGAACAATGAATGACGGCAAGCAGCAACCTGGTTTTCTCTTCCACGACTACGAGACCTTTGGTACCCATCCGGCGCTGGACAGACCCGCGCAATTTGCGGCTATCCGCACAGATAATGATTTCAACATCATCGGTGAACCAGAAGTCTTTTATTGCAAACCCGCGGACGATTATCTGCCGCAGCCTGAGGCGGTGTTGATTACGGGTATCACACCGCAGGAAGCACGTGAAAAGGGAGAAAATGAAGCCGCTTTTGCTGCACGCATCCACGCCCTGTTCACCGTACCGAAAACCTGTATCCTGGGCTATAACAACGTGCGCTTCGATGATGAGGTGACGCGTAACATCCTGTATCGCAATTTCTACGATCCCTATGCATGGAGCTGGCAGAACGATAATTCGCGCTGGGATCTGCTGGATGTGATGCGCGCCTGCTATGCCCTGCGCCCTGAAGGCATTAACTGGCCGGAAAACGACGACGGCTTACCCAGCTTCCGCCTGGAGCATTTGACCAAAGCCAACGGTATTGAGCATACCAATGCTCACGATGCGATGGCGGACGTATACGCCACAATTGCAATGGCGCAATTAGTGAAGTCGCGCCAGCCGCGTCTGTTTGATTATCTCTACAGCCATCGTAATAAGCACAAGCTGGCCGCGTTGATTGATGTCCCGCAAATGAAGCCGCTGGTCCATGTCTCTGGTATGTTCGGCGCATGGCGCGGCAACACCAGCTGGGTAGCGCCATTGGCGTGGCATCCGGAGAATCGCAACGCGGTTATTATGGTCGACTTAGCCGGTGATATTTCGCCGCTGCTCGAACTCGACAGTGACGCCCTGCGCGAGAGGCTTTACACGTCTAAAGCGGATCTGGGTGATAACCCGGCCGTACCGGTTAAACTGGTGCACATCAACAAATGCCCGGTACTGGCACAGGCGAATACCCTGCGTCCGGAAGATGCCGACCGTC
Source organism: Citrobacter sp. Cpo147 (assembly GCF_030332405.1). Taxonomy (NCBI): domain Bacteria; kingdom Pseudomonadati; phylum Pseudomonadota; class Gammaproteobacteria; order Enterobacterales; family Enterobacteriaceae; genus Citrobacter; species Citrobacter sp. Cpo147. The sequence continues at coordinate 441,092 of NZ_JAOWHX010000033.1, forward strand.
TTGGCATTAACCGCCAGCACTGTCTGGATAATCTCAAAGTTCTGCGCGAAAATCCGCACATACGCGACAAAGTGGTTGCGATCTTTGCAGATGCAGAACCCTTTACACCATCAGATAACGTAGATGCCCAACTTTATAACGGCTTTTTCAGCGATGCTGACCGTGCGGCGATGAAAATCGTTCTGGAAACCGAACCACGCAATTTACCGGCGCTGGATATCTCCTTTGTCGATAAGCGCATTGAAAAACTGTTGTTTAATTACCGTGCACGTAACTTCCCGGGAACGCTGGACGAAGCAGAACAGCAACGCTGGCTGGACCATCGCCGCCAGGTATTCACACCGGAGTTTTTGCAAAATTACGCCAATGAACTGCAGTTATTGAGCCAGCAGTATGCGGATAACAAAGAAAAGTTGATGCTGCTGAAATCACTCTGGCAGTATGCCGAAGAGATTGTATAAGTCCCACGCATAAAAAAACGGAGAACATGTCTCCGTTTTTTTTAGTTAAATGCCGTTATTACGCGACATCTTCATCGTACTGCGGCACCGGGTTGCGGAAGCTTTTGGTCACACAAGCCAGGTAAATCAGACCAATACCGGCCCAAATCAGACCCAGAACCATTGAGCTCTCTTCCAGGTTAACCCACAGCGCACCAACGGTCAACGCACCGCACATCGGCAGGAACAGATACTGGAAGTGGTCTTTCAGCGTCTTGTTACGCTTCTCACGGATCCAGAACTGGGAGATCACCGACAGGTTAACGAAGGTAAACGCCACCAGCGCACCAAAGTTAATCAGCGCCGTCGCCATCACCAGGTCGAAGTTGATTGCCAGCAGAGCAATCGCACCAACCAGAATGATGTTCATAGACGGAGTACGCCATTTCGGGTGTACATAACCGAAGAAACTTTTCGGGAACACGCCGTCACGCCCCATCACGTACATCAGACGCGCTACGCCTGCATGCGCCGCCATACCGGACGCCAGTACGGTAATGGTAGAGAAAATCAGCGCGCCAACCTGGAAGAACTTACCGGCGACGTACAGCATGATTTCAGGCTGTGAAGCGTCTGGATCCTTGAAGCGCGAGATATCCGGGAAGTACAGCTGCAACAGATAGGTGGAGACGATAAAGATCAGGCCACCAATCAGCGCAGTCAGGAAAATCGCACGCGGGATCACGCGCTCAGCGTCTTTGGTTTCTTCTGACAGGTTGCTGATACCGTCAAAACCGGTGAACGAGAAGCACAGGATGGTAGCGCCTGTGATCATCGGGATCACGTGTGCATCACCTGACCAGAACGGACGGCTGCTCGCCAGCGTACCGGCACCTTCCCCTTCGAACACGCCATAAACGACCATGCCGAGGATCACTGCAATCAGCACCACCTGCAACAACACGATTACGGTGTTGAAATTCGCAACGGATTTAAGGCTGCGCAGGTTAAAGGCTGTCATAAAGGCCACCAGCGCCACCACGAATATCCATGACGGTATCGACGGCACCAGGGCTTCAAAATAAATTTTTGCCAACAGAATGTTGATCATCGGAGCGAACAGGTAGTCCAGCAGTGATGACCAACCCACCATAAAGCCAACGGTCGGGCTAATGGATTTCTGGGCGTAAGTGTAGGCAGAGCCTGCAGACGGATAGCGACGCACCAGTTTACCGTAGCTCAGTGCGGTAAAGAGGATGGCGATCAGTGCAAAGGCGTAAGCTGTCGGGACGTGACCATCGGTCATTCCTGATACGATACCGAATGTATCGAACAGCGTCATCGGCTGCATATAGGCAAGGCCCATCATGACAACCGGAACCAGCGTAAGCGTTTTACGTAATTCCACGCGAGAGGTGTTTGGAGTAGCGTTATGCGACATGGTTATCCCCCATTACGGCGAAAACCGTCGCGTAAGCAAAAAATTGCCCCATTTTTTGTTAATCCTCAGCGACAACAACTGTCGATTTTTAAGTAAGTATCTATCCGGTACGAAGCCCGGCCTCTTTTATGAATGATTGGTTTGATGCAAAAAAATAACCGACGCGTATTAAAACGTCGGTTAATGTCATTTTTTGCAAGCGGCGTATTTTGCACTAAATTGGGGAGAAATAACAAGAGATTGAAGTAGCCACAAAAGAATATTTTTTCTTAACTGATTGATTTATCAGCAGCCGTTTTCACATACACCCCTGCAATAGCACTATTTGCTAAAATTTCATCCCGCCACCAGGCACTGGCCAACCCGGCGGTCTGTTCATTCCAGCCTATCCACACGGGTTCAAAGACAATTTGTGCGACCACTTTTTTCTCAATCAGTGCGCCGCTCTCCAGAAATCGCTGCGCCAGGTAGCGCGGAATATAACCACATCCCAGACCGCTGATTTGCAATTCCAGCTTGGTTTTGAAGTCAAAAACGGTAATAGCTTCCTGATCGTCAAGCACCTGGGAACCTGAGACGTTGGCATGCTGCGCATTGTCGCCCACCACAATGGCGCGAAAACGGCGAATGGTACGACGATTTAACGGTTCCTGTTCCTGCGCCAGCGGGTGATGCGGCGCAACCACAAACACCTGTTCCAAAACTCCCAACCGTGCAAAACCAAATTCGCTCGCTGCAGGGGGTTCATGCATGGCGCCAACGATAATATCCGCCCGGCCCTGAATGAGGGCATCCCAGGAGCCGCCCAGCACGCCATTGATAAATTTCAGGCGCGTCACGCTGTGGTGTTGATAGAAAGATTCGATGAGTGGGGCCAGCAGTGAAAAGGGAAACGTATCATCTACGCCAATAACCAGTTCATTCTCCCAGCCTTCGTGAAGTTTAATCGCCTGTTTTTCGAGTTCACGAACGGTGTGCAGCACCTCCCTCCCCTTTTCCAGCAGCATCTGTCCGGTGCGGGTGAACTTAGCCCGGTGTCCGCTGCGATCGAGTAGCTGAATATTAAGATCGCTTTCCAGCTTATGGACCGTGTAGCTAAGTGCAGACGGCGTCTTAAACAATTTTGCCGACGCCGCCGCGAAACTGCCCTCTTTTTCTAATGCATCGAGGATGATAAGAACGTCCAGCAGTGGTTTCATACTCGCCCCCTGGCGGTATACAGCGGCACTCTGCTGGATTGTCACTCCATTGGCATCACCAGCGGGTCGGGATACTGGTACTCAAACCCAAGCTCATTACAAATACGGTTGCCATCAATGACTTTACCTTTACCGTTATCCGTACCGCCGCGAAATTCCGGCGGCTCCATCCCCAACTGGCGGGCCATCTGCGGATAGAACACGTTACGCGCCGGATGCATAGGCGCACATATATTATAGATGTGTCCCCCTTTAGGCGCTTGCAGCAGTAACGTGATGGCAGAAACTACATCGTCCAGATGCACCAGATTGACGCCATGATGTCCGTCAGGTGCCGTCTTGCCAGCGAAGAAGCGACCAGGATGTCTTCCCGGACCGACCAACCCGGCCAGACGCAAAATATCCACCGACGTACCTGGCAAATTGTGCAACCAGTCTTCAAGTTCTTTCAGGACACGACCGCTCGCCGTGACCGGATTACGCGCCGTTCCCTCTTTCACTGTTCCTTGAACGTCACCATAGACTGACGTCGAACTGGTAAAAATAATTCGTGGGATGCGGTACGCCAGCGCACTGTCCACCAGTTCCTGCATTGCCTGCAGGTAAAATGCCTCCCCGGGACCGCTACGGCGTGCAGGCAGCGTAATGACCAGCGCATCGGCGTCCATCAGTGCATCGAGATCGTCAGCCTCACAGACCAGTTCAGGTTCCAGGCGCAGCGAGTAACTCTCGATACCGCTCATGCGGGCCGCTTCCACCCCATCCAATGTGGTTTTGCTGCCGGTAACCTGCCAGCCTCTCGCCGCCAGCGACATGGCTAACGGCATGCCTAACCAACCTAACCCGACAATTGCGACCTTTTTCATGCCTTCTCTCCTGACTTTTGGCCTATAACGCAAGGCTACGCCAGCCCACGGTGGCTGACAATTCATAGTATCAATATGAAATGAATTAATGATCAAAAAAAGCCCTTGCTTTCCGTAGCTAAAGTGGTTTAGGTTAAAAGACATCAAATGAATAAACATTCATCGAGAAAATTTATGACACGCGCTCAATTCAAACACCATCATCACCATCATCCTGACTAGTCTTTCAGGCGATGTGTGCTGGGAGACATTTAAATCTTCCAGCGGTGCATGAGCGTATGAGAAAGCCCCCGGAAGATTTCTTCCGGGGGCTTTTTTTTGTGCGTGACCCAAACTGATTCAGACAGGATAACGAGGAATAAAGAATGTTAGACAACACCCGTTTACGCATAGCTATGCAGAAATCAGGCCGCTTAAGCGATGATTCACGCGAATTACTGGCCCGTTGCGGCATTAAAATTAATCTTCACACCCAGCGCCTGATTGCGATGGCGGAGAACATGCCGATCGATATTCTGCGCGTGCGTGATGACGATATCCCAGGTCTGGTGATGGACGGCGTCGTTGACCTCGGCATCATCGGGGAAAATGTTCTGGAAGAGGAACTGCTCAACCGCCGGGCCCAGGGTGAAGACCCTCGCTATTTTACCCTGCGCCGTCTGGACTTCGGCGGCTGCCGTCTTTCGCTGGCAACCCCGGTTGATGAAGCCTGGGATGGCCCGGCAGCGCTGAACGGTAAACGTATCGCGACCTCTTACCCACACCTGCTCAAACGTTATCTCGATCAGAAAGGAGTTTCGTTTAAATCTTGTCTGTTAAACGGCTCAGTAGAAGTCGCTCCCCGTGCGGGTCTGGCTGATGCGATTTGCGATCTGGTGTCCACCGGCGCAACGCTTGAAGCCAACGGTCTGCGCGAAGTAGAAGTGATCTACCGCTCTAAAGCCTGTCTGATTCAGCGCGACGGCGAAATGGCCGAAGCCAAGCAACAACTGATCGACAAACTGCTGACCCGTATCCAGGGGGTTATTCAGGCCCGTGAATCCAAATACATCATGATGCACGCGCCGAGCGAGCGTCTGGACGAGGTCATCGCCCTGCTGCCCGGCGCAGAGCGCCCTACCATTCTGCCGCTGGCAGGCGACCAGCAGCGCGTTGCCATGCACATGGTCAGCAGCGAAACCCTGTTCTGGGAAACAATGGAAAAACTGAAAGCGCTCGGTGCCAGCTCAATTCTGGTGTTGCCGATTGAGAAGATGATGGAGTGATCTGTTGCCTGATAGCGCTTCGCTTATCAGGCCTACAAGAATTGTCACAATTATTGATATTACGGGTCTTGTAGGCCGGATAAGGCAGCGCCGCCATCCGGCAACACCCGATGATGGAGTAACGACCATGAGCTTCAATACCCCGATTGACTGGAATAGCTGTAGCCCTGAGCAGCAGCGCGAACTGCTGATGCGCCCGGCAATTTCCGCCTCTGAAAGCATCAGCCGTACGGTGGCCGAGATCCTTGAGAACGTCAAAAATAACGGCGACCGGGCGCTGCGTGAATACAGCGCAAAGTTCGATAAAACCGAGGTTGGCGCGCTGCGCGTGACCGAGGAAGAAATCCAGCAAGCCAGCAGTCGCCTGAGCAACGAGCTAAAACAAGCGATGCAGGCGGCGGTGAGAAATATTGATACTTTCCACACCGCGCAGATCCTGCCGCCGGTGGATATCGAAACCCAGCCGGGCGTGCGTTGCCAGCAGGTTACCCGCCCTATCGCTTCCGTGGGCCTGTATATTCCTGGAGGTTCAGCGCCGCTGTTCTCTACCGTATTAATGCTGGCGACCCCGGCGCGCATCGCTGGCTGTAAAAAAGTGGTGCTGTGCTCACCGCCGCCGATTGCCGATGAAATCCTCTACGCCGCGCAGCTGTGTGGCGTAAAAGAGGTGTTTAATGTGGGCGGCGCGCAGGCCATTGCCGCGCTGGCGCTGGGCACCGAATCTATTCCTAAGGTCGATAAAATCTTCGGGCCAGGCAATGCATATGTGACCGAAGCCAAACGCCAGGTCAGCCAGCGTCTTGACGGCGCGGCCATCGACATGCCTGCTGGCCCGTCCGAAGTGCTGGTTATCGCCGATAGCGGCGCGACGCCGGACTTTGTTGCCTCTGACCTGCTTTCTCAGGCAGAACACGGCCCCGACTCGCAGGTTATTCTACTGACGCCAGACGCTACGCTTGCCGAAGGCGTTGCCAAAGCCGTTGAACGCCAGCTCGCTGAGCTTTCCCGCGCTGAGACCGCACGTCAGGCACTCTCCGCCAGCCGCTTAATCGTGGCGAAAGATCTGGCGCAGTGCGTTGAAATATCTAACGCCTACGGTCCGGAACACCTGATTATTCAGACCCGCAACGCGCGTGAACTGGTTGATGAGATCACCAGCGCCGGTTCGGTGTTCCTCGGCGACTGGTCGCCAGAATCCGCAGGCGACTATGCTTCTGGCACCAACCACGTTCTTCCGACCTACGGCTATACCGCGACCTGCTCAAGCCTTGGGCTGGCTGATTTCCAGAAACGGATGACCGTACAGGAATTAACCCCACAAGGTTTCTCTGCCCTGGCCTCAACCATTGAAACACTGGCCGCTGCTGAACGACTGACTGCCCACAAAAATGCCGTCACCCTGCGCGTTAACGCCCTGAAGGAGCAAGCATGAGCACTGACAACTTTCTCAGCGTCACTGATTTAGCCCGTAAGAATGTTCGCGAATTAACGCCCTATCAGTCTGCCCGTCGTCTCGGTGGTAACGGCGATGTCTGGCTCAACGCGAATGAATACCCCACTGCCGTGGAGTTCCAGCTCAGTCAGCAGACGCTGAACCGCTACCCGGAGTGTCAGCCGAAAGCGGTGATTGAGAATTACGCGCAGTATGCTGGCGTCAAACCGGAGCAGGTGCTGGTCAGCCGCGGCGCAGATGAAGGGATCGAACTGCTGGTGCGCGCGTTTTGTGAACCCGGTAAAGATGCCATTCTCTACTGCCCGCCGACTTACGGCATGTACAGCGTCAGTGCCGAAACGATTGGCGTTGAGTGCCGCACCGTTCCGACCCTTGAGAACTGGCAACTGAATTTGCAAGGCATCGCGGACAAGCTTGATGGCGTGAAGGTAGTCTACGTTTGCAGCCCGAACAACCCAACCGGTCAGCTGATAAACCCGCAGGATCTGCGTTCACTGCTCGAAATGACGCAGGGTAAATCTATTGTGGTCGCTGATGAAGCCTATATTGAGTTTTGCCCGCAGGCCACGCTGGCAGGCTGGCTGTCTGAGTATCCGCATCTGGTGATATTACGCACGTTGTCCAAAGCGTTTGCGCTCGCCGGTTTACGCTGCGGGTTTACGCTGGCGAACGAAGAGGTTATCAATCTGCTGTTAAAAGTGATTGCCCCTTACCCGCTCTCTACGCCGGTGGCAGATATCGCCGCCCAGGCGCTGACGCCGCAAGGGATTTCCGCCATGCGTAAACGCGTAGAGCAGATCCTGGAAGAGCGTCAGTATCTGGTAGATAACCTGAAAACAATTCGCTGTGTAGAGCAGGTATTCGATTCTGAAACCAACTATGTTCTGGCGCGCTTCACCGCATCAAGTAGCGTATTTAAATCTTTGTGGGATCAGGGCATTATCTTACGAGATCAGAATAAACAACCTTCGTTAAGCGGCTGCCTGCGAATTACTGTCGGAACCCGTGAAGAGAGCCAGCGCGTCATTGACGCCTTACGTGCGGAGCAAGTATGAGCCAGAAGTATCTTTTTATTGACCGTGATGGAACCCTGATTTCCGAACCGCCAAGTGACTTTCAGGTCGATCGCTTTGACAAACTCGCCTTCGAGCCGGAAGTTGTTCCCGTTTTACTGAAACTGCAAAAAGCAGGTTTTAAGCTGGTTATGATTACCAACCAGGATGGACTCGGAACCCAGAGTTTCCCACAGGCTGATTTTGACGGTCCGCATAACCTGATGATGCAAATTTTCACCTCTCAGGGCGTGAAGTTTGATGAAGTATTGATCTGCCCGCACCTGCCAGCGGACGAGTGTGATTGCCGTAAGCCAAAAGTGAAGCTGGTTGAACAGTATCTGGTTGAACAGGCCATGGATATGGCGAACAGCTACGTCATTGGCGATCGGGTGACCGATATTCAGCTCGCTGAAAACATGGGCATTAGCGGATTGCGTTACCATCGCGACACCCTAAACTGGGCGATGATCGGCGAGCAGTTGACCAAACGTGACCGCTACGCACACGTTGAGCGTAATACAAAAGAAACGCAGATTGACGTCAAAGTCTGGCTGGACCGCGAAGGCCGCAGCAAAATCAATACTGGCGTTGGCTTCTTTGACCACATGCTGGATCAAATCGCCACCCACGGCGGTTTTCGCATGGAGATTGCCGTCAAGGGCGATCTGTATATAGACGATCACCACACCGTTGAAGATACCGGTCTGGCGCTGGGCGAAGCCTTAAAGCTGGCGTTAGGCGATAAACGCGGCATCAACCGTTTTGGTTTTGTACTGCCAATGGATGAGTGCCTGGCACGTTGCGCGCTGGATATCTCCGGCCGCCCACACCTGGAGTACCGCGCGGAGTTTACCTACCAGCGCGTTGGCGATCTGAGCACGGAGATGATCGAACACTTCTTCCGTTCACTCTCCTACACCATGGGCGTCACCCTACACCTGAAAACCAAAGGCAAAAATGACCATCACCGTGTGGAGAGCCTGTTTAAAGCCTTTGGCCGTACGCTGCGTCAGGCGATTCGTGTAGAAGGCGACACGCTGCCCTCTTCAAAAGGAGTGCTGTAATGAACGTGGTGATTCTGGACACCGGCTGCGCCAATCTGCACTCGGTAAAATCCGCCGTCGCACGCCACGGATATGATCCCGTTGTCAGCCGTGACCCGGACGTGGTGCTGCGCGCCGATAAACTGTTTCTGCCGGGCGTCGGCACCGCGCAGGCGGCTATGGACCAGTTGCACGAGCGCGAACTGATTGAACTGATTAAAGCCTGTACGCAACCGGTACTGGGGATCTGTTTAGGTATGCAACTGCTGGGCCGTCGCAGCGAAGAGAGTAACGGTGTCTCACTACTGGGCATTATTGAACAGGACGTCCCGAAGATGACCGATTTCGGTCTGCCGCTGCCGCATATGGGCTGGAATCGCGTCTATCCGCAGGCGGGGAACCGTCTGTTCCAGGGCATTGAAGATGGTGCGTATTTCTACTTTGTACACAGCTACGCTATGCCGGTAAACCCGTGGACCATCGCCCAGTGCAATTACGGCGAACCGTTTACCGCGGCAGTACAAAAGGACAATTTCTTTGGCGTACAGTTTCACCCGGAACGTTCGGGCGCGGCTGGGGCACAGTTGCTGAAAAACTTTCTGGAGATGTAATGATTATTCCGGCATTAGATTTAATCGACGGCACGGTGGTGCGTCTTCATCAGGGCGATTACGCTAAGCAACGTGATTACGGCAACGATCCTCTCCCCCGTTTGCAGGATTATGCAGCCCAGGGTGCTGAAGTGCTGCACCTGGTTGATTTAACCGGCGCGAAAGACCCGGCACAGCGCCAGATCCCGCTGATCAAAACGCTGGTCGCTGGCGTCAACGTTCCGGTTCAGGTTGGCGGCGGCGTGCGTACAGAAGCAGACGTGGCGGCGCTTCTTGACGCAGGTGTGGCGCGCGTGGTGGTGGGTTCGACGGCGGTAAAATCCCCCGAGATAGTCAAGAGCTGGTTTGCCCGTTTTGGTGCCGACGCGCTGGTACTGGCGCTGGACGTTCGTATTGACGAGCACGGTAATAAACAGGTTGCAGTCAGTGGCTGGCAGGAAGATTCCGGGGTTTCACTGGAAGAACTGGTTGAGACCTATTTATCCGTCGGCCTGAAGCACGTGCTGTGCACCGATATCTCCCGCGACGGCACGCTGGCCGGCTCAAACGTCGCGCTGTATGAAGAAGTGTGCGCAAAATACCCGCAGGTGGCATTTCAGTCATCTGGCGGCATTGGCGGAATCGAGGACGTAGCGGCCCTGCGCGGGACCGGAGTTCGCGGCGTGATCGTCGGACGCGCCCTGCTGGAAGGAAAGTTCACCGTTGAGGAGGCCATTCAATGCTGGCAAAACGCATAATTCCTTGTCTGGACGTCCGTGACGGGCAGGTGGTAAAAGGCGTCCAGTTCCGCAATCACGAGATTATTGGTGACATCGTCCCGCTGGCAAAACGCTATGCCGATGAAGGCGCAGATGAACTGGTGTTCTATGATATCACCGCTTCCAGCGATGGCCGCGTAGTGGATAAAAGCTGGGTATCACGCGTGGCGGAAGTGATCGATATCCCGTTCTGCGTAGCTGGCGGCATTAAATCCATCGACGATGCGGCGCGCATTCTCTCCTTCGGGGCGGACAAAATCTCCATCAACTCCCCGGCGCTGGCCGAACCGGAGCTTATCACCCGTCTGGCGGACCGCTTCGGCGTGCAGTGCATCGTGGTGGGCATTGATACCTGGTATGACGCCGACACTGGTAAATATCATGTAAATCAGTATACCGGAGATGAAAGCCGTACCCGCGTCACGCAGTGGGAAACACTGGACTGGGTGCAGGAGGTCCAAAAACGCGGCGCGGGCGAAATCGTCCTGAACATGATGAACCAGGACGGCGTACGTAACGGTTATGACCTGGAACAACTGAAAAAAGTACGTGACGTTTGCCACGTCCCGCTGATTGCCTCCGGTGGCGCGGGCACCATGGAACACTTTCTCGAAGCCTTCCGGGATGCCGACGTTGACGGCGCGCTTGCCGCCTCCGTCTTCCACAAACAAATTATCAATATTGGCGAATTAAAAGCGTACCTGGCAACACAGGGCGTGGAGATCAGGATATGTTAACGAAGCAACAATGCCGCGAGCTGGACTGGGAAAAAACCGACGGACTGATGCCAGTCATCGTGCAGCATGCGGTTTCCGGTGAAGTATTGATGCTGGGTTATATGAACCCGGAGGCGCTGGATAAAACGCTCGAAAGCGGCAAAGTAACCTTTTTCTCGCGGACCAAGCAGCGCCTGTGGACCAAAGGAGAGACCTCCGGTCACTTCCTGAATGTGGTGAGCATTGCGCCTGACTGCGACAACGACACCCTGCTGGTGCTGGTTAACCCGATTGGCCCGACCTGCCATAAAGGCACTTCAAGCTGCTTTGGTGACGCCAGCCACCAGTGGCTGTTCCTGTATCAGCTGGAGCAACTGCTGGCCGAACGTAAAACCGCTGACCCAGCCAGCTCCTACACCGCGAAACTGTATGCCAGCGGCACCAAACGCATCGCACAGAAAGTGGGTGAAGAAGGCGTAGAAACCGCGCTGGCCGCGACGGTGAACGACCGTTTTGAGCTGACAAATGAAGCTTCTGATCTCATGTATCACCTGCTGGTGCTGCTGCAAGACCAGGATCTCGACCTGACGACGGTGATTGAGAATTTACGCAAACGTCATCAGTAAGTTGCAGATATGAAAAACCGGGCACTGCCCGGTTTTTTGTTGTCAACTTTAGACTTACTCAGCTTTGGCTTTGTAACCACGCAGAGCATTTCGCCCCAGCACCACGCCTGCACCAATCATCCCACCGAGCAGAACCGCCAGCACGAGGGTAATCGCTTTTTTCGGGCTGTCACGACGAATCGGTAACGTTGGTTTCATCACATAGCGGTAGGCGTGTAACTCAGCCCCTTCAAGCTTAAGGCTTTCGATATCCAACAGCTTTTGTTTGGTCTGGAAGTAGTTATCAGACAATATCAAAGGGCGTGTAGATTCGTGCTCAATCATGGACTTCAGGGCATCACTACCCAACAGGAACATACTGTCCTGCGTCACATCCTGCGTCTGCTGAATTTGCGGCTTAATCACCCCGGCCTGCTCTGCATAACGCAGCGCTTCCTGAATTTGCTTAATTCGCAGATCTTTTTGCTCCTGAGCGACCACTTCCTGAGTTTTCAGAGAGTCTTGCAACGTGGTTGTTTGCAACTTGATATTATCAACCAGGTCAAGCTCCAGCTCTTTAGCAACCTTTTCATCTGTTTGTTGAATGTATTCGGCGAGCTGACGCTGAGCGTCTTCTGGTGAGCTACCCACATAAGAAACCGCCAACGGCAGCGGTTGGCCTTTAACAGATTGTTCAATTGACAGTTTCTGTGGTTCTTCCTGATTATCAAGCGTTTCAGCCAATGCAGAGAGAGAAGTACTGAAACGACCAACCACGTTTGTCTGCAGTTCAGTAGCCTTGGGGGCGCTGACACCATACAACACATTGAGGGCGTTGTTATATGTGGCGATCTGACCAACATCCGGTTGAGTAATAATGGCTGTTGAGGTCCATTTCTCCTTAGCAACTGCCAGATAGCCCACAGCAAGCACTATGGCAATAACAATCGCGATAACGATTGTTACTTTCCCACGCCATAACTGTACCAGTAAATCAATCAGATCAATCTGTTCCGGATCGTGACTGCGCCCGGACATGTTGTTATCACTTACAGACATAGAAACCCTAGATAAGGAAAGACTTAAACTGGGATTAGTTTAGCTATAAATTGAGGCAATGCCATAGGATTAATGATAAAAAAATCAAATTGTTTCAGGGATTTTGATTGGTTTTTCAAACACTACTGGAATACGATACGTTTAAAAAGTGGACTGATGCAGACACGCAATGGACCGTAGTGACGCGCAAGCCCGCGGCCAGCATGCGCCCTATCAGGTCGACAATATCGGCAATAGTTAACCGGTTGAGCTAATGGACTATATCCAAGCTCTGGAAGATGCACTGAGTATTGAAGCGAAGAAAAATATGCTACCGCTACTGCCAGGTGATGTGCTGGAAACCAGCGCGGACACTAAAGCACTGTATGAGGTAATTGGTTTTAAACCTGAAACCACGATAAAATATAGGGTGAAGAACTTTGTTGACTGGTACCGTGATTTCTACAAAATTTGATTACTGGCCTGATTAAAATAAAAAAGGCCTTATATTAAGGCCTTTTTTATGGAGACGAGATTAATCACTACCAAACAAATCGCGGGTATATACTTTTTCTGCAACATCAGCTAATTCTGACACCATGCGGTTAGAAATAATAATGTCTGCTTCATTTTTGAACGTATTAAGATCACGCACTACCCGAGAGTGGAAAAATTCGTCCTCTTCTACGACAGGTTCGTAAATAATCACGGGCACGCCCTTTGCCTTAATGCGCTTCATGATGCCCTGAATGGATGATGCACGGAAATTATCGGAACCGCTTTTCATAATTAAACGGTATACGCCAACTACTTTAGGTTGACGGGCAAGAATAGAGTCTGCAATGAAGTCCTTACGCGTACGGTTAGCATCAACGATTGCGCCAATAATGTTATTCGGCACAGAAGCATAATTCGCCAACAGCTGCTTAGTATCTTTCGGTAGACAGTAGCCGCCATAGCCGAATGACGGATTGTTGTAGTGATTACCGATACGCGGATCCAGGCACACTCCTTCAATAATCTGTCGTGAGTTCAGACCAAGGCTTTCGGCATAGCTATCCAGCTCGTTAAAGTAGGCCACACGTAACGCCAGATAGGTGTTAGCAAACAACTTGATGGCTTCGGCTTCAGTCGAGTCAGTAAATAAGGTCGGGATATCTTTCTTCACCGCCCCTTCCAGCAGCAACCCGGCAAAGCGCTCGGCACGTTCAGAACGTTCACCAATAACAATACGGGACGGATGCAGGTTGTCGTATAGAGCTTTACCCTCACGCAGGAATTCAGGGGAGAAGATGATATTATCTGTTCTATATTTTTGACGCATTGATTGAGTAAAACCGACAGGAACTGTCGATTTTATTATCATTATGGCATCTGGATTTATTTCAATAACATCCCGTATGACTGACTCGACACTGCTAGTATCAAAGTAATTAGTTTTAGGATCGTAGTCTGTTGGGGTTGCAATAATAACAAACTCTGCACTCTGATAAGCGTAGTATTTATCTAGTGTAGCTTCGAATTTTATATCTTTTGATTGCAGATACTGTTCAATTTCTTGATCAACTATCGGAGATATCCTATTATTTAGCATCTCGACACGTGAGGGAACAATGTCCAGAGCAATGACCTTATGATGTTGGGCGATAAGAAGACTATTTGACAGACCAACATACCCAGTACCAGAAATGGTGATTTTCATTTCATGCTCTCAGTATTATCTTAATATTTAATCATGATGCCGTACATCTTGATAAGAGGATAATGTTTTAACTTTTTTTTGAATATCATGTCAACGAAGGTTAAAACAATTAAGATTTTCTTTATCAGATTACGCCAGGAATATTAAGAAAAGATTAAGCAATCAACTTAAATCAATAGAATTTGAGATAAAAAAAAGCCCGGTCAAAAAACCGGGCTAGTGTACGTCAGAAGACTTACTCCATCCATTCGGTGTGGAATACACCTTCTTTATCTGTGCGTTTATACGTATGTGCACCAAAGTAGTCACGCTGGGCCTGGATCAGGTTAGCCGGCAGTACCGCAGAACGGTAGCTGTCGTAGTAGGCTACCGCTGCTGAGAAGGTCGGTACCGGAATACCGTTCTGCACAGCATAAGCCACTACATCACGCAGCGCTTGCTGATATTCATCAGCGATATTTTTAAAGTACGGAGCCAGCAGCAGGTTCGCGATGCCTTTGTTTTCAGCATACGCGTCAGTAATTTTCTGCAGGAACTGCGCACGAATGATGCAGCCCGCGCGGAAGATCTTGGCGATTTCACCGTAGTTCAGATCCCAGTTGTACTCGTCAGACGCGGCACGCAGCTGAGAGAAGCCCTGCGCGTAGGAGACGATTTTGCCCAGGTACAGCGCGCGGCGTACTTTCTCAACGAACTCGGCTTTATCGCCAGCCAGTTTAGCCTGCGGGCCGGACAGCACTTTAGATGCCGCAACGCGCTGGTCTTTCAAAGAAGAGATGTAGCGCGCGAATACAGACTCAGTGATCAGCGACAGCGGTTCGCCCAGATCCAGAGAGCTCTGGCTGGTCCATTTACCGGTGCCTTTGTTCGCCGCTTCGTCAAGGATCACATCAACCAGGTATTTACCCTCTTCATCTTTTTTGGTGAAGATGTCTTTAGTGATGTCGATCAGGTAACTACTCAGCTCGCCTTCATTCCACTCGGTGAAGGTGGTAGCCAGCTCTTCGTTAGACAGGTTCAGGCCGCCTTTCAGCAGGGAATAAGCTTCAGCAATCAGCTGCATGTCGCCGTATTCAATACCGTTATGCACCATCTTCACATAATGACCTGCACCATCAGCACCGATGTAGGTTACGCACGGTTCACCATCTTCGGCAACAGCGGCAATCTTGGTCAGGATAGGCGCAACCAGCTCATACGCTTCTTTCTGGCCACCAGGCATGATAGATGGTCCTTTCAGAGCGCCCTCTTCACCGCCGGATACTCCGGTACCGATGAAGTTAAAACCTTCCGCGGACAGTTCACGGTTACGACGGATAGTGTCCTGGAAGAAGGTGTTACCACCATCAATGATGATGTCGCCTTTATCAAGGTACGGCTTCAGGGAATCGATAGCAGCATCAGTTCCCGCCCCTGCTTTTACCATTAACAGGATACGACGTGGGGTTTCAAGAGACTCGACGAACTCTTTCACCGTGTAATAAGGAACCAGTTTCTTACCCGGGTTCTCGGCAACAACTTCTTCAGTTTTCTCGCGGGAGCGGTTGAAGATGGAGACGGTATAACCGCGGCTTTCGATGTTGAGCGCCAGGTTGCGCCCCATCACTGCCATACCGACGACGCCGATCTGTTGCTTGGACATTACATACTCCTGTCAGGTGTGGTACTGCGATACTTAACGCAGCTCAATATAGTATTAAAATAGCTCAGGATATGGAAATTAAATAACTAATTTTTTATACAGCAGATTAATATAGGAAGGACATAGTTCAATTTCATATCATTTGTATAAAAAATTTCAATTCTCTTTGCAAATGCCCTATAATGATTTCTTCAGATGAAATTATCAAAGCATCACTTACACATAGAAACTTTAAGAAACTTAAATGAAAAAAGCTGTAGATATTTAATTTCATTAATAGTCTATATATTTTAGACTATAGGCATAGTACTATTTAAATGAATCCACATGGAATAAAGACATAAGATAAAGCACTAAAATCGATGTAAACCACAATATAACCTCGTTATGAATCATTAAGATTAAGTCAATTACTAATAATCATACATAAACAGTTATATTATTGATATGGTCTTTTTATTTTTTAAAAAAAGATAAATGAATATACTTTTTATGTGCCATACAAAATTTTTTGAGAAAAATGAACGACTCGCTCTCTGTGCCAAATGAATAGCATAGTAATCAGTCAAGCAAGCTAATTGAATACCATTCGATTTAGCCCTATAGCAAATGTCAATATCTTCACAATACATAAAGTAGCGTTGATTAAACCCTTTAAGCTTCGAAAACAAAGGTGCAGTAAAGATCAAAAAAGAACCAGCAGCCCAATCGGCAGAAGATATACCATCTGAAATAGTTCTAAGAGTTACAGCATTTCTCTTTCCTAAAAAAAATGACTTTAGGAAATCAATAAAAACAGGAAAATTCCTAATCGATTCATCTCTCAGTGTTTTGTTTTCATCCAAATATAATGGAATAGTACATAATTGATGATTATCACGTTGCATTATAGAAACCAAGTCTAATATGGTAGTGCCATCCACAATAATATCCGGATTTATTACACAAAAGTAATCATCTCTATCAATTCCTATTTTATCACTTATATATTTAAACACATAGTTATTATTATGACCGAACCCTAACCCATAATCGCCATCATCAATAATAATGATATTTTTATTAAGGCGAAGCTTCGTTAATTTCCCTTTTGATAGTTGTCGATTATTTTTAATAATTACCGTTGCAACTTTAGATATTTCATCAAGAAGTGATGTACTAGATAGAATATCCTCATGCCCATGAGATATAATAGAAACAAATATAGTCATCTAACTATTAAACCTCTAATAACTCTTTAACAAGCAAACCATTACTATCTTTTTCAGAGATAATCAAATCATTTTCTGAAATAGGCCATTCAATATTAATCAAAGGATCATTCCAAATTAAACAGCATTCATCCGAAGGATTATAATACTCTGAACACTTGTATGAAAAATAAACACGTTCAGATAATGTTAAAAAACCATGGGCAAATCCAGGTGGTATCCATAATTGTTTATGTGTTTCTCCATCCAAATAAAAACCTTCCCAACCCAAATAAGTGCTAGAGTTTTTGCGCAGATCAATAATAACATCATAAATAGAACCTGACATCACTTGAATTAATTTACCTTGCGGGTTATGTTTTTGAAAATGCATCCCCCTTAGAACATTTTTAAATGAAAATGAAATATTATCCTGAACAAAATGATGGGAACCGAGAATATCCTCATATTTTCGGCGATTAAAGCTCTCCAAAAAGAAACCGCGTGTATCATGATAAACTTTCGGAGTTATTAGTTTAACATCATTAAGGGTACATTCAACTACGTCCATTATTTTTCCTTAAAAAGTAATCATCTAGAGATGAAAACAAATTATTATGGCCTTCAACGAATTTAGCACTAGTAAAAATTTGCTCAAACGATGTTTTTGCATTTTTGTTAAACCTATTATAATATATTTTATCTGAGCTTAACTTTTTAAGTAGATTACTTAACTCACCTTTTTCCAAATTAAATGGAATTGCAGCCTGAGTAAGATCGCATAATTTTTTATTACCACCTATAAAGGAAACTGCAACGGGACGTGATAAAGAAAGACATTCAAGTGGTAGTAAATCAAAGTATGTATGACGATTAGGAATCACAACAATATCGCAGGCATAAATCAATTCATTGATATCTGTTCTCCAACCATAATTCTTATAATTAGTCCTTTCCTCCTTTGTAATAGGACCAATACCAGCGGATATAAATAGAATATTTTCATTTTTCGTTAACTCTAACTCATCATAAAAATAATCATAACCTTTATGATAATTATATCTACCAAAAAAACCAACAACAAATTTATCACGTGGGATATCTAAACGTTCCCTGATCTCATTTTGCGGTATATCACACATCAATGGTGGTAAACCTGTTGTGACCTCAAACAATTTATGTTCATAGCTAACCTTTATGTCGGAATAGGATTCCAACCCTTCTTTCGCAGCGACAACTATAAAATCAGCAAGATAAAATATCCGATTCTCAAGATAACTCATTATTCTGAAATAGACAAATCTAAATAATAACGCGCCGTATTTTGCTTCAATATCATCCAGAGTTTCAACAGTATAGCTAACAGGGCCATGGGGCATAAAACCTATTTTCACTTTATCTTTCTTATAGCGTTTCAATATACGAGCGGCAACAGGGGCAGAGTGACATAAAACATATTTATAGTTATTAACGTTACCTTCCCCTGCAGTTGCTTTTAATCCAAGCAACGAGATTATATATTTAATACATAATAAATTTTTTAGCAAAAAATGAGGGATATTTTTTATTTTATTGTAAGAGGTATTACTTCTAATTTTACTTTCATTACTGTCATCGACAATGAAATTAGCATGAATGGATTTAGATGACTGATGAAGATTATAAAGATATCCTGCTGGCCCACCGCCGGGCCTTATACCCGAACAAAGGTGAAATATTTTATGCTCCATTTTTTTTTCCTCTCCTCTTGATTAAACTATATATTGTTCTTATATATGGATGTACACGTAAGATACCTAGCAAATATTTATAGTTATGTGTAAGCAAAAACTCCGAGAATAAAAAAGCACTTATTTGACAATAATTTTCTTTCGACTTAGATAGATCAGTTATTTGTAACTCATGACGACGGTAAGAATACAGTCGTTCAACCATATTCATAAATATAATTTTATTATCTCTAGCAAGCCTAATAAATAACTCATGATCTTCTGACATTAGCCCATATTTATAACCACCAACCGACATTAATATACTTTTCTTGCACATGATTGAAGCATGCACTATCGGATTTTTGTATGGTAGACAATTTCTTATAGACTCATTATCAGTGATTGATTTAAACTGTCTATTAGGCAGTTCTTCATCGTCTGGACCAATAAACTTACATGCAGTTCCCAATAATGAAATCGATTGATTTTCATTTAGAATAGAATATTGTTTTTCTAACCGATCAAAAGAACATATATCATCACCATCCATTCTGGCAATATACTCTGCCTTTGCTATGTTTATGCCATAATTTAATGCAAACGCAAATCCACCTAGTTTTGTACGATGTAGAACAATTCGTTTATCCATCTGTTCATATAATTTTAGCTCAGAAAACAAGTCATCATCACAACCGTTAGCAATAATTATAAACTCAAAATCTGTAAAAGATTGATTTAAAATACTATTTATTGCCTTATGTAAATAAGGAGTATACTTATTTATAGCCATTACAACTGATACTTTCGGCATTTAAGACCACCGTATTTTGTTTATACCAAATAAGGAAAAAAATAAAACACCAATAGATTGCGTAGGTGGGAGTAGAAAGCTTCAACAAAACAACGTTTATCAATAAAAAATCTTTAATTGAAAATTTGAGAATAAACATAAAAGTAACCAAATTAACAATCAAACCAACAACAATCCCATATAACGTAAAATTCGCGCCCCAAAATGTTAGATCGTATAATCCCTGATAATACAGTGGAAATGATTGGTTATAACCAACCAAACCATATCCAAACAACCATTTAAATCCTAAAAACAAATTTTTAATAGTATCTAGCTTTGTATTATTACTACCATCATCGCCACTTACAAACTGAATGTAACGCTCATGAATATTATCTTTAAAAAGAAAGATAACAATAAAACAAATAACACATGGAACAATTAAATTTCTTTTATTTTTGATAAAAAGACAACTTAAGAGTATAGCCTGGATGACTGCGATAAATGAAAAAGATAAAAACAAACTTGCTAATGTGACTGAAATTAAACCTGAGAACTTCCTTTCTTGCATATAAAGCATAACAAGTAACGCAACCATATGTAGAGAATATACTGCAGGCTCATCAAAAAATCCTGCAGCTCGAAACAGCTCTCCCCAATAAAAACGCCCCCCCAAGCCACCACTTAATAAATTGTAGTCAATCACATAATGAAAGAAATAATAGGAAACAAATTGTATATAAAAAGCCAGAAGATTTATAACGATAACAAATTTTATAGCGCTACTAAAAACATTATGATTAATTGAATTATCTTTATAAAACATGACTGCCATAAACATTCCAATCAATGACAGACATACATTATTAATAACCCTTGAATTATATATATCAAGAAAATAGCCAGACAAGCCAGCCATAGATATAATAAAAACCCCAAAGCTAGCGATTAAAAAATTCTTCCTATGAACAACTGGCTTTTTTAACAGAAAAAGACATAATGTTATCAATGGAATGGTTAACCAACTGATTATCACTCCCAATTTACTGGTTAATGCCACACCAGAAAATAACAAGTATAAATAGTTCATATGATGGCTTTTTAGTGATTTTTATTAATATAATTCAACGCGGATTTAATCACTTGATGCATATCATAATACTTATACTCTGCTAGGCGACCGCCAAAATGAACATTCTTTTCTTGCGAGGCTAACTCTCTGTAACGGGCAAAGAGCTCCATATTTTTCTTATCATTTATAGGGTAATACGCATCATCACCTCTCTTCCATTCAACAGGGTATTCCTTCGTAATAATAGTATGAGGGGTGTCTACATAATCAAAATGCTTGTGCTCAATAATTCTTGTATAGGGGATAGTACTCTCCGTATAGTTTATAACAGCATTCCCTTGGTGATTTTCAACGTTAAGTTCAGTATGTTCGAATTTTAGAGAACGATACTCTAATTCACCATGAGCATAATCGAAATACTCATCAATAGCACCAGTATAAATAATATTATTTGCTATTTTATTATACTCATTTTTATTTCTTAAATAATCTACACCTAATTCAACTTTAATACCATCCAGAAGTCCTTTGAAAATTTCCGTATAACCTCCAATTGGAATACCTTGATATCGATCTGAAAAATAATTGTTATCAAATGAAAATCTAACTGGCAGACGGCTAATAATAAAAGGTGGTAGTGTGGTTGCCTTACGCCCCCACTGTTTCTCAGTATAGCCCTTAATTAAAATGTTATATATATCCTCACCCACTAAAGATATAGCTTTCTCTTCTAAATTCGAAGGCGTCTTACCTAACAGTTTTGCACGCTGTTCATTAATAACCTCCATCGCCTCATGCGGTGTTTTTACCCCCCACAGTTGATAGAATGTATTCATGTTAAACGGTAAGTTATATAACTTATCTTTATGTATTGCTATTGGTGCATTAGTAAATCTATTGAAATCAGCATATTGGTTAACATAATCCCAAATCAACTTATCATTTGTATGAAAAATATGAGCTCCATATTTATGAACTTGTATGCCCTTTATATTATCAGTAAATGCATTTCCACCAATATGCTCTCTCTTCTCCAGAACTAAGACTTTTTTCCCTTTTTTATGTAATTCCCTAGCGCATACAGCACCATAGAAACCAGCTCCAACTATCAAATAATCATACATATGGCTTTACCTTTTAGATTAGATTTATTTTCTTCTTTTTTAAGAAAAAATACATCATTATTGTTACAAAAGACTCTGTTAGTAGCAGTGAAATGGCAGCGCCATTTTCTTGATAAAAATAAACAAGTGGAAAAATTATTGTAATGTTCATTACCCCGCTATAAATTAGAATCCTTCCAAATTCTTTTTTATAGCCATGAGTCAACATGGTTTGCACTCCAAATACATTACTTATAGCAACAATAAAGGGAATAAATGCCATCCATCTCAACACAGATACTGAATTTATATAACTACTACCAGCTACAATTTGAATGATTGGAGATGCAAAAAAGAATAAACATAAAGAACAAAAAAATGAAATACCACAAAAATATTTAAAAGTCTTTTTTATTAATTGCAATGCATTATTATAGTTATTACTAATCATAAAACATATTCGAGGATAGATTGCCTGGGCTATAGGATTTAATAATCCTTGAGTAGCACCTCGAATAGTATTCGCCGCATTATAGTAACCTACCGCAATGGGACTAATCATGGCTCCCAAGATTATTGCCGTGCTCGTTGTATATAAACTTATTGCTGATGTAGATACAAAAAGATGCCATCCATCAGTTAGACATTTTTTAATAATTAAAAAATCAAAATCAAAACCAGAAATCCATTTACCTCTAGCTATAATATATATTGAAATAAGTCCAGATAAAAACACTGCACAACTTTGAATTAGTGCAGCAATCCAAACATCACCCATATCTCTGACAAATACAAATGTCATTGGTATAACTATTATTCTAGCCAGTAAGGTAGAGATTGTAATCCACTTCATTTCTTCTATACCTTGAAAAAACCATACTGGATAAATTACATTCCCAATAATCAAAGGTAAAAAAGCAATAATCACAATAAAATTCTGATTAAAAATATCAAAAAGCATGCATATTACAAATAATAGAATTACTGAAATTATCGCCAATAGAGACTTTGCCCAAAAAAAACCCCAGAATAACTTTGTAAGAACAATTGTGTTATTTTTATTTTTTGCAACTGTTTCTGTTGCTGTCCAATTAAAACCGTACTCAATAAACAATATGAAATATTGAATAGTAGCTTGAAAAAAACCAAATAACCCGAAAGACACTGGACCTAATACCCTGAGCAAATACGGGAATGTTATCAGTGGAATAAGATAATTCCCGCCCTGCACAATAAAAAGGTAAAAAATATTTTTTTTCAACACTTGATTATACCTTTTTATTAACTATCAGCAATAAAAAACACAGCAATTAATATAATGATGATTTTGTCTATTCATATAATTTGCATATCCAAATATATAAAAACTATCTTTTACAACAATGATAGATATATGCCATATGCGCTTTTACCAAATTTTGAAGCAGCCATGTCTAACTGTTCCTTTGTAATATAACCTTTTCTGTAAGAAATCTCTTCTAAACAAGCGACTTTGAGCCCTTGACGCTCTTCTATTGTAGCAATAAAATTACTTGCCGCGATTAAACTCTGATGAGTACCCGTATCCAACCAAGCATACCCCCGTCCCATCATTGCAACAGATAATCTTCCCTGTTCCATATAAATTCGGTTAATGTCGGTAATTTCAAGCTCACCACGTGCAGAAGGTTTTAAGTTCTTTGCCATTTCAACAACATCGTTGTCATAGAAATACAACCCGGTTACTGCATAATTACTTTTCGGTTCGAGTGGCTTTTCTTCAAGGCTAACTGCTGTACCACTTTTATCGAACTCAACTACACCGTAACGTTCAGGATCGTTGACATGGTAGGCAAATACTGTTGCACCGCTTTCTTTATTTACGGCAGTATCCATTAATTTTGGTAAGTCATGTCCGTAAAAAATGTTGTCACCCAGAACCAGAGCACAATCATCATTACCGATAAACTCTTCACCAATAATAAATGCCTGGGCTAGGCCATCCGGCGTCGGTTGTACTTTATATTGTAAATTTAGTCCCCACTGGCTACCGTCACCCAATAACTGTTCAAATCGTGGGGTATCCTGAGGAGTACTAATAATCAAGATGTCTCGAATCCCTGCCAACATTAGCGTCGAAAGCGGATAATAGATCATTGGTTTATCATAAATCGGCAGCAGTTGCTTGCTTACAGCCATAGTGACAGGATAAAGACGAGTACCTGATCCCCCAGCTAAAATAATCCCTTTACGCGTTTTCATTTCATCATCTCTTTGTGTACAAAATGCCCGCTCACGGGCATTAAAAAGGTTCAAATCGCCGTCGTCGTGAACAACTCATTCAGCATACGTTTTACACCAACGTCCCACTGCGGTAATACCAGACCAAAGTTATTCTGGAATTTGTCGGAGTTCAGGCGAGAATTTGTTGGGCGGCGTGCGGGTGTAGGATACGCACTGGTCGGCACTGCATTTAACTGGGTCAATGCCAGTTCAATTCCTGCTTTACGGGCTTCGTCGAACACCAGTGCAGCATAGTCATGCCAGGTCGTGGTTCCACCCGCAACCAAGTGGTAGAGTCCAGCCACGTCGGGTTTGTTCATCGCAACACGGATAGCATGCGCCGTACAGTCAGCGAGAAGTTCAGCCCCGGTTGGCGCACCGAACTGGTCATTAATCACCGAAAGCTCTACGCGCTCTTTTGCTAGTTTCAGCATCGTTTTCGCAAAATTATTGCCTTTACCTGCATACACCCAGCTGGTTCTGAAAATCAAATGGTTGGCGCAGTGCGTCTGAAGCGCCTTTTCTCCCGCCAGTTTGGTTTCACCGTAGACATTAAGCGGCGCTGTAGCGTCCGTTTCGCGCCATGGTGTTTCGCCGGTGCCAGGAAAAACATAGTCCGTGGAGTAGTGCACCACCCACGCCCCGATTTCTGCGGCAGCTCTGGCAATTGCCTCCACACTGGTCATATTAAGCAACCGGGCAAATTCAACTTCGGACTCAGCCTTATCTACTGCTGTATGGGCAGCTGCGTTGACGATAACGTCAGGCCGGATACTACGTACGGTGTCTGCCACGCCCTGTGGATTACTAAAGTCACCACAATAATCAGTCGAATGTACATCTAACGCAATCAGGTTCCCCAGCGGGACTAGCGCACGTTGCAATTCCCAACCCACCTGGCCCGTTTTACCAAACAGCAGAATATTCATTACTGGCGTTCTCCGTAATTCTGTTCGATCCACGTCTTGTAGGCGCCGCTTTTCACATTTTCAACCCATTGCGTATTCGACAGATACCATTCAACAGTCTTACGGATCCCGCTCTCGAAGGTTTCCTGCGGCTTCCAGCCCAGTTCACGGCTGATTTTCTCAGCATCAATCGCGTAGCGACGGTCATGCCCAGGGCGATCCGCGACATAAGTAATCTGATCGCGGTAGGAACCTTCCTTCGGTATGATTTCATCCAGCAGGTCGCAAATAGTATGTACCACGTCCAGGTTTTTCTTCTCGTTATGACCACCGATATTGTAGGTTTCACCTACAACTCCCTGAGTCACAACTGTGTACAACGCTCGGGCGTGATCTTCGACATAAAGCCAGTCGCGAATCTGGTCGCCTTTGCCATAAATTGGCAATGCTTTACCTTCCAGCGCATTCAGAATCACCAGCGGGATTAGTTTTTCAGGGAAGTGATATGGCCCGTAGTTATTGGAACAGTTGGTGACAATTGTTGGGAAGCCGTAGGTGCGCAACCATGCGCGAACCAGATGATCGCTTGAGGCCTTTGAAGCAGAATATGGGCTACTCGGCGCATATGCTGTCTTTTCCGTAAACAGAGACAACACGCTACCGGCAGATACTTCGTCAGGGTGTGGCAGGTCGCCATATACTTCATCTGTGGAGATATGATGGAAACGAAATGCCTGTTTTTTATCTGCATCCAGCTCGTTCCAGTAGCCACGAGCAGCTTCCAGCAGTACATAAGTACCGACGATATTCGTTTCGATAAATGCTGCTGGCCCTGTAATGGAGCGGTCAACGTGACTTTCAGCTGCCAGGTGCATCACCGCATCCGGTTGATGAGTGGCAAAAATACGCTCCATTGCCGCTTTATCACAGATATCCGCGTGTTCAAAATAGTAGCGATTATTTTCGCTGACTTCGGCAAGGGACTCCAGGTTACCGGCGTAGGTAAGTTTATCGACATTAACAACGGTATCCTGAGTATTTTTAATAATATGACGAACTACTGCAGATCCAATGAAACCCGCTCCACCAGTAACTAGTATTTTCACGTTTAATTCCGAATATCGTTTATACGAATACTATTAATATGCTGGCACATAATGCACGTTTCTGGGCATTACGCACGCTACCGCCCCTGGCTTTGCAGCAACCAGAGCACTACTTAATGATAATGATGTAACTAGCCTCACCAGTTAGCGCGAAGCTATCTAAAATTCAAACGCTAATTGTCTTACCAAATGCGACCAGAAACAAGAAAAAATCCAACAAAAAACAGATTAAACTTGGTAGGTTAACTTATTGTAATCCTTCATTTTTAATATAAAAAACGACAGTAACATTCCATTGCTTAAAGCATAGAAGCTGGGATGTTAACTGCCGCTATTTTTTCTGGCTTGCCGTCACAAAGACGTGAACTTCTATTCGCTCAGTAGATTCTCGATGCTCTTACGGAACTTCGGACCTTCCTTCAGATTACGCAGTCCATACTTAACGAATGCCTGCATGTAACCCATCTTCTTGCCGCAGTCGTAGCTGTCGCCTGTCATCAGCATAGCATCAACAGACTGTTTTTTAGCCAATTCTGCAATAGCATCAGTTAACTGAATACGCCCCCAAGCACCTGGTTCAGTTTTTTCCAGTTCTGCCCAAATATCAGCCGAAAGCACGTAGCGCCCTACGGCCATCAGATCGGAATCCAGCGTTTGCGGTTGGTCGGGTTTTTCAATGAACTCAACGATACGGCTGACTTTACCTTCGTTGTCCAAAGCCTCTTTGGTTTGAATAACAGAGTATTCAGACAGATCACCTTCCATACGTTTAGCCAGCACCTGACTGCGCCCGGTTTCATTGAAACGTGCCACCATGGCAGCGAGGTTGTAGCGCAACGGATCCGCACTTGCGGTATCCAGAACGACGTCAGGTAATACCACGACAAACGGGTTATCGCCAATGATAGGGCGAGCACAAAGAATGGAATGCCCCAGACCCAGCAACTGAGCCTGACGAACGTTCATGATAGTCACGCCCGGAGGACAGATAGACTGAACCTCGGCTAATAACTGGCGCTTAACACGCTGCTCAAGGAGTGATTCGAGTTCGTAAGAGGTGTCGAAGTGGTTCTCAACCGCGTTCTTAGACGCATGAGTCACCAGAACGATTTCTTTGATACCGGCAGCTACAATTTCGTCGACAATGTACTGAATCATCGGCTTGTCTACGATCGGCAGCATCTCTTTAGGGATTGCCTTCGTGGCTGGCAACATGTGCATCCCCAGACCTGCTACCGGAATAACTGCTTTCAAATTAATCATTAAGTCATTCACCTATTCAATTGTTGCTGAATTATAGCTTTTTAGCTTGTTTTAGCCAGTATGAATTACATTACTCCGATGCCGCGTATGTTACGCCGCTTAACTGCGGAATGCAGTAATCTTAATCCCAGGCGGGTATAACTTTTGCCAGGAATGGTCGCAAAGTTACCTCCCCTGCCCCGGCAGTCGAAAATTCACCGCTTCGACATTCACCACCTGATGGTTTACCCGATCGATGTCAACTGAACTTTGCCCGCTTTCGTTTACCGCATGTACGTTGGCCAGTGAGAGTAGTGTGTCCTGTCTGGCCATAAACTTGCCGCGCACATCCTGGCGTAGATCGAAGTGCATCTTTAGCGCGGGTCCTGTTGCGGATTGCTGCATCACTCTGATGTTACGTAAAAAAAGGTGCTGCGGTTGGTTGTGCAACTCAAGCGTGGCTCGCTTCATCTCAACGTTGGTGATGGCCACGAACGACGTTGCATTACCTGATGAGATCTGAATGCCGCGTAATTTATATTCAAGTTTTGTGTTATCCAGATGGATATTATTTAACTTAAAGTTCTGCGGAATGGATAAATATCGTCCTTTAATAACACCGTAGCCAATGAGCATACCTGCGCTATTTTCCATATTGATATTATCAATCACGAAATTATCACAGCCATAAATAGCGATCGTCGCATTATCGATGCCCGCTTTCTTACTAAAATCTGGGGTAATATTTCGTGCAGTGATATTACGAATGATAAAATGTTTGCCGTTCTCTACATGGACTAGCTGTCGACAGTCGGTACCGGTGATATTCGCCACGACAAAGTTTTTTACCGCCAGTTCATCGGGATAGGTATTGTCATAGGTACTGCCCGCCAGTCCAATGCCGATGCCCCAGTTCACATTGCCGTTGGTACAGTTAATACGTTCAATGACATGATCAGAAATGAGGATGTTGCTGTCGTTGATCGCCACATTCCACTCAATGGCATCTCCCTGTAGATCGCTAAAACGGCAGTTTGTAATCTTTACGCCGTCCATCCGATTATGAAAGCCCTGACGCAGAATCCCATAGTTAGCACGTGTGACGGTAATATCCTGAATAGTCAGATTGCGCATCAGCCTCGGTGTTTTGCCGCCGATATAGATTTGCGTCACTGGCCCGAAACCACTCATGGCAATCCCTTTTATTACGCAGCCCGAACCGCGCACATCGAGGGTAACGTTCCTCAGGCTCCCGCCCTGCTCGCCCATCACCTTACATCCATCCTGCAGAATAAAGCGCCCTCGGCCATTGCCGCTTATTCGCCCTTGGAGGTGTAGCGTTTTGCCAGGAGGAATAACGATAGCGGTATTGAGATCCTTACATTCCAGTCCTTTGGGTACGACTACCGTTTGTCCTTCTTTGAACGCCTGCCTGAAAGAAGCGACCCAATCCTTTGGGTTGTAATCCTGAATGTTGACGCTGTCCGATGATTCAAGCGCCCGGACAACGGGAGAATGCAGCACGACAAGCGCAGAGCCTGCCGTCAGAAAAGTACGGCGTGAGAGTTTGTTCTCTGACATACAACCTCGATTTACATCGTTTGCAGCAGGCTGGCTAACTGTTTATTGATAGCTAACTGATTAAATTCAGTTTCAATTTTTTCGCGCGCGCACTGCACAATCGGCTGTACCTGCTCACTGTCGAGCAGGCTAAATGCCGTTAAACGCTCTGCCAGTGCCTGCGCGTCATTTTCCGGTGCCAGCCAGCCAGACTTGCCCGACTCGACCAGCTCAGGGATCCCACTGTGAACGGTAGAAATCACCGGAATACCTACCGCCATCGCCTCCATCAGCGCCACCGGGATCCCCTCCATATCGCCGTCTCTTCCGGTAATCGACGGCAGTAAAAATACATCCGCCTGCTCAAGCATCTCCTTTACCTGATGACTGGGCTTAAAGCCAGGCATCTCAATCACGTCATCAAGTTGATATTGCTCGATCAGCGTACGTAAACGACGCTCCCAAGGGCCGATACCCAGGATGCGATAACGAAATGAGACGCCCTGCTCTTTTAACTGTCGACAGGCTTCGATGGCGACGTGCAGTCCTTTTTTCTCGGTTAACCGGGCGACAGAGATAATTTCCAGCGGTGCAGCTGGTGCTTTCAGTTGGCGAGGGGTAAAACGCGTCATGTCGATACCCATACGCGAAACCGCGATTTTTTGCGGCGGGCATCCCATGTTTTTTAAACGTCCGGCCCAGAGATTGCTGATGGGTAACATCAAATCTCCACGTTGAAACAGTTGCTGATACTCAGGGGTATAGCGGGTAAGCACATCCCGATGCGAAACATCGACGCCGTGAAAAACCGTGGCGATTTTTCCGCGGATCATCCCAAGCTCACGCAGCTTGGCGGCGGTTACGCCTGCCGGCCCAAAATGAGCAATAAAGACATCTGCCTGAAACGCCTGCGGATTCCCGCCGCAAATAGCCGCCAAAATCAGATTGCGCGCCTCCTCGCCATAGCGTGCAACATTAAGCGCCTTCCAGGTCGCTGCGCGGGTGAGACCGTGCAGAGCCGCCGCGGCCCTATATTTCAGCTTCGCCAGTTTGCTTTCCGGTTCATTGAGCAACCAGCGCGTTTTTTCACCCAACCGGTAGGTATTAAATGAGGCATGCGTATTTTCAAGATCGCCCTTCTGCAAAGCGACAATCTCCACGTCGTAGCCCATATCGATAAATGCGGTTATCTGATTGAGTACAAAGGTCTCAGAAGAGAGCGGAAATTTAAGCAGGAAAAAGCCAATCTTCATTTTTCCCCCTCAATACGCGTTAAAACCGACTGCACCATGTGTACCCCGCGTTCGCGTTCGCGTGTCACAGCATCCCCAAGCCGTATGTTCAGATCAGGTAACTGTCCGAGGGTATCGGCGACCTTTCCTTCCAGACTGCCATCGAGCAGGTGGCGAATATCGACAGCCATCTCCGGTAACCCCAACTGTTGCATAATCCCTGCCGATTTATGCTCGTAGTTAATGGCGATGGCTGGCGTCATAAAATTCATCGAGATGATGGCCGAGTGCAAGCGAGTACCCACCGTCAGATCGCATGCTCCCAGAATCTTCCCCATCTCCAGATCGTTAAGTTCATCCATCACCACGTGATATCTGGACGAATCGTTAACATACTGGCGCAGGTTTAACGCCACCATGCGATCATCTTTGTTGTAACTATCAATACCGGTGCAGGTTGACAGTGCAATCACCTGGTAACCTTCATCGAGGATGCGGTTCACCACCCCGGCAAAGGCTTGCTCATAGGCCTGCTGCGTTGTCCCCAGACGCTTATCAAAAGGGGCCAACTCGCGTAATGTAATGGCAACGGTCTTCTGTTTAGCCGCCATATCTAACCAGTGCTGTACCGCATAACCTGGCTCAAAATCCTCATGATGATTGTCGACCAGCCAGGCCGTATCCACGCCTGTTTCAACTTTATCCGTGGTAATTGCGCTGCGCTTCATCAGATCAAGACTGACGGATTCACGTAAAATCAACGCATTACAGTGACCAAACACGTAGTTCGCCAGTTGATTAAACTGCTCATCCTGGAATGGCCCCACGCTGTGACCAATCATGTACAACGGTTTTTTCGCCATAAACGAACACAGGGCATGTTCAAACTGCGGTACGCCATACAGATCGACAAAGAACGATCCGCCGACCTGGATGATGGCGTCATAGCGCGACAGCAGACGAACAAAATCGGTAAAACCCTGGGCGATAGCGATATTGCGCAGATTACCGGAGTCGGTAACACGCGAGAGCAGTACCTGATGCTGATAGCGGCGACGCAGCACTTTCTTCACGCGCCCCATAACACCCGCTGCGTTGTTGTGTTGCTTCATCTGCGAATACAGCGGATCGCCCATCACCGGGCGGTTCAGCAACCATGAGGAGCTCACCGGGTAACGGCTCATAACATCCACTTCAGTCTCAGGACGCAACGCGTTAATGGCATCCAGCAAACCGCGCAGGATCGCGCTATCCCCTCGGTTCCCGCAGGTATGGTTGCCCAAAATTAATAGTTTCATTATGACCTCTTAAAGCGTTGTTCTTATCCTGCACGGAGCAAGGTTTTCATTTTTTCACTGCGACAGAGCTGGCGTTTTATTTCCACCACCAGCGGATGACGCGACAGCACCATCATTAGCGCAAACGCCAGCGCCCCTGCCGCTATCTGGCTCCCCAACAACACGCCCAACGACAGTTGCCCATGCAGCAACACACCCAGCGCATAACTCACCACAAGGGTTGGCAAGGAGAGATACAACGGCAGCCAAAGACTGAGCATGTACTGGCGGTAGCTGGGGCCAAGAACAGGTTTAATCATCACGAAATAGCTGAGGACTGTGTTAATCACCTGGACCAACAAAAAGCCCAGCGTCACGCCAATTGCCCCGGCCAGATGTCCACCGATGAAAATGGCGGGAATAAACAGAAAGGTTTTGAACACATTGAATTTAAAGCTGATATCAACCCGCGCTTTCGCCATCAAAAGCGATCCTATTGGATTCCCCACCGAGCGCAGCAGCCCAACAATGCACAGCAGTTGCAGGATGGGGATAATGCCGTTCCACTTCTCGCCGAATACCAGCGGCACCACGTTATTCGACACCACCATCAGTCCCAGCAGCGCCGGGAAGTTGATAATCCCAACCACCGACAGCAGCTTGTAAAAATTCACTCGCAGCTTTTCACTGTCGTCCTGGATTTTGGCAAACGCCGGAAACAGCACGCGGGTGATAATCGGGTTCAGTTTGATCGGGGGGACAACCGCCACATTCCAGGCGAGATTGAATCCGCCCGCCACGCCAGCTCCCAACGTGCGGGCTAAAACCAGCGTGGAAAGGTTGGTATTGATGTAATTGATGATGCTGTCTGCCGTCAGCCACGCACCAAAACACAGATTCGACGAAACCGATGCCAGAGAAAAATGCAGCCCCGGACGGTAAATCCAGCGACCAAAATAGCCGAACAGCAGCGTACGTAGCGTACTGTTTACCAGATACCCGAGAATGGCCGTCAGTGCGAGCGGCCAGAAATGGGCGCTGACTACGGTAAAGGTAAAACCGGCCAGTACCGAACTGGTTTCAATCATGCCAATTTTGTTGAAGGCCAGCTCTTTTTGCATCAGCGCGCGAAACTGCTGCCCGTGCGGTATCACCACAAACGCCAGTGATAAGGTTTTGATGAGCGGTGCCAGTTCTGGGTTATTGAGCACATGGGCAATCGTCTCGCTCAACAGAAACATCGCCACGCATACCACGATACCCATCCCAACGTTGAGCCAGTACAGCGTGGTCAGTTCAAGATAGCCAATCTCTTTACGCTGAATAATTGAGTTGGCGATACCAAAGTCAGACAACGTATCGGCCAGCGCGATGATCACCAGCGCCACGGTTAACAACCCGAACTGGTGGTTATCAATAATCCGTGCCAGTACGGTCATCTGGATAAGCCCCAGACCAATGATGATCACCGTGGCAATCGCCGACCACTTTGCGCCGTTAAGCGTTTTTTCTCGTAAACTCATGTTAATACGCCGCTTTGTTGACAAAGCCTTTGAATACCGTCAGAAAAACAATTTTGATATCGAACCACACGCTCCACTCGCGAATGTATTCGAGGTCAAATTCCACACGTTTTTCCATTTTTTCCAGCGTATCGGTTTCACCCCGCCAGCCGTTGATTTGCGCCCAGCCGGTAATCCCCGGTTTCACCTTATGGCGTAACATGTACCCCTCGATCAGTTGGCGATACTGTTCGTTATGCGCTACCGCATGTGGGCGTGGCCCGACGATAGACATGCCTCCGGTCAGCACGTTAATAAACTGCGGCAGTTCATCGAGCGATGTTCGGCGCAGGAAATTCCCCACAGGGGTAACGCGCGGATCGTTTTGCGTCGCCTGCGTCACCACCGCGTCGTTTTCCATCACTTTCATCGAACGAAACTTCCAGACTTTGATCGGTTTGCCGTCCATGCCATAGCGGGTCTGGCGGAAAATCACCGGTCCTTTGGAGGTCAGTTTTACCAGTAGCGCTATGCCACACAGCACCGGAGAAATAAGCAGCAGGATCAGCGAAGCCAGCACGATATCTTCCGCGCGCTTTAACAGACGATTAATCCCCGAGAGCGGCGTGTCATACAGCGGCACCACCGGAACGCCATTCATCTCCTCAATCCGTGAATGCAGAATGTTAAAGGTAAAGACATCAGGAATAAGGATCACCGAACAGGTGGTGTCGGCCAGCTCACGAACCAGTTTTTTGACGCTGGCGCCATCGCTCATCGACATGGCGATATAAACGTTATGAATACGAGAGGCTTTGGCGTCGTCCACCAGCTGTTGCAGATTACCGGCCCAGTCGCGGGAGTTTTTTCCAGGGATAGGATCGTGATAGACCCCCGCCACTTCAAATCCCAGCCAAGGTTCATGGCGAAAACTGTCCAATAGCATTTGTCCGGCGGGCAGGTCCCCTGCCACCGCCACCCGGCGCGTGTTATAACCGCGATTACGCAACCATCCCGCGCCGTAGCGAATAAACGAACGGCTCAACACCAGGCCAACGCTGGATAGCAGATACCACGCCAGCCAGACAGCGAGACGGTTATCAAAATCGTTATTAAAGGCGATCAGACCTGCGCAAAAAATCAGACTCAGCGTCCAGTTTTGCAGCAACAGCACCAGCTCAGTGGAAATTTTGACACCGCGCCAGGAGCGATAAAAATCCGTTATGCCACCGAGCATCTGAAAAACGACCAGCGTGATCAGCGCCACCAGCAGGTGCATGTACAGGAAAGGCAAACCGCTTAATTCGCAGATTACCCACAACCCGCCAAACATGATGGTGATATCTGAAAAGCGTTGCACCATCGAAATTAACGACGCATTGGTTTTGGCGCGTTCGCGCTTTTTTAGATGTGTCATCGTGGTTCCTGTTAGTCACCCTTTGCCCAGCTTCGGGCAAAGGAAGCACCAGCATTACTGATTCAGTAATGCCAGAAGAGTGCGCGTTCGCGCTTCCATCAACGGAATATCTCCGCGCGATTCCACGTTCAGGCGCACCACCGGTTCGGTATTGGATGAGCGTAAATTAAAGCGCCAGTCGACAAACGACATGCTGATACCGTCCGTTCTGTCCACCGACAACGCCTCACGGGAAAAATGCTGCTCCACGCGCGCAATCGCCGCCGTCGGCTCTGCCAGTGTACTGTTTATTTCTCCGCTCGCCGGGTAGGCCACCATCCGGTCACGAACCAGTTCGCCCAGCGACTGCCCTTTCAGACACAGCAGCTCCGCCACCAGCAGCCACGGGATCATTCCGCTGTCGCAATAGGCAAAATCGCGGAAATAGTGGTGCGCGCTCATTTCACCGCCATAAATGGCATCTTCACGGCGCATCCGCTCTTTGATAAACGCGTGCCCGGTTTTAGACATCACCGGTTTACCGCCTGCCGCCGTCACCACATCCACGGTGTTCCAGGACAGGCGTGGGTCGTGGATAATTTTCGCCCCCGGATTCTTCTCCAGAAACGCTTCCGCCAGCAGGCCGACAATGTAGTAGCCTTCAATGAACTGACCTTTTTCATCGAACAGGAAGCAGCGGTCAAAATCACCGTCGAAGGCAATCCCCATATCCGCGCCGTGTTCAATCACCGCATTGCGCGTGTCGGCCCGGCATTCCGGCAGCAGAGGATTGGGAATACCGTTGGGGAAGTTGCCATCCGGCATGTTGTGAATTTTGATGAACTCGACCGGCACGCCCAGCGCCTTAAAACGGTCTTCAATGGCGTCAACCACCGGACCTGCCGCGCCGTTGCCGGAATTGAGCACCAGCTTCATCGGTTTCAGATTGGCTGGATTGATGTAACCCAGCAGGTGGTCAATGTAGGCATCACGGGTAGTAATGCGCTGGTAGCGGCCACGTTTTGTCTCATCAACCGCCGGGAAGTCATTGGCTTGCGCCAGGCGCTGCACGTCGCGCAGACCGGTATCACCGCTGATGGGCCGAGCCCCTTCCCGCACCAGCTTCATGCCGTTGTAATCCATCGGATTATGGCTGGCGGTCACTTCAATACCGCCGTCAATGCCCAGGTGGAAAGTGGCAAAATAAATCTCTTCGGTACCCGACATGCCAATATCCAGCACATCCACGCCTGCATCCTGCAGTCCTTTCGCCAGCGCCAGCTTCAGCGTCTCACTGGTCAGGCGCACATCGCCGCCAAGGACAATCGTTTTTGGCTTCAGGTACTCGCCATAAGCGCGGCCAATACGCCACGCGATATCTTCATTCAGCTCTTCGCCCAGCCTGCCGCGAATATCGTAGGCTTTGAAACAGGTTAATTTCGTCATGATTTACCCTTCTTCAGGCAACAGTTAGCCCTCTCCTGAATGGAGATATTTTTCAAAAAATGACTAACCGTTCGTTTGTAGGCCGGATAAGGCGTACACGCCGCCATCCGGCAACGATGATGTTGTGTTAAGCGCGCCCGTATCTGTCCGCAAACCGCACCACATCATCCTCATCGAGGTAAGATCCGGAGCGCACTTCAATCAGATCGAGCGGGATTTTCCCCGGGTTCTCCAGACAATGGGTCGCCCCCAGCGGAATATAGACAGACTCGTTTTCAGCGAGCAGTTTAATGTCGTTATTGATTGTCACCTTCGCGGTACCAGCCACCACAACCCAGTGTTCAGCCCGGTGATGATGCATCTGCACGGACAATCCCTCACCGGGTTTAACGGTAATTCGCTTCACCTGGTAACGGTCTCCGGCATCAATAGAGTCGTACTTGCCCCATGGACGGTAAACTTCACGGTGAATATGGTGTTCATGGCGTCCGTCAGCTTTAATTTGCTCCACCACTTTTTTGACGTCCTGCACCGCGTTGCGATCGGCTATCAGCACCGCATCTTTGGTCTGCACCACCACCAGATCCTTCACCCCGACGGTCGTCACCAGGCCAGACTCGGCATACACGTAGCTGTTTTCCGTTTTATGGCTAATGACGTCACCATGATGCACATTGCCTTCAGCGGTATGGGCGCTGATTTCCCACAATGATGACCAGGAGCCAACATCGCTCCAGCCTGCGTTCATGGGCATCACCACCGCATCGGCCGTACGTTCCATTACCGCATAGTCCACAGACTCTTCCGGGCAGGCGAGAAACGCCTGTTCATCAACGCGGATAAAATCAAGATCGGGGTCAACCGTACTCATGGCGTTTTCGCAGGCCTCAAGAATGTCGGGGCGATATTTTTTCAGTTCTTCCAGATAGCGCCCGGCCCGGAACAGAAACATGCCGCTGTTCCAGTAGTAGTCGCCGCTCGCCACGTAAGCCTGCGCGGTTTCCAGATTGGGCTTTTCAACAAACTGCGCCACCTGAAAAGCCACGGCGTCAGTATTGGATGGCGAAACCTCGCCGCGACGTATATAACCATAGCCGGTCTCCGGCTGGTCCGGCACGATGCCAAACGTCACCAGCTTACCCGCGCTGGCGTAGGGTATTGCATTGCGAACCGCCTCGCGAAATGCCTCCTCGTCGGCAATCATGTGATCGGCCGCCAATACCAACAGCAGCGGATCTTCCCCCGGACTTTGACGTTTTGCCGCCAGCGCGGCCAGTGCTATCGCCGGTGCCGTATTGCGCCCGGCGGGTTCGAGAATAATATTCTCAGTCAGCTTGTGCAGTTGTCGTAGCTGTTCCGCCACAATGAAACGGTGTTGTTCATTACAGATAACCACCGGGCTTTCGCACTCCACGCCGTTCAGACGACAAATCGTTGTCTGCAGCATGGTGAGGTCGCCTTTCAGGCACAGGAACTGCTTTGGATACAACACGCGGGACAGAGGCCATAAACGGCTACCCGAGCCACCGGCCATCACCACCGGAAAGAGTTTGCTTTGACTCATCATGTCCCCCGAATATCTGCAATAAATTGGCTCAGCACGTTTTCTTTATCCAACGTGCGTTCGGCATACTCACGTGCCACCGTATTAACTTTTGGTATGGTTAGCGTCTGTTGAATCCCGCCAACCAGCGCATTCACTGATTCAGGCTCGACACACACCGCGATGCCTGGGTGAGCGTCACACAGCTGACCCAACTCGGTCTCCGGTTCGGCGGTAATCACCGCGTTACCGCCAACGGCGAGGATATTGGTCAGTTTGGAGGGCAATACGGCATCCGCCGCACCGCGCTTTTGTACCACCAGATGGCAGTCCGCCATCTTGAGCAGCGCAGGCAGCGCGTCATAAGATTGCAGCGGAAAGAACATCACATTGTTCAGGCCGCGTTCACTAGACATACTCTCCAGCCGCGCTTTCCCCCCGCCCTGCCCGACAATCACAAACAGCCAGGGCTGTTCGCTCAACAGGGCCGCTGCGTCGATCACACTCTCCAGCCCTTGCTTTTCACCGATATTGCCTGAATAGAGAATGATTTTTTTATCATCAGGCAAGCCCAGTTGCTGGCGCAACGCCAGAGCATCGGCATCGTTCACGTCACGAAAACGCGCTACTTCTGACCAGTTCGGAAAGAAAATGACCTTCTGTGCATCAACGCCCTTCTCCTGCGCTTTATTCATCATTGAGCGAGAAATGGTCGAAATATGATCCATATTCAACAGCCCACTGCGCTCAAAGGCGCTGGCCAGTTTTGCCACCGCGCCACGCTTGCCTTTGCCCGCCATGCCAAGCCCCAGCATGGCATCGACTTCGTAATCCTGAATATGCAGCAGCGTGCGCGCCCCGGACAGCTTCGCCAGCAGACGCATGCCCGGCGTACAAAACAGCGTCGGTACTACCCCAATGATGCGATCCGGCTTCCAGCGACGCTGCGCCAGCAGCGGAAAGAAACTACTCAGAGCGAAACTGCCTAGATGCAGCACACGCTTGAGCGTAGAAGGCTGCTCAGGCACATACAGCGGACAACGCCAGACGATGGCATCGCCCTCTTCACGACGATAGCGCCAGGATGAATAGCGACCGTTGACCTTCCACTGCGGATAATAAGGCGGCGCAGTGATCACCCGTACGTCATGCCCCTGTTGCGCCATCCACTCCACCATTTCACCGGTGTATTTACCGATACCGGTCAACTCCGGCGAATAGTTGATGCCATACACAAGGATCTTCATAGCCCGGGTACTCCGGCCTGACTCTTCTCACAGAAGTAAGCCCGGCTGTTGTCGTGCACGTGGTCACTGGTCAGAATCTCTTCAATTGCCAGCCAGCGGTACGCGTCATGTTGAACGTCAGGCAGCTGCAGGTCGTTTTCCGACACCCGCAGACGAAATCCCAGCACGATGTAATGCGTTGAGAAATCTTCCCCGGAAAAGTTGTCGTCATAGAAGTGCTGCCAGACCCCGTAAAACTCTGCAGCGGACAGCGGTAAACGTAACCCCAGCTCAGCGCCAGTCAGCCGCTCAAAGGCCGCGCGCAGCGGTTCATCTTTTTGCACCCGACCGCCGGGCACGAACCAGTACCCCTGCGCCGGACGATTGAGGCGCTTGCCAAGCAGAAATTCGCCGTGGGCGTTTTCCACGATCAAATCGATGGAAATCAGCGGAGTTGAACGTACAACGGTGGCAAAATCCTCATGACGTAAAAACATGCTTACCCCCGGTAACGCTGCTGGTTTTCAAGGAACCACTGATATGTACTGGCAAGCCCCGCTTCCAGAGATATCTCGTGATACCAGCCCAACTGATGCAGACGCGTAACGTCGAGCAATTTGCGCGGCGTGCCGTCCGGTTTGCTGGCGTCAAACACCACGCGCCCCTTGTAACCCACAACCTGCGCGATGGTCTGGGCCAGTTCACGGATGGTGCAGTCCACGCCAGTGCCCACGTTGATATGCGACAGCATTGGTTGGGTATATTCCTGCAACACTTCCTGAGCCAGCTCCATCACGTGGATACTGGCCGCCGCCATATCGTCGACATGCAGAAATTCACGCATTGGCGTCCCGCTTCCCCACACCACCACATCCGGCGTATTTTGCTCGCGAGCCTCATGAAAGCGGCGCAGCAGAGCCGGGATCACATGCGAATTACTCGGATGAAAGTTGTCATGCGGTCCGTACAGATTGGTCGGCATCACCGAGCGATAATCACGGCCATACTGCCGGTTATACGATTCGCACAGCTTGATACCGGCAATTTTGGCAATCGCATACGGTTCATTGGTCGGTTCAAGAGTCCCCTGCAACAGTTCACTTTCAGCGATTGGCTGGGTGGCTTGCTTGGGATAAATACAGGATGACCCGAGAAACAACAGTTTATTCACGTTATGCAGATGCGCTGCATGAATAATGTTGCTCTCAATCATCATGTTTTCATAAATAAAATCAGCAGGATAAGTATTATTTGCCACAATCCCCCCTACTTTTGCCGCCGCCAGATAAACCTGATCAATGTGTTCAGTGGCGAAGAACGCCTGCACCGCACCGGCGTCCAGCAGATTAAGCTGGTCGCGGGTACGCAGCACCAGCTCTACGTTATTTCGCTGCGACAATTGTCTGACGATGGCGGCCCCCACCATCCCGCGATGGCCCGCCACAAAAATACGTTGTGTCTTCATCCTTAGTACTCCAGCGCGATAGCGACCTCGTAACCGTGCGACTTGAGCAGGGAATGTTTCTTCGCCGCATCAAGATCGTTGGCAACCATTTCCGAGATCATCTGGCGCAGTGTGATTTCCGGTTTCCAGCCCAGTTTTTCATGGGCTTTGGCCGGATCGCCCAGCAGCGTTTCCACCTCAGCCGGACGGAAGTAGCGCGGATCAACGGCAATCATGACATCCCCGGGTTTCACCCCCGGCGCATCGTGTCCGGTCACAGAAACCACGATGCCTTTCTCATTCACGCCCTCACCTTCAAAGCGCAATTTAATCCCCAGCTGAGCGGCCGCCATTTCTACAAACTGGCGCACGGAATACTGCACGCCGGTGGCAATCACGAAATCTTCCGGCTTATCCTGCTGCAGCATCATCCACTGCATCCTGACGTAATCTTTGGCATGCCCCCAGTCGCGCAGTGAATCCATGTTGCCCAGGTACAAGCAAGACTCCAGCCCCTGAGCGATGTTGGCGATCGCCCGGGTAATTTTGCGAGTAACAAAGGTTTCGCCGCGGCGCGGAGACTCGTGGTTGAACAAAATGCCGTTACAGGCATACATCCCGTAAGACTCGCGGTAGTTGACGGTTATCCAGTAGGCGTACAGCTTGGCAACGGCATACGGCGAGCGCGGATAGAACGGCGTGCTCTCTTTCTGCGGGATTTCCTGTACCAGACCGTACAGCTCAGAGGTGGACGCCTGATAAAAACGGGTCTTTTTCTCCAGACCAAGGAAGCGGATCGCCTCCAGCAAACGCAAGGTGCCGATCGCATCAACGTCTGCGGTGTATTCCGGTGAATCAAACGACACCGCGACATGGCTCATGGCGCCCAGGTTATAGACTTCATCCGGTTGGACTTCCTGTAAAATACGGGTCAGGTTGGAGGAGTCGGTCAAATCGCCATAGTGCAGATGAAATTTGGGATTGCCTGAATGCGGATCCTGGTAGATGTGGTCCACACGTTCGGTGTTGAATGATGAAGCGCGACGCTTAATACCGTGTACTTCATACCCTTTTTCCAGCAGAAGCTCTGCCAGGTAAGAACCATCCTGCCCGGTTACGCCAGTAATGAGAGCGACTTTTGACATGTTATAACCTCTTCAGTGATCCCCTCAGGGAGTAACTTTCTCGACGCGTTCGCGCGTGACTACTGCGGGATTTCCCCGACAAATGACATTTGCTGGCAGCGATTTAAATACGCTGCTTCGTGCTCCAACGACGGTGCCATCGCCAATCGTCACGCCAGGCGCGACAAAGACATCTGTCGCCAACCAGCATTTAGCGCCAACCACAATCGGCGTGGCGTTAATATCAAAATGTTGACTGGCATAATCATGACTCCCGGTGCATAAATAACTTTTTTGTGAAATAACCGCGTGGGCGCCAATCGTAATATCACCTAACGTATATAAAACCGCGTCGTCACCCACCCAGGCATAATCTCCCAGGGTTAATTTCCACGGATAAGTAATTCTTACTGAAGGCCGAATGACTACGTTTTTTCCTATTTTTGCGCCAAACATTCGTAATAAAAATGCACGCCAGCGATACATGACCTGTGGAGACCAGCGAAATAATGTTGCTTGCACTGCCCACCATAATTGCACTTTAATAGCACCACCGCCGCGAAAACCTCCAGGCACTTCAAATCCGCTTAAATCTTGCATACTATGCCCTTACGTTTTCCCATATAAGGTTTTAGTTTTACCAGTTGTGCGCAGACGTAAATATTCTGACAATCCGGTCCAAAAACCTGGCATGTGTAATATCTGGCGCTGTACTTTTTTGGCATCCCGACACAATTCCAGATTATTCGTCGTTGACACTCCGCCCATGGAAAACTCCGATACCAACCCGCTCAGCTTTTTAAAAGCGTAACCGGACTTGTATAATTGTGCTGCCAACGCGTAATCAGACGATATTTTATATTGCAAATCATAATGCCAGACATTCAGTCCTGAGAGCGGAAAGAATATCGCCTGGTGGCTGGCGGGCAGGCTGTGATAAATATACCAACCTGGTTTTGCCCGGCGCTTAATTTTGTTGCCATTGCCGAAATCCAGCAACGCATCGCCAATGACCATGGTTTGGTCGCTCTGCGTTTTTAACTGGCGGATAAAATGTGCCGCATCCGCATGCAGAATATCCCCGGAGTTGAGGAACAGCGCGAACCGCCCGCGCGCCATCGCGATGCCTTTGTTCATCGCATCATAGATGCCGTTATCCGGCTCGCTGACAAACCGTAACCGGTGTTCCCCACTGAGTCCTTCAAGAAACGCCGATGTACCATCCGAGGAGCCGCCATCAACAACAATCCACTCAAAACTGATATCACCCGCTTGCGCCAGATGTGCCAGCGATGCGTGAGTTTTGACGATCCCTTCCAGATTGCGAAAGGCGACGGTAATGATACTGAGCAGCATGTGAGTTACCTCGCGATATTCAGCGCCTTGCGCAATATAAACGGACACACAATTAAAAATGCGTATTCCGGACTAAATACTGAACCTGTAAAAAACAGTGACAACGGTGTAAAAAGATAAAGCTGCACCCGATAATTCTGATTATCGCCAAACGCATTGATCATCATTTTCATGACCTTCCCCATGTACCACAGGGCTAATATCACCGCGAACCATGAAAAATAAATAATCAGCAGATACAAACCATTGTCTATTGTTTTACCGACATCTGCACCGTTAAAAATTCCGAATGACGCAACGTATTCATAAAGTGAGCCAAATCTCACTACGCCATCAACATTCAGTAATGAATAACCGACCATCACCAATGGTCCTACGATACGATAATACGATGACGAACCTTCAGTTCCTAAATCACCAAGCCGCGTTGCGATGTACGGAAAAGCAAATATCACCCCAACTAAAAACACGCTTAATGAGATTATCGCCAGCGGTAGCTTCTTTTTTATCGCATCCTTATTCAGGTACTGGAATGCCCACTCCAGGAGATAAAACAAAATAAACGTCATTACCCCTGAAAAAGATCCTGATAATATTACCCCTGCCAGAATCATAGCATCGGACTTAGGTGTTTTGATACCAAACTGTTTGATACTGAGCCAAATTGAGATTAACGCCAGAGCGAAGAATGCCGGTTCGAAATAGAGTGCGGTGGTACGTTTCCCACCAAACTTAATAAAATTCAGAACATAGCTGTTACTGTAAATAAGATATTTCGAAATAACTTCCATTAAACTGCTGCCGCCGCTGAGAATTATTTGTGCCATTTCAACCGCAGCTAACCCCACCACCAGCCCCACCACCAGCCAGAAAAAACGCAAAATCTTAATGTAGTTATGCGGTGAAATGGTTTTGAAGCGAATACTCCACACCATGCCAATAATCACCACGGTATAAACAAACAGCATCGCTGACGTTACGTACTTGCTGGCATCCAGTGATTGACCGAACAGGTAGTTAAACGCCGTCAGCCCGCCCCCCACACCCAGTGCGATCATTAATTTTTTGATATTGATGCGCTCGACAAACAGCAACAGCAGAACGGGCAAGAACGTGACGATGGTTATCGGGAAGCTCTCGCCAAGCTGGGCAAGTTTGACGTTAACCAGCAGATAAAGCAGTGGTAGCACCAGATAGCTACAGATTCTGATAGAACGAGACATATTCCTCCAGCATCTGTTGCCCACTGTATGCCACCCGACTGCGCTGGCTGAACGCGGTAAGGGACGTGTCAAATACCGCCTGCGCAATGTCTGATTTTTTCAGCTGCACCAGCTGCAATACGTCCGCTTCGCTGAACGTTTTGCCGCCTGATTTAGTCAGCACTTCCTGCGCGGCATCGCTGTGTGTGGCAATTACCGGTACGCCGATGGAAAGTGCTTCGCACAGAATCAGCGGGTAGTTATCGACACGGGAGCTGAACACCAGTCCATCCATCTGGTTAAGCGCACTCATCAACGTGCGCTTATCGCTCTCAAAACCGTGGTTGATGACGTTATCTCCCGCAAATGGCGAAAATTTGCCGAAGGTATGCAGCTCAATTTTGTCCCCAAGCGCGGCAATCGCTCGCACCAGTTGTTGACTGGTTTTGCCGTCATAGCGCAGGTCATGAGCCACCACGGCAATTTTCGGCCGACCGCTCTCCGCAGGCATCGCGGGCAGTTCGCCAAGAATGGCTTC
Organism: Citrobacter sp. Cpo147; assembly: GCF_030332405.1. Classification (NCBI taxonomy): domain Bacteria; kingdom Pseudomonadati; phylum Pseudomonadota; class Gammaproteobacteria; order Enterobacterales; family Enterobacteriaceae; genus Citrobacter; species Citrobacter sp. Cpo147. The sequence goes on from NZ_JAOWHX010000033.1 coordinate 485,160, forward strand.
AGTTGCCACATCAATGCCATTATTGATAATACGGCAGCGTCCCACGCCATACAGGCTGTTGAATGCGTCGGCCACATGTTGACTGGGCGAGATAAACTGGCAACCCAGCGCCAGCATGGCGCGAAACATCTGCCGCTTACCGGGCAACTGCTGATGGGCTTTATCGACTTTTACCGGCGGATAGTTGCTGAGCGTTGGGCATTTCTGACAGCCCGTTTTCCAGCCTTCGCAGCCATCGGTAAAGGCACAGCGCCCGGTCACGCTCCAGTGATCGTGCAGCGTCCAGACGAAAGTGATATCCGGTTTATGCGCCTTCACTTTTTGGCAAAAGGTCACCACCTCTTCCAGGTTCAACCAGTAGCTGTGCAACACGTGAAAATGCAGTACCAGCGGGCCGGAGGTGCGGGTAACTTCACGATATAACTTGTTGAGATTGCCAAACATGTCGCGGTTCGCGAAACGAAACAGCGCAATGTTCGCCGCCGACGTCAGGCGCGGCGTATATTTGATAACCTGCGGGAAATTCGCATGACTGGCGCTTTTTTTACCGCCTTTGCCATAGCCATAGACAAACCGCGACGACAGCCCTTTTTCCAGCGACCTCAGATGCAAATCTAACGCCACGCCTGCCGCCCCACCTTCTGCGAGTCGGACATTAAACTGTAATATCTTCATTTTATTACCTTCACCCGTGCCTTCTCGCCCACGACCAGCGTATTGTCCGGGACGCTATCCACCACAACGCTCCCGGCGCCAATCGTCACGTTATCGCCAATAGCAACGTCGCCGAGCAGGGTGACATTGGCCCCCAACTCAACGCCGTTACCGATGACCGGACAGGATGGATCGTTGGCACCAAGATTGCCGATAGTGACGCCGTGGCGTAGGGTAAAATCATCCCCCGCCACCACGTGTTTATTGATAACCACCCCATAGCCATGATGGATGGTGAAACGACGACCAATTGATGCAGCAGCCTGAATTTCATAGCCAAACAGGCATTCGGTGATAAGACGGTACATCACCAGCACCGGGGCGGCCCACAGGTTGTTTATGATATTTTTTTTACGCCAGACGGAGCAAAAATGGGCAATCCGATAGGCCGCCACCATGCAGCAGGGGCGCAGACTCCAGCCGTTCGCGCGTAAATCTTCCAGCATAATTAGCGTCCTCGCAGTCCGTCGGCCAGACGCTTACTGTTGCGAACAGAAAGCAGCGTCAGCAGCGTGCGCCAGTTCATCCGTTTGTTGCGGATCTGATAGAGGGTAAACAACTGATATTTCTTGCTGGCCCGGTCAAATTTGCCTTTGTGCTTGCGGTAAAACTGAAAGTAGCCGGAGAATTTATTCGGCGATGAGGTAATACGCATCTCGCCGTGATTCACATGCAGGATCTGCGTCGCCTCTTTGACCTTCCACGGTTTGCCATACGCCACCACCATGCGCAGGAAGATGTCGTAATCCTGCGCCGCTTTCAGCGTGGTATCGAACAGGCATGCTTTAAACCGCCATGCCCAGGTAAATACCTGATTACCAATGATGTTGCGCTTATAAAACCTGCGGCGTGAATAAACGGACTTCGGATAGAGCGGCAGACTGGTCGGCTGCGAATACACTTCGCCCTCACAGACATAGTCATTGGCATACAGAAACGCCCGTGTGACCAGTTGATGCCGATACTGCAGGAACACGCTCAGGCGGTTCGGCGTCCATTCATCATCATCATCAATCCCCGTAATGTATTGCCCGTTGGCCTGCATAATGGCCTGATTACGCACCGCACAGGCCCCGGAGTTGGTGGAATTATGTGTATACGACACGCGCGGATCGTTGAGTTCCTCAACAAACTGCTGCAACTGCTCATATGAGGAAGAGCAATCATCCACAATGATCATCTCCCAGTGAGGGTAGTCCTGGCGCAACACCGATTTAATCGCCCGAATGGCCAGCTGCTGGCGGTTCCAGGTTGGCATATAAATTGAAATTAGCGGGTTTTCTGTCGTCATTTTCGTTTCCGGATAGATACGCTTTTGTAGGCCGGATAAGGCGTTTTTGCCGCATCCGGCAGGGTTGGTGATTTATTTCGCATCCGACGTGTATTCGTATTCGTAGTAGCCGTAATCCTGATACCCGCTGGCACGACGGAAGATCGAGTTGAGGATCACCCCTTTAACCTGAATGCCATTTTGCTCGAAGCGACTCAGGCTGGTTTCCACCTCTTTCAGCGTGTTGACCGCATAACGCGCCACCATCAGCGTGGTGCCGACATGACGGCCAACAATCGCCGCATCGGTCACCGCCAGAATTGGTGGAGTGTCAATCAGCACCAGGTCATAGTGCGAGCTGGCCCAGGCAATCAGTTCGCCGAAACGCTCGCTCATCAACAGCTCGGAAGGATTGGGAGGGACTTGACCGCGAGGGATCAGATCAAAATGCGGAATCGATGTCGGTTTGGCGCTGGATGAGATATCCCCCTTGCCAATCAGGATCTCAGACAGGCCGTTGACGTTATTGGTCCCCAGTAGTTCGTGGGTATAGCCTTTGCGCATATCGCAGTCGATCAACAGCACGCGTTTGTTGGTCTGGCTGATGACTGCCGCCAGGTTGGCGCAGACAAACGTTTTACCAATCGACGGGCTGACGCCGGTCAGCATCAACACGTTGTTACGCGCCTGCATCATGGCAAAGTGCAGGCTGGTACGCAGGCTACGGACCGCTTCTATCGCGAGATCCGTTGGATTCCCCACGGCCAACAGCTGGCTTTGCTTGTAGCGTTTCACACCTTTAATGGTCTGAACGTTATCACGCGCTTTTTGCCATTCAGATAGCGGAATACTGGCATACACGCTGATACCATGCTCTTCCAGCGCCTGCGGGCTTTCAATACCGCGATTAAACAGAGAACGCAGCAGTACGCCCACCACCGAAAGCATTAAACCGAGAATGATACTGCCGAGAATAATCAGCGCCGTTTTCGGCTTCAGCACGCCAGGTTGGGCAATCGCGGGATCGACAATGCGCACATCACCGACCGTACTGGCCTCGGTAATCTTCAGTTCCTGTTGCTTGTTCAGCAACTGCATATAGACCTGCTGACCGGACTCCACATCACGCGTCAGACGAACAATTTCCTGCTGCGTTTTCGGCATCGCCGTTACGCGCCCGTTCAGCTTACTTTTCTCATCTTCCAGCGCCTGGCGTTTTTCCAGCAGCGTGCGGTACGCCGGATGCGCTTTGGTGAACAGCTTGGAAATCTCCGCTTCTTTGAAGGTCAGTTCATTCAGCTGCGCATCGATATTCACCATCGAATCCAGCACCGCTTTGGCTTCCAGCGGCAAATCCACGGAGTCTTTATCCTGACGAAAGGCGTTCAGCTTGTTTTCAGCAACGTCCAGCCGATTACGCACCTCAGGCAGTTGCTTTGCCAGAAACGCCAGACTTTTGGCAGCCTCTTCGGATTTACGTTCCACGTTTTGTTGCAGATAGTTGCGGGTAATACTGTCGAGAATCTGGCGGATTTGCTCGCGGTCTTCACCGGTAAAGGTCAGGCTCAATACGCCGGTGTCTTTGCCCGTTTCCGTCACCATCAGATTATTTTGCAGGGTGTTTATCATGCCCAGCGTGGAGAATTTGCTGACGGTAAATTGGCTCTCCGGGCTGGCATGAATCGCCTCAACCAACATCGTCACGCCATCGTGTTCCAACACTTTGCCGACTTGGCCCCGGGCGCTAAAACCCCCGTCACTCACCAGTTGATAGCTTTTGTCATTCAGCACATTGAGCGTGAAGGTCTGTTCATTCATTGCCTTTGGCAGCGTGAAGGTGGTCACATTAACCGTTTCGTTCTGGCGGCCCATCAGCCGGTCCCAGCCCGCGCCAAAAATAGGGAATGTATCTTTGGTAACGGCGATATCGAGGTTAAGATCGTCTACCGTTTTCCCTAATACCAGACGCGACTGGATGAGCTGAATTTCCGCTTCCGAGGCCGGCGGTTTGTTCGACAACGCCGAGCCAATATCCTGCACCAGTGAATTTCCGGTATTTTGCTCAATTTGCACCAGCGCGTCCGCACTGTAGATGGGTGTGGCGAACAGCGTGTAGACCGCGGCGCACAATGCAAAAGCCGCGGTAATGCCAAGTACCCACCAGCGGGCTTCCACCACCGTTGCAACCAGACGACCAATATCGATTTCATCATTGCCCGTTACCGGCGCAGCAGACTGTTTAACTTTTTCTGTCATTGTTTTCCCTGCTCTGCGTTCAGTGCCTGAGCCCATTGGCGGGCAGACCGTTCAAGTAATGCGTACACCGCGTCAAACGCATCACGGCTTTTACGATACGGATCGGGAATTTCGCGCTCGCTATCCCAGTGACCAAAAAGCATCACTTTGCCGCGCATCTCCGGCACCATTTCACACAGGGCAGAGATATGGCGCTTCTCCATGGTCAGGATCAGGTCATACTCCCGGCACATTCGTCCCGAGATCTGCCTGGCACAATGATTATCCAGTGACAGGTTGTGCGCCTGCGCCACGCTAATAGCACACGGATCCGCGCCTTTTCCGACCAGCGCCCCAAGACCGGCTGAAGAGACCGTTAACGCCGGATGAAATTGCCTTAATAAACGCTCTGCCGTCGGGGAACGACAAATGTTCCCCACACAGACAACTAAGATTTTGTTAAACATGATGATTACCAGTTGTGAAGGTCGCTGGCCGTGTCCGTCATATAGCGAACACCGCTAATAGTCGGCAGCAACTGATTGATCAAACGGTTCCAGCGAGCAACCGGCGCGGTAGTGACATACACCACATCGTATGGCTGGAGTCGGAATGATGTTGCCATCACCAGCGACGTCGCATCGGACATATCAAGCTGATAGATATTGGCGATCTTGCCGTTGTTCCCGCCCTCGCCTTTCAATGGTCGAATAACGAAAATGCCGCTGGCATTGGAGGTGGTCAGGTCGATACCTTCGGCATTGCCCAGCGCTTCGGTAAGCGTCATGCCGCTGAAGTCCATTTTGAGGGTGCTCTGTTTTTTTACTTCCCCCATTACGAAGACTTTCAGATCGTCATTACGCGGAACAAACAGAATGTCGCCAGGATAGAGCAGCCGGTTCTGGCTCAGGTCGCCATTTTGCATCAGCGCTTGCAGTGAAATACGTTGCTCCTGCCCTTTATGAGTCAGCACAACGTTGCGCCAGTCTGCTGCCTCGGTGAGACCGCCAGCGGCGTTAATGGCATCGAGAACGGTAAGCGGCACGTTGGTGATGGCCTGCTGGCCGGATTTGTTCACCTGCCCGGAGACATAGGCCTTCTGCGAGCGGAAAGCGGCGATATTAACGTCCACCTGCGGGTCAGCAATGTACTTCGCTAAGCGCCCGGTAATATCACTACGAATCTCTGCCAACGTTTTCCCTACCACGCTGACTTTGCCGATGTAGGGGTAAAACATGGTGCCATCAGGCTGCACCCAGTTGCCGGTATCGCTTGAGCTACGGTACTGCCCGGCTGGCGTGGTGAGTTCAGGATGGTCCCAGACGGTCACATTCAGGACATCCCCCGGGCCGACCCGGTACTGATATCCGGAAATCTCCTGGTCCAGCGACATATTAGGCTGTGCAACATTTGGTCGAGGACGTAATTGTTCGACCAGCCGTGGCGTGAGTGGATAAACATTCACCATGCGATCGATATCAAAATCAGCGTCCTGCTGTTTAATCACATCTTTGCCCATCGTAGACATATTGCTGCCCGGAAGCACGGTACAACCGTTTATCAAGATCACCGATACCAATACTGGCATCAATTTAAGTTTGGATTTCATCATTGATTATTTATCACTTTGGCAGAGTATTTATCACATGCAATCTAAATAGCGACTTCGCCTGTACGTATTTACCTTGCCGTTAATTGAAATGGAATTTAACTGGCATCAGTCCTAAAAAAAATGAATTCATCTGCGGTCTCTTGACAGAATAATTTAGGCTTGTTTCAGGCGACCAGACACGCTACCGCCCCTGGCTTCACTAGCTACCAATGCACTGATTAATTTAAATTTTTATCTTCTCCTTTATTTTCATCACATTTACAGCGTTAACGCATCGGGAATGGCGCCACTGATTGATGAGGAAATATTTATCTTTTGATTATTACCGCAAGAATTGTTGCAGCTATGCGAATATCAGGCAAGATAACAAACCGCCGATAGCTGGCTTTTAAGATTAATATTAAGCGTCGGATTTATATATTTTTAGGATTTTATTGATATTGACAATATTGATATAAAAATATTCCACCTGCGATATTTCCTAAATATGTTTAGATTAATAAAATCATTTCCTGTAGTTACATTAAGGCTATTATCCTGCGTCTGTTCTGATATAACCGACAGAGAAATCCCTTCTCGCCATTGCATTTTTCGCCAGTTTTACCCATGATCGAATTGTGACAATTGTCATACAACTATGGGTATAGCATTTACTATGGAATGGATTGCCGATCCGTCAATCTGGGCCGGACTGGTCACGTTAATCGTGATCGAACTTGTTCTTGGCATTGATAATCTTGTTTTTATTGCCATCCTCGCGGAGAAATTGCCTCCTGCCCAGCGGGATAAGGCGCGTATTACCGGGCTACTGCTGGCGATGGTTATGCGCCTGCTGCTGCTGGCATCAATATCCTGGCTGGTAACGCTGACCACGCCGCTGTTCAGTATTCGCGATCTCAGCTTCAGCGCCCGCGATCTGATCATGCTGTTCGGTGGTTTCTTCCTGCTGTTTAAAGCCACTATGGAGCTCAACGAACGGCTGGAAGGGAAAGACAGCGATAACCCCACCCAGCGTAAAGGCGCTAAGTTCTGGGGGGTGGTCGCGCAGATCGTGGTGCTGGACGCCATCTTCTCTCTGGATTCCGTCATTACCGCTGTTGGCATGGTCGATCACCTGGCGGTGATGATGGCGGCAGTCATTATTGCCATCAGCCTGATGTTGCTGGCCAGCAAGTCGCTGACGCGCTTTGTTAACAGCCATCCAACTATTGTTATTCTGTGTCTGAGCTTCCTGCTGATGATTGGTTTCAGTCTGGTGGCCGAAGGGTTTGGTTTCCATATCCCGAAAGGTTACCTGTACGCGGCCATCGGCTTCTCGGTCATGATCGAAGCATTGAACCAGTTGGCTATCTTTAACCGTCGTCGCTTCCTCTCAGCCAACCATACTCTGCGCCAGCGCACCGCCGAGGCGGTAATGCGACTGCTGAGCGGGCAAAAAGAAGATGCTGAACTGGATGCCGAAACCGCGGCGATGCTGGCGGATCATCATGAAGGTCAGATTTTTGCGCCTCAGGAGCGGCGGATGATTGAACGTGTGCTGAACTTCAATCAGCGTACCGTCAGCAGTATCATGACCTCGCGCCACGATATTGAACATATCGACCTCAATGCGCCAGAAGCAGAAATCCGCGCCTTACTGGAAAAAAACCAGCATACGCGTCTGGTGGTCACCGGCGAAGACGAGCAGGAGGAACTGCTGGGCGTGGTGCATGTCATCGATTTGCTGCAACAGTCTCTGCGCGGCGAGCCGCTCGACCTGCGCGTATTGATTCGCCAGCCGCTGGTGTTCCCAGAAACTCTGCCGCTGCTTCCTGCGCTTGAGCAGTTCCGTAATGCCCGCACGCATTTCGCGTTTGTAGCCGATGAATTTGGTTCCGTCGAAGGGATTGTGACGCTGAGTGATGTGATGGAAACCATCGCCGGCAATCTGCCAAACGAGGTAGAGGAAATCGACGCCCGCCATGATATTCAGAAAAACGCCGATGGTTCGTGGACCGCTAACGGACATATGCCGCTGGAAGACCTGGTGCAGTACGTGCCCATCCCATTAGATGAAAAACGTGAGTATCACACTATTGCCGGGCTGTTAATGGAGTATTTGCAACGCATTCCAAAAACCGGGGAGGAAGTCCAGGTTGGTGACTATCGGCTAAAAACCCTGCAGGTGGAAAATCATCGCGTGCAAAAGGTCCAGCTGATACCGCTACAAGGTGAAGAAGAGATGGATTACGAGGTGTAAGTCACGAGCCGGATGGGGCATTAGCCACCATCCGGCAATATGAATCAGAGCTTATCCAGCAACTTTTTAACATCTTTGCCGTTGCGGGAATCTTTATTGCGATCTGCCCAGTCATTCAGACGACGTTTTGCTTCATCCTGCAGATGCTTACGCAAAAGCTGATCAACTTGCAGACTGTAGTTCAGTGATTGCCACTGGCCATAGACCCTGAGAGGAACTGGGGTGGCCTTCAGGAAACTAATCAACTTACTTTCGCCATCCCAACCGCCCAGCACGCGAATGTTAAACAGCGTGTCGCAATTCTGCTTCACCAGATCTAACGTTCCTTTGCCGGTTAGCGCCAACATCGCGGACTCCCCTGCCATGTTATCCAGCGTCACCTCTCCGTTATCCAGCGTCATATCGGTTACAAAATGATCCAACCGGGTCACGTTATCGAGGTTTTGCTGAGATTTAACATCCCCACCGCTGCGTTCTACAGCCTGTTGAATCATCTGCTGGAAGTTCATCCCTTCCATTCGCGTATCGTTCATTTCGACATGAGCCTGCCCTTGCCAGCTATGGCGAAACGCCCGGGCATCAATATCTGAGCCGGAAAAATCCCCTGCCAGCGACAGCTTGCCGGTGAGTGCGATGGGGTAATCAAAGGCCTTCAAAATAGAGCCAATTTCCACACCTTCCAGGCGCGGATGAAAGACCGCTCGCGGTTCTCCCTTTCTGGCATCCAGTGTGCCGGGCAGTGAGATCAGCCCGCCATCACTTTTTCCCTGCAACTGCGCAATGTTCAGTAAGCCGAACCGGTTGTCTATTTTTGCCGAGACATTCTCAAACGCCATTTTCCGCCACAGCACTTTGTCAGCCTGCAAAGCGATGTCTGCCGAAAAACCTTTGAGTCCTTGATACGAAACGGCATCAACCTGGGAAGCAATGACGGGGCGCACCAGCGTTGGCTGACTCTGACCTTGCTGAACGTCACCGTTTGCTGTCGCCGCTGCGTCATGTTGTACGAGCAGATTATCCAGATTGAGCTGGCCAAATTTTAGGTCGACGGCCCATTCCGGTTTTTCCAACAAGGCCACATGCGCTTGCCCAGAGAAAGAAGAGTCATTAGCGGTCAAATTTATCTGGCTAAACGAAAGCTGTTTTTTCTCTTCCAGCCATTGCGCCTGAAGATGTCCCTGACCGTTGATTCCCTGCGGCGGCAGATCGGCCCCCTGCAGTTGCCAGCTTAACTGCGCAATATTCGCAGATAAGTTGTGCGGATAATCGGAGGCATCGACCGTGCCGTTAAAGGATAACGCGAGATCGCGCTGATCGCGGTTCACACGCCCGGAAAAATCAAACGTGCCGCGGTGCTGGCTATCTTGTTCCATCTCCAGACGAATATCACGAACGGTAACTTGTTCGTCGTCTTCATGCTGGAATACCAGAACACTGTCGGCAACCCGCAAACGGGCGATATCAAACGACCACCCTTTGTCTTCCGCCAGATCGGGCAACATATTGTCTTTTGGGGCAACGGGCGCATCTTTACCGCGCACCGCCTCAGTTTGCGGGGTCAGTTGAATCACTGCGCCTTTGAGCATCACCTGCTTCACGCTGAGCTGGTGGCTCAACAGCGGCCATAACGCAACGTCAAGACGCATATTGTCGGCACGAACCAGAGGTTCGCTGGCACCTTCAGCCGTTAACACCACTCGCCCTGAGAGGATACTCAGTTGCGGCCATACGTGCCAACGCAGGGGGCCATCCAACTGCAGCTGATATCCGCTACGTGCGGAAACTTGCTTGACCATATACGCGCGGAAATCATTCGGATTAACCAACAGTACTAACGCAGAAAAGCCGGCCACCAGCACGACCAGAAGAATCATCAGCGTCGTCAGAAATCGTCTCATGCTATCCCCAATGGACTGAAAAACACTCAGTCTTTATCGATCCGGCTGGCAACGGCGCCCTGCTGGTCGCGATACTTCGCATCCTGACGACGGTTGTATGGCCGCGCTGCCGGACCGGAAAGCGGTTCGAAACTTAACGCGCCAATCGGCATGCCCGGACGCAGAGCCAGGGGTAATTTTCCGGAGTTGTAAAACTCCAGTACGATACAGCCAGACCAGCCCGGATCGATACGGTGTGCGGTGACGTGTACCATCAGTCCCAGACGAGCCAGCGAAGAACGGCCATCTAACCAACCGACGAGATCGGAAGGCAGCGTCACAGATTCAAATGTTACTGCCAGCGCAAGCTCACCCGGATGCAAGAAGAATGCCTCGCCGTCCTTGAGGACGATTTCATCACTCATCACGCGATCCAGCGCGGCGCTGACTTCATCTTTCGGTCCGCTCAAATCGATATACGCCGCTGTATGACCGCGGAACGTACGGAATTTGTTGCCAAGACGCACATCTACCGTGGCGCCATTGATTCGCTCGACAGGAGGGCGTGGAGTGATCGACAGGCGACCTTCATCCAACCAGGTTTCAATATCTCGGTCACATAAACGCATGGCACTTTCTCCTTTCGTGCTTCAAACCCTTAATGCCAGGTGCGTTAAGGGTGAACCAGGTTATCACTGAACGGTACACAATTCGCTGAACTTATTCAAAGAACTGACTGATTTTAGCCTTCAGAATATCGATGGCGATGCGGTTTTTACCCCCGCGCGGCACAATGATGTCGGCGTATTGTTTTGAAGGCTCAATAAATTGCAGGAACATTGGGCGGACGGTTTTCTGGTATTGCGCCATCACCGAATCCATTGAACGACCACGTTCATTCACATCGCGCTTGATACGGCGCATCAGACAAATATCCAGCGGCGTATCAACAAAAATAGAAAAGTTCATCTCATCGCGCAAACGCGCATCCGTCAGCAGCAAAATGCCTTCCAGGATGATGACTTTCTTCGGTTCGATATGAATAGTGTCTTGCGTACGCGTGTGCTCAACATAGCTATAAACCGGCAGCTCAATGGCAGAGCCGCGTTTCAGCGTTTGCAGATGTTGAAACAGCAGGCTGTGGTCCATCGCGTTCGGATGGTCGTAGTTGGTTTTTACGCGTTCTTCCATCGACAGATGGCTTTGATCTTTGTAATAGCTGTCTTCGGGAATAACGCCAATATGTTCGTCACCGACTTGTTCACGCAATTCGCGATAAAGAGTACTGGCAATAAGGCTCTTGCCGGAAGCCGATGCGCCGGCAATGCCGATAATGACGCACTGATGGGACTGATCAGTCATAAATTTAGCGACCTGATTAACCTGGATGTAAGGAAGGGCGGCGCCGAAACGCCAAACGCGGCAATTATAGGGATTTCAGCGGCGCGATGCCACCCCAGGCTGCACCAATGCTGTCCCTGTCGCAAATTAAAATGGTCAGATTTAGAACAGCCGCTATATTTATTCACCTGCCTTAGGAATTAATAGCTTGGGAGTGTTAATTTATGAGCAGCTGGCGTATAAATTGTAAATTGTTTGTACTAGCATAATCCCAGATTAAATGTGATGCGTTCGGCATCTCTGCTGGGCGACAACGGCTATTTGGGTAGAGTGGTAATGAGTAAACAATCCCAACATGTTTTAGTTACCTTACCCCATCCTCTACTGCGCCTGGCCAGTTTAGGTCTGGTGGCTTTCATCTTTACGTTGTTTTCGCTGGAACTGTCACGTTACGGCGCACAGCTTGCACCGCTGTGGTTTCCAACCTCTATCATGATGGTGGCTTTTTACCGTCACGCGGGAAAGATGTGGCCAGGGATCGCGCTGGCTTGCTCATTCGGTAGCATCGGCGCCTCTTTACTTTTTTTCCCCGGACAGTCGCTTAATTTCTCCTATACGGTCATTAACATTATTGAGGCTGTTGTTGGCGCAATGTTATTGCGTAAACTGCTGCCCTGGTACAATCCCTTACAAAATTTGAATGACTGGGCGCGCCTGGCATTTGGTAGCGCGGTTGTTCCGCCACTGTTGGGCGGCATATTGATGTGGTTGTTGCTGCCGAAGGACACATCATTAAATACCTTTCTCATTTGGGTACTGTCAGAATCCATTGGCGCACTGGCGTTGGTGCCGTTAGGTTTACTGTTTAAACCACATTACCTGTTGCGCCATCGCGACCCGCGATTATTGCTTGAGACCCTGATCACCCTGCTGGTGACCTTAACGCTCAGTTGGCTGTCCATGATGTACATTCCATGGCCATTTACCTGCGTTATTGTCCTGCTGATGTGGAGCGCTGTCCGTCTGCCGCGTATGGAGGCGTTTTTAATATTCCTCAGCACCGTGATGATGGTTTCGCTGATGCTGGCTGCCGACCCTTCGCTGCTTTACACCCCGAAACCGAACATGATGACGGACATCCCCTGGTTGCCGTTTTTGATGATCCTGTTGCCCGCTAATATGATGACCATGGTGATGTACGCGTTTCGAGCCGAACGCAAGCACATTTCAGAAAGCGAGTCACGCTTTCGTAACGCCATGGAATATTCCGCGATTGGCATGGCTTTAGTCGGTACCGAGGGACAATGGTTACAGGCCAATAAAGCCTTGTGCCAGTTTCTGGGCTATAGCCAGGAGGAGTTACGTTCACTGACCTTCCAGCAATTGACCTGGCCGGAAGATTTGAACAACGACATTGAACAGCTGAACATGCTGGCACGCGGAGAGATTAATAGCTATTCCATGGAAAAACGCTATTACACCCGCGCAGGCGACGTCGTCTGGGCGTTGCTGGCGGTTTCGTTAGTGCGTCATAGCGACAATACCCCACTCTACTTTATTGCGCAGGTTGAGGACATTAACGACCTGAAGCATACCGAATGGATCAACAAACGGTTGATGGAGCGCATCACCCTCGCCAATGAAGCCGGGGGGATTGGGATTTGGGAATGGGAACTCCAGCCTGACGTGATCAGCTGGGATAAACGGATGTTCGATCTCTACGAAGTTCCTGCGCATATCAAGCCCAGTTGGCAAGTCTGGTATGAGTGCTTGGTACCCGAAGATCGTGAGTACGCCGAAAATGTGATTCGTGATTCACTGGCCGCACGGGCTCCGTTTAAGCTTGAGTTTCGTATCGCGGTAAAAGATGGCATACGCCATATCCGTTCGTTGGCCAACCGGGTACTGAATAAAGACGGCGAAGTTGAACGCTTACTTGGTATCAATATGGATATGACCGAAGTCAAGCAGCTTAACGAAGCGCTGTATCAGGAAAAAGAACGCCTGCACATTACGCTGGATTCAATCGGCGAAGCGGTGATTTGTATTGATGTCGATATGAACGTGACCTTTATGAATCCGGTCGCTGAGAAAATGAGCGGCTGGCAGCAGGACAGTGCCATCGGCATTCCGCTATTGACGGTACTACATATTACTTTTGGCGAGAACGGTCCGCTGATGGAAAATATCTACAGTGCTGACATGTCGCGTACGGCAATCGAACAGGAAGTGGTCCTGCATTGCCGTAACGGCAACAGTTATGACATTCAGTACAGCATCACGTCTCTCAGCACCCTCGACGGCGGCAGCATTGGCTCAGTGTTGGTTATTCAGGACGTCACAGAGTCACGGAAGATGCTCCGCCAGCTTAGCTACAGCGCCTCGCATGATGACCTGACGCAGTTGGCAAACCGGGTCAGTTTCGAAAACCATCTAAAACAATTGCTGCATTCGGTACACGATACGCACCAGCGTCATGTGCTGGTTTTTATCGATTTGGATCGTTTTAAAGCGGTGAACGATAGCGCGGGTCATGCCGCTGGCGATGCCCTGCTGCGTGAACTCTCAGCGCTTATGCTCAGCATGTTGCGATCCAGCGATATGCTGGCGCGCCTGGGCGGCGACGAGTTTGGTCTGTTGCTACCGGATTGTAATATCGAAAGCGCCCGCTTTATTTCAGGTCGCGTCATCAGCGCCATTAATGATTACCACTTCATGTGGGAAGGCCGCTTACACCGTATTGGCGCCAGCGCAGGGATTACGCTCATTGATGAGAAAAACCATGTCGCGACCGATGTGATGTCTCAGGCCGATATTGCCTGTTATGCGGCGAAAAACAGTGGGCGTGGACGCGTCTGCGTTTATGAACCGCAGCAAAGCCAGGGTCATGCCGCGCGTAGTCAACTGACATTGGATGAGCAAAGACACACCATTATGCACAACCCAATGCTGATGATCGCCAGAGGTGTGGCTTCCCCGCGTATACCGGAGACGTTTAGCTTCTGGCTTCTCTCGCTTCGCTTAGGCACCGCTGAAGGTGAAGCCATTGAGGAGCAAGCCTTCCGCGCCGGGCTGGTCGATCCCGCGTTAAGCAAGGCGCTTGACCGTCGGGTATTTAGCGAGTTCTTCCAGAATGCTGCCCAAGCAGTAGCCAGTAAGGGCCTCAGTATTGCCCTGCCCCTTTCCGCCGCCGGCCTGCTCAACACAGAACTTATCGATGAGCTGCTGGAGCACTTGCAACACAGTCCACTACCGCCGCGATTGCTGCATCTGACCGTTCCGGCAAGCGTCATCAAAACCAACCCAACGCAGGCGATATCCGCCCTGCATCGACTGCGTCAGTACGGTTGTCGAATTGTGTTAAGTCAGGTTGGTCGCGATTTAGAGCTTTTTGACAACCTGAAATATCACATTGTCGATTACCTGTTGCTCGACAGCGAGCTAAGTGCCAGCGCTCCCGGCAACCTGATCGACGAAATGTGGGTGTCCATTATCCAGGGTCATGCCCAGCGCCTGGACATAAAAACTATCGCCGGCCCGGTGCAGTTGCCACTCATCATGGATACGCTTTCTGGCATCGGTATTGATATGATTTATGGCGATATTATTGCCGATGCCCAACCGCTGGATCTGCTACTGAATACCAGTAATTTCGCCATCAACTGACGGCTGCCAGCCATCCGTATACCAGATATGCAACAGCGCATAGGAGCGCCAGGGTTTCCAGCGCTCTGCATACCGTCGGATCTGGGCCGGTGTCATGCCGGGAAAACGCTGCTTAATCAGATAATCATCCGGCAGAAAAACGTCCATCGCCTGCCAGCCGCGCAGTGCAAAGTAGTTGGCGGTCCAGCGTCCTATCCCGGGAAACGTTTGTAGCTGCTTAACGCCTTGTTCGATATCGGTAGGGGCTGTTGTCGCGAGCGCTCCCTCAAGCATTGCGCGAGCCAGATGAATCAACGCTTCAGCGCGTTTGAGCGGCATTCCTAACGCTTTCAGGTGCAGCGGATCGGCATTGGCAAGCGCTTCCGGCGTAGGAAAACACACATACTCGGGTGCATCCTCCAGCGCTTCCCCGTAAGCATGCGCCACTTTCGCCGTCAGTTTCGCGGCCATCAATACGCTGACTAACTGCCCTAAAATCGCCCGCACCCCTTGCTCAAACGCATCGACACATCCCGGTAGGCGCAGTCCAGGACGCGCCGCACCGAGGCTACCCAGCGCGGCGATAATTTGCTGCGGGCAACAGCCAAGATCGAACAAGCGCGTTATTTTTGCCAGGCACTCGGAAGCTACCGGCTGTAACCCTGTGCTCAATGTCACGTGTAGCACGTTGGCGTGCAGATCCGGGACAACGCGCACCAGACCACGATGTCCCCCTACGGACAGGCTTCTGACATAATCCAGCTTTCCTACGGTTTCGACACCTTCCACCGCACGGGCGGCAAGAAACCCCAGCATCCAGGGCCAGTCATAAGGCGGTTGCCAGCTCAGCGTGAACATTCAGTTTTCCTTTTTACGCAAACCTACAGCATAAACGGTATTCAATCAGTACGCCTTGCTTTCATATTCCAGTTGTCGGGGCGTCAACTATTCGTTAAAGTCACGCCCCTTCTTCACTGGCATGGGGATTTTACGGTGTTTATTGGTTTTGACTACGGTACGGCAAACTGTTCAGTGGCCGTTATGCGTGACGGGCAGCCTCACCTGCTCAAAATGGAAAATAACAGCACGCTGCTACCCTCAATGTTGTGCGCACCAACGCGCGAAGCGGTTAGCGAGTGGCTGTATCGCCATCACGACATCCCAACTACGGACGATGAAACGCAGGCGCTGCTTCGCCGCGCGATGCGCTACAACCGCGAAGAAGACATCGACGTTAACGCCAACAGCGTGCAGTTCGGTCTGGCATCGCTGGGTCAGTATATTGAAGACCCGGAAGAGGTGTACTTCGTTAAATCGCCAAAATCATTTTTGGGTGCCAGCGGTCTGAAGCCACAGCAGGTTGCGCTGTTTGAAGATCTGGTCTGTGCAATGATGCTGCACATTCGCAACCAGGCGCAAAGCCAGCTGCCGGAAGCTATCACTCAGGCCGTGATTGGTCGTCCCATCAACTTCCAGGGATTAGGTGGCGATGACGCCAACACCCAGGCGCAGGGTATTCTTGAACGTGCAGCCAAACGTGCCGGTTTTCAGGATGTCGTCTTCCAGTACGAGCCGGTAGCCGCGGGACTGGATTACGAAGCCACACTGCAGGATGAGAAACGCGTGCTGGTGGTAGATATTGGCGGGGGTACGACCGACTGTTCACTGCTGCTGATGGGGCCGCAATGGCATCAGCGCGCCGATCGCGAAAACAGCCTGCTGGGACACAGTGGCTGCCGCGTAGGCGGGAACGATCTGGATATCGCGCTGGCGTTTAAACACCTGATGCCACTGCTGGGTATGGGCGGTGAGACTGAAAAAGGGATCGCCTTACCGATTCTCCCCTGGTGGAACGCGGTCGCGATCAACGATGTTCCCGCGCAAAGTGATTTCTACAGCAGCGCCAATGGTCGTTTACTGAACGATCTTGTCCGCGACGCGAAAGAAGCCGATAAAGTCGCTTTTCTGCTTAAAGTCTGGCGCGAGCGTCTGAGCTACCGCCTGGTGCGCAGCGCAGAAGAGAGCAAAATCGCGCTTTCTGACCAAACCATTGTAACGGCGGCGATACCGTTTATCAGCGACACGCTGGCAACCGATATCAATCAACACGGACTGGAAGCCGCGCTCAATCAGCCCCTGGCGCGCATTCTGGAGCAGGTCCAGCTGGCGCTGGACAACGCGCAGGAAAAACCGGACGTGATTTATTTGACCGGCGGCAGCGCGCGTTCACCGCTGATTAAAAAAGCCCTCGCCCAGCAGCTTCCCGGAATCCCTATCGCGGGTGGCGATGATTTCGGTTCAGTTACCGCCGGACTGGCCCGCTGGGCTGACGTTGTTTTCCGCTAAGCCACTCGCATGGTGAAAAGTGTGCATATTGACATCATCCTTGCTGTGGCTTATTTTCAGGAGTGAGGGTTAGGGAGGGTTTCCCCTCCCCCTGGTGTCTTAGTAAGCCGGTAAGCTAATGACTAAGAGTATCACCAGTATGATGACGTACTTCATCATAACCCTTTCCTTATTTTGGCCCCTTCCTCGGGAGGGGCTTTCCCGTTCCAGCGTCCCGCTGAAATCTCTGGCTTTCCTCCTTTTTGCCTTGTCAGCACTCTATCGCACAATTGCGCATTCGCTATCTTCACCACCGATTGTTGCGTAACACCTCGCAAAGCCGCGTCAGCATTCAGACGAATCCCGACAGTGTTTCATAATTCCTCCATTTTTCTCCCTTGTTCACTGGCTAAACTAGTATCATTCCGCGAATCGTTTCAGGATGAGAAACTCATAACAATGAAAGGCAGTAATAAATCCCGCTGGGTGATAGCAATCGTGATCGTCGTGGCCGCCATCTGGTTCTGGCAAAGCCGCAGTGCATCCCAGGGAACCGCACCGGGCGCGACCAAACCCGCGCAGCACACGGCGGGGTCAGGACGGCGTGGAATACGCTCCGGACCGTTGGCTCCCGTGCAGGCTGCCACCGCCACCGAGGAAGCCGTGCCACGCTATCTGACAGGGCTGGGGACCGTTACTGCCGCAAATACCGCCACGGTGCGTAGTCGGGTGGATGGTCAACTCATCGCCTTACACTTTGAGGAAGGACAACAGGTGAAAGCCGGCGACCTGCTGGCAGAGATAGATCCCAGCCAGTTCAAAGTTGCTCTGGCTCAGGCGCAGGGACAACTGGCAAAAGATAAAGCCACGCTGGCGAATGCCCGTCGCGATCTTGCCCGCTATCAACAGTTGGTTAAAACCAATCTGGTCTCCCGCCAGGAACTGGATGCCCAGCAGGCGCTGGTCAACGAGACGTTAGGCACAATCAAAGCGGATGAAGCCAGCGTCGCCAGCGCTCAGTTGCAGCTCGACTGGAGTCGGATAACCGCGCCTGTCGATGGTCGTGTCGGCCTGAAACAGGTCGATGTCGGTAACCAAATTTCCAGCGGCGATACCACCGGAATTGTCGTCATTACGCAAACGCATCCCATCGACCTGATATTTACTTTGCCTGAAAACGACATTGCTACCGTGTTGCAGGCACAAAAATCGGGGAGCCAGCTGAAGGTCGAAGCCTGGGACCGAACCAATTCGCAAAAGCTCAGCGAAGGCGTCCTGCTCAGTCTCGACAATCAGATTGATGCCACCACCGGAACAATCAAAGTTAAGGCTCGTTTTTCCAATCAGGATGATGCCTTATTCCCTAACCAGTTCGTTAACGCCCGCATGCTGGTCGACACACAACAAAATGCCGTTGTGATCCCAACTGCCGCCCTGCAGATGGGCAACGAAGGCCACTTTGTCTGGGTACTGAATAGCGATAACAAAGTGAGCAAACATCTGGTGAAACCGGGTATTCAGGATAGCCAAAAAGTGGTGATCGCCGCCGGGCTGTCTGCGGGCGATCGAGTCGTGACCGACGGTATCGATCGTCTGACGGAAGGCGCAAAAGTCGAAGTCGTTGAGGCGCACGACGCCTCTGTTTCCGATGAGAAAACAGCGCCACGCGGATACGGCAAAAAAGGAGCCAACTCCTGATGCAGGTGTTACCTCCGGACAGCACAGGCGGACCATCGCGCCTGTTTATTCTGCGCCCCGTCGCCACCACTCTGCTGATGGTCGCGATTTTGCTTGCCGGTATTATCGGCTATCGCTTTCTGCCAATCGCCGCCTTACCTGAAGTGGATTACCCCACGATTCAGGTCGTTACGCTCTACCCCGGCGCCAGCCCGGACGTCATGACCTCGGCGGTCACCGCACCGCTTGAACGTCAGTTCGGGCAGATGTCTGGCTTAAAACAGATGTCATCACAAAGTTCCGGTGGCGCATCGGTCGTTACGTTACAGTTTCAACTGACGCTCCCGTTGGATGTTGCCGAGCAGGAAGTTCAGGCCGCGATTAACGCCGCCACCAATTTATTACCCAGCGATCTCCCTAACCCTCCGGTCTACAGCAAGGTAAACCCGGCAGATCCGCCGATCATGACACTGGCGGTCACTTCCAGCGCCATGCCGATGACGCAGGTGGAAGATATGGTCGAAACCCGCGTCGCGCAGAAAATCTCTCAGGTATCCGGCGTGGGTCTGGTAACACTTTCCGGAGGGCAACGTCCGGCGGTCCGCGTGAAACTTAACGCTCAGGCCATTGCCGCACTCGGTCTGACCAGCGAAACCATCCGTACGGCCATTACCGGTGCCAACGTCAATTCAGCAAAAGGGAGTCTTGATGGCCCAACGCGTGCCGTTACCCTTTCAGCCAACGACCAGATGCAGTCCGCAGACGAATATCGTCAGCTCATTATTGCCTATAAAAACGGTGCGCCGGTTCGTTTGGGCGATGTCGCCACCGTCGAACAAGGAGCAGAAAACAGCTGGCTGGGCGCATGGGCCAATAAGCAACAAGCTATAGTGATGAATGTTCAGCGCCAACCTGGCGCGAACATCATCTCCACGGCAGACAGTATCCGCCAGATGCTGCCGCAGCTTACCGAAAGCCTGCCCAAATCGGTTAAGGTAAGCGTACTTTCCGATCGTACGACCAATATCCGTGCGTCCGTAGCGGATACCCAATTTGAGTTGATGCTGGCGATTGCGCTGGTAGTCATGATTATCTACCTGTTTTTGCGCAATATTCCGGCAACCATTATTCCTGCGGTCGCCGTACCGTTATCGTTAATCGGTACTTTCGCGGTGATGGTATTCCTCGATTTCTCCATCAACAACCTGACCCTCATGGCGCTAACCATTGCGACAGGTTTTGTGGTGGATGACGCTATCGTGGTTATCGAGAATATTTCACGCTATATCGAAAAAGGCGAAAAACCGCTGACTGCTGCCCTGAAGGGCGCGGGCGAGATTGGTTTTACCATCATCTCTCTGACATTTTCACTGATCGCCGTACTGATCCCACTGCTGTTTATGGGAGATATCGTAGGTCGATTGTTCCGTGAGTTCGCTGTGACGCTGGCCGTAGCGATTCTGATTTCCGCCGTTGTCTCGCTCACTCTTACGCCGATGATGTGCGCGCGTATGCTGAATCAGGCCTCATTACGTAAGCAAAACCGCTTCTCCCGTGCCTCAGAGCGAATGTTTGATCGCGTTATTGCCGGGTACGGACACTGGCTGGCGAAAGTGCTCAACCATCCGTGGCTCACGCTCAGCGTAGCGCTCGGCACGCTGGCGCTGAGCGTTATGCTATGGGTCTTTATCCCCAAAGGCTTCTTTCCGATCCAGGATAACGGCATTATCCAGGGAACGCTGCAGGCGCCACAGTCCAGCTCATTTGCCAGCATGGCCCAGCGCCAGCGTCAGGTTTCAGATGTCATTCTGAAAGATCCGGCAGTAGAAAGCCTGACCGCTTTTGTCGGTGTGGATGGCACGAATACGGCATTGAACAGCGCGCGCTTACAAATCAACCTTAAGCCGCTGGATGAACGTGACGATCGAGTGCAGAAAGTGATTGCGCGCTTACAGGACGCGGTTGACAGAGTTCCCGGCGTTGACCTCTATCTACAACCCACTCAGGACCTGACGATTGATACCCAGGTCAGCCGGACGCAATATCAGTTCACGCTGCAAGCGACATCCCTTGATGCCCTCAGCACCTGGGTTCCACAGCTGATCGCAAAACTAAATCAGCTACCGCAACTGTCCGATGTTAGTAGCGACTGGCAGGACAAAGGGCTGGTGGCGTATGTAAACGTCAATCGCGACAGCGCCAGCCGTTTGGGTATCAGCATGTCAGATGTCGACAACGCCCTGTACAACGCTTTCGGCCAGAGACTGATTTCAACTATCTACACCCAGGCAAATCAGTATCGCGTGGTGTTAGAACATGACACCAACAATACACCAGGGCTTGCGGCACTGGATACAATACGTCTTACCAGTAGCGACGGTGGCATAGTACCGCTCAGCGCGATCGCCAGCATTGAACAGCGTTTTGCCCCGCTGTCGATTAACCACCTCGATCAGTTCCCGGTCACCACCATCTCGTTCAACGTGCCAGACGAGTGGTCGCTGGGTGATGCGGTACAGGCCATTCTGGATACCGAAAAAACGCTTAACTTGCCCGCAAATATTACCACCCAGTTCCAGGGCAGTACGCTCGCCTTTCAGGCCGCGCTGGGAAATACCATCTGGTTGATTGTGGCTGCGGTTGTCGCGATGTATATCGTCCTCGGCGTGCTGTATGAGAGCTTTATTCACCCAATTACTATTCTCTCCACGTTGCCGACGGCGGGTGTCGGGGCGCTTCTGGCGTTAATGATTGCCGGCAGCGAACTGGACGTCATCGCGATTATCGGCATAATTTTGCTCATCGGTATCGTCAAGAAAAACGCCATCATGATGATCGATTTTGCCCTTGCCGCGGAGCGCGAACAGGGAATGTCACCACGCGATGCCATTTTCCAGGCCTGTCTGCTGCGTTTTCGCCCGATCCTGATGACTACACTGGCGGCACTGCTCGGCGCGTTGCCGCTGATGTTGAGTACCGGCGTGGGCGCAGAGTTACGTCGCCCATTAGGTATTGGCATGGTCGGTGGGCTGCTGGTGAGTCAGGTATTAACCCTGTTTACCACCCCGGTGATTTATCTGCTGTTTGACCGTCTGTCGTTGTACGTGAAAAGCCGCTTCCCGCGTCAGGAAGAGGAAGCGTAAATGAAATTTTTCGCGCTTTTCATTCATCGTCCAGTGGCGACCATTCTCATTTCGGTAGCCATCACCCTGTGCGGCATACTCGGATTTCGTCTGCTGCCGGTCGCTCCGCTGCCGCAGGTGGATTTTCCGGTGATCATGGTCAGCGCATCGTTACCGGGTGCCTCACCCGAAACGATGGCGTCCTCGGTCGCAACTCCGCTGGAGCGCTCGCTGGGGCGCATTGCGGGCGTGAACGAAATGACATCAAGCAGTTCACTTGGCAGTACGCGTATTATTCTCGAATTCAAATTCGACCGTGACATCAATGGCGCGGCGCGGGACGTTCAGGCCGCGATTAACGCCGCGCAAAGTCTGCTACCCAGCGGGATGCCGAGCCGACCAACATATCGCAAAGCCAACCCTTCCGATGCGCCAATCATGATCCTGACGCTAACATCGGACACGTACTCGCAAGGTGAATTGTACGATTTCGCATCAACCCAGCTGGCGCAGACCATCGCACAAATCGACGGCGTGGGCGACGTGGACGTTGGTGGCAGCTCACTGCCTGCCGTGCGTGTAGGGCTTAATCCGCAGGCGCTGTTTAACCAGGGTGTGTCGCTGGATGACGTGCGTAGCGCAATTGACAACGCCAACGTGCGTAAGCCGCAGGGTGCTATCGAGAATGATACTCACCGCTGGCAGGTCCAAACCAACGATGAGCTGAAAACCGCCGCCGAATACCAGCCGATCATCATCCACTACAATAACGGCGCGGCGGTGCGACTGGGCGACGTTGCGTCTGTAACCGACTCGGTGCAGGACGTACGCAACGCGGGGATGACCAATGCCAAACCGGCCATTCTGTTGATGATCCGCAAGCTACCGGAAGCCAATATCATTCAGACGGTAGACAGCATTCGCGCCAAATTACCGGAGCTACAAACGCTGGTACCGGCCGCCATCGATCTGCAAATCGCCCAGGACCGCTCGCCGACCATTCGCGCTTCACTGGAGGAAGTCGAACAGACGCTGATTATCTCCGTGGCGCTTGTTATCCTGGTGGTCTTTGTTTTCCTGCGCTCCGGGCGTGCGACGCTGATCCCCGCGGTAGCAGTCCCGGTCTCGCTGATCGGTACCTTTGCCGCCATGTATCTGTGCGGATTCAGCCTGAACAACCTGTCGTTGATGGCGTTAACCATTGCCACGGGATTTGTCGTCGATGACGCCATCGTGGTGCTGGAAAATATTGCCCGCCACCTGGAAGCAGGAATGAAGCCGCTCCAGGCGGCGTTACAGGGTACGCGCGAAGTAGGATTCACCGTGCTTTCCATGAGCCTGTCGCTGGTAGCGGTGTTCCTGCCGCTGCTGTTAATGGGCGGATTGCCTGGGCGCTTGCTGCGCGAGTTTGCCGTCACGCTGTCGGTTGCTATCGGCATCTCACTGCTGGTGTCGCTGACATTAACGCCAATGATGTGCGGCTGGATGCTCAAATCCAGCCCCCCACGCGAACAGTCTCGCAAACGGGGTTTTGGTCGTGTGCTGGTTGCGCTGCAACAGAGTTACGGCACCTCGCTTAAATGGGTGCTGCGCCATACGCGACTGGTAGGCGTGGTGTTGCTTGGCACCATTGCGCTGAATATCTGGCTTTATATTTCCATCCCCAAAACCTTCTTCCCGGAGCAGGATACGGGTGTATTGATGGGTGGGATCCAGGCCGACCAGAGCATCTCATTTCAGGCCATGCGCGGAAAACTGCAGGACTTTATGAAGATCATCCGCGACGACCCGGCGGTGAATAACGTCACCGGTTTTACCGGTGGTTCGCGGGTTAACAGCGGGATGATGTTTATTACCCTCAAGCCACGCGATGAACGCCGTGAAACCGCTCAGCAGGTGATCGACCGCCTGCGCGTCGCGCTTTCAAAAGAGCCAGGTGCGAATCTGTTTTTAATGGCGGTGCAAGATATTCGCGTTGGTGGACGCCAGGCCAACGCCAGCTATCAATACACATTGCTGTCCGACGATCTCGCGGCGCTGCGTGAGTGGGAACCGAAGATCCGTAAGGCGCTTGCCGCACTGCCCCAACTGGCAGACGTCAACTCCGATCAGCAGGACAATGGCGCGGAGATGAATCTGATTTACGATCGCGACACCATGTCTCGTCTGGGGATCGACGTGGCAGCCGCCAACAGCCTGTTGAATAATGCTTTCGGACAACGACAGATCTCAACCATCTATCAGCCGATGAACCAGTACAAAGTGGTGATGGAGGTCGATCGACGTTACACCCAGGACATCAGCGCACTGGACAAAATGTTCGTCATCAACAATGACGGTAAAGCGATCCCGTTATCGTACTTTGCCAAATGGCAGCCGGCGAATGCGCCACTGTCTGTGAACCATCAGGGCTTGTCTGCCGCCTCAACCGTGTCGTTTAACCTGCCGACAGGTTCTTCACTGTCAGAAGCGACAGAGGCCATCAACAGAACCATGACCCAGCTCGGCGTCCCTTCCACGGTTCGCGGTAGCTTTGCCGGTACCGCACAGGTATTTCAGGACACGATGAATTCGCAGGTGATCCTGATTATCGCCGCCATCGCCACGGTCTATATCGTGCTGGGTATGCTGTATGAAAGTTATGTCCATCCGCTGACCATCCTCTCCACGCTACCTTCGGCTGGCGTCGGGGCGTTGCTGGCGCTGGAACTGTTCAATGCCCCGTTCAGCCTAATCGCCCTGATAGGGATCATGCTATTAATTGGCATTGTGAAGAAAAACGCCATCATGATGGTCGATTTTGCGCTGGAAGCGCAGAGAAACGGCAAGCTACAGCCGGAAGAAGCTATTTTCCAGGCCTGCCTGTTGCGCTTTCGCCCAATAATGATGACCACGCTGGCGGCGTTGTTTGGCGCGTTGCCGTTGGTGTTATCCGCAGGAGATGGCTCTGAACTGCGTCAGCCCTTGGGGATAACCATTGTCGGTGGGCTGGTCGTGAGCCAACTCCTGACGCTGTACACCACGCCCGTGGTCTATCTCTTTTTCGACCGTCTGCGTCTGCGTTTTTCGCGTAAAAACAGCAAACCGGTAGCAGAGTTATGACAGAACTTCCCGACAGCACCCGCTGGCAACTTTGGATTGTGGCATTTGGCTTTTTTATGCAGTCGCTGGATACCACCATCGTTAACACCGCGCTTCCCTCGATGGCGGCAAGCCTCGGGGAAAGCCCGTTACACATGCATATGGTCATTGTGTCATATGTTTTAACCGTTGCCGTGATGCTGCCCGCCAGCGGATGGCTGGCGGACAAAGTTGGCGTGCGTAATATCTTCTTCACCGCCATTATCCTGTTTACGCTTGGCTCGCTGTTTTGCGCCGGGTCCAGCACGCTCAACGAGCTGGTGATGGCGCGCGTCTTACAAGGCGTTGGCGGCGCGATGATGGTGCCGGTCGGCAGGCTAACGGTGATGAAAATCGTCCCGCGTGAGCAATATATGGCGGCAATGACGTTTGTCACTTTACCCGGTCAAATCGGCCCGCTGCTGGGCCCGGCGTTAGGCGGAATTCTGGTTGAATACGCCTCCTGGCACTGGATATTTTTGATTAACATTCCGGTTGGTATTGTCGGTGCGATAGCGACGTTAATGCTGATGCCCAACTACACCATGCAAACCCGACGTTTCGACCTCTCTGGGTTCGCGATGCTGGCGGTCGGCATGGCGGTACTGACGCTGGCGCTCGATGGCAGCAAAGGAACCGGCCTCTCCAGTATCACGCTGGCGGCGTTGGTTATCTGCGGGGTGTTGGCTATTGTGCTGTATCTGAAACACGCCCATCGTAATCCGCGTGCGCTATTCAGCCTGAATCTGTTTCGCACACCAACCTTCTCGCTAGGTCTGTTCGGCAGTTTTGCCGGACGCATCGGCAGCGGCATGTTGCCGTTTATGACACCGGTGTTTTTACAGATTGGCCTCGGTTTTTCACCTTTTCATGCCGGGCTGATGATGATCCCGATGGTGCTGGGCAGTATGGGCATGAAGCGCATTGTGGTGCAGGTCGTTAACCGCTTTGGTTACCGTCGTGTGCTGATTACTACTACGCTTGGCCTTTCGCTGGTCAGTCTGTTGCTAATGACCACGGCACTGCTGGGCTGGTATTACGCCCTGCCCTTCGTGCTGTTTTTACAGGGAATGGTCAACTCAACGCGTTTTTCATCCATGAACACGCTTACGTTAAAAGATCTGCCTGACGATCTGGCCAGCAGCGGTAACAGCCTGCTGTCGATGATCATGCAGCTATCGATGAGTATTGGTGTGACCATCGCAGGCCTGCTGCTGGGCATGTTCGGCCAACAGCATATCGCCATCGACAGCGGAAGTACGCATACCGTCTTTATGTATACCTGGCTGTGCATCGCCTTCATTATTGCGCTGCCCGCCATTATTTTTGCCCGCGTGCCGAACGACACGCAAACCAACGCGGTGATTTCACGGCGCAAAAGGAGCACCTGATGAAGTTCTGGCGGCCCGGTATCACCGGCAAACTGTTTCTGGCAATTTTCGCCACCTGCATTGTGTTACTGATCAGCATGCACTGGGCCGTACGCATTAGCTTCGAACGTGGTTTTATTGACTATATCAAGCACGGCAACGAGCAGCGGCTGCAAATGCTCAGCGACGCATTAAGCGAGCAGTACGAGCAGCACGGCAACTGGAGATTCTTACGCAATAACGATCGTTTTGTTTTCCAGATCCTGCGCTCTTTTGAACACGATAACGACGATGATAAACCGGGCCCAGGCATGCCGCCACACGGCTGGCGTACACAGTTTTGGGTTGTCGACCAAAATGCCCGCGTGCTGGTCGGCCCGCGCGGCCCAGTTCCTCGCGACGGCATGCGCCATCCCATACGCGTTAACGGTAGCGAAGTGGGCGCCGTGATCGCCTCTCCTGTAGAACGCTTAACGCGGAATACGGATATCAATTTCGACATGCAGCAAAGACGATCCAGTTGGCTTATCGTTGCGCTCTCCACGATCCTGGCCGCGCTGGCGACGTTTACGCTGGCGCGCAGCCTGCTGGCCCCGGTTAAGCGGTTGGTGGAAGGCACGCACAAACTGGCAGCGGGCGATTTCACCACTCGCGTTACGCCAACCAGTACGGATGAGCTGGGCAAGCTGGCGCAGGACTTCAACCAGCTCGCCAGTACGTTGGAAAAAAACCAGCAGATGCGTCGTGACTTTATGGCCGATATTTCTCACGAACTGCGTACGCCGTTGGCGGTGTTGCGCGGTGAACTGGAGGCCATTCAGGATGGCGTACGCCAGTTTACCCCTGACTCCGTTGCCTCGTTGCAGGCTGAAGTCGGTACGCTCACCAAACTGGTTGACGACCTTCATCAGCTCTCCATGTCAGATGAAGGCGCGCTGGCCTATCAGAAAACATCGCTGGACCTCATCCCCCTATTGGAAGTGGCAAGCGGCGCATTTCGTGAACGCTTCGCCAGCCGTGGATTGACCATACAGCTTTCGCTCCCCGACAGCATGACGGTATTTGGTGACAGGGATCGTCTGATGCAGCTGTTCAACAACCTGCTGGAAAACAGTCTGCGCTACACCGATAGCGGTGGCGGGTTGCATATCAGCGCCGAACAACGCGAACGCATGGTGTTATTAACCTTCGCAGATTCCGCTCCTGGCGTAAGTGACGAGCAGTTACAGAAGCTGTTTGAACGATTTTATCGCACCGAAGGCTCGCGCAACCGCGCCAGCGGAGGTTCTGGATTGGGGCTGGCGATTTGCGTCAATATCGTACAGGCGCATAATGGTCTGATTCGTGCCGCCCATTCGCCTTTTGGTGGGGTTAGCATTACAGTAGAGTTACCGCTGGAACGCGATTTACAGAGAGATGTATGACTGAGTTACCCATTGATGAAAACACACCGCGTATTCTGATCGTGGAAGATGAGCCTAAGCTGGGGCAACTGCTGATCGATTACCTGCGGGCAGCGAGCTATGCCCCTACGCTGATCAACCACGGCGACCTTGTTCTGCCTTACGTGCGCCAAACGCCGCCCGATCTGATCTTGTTGGATCTGATGCTGCCCGGTACCGACGGTCTGACCCTGTGTCGGGAAATCCGCCGCTTCTCAGAAGTCCCCATCATGATGGTAACCGCTAAAATCGAAGAGATTGATCGCCTGCTGGGGCTGGAGATCGGTGCTGATGATTATATTTGTAAACCTTACAGCCCGCGCGAAGTTGTCGCGCGCGTAAAAACGATCCTGCGCCGATGCAAACCGCAGCGCGAACTGCAACAAATGGATGCAGAAAGCCCGCTTATCGTCGATGAAGGCCGTTTTCAGGCCTCCTGGCGTGGGAAGATGCTCGATTTAACGCCCGCCGAATTCCGCTTACTTAAAACGTTGTCACATGAGCCGGGAAAAGTGTTCTCCCGTGAACAGTTGCTCAATCATCTCTATGACGATTACCGCGTCGTTACCGACCGCACCATCGACAGCCATATTAAGAACCTGCGACGCAAGCTGGAGTCGCTGGATGCCGAGCAGTCGTTTATCCGCGCGGTCTATGGCGTGGGGTATCGCTGGGAAGCCGACGCCTGCCGAATTGCTTAAACTCTCCTGCCCTTCAGGGCTCCGTGAGCCCTGGTAACTAGCAACTCTCCAAATATCGCTCATACTGTTTCTGACAATACTGTCGTCAATAACTGTTTGATATAAAACTTTTAATCAAGGAGTTCATATGGCTGGTTGGTTTGAATTAAGTAAGAGTAGCGATGATCAGTACCGCTTTGTTCTTAAAGCTGGGAACGGGGAAATAATCCTTACCAGTGAGCTTTACACTACAAAAGGCGCTGCAGAAAAAGGGATCGCATCTGTCCAGGCTAACAGCCCTCTGGATGAGCGTTATGAGAAAAAAACAGCGGCTAATGGCAAATTACATTTCAACCTGAAAGCTGCAAACCACCAGATTATTGGTAGCAGTCAACTGTATGCGAATGAACAGTCACGCGAGACCGGTATTGCTTCAGTTAAGACCAATGGTGCCAGTCAGACGATAAAAGATAAGACCTGATAATTACTCGCTCAGCCGGGTAACGCAACGCTGTCGCCCGGCGTTTTTCTTTACCTGACTTCCTCGCAGCGCTACAATGCCCGCCCTTAATATGGGGGCACTCCCCTAACCGCCTCATTGAGTGAGGCGAGTCTGACCTGTCATCAGAACGAGATAATTATGTTTAAACCGGAACTCCTTTCCCCGGCGGGAACGCTGAAAAACATGCGTTACGCTTTCGCCTATGGCGCAGACGCTGTGTATGCGGGCCAACCGCGTTACTCACTGCGCGTACGCAACAACGAATTCAACCACGAAAACCTGCAGCTCGGCATTAATGAAGCTCATGAACTGGGTAAAAAATTCTATGTGGTGGTTAACATTGCCCCACACAATGCCAAGCTGAAGACCTTCATTCGTGATCTGAAACCGGTGGTGGAAATGGGGCCGGATGCACTGATCATGTCAGACCCTGGTCTGATTATGCTGGTGCGCGAAAACTTCCCTGACATGGACATTCACCTTTCAGTACAGGCTAACGCCGTAAACTGGGCGACGGTGAAATTCTGGAAGCAGATGGGGCTGACCCGCGTGATCCTCTCCCGCGAGCTGTCGCTGGAAGAAATCGAAGAGATCCGCACCCAGGTGCCGGATATGGAGCTTGAGATCTTCGTTCACGGTGCGCTGTGTATGGCCTACTCCGGCCGTTGTCTGCTTTCTGGCTATATCAACAAACGTGACCCTAACCAGGGTACCTGCACCAATGCCTGCCGCTGGGAATACAACGTGCAGGAAGGCAAAGAAGACGTGGTGGGCAATATCGTGCATAAGTACGAGCCTATCCCGGTACAAAACGTTGAGCCTACGCTGGGTATTGGCGCACCGACAGACAAAGTCTTTATGATCGAAGAAGCCCAGCGCCCGGGCGAGTACATGACCGCGTTCGAAGACGAACACGGCACTTACATCATGAATTCGAAGGATTTGCGTGCCATTGCCCATGTTGAACGTCTGACGCAGATGGGTGTGCATTCCCTGAAGATCGAAGGCCGCACCAAGTCATACTATTACTGTGCACGTACCGCGCAGGTCTATCGTAAAGCCATTGATGATGCCGCAGCCGGTAAACCGTTCGACCCGCAACTGCTGGAAACGCTGGAAGGTCTGGCGCATCGTGGTTACACCGAAGGATTCCTGCGCCGCCATACACATGACGACTATCAGAACTACGAATACGGCTTCTCTGTTTCCAAGCGTCAGCAGTTTGTCGGCGAGTTTACCGGCGAACGTAAAGGTGAACTGGCAGCCGTACTGGTGAAAAACAAATTCACCGTCGGCGACAGCCTGGAGCTGATGACCCCACAGGGCAACATCAACTTTACTCTCGAACAGATGGAAAACGCGAAAGGCGAAGCGATGCCGGTTGCGCCGGGCGATGGTTACACCGTGTGGATGCCTGTACCGGAGGATATCGATCTGAATTATGCATTGTTGATGCGTAATTTTACCGGTGAGTCCACGCGCACCCCGCATGCTAAGTAGTTAATTACGGTTATTTTTCAGCGTTCGGAAGATTCTTAGAAATCGATCACATACCGTTTCGTTCATTAAGGGTATTATCCCCTCCGCTGAAAAACATAACCCATAAATGCTAGCTGTACCAGGAACCACCTCCTTAGCCTGCGTAATCTCCCTTACGCAGGCTTATTTTTTGCCTGCCGTTTAAACTCCCTGAATATCCCAATTCAAATCACTTTTATCAGGCGAAAAAAAACCGGGCATTACGCCCGGCTGATTAGGTGATTAAAGATTAATGTGCAGCTTCTGGCTTGTGCTTTTGCGCACTCTGGAAACCATAAGTCAGCTCATTTTTCTCTTTATCCAGCGCAACGGTCACCTGGCCACCATCCACCAGCGAACCGAACAGCAGTTCGTTAGCCAATGGTTTTTTCAGGTTATCCTGGACAACACGCGTCATTGGACGTGCGCCCATTGCGCGGTCGTAGCCTTTCTCTGCCAGCCAGTCACGTGCTTCCTGGCTCACTTCCAGAGAGACACCTTTCTGATCCAGCTGAACCTGAAGCTCGACGATAAACTTATCAACAACCTGATGAATCACCTCGGTAGAGAGATGATCAAACCAGATAATGTTGTCGAGGCGGTTACGGAATTCCGGCGTAAACACTTTTTTGATTTCGCCCATTGCATCAGTACTATTGTCCTGATGAATCAACCCAATCGATTTACGCTCAGTTTCACGCACACCGGCGTTGGTGGTCATGACCAGCACCACATTGCGGAAATCCGCTTTACGCCCGTTATTGTCGGTCAGCGTGCCGTTATCCATCACCTGCAACAGCAGGTTAAAGACATCCGGGTGTGCTTTTTCGATTTCATCCAGCAGCAGTACCGCATGCGGATGCTTAATAACAGCATCGGTCAGCAAACCGCCCTGGTCGAAACCGACATACCCCGGAGGCGCACCAATCAGGCGGCTGACGGTGTGGCGTTCCATATATTCGGACATATCAAAACGCAGCAGTTCAATGCCGAGTGCTTTGGACAACTGCACCGTGACTTCGGTCTTACCGACGCCAGTTGGTCCGGCAAACAGGAACGAACCGACCGGTTTATGCTCGTGTCCCAGACCGGCACGGCTCATTTTGATCGCTTCAGTCAGCGCCTCAATGGCTTTATCTTGTCCGAATACCAGCATTTTCAGACGGTTGCCCAGGTTTTTCAGCGTGTCGCGATCGCTCTGCGAAACGCTCTTCTCCGGGATCCGCGCAATGCGGGCCACAACGGACTCGATATCCGCCACGTTGACGGTTTTCTTGCGCTTGCTGACCGGCATCAGACGCGCACGCGCGCCCGCCTCATCAATCACGTCAATCGCTTTATCCGGCAGATGACGATCGTTAATGTATTTCACCGCCAGTTCGACCGCTGCACGCACCGCTTTGGCGGTATAGCGGACGTCATGGTGCGCTTCGTATTTCGGCTTCAGACCGTTGATGATCTGCACGGTCTCTTCTACCGATGGCTCAGTGACATCGATTTTCTGGAAACGGCGCGCTAAGGCACGATCCTTTTCAAAGATATTGCTGAATTCCTGATAGGTTGTGGACCCTATCACACGAATCTTCCCGCTGGAGAGCAGCGGCTTGATCAGGTTAGCCGCATCCACCTGGCCGCCCGATGCCGCACCCGCACCGATAATGGTGTGGATCTCATCGATAAACAGAATGCTGTTAGTATCCTGTTCCAGCTGTTTCAACAGCGCCTTAAAGCGTTTTTCAAAATCACCGCGATATTTGGTGCCTGCCAGCAGCGAGCCGATATCCAGGGAGTAAAGAGTACAATCAGCCATAATTTCAGGCACATCACCCTGGACGATACGCCAGGCGAGACCTTCGGCAATGGCGGTTTTACCGACACCAGACTCTCCCACCAGCAGCGGGTTGTTTTTTCTGCGACGGCACAGTACCTGAATGGCGCGCTCCAGCTCTTTGTCCCGGCCAATGAGCGGATCAATTCCGCCCACTCGGGCAAGCTGGTTAAGGTTAGTCGTGAAGTTTTCCATACGGTCCTCCCCGCCAGCTTGCTCTTCATTATTTGGCTGATTCCCAGAGTCAGAAGACTGGCTGGGTTCGTCTTTGCGCGTGCCATGAGAAATAAAATTCACCACATCAAGACGACTTACTTCATGCTTACGCAGCAGATAAGCCGCCTGAGATTCCTGCTCGCTGAAGATAGCGACCAGCACATTTGCGCCGGTAACTTCATTGCGCCCGGAGGACTGAACATGAAAGACCGCGCGTTGCAGTACACGCTGAAAACTCAACGTTGGCTGCGTGTCGCGCTCTTCCTCACTGGCAGGCAATACAGGTGTGGTCTGTTCAATGAAGGCTTCGAGTTCCTGACGGAGCGCCACCAGATCCACAGAACACGCTTCCAGCGCTTCGCGGGCCGATGGATTACTGAGCAACGCCAGTAACAAGTGCTCGACGGTCATAAACTCATGTCGGTGCTCGCGCGCTCTGGCGAAAGCCATGTTTAAACTGAGTTCCAGTTCTTGATTGAGCATAGGCACCTCCCCCAATGTTTATGCCTGCATTCAGGCTTTTTCCAGCGTACACAGCAACGGATGCTCGTTCTCCCTCGCATATTTGTTCACCATCGCTACTTTGGTTTCAGCCACTTCGGCAGTGAACACACCGCAGATAGCTTTACCTTGATAGTGAACTGCAAGCATCAGTTGCGTTGCACGTTCTACATCATAAGAAAAGAATTTTTGTAACACGTCAATAACAAACTCCATCGGAGTGTAATCATCATTGACTAATATCACTTTATACATAGATGGCGGTTTTAGCGCGTCGCGCAATTTGTCTTCCGCCAGCAGATCGAAATCCAGCCAGTCGTTCGTCTTACCCATTGTCAGTCGTCATCTTCAGTTACGGTTTCCGGCAGAAAATCTTGCCGCTGACAAGCAGCCTATGCGCACAATCAATCTACCTCAAGTATTAGATAACTATCATCTATTAGTGCCATCCGCGACATCTGTCACATAACCGACAATAGCGTTAACTGCTTCAAATTTTGATGCATTTTTACCCTATTCCGTCTGTATGGCGCTTGACGCCCCGCCTGATTTCTCTAAATTGTAGTTTCGAGAGTTGGCGAGGTTTTGAACAGCCCCCACTCCGCCACCGGTTCATTCCATCTTACTTATATAAGATTTACGAAGGATGTCGAAGTATGGAAACGGGTACTGTTAAGTGGTTCAATAACGCCAAAGGGTTTGGTTTCATTTGCCCCGAAGGCGGCGGCGAAGATATTTTCGCCCATTACTCCACCATTCAGATGGATGGTTACAGAACGCTAAAAGCCGGACAGTCTGTCCAGTTTGATGTCCACCAGGGGCCAAAAGGCAATCATGCCAGTGTCATCGTGCCTGTCATTGAAGCAGAAGCTGTCGCATAGCTCTTCTGTCTCATTGTGTACATCCCGCAGTCAAAATGCCAGCCCTTGCGGCTGGCATTTTTATCTCTGTGGCATTATTCCCGCGCCAGAGCATCTACCGGATCCAGACGAGCCGCATTCCGCGCCGGTAGCCAGCCAAACAACACCCCGGTTGCAGTCGAACACAGGAAAGCCGTCAACAGCGCGACGGGTGAAAATCCAATTTCCCAGCCCGGCAGAAATAGCTGTAGCGTAAAGGCGATCAGCATCGACAGGCTAATGCCCAACGCGCCGCCAACCAGACACACCAACACTGCTTCAATTAAGAACTGTTGCAGCACGTCACTGGCGCGAGCGCCAACCGCCATACGAATGCCAATCTCACGCGTTCGTTCGGTTACCGAAACCAGCATAATATTCATCACGCCAATCCCACCGACCACCAGCGAAATCACCGCCACCAGCGTCAGGAAGAGTTGTAATGTACGTGTGGTCTTTTCGGCGGTTTTCAAGATACCGTCCATATTCCAGGTGAAGAAATCCTTCTTACCGTGGCGCAACGTCAACAGTCGGGTCAGTTGCTGTTCGGCCTGGGCACTGTCAAAACCATCCTTCACCCGCACGGTGATCGAGTTCAGCCACGACTGTCCCATTATGCGCCCGGACATAGTGCTGTAAGGCAGCCAGACACGCAGGATCTTGCTACTGCCAAACATCGACTGTTTCTCTTCTGCAACACCAATCACCGTGGCAGGCATATTCCCCACCAGCACGACCTCGCCAACAACTTTCGCTTTGTTGGGGAACAACTGACGACGGGTATTGCTGTCGAGCACCACCACCTGAGCACGC
Source organism: Citrobacter sp. Cpo147 (assembly GCF_030332405.1). Lineage (NCBI taxonomy): Bacteria > Pseudomonadati > Pseudomonadota > Gammaproteobacteria > Enterobacterales > Enterobacteriaceae > Citrobacter > Citrobacter sp. Cpo147. The sequence continues at coordinate 520,106 of NZ_JAOWHX010000033.1, forward strand.
CCCGCCAGTTGCTCGGCGTTAAAGGTGGTCCCTTCGCTAAATGTCATGCCGTAGACGTTGAAATAGTCGCCGCTAACGCCATTAGCACTGGCAGCAACATCGATGTTGCCATAGCGTAACCGCAGGTTCTTCGACACTGCAGGCGTTACTGAACTGACCCAGGGCTGCTTCTGTAGCGCCGTCAAATCGTCATACTTCAACGCCTGTTGATATTGCGGATCGTCGTCGCCGAAATCTTTGCCTGGATAGATATCAATGGTGTTAGTACCAATAGCGCGAATATCTGCCAGTACCAGCTGTTTAGCCGCATCGCCTACCACCACAATCGACACCACCGAAGCAATACCGATGATGATCCCAAGCATGGTCAGAAGCGTTCGCATTTTATTCGCGGCCATTGCCAGCCAGGCCATGGTAAGCGCTTCACGAAAACCGCTGACAAATTGGCTCCAGCCGGATGCCGTTTTCACCGTTGGCTCCGCGATATCGCGTCCGCCAGAGGGTTTCTGTGGCGGTGGATTGCGCACAATCTCGCCGTCACGAATTTCAATGACCCGTTCGGCCTGCGCGGCGACCTGGCTGTCGTGAGTAACGATAATTACCGTATGCCCGCGATCGCGCAGCTGATGCAAAATCGCCATCACCTCTTCGCCGGAATGGCTATCCAGTGCACCGGTGGGTTCGTCGGCAAGAATAACCTGCCCCCCGTTCATCAGCGCACGCGCGATACTGACCCGCTGCTGCTGACCACCGGAAAGCTGGGAAGGTTGATAGTCAACCCGGTCACCCAACCCCAGCCGCTGGAGTAATTCCTGCGCACGCGCCAGGCGCTGCTTACGTTCAGTGCCAGCGTAGACCGCGGGTACCTCAACGTTTTGTGCGGCGGTTAAATGCGACAGCAGGTGATAGCGCTGGAAGATAAAACCAAAATGCTCACGACGGAGTTGCGCTAGCGCATCGCTATCCAGCGTAGAGACATCGCGTCCGGCAACGCGATACGTACCGCTGGTTGGCTTATCCAGACAGCCGAGAATGTTCATCAGCGTCGATTTACCCGAACCCGACGCCCCGACAATCGCCACCATTTCCCCGGCCTGAATGCTCAAGGATACGTCCTTCAACACCTCAACCTGGCCTTCACCTGACGGATAGCTGCGGCGGATATGGCTCAGCTCAAGCAATGCTGTCATTTTGCAGCTCCAGCGTTGCCCTCACCGGTAATGACTTCATCCCCCTCTTCCAGCCCTTTCACGATCTCCACATCGGTGTCATTACGCGCGCCGATAACCACTTCACGTTCGCGGGTTTCGCCGTTACGCAGCAGCCTGACGTTATAACGATTATTGCCAATAGGATCGCCCAGCGCCGACAGCGGGATGGTCAGGACATTTTTGACATCCGTGAGCTGGATATGGACCTGCGCGGTCATATCCAGACGCAGGATCCCTTTCGGGTTTGGAACTTCGAAGCGGGCATAGTAGAAAATCGCATCATTCACTTTCTCTGGCGTCGGAAGAACATCTTTGAGTTTACCTTCATAGCGTGTTTGCGGATCGCCCAGCACGGTAAACCAGGCCCTTTGCCCTGGATGCAGGTGAATTACATCAGCCTCAGAAACCTGCGCTTTTACCAGCATGGTGCTCATATCCGCCAGCGTCAGAATATTAGGGGCCTGCTGGGCGGCAATAACGGTTTGCCCTTGCAGCGTAGTAATTTGCGTTACTTCGCCAGCCATTGGCGCAACGATGCGGGTGTAATCAAGGTTGGTTTTTGCCGTATCGAGTGAGGCCTGATTACGTTTAATTTGCGCGTCAATTGTGCCAATTTGCGCCTGTTTGACCGCCATTTCGGTGGCCGCCGTGTCGAGATCCTGCTGTGAAACAGCCTGGGTTTTCGCCAGCTGTTGTTGGCGGGAAAGAGTAACCCGCGCCAGCTTCCACTCAGCTTCGGCTTGTAAACGCTGGGCGCGCAATTCCATCAGCGTTGCTTCAACCTCTTTGATTTGGTTTTGCGCCTGTTCAGGATCGATAACGCCGAGCAACTGATCCTTTTTTACTTTATCGCCAATCGCAACCGACAGCGTTTTTAACTGCCCGCTGACCTGCGCCCCGACGTCAACTTTACGCAGCGCATCCAGCTTACCGGTAGCCAACACGCTTTGCTGCAGATCGCCAGGACGAACAATTAATGTTTGATACTGAGGTAAAGGCGCATTAAGCGTTCGCCAAAGTGCAATTACCGCCACAATAAGGATGATGGCGAACAGAAAATAGCGTTTTTTGATTTTTCCCTTGAGCTTCATAAATGTCCCAATTCCCCCAATACGTCCACCAGAGTGGAGTGCTAAACATCAACGTTAAATAAATCGCCGTTGAAAAGCGCAAGAATAACAGAGTTATTGATGAATGGTTAAGATCCGCTGTGCTGAAATTAGTACAAGGGTATCAATCGGATTTATATTATGAGCCAGCTAACTGAAAGCACTTTTCATTCTTCAAAACCAGTTACAAGTTTTAGCCTCTTTTGTAGCCTGATGACCGGACATTGGCGCCCCGGACAATTTTGGCATCAGCGTAGCTTTCGTCGTAAGTTTTTGTTGCGCTCAGCGCTTATGCCGCGATTAACGCGTGAATGGATGACCGAGTTGGCGCAATGGCCTGACCTTGATAGCATACTTGCACGCCAGCCACGATTGCCGGTTCGTTTGCATCGCGCCTATCTCGCGAAAAATCTTGACCACAAAACGAAACTGGATGCCGTGCGTTATCATTACAATGCTATCCGTAGCTTTTTTTCAGCCACTGAATTTAAGAATTATTTAAGTGAAGATGGATTACAACTAGCACAAATTGAGGGAAAAAATAGCGAAGTATTTAGCGTAATAATGACTTCATTCATCATACTGGATAAAGAAGGTGAAAGCACCATTCTGGTACGCAATTGCACTGGCGAGACTTTAGCGGAAATGACGTTTACGCTGTGCAATTATGAAGGGAGCAGTACACTGTTTATTGGCGGGTTACAGGGAGGCAGCCGATTACTGCCACATGAAGAAATTCAAAAAGCGACCAAATCATGCCATGGGATTTTCCCAAAACGTATTGTGATGGAAGCCATTTGCTGTTTTGCGGAACAATTAAATATCGAACAAATTCTGGCTGTAAGCAATGAACAGCATATTTTTCGCAGCCCGCGCTACGACGATAAAAACAAGGTAATCCTTTCCGACTACAACACTTTTTGGGAGTCGGTTGGCGGTGAGTGCGACAGCAACGGGTACTATCATATTCCGCGCACGCTGGCGCGAAAAAGCGAGGCGGATATTGCGAGCAAAAAACGCGCAGAATACCGCCGCCGCTATCAGCTACTGGACAGCATCCATTCGCAGCTGTCGTCGATGTTTCGCCACTAATCCGCTCTGCCGCGTGCCAGCCACAGCACGCGGGAAAACATTTTTCGCAGCAGCGTTGGCACCGCATCAACGCCCCGCCGCCCGGCTTCCATCGCCACCTCGATCGCCAGATCCGGTTTTGACGACCGATGAATCGCCTTGGAGATTATTTTGCGCATATTCATAGGCACGTTCTCCGGAATTTGCGCCACCCGGTGAAAGACGTCAGCAAACCCCTGGCGATACATAAAGTGTTCCATATCCAGCGCGGGGAGCATGGTCAAATGCTCGCGCTCTTCCTCTCTGTCGTCATTCAATAAGCTACGTACCGTGGCGGCGTACTTTTTCCCGGCTTCATCTCCATCGACCAGCACATGCCACTCTATTCCCATCCGGCGGGCGAATTTAACCAGCGGCTTAAGACCGGACTGGGCAAATTCAATGACTTTAATCCCTTCCGCATCAAAGTGGTGTCCGCACTGGCGGGCCAGTTCGTTAATCACCCAGGTTTCCGTTTCACCTTCTACCAGCAGCCAGCAGCGGGCAAACAACGATGACGCACGATTAAAACGAATATGAAATGCGATTCGCCGACCATCTTCTGCACTGATCCCACCCGGCCCCAGCCGCCAGGCAGCGACGCGGGATGATTCACGTACCAGACGAACAACATGTTCAACAGGCGTAAGGGACAGCAGCTCACCGGAGTTGGTGGTCGCCACTCGCTGCAGAGGCAGTAAATTCAACAAGTGCCAGGCCACCGACAGCATGATGGGATGTAAACGCGTTTCTGGATCTTCCACCAGCAATAAAGGTCGGGCGTCTTTATCCAGCCTTAGCGTGCCTTTGGCCTGCAACAAGGTCGAAAACAGGCCCAACAGAATAACCCGGTGCGTACGTCCGCCGGGTTTATCAATCATGCGGTTAATAATGTCCAGATAGCGCCAGCTCCGTTGTTCGTTATTGGAGCGACGGCGCATCAGACGGTAGCGGGACTGGCCAGCCCCCTGCTCGGAAAAATAGTGCTCCAACAGCTGTACCATGGCCGATAAACCCTGACGGATCTGCCCGTCTGTCAGGTTTTGCGGCCGGGTAGCCAGCTCACGCGCCAGAAAATCCAGTTGGCGGGCAGTGACTTCGACATCCGCCGAATCTGGCACCGTACCGTTGCGGATCCGTCGCATAAATCGCGCGTCACGCAGACGCAGTACTGGCATCAGGCGCACGAGGTGTCGCGCCTGATCGTTAATGTCATCGAGAGGTAATGGATGGCCGTCGCCGTCAAGAAAACTGCGCAAGGTCAGAACGCTACCGTCATCCGCACACTCGCCTTCCAGGCGATAAAAAATGCGGTGATAGCCATCCTGGCACGGCGTCCAGCTGGCTTCCAGAGGACGATAGCGACGCACCCGGTGACGACCTGGTTGGGATTCACGAAACGTCAGGATAATGTGCAGGTGGTGTTCCCGGCCCTGTATATCACCCGGCGGGAACCAGAAATCCTCGCGGACAAAATGATACAGGTCTGACTCCGGCGACAGCAGCAGAGTCAAGGCATCCAGCAGACTGGATTTACCCCACGCGTTCTCCCCAATCAGCACGTTGCTCTGCTCCAGCATCAACGACAGACGGTTAATACCACGAAATCCAACAATCTCAACGCGTTCGAGAATCATATAGCCTCCGGAAATGCTAACTTTTTCCTTCAAGTTATCAGGAGTATAACGGCAAGCGGGCGCTCAGGACACCCGGTATGATCAGGAGGTTAGTAGCAGAAATTGAAAAATATAAGAATATTCTTCTTATGTTTTCCTCGGAATATTATTTCTGAACTCAATCATCACCTTTTCCTAATTGAACTATGCTTCATTCATCCAATATTCATAAAGGAATAACAACATATTGCCTTAAATCAAATTTTTTCATCAATTTAACTGGCGAAGGGATGATGTTTTTTTCTAAAATACCCGCTCTTTCATCATCGTCCCTTTTTAGCGATGAATTACCGGGCAAGGAACTCGAACCCGGAACTTTTAATTGAGGTGGTTATGTTCAGGAAATTAGCAGCTGAATTCTTCGGTACGTTTTGGCTCGTCTTTGGCGGGTGCGGTAGCGCAATACTGGCCGCAGCATTCCCGGAGTTGGGTATTGGATTTGCCGGTGTGGCCCTGGCGTTTGGTCTGACGGTACTGACCATGGCTTTCGCCGTAGGACATATTTCCGGTGGACACTTTAACCCAGCGGTAACCTTCGGTTTATGGGCTGGCGGTCGCTTCCCGGCAAAAGACGTTATTGGTTACGTTATTGCTCAGGTTGTGGGCGGTATTGTTGCAGCTGCGGCACTGTATCTTATTGCCAGCGGTAAAGCAGGTTTTGATGCAACGGCCAGTGGTTTTGCTTCGAACGGCTTTGGTGAACATTCACCAGGCGGTTATTCCATGCTTTCTGCCGTCGTCATTGAAATTATTCTGACCGCAGGTTTCTTATTAGTGATCCACGGCGCGACCGATAAACATGCTCCGGCAGGTTTTGCACCTATCGCAATTGGTCTGGCGTTAACACTGATTCACTTGATCAGTATTCCGGTCACCAACACTTCTGTAAACCCGGCACGTAGTACCGCAGTCGCCATCTTCCAGGGCGGTTGGGCACTGCAACAATTGTGGTTCTTCTGGGTTATGCCGATCATCGGTGGGGTACTCGGCGGTCTTATTTACCGCACTCTGCTGGAAAAACGCGATTAATCGCTAACAAAAAGACCTGACTATTGTCAGGTCTTTTTTCTCCACGCTATATTTCCTTTTATTTGCAACTTTACTCCCCTCTTTGCATTGAGTAGTGTGTATACCCGTTATACTTCAAGTTGCAGATGTGTTGACTGCGCTCGCTCCCCCCAGTCACGTACTTATGTACGCTCCCGGGGATTCACTCCCTTGCCGCCTTCCTGCAACTTGAATTATTTAGGTTATAGTGACGCATTTCGTCTTACTTCTCAGCAAGGATCTGATTTTCATGTTTTCAGGGCTGTTAATCATTCTGGTTCCCCTTATTGTGGGCTACCTTATTCCGCTCCGGCACAGGACTGCATTACAACTTATCAATCGCCTGTTAAGCTGGATCGTCTACCTTATTCTCTTTTTTATGGGTATTAGCCTGGCGTTTCTGGATAATCTCGCCAGCAACCTGTTAGCCATTCTTCATTATTCTGCGGTCAGCGTGACAGTCATTATACTATGTAATATTGCGGCGCTGTTCTGGCTGGAGCGTTCGCTGCCCTGGAGACACAACCACAAGCAAGAAAAGCTCCCTTCGCGAATTGCAATGGCGCTTGAGTCGCTTCAGCTTTGCGGCGTCGTCGTCATCGGTTTCCTGCTCGGCCTCACTGGGCTTCCCATTCTGCAACATGCCACCGAAGCCAGCGAATATACGTTAATCTTTTTACTGTTCCTGGTGGGGATTCAACTGCGCAACAGCGGTATGACCTTAAAACAAATTGTGCTGAACCGTCGGGGGATGATCGTGGCCGTCGTCGTCGTCGCCAGTTCGATGCTGGCGGGGGTTATCAATGCCTTGATCCTCGGTCTACCGCTGAAAACCGCGCTGGCGATGGCATCAGGTTTTGGCTGGTATTCCCTGTCCGGTATTCTGTTAACCGAATCATTCGGGCCCGTAATTGGTAGTGCCGCCTTCTTTAACGACCTGGCCCGTGAGCTGATCGCCATTATGTTGATTCCAGGAATGGTGGGCCGCAGCCGCTCTACCGCGCTGGGATTATGCGGCGCAACATCAATGGATTTCACCCTGCCCGTTTTACAACGCAGCGGCGGTCTGGAAATGGTCCCGGCAGCCATCGTCCACGGCTTTATTCTGAGTCTGTTAGTGCCTCTGCTGATGGCGTTTTTCTCCGCCTGACGCCGGGACAAATACCTCTCTGGCGGTAGTCAGCTACCGCCAAAATTGCGCTAAATCAATCTCCCTGCAAGTAGTAGCAGAAATCCCTTTTATCCCTTCGCGCACAGGCATAATCTTAAACATGTATATTAAATATAACTTTAAAAGGTGTGACCATGTTTTGTGTGCAATGTGAACAAACCATCCGTACTCCGGCAGGAAACGGCTGCTCTTACGCGCAGGGTATGTGCGGTAAAACGGCTGAAACCTCCGATTTGCAGGATCTGCTGATTGCTTCCCTACAAGGTCTGTCTGCATGGGCTGTTAAAGCACGTGAATACGGCATCATCGACCATGAGGTTGATAACTTTGCGCCGCGTGCGTTCTTCTCCACGCTGACGAACGTTAACTTCGATTCCCCGCGTATTGTTGGCTATGCCCGTGAAGCTATCGCCATGCGCGACGCCCTGAAAGCGCAATGCCTGAACATCGACGCGAACGCAGCGGTCACCAACCCGATGGCCGATCTGCAACTGGTCAGCGACGATCTGGGTGACCTGCAACGTCAGGCCGCTGAATTTACTCCGAACAAAGACAAAGCAGCCATCGGCGAGAACATTCTCGGCCTGCGTCTGCTGTGTCTGTACGGCCTGAAAGGTGCGGCAGCTTACATGGAGCACGCACACGTTCTCGGTCAGTACGACAACGAAATCTACGCTCAGTACCACAAAATCATGGCATGGCTGGGTACCTGGCCTGCCGATATGAACGCTCTGCTGGAGTGTTCAATGGAAATCGGCCAGATGAACTTCAAAGTGATGAGCATTCTGGACGCCGGTGAAACCACCAAATACGGTCACCCAACCCCGACTCAGGTCAACGTAAAAGCGACCGAAGGTAAGTGCATCCTGATCTCCGGTCACGACCTGAAAGATCTGTACAACCTGCTGGAGCAGACCGAAGGTACTGGTGTTAACGTTTATACCCACGGTGAAATGCTGCCGGCGCACGGTTACCCGGAACTGCGTAAGTTCAAGCACCTGATCGGTAACTACGGCAGCGGTTGGCAGAACCAGCAGGTAGAGTTTGCCCGCTTCCCAGGTCCGATCGTCATGACCTCTAACTGCATCATCGACCCGACCGTTGGCGCGTACGACGACCGTATCTGGACCCGTAGCATCGTCGGTTGGCCGGGTGTGAGCCACCTCGAAGGCGACAACTTCGGTCCGGTTATCGCTCAGGCACAGCAGATGGCTGGCTTCCCGTACAGCGAAATCCCGCACCTGATCACCGTAGGTTTCGGTCGTCAGACCCTGCTGGGCGCTGCTGATACCCTGATCGACCTGGTGAGCCGCGAAAAACTGCGTCACATATTCCTGGTTGGCGGTTGTGACGGTGCACGCGGTGAACGTAACTACTTCACCGACTTCGCCACCAGCGTGCCGGATGACTGCCTGATCCTGACCCTTGCTTGCGGTAAATACCGTTTCAACAAACTGGAGTTCGGCGATATCGAAGGTCTGCCGCGTCTGGTGGATGCTGGTCAGTGTAACGATGCTTACTCTGCCATCATCCTGGCGGTAACCCTGGCTGAGAAACTGGGCTGTGGCGTGAACGATCTGCCGCTGTCTCTGGTGCTCTCCTGGTTCGAACAGAAAGCGATTGTTATTCTGCTGACCCTGCTGTCTCTGGGCGTGAAAAACATCGTCACTGGCCCGACTGCACCTGGTTTCTTCACACCGGATCTGCTGGCAGTTCTCAACGAGAAATTTGGTCTGCGTTCCGTGACCACCGTTGAAGAAGACATGAAGCAACTGCTGAGCGCGTAAGGAGTAAAGAATGACAATGCCAACTCATCAGTGCCCATGGCGGATGCAGGTTCACCACATCCATCAGGAAACGCCGGATGTATGGACAATTTCGTTGCTGTGCCACGATTATTATCCTTACCGCGCCGGGCAGTATGCACTGGTCAGCGTACGTAATTCAGCGGATACGCTGCGTGCTTACACCATTTCTTCAACGCCGGGCGTTAGCGAGTACATCACGTTGACCATCCGCCGGATTGACGATGGCGCAGGTTCACAGTGGCTAACCCGCGACGTGAAGCGCGGCGACTATATCTGGCTGTCGGATGCAATGGGTGAGTTCACCTGTGAAGATAAAGCGGAAGACAAGTTCCTGATGCTGGCCGCCGGCTGTGGTGTCACGCCAATCATGTCAATGCGTCGCTGGTTGGCAAAGTACCGCCCACAAGCGGATGTACAGGTAATCTTTAACGTTCGCTCGCCGCAAGATGTCATTTTTGCCGACGAGTGGCGCGAATATCCGGTGACATTAGTTGCTGAAAACAATGCCACAGAAGGTTTTGTTTCCGGCCGACTGACGACTGAACTGCTGAAAAGCGTACCGGATCTGACCTCGCGTACCGTGATGACCTGTGGCCCGGCACCGTATATGGATCTGGTCGAGAAAGAAGTCAAAGCGCTGGGCGTGACGCGCTTCTTTAAAGAGCAGTTCTTCACACCTGTTGCCGAAGCCGCCACCAGCGGTCTGAAGTTTACCAAGCTACAGCCGGCGAAAGAGTTCTACGCGCCGGTGGGCAGTACGCTGCTGGATGCGCTGGAAAGCAACAAGGTTCCGGTTGTCGCCGCATGCCGTGCAGGCGTTTGCGGCTGCTGCAAAACCAAAGTGGTTGACGGTAACTACACGGTCAGCAGCACCATGACGCTGACCGACGCAGAAATCGCTGAAGGTTATGTGCTGGCTTGTTCCTGTCATCCGCAGGGTGATTTAGTGCTGGCGTAATTGGCCGGTATCTGATGTGCAAAAGGCTGCCTGGCTGTACCGGGTGGCCTTTTTTATGCTGTCAGGCGTTGCAAAATTCTGATGTTTTCACGCTCCCCGCAAATTATCGACCACACTTACCCTGCGCAGATTAAACATAATCCCCGACTAGCACGTCGAACTTTCTACAAGGATCCCCATGAAAAAAGTGGCTATTGTCGGCGTCGGTCCCACCGGGATTTATACGTTTCATGCCCTGGTTGAGCGCGGTGAACCGCTGGAAATAGAGCTTTACGAGCAAGCTGAAGAGGCGGGCGTTGGCATGCCTTACAATAGCGACAACAACGCAGACCACATGCTGGCAAATATAGCCAGCATTGAGATCCCGCCGATCTATATCAGTTATCTGACGTGGCTTCAGAATCAAAGTGATGACTATCTGGCCCAGTTTCAGATTGAACGCGCGTCTTTGCATGAGCGGCAATTTTTGCCCCGCGTGCTCCTCGGCGACTATTATCGCGATCGTTTCTTAGCCATTGTCGAGAAAGCGCAACAAGCCGGTTTCACGATTCGCGTACATGAAGCAAGCGAAGTCACCGACCTGCGAGCAGACCCGAATGGGGTTTCTTTGTGGATCAACCACGCTTCACAGCCCGTTGAGGTGGATTTCGCCGCTATCGCCACTGGTCATCTGTGGCCTGAAACGGATGCTCAGGCACGCAAATTTTTCCCCAGTCCGTGGACCGGTCTGATGGACGCGCAGATTGGTGCTTGCCGGGTAGGGATTCTGGGCACCTCGTTAAGTGCTATCGACGCCGCGATGGCTGTGGCCAGTCAGCATGGCACCTTCACTACCAATACCGACCATTCACTGCAATTCACACCTAAATCCGACAGTCAAAACCTGAAACTGACCCTGATGTCGCGCAGCGGGGTACTGCCTGAAGCTGATTTTTACTGCCCCCTTCCGTATGAATCGCTGAATATCGCGACGCCAGAAGCGATTGAAGATGCCATTGCCCATGGCCAAAACGGATTACTGGACCGCATCTTTCAGCTTATGGCGCAACAACTGCAAGACGCAGCGCCAGGCTGGTGCCAACAGGTGGCGCTTGCGACGCTTAACGCCGACACGTTCCCCGAAGTCTATTTCGCCGACAGGCTCAGACATGACCCTTTTGACTGGGCGAGACGTAACCTGGTAGAAGTTGAGCGCAACAAGCAAAAACAACATACCGTCGCCTGGCGCTATACCTTGCTGCGCCTGCACGAGGTTATCGAGGAGATAGTCCCTCATCTTGATACCCGCGACGAAAAACGTTTCAGGTGCGGACTGGCGCGGGTATTTATTGATAACTATGCGGCAATCCCGTCAGAGTCAGTTCGCCGAATGCTGGCGCTGCACGAAGCCGGGCTGATTGAGATCCTCGCGCTTGGCACAGATTATGAGCGTATGAAAGAACAGGAAATGACGGTAATTTCCCACCACGGTCAGCGCAGCGAATTTGATGTGTTTATTGATGCCCGAGGACAACGGGCATTGCAGAGCAAAGATATCCCGTTCCCAACGCTACGCGATCAACTGCTGGCCTGTGGCGATGAGATCCCGGATGTCGGCGAAGATTACACGCTGCAAGCGCCGGAAAACGCCCGCAATCGCATCGCTTTTGGCGGGCTGCCGTGGTTGATGCACGATCGTCCGTTTATTCAGGGATTAGTGGTCAGCGCTGAAATAGGCGCCGCGATGGCAAGGGCATTGACGCAGCGAGCGCTGAGACGTCGGCACAAACTATGGAACAGTGACGACATAGATTAGCGACAGATTGAACGACGAGGCGGAGCAATGCTACGCTTTCCCGCCTCGGTATAGTCTCTCAGATGGTAACTATCGCCAGGCAGAATTTCCGGCAACGGAGTAACGCCCCGCCCCCAAAAACGCCACGGCCAGCGCGCCGATGAAGAAATAAACCAGACTTTCAATCGCCCATGCACCGGTTTTATCCAGTGTCCAGGTTTCGCCCATCCCGACCATCAGCCATGCCACAACCATCGTAAACGCCAGCCCCAACGCCGCCGGACGCGTCAGGATGCCAAGAATAATCAGGCACGGTGCCACGACCTCTCCCAACAGAACGCCATACGCAATAAAGCCAGGGAAACCTTTCGCGATCAACATACCGCTGATGCCATCAATACCCGCAAAGAGTTTATGCAGCCCATGAAACAGCATCAGCCCACCGACGGTAAAGCGTAACAATAACTTGCCAAAATCTTCGTGAGTCAGCACTCGGTTAACTGAATTTAATAGTTTTATAACCATTTGAATTTATTCCTTGTTTCACCATGTCCAAAACAAACTACGCTTAATACAGGTTAAATGAAACCTGCCGGAAATAAGGGGGAAATGAGAAGCATAACTATTATCTTCATCTAAACTTGTAACCGGTATCACATTAGAGGAGAAGGAAAACCATGAAACAAACGGTTGCCGCTTTTATTGCTAAAACACTCGAACAGGCTGGCGTAAAACGCATTTGGGGTGTAACGGGTGACTCGCTAAATGGTCTGAGTGACAGTCTGAATCGTATGGGAACAATTGACTGGATGCCAACCCGTCATGAAGAGGTTGCAGCCTTCGCTGCGGGCGCTGAAGCGCAGTTGACGGGCGAACTGGCCGTCTGCGCAGGCTCGTGCGGGCCAGGCAACCTGCACCTGATCAACGGGCTGTTTGATTGTCACCGTAACCACGTCCCGGTGCTGGCAATCGCCGCGCATATTCCCTCCAGTGAAATAGGCAGCGGTTATTTTCAGGAGACCCACCCGCAAGAGTTGTTCCGCGAATGTAGCCACTATTGCGAGCTGGTTTCCAGCCCAGAACAGATCCCACAGGTGCTGGCAATTGCCATGCGTAAGGCGGTGCTCAACCGTGGCGTCTCCGTGGTGGTTTTACCCGGTGACGTGGCGCTAAAACCTGCGCCTGAAAGCGCCACCACGCACTGGTATCATGCGCCGCTCCCGATGGTGACTCCACAAGAAGAAGAGCTGAGAAAACTGGCGCAACTGCTGCGCTACTCCAGCAATATCGCCCTGATGTGCGGCAGCGGCTGTGCCGGTGCACATAAAGAACTGGTTGAATTTGCGGCTAAAATCAAAGCGCCGATTGTTCACGCCCTGCGTGGTAAAGAGCATGTTGAGTACGATAACCCCTATGACGTGGGTATGACCGGGCTGATTGGCTTTTCATCCGGCTTCCATACCATGATGAATGCCGACACACTTATCCTGCTTGGCACCCAGTTCCCCTATCGCCCGTTCTACCCCACCGATGCCAAAATTATTCAGATTGATATCAATCCGGCGAGCATTGGCGCGCACAGTAAAGTTGATATGGCGCTGGTTGGCGATATTAAATCCACTCTCCGTGCCCTACTGCCGCTGGTGGAGGAAAAAACCGAGCGGCAGTTCCTGGACAAAGCGCTGGAGCACTATCGCGAGGCGCGCAAAGGGCTGGATGATTTAGCCAAACCCAGCGATAAAGCCATTCACCCGCAGTATCTGGCGCAGCAGATCAGCCACTTTGCCGCTGACGATGCCATCTTTACCTGCGACGTTGGCACGCCAACGGTGTGGGCAGCACGCTATCTGAAAATGAACGGCAAACGTCGCCTGCTCGGATCGTTTAACCACGGGTCGATGGCGAATGCCATGCCGCAGGCACTCGGCGCACAAGCCACAGAACCAGGACGCCAGGTTGTGGCAATGTGCGGTGACGGCGGCTTTAGCATGCTGATGGGAGACTTTCTGTCGGTTGTCCAGATGAAGCTGCCGGTGAAGATTATTGTCTTCAACAACAGCGTGCTGGGATTTGTCGCAATGGAGATGAAAGCGGGCGGTTATCTGACCGACGGCACCGAACTGCACGACACCAACTTCGCGCGGATTGCCGAAGCCTGCGGCATTACAGGCATTCGCGTGGAAAAATCCTCAGAGGTTGATGAAGCGCTACAAAGGGCGATGTCGATTGACGGCCCGGTGCTGGTCGATGTAGTCGTGGCGAAAGAAGAGCTGGCGATCCCGCCGCAGATCAAACTCGAACAGGCCAAAGGTTTTAGCCTGTATATGCTGCGCGCAATCATCAGTGGACGCGGTGATGAAGTGATCGAACTGGCGAAAACGAACTGGCTCAGGTAAAACATCCTTATTAAATCACACACAAAATCATTCATGATGCATCAAGGCGGCTAGCCCGAAAATCCCCAGTCACATAGGTATACTATGTGACTGGGGTTTAAGGGTGCGGCCAACGCCGAGACAGCTTGAAGGATGAAGTGTAATAAGGAGACACCATGATTGATTTACGCAGTGATACCGTCACTCGGCCGAGTCGCGCCATGCTGGAAGAGATGATGGCAGCCCCGGTCGGGGATGACGTGTATGGAGACGACCCTACCGTTAACGCCCTCCAGCAATACGCCGCAGAGCTTTCTGGTAAAGAAGCCGCTATTTTCCTACCCACCGGCACTCAGGCAAACCTGGTGGCGCTGCTCAGCCATTGTCAGCGTGGCGAAGAGTACATTGCCGGTCAGGGCGCGCATAACTATCTCTACGAAGCAGGTGGCGCAGCGGTGCTCGGTAGCATTCAACCGCAGCCTATCGACGCCGCACCGGATGGCTCCCTGCCGCTGGACAAAGTGGCTGCAAAAATCAAAGTGGACGATATCCATTTTGCCCGCACCCGCTTGCTCAGCCTGGAAAATACCCACAACGGCAAAGTGCTGCCGCGCGCGTATCTGAAAGACGCCTGGGAATTCACCCGTGAGCGTAATCTTGCCCTGCACGTCGACGGCGCACGTATTTTTAACGCCATCGTCGCCTACGGCTGTGAACTTAAAGATGTCACGCAATACTGTGATTCGTTCACCATTTGCCTCTCCAAAGGCCTCGGCACCCCCGTTGGTTCACTGCTGGTCGGCAGCCACGAGTACATCAAACGCGCTATTCGCTGGCGCAAAATGACCGGCGGCGGAATGCGTCAGGCCGGTATTCTGGCAGCAGCCGGACTGTATGCGCTGAAAAATAACGTGGCGCGTTTGCAGGAAGACCATGACAACGCCGCCTGGATGGCGGAGCAGCTGCGCGAAGCAGGGGCGGACGTCATGCGCCACGACACAAATATGCTGTTTGTTCGCGTTGGCGAAGAGCACGCTGCCGCGCTGGGCGAATATATGAAAGCGCAAGGCGTGCTGATTAACGCCTCCCCAATTGTGCGCCTGGTGATGCACCTGGACGTATCGCGTGAACAACTTGCTGAAGTCGTCGCCCACTGGCGCGCTTTTTTAACCCAATAAGGAGATGGGCGTGCCGCAACGGATTTTGGTTCTTGGCGCCAGTGGCTACATTGGTCAGCATTTGGTACAGGCGCTCAGTCAGCAAGGGCATCAGGTGTTGGCTGCGGCACGTCGCATTGAACGGTTGGAAAAGCAGCAACTGCCCAATGTCAGTTGCCACAAGGTCGATTTGAATTGGCCAGAAAACCTCACCCCGCTGCTGACGGGTGTTGATACGGTTTATTATCTGGTTCATGGTATGGGCGAAGGCGGTGATTTTATCGCCCACGAACGTCAGGTGGCGATGAACGTGCGCGATGCGCTGCGTAATACGCCAGTTAAACAGCTTATTTTCCTGAGCTCATTGCAGGCTCCCCGGCATGAACAATCCGATCATCTGCGTGCGCGACAGATAACCGCAGACACCCTGCGCGAGTCAGGCGTGCCAATGACGGAATTGCGCGCGGGCATTATCGTGGGAGCGGGTTCCGCTGCCTTTGAAGTCATGCGCGATATGGTTTACAACCTGCCGGTTCTCACCCCTCCACGCTGGGTACGCTCGCGTACCACACCTATCGCGCTGGAGAATTTAATGTACTACCTGGTGGCGTTGCTGGATCATCCCACACAGCATCACCGCGTCCTCGAAGCCGCCGGGCCGCAGGTGTTGAGCTATCAGGAACAGTTCGAGCATTTTATGGCGGTCAGCGGTAAACATCGCCTGCTCATCCCCATCCCCTTCCCTACCCGCTGGATTTCGGTCTGGTTTTTGAACGTCATTACGTCAGTGCCGCCGACCACGGCCAAAGCGCTGATCCAGGGCTTAAAACACGACCTGCTGGCTGATGACACCGAATTACGTGCGCTGATCCCACAAAAACTGATTGCCTTTGATGACGCGGTGCGCAGCACTTTGAAGGAAGAAGAGAAGCTGGTCAACTCCAGCGACTGGGGTTACGACGCACAGGCGTTTGCCCGCTGGCGTCCAGAATATGGCTATTTCGCCAAACAAGCTGGCTTTAGCGTTGAAACCTCTGCCAGCACAAAAGCACTGTGGCAGGTTGTGAATCGACTCGGCGGCAAAGAAGGCTATTTCTTTGGCAATATTCTATGGAAGACGCGCGCGGCGTTGGACCTGCTGGTCGGCCATAAGCTGGCAAAAGGTCGTCCCAAACACCCACTATTGCAAGTTGGCGATACCGTTGATAGCTGGAAAGTCATCATCGTTGAGCCGGAGAAACAGCTGACGCTGCTGTTTGGGATGAAAGCGCCGGGACTGGGTCGCCTGAGCTTCACACTGGAAGATAAAGGTGACCACCGACGCATTGATGTACGCGCGTGGTGGCATCCGCACGGTATGCCTGGCCTCTTCTACTGGCTGTTGATGATCCCCGCCCACCTGTTCATTTTCAGGGGGATGGCGAAGCGTATAGCCAAACTTGCAGAACAAATCACAGACTAATGATAAAAAGAGCCTGTATTCTTTCATGTTTCCCATTGCATACAGGCGTAATTCACGGAAGAATGCGCACGACGTTTTTTAAACACAGTGGATTGATATGAAGGTACTGGTTACCGGAGCCACCAGCGGCTTGGGCCGAAACGCGGTTGAGTTTTTATGCAGCAAAGGCGTCAGCGTCAGAGCCACCGGTCGCAACGAAGCGATGGGCAAGCTGCTGGAGAAAATGGGCGCAGAATTTGTGCATGCGGATTTGACCGAGCTGGTTTCTTCGCAGGCAAAAGTGATGCTTGCCGGCATTGACACGCTGTGGCACTGCTCCAGTTTCACCTCTCCATGGGGAACTCAGGAAGCTTTTGATCTGGCCAACGTTCGTGCTACCCGCCGTCTGGGCGAGTGGGCCGTAGCCTGGGGCGTACGTAACTTTATTCATATCTCCTCTCCGTCGCTGTATTTTGATTATCACCATCATCGCGATATCAAAGAAGACTTCCGTCCCCATCGCTTCGCCAATGAATTCGCCCGCAGCAAAGCGGCTGGAGAAGAGGTGATTGCGCTGCTCGCCCAGGCCAATCCGCAGACTCGCTTTACTGTCTTGCGCCCGCAAAGCTTGTTCGGACCTCACGATAAAGTCTTTATTCCCCGCCTCGCCCATATGATGTACCACTACGGCAGTATCCTGTTGCCGCACGGCGGGAGTGCGCTGGTGGATATGACCTATTACGAGAACGCAGTTCACGCGATGTGGCTGGCGAGTCAGGAAGCCTGCGATATGCTGCCGTCGGGTCGTGCGTACAATATAACCAACGGTGAACATCGCACCCTGCGCAGTATTGTGCAGAAACTTATCGACGAGCTGAATATTGACTGCCGTATCCGCTCCGTGCCCTACCCGATGCTGGACATGATTGCCCGCAGCATGGAGCGCTTAGGCAATAAATCGGCGAAAGAGCCAAAGCTTACGCATTACGGCGTTTCGAAGCTAAATTTTGACTTTACGCTGGATACCAGCCGCGCTCAGGAAGAGTTAGGTTATCAGCCCGTTGTGACGCTGGATGAAGGGATTGAGCGTACCGCGGCCTGGCTGCGCGACCACGGTAAGCTGCCGCGTTAGGCTGATATCCATTGCAGGGTGGCGGCACAAGCGCCACAAATACCTGCCAAATTAACCGTAGGCCTGATAAGCGAAGCGCCATCAGGCATTGGTGTCTGCGTTAACCCTGCCCGTATTTCTCCAGTAATGCTTCGGCAATCGCCTGTGTTTCCGCGTCCGCCACGCCATTCCACAACGTCGGGCGGAAGTGCATCTGGAACGCCATAATCACCCGCTGCTGTTCACGCGGCGTCATCTCGGGTTTTACCTCATAGCCATAGCGTGACAGTAGATCGAGCAATGACGCGGTTTCTACCGGCGTATGGGGCGCTCGTCCGGCGAGATAAAATGCCACACGCTGAGCATCCGGCCATGCGCCAATGCCCTGAACGGCCAGTGCTTGCCACGGAAACAGCGGACCGGGATCGTCCTTACGCTGCGGCGCAATGTCTGCATGAGCCACCACGTTTTGCGGTTTTATGTCGTAGCGGGCGATGATATCTTTCGCCAATGGGACTAACGCCTGAATCTGCGCGGGCTCAAACGGCGCAAAATACTTGCTGCCCGCTGATTTTTGCCAGCCGCGGTTTTCCAGCTCAATGCCAATTGAGGTATCGTTAATACGCGTAGCGCCGCGCCAGAAGCTAATCCCCGCATGCCAGGCCAGATCTTTTTCCGGCACCAGTTGCCAGATACGCGGCTTACCATGGTAAAGCGGCGGCACTGCTGGGATCAAATAGTGCGAACTGACGTTTTTATCGGTCAGCGTAGCCAGAGAAGAGTCAAAATCATCGGCCGTGTAATGGATAACCAGCACTTTAATGCGCGGATAAGCAGCCTGTGCCTGTCGGCGGGTATCTAACTGATACCCGTCTTTGTCGACAATCCCTTTTTCGCCAGCACATCCCACCAGCAACAGCGTAAATGCCAGCAGACACAACAGACGTTTCATCGGCGAGTTTTCACCGCGGTACCGCTGACGCTCACCATCAGCATGCTACCGTCTTTGCCTACGGTTTCGTAATCGATATCGATACCGACCACCGCATCAGCACCCAGCGCTTTCGCCTGTTCGCCCAGCTCCTGAAAAGCAATTTCACGCGCTTTACGCAGCTCTTTTTCATACGCGCCGGAGCGACCACCGACAATATCGCGAATGCCGGCGAAGAAATCGCGGAAGATATTCGCGCCTAAAATGGCTTCACCGGTAACAACACCGCAGTATTCCACGATGCTCTGTCCTTCCAGCGTAGGGGTTGTCGAAAACTGCATGGTTAATCTCCTTTTTGCGCTAAGAGCACGATCTCAAAAGCATTATCGAACCGATCCACTATCATTGAAAGGATATATTCTATCAACGTAGAACACTAATCGTAGAAAGCTAATAAGGAAATCATTATGCGCTACTCGAAACTCTCTCTGCTGGTTCCCTGTGCACTTCTTCTCAGCGCCTGTACTACCGTGACGCCGGTCTATAAAGATAACGGCACACGTAGTGGTTCATGCATAGAAGGTGGGCCAGACAGCGTGGCTCAACAATTCTATGATTACCGTATTCAGCATCGAAACAATGACATTACCGCCCTTCGTCCGTACCTGAGCGACAATCTGGCTAAACTGCTGACCGACGCCAGCCGCGATAATGCACACCGCGACCTGTTTAACAGCGATCCGTTCTCCAGTCGCGCTACGTTACCAGACAGCGCCAGTGTCGCCAGCGCATCGACTATTCCGAATAGTGATGCACGCAACATTCCGCTGCGCGTAGAGCTGAAACAGGGTGACCAAAGCTGGCGTGATGAAGTGCTGATGATCCGTGAAGGTCAGTGCTGGGTCGTTGATGATGTACGCTATCTGGGCGGCAGCGTACACGCGCCAGCCGGGACGTTGCGCCAGTCTGTCGAAAACCGCTAACCGCCCCATTCACACGCTTAAATCATAACCCCCATAAATTGTCTGGCATTCTGCATAGAATGCCGACAATTATTCTTACCCACTGGTGACCTCGCTATTTTGTGCTATGTTTAGAGAAGAATGCGGTTTGCATTTAACTTTTAACGCATAAATATTGCATAACTATTCTGTCAAAGGTAGTATCTGCGGCTTCAATAGCTATCAGACTGCCAGTATCGAGTGTCAATGAGTATTCAATTAAACGGCATTAACTGCTTCTACGGCGCACATCAGGCGCTGTTCGATATCACGCTGGATTGCCCTCAGGGTGAAACACTGGTGTTACTTGGCCCAAGTGGAGCCGGGAAAAGCTCGCTGCTGCGCG
Source organism: Citrobacter sp. Cpo147 (assembly GCF_030332405.1). Classification (NCBI taxonomy): domain Bacteria; kingdom Pseudomonadati; phylum Pseudomonadota; class Gammaproteobacteria; order Enterobacterales; family Enterobacteriaceae; genus Citrobacter; species Citrobacter sp. Cpo147. The sequence goes on from NZ_JAOWHX010000033.1 coordinate 540,332, forward strand.
TACTCAACCTGCTTGAGATGCCGCGCTCGGGCACGCTCTCTATTGCGGGCAACCGTTTCGACTTCACGAAGACCCCGTCAGATAAAGCCATTCGGGATCTGCGTCAGAACGTGGGCATGGTCTTTCAGCAATATAATCTCTGGCCGCATCTCACGGTGGTGCAGAACCTGATTGAAGCGCCCTGCCGCGTACTGGGTCTGACAAAAGAGCAAGCGATGGCGCGCGCCGAGAAACTGCTGGAACGTCTGCGCCTCAAGCCTTACAGCGATCGTTACCCATTACATCTTTCCGGTGGCCAGCAACAGCGTGTAGCCATTGCCCGCGCGTTGATGATGGAACCGCAGGTGCTGCTGTTTGATGAACCGACCGCCGCGCTTGACCCGGAAATTACCGCCCAAATCGTCAGCATCATTCGCGAACTGGCGGAAACCAATATTACTCAGGTGATCGTCACCCACGAAGTGGAAGTTGCACGTAAAACGGCCAGTCGTGTGGTGTATATGGAAAACGGTCACATCGTCGAGTTTGGGGATGCGAGCTGCTTTGCCAACCCGCAAACCGAAGCGTTTAAAAACTATCTTTCTCACTAAGATTCGGGACAATACAATGAAAAAAGTTCTGATTGCCGCGCTAATCGCAGGTTTTAGTCTTTCCGCTACCGCAGCCCAAACCATTCGTTTCGCCACCGAAGCGTCTTATCCTCCGTTTGAATCTATCGATGCGAATAACAAGATCGTAGGTTTTGACGTTGATCTGGCAAACGCGCTGTGTAAAGAGATTGACGCTACTTGTACCTTCACCAATCAGGCCTTCGACAGCCTGATTCCGAGCCTGAAATTCCGTCGTTTTGACGCGGTGATGGCCGGTATGGACATCACGCCTGAGCGTGAAAAACAGGTGCTGTTCACCACCCCTTACTACGACAACTCTGCGCTGTTTGTGGGCCAGCAGGGTAAATACACCAGCATCGACCAGCTGAAAGGTAAAAAAGTCGGCGTTCAAAACGGTACCACGCACCAGAAATTCATCATGGATAAACATCCGGAAGTGACCACTGTGCCGTATGACAGCTACCAGAATGCCAAACTCGATCTGCAAAACGGTCGTATTGACGGCGTCTTTGGTGATACCGCAGTAGTAACCGAGTGGCTGAAAGACAATCCTAAGCTTGCCGCGGTTGGTGACAAAGTCACGGATAAAGATTACTTCGGTACAGGTCTGGGCATCGCGGTACGCCAGGGCAATACCGAGCTGCAGCAGAAATTTAACGCTGCGCTGGAAAAAGTGAAGAAAGATGGGACTTACGAGACCATCTACAACAAATGGTTCCAGAAGTAATATTTGATGAATGAATTTTTTCCTTTAGCAAGCGCCGCCGGGATGACCGTCGGCCTTGCCGTTTGTGCGCTGATCATTGGCCTTGCACTCGCCATGTTTTTTGCCGTCTGGGAGTCAGTAAAATGGCGCCCGGTGGCATGGGCGGGCTCGGCCCTGGTCACCATCCTGCGCGGTCTGCCAGAAATCCTGGTGGTTCTGTTTATCTATTTCGGTTCCTCACAATTGCTGCTGACGCTGGCCGATGGCTTTACGATCAATCTCGGGTTTGTACAAATCCCGGTTCAGATGCAGATCGAAAACTTCGACGTCAGCCCGTTCCTGTGCGGTGTCATTGCACTGTCATTATTGTACGCCGCTTACGCGTCGCAAACGCTGCGTGGCGCGCTGAAGGCCGTACCACTCGGACAATGGGAATCAGGTCAGGCGTTGGGTTTGTCTAAAGCCGCGATCTTCTTTCGTCTGGTGATGCCGCAGATGTGGCGTCATGCCTTACCGGGACTGGGTAACCAGTGGCTGGTATTGCTGAAAGATACCGCGCTGGTCAGCCTTATCAGCGTGAACGATCTGATGTTGCAAACCAAGAGTATTGCCACCCGCACCCAGGAGCCGTTTACCTGGTACATTGTGGCGGCCGCTATTTACCTGGTGATTACGCTGGTGAGTCAGTACATTCTCAAACGCATTGACCTGCGCGCGACACGTTTTGAGCGGAGACCAGGCTGATGCTTGATTATTTACCTGAATTGTTGAAAGGGCTGCATACCAGCCTGACACTGACGGTCGCCTCCATCGTGGTTGCTCTGGTGCTGGCGCTAATCTTCACCGTCATCCTGACGCTGAAAACGCCGGTGCTGGTGTGGCTGGTACGCGCGTATATCACGCTGTTTACCGGTACACCGCTGCTGGTGCAAATCTTCCTGATCTACTACGGACCTGGACAGTTTCCGGCATTGCAAGAATATCCGGTACTGTGGCATCTGCTCTCTGAACCCTGGTTATGCGCCTTAATTGCGCTGTCGTTAAACAGTGCGGCCTACACTACGCAACTGTTCTACGGCGCTATTCGTGCAATCCCGGAAGGTCAGTGGCAGTCCTGCGGAGCGTTAGGGATGAGCAAAAAGGATACGCTGGCGATTCTGTTGCCGTATGCCTTTAAACGCGCCCTCTCCTCGTATTCCAACGAAGTGGTGCTGGTATTTAAAAGTACCTCACTGGCTTACACCATCACGCTGATGGAAGTCATGGGTTATAGCCAACTGCTGTACGGTCGTACTTATGACGTTATGGTCTTCGGTGCCGCGGGTGTGATTTACCTGATCGTCAACGGCTTGCTGACGCTGATGATGCGCTTAATCGAACGTAAAGCGCTGGCGTTTGAACACCGGAATTAAGCATATGCCTGATGGCGCTACGCTTATCAGGCCTACGGTTCATGCACCTTTTGTAGGCCGGATAAGGTGCTAGCACCGCCATCCAGCAAATGTGCATAAGTAAAAAACATAAAGACGGACAACAACCTAAATTGTCCGTCTTTTTTCACACCAATAAAAATATTTAATCATTTTTATTGCATATAAATTCATTAAATGGCATTGTTACTCCACGCCGCAGACACGGTAATAATCATAAGATTGACAGACGGGAGTTCCACCATGAAAAAGTTAGTACTGGCCGCATTACTTGCTACTTTCGCCGCTGGCGCCTCAGCTGCTGATAAAATTAGTTTCGGTGTATCAGCCACATATCCGCCATTTGAATCACTGGACGCAAGCAATAAAATTGTCGGTTTTGACATCGACCTGGCAACGGCGCTGTGCAAACAAATGCAGGCAGAATGTACTTTCACCAATCACGCTTTCGACAGCCTGATCCCCGCGCTGAAATTCAAGAAATATGATGCGGTAATTTCCGGAATGGATATCACACCTGAGCGTAGCAAGCAGGTTGCATTTACTCAGCCTTACTATGCCAACTCCGCGCTGGTGATTGCGAAAAAAGACACCTATAAAACCTTTGCCGACCTGAAAGGTAAGCGCATCGGTATGGAAAACGGCACCACCCATCAGAAATACCTGCAGGATAAACATCCTGAGGTGAAAACTGTGGCCTATGATAGCTATCAGAATGCGATTATCGACCTGAAAAATGGCCGTATTGATGGCGTATTTGGCGATACTGCTGTGGTTAACGAATGGCTAAAAACCAACCCGCAGTTAGGCGTCGCCACTGACAAAGTAACCGATCCGCAATATTTCGGTACTGGCCTTGGCATCGCGGTTCGCCCGGATAACAAAGCCCTGCTGGAAAAACTGAACAGCGCGCTGGCGGCCATCAAAGCTGACGGCACGTACCAGAAAATCAGCGACCAATGGTTCCCGCAGTAACGTCTGCTCAATCTGAAAAGCCGCGCTCTGCGGCTTTTTTTATCTCTTCGCCTGCGCTTTCAGTCAGTTCTTACGCCATAAATGCTTTCCTGGCATACACTTGTTAAAACGAAAAAAAGTGAGGCAAACGGATGATAGCGTTCCCTGCCAGTTTACTGATCCTCAATGGAAAAAGTGCTGATAATCTCCCCCTGCGTGATGCCATTGCGAAGCTTCGCGATGAAGGCGTGGAAATCCATGTTCGCGTGACCTGGGAAAAAGGCGATGCCCAACGCTACGTTGATGAAGCTCGTCAGCTAGGCGTTGAAACGGTAATAGCCGGCGGCGGCGACGGCACAATAAACGAAGTTTCGACGGCGCTTATCCAGTCGCAGGGCGGCAATATTCCGGCGCTGGGTATTTTACCGTTGGGAACGGCGAATGACTTTGCCACCAGCGTTGGTATACCCGACGACCTTGATAAGGCGTTAAAGCTGGCTATTGCCGCAAATGCGACTGAGATCGACATGGTACAGGTCAACGATAAAACCTGTTTTATCAACATGGCGACTGGCGGATTTGGCACGCGTATCACCACCGAAACGCCGGAAAAACTCAAGGCCGCACTGGGCGGTGTATCGTATTTTATTCACGGATTAATGCGCATGGATACGCTCAAGCCCGACATCTGTGACATTCGTGGGGAAGATTTTCACTGGCAGGGTAAGGCGCTGGTGATTGGTATCGGTAACGGTCGCCAGGCTGGTGGTGGGCAACAGCTTTGCCCAACGGCGCTAATCAACGACGGTCTGCTGCAACTGCGCATTTTTACCGGCGAGGAACTACTGCCAGGGCTGCTTTCGGCATTAACGCAATCCGAAGACAACCCTAATATTATTGACGGCGCATCGTCGTGGTTTGATATCTGCGCCCCGCACGAAATTACCTTTAATCTCGATGGCGAACCGCTCAGCGGACAAGAGTTTCATATTGAAATCTTGCCCGCTGCGCTACGTTGCAGACTGCCGCCGGGTTGTCCGCTGTTGCGCTAACCCAACAACAATCCGAGGGATCAGGCAATAGTGACTTTGCTGTCCAGATAAACGTCCTGTACGGCGTTAATCAACTTAACGCCGTCGGCCATGGTTTTCTTGAACGCTTTACGCCCCAGAATCAGCCCCATACCACCCGCACGTTTGTTAATAACCGCCGTACGCACTGCATCGCTCAGGTCGGTGTCGCCGCCGGCCGCCCCGCCAGAGTTAATTAACCCGGCACGTCCCATATAACAGTTCGCCAGTTGGTAACGCACCAGGTCAATTGGATTCTCGCTGGTCAACTTGGTATAGACGCGATCGTCGGTGTAGCCAAAATTAACCGCTTTATACCCGCCGTTATTTTCCGCCATTTTTTGCTTAACGATATCCGCTCCGATAGTGGCAGCCAGATGGTTAGCCTGCCCGGTAAGATCGGCGGAAACATGGTAATCCACGCCATCTTTTTTAAACGCGGAGTTACGCAGATACGCCCACAGCACGGTAACCATACCCAACTCATGGGCGCGCTCAAACGCTGCTGAAATCTCTTCAATCTGGCGGCGAGATTCCTCAGAACCGAAATATATGGTTGCCCCTACCGCAACCGCACCCATATTGAACGCCTGCTCTACGCTGGCATACAGCGTCTGGTCAAAGGTATTCGGATAGCTGAGCGTTTCATTGTGGTTAATTTTAACGAGGAACGGGATACGGTGCGCGTAGCGGCGGGAGACAGAAGCCAGCACACCGTAAGTCGATGCCACGCAGTTGCACCCTGCTTCGATAGCCAACTCCACAATATTCTTCGGATCAAAGTACAGCGGGTTAGCGGCAAACGAAGCCCCAGCAGAATGCTCTACCCCCTGATCCACCGGTAGGATCGACAGATACCCTGTCCCGGCAAGTCGCCCCGTGTTATACAGCGTCTGCATATTACGCAGCACGGCAGGCGGCCGATTGTTATCCACCATTACGCGATCGACGTAATCATGTCCAGGCAGGTAAAGTTGGTCAGAAGGAATGGTCATACAACGATGCTGTAAAAGGCTGTCGGCATCTTTGCCAAGCAACTGCGCAATATCAGTCATAGCTATGCTCCCGTAAGTTCCGGTTTAAAACCGGAATATGGATTGTCCTGACCCGCCTTTTTGCGGGCAGCATTAAGCCTGGTACCGACTGCGCTTTTTTTCCATCTTTAGCGCACTTTTCAGCAACTTCTGCTGGCTCGATTCAGGAAAAAATAATGTTAAGACGGTCAAAGTTTAATCTCAAAGGTATTTTAAAGGTATTATTGAATGGTACTATCAGCACGTACCTTACCTGTCATGAAGGATTTAAAGATGAAAACTACAGTTAAGCTGTCGTTCATGATGTTTGTAGAGTGGTTTATCTGGGGCGCCTGGTTTGTACCACTGTGGCTGTGGCTGAGTAAAAGTGGCTTTAGTGCCGGAGAGATAGGCTGGTCCTACGCCTGCACCGCCATTGCGGCGATCCTGTCGCCCATTCTGGTCGGTTCAATCACTGATCGCTTTTTCTCCGCGCAAAAAGTACTGGCGGTGTTGATGTTCGTCGGCGCTATTCTGATGTACTTCGCCGCCCAGCAAACCACCTTCAGCGGATTCTTCCCGCTGTTACTGGCCTATTCGTTGACCTATATGCCGACGATTGCGCTGACCAACAGTATTGCTTTTGCCAACGTACCGGATGTTGAACGTGATTTCCCGCGCATCCGCGTGATGGGCACCATTGGCTGGATTGCCTCCGGTTTGGCCTGCGGTTTCTTACCGCAAATGCTTGGCTATAACGACATCTCACCCACCAATATTCCCCTGCTTATCACTGCCGGAAGCTCCGCATTGTTAGGTGTTTTTGCCTTCTTTTTACCGGATACGCCGCCAAAAAGTACCGGCAAAATGGATTTCAAAGTTATGCTGGGTCTGGATGCGCTGATCCTGCTGCGCGATAAGAACTTCCTCGTCTTCTTCTTTTGCTCTTTCCTGTTTGCGATGCCACTGGCGTTCTATTACATCTTCGCCAACGGCTATCTGACAGAAGTCGGAATGAAAAACGCCACCGGCTGGATGACGCTGGGCCAGTTCTCTGAAATCTTCTTCATGCTGGCGCTACCGTTTTTCACCAAACGCTTTGGTATTAAAAAGGTGTTGTTGCTTGGTCTTATTACTGCGGCGATCCGCTACGGATTTTTCGTTTACGGCGGTGCGGAAGAATATTTCACTTACGCCCTGCTGTTTCTCGGCATTCTGCTGCACGGCGTCAGTTACGACTTCTATTACGTCACGGCTTACATCTATGTCGATAAAAAAGCGCCGGTCCACATGCGCACCGCAGCGCAAGGGCTTATCACCCTCTGCTGTCAGGGATTCGGCAGCCTGCTCGGGTACCGTCTGGGCGGCGTGATGATGGAAAAAATGTTTGCTTATCAGGAGCCCGTTAATGGTCTCACCTTTAACTGGGCTGGCATGTGGGGATTTGGCGCGGTCATGATTGCCATCATTGCCGTGTTGTTCATGATTTTCTTTCGCGAATCAGACAAAGAAATCACCGCCATTAAGGTGGACGATCGCGATATAGCGTTGAAACAAGGGGAAGTAAAATGAAAGCAGAACGTATTCTCGGTGCTCTTTATGGGCAGGCGTTAGGGGATGCGATGGGCATGCCGTCGGAACTGTGGCCAAGAACCCGGGTAAAAGCACACTTCGGTTGGATCGACCGTTTTTTGCCCGGCCCTGCGGAAAATAATGCCGCCTGCTATTTTAACCAGGCGGAGTTCACTGATGACACGTCCATGGCACTGTGTCTGGCAGATGCCCTACTTGAGTGCGACGGCGAAATTGTGCCTGACGTTATTGGTCGCAATATTCTGGCCTGGGCCGAGCAGTTTGATGCTTTTAATAAAAACGTGCTCGGCCCGACCTCGAAAATTGCGTTAAAAGCCATTCGTGACGGTAAACCGGTCGCCGAACTGGAAAACAACGGCGTGACCAACGGTGCGGCAATGCGCGTTTCCCCGCTGGGATGCCTGCTGCCCGCCCGCGACCTTGATGCCTTTATCGATGATGTGGCACTGGCCTCCAGCCCGACGCATAAATCGGATCTGGCTATCGCGGGTGCTGTTGTCGTCGCGTGGGCGGTATCGCGCGCCATCGACGGAGGGACATGGCCGGAGATTGTCGACGCGCTACCTGCCATTGCCCTGCATGCGCAGCAAAAACGAATCACTACTTTTAGCGCATCGCTTTGTGCACGCCTTGAACTGGCGCTGAAAATCGTGCGTAACGCCGATGGCGTAGAGTCCGCCAGCGAGCAGCTGTATCAGGTTGTGGGTGCAGGAACCAGCACCATTGAGTCCGTGCCTTGCGCCATCGCCATGGTCGAACTGGCGCAGACCGATCCAAACCGCTGCGCCATTCTGTGCGCGAACCTCGGCGGCGATACCGACACCATCGGGGCGATGGCAACCGCCATTTGTGGTGCATTACACGGCGTGAGCGCGATCAACCCAGCATTGAAGCAGGAGTTGGATGCGGTTAATCAGTTGGACTTTACCCGCTACGCCAGTGGGTTAATGCGACTGCGTGAGCAGCGGGAGGCGCTATGAGCAACACGCATCTGCAACAACTTCTCTCGCAGTTACGTACACGGCGGCCAGTAACGGTGGTGGGTGCGGCGGTGATTGATGTCATTGCCGATGCGTATGCCCTCCCCTGGCGCGGCTGTGACATCGAGCTCAAGCAGCAAAGTGTTAACGTTGGCGGCTGCGCACTCAATATCGCCGTCACGCTTAAGCGTTTAGGTATCGATGCCTGCAATGCTCTACCGCTGGGTCAGGGAGTGTGGGCCGACATTATCCGCAACCGGATGGCAAAAGAGGGACTGCACAGCCGGATCGACAATGCCGAAGGCGATAACGGCTGGTGTCTGGCGCTGGTGGAGCCGGATGGCGAGCGTACCTTTATGTCTTTTAGCGGCGTTGAGAATCAGTGGAATGCCGCCTGGCTGGCACAGCTGGATATCCCGCGTCATAGCCTGTTGTATCTTTCGGGTTATCAGCTAGCGTCCCCGTGCGGTGAATTGCTGGTGCAGTGGCTGGAAGGTCTGGAAGAGGTGACACCGTTTATCGATTTTGGCCCGCGCATCGGCGACATTCCTGAGCCTTTACTGGCACGAATTATGGCCTGCCGTCCGCTGGTGTCACTTAATCGTCAGGAGGCGGAAATTGCTGCCGAGCGGTTTGCATTGAGTCAGGATGTGGAAGGTTTTGGCGCAGAATGGGTGCAGCGTTTCACCGCACCGGTGGTCGTGCGTCACGATAAAGACGGCGCATGGTATTTCAGCGCACAGACATCCGGCTGCGTACCGGCATTTGCAACGGCGGTCGTTGATACCATTGGCGCAGGTGACAGCCACGCTGGCGGCATGCTGGCTGGGCTGGCGGCTGGCTGGACGCTGGCCGACTCAGTGCTGTTAGGTAACGCGGTGGCGTCCTGGGTAGTTGGGCATCGCGGCGGCGATTGCGCCCCGTCGCGCGAGGAACTACTCCTCGCACACAAAGACGTATAGATCGCTACGACAGTAACTGATGCTGTATTCAATAGGCCGTTGCTGCTGGTCAAGCGCTACCTGCTTGATCACCAGTACCGGCACTTTGCTATCCATTTGAATGTGCGCCTGGAACTCTGCATCCGGCATTCTGGCGCTAACGCGTGAGCGCGTACGCTGTGGGAAAATATGCTGGCTACGAAAATAGTCATACAGCGAAACACCGATGGCATCCACATCATGAATTAGATGTGCGGGTACCCAGGACTCTTCAATAGAAACGGCATCTTCATCAACGTAGCGAATACGCTTGAGCAGGAAGACCTCACTCCCCACGGCGACAGCCAACTGCTGGGCCACCTCTTCCGGACAAGGCACAATGCGCTTGTTGACCCACAACGTATCCGGTTTTTTACCGCGCAACACCACCTGCTGAGAAAAACCGCGCGCTTCTTTGAGCGAGTACTCGAAGATATTGTTGATTTGCGTTCCGTAACCGCGGGCACGTGTTACTACACCTTCTTCTTCCAGGGCCTGCATCGCCTTGCGTACCGTAATCCGAGAAACGCCGGTCAACTGGCTGAGGTCGCGCTCGCCGGGCAGGATATTGCCGTGCTCCAGGATCCCACTGCGCACAGCATTCTTCACCGTCTGCGCAAATTTCATATACAGCGGCGTGTTATCCGCCGCTGAAATACGTTCATTCAGTTGTGCGATAAGCTGGGTATGCGCTTGTTCCATTTATCTTTTTCCTGGCCGCCGTTTCTGCAGCCAGTATACCCATTACCACCACGCGTGGAAATGATGGACCGGACCGATTCCTTCGCCAACTTCCAGCGTGTCGGCCTGTGCCAGCGCCGCTGAAAGCCACAGTTTGGCTTCCTGTACGGTATCGGCCCAGTTGTTATGGCGCGGACGCAGGGCTGCCAACGCCGCCGATAGCGTACAACCGGTGCCATGGGTATTTTTGGTCATCACCCTTGGTGCGGTAAAACGCTGCTCACCATCGCGAGTAAAGAGCCAGTCGGGGCTTTGTGCATCATCCAGATGACCGCCCTTCATCAACACCGCCTCGCAGCCCAACGCCCGTAGCGCCCTTCCCTGCTCTAACATCTCCTGCTCAGTCTGCGCATGCGATGCCCCGAGCAACGCCGCCGCTTCCGGTAAATTAGGGGTGATAATCGAAACCTGCGGCAGCAAACGGGTACGCAGCGTCTCTACCGCCGAGGGAGACAGCAATGGATCGCCGCTTTTCGCCAACATCACCGTGTCCAGCACCACATTTTGTACCCGATGGCGACGTAAACGTTCGGCGACAGCTTCGACAATGTCCGTCTCCGCCAACATACCGATCTTAGTCGTATCAATACGCACATCACTCAACACCGAATCCAGCTGCGCGGCGACAAAATCAGGTTCAATACGATACACCGACTGCACCCCGCGCGTATTTTGCGCCACCAACGCCGTGATAACCGAACAGCCGTAAGCGCCCAGCGCCGAGAAGGTTTTTAAATCAGCCTGAATACCCGCGCCACCGCTTGGGTCGGTTCCGGCGATCGTTAATGCGTTAATCCGTTTCATGCTTGCTCCTGGGCGTTCAGGTTATAGAGGGCGTCGAGAAATGCCGGGACAAAGCTACCCGGTCCGTTTGATTGCTCGGTGGCTATTTGCCCGGCCTGTTTCATCCAACTACAGGCGGAGGCGACGTTATCAAGTCGGTCACCACGCAAGGCACAACTGGCCGCAACAACCGCTGAAAGAGCGCATCCAGTGCCCACCACGCGAGTCATCAACGGGTCACCGCCGTCAACGCGGACGGTACGCTGACCATCGGTGACGTAATCCACTTCGCCGGTAACCACGACAATGGTCCCAATCTGACGAGCCAGCGCCTGCGCTGCCGGAAGCGCAGCAACAGCCGTATCGGTTGTATCCACGCCGCGTCCACCACCGTTCATGCCGGCCAGAGCAAGTATTTCCGAAGCGTTGCCACGAATAGCAGCAGGCTGTAGTGACAATAATTCCAGGCAGAAGTGACGGCGAAACTCAAGCGCACCTACGGCAACGGGATCGAGCGTCCACGGGGTTTTAGCATGATGAGCCTGCTTAACTGCGGCACGCATCGCCGCGGCCTGTTCCCGAGTTAAGGTGCCGACATTAACCAGCAATGCACTGGCAATAGCGGCGAATTGGCTGGCTTCCTCAGGCTCGATCACCATCGCAGGCGATGCGCCCAGCGCCAGTAATGTATTGGCGGTAAAGCTTTGCACGACCTCATTGGTCATACAGTGTGTGAGCGGGGATAAGGTTCTAAATTGGTGCAAAGTGTGAGCCGCGAGCGCGCGGCTGTGCAGGTCAGGCTGCATGGTTCAGCTCCTGCCCGCGCGAAGAAGGGACACGAGCAGTGTCAGACTTCCCTACGCTGGCATTATCCAGATCAGGTGGTACGGGTATTTCTCAGCCTTCACCAGAAGGGCACCCCGAGTCGTTGAAACACAAACGTAATACGCTGGTTTCAGTAACAGGATACTGCCTGTGCTTAACGATGTAAATTGGCGCACTCCCCACTCCCACAGTGAAACTACTGGTCAAGGTTGCTGCAATTCTGTACTTTCATTTACACTTTTTACGAAATGACTGGAGTGATCACAAAATAGTGCTTGTCAGACATCCGGTATGCCAGGAATGATACATGACTGATTTTGATGACCCGAAGAGGTAGAGAGGATGGGTATGAAGAATAAAATGTTGCTGGGTGCACTTCTGCTTGCAAGCAGCGTCGTCTGGGCCGCACCAGCTGCAACAGCTGCCCCCACCGGTATCGATAAGTATGAACTGAGCAGCTTTATTGCTGACTTCACCCATTTCAAACCCGGTGACAAGGTTCCACCACTGTATCTCACCGAAGAATACACCATTAAACAGTGGAATCTGCGCAACCTGCCCGCACCGACGGCAGGCACCCACTGGACCTACATGGGCGGCGCATATGTGCTGGTCAATGATGCTGATGCTAAGATCATTAAAGCCTACGACGGCGAGATTTTTTATCATCGGTGAAAAAACCCCCTCATTTCAGAGGGGGAAAGTGCAGACACCTTTTTTATTGTTATTAACGATGCATTGATTATTTGCCGATCAGTCATATTTTACATAAATTAATGCTGTAGCTTCGAGATTACCTGGTTTTACTTTACTCTTATCGTAGACATAATAGCTGGCAACAATAGGGATCATGACGGTATTACTATTTACGTCCTCACCCACTTTATCAACTTTCCACAGCGTTGATGCGGTTCCTTGGTCAGCCACACGTGAAATATTTACAGTTTGATTATTGTTCTCCAGTACAAACCCAACGCCATTATTATCATCACCGCGTAAAACGAAATTACTACCTGTCAGTAAATCACTACTGGAGAGATAAACTGCCATTTTGCGTGATGTCTGCTTACGGTCGCCAAACAAATTATCGCACTGCAAACGGATATTCTCTGTCGTACTTTTACTTGTTACCTTTCCGGATACAGGTAGTTCTGAAAGTGCAATATCTGGCAGGATAATGTTCAGGTCTTCCGGTTTGCAGGTAGTTTGTTTCCTGTTATAAGTTAAAATCAAATCTGAGGAGTAAAACCCAGCATCCTTTGCCAGTGAATTTCGGTAACTTGTTATGCATGGATCCCATCCTTTACCCGTAAATAGACAACCAAGCAAGGTCCAAAATGCGGCGCTTTGGGTAGTTGAAGAAGCGCTTGACAAAGAGGCCACGTCTTTTATATGTACGCTATTTCCGGCTCCTGCCGAAATGTTCACTGTCGCGCTGCTATTTGCTTGTGAAATATCCACTCGATATCCGGCTGTAAAATCCGTTTTCCCACTCGGCAAACTAATATCAGAACTGTTTAACCAAGAAAATCTCAACGTTAATTTAACCGTATTATCGTACAGTCCAACAACAATGTCTGATGTTTTTAATGGGCTAACCTTATTTGCCCCAGAGCAAGTCGAATCATTGAACTGATGGTTATATGATTCTGACTGCGAAGGATTAACTGCAAAATCTTCACGAAGAATCAAATTATCCTGAAAAGAAATATTCCCCTTACACCCAGCATAAGATGTCGGTAGCACAACCAACGCAAATATAAAAATAAAGAAATTTAATTTCATAAGATCGCCCCAAAATTAGCGACAGATATAAACTTTACTTTCATCAATCGTTTTATCGAAGGTGATTGAGCATGAAAGTCCCTGTTCTTTATCTACCGCCACGCTGACTTCGGGCGGAATTTCATTAGTACGAATAAAAAGCTGACTTCCTTGGCCGACAACGCCAACGTTATGCCCATGAATATCTTCCACTTCATAACCAAAACTCAGTGGCGAACCGTCAGAACGTTGGGCTTTAATAAACCACGGCTTGCGTTGATCGGTATCGAAACGCACCAGAAGTACCGCCCCACGGTAGGGCGCCACAATTTTTCGATTACCGTGTAACTCTGTTTCACTGCTGCTTTGTGAAACGTCCAGCACAAGGTGGTTTTCACGATTCGGCGTCAAATTATCGTAGACAACGGTCCCTTTTGCGTTAGTGGTACGATATTTTTGCCCATTAACGTATGCCCCTTCCAGGCCCGGAGCCTGCATGATAGCAAAAGTATCAGAAAGCCGATTCGACAAATTCACCCCACCAGACCAGGCCACCACGCCGCCTGAGATACTCCCTCCCGTCTGGGTATATTTTGTCGACTGGCTGTAGTTACCATTAATGATTGCAACAGGCGCATTCCAGGTTAAATTGGTCCCGACGATTGTTTCACTATCCTGCCGCTGATGGCTCAGATTAACGCCATAATTAAGCTGATCGCGCATTCCCGCGGTTCCGGTTATACCTGTGTTATTCGAAGCAAAACCATCATCATCAAATGTTGTTGAATTTGACACACTCAGATGACGACGAGGTGTTGTTATACCATCCCCCCAGTCAAAGGGAATGGAGATAAACAGGTTAAAACGCTTATCTTCATTGTGATCTTCATCGTATGTCTGGCTTGCTGAAAACGTATAACTAATACGTTGCCAGCTATTCGAATAACTAAATTGATAATCTTTGCTGCTACCACTGCGCCCCCAATAATCTCGCCACAAAGAGCTCAGTGAAACGGAACCCAAGCCTTCCGGCAACAACTGGCTCACATTTGCTGAAAAAGTGTTTTTACGACCAAAGTCATTCTGGTAATAATCAGTAATATCGTAGACGTCGTTTTCATCACGATGATAGCTGTTTTTGTTATTTGCCCAGACATGATCGTTGAAGGTACGGTAACCACGTGATGAATAACGATAAGCCGCAAGGCCAAAACGCGTCGAAGTCTGGTTTACGTATTTGTTATAAGCAATTTGATAGCTTTGGCCATCAAACACGTCGCCGTTATCCTGTTTGCTGTGCGATTGTGTGGCATCCACTGAGATTGCCCCAATACGCGTATTCCAGCCAGTCCCCAAAGTGAAAGCATTGTAGTGATTCGAAAACATGGTGCCGCCATACAGCGTCAACAGATTGTTTAGCCCATATTGATAGCTTGCCTGGGCAAAATCAGACTGATCACTGGCACCTTCAATATGACTGCGTCCGGCAACAACATCATATTTTGACACGCCTGGCTGCAACATATTGGGTACTGAAGCATACGGCACCAGATACGTTGTAACCGATCCGTCCGCTTCTCGTACGGTCACATCAAGATCTGCGCCCCCGCCTGCAAGTTGCAAATCAGCAATAGAAAAGGGACCGGGTGGAACCTCTTTCTGGTAAACAATAAAGCCATTCTGTTCGATGGTCACTAGTGCATTGCTCTGGGCAATCCCCTGCACCAAAGGCGTAAAATTTTGCTTAGAGTTAGGTAGCATTTGCATATCACGGAACAAGCGTATGCCTGTAAACCTCACGGAATCGAAGACATCCGAAGAGGAATACATATTCCCGGCACGCAACGTTCCCAGAATTTGGGCAAAACCACGCTCCAGGTACAGTGTATTGCTTTTCCATTCTCCACGACTGTCATCAGTTTTATTGAAGCTGGTATCCGCATGCGCTTGCCAACCCAGTATGTTCAAGCCGCTGTTAAACCGCACGTAAGTACTTTTGTTATTACCCGCATCTTTATAATCACTATAATACTGGCTGGCATAATAGGATGTATAAAAAGCGTTGATCCCACGCTCCCAGTTTTCAGGCAATACGTATCCTGATTCCACCTCAGTAACATATGCCTGTGGAACGCTCAGATCCAGACGGAAAACACCGATATCAAAAACATAACTGCCACTTCTGACAACACTCTTTAGTGTAATACAATGCCCTGCTGCCTGTGATTTCAGGCCATCGACCAGTACACCAAGCTTGCGCAATACCTCATCAGATATACATGTATCATCGGGTTCATCGCCTACTGTTATTTCATATTTACCGCGCCACTGTTTATTAACATAAATATCCAGATCATATTGCCCAGGAATTGGTTTATTTCCATCAAGTTGAAAATTTGATAATTTTTGATCTTTCATTCCACCCATCATAAAATGAGTATCGAATGTTTCTACTGCTACAGCCTGAGTCTGATATGCAAGCAGAACCAATACAGCCGATGCAACAGGCGTCATTCTTGGCATAATCAGCTCCTGTTTATTTTACATTGGTTTTACTGCTAATATAATTCCCGTTATCATCGATAATCGTTAATTCATATTGTTTTTCAGCAGCAGGTTTCATATCTACGCTCAGAGTAGATAATGGTGCCAACATAATTGTTTTATCGTTTATTTTTACCTGACCTGCCTTTACATCCGTGACGGTAATCCAGTTAGCAGTATCATTTTTCATTACCACTGCTCTATTATTACGAAAAACAGTAATGTGCTGAAAACTGTTTTTATTGACAGCAGCAATGCTCTTGGGACGCCAGATCAACTTTATTCTGTTCTGCATCGCAAATTTCAGTACGTTTTTACCGGCACTTTCAGGATTGTTAGGTGGAATATCCAGAACGTTTAGATAGAAAAGACTCTCTTTGTTCTCCGGCAGAGCGTTGAACATTTTTTTAATTTTAATTTGCTGACCAGACTCACCGGCAACACGCACCACAGGTGGTGTCAACATAAATGGGACCTGAATTTTTTCTGGTGGTAACGAGGTATCACCATCATCAATCCAGGACTGCACCAGTGATGCGCTCCCTCCTTGGTTCATTAATTGTACAACAACTTCTTTTTTCTCTGCCGGGTAAATCACACGCGTACCATAAATCACAATACCAGCATGCGAGGGAAGAATTATGGTAGATAATAATATTACAGCTAATCGTTTCATCATTACGCGGCCTTACTCAAAAATAACCGGCGGCGAATGCCGCCGGTGTAATACATCAGTCAGTGACAACAGTTAAGGTCAGAGTCGAATTAACGTCACCAGCTGCTACTTCCCCTGCTAAACGCGCATAGCGGGCGGAAAAATTGAGATCGTATAGGCCCTCTGAATTGGAATCTAATTCAACACCATCCTGTGGGTTAACTTTCTCAGTAGAATCACCATAATATACTGCAAAACCTACACCAGTGGCAGTTCCGTTATTATAGGTAATATTATTACTATCAAATTGAGTTGATGAAAATGTAATGCGGGGTACTTTATCTGGATCACATTTAATCTTCAGAGGGATTTGAGTGCTGTTCATTACATCTGTATAAACTGCACCTGCTTGCAGATCGGATAACTTATCTTTACCAATTTCGTTCAGGCTAATTTCAGCTGTATTGCTCCCGACAAACTGACAGGTCGTTCCTACAACTTTACCGTTAATTTTCAGAACACCAGAATCATAATCAACAGCAAAAGCCCCAGCACTCATAAATACAGTAGACAGTACAGCAGCAGAAATAATTGAACGTTTCATAGTATCTTCCTTAATTAAGTAATTTCTATTTATTAAGAGTTGTTATCTCTTGAAATTAAATTCGCACAACAAAAACGTTATCGCAATGTGAACACGTTGTTTTGTTGATTTAAAACAAGTTACTAATTGCAATATAATTGCAACAAATAAGTGAAGATAAACACTATTTATATATTTAATAAATTAGCGTTATTAATTGTCGTTTTTATTTGCTGGGGAAATAAAAAAGCACTCATCATTCATATAAATGATGAGTGCTTAATATAAACACTGAGATTCTTAGTTTAATCGTAACGGTTTAACACTATCTGTCGCATAGAACCCCCTGGTACAGAAACGATCTCGGTCACGACGCCCCTCGCTGGAACAGGATCCACATGACTGACATTTGAAAGATGAAGAGATTGACCGCATTTCTGTTGAACGTTGTTATTCACGACGTCAGCACTACAGGTTGGTTCAACGACTCGCCCACTGATTGTTAAGGTCGCAGTATCGGAAGCGAAGGTAGGGGCGCTCATTCCATAAGTCAGAGCTATAATTCCCATCAGTAAACTTTTTTTCATTTTAATCGTTATTCCTGTGGTTAGCATCAAATAGCATACAGAGGACCTGTTCAGCAGATTATGGGCATAACACCCTATTTGAACCAATTGAAATTGTAGATTAATGAGATAGATTTGATCAATTATAATGATGCATCGAGGTGATTTATTCGGAAAAAGGCATGAATTATAAACGCAGAATGAACAATATCGTAAGATTTTTAAATTTAATATATTCACCGCATCAATAATACATTGATACGGTGAATATCTGTAATGCTATAAATTACACCGCGCGGAAGGCAATCTCGCCCGGAATAACTTCTCCTTGCCAGTAGAGCTGTGCAGCCACTCGTCCTGCCAGGTCGCGGTAAATAGCAGTAAATTCGCTATCAGGACGGCTGATCACCGTCGGCGTACCACGATCGAGGTCCTCACGCAGAGAAATATGCAGCGGCATCTGTCCCAGCAGTTGAGTGTGATACTGTTCCGCCAACTTCTGTGCCCCACCGGTACCGAAGATCGGTTCATGGTGACCGCAGTTGCTGCAAATATGCATACTCATATTCTCAACAATACCCAGTACCGGCACTTCGACTTTTTCGAACATCACGATGCCCTTTTTCGCATCGATCAGCGCGATGTCCTGCGGCGTAGTGACAACAACCGCGCCCGTTACCGGAATGTTCTGCGCCAGCGTCAGCTGGATGTCACCGGTGCCCGGCGGCATATCCAGTACCAGATAATCAAGATCCGGCCATAAGGTTTCCTGCAACATCTGCAGCAGCGCTTTACTGGCCATCGGGCCGCGCCATACCATTGCGTTATCGTCAGTGACCAGATAACCAATGGAATTCGTTGCCAGACCATGAGACATGATCGGTGCCATGTGGGTACCATCTGGCGAGGTTGGACGCTGGTTTTCCGCGCCAAGCATTGTCGGGATAGACGGACCATAAATATCGGCGTCCAGAATCCCCACCTTCGCCCCTTCTGCAGCCAGCGCCAGCGCCAGGTTCACGGCGGTAGAGGATTTACCCACACCACCCTTACCTGAACTGACGGCGATGATGTTTTTCACACCATTAATACCCGGCTGGTTTTTCACGCGTTTCAGCGTCGCGATGTTATGCGACAGTTTCCAGTCGATCGCTTTCGCACCGGTAATACGCAGCAGATCGGCGCTACATTGCTCTTTTAAGTCCTCAAACGCGCTATGCCAGACAAACGGCATGACCAGCTCAACGTGCAACGTGTCATCCATCCAGGCGACGTGGTGCAACGCTTTAAGCGTCGTCAGATTATGCTTCAGGGTTGAATGCTGAAAATTCGCCAGCGTCCCGGCAACCATGGCGCGCAGGGTCTCTGGTGATTTGGCCTGGGATTGTGCGTTCATCCCGACTCCTTTTTGTTGTTCTGAATATACAATAGTCACCAGGTAGTTTACTCCAACCGCAACAATTATTCATTTACGGATAAATGCCCTTATCGCTTGGCGCAGTAATTACCATTTTGGTACTATCAAAGCCCTTTTCACTACAAAAGAAGTAATTGCCCACTATGACTCAAGTCGCGAAGAAAATTCTGGTAACGTGCGCGCTGCCGTACGCCAACGGCTCAATCCACCTCGGCCATATGCTGGAGCACATCCAGGCTGATGTCTGGGTCCGTTACCAGCGAATGCGCGGCCACCAGGTTAACTTCATCTGCGCGGACGACGCACACGGTACGCCAATCATGCTGAAAGCACAGCAGCTTGGGATCACGCCAGAGCAGATGATCGGTGAAATGAGTCAGGAGCATCAGACTGATTTTGCAGGTTTTGACATCAGCTACGACAACTACCACTCGACGCACAGCGAAGAGAACCGTGAGTTGTCTGAGCTGATTTATACTCGCCTGAAGGAGAACGGTTTTATTAAGAACCGCACAATCTCCCAGCTTTACGATCCGGAAAAAGGCATGTTCTTGCCGGACCGTTTCGTTAAAGGCACCTGCCCGAAATGTAAGTCTCCGGATCAGTACGGCGATAACTGTGAAGTCTGCGGCGCAACCTACAGCCCGACCGAACTTATCGAGCCGAAATCCGTCGTGTCTGGCGCAACGCCGGTGATGCGTGACTCCGAACACTTCTTCTTTGATCTGCCGTCATTCAGCGAAATGCTGCAGGCGTGGACACGCAGCGGCGCGTTACAGGAGCAGGTCGCCAACAAAATGCAGGAATGGTTCGAATCCGGCCTGCAACAGTGGGATATCTCTCGCGATTCCCCGTACTTCGGTTTTGAAATCCCGAATGCGCCTGGCAAGTACTTCTATGTCTGGCTGGACGCGCCAATTGGCTATATGGGTTCATTCAAAAACCTGTGCGATAAGCGCGGTGACACCACCAGTTTTGACGAATACTGGAAGAAAGATTCCGACGCCGAGCTGTATCACTTCATCGGTAAAGATATCGTTTACTTCCACAGCCTGTTCTGGCCTGCCATGCTGGAAGGCAGCAACTTCCGTAAGCCGACCAACCTGTTTGTACACGGTTATGTGACGGTGAACGGCGCGAAGATGTCCAAATCTCGCGGCACCTTCATTAAGGCCAGCACCTGGCTGAAGCACTTCGATGCCGACAGCTTGCGCTACTACTACACCGCGAAGCTTTCTTCACGTATTGATGACATCGACCTAAACCTGGAAGACTTTGTCCAGCGCGTTAACGCCGATATCGTCAACAAAGTAGTCAACCTGGCATCCCGTAACGCCGGCTTTATTGCTAAGCGTTTTGACGGCGTTCTGGCGGCTGAGCTGGCCGACCCGGCGCTGTATAAAACCTTCACCGACGCCGCAGCGGTGATTGGCGAAGCATGGGAAAGCCGCGAATTTGGTAAAGCGATCCGTGAAATCATGGCGCTGGCCGACGTGGCAAACCGCTACGTTGACGAACAGGCACCGTGGGTCGTGGCTAAACAGGAAGGCCGCGATGCCGACCTGCAGGCGATCTGCTCTATGGGTATCAACCTGTTCCGCGTGCTGATGACCTACCTGAAACCGGTTCTGCCAACGCTTGCTGAACGTGTTGAAGCTTTCCTGAACAGCGAACTGAGCTGGGATGCCATTGAGCAGCCACTGCTCGGCCACAAGGTCAACACCTTTAAAGCGCTCTACAATCGTATCGACATGAAACACGTTGAAGCGCTGGTTGAAGCGTCGAAAGAAGAAGTGAAAGCAGCTGCTGCACCGGTTACCGGCCCGCTGGCGGATGACCCGATTCAGGAAACCATCACCTTTGACGATTTCGCCAAAGTTGACCTGCGCGTAGCGCTGATTGAAAACGCCGAGTTCGTGGAAGGTTCCGACAAACTGCTGCGTCTGACGCTGGATCTCGGTGGTGAGAAACGTAACGTCTTCTCTGGTATTCGTTCTGCGTATCCAGATCCGCAGGTCCTGATTGGCCGCCAGACCATTATGGTTGCCAACCTGGTTCCTCGTAAGATGCGCTTCGGCATTTCCGAAGGGATGGTGATGGCCGCAGGTCCTGGCGGGAAAGATATCTTCCTGTTAAGCCCGGATGAAGGTGCAAAACCAGGCCAACAGGTGAAGTAAATCAAACATCTCAAGCGCTGCAACTGCAGCGCTTTTTTTTGCTACGCAAGTGCTTCCTCTAATCTCAACCCCTGCTCCATTTTCGGACTGCTTCGTTGTTAATATTAGATTTATTCTATACTGCTCTGGTATCAAGGTAGTCTGAGCTCACCAGATTCGTGGACGTTATTATTTAACATCCGATATTCATGAAATGGAGTTTTACATGAAAGCGTTACAAAAATTATTTTTTCTCGTCGTGGCATCGATTGTGGTTTTTTCCCTGGCGGGATGTGGTGATAAAGAAGAGACAAAAACATTCAATGCCAACCTTAATGGTTCTGATATCACCGTCTCTTACACCTATAAAGGTGATAAAGTCCTGAAGCAAATCTCCGAAAGTAAAATTAGCTATGCGTCAGTCGGTGCCAGCAATAAAGAGGAGGCAGCAAAAGTATTCGACGCATTAAGCGCCAAATATCAAAACATTACTGGCATAGAAGAAAAACTCACCTATTCAGATACCTACGCGCAAGAAAATGTCACTATCGATATGGAAAAAGTTGATATAAAAGCGTTGCAGGCTATTTCAGGGATGAAGCTATCTGAAAACGCCGATAAAAACATCAGCATGAAGCAAATGCAAACGGTAATGGAATCGGCGGGTTTTAAAGAAGTGAAGTAAACCATCGGCGACCCGATGTTAATCGGCGTCGCCCATTTTTTCTTTATGGCTTCGCGTTATGTACCCGTGATGTCAAACCACGCAGAAAATAACGCAGGAACTGATCGCCGCATTCGCGATAGTTCTTATGATCAGGTGCACGCATCATGGCGGTAATTTCCGGCATCGACACACGGAATTTCTGCTCGGTCATAATAGCCAGAATATCGTCGGTTTTCAGCGAAAAAGCGATACGCAGCTTTTTCAGCACCGTATTGTTATTAACACGACGCTCCAGCGCCAGTTCCGGTGCAGAATCATCTTTACCACGCAGATGATAAATCAGGCCGTTTAAAAAACCGGAGAGAATGATATCCGGGCAACGAACAAACCCTGCTTCATCTTCTTTTGTCATCCAGGTATCGAAACCTGCGGAGGTGGATTCCATGTCAGCGAGCGCAAGAATACGCACCATGTCGTTATTGTTCGCTTTTAGGGTGTAGCGCAGGCTACGAAGAATATCGTTACTTAGCATAGAGCCTTCAACTGTCGGTGATGCAATGGCGCGCAGTGTATCAGTTTTACAGTCCAATCGCCTCTTTTAGACTTTTAAGATAACGACGACTCACCGGAACGGTCAGTCCGTTACGCAAAATCAGTTCCGCCTGACCGTTGTCTTCCAGACGGATCTCCTGCAATTGCGCCATATTCACCAGATATTGCCGATGACAACGCAGCAGAGGAGTACGGCTCTCCAGCGTCCTGAGCGTCAACTCAGTGAAGCCTTCTTTACCATCGCTGCTCGTCACATACACACCACTCATGCGACTGCTGATAAACGCCACATCATCCATTTGCAGCAAATAGATCCGACTATGGCCGCTGCACGGAATAAACTTCAGCGCCTGCTGATTTTCTGGCAGCAGTGATACATCCTGCTTGGTGCGCTCCTGACGCAAACGGATCAGCGTTTTTTCCAGCCGTGTTTCTTCAATCGGCTTGAGCAGATAATCAAACGCATGTTCTTCGAAGGCTTTCACCGCATACTCATCAAAGGCGGTCAGAAAAACAATGTATGGACGATGCTCAGGATCAAGCATACCAACCATTTCCAGGCCGCTGATTCGCGGCATCTGAATATCAAGGAACAGAACATCCGGACGCAATTTATGCACCGCGCCAATGGCTTCCACCGCATTCGAACATTCACCGACAATCTCGATGTCGCTTTGCTCTTGCAACAGGATCCGCAGATTCTCCCGGGCTAACGGTTCGTCATCGACAATCAGCACTTTGATCATGCCAGTTCCTCCAGAGGAAGTCGTAAAGTGATTCGGGTAAAGCGGTCAGGTTCACACGCTACGCTGATGCCAAAATCATCGCCAAACCGCTCGCGCAGTCGTTTATCGACCAGATTCATACCCAGTCCACTGGCTTCTGAGGTTGGCTGATACAGCCCAGCATTGTCTTCAATATCCAGCATCAGATATTGCCCTTCGCGACGGGCGGTAATCGATACTTCACCGGTATCCAGTAACTGAGAAGTGCCGTGTTTGATGGCATTCTCCACGATGGGCTGCAGAGTAAAGGCGGGTAATTGCTGATGCGAAAGTTCTTCTGGCACCGTCAAGGTCACCTGAAGACGCGACTGGAATCGTGCCTTTTCAATTTGCAGATAAGCATTAACGTGTTCAATTTCATCGGCCAGCGTCACAATTTCCGACGGGCGTTTTAAATTTTTACGAAAGAACGTCGACAGATACTGCACCAGTTGGCTGGCCTGCTCGCTATCGCGTCGGATCACAGCTTTGATGGTGTTAAGTGCATTAAACAGAAAATGGGGATTGACCTGGGCGTGCAGGAGTTTTATTTCCGACTGCGTGAGCATCGCTTTTTGCCGCTCATACTGCCCGGCCAGAATCTGTGCCGAAAGCAGTTGGGCGATCCCTTCCCCCAGCGTACGGTTGATCGAACTAAAGAGGCGGTTTTTGGCTTCATACAGTTTGATGGTCCCCATTACCCGCTGGTTTTCACCTCGCAGAGGGATCACCAGCGTCGAGCCTAATTTGCATTGCGGGTGCAAAGAGCAACGGTAAGGAACTTCATTCCCATCGGCATACACCACCTCTCCGGTTTCAATCGCGCGTTGGGTATATGACGATGAAATAGGTTTTCCGGGTAGATGGTGATCATCACCAATACCGGTAAATGCCAGCAGTTTCTCACGATCGGTAATCGCCACCGCACCGATATCCAGCTCTTCATACAGCACCTGAGCAACCTTCATGCTGTTAACCTCGTTGAACCCCTGGCGTAAAATACCTTCCGTTGAGGCGGCAACTTTGAGTGCTGTGGCGGAAAAAGCGGAGGTATATTTTTCAAACATCGCCCGTTTATCGAGCAAAATACGCATAAACAAGGCGGCGCCCACGGTATTGGTTACCATCATAGGTGCGGCAATATTGCTGACCAACCGAAACGCATCGTCAAACGGACGGGCAATTAATAAGATGATCAGCATCTGCACCAGTTCGGCGACAAAGGTAATCGCCCCCGCAGTCAGCGGACTAAAGACTTTATCCGTACGACCACGACGGGTGAGCACGCTGTGCACCAGCCCGCCGAGCAACCCTTCCACAATGGTCGAGATCATGCAGCTAAGCGCTGTCATCCCACCCATAGAATAACGATGCAAACCGCCGGTAAGACCAACTAAGCCACCGACCACCGGGCCGCCAAGCAGCCCGCCCATCACCGCGCCAATAGCGCGAGTGTTAGCAATAGAGTCATCGATATGCAGCCCGAAATAGGTGCCTAAAATGCAGAAAATGGAAAAAGTAACATAGCAAAGCAGTTTATGCGGGAGTCGGATAGTCACCTGCATCAGCGGGATAAACAAACGCGTTTTGCTCATGAGCCACGCGATAACGAGGAACACACACATCTGCTGAAGCAGCAGCAACACCAGATTAAACTCGTACATACCCGCCAACCACACATCACTTAAAAGCGCGTAACATACATGGGCTGCGTGTAACTTTCTTTGAAGTGTTGCAAAAAAAGACGAATTTGTGAGAACGATCACTCGAAAGCGCGAGCATGGTTACAAACTCACCCATTCATAGATCAAAAAACAGACAAAACTACCTGGTTCGCAAAAGAGCGTCTAAAGTAAAACTGGGACCTCGCGAGCAAGAGTGAGACGACGATGGCGCTTTACACAATAGGTGAAGTGGCTTTGCTTTGTGATATCAACCCTGTCACTTTACGCGCGTGGCAGAGGCGTTACGGATTACTTAAACCGCAGCGGACAGACGGCGGGCATCGCCTGTTTAACGATGCGGATATTGACCGGATCCGCGAGATAAAACGCTGGATAAACAACGGTGTCCAGGTAAGTAAGGTTAAAATGTTGCTCAGCAATGAGAGCATTGATGTGCATAACGGTTGGCGTGAACAACAAGAGACGCTGTTGAGCTATTTGCAAAGTAATAATCTGCATAGCCTCAGACTATGGATCAAAGAGCGTGGCCAGGATTATCCCGCACAAACGCTCAACACCCATTTGTTCATTCCGTTACGCCGACGTCTGCAATGCCAACAGCCGATCCTGCAGGCGTTACTGGGGATCCTTGACGGCGTACTGATCAACTACATCGCGATTTGTCTGGCCTCAGCACGTAAGAAACAGGGGAAAGATGCTCTGGTGGTTGGCTGGAACATTCAGGATACGACCCGCTTATGGCTGGAAGGTTGGGTCGCCAGCCAGCAGGGATGGCGCATTGACGTCCTTGCCCATTCGCTGAACCAACTGCGACCGGAGCTGTTTGAAGGTCGCACCTTGCTTGTCTGGTGCGGCGAAAACCAAACGCCCGCTCAGCAGCAACAGCTGAATGAATGGCGCGCGTTAGGTCACGATATTTATCCACTCGGTATTTAGAGCCTGGCCCATTAGGGCTATTTTGCTTGCCATCTCGAACCAGGGCAGTGCTCAGACAACACTCAGAGAGTTTTGAACGCCCTTTAGGGCGGCCCGGAGGGTGAGCGTAGCGAATAATCCTCACGTACTACGTGTACGCTCCGGTTCTTCCGCGCTGGCAGTGCTCAAACTGTCTGCGCCAATAACGCCTACTGGTCCAGGCTCTTAATATTCTATTAACAAACGTGTACAATCCTTAAATTCACATAAGGAGTGCATAATGAGCGCAGCTAAAATCGGTGTCATTACCCTCTTCCTGCTGATGGCCATCGGCGGTATCGGCGGTGTCATGCTGGCAGGCTATACCTTTATTTTACGTGCCGGGTAAGATGTCTCGCTAATTTCTCAAACCCGCGGTCAACAATTACCGCCGCCAGCGCGACCAGCAGCGCCCCCTGAATCACATAGGCGGTATTGAACCCACTCAGCCCGATAATAATCGGCGTACCCAGCGTGTTCGCCCCAACGGTTGAGGCGATGGTTGCGGTGCCGATATTAATAATCACCGACGTGCGAATCCCGGCCAGAATCACCGGGGCCGCCAGCGGCAACTCGACTTTACGCAGCCGCTGCCCCTGACTCATGCCCATTCCGCTGGCAATATCCATCACGCTGGGTGAAATTCCGCCGAGTCCCGCCAGCGTTGCCTGCAAGATCGGTAATACGCCATACAGGATCAACGCGATAATTGCCGGTTCAGGACCAAATCCCATCACCGGTACGGCGATCGCCAGCACAGCAACTGGCGGAAAGGTCTGTCCCACGGCGGCGATGGTTTCCACCATCGGCCTGAATTCCGCGCCCCAGGGCCGGGTTACAGCTATACCGGCCCCGGTGCCAATAAGTACGGCAATCAGGCTTGAAATCCCCACCAGGCCAAAATGGCTCAGTGCCAGCACCGCAAAACTTTCCTGCTGATACACGGGACGCGGTAGCGCCGGAAATAGCGCACTGAACAAGGCCTGACTATGAGGCAACCCAACTAACAGGACCAGAAACAGGACAATAAGCCATAACAACGGATCAGCAAGACGTTTCACGGGTCGGCATCTCCGAAAGCAAATCACGAAAATGAAGCGTCCCGCAGGACACCCCCTGCGGGGTCACGACCGGCAAGACGTCGCAACCGCGCGCTACGAACACCGACAACGCATCACGCAGCGTCATTTCATCTACCAACGGTTCACCGGCGGTGTGTTCACCGCGACGGATAAAATCCCCTACCGTGCGAAGCGACAACAGACGTACGCCCAGTTCACTACGGCCAAAGAATGTTTGCACGAATTCGTTCGCCGGTGCAGTCAGCATCGACAGCGGCGTGCCTTGCTGTACTACCTTTCCTGCATCCATTAGAACCAGATGCTCCGCCAGCCTTAGCGCCTCGTCGATATCATGCGTCACCAGCACAATGGTACGCCCGAGCAGACGATGAATACGCGTCATCTCCTGCTGCAGCGCACCGCGGGTGACCGGATCCAGCGCGCCAAAAGGCTCATCCATCAGCAGTACCTGCGGATCTGCCGCCAAGGCACGCGCCACGCCGACCCGCTGCTGTTGCCCGCCAGACAGCTGATGCGGATAACGATGGCGCAAACTTTCCTCAAGACCCAGCAGCGCCATCAGTTCGTCTGTTCGGTCATCAATACGTGAACGCGACCACTTTTGTAGCTGCGGCACCGTGGCGATGTTCTGCGCGACGGTCCAGTGGGGAAACAAGCCAATAGACTGAATCGCGTATCCCATGCGCCGCCTTAACTCCAGCACCGGCAGGCTGCGGATCTCTTCCCCGGCAAAGCGAATCTGTCCGCTGTCATGTTCAACCAGCCGATTGATCATTTTCAGCGTGGTGGATTTCCCGGAACCTGACGTGCCAATTAACACCGAAAAGCTGCCCTCCCCCAACCGCAGATTAAGGTCGTCAACGGCTGTTTGCTGACCATAGGTTTTACTGACATGGCGAAATTCAATCATTGTTTGTTACCTTCAACAGCGCGAGCCCTAAATCAAACAGCGCATCAATCAATACCGCCAGTACCACAACCGGGATCACGCCCAGCAACACTAAATCGACGGCGCTACTGAGCAATCCCTGAAAGACCAGCGCGCCAAATCCCCCTGCGCCAATCAGCGCGGCAATCACCGCCATTCCCACCGTTTGCACCATCACCACCCGCAAACTGCGCAAGAAGACCGGCAGCGCCAGTGGAAACTGCACCGAGACAAATCGCTGGAAAGTGCTCATCCCCATCGCTCGGGCGCTTTCCAGCACATCGCGTGGAACCTGATGCAATCCAGCTACTACGCCGCGCACCAGCGGTAACAGCGCATACAGCACCAACGCAATAAGCGCAGGCGTCAGGCCGATTCCGGCGACGCCGAGTGAACCCAGCAAGGGAAAGTGCTTCACCAACCCGACAAGGGGCGCAATTAACAGGCCAAACAGCGCGACTGAGGGAATGGTTTGGATGATATTCAGTACCGCAAAAACCGGCCCCTGACGAGAGACAGAGAAAGCACACCAGATGCCCAGTGGCACACCAATAAGCAGCGCGGGCACCACTGTAGCGAACAGAATTGTCAGATGTTGTGCCAGGGCGTCGTTGAAGACATCCTGACGGTTGGCATATTCTTTTAGCAGGGAAAGATCGTTAAATGTGCCGGAGAACAAAAGCACCAGCGGAAAAATAAACATTTGCGCGTGCAACAGCCAGCGCCATGACGCCTGTTCGGTGATGCGACGAATGGCGTCACTGGCGGCCAGCAGCATCAGTCCTAGCCCCAACCAGAACCCGCTGCCCAGGCTGGTTCTGGCCAGTGGACTTCCCGTCTTGGCCAGATACGTTGCCGTTGTTCCTGCGGTTACCAGCGCTGCTATAACCAGCAACTGGCTAATAACAAGCGTCAATATATTGCCGGGCTTTCCCGGTACAAAGCACAGAAGAAACAGCAGCAAACAGGCTACTGCCAATCCCCACGCCATGTCGGGCCGGATATCCCAGAGTTGGCGCCCCTCACCAGAGACCAGGCGATTAGGCGCATAGCTAATGAAAGGCAGCGCTGCCGCCGCGAAGGTAAGAAGTACCAGTAACAACAGCACCCGATTAACTGAAATCTTTGACAAAACACCCACCTGCTGCAAACTCCGTTACTTCACCCATCCTTTTTGCTTCAGGTAGTCTGCTGCAACTTTTTTCGCATCCAGCCCCTCCACGGCAATACTGGCATTCAGCTGCTGCAACGTTTTTTCATCCAGGCTGGCAAAAACCGGTTGTAGCCATTCTCCCATTTGCGGGTAGTCTTTCAGCACCGATTCACGCACAACGGGTGCTGGCGCATAAATGGGCTGGACACCTTTTGGATCGCTTAAAGTTTGCAGACCGAGCGCCGCAACCGGGCCATCGGTGCCATAAGCCATCGCCGCATTGACGCCAGAAGTCTGCTGCGCCGCCGCTTTAATCGTCACCGCGGTATCCCCTCCTGCCAGCGACAACAGCTGGTTTTGATTCAGTTTGAAATCATAGGCTTTTTCAAACGCAGGCAGCGCGTCAGCCCGCTCGATAAATTCAGCAGAGGCGGCAAGTTTGAACGTTCCCCCGTCTTTCAGGTAACGGCCTAAATCAGCAAGGGACTCAAGCTTGTTCTTTTGCGCGATATCCTGGCGTACTGCAATGGTCCAGGTATTGTTGGCAGGAGCAGGCGTTAGCCAGACCAGCTTATTTTGCTCTGCGTCCAGCTTTTTCACTTTCTCGAATCCGGCCTGCGCATTTTTCCACGCGGGATCATTTTCATCTTTAAAAAAGAATGCGCCATTACCGGTATATTCCGGATAAATATCCAGCTCACCGGAGGTGATTGCCCCACGCACCACTGGGGTGGTACCCAGCTGTACTTTATTGACGGTTTTCACGCCATGGCTTTCGAGCACCTGCAAAATAATGTTGCCGAGCAGCGCCCCTTCGGTATCGATTTTTGAACCGACCGTGACGGGTGACGCGGCCTGTAAGGGCAGGCTTATCGCGGCTAACAGCGCCAGCGAACCCACCGATACTTTTGAGATTATCATGCTGTACTCCTCATCCTTTTGCGGCCCTTTTCAGAGACTTGAGGAAAAAGCATAGTCGAAAAATCAAGCCTTAACCTGGCTATTGGGTGGTAACGCTGAGAGTTATTAGCGGTAAGGCGATAATAAAATAAAAAAAATCCGGCAAACCCAATGTGAATTTGCCGGATGATACGATTTAGTCGGCCTGATAAGCATTGCGCCATCAGGCCTGCTGCATGAATTTACTCGTCAATTAAAGCAGTTCGAATTCGCCCTGCTTCACTCTGGCGGAATCCACACCGATAAAGACGTTAAACTTGCCAGGCTCTGCATCGTATTTCATCTGCTGATTCCAGAATTTGAGCGCTTCAATATCAATCGGGAAGCTGACGGTCTGGGTTTCACCTGGCTTAAGATTCACTTTTTCAAAACCTTTCAGCTGTTTTACCGGACGACTCATGGAGGCGGTCACATCCTGTAAATACATCTGAATCACCGTTGCACCTTCGCGCTTGCCGGTGTTGGTCACCTGCACGCTGGCCGTCACGGTTCCGTCACGCTTCATCGTCGGAGAAGAGAGCTTCACATCAGAAACCGTAAACGTGGTGTAGCTCAGGCCATAACCAAAGGGATACAACGGACCATTGGCTTCATCAAAGTAGCGCGACGTGTACTTGTTCGGCTTATCGGCGTTATACGGACGACCGGTATTGAGATGGCTGTAATAGACCGGGATCTGTCCAACAGAGCGCGGGAAAGACATCGGCAGCTTGCCTGACGGATTGTAATCACCAAACAGCACATCGGCGATGGCGTTACCGCCTTCCGTCCCGGCAAACCAGGTTTCGAGGATCGCATCGGCTTGTTGATCTTCCTTAACCAGCGCCAGCGGACGACCGTTCATCAACACCAGAACCAGAGGTTTACCCGTGGCTTTCAGCGCAGCAATCAGGTCACGCTGACTTTGCGGAATGGTGATATCGGTGCGGCTGGATGCTTCATGCGCCATGCCCTGCGCTTCACCGACTACCGCGACAACCACATCTGATTGCTTCGCGGCGTTAACGGCTTCATCGATCATCGCCTGCGGCGAACGCGGGTCAACCTTCACCGCTTCTTCATACAGGTTGAGGAAATCGACAATGCCTTTATCGTTGGTGATATTCGCCCCTTTGGCGTACAGCACTTTGCCCTGATCGCCGACGGCATTTTTAATCCCCGTCAGTACCGTTACCGACTGATCGGCAACACCAGCGGCGGACCAACTGCCCATCACATCACGCTTGCTGTCGGCCAGCGGACCGACAACCGCCACGGTGGCGGATTTTTTCAGCGGCAACGTTTCCAGACGGTTTTTCAGCAGCACCAGGCTTTCGCGTGCCACTTCACGCGCCTCTTTGCGATGCAAACGGCTTTCTGCGTTGGTGTCCTGTGGGTCAGATTCTTTGGCTCCCAGATGGCTGTACGGATCGTTAAACAGCCCCATATCATATTTCACGTTCAGCACGTGGCGCGCGGCGTCGTCCAGCTCCGCCATCGTCACTTTGCCGGATTTAATCAAGCCCGGCAGATATTTGCTGTAATACTCATCGCTCATACTCATGTTGATGCCGGACTTGATCGCCACACGCACCGCATCCTCAGGATCGGAGGCGGTACCGTGCTTAATCAGTTCCTTAATCGCGCCGTGATCGGAAACGGTAATCCCCTTAAAGCCCCATTCATCTCGCAGCACGTCTTTTAACAGCCAGGCGTCTGAGGTTGCAGGCGTACCGTTTAGCGAATTAAGACCCACCATCACCGCACCGCTACCGGCGTCCAGCCCGGCTTTATACGGTGGCATATAGTCGTTGAACAGACGCTGTGGGCTCATATCGACGGTGTTATATTCCTTGCCACCTTCAACCGCGCCATAGGCGGCGAAGTGCTTGACGCTGGTCATCACCGAATAGCGATCCGCCGGGCTTTTCCCCTGCATCGCTTCCACCATGGTTTTACCCATCGTAGCCGTTAAATACGTGTCTTCACCAAAACCTTCTGAAGCACGGCCCCAGCGCGGATCGCGAGAGACATCGACCATTGGCGCCCAGGTCATATTCAGACCATCATCGGCAGCTTCATACGCGGAAATACGGCCAACGGTTCTGACCGCATCGAGATTAAAAGAGGATGCCAGGCCGAGACTTATCGGGAACACGGTACGCTGGCCGTGCAATACGTCGTAGGCAAAAAAGAGAGGAATTTTCAGGCGGCTGAGTTCCATCACCTGATCCTGCATTTTGCGGATATCCTGGCGCGTGACGGTGTTAAAAATTGCCCCAACCTGCCCGTCTTTGATCATCTCGCGGATGGCTTCTTTCGGGTTATCAGGCCCGACGCTTATCAAGCGTAGTTGCCCAATTTTCTCATCCACGGTCATCTGTTTAAGTAAATCGGTAACGAATGCATCCCGCGCTTCTGGCGTCAGAGGATAGTTACCAAACAGCGTGTCCGCCAGCGCTGGTTGCAACGCCAGACTCACCGCGACACCTACAGAACATAGCCATTTCATGTTGATTCTCTCTTTATTTTTTCCCGACCAGGCAGCGAAAATATAACAAAAACCGCAGTTTGCCGTAAGACTAAACGGGAGTGATAAAGAAAGCTAAGGTTATTCTCCTAATTTTCAAAACCAGCGCGAATCAGTAGAAGACGAACCAGAGACAATATGAATGAGAAAGCGTATTGTCATACAAAGCGCTATGCTTGTTCCTGATATTGAGTCCCACCACAAGGAGTGGAGAATGTCTTCCATTACAACAGATAATAAAGCTTTCCTGAATGAACTGACCCGTCTGGTAGGTCATTCACACCTGCTCACAGACCCTGCTAAAACCGCCCGCTATCGCAAGGGATTCCGCTCCGGTCAGGGCGATGCACTCGCCGTGGTGTTCCCTGGCTCGCTTTTAGAACTGTGGCGCGTCCTCAACGCTTGCGTCGCCGCAGATAAAATTATCCTGATGCAGGCCGCCAACACTGGCCTGACCGAAGGCTCTACGCCGAGCGGTAATGATTACGATCGCGAGATTGTCATTATCAGCACCCTGCGCCTTGATAAGCTGCACGTCATCGGCAAAGGCGAACAGGTGCTGGCCTATCCCGGCACCACGCTTTATTCACTGGAAAAAGCGCTCAAACCGTTTGGCCGCGAGCCGCATTCGGTGATCGGATCTTCCTGTATCGGCGCTTCAGTGATTGGCGGTATTTGTAACAACTCCGGCGGCTCGCTGGTTCAGCGCGGTCCGGCATACACGGAGATGTCGCTGTTTGCGCGTATTGACGAGCAGGGTAAATTACAGCTGGTTAACCATCTGGGTATCGAACTGGGCCAGACCCCGGAACAGATCCTTAGCAAACTTGATGACGACCGTATCAAAGATGACGATGTGCGCCACGATGGACGTCATGCACACGATCACGACTACGTTACCCGCGTCAGAGATATTGAGGCGGACACGCCCGCTCGCTATAACGCCGATCCGGATCGGTTGTTTGAATCATCCGGTTGTGCAGGCAAGCTCGCGGTTTTTGCGGTGCGTCTGGACACCTTCGAAGCCGAAAAAAACCAGCAGGTCTTTTACATCGGTACCAACCAGCCAGAGGTGCTGACGGAGATCCGCCGTCATATTTTGGCAAAATTTGAGCATCTGCCGGTCGCCGGTGAATATATGCACCGCGATATTTATGACATCGCTGAGCAATACGGCAAAGATACGTTTCTGATGATCGACAAGCTCGGCACCGACAAAATGCCGTTCTTCTTCACCCTGAAAGGTCGCACCGATGCGATGCTGGAAAAAGTGAAAATTTTCCGTCCGCATTTCACCGATCGGGCAATGCAGAAATTTGGCCATTTGTTCCCCAGCCACTTACCCGCGCGCATGAAAAGCTGGCGCGATAAGTATGAACATCATCTGCTGTTAAAAATGGCCGGTGGCGGCGTGGCTGAAGCGCAAAACTGGCTAAGCGAGTTTTTCAAAACCGCTGAAGGCGACTTCTTTGCCTGTACGCCGGAAGAAGGCAGCAAGGCGTTTTTGCATCGCTTTGCGGCGGCTGGCGCGGCTATACGTTATCAGGCCGTGCATGCCGATGAAGTGGAAGATATTCTGGCGCTGGATATCGCGCTACGCCGTAACGATACCGAATGGTACGAGCATCTGCCTGCAGAGATCGACAGCCAACTGGTGCACAAACTCTATTACGGTCACTTTATGTGCTACGTCTTCCATCAGGATTACATTGTGAAAAAAGGCGTGGACGCGCATGCGCTGAAAGAGCAGATGCTGGAACTCCTGCGCGAGCGTGGGGCGCAGTATCCGGCAGAGCACAACGTCGGGCATCTGTATCAGGCGCCGGAAACCTTGACCCGTTTTTACCGTGAGAACGATCCCACCAACAGTATGAATCCGGGTATTGGGAAAACGAGTAAGCAGAAGTTCTGGAAAGAGTCGTAAACCAAAAAAAAGATAAGCGCCACCGGGCATGTTGCCGGGGGCGCTTCGCTTGCCCGGCCTACAGCCACATTAGTTTTGTGCAGGCCGGATAAGACGTCTTGTTTAATCGTTCTGTGCGGTTTGCTCGCCCGTCGCCGAACCTGCCGCCGCCATCTGCGCGGCTTTTTGCTTTTTATAGCTCAGCGCCGCCGCCGGAACCGGCATCACCTTGCCCGTTTCGATCCAGGTACGTAAACGGCTGGCATCGGCAAAGTGGGTATATTTACCGAACG
The DNA here is from genome assembly GCF_030332405.1 of Citrobacter sp. Cpo147. Taxonomy (NCBI): domain Bacteria; kingdom Pseudomonadati; phylum Pseudomonadota; class Gammaproteobacteria; order Enterobacterales; family Enterobacteriaceae; genus Citrobacter; species Citrobacter sp. Cpo147. The sequence continues at coordinate 575,153 of NZ_JAOWHX010000033.1, forward strand.
CATCCATCACCACCAGCGCCACCGGTTTGTTATTGATCACCGTGCGCATCACCAGACAGTGTCCTGCCGCATTGGTAAACCCGGTTTTGGTTAACTGAATATTCCAGTTATCGCGGTATACCAGATGGTTGGTGTTACGGAATGGCAGCGTATAAGCCGGGTTGGCAAAGGTCGCCATATCTTCACGCGTGGTGCTTAACTGGCCAATCAGCGGATACTGCTTGCTGGCGATCAGCAGCTTAGTTAAATCACGAGCGGTCGATACGTTATGAATCGATAAGCCAGTTGGTTCCACAAAGCGAGTCTGAGTCATGCCGAGCGCTTTCGCTTTGGCATTCATGGCCTTAATAAACGCGTTATAACCGCCAGGGTAATGATGCGCCAGGCTCGCCGCCGCACGGTTTTCTGATGACATCAGCGCCAGCAACAGCATGTCTTTACGGCTAATTTCACTGTTCAGTCGCACACGAGAGTAGATGCCTTTCATTTCCGGCGTCTGACTGATATCAACTTTCAGTTTCTCATCCAACGGCAGTCGTGCATCAAGCACCACCATCGCGGTCATTAATTTGGTAATCGACGCAATCGGACGCACAAGGTCCGGGTGGTTCGAATAGATAACTTTGTTGGTATTCAGATCAACAATCATCGCGCTACCGGACGCTATCTCAGGTTGAGAAGCCGCTGCGGTAGTTGCCGTTTTAGCCACGGCTTGGGGTGCAAAAGGAACGGCCAGCACCAGGGCAAGGCTTAATAATGAAACTCGGAATTTCAGCATGATGAGATTTCTGATAATGGTTCACGCACGTCACAACGCACACCGCCAGAGACTAAGTATTATCTCAAGCTAGCTCAGGCATCATAGCGATCCAGCAGGTTTGCCGCCACAGGAGAATCGTCTCGAAATGCTGCGTTGCTGACTTTTACGTCAACAACGCAGCGCAGACAGGTTTATCCGTCAGAATAACCGATAGCCGTAACCCCACAGGATTACCGTAATCGCCAGCAGAACTTCCAGTACCAGCACACCGATCGCCAGCGTCGAACTGGAAAAGCTCAGGCCTTCCTCTTTAGAGATATTCAGGAACGTCGGTATGCCGAGATAAAGTAAATAGCCGGTGTAAAATAGCGCGATCGTTCCTACTAATGCACACAGCCAGACCAGCGGATAAAGTGCGACCAATCCGCTTAAAAACAGCGGCGTCGCGACATATCCTGCAAAGACCATACAGTGGGCCAACGACGGACGCTGCGGGTAATTACGTGCCATCCACCAGATAACCCGGCCCATGACAGCGACGCCTGCCAGCATGACCCCGTAAAACAGAATTGCCATCGCAAATCCGGTCAACAGAGATAACTTCAGGATATTGCCATCGCCAAAATTCCAACCGATTTGCGTTGTACCGATAAACGCGCAAACAACCGGGATTGCCGCCATCAGCAGTACATGGTGGGTATAGTGATGCGAAACACTTTCGTTTTCGCTGTTGATCACGTGCATTTCACGATCGGGATGGGAAAACAGCCCCCAGACATGGTTCATACCGCCCCCTTCTTGTCAGCTCCGGACCTCAACACTTCAAGTATAATTCAGCTTTTGATTATTTTATGTACACATGAAAAATACCGAAGCGCCGGGTTGTGCTTTTCCGGCATCAAATATTCATTGGGTGTATGCTATGACCAGTGGAGGTCATACAACGTATGGATATAACGCATTATGTTGCGCAATACGGCTATGCTGCGTTAATCATCGGCAGCCTGGCAGAAGGTGAAACCATTACCCTGTTAGGCGGCGTCGTGGCGCATCAGGGAGTCCTGAAATTCCCGCTGGTGGTGCTCTCGGTCGCGCTGGGTGGGATGATTGGCGATCAGTTGCTCTATTTACTCGGACGTCGTTTTGGCGGCAAAATTCTGCGTCGTTTCTCGCGCCATCAGGCGAAAATTCATTATGCGCAGAAAATGATCCAACGACGTCCTTACCTGTTTGTTGTCGGTACTCGCTTTATGTACGGCTTTCGCGTTATTGGTCCCTTACTGATTGGCGCCAGTCACCTGCCGCCGAAGATCTTTTTACCGCTGAATATTCTTGGCGCGTTTGTCTGGGCATTGCTATTTACCACCCTCGGCTACGTCGGTGGTGAAGTGATCGCGCCGTGGCTGCACAGCCTCGACCAGCATATCAAGCATGGCATCTGGCTGGTGCTGGTTATCGGGATAGTCGCGGGCGTCCGCTGGTGGATGAAACGTCGAAGCACGCGTAAAGCGCAATGAAGATGGCCCGACAGCGGAACACCGGCGGGCCGAACAATCAGGATGCGTGATAACCGCCACCCAGCGCGCTGGTCAACTGGATTGAGGCATCCAGCCACTGTCCTTGTAAAAGCAGACCGTTGCACTGCTCACGTAATGCCGGGATCTTTGCCTCGCTGACCCTGGAACCCGCAATAATACCTGCATTAAAGCGCGCCTGCGCCAGCCCCACTACGCGCTGAGCGTCATGTTCAATCTGCTGCTGATGCTGATTTTTCTGCGCCAGTGTTTCTACCTGCGATGCCGCACGTGCCACGTCATTCACCGCATCCACCACAGCTTTGTTGTAATTCGCCACCGTCAGGTTACTTTGCGCTTTCGTAATATCGAGATTCGCATTCAGTCTGCCGCTGTCAAAGATAGGCAGCGTCAGCCCGGCGGTTACACCCATTTGCTGCGCGGAATGGCGGAACAGGTCACTCAGATGTAACGCATCCTGTTGTAAAAATGCCATCAGATTCACATCGGGATAAAACGCCGCTTTCGCCGCATCAATGCTGCTCAGCGATGACTCAATGTACCAGTGTGCCGCCTGCAAATCTGGTCGACGGGCCAGAAGCGAGTAGCCCAATTGGGATGGGAGCTGACTTTCAACCACGGGCAGTTTGGTCGAATGGAGCTTCAGGGCAACGGACTGCGAGTTGCTCAACGCGCTTAAGCGCGCCTCAATCACCTTCATTTTACCGCTGACATCGTTCAGCTGCTGCTCTGTTTTGCTGGAATCGATATCGGTTTCAACACCTTCCACCGAAGAAGTAAGACCGTTTTGATACAGCTGACGATCGACGGTAATCACGTTTTGCTGCTCAGTTTCGATTTGCGTCAGCACGGTTTTCAGCGCGGCCTGCGTTTGCCATTCCCAGTACAGTCGAGACACGCCGCTCGCCAGCAGCTGTCGGGTTTGCTCACGCTCGGCTTCACGCGCCTTAACGGCCCCTATACGCGCCGTCACTTCAGCCCGATTCTTACCCCACAGATCCAGATTCCAGCCTGCGGTTAAACCAAAGGTGCCGTTGGTGTACCACGGCCCTGTCGTCCCGGCGGCCGGATCGGTAATGGCAAACGGTCCCATCAGCCCTTCGGCTGACATTCTCTGACGCTCAACGTCCGCGGAGAAGTCGATCTCCGGGCCATCCTGCGCCTCCACCGCCTTAGCCTGCGCCTCCGCCAGTTGAATGCGCTGTTCCGCGACCTGCATATCAGGAGAATTTCGCAACGTGCTGTCAATCAACGCATTAAGCTGGGGGTCGTGATATGCCTTCCACCACTGGCTGTCCGGCCAGCCATTTTTTAACGCGGTAGGCAATGTGGTATCGACATTTGCGGCAGGCGTCTGCTGTGACAGAGACTGGCGGTCATCATGCATCGGCGCGCAGCCAGACATCAGAACAAAAAGCGGCAACAATGCCGTCGTGACAAACACAGAATTACGATTCATGGAGATATACAGGTAAGAAAAGATGTGCAGAGATTACGACTTGTCGCTGTTGCTTTTTTAGTTACGCGTGGCAATACATCTTTGGCAATAAAAATATATAATCAGAAAAATATACACCTCGTGAATAATATAGATTAAATAATTTTAATAATTAATGGATGGAGATGTTATGTCACAGAATATCTATGACGATCCTGAGTTCTTTGCCGGATATGCCACGCTGGATCGTTCAGTAAAGGGACTCGACGGTGCGCCAGAATGGCCGACAATACAAGCGATGCTCCCCTCTCTTCAAGGCAAAAACATTCTTGATTTGGGCTGTGGATATGGTTGGTTTTGCCGCTACGCGCGCGATAATCAGGCAGCCAGCGTAATGGGACTGGATATTTCACAAAAGATGTTAACCCAGGCACACAGTATGACTCAGGGTAATGGCATCGTTTATCAGCGTGAAGATCTCGAAACGCTAACCCTGTCCCCAAATTCTTTTGACCTGGTTTATAGCTCGCTTGCCCTGCACTATTTGCACGATATAGAACGATTATTCGTAACCATTTACCAGTCATTAACACCAGGCGGTATGTTAGTTTTCTCTGCCGAGCATCCAATTTATACCGCACCGCTCAATCAGGGCTGGATAAAAGATAAAACCGGGCAGCAGTCCTGGCCGGTTAATCATTATCAGCAGGAAGGTGAGCGCATCAGTAACTGGTTTGCTGAAGGCGTCAAAAAACAGCACCGTAAGCTGGCGACCTGGATTAATGCGCTGATTGCCGCCGGATTCGAGATCGTTTGTCTCGATGAATGGGGACCTTCCGGGCAACAGATTGCTGAAAACCCGGCTTTAGATGAAGAAAAAGAGCGGCCGATGGTGTTTCTGCTCAGCGCACGTAAACCAGCATAACAACGCCCCCAGGCAGAATGATTGATACTTTCCTATACTCAATCTGAACTTACCAAAAAAAGGAAAGTTAATGAAAATTCTGCTGTGGGTAATTCTGATTATTTTTCTGATTGGGCTATTGGTGGTAACAGGCGTGTTTAAGATGATTTTCTGATGTCGTCATTTCGCCCAGGCCTGATAGCAGAAATCTCAGGCTATTATTCTCTCTGATGCCGGATGGCGGCGTAAACGCCTTATCCGGCCTACTGGAGCTGAGATCAGGCAGTAATCTCGATAGCCTGAATCGCTCGTGCGATATCCGGCGAATTATTTAACGCACGAATTTCCTGAAACAGTTCTGTTGCCTCTGAATATTCTTTGCGCAAATACCCTAACCACTGCTTAATCCGCGCTACATGATACAGCCCGGTGTCCCCCTGCTTTTCAAGGCGGGTATATTTTTGCAACAGCGTCACGACTTCAGGCCACGGCATACGCGGCTCGTTGTATTTCACCACGCGGCTCAGGTTCGGAATATTTAATGCGCCACGTCCGATCATCACCGCATCGCATCCGCTGATGGCCATACAATCCTGGGCGCTCTGCCAGTCCCAGATTTCGCCATTCGCAATAACCGGAATGGTCAGCCGCTGGCGGATCTCGCCAATCGCCTGCCAGTTAATATGTTCGGCCTTGTAGCCCTGCTCTTTGGTTCGGCCATGCACCGCCAGTTCGCTGGCACCGGCCTGCTGGACGGCATCGGCAATTTCAAACTGCCGGTCGCTGTTGTCCCAGCCCAGACGAACTTTCACCGTCACCGGAAGATGAGCCGGAACCGCCTCACGCATAGCTTTTGCACCCCGGTAGATAAGCTCAGGATCTTTCAATAACGTTGCGCCACCGCCGCTACCGTTCACCAGCTTCGACGGACAGCCGCAGTTCAGATCGACACCGTACGAGCCCAGTTCTACCGCGCGTGCGGCATTCTCCGCCAGCCACTGCGGATACTGTCCTAACAGCTGAATGCGAACCAACGTGCCGGATGGCGTCCGGCTGTTATTATGCAGTTCCGGGCAGAGTCGATGAAATACTTTTGCCGGCAGGAGCTGATCCACCACGCGCACAAACTCGGTGATGCACAGATCGTAATCATTAACTTCAGTCAGCAGCTCGCGCACCAGTGAGTCGAGCACGCCTTCCATCGGCGCCAGTAAAACACGCATATCGTCACCCGCAAAAAAAGAGGCGCTATGGTAGCGCCTCCGTTCGGGAGATTAAAGAGGCTCAGCGCGGCAACAGGCAGTTATCTTCTTTCCAACCGTACAGCCATTCCATACCGCGATAAAACTCCGCCTGCGATTTGTCTTTCCACAGCAGATTACGCACCTGCCGCTCGACGCCTGCGGCATGGTAGACACGGCCCATTTCACGCGTTGACCAGACGATGCGTGCGGTACGCGGAATACGCACCGACTCATACAGCGCAAAGGCAGCAGCCGCATCGCCATCACACTGCTGTAGCGCTTTACCGAGCGTTACCGCGTCTTCCAACGCCATACAGGCACCCTGCGCCATATATTGCGCCACCGGGTGCGCGGCGTCTCCCACCAGCGTGATGCGGTCGGTTCCCCATTTTTCTACCGGCTCGCGGTCGGCGGTGGACCAGCGCCGCCATGATGTCGGTTTATCCAGCATCTGGCGCGGGCGCGGATGGATACCCGCAAAATAGGAGAGCACTTCCTCTTTGCTGCCATCCTTCACGCCCCACTCTTCCTGCTGACGACTGTGGAAGGTCACCACCAGGTTATACTGCTTACCTCCGCGCAGCGGATAGTGCACCAGGTGACAGTGTGGTCCGGCCCACAGCACCGGTGCGTTAATGCGTAAATCTTCCGGCATATCATCACAATCAATCACGGCGCGATAGACCACGTGTCCGGTAACCCGTGGCGCATCGCCAATCAGAGACTGACGAACGACCGATTTTACACCGTCACAGCCCACCAAAATATCCGCCGTCCAGCTGTTGCCGTGCTCATCAAATACCGTCACGTCATTCTCTGTCTGGCGAATATCAACCACGTTAGTTGAAGTGCGATACTCAACGTTAGGATGCACCAGCGCCGCTTCCCAAACGCTGGCGTGAATATCAACCCGATGGATAACCGCATAAGGACCGCCAAAGTGATCGCGGAACGCCTGCCCGGTTTCAATGCGCACAACCTCTTTTGCGTTTACCGCATCCATCATCGTGATGTGATCGGTAAAAACAGCACGCTGACGGGCGACTTCCCCCACGCCAAGGCTGTCCAGAGCAGAGAATGCATTCGGCCCGAGCTGAATACCCGCGCCAATTTCACCAATCTCGTGCGCTTTCTCCAGCAACATCACTTTAATGCCCTGACGGGCCAGCGATAGCGCGGTTGCCGCGCCGCCAATCCCGCCACCCACGATAATTGCGCGTGTCACTTTAGCCATTGTCGTTCTCCTTATCAGGCTGGAATTTTATCTTGTTGATTCTCGGGCGCGGCGGCGATAAACGCCGGAAGCTGAGTACAGGCATCATATACCGCCTTACAGCGCGGATATCCGCTCAGATCGCAGCCCATACGTAACGCGTTCGCCCACTGTGGGATCAGACAGCAATCCGCCAGCGTCGGCGCATCACCTACGCAGAACTTACCCGAATGACTCTGGCGCAGCATCTGTTCCACCGCGCTTAACCCTTGCTGGATCCAGTGTGCATACCAGCGTTTTTTATCTTCTTCACTGACCTTTAACTCTTCGCTCAGGTAGCGCAGTACCCGCATGTTATTCACCGGGTGGATATCACAGGCGATGGCATAGACAATTTCCAGCACCTTACTGCGCACCGGGAAGTCGGCAGGCAGCAGCGGCGTTTGCGGAAAGTGGCCATCCAGCCAGTCAATTATTGCCAGCGACTGCCCAAGTGATTCTCCGTCATCGGTCACCAGCGTCGGCACCAGTCCCACCGGGTTCATCCGTCGGTAGGCCAGTTCGTTCTGCTGACCAATGCGAATGTTGACGCCCACCGTCTGGTAATCCAGCCCCTTCAGCGCCAGCGCAATGCGCACCCGATATGACGCCGAGCTATTAAAGAAACTGTACAGCTTCATCATCCACCTCAGACAATCTTCACGGCGATGGGGGTTAAACCGTCTACGTTTCCGGTGATCACATCCCCTTTCACTACCGCCCCCACGCCTTCAGGGGTACCGGTGTAGATCAGATCGCCCGGCTGCAGTTCGAAGAAGCCAGACAGATAGCTGATGGTTTCATTCACAGACCAGATGAGGTGGCGAATATCGCTACGCTGATGATCGTCGCCGTTGACCTGCAACCAGATTGGCGCATGGTTAACATCCACACTTTCGCTGGCTTTATGCAGCGGCGCGATGGGCGCGGAGAGATCAAACGCTTTGCCAATTTCCCACGGACGCCCCATCTGGCGCATCTCCATCTGCCGATCACGGCGAGTCATATCCAGACCGGTGGCATAGCCCCAGATATATTCGTGCGCTTTTTCCAGCGGAATATCACTGCCCTTTTTGCCAATCGCCACCACCAGCTCTATCTCATAGTGATAGTTATCGGTTTGCGATGGGTACGGCAGTTCGAGGGTCTGACCAGCCGCCACCGGGACTACCGCATCGGCAGGTTTACAGAAAAAGAACGGCGGTTCGCGATCCGGATCAAAGCCCATTTCACGGGCATGAGCGGCATAGTTACGGCCCACACAGTAAACTCGGCGCACAGGAAATTGTTCATCACAGCCAACAACCGGAACGGTAACAGGCGCTTGTGGTTCAAATACGTATTGCGTCATTTTCTCTCTCCCAAATTAATAACGTGCTTCGCGGAACAACCCCAGCGCTTCCTGAACCGGTCTGTCCGAAAAACTGAATAAGACGGTATCTTCGCGGGTCTGGAACGACACGCCGTGCCAGGTCGGCACCACAAAGATATCTTTTGGCGAAAAGTTGAAGGTCTCATTGCCGATGCTGACCTGCCCACTTCCTTCCACCACGTGGTAGATAGTGCTGTCGGTGGTACGCGCCATTCGTGAGGAAAAGCCCTGCGGCAACAGTTGCAGGAAGGTTCCCATTGAAGGCATGGGATAACCGCCGGTTACCGGGTTGACGTAACGCATCTTGTAACCGTCCCATTCATCGGCGTCACCCATGCGGGTCAGGTCATGCAGTGCCTCACGGCTGCGATCGTAGCGATAGTTAAAAATCGGCGATGAGTTACCTTTCTGATGACGCAGCGGCAGCATATTGGCCGCGTAGCGCGGTAAATAATCCCCTTCCTTGCGCGTGACCGGCTGCTGATCTTCCGGGTAGTCTTCCGCAAAGCCACAGCCCAGCAGGTTCACCAACGGCAGGTCCAGACCGTCCAGCCACACCACCGGTTCACTGCCCGGATTGCCGTGATCGTGCCAGCGCCACTGCGGCGTCAGAATAAAATCGCCTTCTTGCATCTGGGTGCGCTCGCCATCCACGGCGGTAAATGCCCCTTTCCCTTCGACAATAAAGCGCAGCGCAGACTGGTTGTGGCGGTGACTCGGCGCAACCTCGCCCGGCATAATTAACTGCAATCCCGCGTACAGCGTTGGGGTGATTGAAGACTGTCCGCGCAGCATTGGGTTTTCCAGCACCAGCACGCGACGAATCGCCTCTTTCGCGCCAATCAGATTGCCACTTTCTAACAGTAGTGGACGGATCTCCTGATAGTTCCAGTACGCTGGCGCGCAATGTGCGTTCGGAGTTGGCGGCACCAGACGATGCAGCGACTCCCACAGCGGGGTCAGATTCTGCCCGGAAATATGCTGGTAAAACTGCTGACGGCTGTTCTTAACATCCTGATTCAGTTCAGACATAGGGATTCTCCTTATTCATTCACAACACCTGCGCGAGGCAGAGTATTCGAGGCAGAGGCCGACTGGCGGATAACAACCGTCAGCAGCGTAAGCATCACCGCGCTGATGGCCGCCGGGACGGCAATAATGAAAAACAGGTTATCGAATGAGAAATTCATCGCCATCATCACGCCGCCGGAAAGCGAGCCGACAATCGCGCCGCAGCGTCCCACCGCATTAGACCAGCTGACGCCCGTCGCCCGGCTTTGTGTCGGATAAAGCGTGGCGGTTAACGCATTAAGACCAACCTGAGAACCGCTGATACCAATGCCGGTGCCAAAAATGGCCAGCGCCATCAGCCACAGGCCGTTCTCACTCAGACCAATCATGACGATGCATACCGCGCCCAGCGCATAGCTCACGGCCAGCACGCGGAAAGGATTGTATTTATCCATCAGCACGCCCAGCGCCAGCGCGCCAAGCGTACCGCCAATCTGGAAGGCAGCGGTCACCCAGGAGGCATGCTGCAGATCAATTCCACGGTGGTTTAACAGCGTTGGCATCCAGCTGGAGAGCAGATAAATAATCAGCAAGCTCATAAAGAACACTACCCATAGCATCAGGGTAATGGGCAGCTGTCGCCCGACGAACAGCTGGCGAATGCTGCCTTTAGCAATTGAGGTGCCCTCGTTGAGATAAAAATGGGTATTGTCATAACGTTCCCGGGTGATGGCGCTAACGGTTCTGGCAATCACGTTTTGCGGCAGCTGACGACGAACCTGCCAGCGTGGGGATTCCGGTAGCGCAAACAGCAGGGCCACAAACAGCATCAGCGGTAGAACGCCTCCCAGCACCAGGATGCCGTGCCAGCCAATCACCGGCACCAGCTGCGCGCTGACGATGCCGCCCATTGCCGATCCCAGGGTGAATCCGCAGAACATCATGGTGACCAGTGCCCCACGCCGACGCGCTGGCAGGTATTCAGACGTCATGGTGATGGTATTTGGCATCGCGCCGCCCAGACCTAAACCGGTCAGGAAGCGCAAAATAACCAGCGTTTGTAGATCGGGTGAAAAAGCCGAGATCAGACTTAGCGCACCGAACAATGCCACGCAGAGTTCTATCACTCTTTTGCGGCCAAAACGGTCGGACAGCGGGCCACAGAGCAGCGCGCCAGCGGTCAGTCCCAGCAGACCTGCGCCAAACAGCGGGGCCAGATCGCCGGCAGTCAGCTGCCAGTGAGTGCGAATGTCGGGTGCGATAAAACCAATCGCCGCGGTATCAAATCCGTCGAGCATGACAACCAGAAAACAGCAGATGATAACGCGCCACTGGGTCTTACCGACGGGGGCGGAATCGATCAGCGCTTGTAGATCACGTTGTTGAGTCATAGTGAATGCCTCAGTGCAGGTAGAGTAGATGTCTGTTTTGTTTTAGGTATGTTGCGACTTTGTATGTTTGGAGATGAAATGTACAATGGCTTTTCATGCAGAGGTATAACCTGGAGGTTATAGCAAATGGCAAACTGGGCGCAGAAACTGAAGTTGCACCACCTGCAAACGCTTATTGCACTGGGCGAACAGGGAAATCTGACTCACGTCGCCCGGATGATGAATATCACCCAGCCCGCGTTGTCGAAATGGTTATCACAACTCGAAGATGAGATTGGCATCACGCTCTTTGAACGTCATAGCAAAGGCTTGCGTCCTTCCGAAGGCGGCAAACTGCTACTGCAGCATGCCCAACGCCTAATCAATGATATGGAACGTTCGCAGTATGAGATCGCCCGTTTTAAGCAAGGCGGCCTTGTAGGGAGTCTGAAGATTGGCTGCTCGCCAGTAGCGACCGACTGTGTTTCTCAGGCAATACTGGGGTTGCTTAAAGAGTTACCAACCCTGCATCTTAATATTGAAGAGAAAGTGATGACCCCGCTGCTGCACGATCTGCTCGCGGGTTCGGTGGATGTCGTCGTCGGTCGCGTCGGTGGCCGGGCGCTTCAGTTGCCGCTCAATTACCAGGTGCTGTATACCGAGCCGGTCTGTTTCGTCGCCCGTCCCGATCATCCCCTGGCAAAATATCCCCTGCTCACCTGGCACGATCTGGCGAACTGGCGCTGGATTGTCTGGCCGACAGGAACCCCTATCCGGATAAGCATTGATAACGCGCTGGTTGATAACGGTGTCATGTTGCCGGAAAACATCATTGAATCGGCATCGATCAACGTCAGCACCAATCTGCTGCAAAGTAGCGACATGATCTCTATTCTTTCTTTGCGTCTGGCACAAAGGTATGCCGCCCAGGGACAGCTGGCTATCCTGAATCTGCCGAAGATTGAACAAAAAGGCAGCGTCGGCGTATTCTGGCGCAACAACGAAACGCCGACTACCGCCCTGAATCGTTTTTTGTATTATCTGGCACAGGTTTAGCGCGGAGAGTTAGGGCCATCGCCCGATGTTCCAGATATCTATTTCCTCTATGCTTAGAATTCATGATGTGATCGGTAGCACGTTTTTAAGTTTAATTGTATGATGAATGAGTCTCGTCAAGGGTTTCAACTATGAGCAAAGCACTGAACGTTATCTGGCAATATTTGCGCGCATTCGTCCTGATTTATGCCTGCCTCTATGCAGGTATTTTTCTTGCATCGCTACTCCCTATCACCATTCCGGGCAGCATTATCGGCATGCTGATCCTATTTGTCTTACTGGCTTTGCAGGTGTTACCGGCAAAATGGGTTAACCCTGGCTGCTACGTGCTGATTCGTTATATGGCCCTGTTGTTTGTCCCGATTGGCGTGGGGATCATGCAGTACTTTGACCTGCTCCGCGCACAATTTGGTCCGGTAGTGGTGTCTTGTACCATCAGTACGCTGGTCGTTTTCCTGGTGGTGAGCTGGAGCTCGCACATTGTGCACGGTGAGCGCAAAATCGTTGGGCAAAAAGAGGCTAAAGCAAAAAAATGATGTCGTATATCTGGTGGTCGTTACCTCTTACGCTGGCGGTATTTTTTGGCGCACGTAAGCTGGCAGCTCGCTTTAAAATGCCTTTGCTGAACCCTCTGCTGGTGGCCATGGTGGTAATTATTCCCATTCTGCTGCTGACCGGTATTCCCTATGATCACTATTTCAAAGGCAGCGAAGTGCTGAACGATTTGCTGCAACCTGCCGTGGTCGCGCTGGCCTATCCGTTATACGAACAGTTGCACCAGATTCGCGCCCGCTGGAAATCAATCATTGCTATCTGTTTTGCCGGCAGCGTTGTGGCGATGGTTACAGGTACAACAATCGCCTTGTTGATGGGCGCATCGCCGCAAATTGCCGCGTCAATCATGCCAAAATCGGTCACTACACCTATCGCTATGGCCGTGGGTGGCAGTATTGGCGGTATTCCGGCTATCAGTGCCGTTTGCGTCATTTTTGTCGGCATTCTCGGGGCAGTATTTGGTCATACGTTGCTTAATGCGATGCGTATTCGCACCAAGGCCGCTCGTGGGCTGGCAATGGGCACCGCGTCGCACGCCCTGGGCACCGCACGCTGTGCGGAACTGGACTATCAGGAAGGTGCGTTTAGCTCACTGGCGCTGGTCATTTGCGGCATTATTACCTCGCTGGTAGCCCCGTTCCTGTTCCCGATTATTCTGGCAGTGGTGGGTTAACCTTCATTTTTTAGCTATTTATTTGCGATGCGTTGCACATTTTTCATTTAAGTTTCATAAGTTGCATACACAATGAGATTTGGATCACATATAAAGCCATAACAGGCCCGTAAACTACGATTCCATTACATTGTTATGAGGCATCGCCATGCATCCACGTTTTCAAACTGCTTTTGCCCAACTCGCGGATAACTTGCAATCAGCCCTGGCCCCTGTTCTGGCGGATGCACATTTCCCCGCCATGCTGACTGCTGAGCAGGTCTCTTTGCTGAAACGCGAATCGGGACTGGACGAAGACGCGCTGGCATTCGCTCTGCTGCCGCTGGCTGCGGCCTGCGCACGTACTCCGCTATCCAACTTCAACGTTGGGGCAATTTCTCGCGGCATCAGCGGCAACTGGTACTTCGGTGGGAACATGGAGTTCCTGGGCGCGACCATGCAGCAAACCGTTCATGCCGAGCAAAGCGCCATCAGCCACGCCTGGCTGCGCGGTGAAAAAGGGCTCGCTGCCATCACCGTCAACTACACGCCGTGCGGCCATTGTCGCCAGTTTATGAACGAACTGAACAGCGGACTGGATTTACGTATTCATCTGCCGGGACGTGCACCACACGTGCTGCGCGACTACCTGCCAGATGCCTTCGGCCCGAAAGATCTGGAGATTAAAACGCTGCTGATGGACGATCAGGATCACGGCTTCGCGCTGCAGGGCGATACGTTGACTCAGGCGGCAATCACCGCTGCCAACAGATGCCATATGCCGTACAGCAAATCCCCAAGCGGCGTGGCGCTGGAGTGTAAAGATGGTCGTATTTTTAGCGGCAGCTATGCTGAAAATGCCGCCTTTAACCCGACCCTGCCACCGCTGCAGGGCGCGTTAAACCTGTTGAATCTCAACGGTTATGATTATCCAGATATCCAACGTGCTGTACTTGCTGAAAAAGCCGACGCGCCATTGATTCAGTGGGATGCAACCTCCGCCACGCTGAAAGCACTGGGCTGCGACAATATAGAGCGCGTACTTCTGGGTTAATCGACTCAATAACGCCAGTTCGTAGGCCGGATAAGGTGTTTACACCGCTATCCGGCACTATGCGCAATGCCTAAAATCCCCTCAATCAGACTGCTGTTTCTTGCGCTACGTCTTCCGGTACAGTAGCCTGATTGAAATTCCATCCAAATAACGAGTTTTCTGCATGTTAAAGCGCGTGTTTTACAGCCTGTTAGTCCTGCTAGGCTTGCTGCTTTTGACTGTGCTTGGACTCGATCGCTGGATGAGCTGGAAGACGGCTCCCTACATTTACGACGAACTGCAGGATTTACCCTACCGCCAGGTAGGTGTGGTTCTGGGCACGGCGAAGTATTACCGCACCGGCGTCATCAACCAATATTACCGTTACCGCATTCAGGGCGCATTGAACGCCTATAACAGCGGGAAGGTAAACTATCTGCTGTTAAGCGGCGATAATGCCCAGCAAAGCTACAACGAACCCATGACGATGCGTAAGGATCTGATTGCCGCAGGCGTCGATCCCGCTGACATCGTGCTTGATTACGCAGGGTTCCGGACACTCGACTCCATCGTGCGTACCCGCAAGGTCTTTGATACCAACGATTTCATCATTATTACTCAACGATTCCACTGTGAGCGCGCCTTGTTTATTGCGCTGCATATGGGTATTCAGGCCCAGTGCTACGCCGTACCTTCGCCAAAAGATATGCTCACCGTGCGGGTACGTGAATTTGGCGCCCGTTTTGGCGCACTCGCCGATCTCTACATTTTCAAACGTGAGCCCCGTTTTTTAGGTCCACTGGTGCCCATCCCTACTATGCATCAGGTACCGGACGATGCGCAGGGGTATCCGGCGGTCACGCCTGAACAATTACTCGAATTACAAAAGAAACAAGGAAAATAAGCATGGAAGGAAAAACGATCTTTATCGTTATTGGCGTACTGATGATTGTTCTCTGGACGTGCAGAGAAGGCCTGAAGGGACTACGTTCCGGTATCGTCGAGAAAACAGTGAAAGGTTCGCAGACGCCAATGATCATTTCTCGCGCTAAAGAACCCAGCACTTACTGGAGCTATATCATCGTTTATTTCGGTATGGCCATTGGTGCACTGTTCACTGGTATCTGGTTACTCTTTATCAAATAAAAAAACCGATGCAGAACGCCTCTGCACCGGTTTTATTTTTCTCTTCCCAGATTACTTCTTACGCGCGTACTTCAGTGAGTCCAGCGCGACCGCGAAGATAATAATGCCGCCCTTGATAATATACTGCCAGTATGGGTTCACGCCGATGTAGGTCAAACCGTAGTTGATGACGGTGAAGATAATCACACCGGTCACTACGCCAAACACGGTACCTACCCCGCCGCTGAACGACACGCCGCCAACCACGCACGCCGCAATCGCATCCAGCTCATACATAAAGCCGAGGTTGTTGGTCGCTGAGCCGATACGCCCGGCTTCGAGCAAACCGCCGAAGGCATAGAACACGCCAGACAACGCATAGATAATCAGCAGGTTCAGCGCAACGTTTACCCCGGACACTTTCGCAGCTTCCGGGTTTCCGCCGATAGCGAAAATGTTTTTACCGAAGCGGGTCTTGTTCCACAGCACCCACACAAAAGCCACCGCAATCAGCGCATAGAAAGTGATGTAGGAGAGTCGGAAACTGCCCAGTGCAATAAAGCCCTGCGCAAAGGTTGAGAATCCGCTGTCAAAGCCAGAAATTGGCGATGCGCCGACGAAGTCGTAGTACAGGGAGTTGATCCCGTAAACGATAATCATCGTACCCAGTGTGGTAATAAACGGTGTTACGTTCAGATAAGCAATGATAATACCGTTCACCAGACCGATAATGGCGCCAATCACGCAAACAATCAGCACCACTACAATGATTGGCATCGTCGCCATTTCCGGGAATACCTTGTTGGCATTCTCCATCGACTGCAACAGAGTTGCCGCCACCACTGCCGCCAGGCCAACCTGACGCCCCGCCGACAGGTCGGTCCCTTGGGTAACAATCAGTCCAGCCACACCCAATGCGATAATAATACGCACCGAGGATTGCGTGAGAATATTACTCAGGTTCAGTAAGCTTAAGAAAGTGGGATCCTGGAAAATAATAATCGCCAGCAAAACCAAAAGAACAACGTAAATTCCGCCTTCTTTCAGGTAAGTAAGAAAACTTTTCTTATTTAACGCACTCATGAGGAGCCCCTAATCTTAAAGGTGCAAAGACGCAAGACGGAGGATTTCGTTTTGCGTTGTTGTTTTAGTGTCAACAATTCCAGCAACGAGACCATTGCTCATCACCAGAATACGATCGGTAATACCCAGCAGCTCCGGCATTTCAGAGGAAATAATAATAATCCCCTTATCCTTTTTCGCGAGTTCGGCAATCAACTGATAAATTTCAAATTTCGCGCCAACATCGATTCCACGCGTCGGTTCATCCAGCATCAGAATTTCTGGCTGGGTTAATAACCAACGACCAATAACCACCTTTTGCTGATTTCCGCCAGAAAGTGAACCGATTTGCGTACGATGACCCGGTGTTTTTACCCTCATGGAGTCAATTACCCACTGGGTATCACTCTTCATGCGGGAATTATCCAACAGACCAACTTTGTTTTTATAGTTTTGGATATTGGAGATTAACGAGTTAAAACCAATGTCCAGATATGCATAAATACCGGTTGAGCGGCGCTCTTCCGTGACCAGTGCAAAACCATGGTTGATGGCTTCATTTGCACTGTGGTTATTAATTTTTTTGCCGTGTAGCGTAATCGTACCTGATGATTTCTCACGAATACCAAAAAGCGTTTCAACGATATCCGTGCGTTTTGCGCCTACCAGACCGGCAATCCCAAGAATCTCCCCTTTGTGCAAATCAAACGAGATATCACGAATCGACGGCTGGCGCAGCGAGGTCAGGTTACGCACTTGCAGAATGACTTCACCAGGTTTGTTTTCTTTATCCGGAAAACGTTGGTTCAGTGAACGTCCGACCATCATGGCGATGATCTTATCCATATCCAGCCCTTCCAGCGGCTGGGTCGCAATCCACTGACCGTCGCGTAGTACGGTAATTTCATCGCACAGCTGGAAGATTTCTTCCATTTTGTGAGAGATATAAACAATACCGCATCCACGCTCTTTCAGCTTACGGATGATGGTGAACAGATGGTTAACTTCTTTTTCAGTTAACGATGAAGTTGGTTCATCCATGATGACGATTTTGGCGTCATAGGAGAATGCTTTCGCAATTTCAATCATCTGCATTTGTGAAACGGATAATGTACCGACGCGCGCACGCGGATCGATATCAATATCCAGTTCATCAAATATCGCTTTGGTATCGCGGTACATTTTTTCCTGATCGACAAACATGCCTTTGGTGGGATAGCGTCCCAGCCACATGTTGTCCATCACAGAACGTTGTAATACCAGGTTTAATTCCTGGTGTACCATCGAAATACCATTTTCAAGCGCTTCTTTAGCAGAATGAAAATCGATTTCTTTACCCTGAAATAAAATACTGCCGGAATCTTTTTGATAGATGCCGAAAAGACATTTCAATAATGTTGATTTCCCCGCTCCATTCTCTCCCATTAGGGCGTGAATAGAATGCGGGCGAACTTTTAAATTGACATTATCAAGCGCCTTAACGCCGGGGAAGGACTTGTTGATGCCGGTCATTTCCAACAAGTATTCGCCTGACGACTGAGTATGTGTGCTGACCATAATTATACCTTGTTGGCCTTGCAGAGTGCATTATTAAGGGCGCAATGAAATTGCGCCCACATACGGAGTATTTATTTGTTGGTGAACTCTGCCAGATTATCTTTATCGACACCTACGTACGGAACGCGAACAATCTTGTTCTCAATTTTCCAGTTAGTGCCATCTGCCGCACCTTTGCCGTCAGCCAGGTTTTTCGCCAGATCGAAGGTGGCTTTCGCCTGGTTGTTGGCATCGTTCAGGACGGTACCGGCCATGGCGCCAGATTTCACCAGAGCCAGCGCTTCAGGCAGCGCATCCACACCAAATACCGGTACGCTGGTTTTGTTGTGCGCTTTCAGCGCTTCAACTGCACCCATTGCCATCGCATCGTTGTTAGCGATAACCACTTCAATTTTGTTCGCGTTTGGACCAGACATCCACGCATCCATCTTATCTTTCGCCTGAGCGGTATCCCACATTGCAGTATCTAACTGCAGCTGCTCAGTTTTAATGCCCTTGTCGTTCAGCTCTTTAATCACGTAAGTGGTACGTGCTTCAGCATCCGGGTGTCCCGGTTCGCCTTTCAGCAGAACAAACTGAATTTTGCCGTCTTTGTTCAGGTCCCAGTTCGGGTTAGCTGCCCAGTGTTTGGCAATCAAATCACCCTGAATAATGCCGGACTCTTTAGAGTCGGTACCGACGTAATACGCTTTGTCATAGCTGTCCAGCGCTTTACGAGAAGGTTCTTTGTTGAAGAACACGATCGGTACGTTCTGTCCGCGTGCTTTTTCAATGACCGTGCCAGCAGCTGCCGGGTCAACCAGGTTAATCGCCAGTGCTTTAACGCCTTTTGCCAGTAGCACGTCGATCTGATCGTTTTGTTTGGACTGGTCGTTCTGCGAGTCGTTCATCAGCAGCTGTACATCTGGTGCCGCTTTGGCATCTTTTTCAATAGCCTTACGTACTACAGACATAAAGTTATCGTCATACTTATAGATAGTCACACCAATGCGGGTATCAGCAGCGTGCGCAGCCGCGCCGAATAACATGCTTGCCATTACAGCAGACAGGGTCAACACCTTCTTATTCATGGTATCTCCGGTTTTATTATGCAGGGTAGTACTTGAGATAAATGCTCGGCAGGCAGAACGTTACTGAAGTGTTACTGAACGCCGAAGCTCACTTTTAAAAAATATTTCTTCCGTGTCTGGCAACGCTCCAAAAACAGGCTTTAATTTTTGTTTAAGGCACCTATACCTCGATGAAAGTGATTATTCACCGTTACATAGTAGTTACAGCGCAACAAACAGTGTCATCATAGCTATCGCATTGTTAATATACTGTGAATTTACTCACATATTGAAAGCGGTTACATCGCGCAACGTTATGAGTTAGTGATCGGTGCCGCATTCTGCCGCAGCGCTACTGAATGGCGACGCACCAGCGTTGGCATAAAACAATGCGACGCCTGCGGATCCAACGTGCCAGCCGCCCCCTGTAGCGCAAGCTCCGTCGCCATTTTTGCCATTGAAGCAATGGGATAGCGCACAGTGGTTAGCTGCGGATCGGTGTAACGCGCGATGGGAATATCATCGAAGCCAATGATAGAAAGGTGTAATGGAATAGCGATGCCGTTATCTTTTAGCGCGGTCAGCGCGCCGGCTGCCATATTGTCGTTATAAGCGAAGACCGCCGTCAGTTGTAAGTTACGCCCCAGCAGTTCCACCATCGCGGACTCTCCACCCTGCATATCGGGCGAACCGGTGCCGACCCAGCTTTCTGCCGCAACAATCCCCTGTTCTTTCAGAGCAGTTAACCACCCTTCTTTGCGCATGGCGTCATCTTCAATGCGGTGGCTTGATGCCAGATAACCGATGCGTTGATGACCATTATTTAGCAGCATTCGGGTAGCCATTTTGGCACCGCTGATGTTATCCAGGCAGACGCAACGGTGGGCGTAGCCAGGAACAAGGCGGTTGATCAGTACCATGCCGGGGATTTGATCCATAAACTCGGCCAGTTCCCGATCGCTCAGCGCTTTAGAGTGTACAATCAGCGCGTTACAGCGTTGGCGAATCAACACCTCAATGGCATGACGTTCTTTTTCCGCCTCATGGTAGCTGTTGCCAATCAGGACATACTTCTGATGCTGCTGAGCAACCATATCCACGGCTTTTACCAGCGCGCCAAAAAACGCATCTGATACATCCATGACGACAACACCAATCGTGTCGCTTACCTGCGTCGCCAGCGCTTGTGCGTTGGCATTAGGTCGATAGCCAAGCTGAGTGACTGCCTTTATTACCGCTTCACGCGTATCGGGACTCACCAGCGCACTGTTGTTCAGTACGCGGGAAACGGTCGCTACAGAAACGCCAGACTGCCGTGCCACATCACGAATGGTTACCATATTCACTGCCCTGTTTTAGATTGCGGCTGCCCGCAGACACCCCAGGCTGGGTATTTTGTCAGCACAATGAAACGGACTGCGTGAGTGATGTCACAGGAATGAAAGCGCTTACATCCATTTTGTTAATGAATGTGATCCAGATCGTTATCTGGATGTTCGTGGTAATGATGTCCCCGAAGCACGCAGGGTTAATTGACGCCACAGCCATTCCACCGGGCCCTGCCGGTAGAAACGCAGCCATATGACAGAGAAAAGTAAGTTAATCGCCCAGACCGGGATGACGAAAAGCAGCAGCTCCAGCCGGTCAAATTTCATAAATAAACCGGCCTGATAAAACAACGTGGTGCAGATTAAGGTCTGTAACAGATAGTTGGTTAATGCCATGCGACCCACACAGGCGACGGCAATGACCCATTTTAAGCGACTAAGCTGTGGCCAGAAACCAAACATCAGCGCGGCATAACCAATGGTCTGCAACGGCGCCCCCAGTTCTCGCGGAGCTTGCAACAGGAAGGCACACCAGCGGTAGGCCCAGTCCAGTTGCCACTGGGCGATGATAGCAGGCAGGTTAATCGCCATGCCGATAATAACCAGCAGAACGCCAGTGCGTCGATAATGCTGCAAACTGTACTGCCCTTTTAGCCAGCCGCTACGCATTAATGCCGCGCCGAGCAGCATCATCCCCGCCAGTTGCCAGCCATATTGCGCACCTAACGCCAGCAAGCTATTGGACATCATATCCACGCGATTACTGATTGCTTCCATTCCGCCGTTCACTTTCCAGTATTTTTCATACAGCAACGCTGAAGCATCCGGCGTCCAGGCCCGGCTGGTTTCGCTCCCGGAGATCACACCCAACAGCAGCAATACACCAACGCCCGCCAAATAAAGCACCACGCCGGTGTTAAACAAGCTTTTCACCGACGGCGCATCCCGGATCAGCCGCCAGCAAATCAGGCCGATCAAGCCATATGCCAGCAGGATATCGCCATCCCAGAAGAGTAAACCGTGAATGAATCCCAATAGCACCAGCAACGTAAGCCGCGACTGGATCCAGCGTTTACCACGCGGGAGCAGCATTTGCAGACCAGCACCAAACAGCAGAGCAAACAGGGTAAGGAATTTTACCTGCGCAAAGAGATCGAGCAGCGCCCAGGTCCAGGCGTCAGATAAGGTAATGTCGCCATACCAGGCGGGATTGAGGTATGCCGCCTTCGGCAGGCCAAAGGCGCTAATATTGAGAAGCAGGATACCAAGAATGGCAACGCCACGAATAAAATCCAGCGTGACATTACGCTCCATGGTTCCTGCCCTAATCAGTTGTGATGACGTACTGCGCGCAGGAATTCCTGACGCGTGTTCTGGCTGGACTTAAACAATCCGCCAAGAGACGTGGTGGTGGTCGCACTGGTCGCATCGCGAATGCCGCGCGCTTTCACACAGTAATGCACCGCATCAATCGATACCGCCACATTATTCGTCCCGAGCAGCGTTTGCAGCGCGGTGAGAATTTGCTGGGTCAGACGTTCCTGTACCTGCGGACGCTGTGCAAAGAACTGCACAATGCGGTTAATCTTCGACAGACCAATGACCGAATCTTTCGGAATATACGCCACCGTCGCTTTGCCATCGATAGTGACAAAGTGGTGTTCGCAGGTGCTGGTCAGCGTGATATCGCGGACCGTGACCATCTCGTCCACCTTCATTTTGTTTTCAATGACGGTGATTTTCGGGAAGTTGGCGTAATCGAGACCAGAGAAAATCTCATCGACATACATTTTCGCAATGCGATGCGGAGTTTCCATCAGACTGTCATCGCTCAAATCGAGATTGAGCAATTGCATAATCTCGGTCATATGGCCAGAGATAAGACGTTTGCGTGTTTCGTTATCCATCTCTTGCACAGGTGGGCGCAGCGGGGTTTCGAGACCACGCGCAACCAGCGCTTCATGAACCAGTGCCGCTTCTTTACTGAGTGATGACATTTCTTCTTCTCCTGCAGGTGGGGCGCCTCTGCCCTGCATGGGGCAAAGTTTTTAGGCTGTGTCACAGCCAGAACATTGTGCGTGAGGCGGCGCACATAATCCAGTATTCACCGTGATAATTATTGAAATTGGCACAGCCTTTCAGCGTCGCTGATTTCACTTGTCTTTCAGCCCGGTGACGTCGAGTGTTAATGTAAAGTTATATAGATGATGAAGTATGTTTGCTCAATGCGGAAGTGAAAGTTACTCACAGTGCTATGAATAATCTGTATTATGATGAGTTCGCAAACACATTCAGGTTCAACACAACAAGGAGCCACGCATGGAAATGCTTGAAGAGCACCGCTGTTTTGAAGGCTGGCAGCAACGCTGGCGTCACGACTCCACCACGTTAAATTGCGCCATGACCTTCAGTATTTTTCTTCCACCACCCCGCGATAACGCTCCGCCTCCGGTGCTGTACTGGCTGTCGGGCCTGACCTGTAATGATGAAAACTTCACCACCAAAGCAGGCGCGCAGCGCATTGCAGCTGAGCTGGGTATTGTTCTCGTGATGCCGGACACCAGCCCGCGCGGCGAGCAGGTTGCCAACGATGATGGCTACGATTTAGGTCAAGGGGCAGGATTTTACCTCAATGCCACCCAGCAGCCGTGGGCAACGCATTTTCGTATGTATGACTATCTGCGTGATGAGCTTCCGGCACTGATTCAGTCGCAGTTCAACGTCAGCGATCGCTGCGCCATCAGCGGACACTCCATGGGCGGCCACGGCGCATTGATTATGGCGCTGAAAAATCCCGGGAGATACACCAGCGTTTCCGCCTTTGCGCCGATCGTAAACCCTTGTCGTGTTCCGTGGGGTGAGAAGGCTTTTAGTGCTTATCTGGGCGAAGATAAAACACAGTGGGCAGAGTGGGATAGCTGCGCGTTGATGCTGGCCAGCAAACCCGCAGACGCGATCCCGACGCTAATCGATCAGGGAGACAGCGATCAGTTTCTTGCCGATCAGTTGCAGCCCGCGGTACTAGCCGAAACTGCCCGTCAGACCGCTTGGCCAATGACGCTACGCATCCAGCCTGGTTACGACCATAGCTATTACTTTATTGCGTCGTTTATTGAGGATCACCTGCGCTTCCACGCCCAGTATTTGCTGAAGTAATTTCTTAGTTGAGGGCGGAAGCCCTCTTCATTTCTCCATCATTCCTTCACTTTTTCTCCTTTTTTCTTCCCCCACTATCTTATTGATTAAAAAAGTATTTCACCCCAAACCATATCAAACACAAATGATTTCTATTATCATTTGTGTTTACAAATATTCATACTTTTGTACAATCCCCCCGCTTCTTTACTGAAAAGAGTCCTTAAAAGACAAATACATACAATTGTCATGGCCTTTCACATGACGCGCAGTTTGATTCATTTAAATGGAATGATACAAATGACTATACCTCACGTTAAGGCTGTAGCTGCCGCAGTATGCGTCGCCTGCCTCCCATCACTCGGCCATGCCGCTGAACAAGACACCGTGGTCGTTACCGCTACCGGTTTCGAGCAGAAAATTCAGGATGCCCCGGCTTCAATATCTGTTATTACCAAGCAGCAGATTGAGGACAAAGCCTATCGAGATGTCACCGATGCGCTAAAAGATGTCCCTGGCGTCGTCGTCACTGGCGGGGGGAGCAGTAGCGATATCAGTATTCGCGGTATGGCTTCGCAATACACGCTCTTCCTGGTCAACGGTAAACGCATCAGCACCCGCGGTACACGTCCTAACAGCGACAACTCAGGTATTGAGCAAGGTTGGCTGCCGCCGCTGGAATCCATCGAGCGTATCGAGGTAATCCGCGGCCCGATGTCATCCCTCTACGGCTCCGATGCGATGGGCGGCGTCATTAACGTCATCACCAAAAAAGTGTCGAATACTAAAGCCTGGACTGGTTCTCTGCACGGCGATGCCACTTTCCAAGAAGACAGAGACTCCGGCGATATTTACCAGACCAACGCCTATGCGTCTGGACCACTGATTGACGGATTACTTGGCGCGAAGGTGACCGGATTATTCTCCCACCGCGCGGAAGATGAAATCGTAAATGGCTACAATGAACAGCGTATGCGTAGCGGGGGATTAACCCTGAACTTTACGCCAGATGATAAAAACGACATCGATTTCGATTACGCACGTGAATTGCAGGATCGCGACAGTACGCCGGGCAAATCCATGGCCGAGGAAAACTGCCGCAACGGAAGCTGTAAGCCCAACAGTAAAAGCGAAAACAAGTATGTGCACACCACGTACTCAATAACCCACAGCGGTTATTACGACGACTTCAACTCCACCAGCTATGTCCAGCAGGAAGAGACCGACAACCCCGGTCGCCAGATGAAATCCTACAACACGATTTTCAATAACCAGAACCAGGTATTCCTTGGGGCGCACACCCTGACGTTGGGCGGGCAATACCGTTATGAAAAACTGCGCGATAATGGCAACCAGCTGCAAGCGGCTGATGGACTGAACAAACTGACTCGCTGGAGCTGGGCGCTGTTTGCTGAAGATGAATGGGCCGTTACCGATACCTTCACGCTGACCGGCGGTCTGCGTATGGATAAGGATGAAAACTACGGTGACAACTGGACGCCGCGCGGCTATGGCGTATGGCATCTGAGCGATCAGTGGACCTTAAAAGGCGGCGTTTCCGCGGGCTATCGCGCACCGGATCTGCGCCAGTCATCTGCCAGTTGGGGACAGGTCACCGGCGGCGGTCGTCTGAACGGAATCATTGTCGGCAACCCGGACCTGAAACCGGAGAAAAGCCTCAGCGAAGAGATCGGTTTACTGTGGGATAACGGCAACGACCTCAACGCAGGCGTTACGTTGTTCAATACCGACTTTAAAAACAAAATCACCGAAGTTCGCCGTTGTAACAGCAGTTCCGATCCGGCCTGCACCATCGGCGGCACCCATTATGACTTCGTCAGCGATCGCGTTAACGTCGATAAAGCCAATATGCGCGGCGTAGAATCCACCTTCGGCTGGAAAATAACCTCTGACGTCAACTGGACCGCGAACTACACCTACACAGAATCTGAGCAGAAAAGCGGTCAGTTCTCAGGCCAACCGTTGAACAAAATGCCGAAGCATATGTTTAACACGACACTGGACTGGCAGGCTACGCAGGATCTCGGTTTCTGGAGCCGTCTGAATCTGCGCGGGAAAACGTCTGAATACCTGAGCCGTACCTCCATGGCACAGGGCACCCCGTCCTATACTCAGGTCGACGTTGGTTTACGTTACTATGCTACCAAGGATCTGTTGATGACCGCTGGCGTGTATAACGTGCTGGATAAACAAATCGATTACGATACCTACGACACCGTCCTTGATGGACGTCGTTACACGGTTGGCATGACTTACAGCTTCTAAGTTAGGCGCAATAAAAAACCCCGGCACTCATCATGCCGGGGTTTTTGTTATGCTTTTTTATACTGTTACTTCTTTACGCGGCCCGGGAATTTCATTTCGCTGTAGCGAACAAAACGGGTTCCTTTGGTCAGCTTATAGCCAAACCAGATAATCAGGAACAGCGGGATACCGATATAGGTAGCCATCACGCCGCCCCAGTCAATGCTGTCTTTCAGGAACGCTTCGTAGTTCTGACCCAGGGTGATAATCAGGCACAGCACAAAGGCGAAGATCGGACCCAGCGGGAAGAAGCCAGAACGGTACGGCAGATCCTTCACATCGTGCCCCTGCAGTACATAACCGCGACGGAAGCGATAGTGGCTAATAGCAATCCCCAGCCAGGCGATAAAGCCCGTCATCCCGGAAGTATTCAGCAGCCACAGGTACACGGTCTGGTTGCCAAACATTGAAGTCAGGAAGCACAGCCCCGCCACCACGGTGGTCGCATACAGCGCGTTACGCGGTACGCCGCCACGAGACAGTTTGCCGAAAATACGCGGCGCTTTACCGTCACATGCCAGGGTGTAAAGCATACGCGTGGAGGCGTACATCCCGGAGTTACCTGCGGACAGCACCGCCGTCAGGATAACTGCGTTCATCACCGCTGCCGCAGACAGCAGACCCGCATGCTGGAATACCAGCGTGAACGGGCTAACGCTGATGTCTTTTACATCGTTACGCAGCAGGCTTGGATCGGTATACGGAATGATCAGGCTGATAATCAAAATTGCGAACACATAGAACAGCAGGATTCGCCAGAATACCTGACGTACCGCACGTGGAATGTTCTTTTCAGGATCTTCAGATTCGCCAGCCGCGATACCGATAAGCTCTGTCCCCTGGAAGGAGAAGCCGACTATCATCGCCACGCCAATCATCGCAGCAAAACCACCGGCAAACGGTGCATCACCGGTCGTCCAGTTGCTCCAGCCCACCGGCTGAGCGCCTTTGAAGATACCGAAAATCATCATCACGCCAACCACGATGAAGATAATGACGGTGGTAACTTTGATCAGTGAGAACCAATATTCCGCTTCACCAAACCCGCGAACGGAAATGTAGTTCAGCAGGAAGATAACGCCGAGGAACAGCGCACTCCAGATCCAGCCCGGCGTGTCCGGGAACCACCAGCTCATCACCAGCTGTGCGGCCACCAGGTCAACGGCAATCGTTACCGCCCAGTTGTACCAGTAGTTCCAGCCCAGCGCGAAGCCAAAGCCTTCTTCTACGTAGTTCTGACCGTAGGTGGAAAACGAGCCGGAAACCGGCATATAGGCAGCCAGTTCACCGAGGCTGGTCATCAGGAAGTACACCATCAGACCGATCAGAATATAAGAGAACAACGCGCCACCTGGACCCGCTGCAGAAATAGTTGCACCAGATGCAACGAAAAGACCTGTACCGATGGAACCTCCAATGGCAATCATCGTCAGGTGACGCGCCTTCAGTTCACGACGTAGCGTGGGCGCTTCTGTGGTTTTAGTTTCGGAAACCATGTGAAAATGCTATCCATCCAAAAAATGAGGCGCGATTGTAGCAGACGAAATGGCATTCTTCCGGCACAAATACGCTGTTATAAGAGACCTTCATGACTGGCCGCGGATTATAAGTAAAGCAGAAAATATGCGGTGTAAGGCGGTTAAGTTATAACCGCCGTTCTACAGAGAGGTGACATTACGACAGTAAGCGCCCTATTCGCCCAGCTCGACCTGATCGCTGTAATGTAAAAAACGCGTAATGGCATTGGAGATGTGTTTTTGCCTGTGATGCACGCGCCAGAGAGTACGGACTAAACGCGGCAGCGGCACGGGAACTTCGCTCAGCGTTCCCGCCTGCAACTGCTCCGCAATAACCCGACGCGACAAGCAGCTGATCCCGAGACCATGACGCACCGCATGCTTAATGGCCTCGGAGTTACCCAACTCCATTGCCATCTGAAATCTCGGCAGATGAGACAGCAGCAGGTAATCCACCAGTTCGCGCGTACCCGATCCTCGTTCACGCAGGATCCACGGCGAAGCAGCCAGTTGTTCCAGCGTAACAGGCCCCTTTGTGAGCGGTGACGACGGTGCGGCAAACACCACCAGCTCGTCTTCCAGCCACGGTTCAGAAATAATTTCAGTACTGTGACAAGGCCCTTCGATCAGTCCGATATCTACCCTAAAATCCAGCACCGCATTAATCACATCCTGACTGTTACCCACGCTCAGCTCGAGCGGCAAATCAGGAAAATCCTGCCGATAGCGGGCGATCATAGCAGGCAAGATATAGTTACCAATGGTGCTACTGGCATAGACCCGAATGGCACCATTATCTTCGCGAAAAAGCTGTTCGATTTCGGTTGTTTGCTCAAGTAACGCCAACGCTCGTGGGTAGAGCAAACGCCCGTGCTCGTTGACCACCAGTCGTTTACCGACACGGTCAAACAGTTGCACGCCGAGTTGCCCTTCCAGATCGGTAAGTGCCGCACTCACCGCCGACTGCGACAATGCCAACATGACAGACGCCTGGGTCGTTGAACCGCTTTTTAGTACCTCAGCAAACACTTCAAGTTGTCGCAGGGTGATATGCATAGTCGTTTTCCACCGGATAACCGTCACTTACCACTTATAGAGATTAATTATAAATATATAATCAATTTTATTTTTAAACCACTTCGCCGTACTCTTTTACCCAGATAAAGGAGAAGGATATGACAGAACTCACCTTGCAGACTCATCGTCGTACAGCGTGGCATTTTATTCCGGGGCTTGCCCTGAGTGCAGTTATCACTGGGGTTGCCTTATGGGGTGGATCGATTCCCGCCGTCGCAGGTGCCGGGTTCAGCGCCCTCACCTTAGCAATCTTGTTGGGGATGGTCCTCGGCAACACCGTCTATCCGCACATCTGGAAAAGCTGTGACGGCGGCGTGCTGTTTGCTAAACAACATCTATTACGTCTGGGGATCATCCTCTACGGCTTCCGCCTCACCTTCGCGCAAATTGCTGACGTCGGCGTCAGCGGTATCGTGATTGATGTGTTAACGCTGAGCAGTACCTTTATGATTGCCTGTTTCCTGGGGCAAAAAGTGTTTGGTCTGGACCGCCACACCAGCTGGCTGATTGGCGCGGGGAGCAGCATTTGCGGTGCCGCCGCCGTGCTGGCAACCGAGCCGGTAGTGAAAGCGGAAGCCAGTAAGGTAACCGTCGCTGTCGCCACCGTGGTGATCTTCGGTACCATCGCTATCTTCCTGTATCCGGCAATGTATCCGCTGCTGGCACACTGGTTTAGCCCAGAAACCTACGGTATTTACATTGGTTCCACCATGCATGAAGTGGCGCAGGTAGTGGCTGCCGGGCACGCCATTAACCCGGATGCGGAAAACGCCGCGGTTATTGCCAAAATGCTGCGCGTCATGATGCTGGCACCGTTCCTCATCCTGCTGGCAGCTCGCGTTAAACAACTGTCTCCGGTTACGGGTGGTGAGAAAAGCAAAATCACTATTCCATGGTTTGCCATCCTGTTCATTGTGGTCGCGATTTTTAACTCGTTCCACCTGCTGCCGCAGTCGGTTGTGAACATGCTGGTAACGCTGGACACCATCTTGCTGGCAATGGCAATGGCTGCACTGGGGTTAACCACTCACGTTAGCGCACTGAAAAAAGCCGGTGCCAAACCGTTACTGATGGCCCTGCTGCTGTTTGTCTGGTTGATTGTCGGTGGTGCTGCGATTAACGTCGCTGTCCACGCCCTGATGGCATAAACGATCACGACTCACCTCCATTAACCCGCTATACTCTCCCTTTTTGTATTTGAGTATGGCGGGTTAAATTTATGAAATACATCGGAGCGCACGTAAGCGCCGCTGGCGGTCTGGCTAACGCCGCTATTCGAGCCGCAGAAATCGAAGCGACCGCATTCGCCCTGTTCACCAAGAATCAGCGCCAGTGGCGTGCCGCGCCGCTGACCACCGAAATCATTGATGATTTCAAATCTGCTTGTGAGAAGTACCACTACACCTCTGCACAAATCCTGCCTCACGACAGTTACCTGATTAACCTCGGTCACCCGGTCAGCGATGCGCTGGAAAAATCGCGTGATGCGTTTCTTGATGAAATGCAACGCTGTGAACTGCTTGGCTTATCCCTGCTGAACTTTCACCCTGGCAGCCATTTGATGCAGATCCCGGAAGATGAGTGTCTGGCGCGCATTGCCGAATCCATCAACATCGTCCTCGCTCAGACCCAGGGCGTTACGGCAGTTATCGAAAATACCGCCGGACAAGGTAGTAATCTGGGATTCAAGTTTGAGCACCTGGCCGCCATTATCGACGGCGTCGAAGATAAGTCCCGTGTTGGCGTTTGTATTGATACCTGCCACGCTTTCGCGGCGGGTTACGATTTGCGTTCCGCAGAAGAGTGCGAAAAAACGTTTGCGGAATTTGAACGTATTGTCGGTTTCAAGTATCTACGCGGTATGCACCTGAACGACGCCAAGAGCGCGTTTGGCAGTCGCGTTGACCGTCATCACAGCCTGGGTGAAGGCAATATTGGCCATGATGCCTTCCGTTGGATTATGCAGGATAATCGTTTTGACGGTATTCCAATGGTGCTGGAAACCATTAATCCGGATATCTGGGCCGAAGAGATCGCCTGGCTGAAAGCCCAGCAAACAGAAAAAGCAGTGGCGTAACGATCTCCGCGCGCCAGACAAGCTGGCGCGTATCAAGTGAGCGTAACCAGATCCTCTGGCATATGGTTGTACAAAATCCGCCAGAAATGCTCAGCCGTTTTATTCAAACGGGTATCCATTCGGTAAATATAGGCCTGAATTGGCACCATCAACTCCGGCGTGTCCAGACAAACCAGGCGCTTATCGCGCAATTCGTTCACGATCGTCCACGCTGGCAGCCAGGCGATACCATGACCATCTAATGCCATATTCTTCAATAGCTCACTCATCGAAGACATAAACAGCGTACGCGCCGAAATACTGCCCACCTCCGCCAGGTGACGGTTAACCAATCTTCCCATGTAGGAAGTGCTGGTATAGTTCAGAATCGGCACCTGCGGCTGATAGATATCAAACAACGCCTTACCCTGTGCATCCGCAGCACAGACGGGATACAGCTCAGACTCAAAAACCTTCAAGCCGCAGAAAGGTGACTGCATTAAGTCTTCATCGCGAAAGGAGATAATAAAATCACTTTTCCCCTCGCGCAGCGTATTCACTGCCTGGACTACGTCAATCGCTTCGACGTGGTAAACAAACTCCTCGCCCCATGCCGACATTGAATGTACTAATCTGGGCAACATCGTCAGCGACAAAGAATGTGCCGCCGCTATTTTGATATTGGGAACGCCAAGCAGGTTGTGACCACTTAGCTCATCTAAATTGCATTCCAGTTGTTGCAGCAGGCTACGGGTCTGCGAATGGAATAACTTACCCTCCTCCGTCAGCTGCAGTGGACTCGTCGTACGGTCAAACAGCAGCACCCCAACAGCGGATTCGAGCGCCTTGATCCGCCGGCTAAATGCCGGTTGGGATAGGTTGCGCTCCTCCGCGGCCTGGGAAAAATGACGACACGCTTCCAGCGTCAGAAAATCATATAACCATTTTGTCTCGATATTTTTCATGCCTGTCACGCGGATGTTTAAATATGTCGATTAGTCTTAAGCATCATGCCTGAATATTCCCGGAGATGATATTCAACATCAGTATCTGGTGATTCGTTTTTTGCATAATACCTTCGTTTTTGACATTAACATGTTTCTTTACTCATCGACCACGACCGCTCCCCCACCGCGTAACGTCGGGCCTCTGGCTGATTGCCGGCCAGCTGAGGTGGTAAAAGACATCACACTCATGCGTTTTTTGCATTGAACCAAACATTATTGCATTTCTCCTCACGACACTCTGCTGTTAAACATAAGCACCAGATAGACACCAGCTCTGAATATTAAATATCGGTAAATAGAGGTATATATCGTGAAAGGTTTAATTGGCGTACTTGGTGGTATGGGGCCTGCTGCAACCGTCGATCTTTTTAATAAATTCGTCACCTTTACCGCAGCGCAACGCGATCAGGAACATATTCCATTAATTATTTCATCCATCCCTGATATTCCAGACCGAACTGATGCGTTAATGCATCATGGTCATTCCCCACTTCCGGCAATGCGTGATTATATGCACAAACTGGAAGATGCTGGTGCGGAGTGTATTGTGATCCCCTGTAATACCGCCCATTTTTGGTTTAATGAATTAAAAGAGTGCTGTCATACAGAGTTACTCAGTATCGTTGAAACAACCATGAATGAGGTCAAAAACTGCGGAAAATCACGTATCGGTTTACTTGCTACTAACGCCACCCTTTACATGGGACTCTACCAAAAAGGCATAGAATCTCTTGGTTTAACCTGCATCAGTCCTGATTCATCCGATCAGGAAAAGGTCATGGAAAGTATTTATTGCTTAAAAGCCGGCGACCTTAAGCGGGCACAAACGCTGATGAATGAACAGGCTGAAGTGCTCTTCTCACGCGGCGCACAAATCATTGTACTGGGATGTACTGAAGTCCCCGTCATTCTTGCCGACGCAGTCAGAAAGTCTCCAGATAAATATATTGACTCAACCGGATCATTAGTTCGCGCCGGTATTAAATGGTACGAAAAACGAGTTGGCAAACATCATCTTCTGGCGCAATAACAGCCATTACCAGATTAATAAAGCATTAAACAACCACTTATTTTAATAACAAATTATTCTCTGGCGGAGGCCATTATGGTTTGGTTAGAAATTATCGTCGTGTTGGGTGCAATATTTTTTGGTATCCGCCTCGGCGGAATAGGTATCGGTTTATGCGGTGGTCTGGGGCTGGCTATTTTAACGTTGGGATTTGATCTGCAAATTGGCTCGCCACCCGTTGACGTTATCCTTATTATTATGACAGTTGTCGTGGCAGCATCGGCGCTACAGGCCGCAGGAGGTATGGATTATCTGGTTCGTGTTGCCGGTAATTTCATGCGGCGTAACCCTAAATATATCAATATTATTGCACCGATTATCACCTGGTCGATGACCATAATGGCCGGAACAGGGTTCATTGTATTTTCTACCCTGCCAGTGATTGCCGAAGTCGCCAAAGAGTCCGGTATCCGCCCTTCTCGTACGCTCGCCGGATCCGTAGTCGCCTCCCAGGTGGCGATATCCGGTTCGCCGATCAGTGCCGCAATGGCGGCGATGCTGACCATTATGGAGGGCAACGGTATCACCTTTATTCAGGTCATGGCGGTATGTCTACCAGCTTCGTTTGTCGCCGCGATGGTTGCCGCTTTTATCGCCTCACGTCAGGGATGCGAGCTTCAGGATGATGAAGTCTATCTGGAACGCCTGCAAAAAGGATTAGTGCGTAAATATGAAGGGCAAAACAGCACCACGCCGGGTGCCAAACTCTCGGTCGCCCTGTTTATGCTGGCAACGGTCGTCATCGTTATTCTTGCCGCCTGCCCGCAGCTACGCCCTGGATTCGATGCAGGCAACCCAATGAATACCCGGGATATCATCATTATCTGTATGTTGGCTGCCGCTTGCCTGATGGTGGTGTTATGCAAAACATCAACCGATGCTATTGTCCTGACATCCACGTTTAGATCAGGGATGAGTTCACTGGCGGTCATTCTCGGGATTGTTACACTGGGAACGACCTTCATTGATGCCCACTTAGCGGAGATTAAGGATATCGCAGGCGATATTCTACGGGCTTATCCCATGCTGTTGGCACTGGTGCTGTTTGGTACCTGTGCGCTTCTCTACTCGCAAGGCGCCACCACGCCGCTGATCATCCCTCTGGCCGTTGCGCTCGGCGTGCCTACATGGGCAATTCTGGCCTCCTATGTGGCGGTAACCGGGGTGTTTGTTCTACCAACATACCCGACTTCGCTGGCGGCAATGGAGTTCGACACCACAGGGACAACGCGCGTGGGCAAGTATGTCTTAAACCATCCGTTTATGCTGCCAGGACTGGGTGGGATCATTGCTGGCGTTGCCTTTGGTTTTATCATCGCGCCAATGATTACCTGACCCGTTTTATTAAGGCTGGATGGATTATTGTGGCGATGCTGCAACGGTATAGGTAAAAGCATAAAAAAGGGGCAGAGAATTCTCTGCCCCTGGTATTGACGTTAAATCAGGCCGCCTTTGCCACAACCTCAGCTTCCGGGCGCTTCAGCACCGCGTAGGAGAGACCGGCTACCAGCGTACCGGCAATAATTGCCAGCAGGTATCCCAACACCGGCGTGATTGCACCTGGGATTAACAGGACAAACAGCCCGCCGTGTGGCGCCATCAGCTTCGCACCCACCGCCATCGAGATAGCCCCGGTAATCGCACCACCAACGATACAGCAAGGCAGAACGCGCATTGGGTCACGGGCAGCGAACGGGATTGCCCCTTCGGTGATAAAGCACAGGCCCAGTACCAGGGCAGCTTTGCCGCCTTCCTGCTGCGCTTTGTCGAACTTACGACGCGCAACCAGCGTAGCCAGACCCAGAGCCAGCGGAGGTACCATACCCGCAGCCATGATGGCCGCCATCGGCGCATAAGTTTGTGTACTCAGCAGACCCACACCGAAAGCATACGCCGCCTTGTTAACCGGACCACCCATGTCGGTACACATCATGCCGCCAAGAATCGCGCCAAGCAGCACCGCATTGGCCGTACCCATGGTTTGCAGCCAGTGAGTCAAACCTTCCAGAATACCCGCCACCGGTTTGCCGATCAGGTAAATCATGGCCAGGCCAACCACCAGGCTTGAGAACAGCGGAATGATCAGGATCGGTTTCAGCGCTTCCATACTCTGCGGGAGTTTCAGCTTCGTGCTGATAAGCTTCGCCACATAACCGGCAAGGAAACCAGCAATAATCCCGCCAATAAAGCCGGAACCGGTGCTTACCGCCAGCATACCGCCGATAAGACCCGGCGTCAGACCCGGACGGTCAGCGATGGAAAACGCGATATAACCTGCCAGTACCGGCACCATCAGCGCGAAGGCTGAACCACCGCCAATCTGCATCAGCGCCGCCGCCAGCGTACCCTGTTCTTTAAACGCTTCGATACCAAAAGCGAACGAGAGTGCAATACACAGGCCACCAGCAACTACCATCGGCAGCATATAAGAGACGCCCGTCAGCAGGTGACGATACGCCCCCGCGCTCTCTTTCTTACTTTCGGTTGCTGAAGTCTGCGCTTTACCGGTTGGCTGGTACGGTGTTGCTTCTTCCAGCGCTTTGTCCAGCTCCTGCTTGGTTTTCTTCAACGCAAGACCGGTAGAGGTGCGATACATCGGTTTGCCGGCAAACTTCGCCAGATCAACTTCAATGTCAGCTGCCACAATCACCAGATCAGCCTGAGCCACTTCTTCCGGCGTAATGGCGTTACCTGCGCCAACAGAACCTCGGGTTTCAACCTTCACCCACCAGCCACGTTTTTTCGCTTCAGTTTCAATCGCTTCAGCGGCCATAAACGTATGAGCAACACCGGTCGGACACGCCGTCACCGCCACCACGCGTTTTGGACCACTGCTGGCCACAGGTGCTGTTGTAACCGGGGCGCTGTAGGGTTTTGCATGGCCTTTAGCTTCGCTAAGGAAGAGTTCAGAATGCGCAACCGCACGACCAATGTCGCCCAGCCAGACTTTTTTGCCGTTCAGCGAACTGTCGGCAGGAAGCGTATCGCCCAGAACAATTGCCAGTTCGGCATCATTCGGATTATCAATAATTTCCAGATGTGCTTTCTGTGCCGCCGCTCCAAGCAGGGTTTTCGCCATGTAAGCGCGAGCCTGGCCGAGATTAGCGTCAATAATCAGCAGCGTTTTCATTATGCCTCTCCTGCTGTCAGTTAAACGGTTTTAAGTCGACACGCGCCATCATTGCGGCCAACTGAGGACGATCGGTAATGCCTACATTACTTTGGCTTACCGCCAGGGCGGCAACAGCCGTCGCCAGACGCAGGGTATGTTCGCTGGACTCACGCATCAGCAGGCCGTAAATCAGACCGCCAACCATTGAATCACCCGCGCCGACGGTGCTGACCACCTCAACTGACGGCGGTTTAGCAATCCACTCGCCTGAGGCGTTAACCCACAGCGCACCTTCCGCGCCGAGTGAAATCACCACATGAGCGATCCCCTGCTCACGCAGCGCATGCGCCGCTTCAATCACATCTTTCATTTCCGGCAGCTTACGACCGGCCCAGATTTCCAGTTCGCGACGGTTTGGCTTCACCAGCCATGGCGCCGCTTTCAGACCTGCTACCAACGCTTCACGACTACTATCAAAGATAATGCAAGGACACTGACTACGCAGGCGCGTCATCCAGTCGGTGAAGGCTTCCGGGCTCACGCCGGTTGGCAAACTGCCGCTGACGCACACCATGTCGAACTGGCCCAGCCAGCTCAGCGAATCATTTACAAAGCGTTCCCAGTCAGCCGGGGTGACTTCAAAGCCGGAGAAGTTGAAGTCAGATACTTCACCGTCTTTTTCGGTCAGCTTGACGTTAATACGGGTACGGCCCTGCACGACCTGAAAACGGTTGGCAATGCCCAGCTCGCTGAACAACTGCTGAAAACCATCCTGGTTGTCTTTACCCAGGAAGCCACCCACAGTGACATCGATACCTAAATCCTTCAAAACCTTAGCGACGTTGATCCCTTTCCCTGCCGCATGCAGACCGGTGGTTTTAACCAGGTTCACTTCACCGCGTTCAATTTCCGGGCAGAAACCCACCAGGTCGTAGGCCGGGTTAAGGGTGATAGTAGCAACACGTCTGCTCATTACGCGCCCTCCCCAAGACCTGCTGCGATGGCTTCGCCAATCGCCTTCAGCGCCTGTTCAGCATCTTCGCCCTGTGCAGTAAAGCGCAGGTGATGTCCTTTCTTCACGCCTAACGCCACAACTTTCATCAGACTGCGTCCATTCGCCGGCTTGCCGGTTCCATCAAGATTTGTCACGGTAATTTCACTGTTAAATTGTTTAATCGTATTCACCAGCATGGTGCCCGGGCGGGCATGTAAACCATGCTCATTGCGCACAATAAATTCGGCGCTCAGTACATCATCAGTTAAGGCGTCATCGCTGGTCAGCAGCGCCAGCACCGTTGCCGCATCAGCTTTCAACAAACGGTCAGCTTTATTATTCAGCAGCAGATCGCCAAGGCGCTTCAGCACAGCAACCGGTTGATCGTCATTCATGGCGACGGTCACCAACAGGGCGGCAACTTCACCTTGTACATCGAACGCTGTTGCTGCACGGCTGACCGCAACGGCGCTACGCACGTTACCTT
The DNA here is from genome assembly GCF_030332405.1 of Citrobacter sp. Cpo147. NCBI lineage: Bacteria > Pseudomonadati > Pseudomonadota > Gammaproteobacteria > Enterobacterales > Enterobacteriaceae > Citrobacter > Citrobacter sp. Cpo147. The sequence continues at coordinate 612,235 of NZ_JAOWHX010000033.1, forward strand.
CAGCACAGTCATTCAGCCAGATCCCCTGACCGAGATTCATCGGTTGCTCATTGATTGCTCTGGCCACAAAGGTGGCGTCAACCGCACCGACTTCTTTCAGCCGTGCCGCGTTGAGTGCCTGCAGCGTCACCAGCGAGTTGGCCACGACATCCAGCGACAGCGTTTCGTTATCAAGCTTCAGCTGTTCACTTTGCTTTTCACCCATCAGCAGCGCACGCAGTTCTTCCGCCGTGGTCGCAGATTTCAGCTGTTCAGCGACGGAGTCATCGCTCAGCACGTGTGTCAGCTGACGCAGTAAACCGAGGTGTTCATCAGAACTTGCGGCGATGCCGATTGCCACATAAGCAACCTGCCCTTCTCCCCAGGTCACGCCTTGCGGAAACTGAAATACCTGCACACCGGTTTTCAGTACCTGATCGCGCGTGTCCGTCGTACCGTGAGGAATCGCAATACCGTTGCCGAGGAACGTGGACGTCTGTTGTTCGCGCGCCAGCATGCCATCGACGTAGCCTTCCGCGACGTTACCCGCCTGCACTAAGGCAGCGGCAACCTGGCGAATAGCCTCTTCTTTATTCCCGGCCTGTTCGCCCGGGTGAATATCCTGAACAGATAACTGGAACATGATTCTCCTCTCCCGCTGAATTGAAACGATTCAGCCAACATGAGAAAAAAGGCGTCACCCGACTCCATCAGTTAAGGCAAGATGACGCTGAAACGTTTCAAGAAGTCTTGCTCTTTTTTCTTCAGCACACAAGTAAAGTTGACAAATTACTTGCTGAATTTAGAGATAACGCACATTTTCTCTGCGAAGAAGAAAAAAATGCTGACGCAAAAACGCCGTCAGCTTGTCAGATTCAGCAACGTCAGCAAACAGCATTCTTTGACTGAAATGCTATTTTGATTTTTGATGCCGATTTTGATTTGGCTCCCTGTTTATTTTCTGACAAGCGGCGTAAACTCCGCGTCTCTTCACATCATTGATATCAAAACATGCATAACACCCCCGTAGCCGCCACACCCAAGGCGTTTGATTTAACGTCTTCGGCGTTCCTGCTTGTCGCATTTCTGACGGGTATCGCCGGTGCGTTGCAGACGCCAACGCTCAGCCTTTTTCTGACGGATGAAGTCCACGCCCGTCCCGGCATGGTCGGGTTCTTTTTTACCGGTAGCGCTGTGATCGGTATTCTGGTAAGTCAGTTTCTGGCCGGACGTTCAGATAGAAAAGGCGATCGCAAGAACCTGATTGTGTTTTGCTGCGTGCTGGGGATGCTGGCCTGCGTGCTGTTTGCCTGGAATCGTAATTATTTTATCTTGCTGTTTGTCGGGGTATTCCTCAGCAGCTTTGGATCGACCGCCAACCCGCAAATGTTTGCTCTCGCCCGTGAACACGCCGACCGCACAGGTCGGGAAGCCGTCATGTTCAGCTCAATATTACGTGCGCAGGTTTCGCTAGCCTGGGTAATTGGCCCGCCGCTGGCCTACGCGCTGGCCATGGGATTCAGCTTTACAGTGATGTATCTCAGCGCGGCGGTGGCGTTTGTTGTCTGCGGCGTAATGGTCTGGCTGTTTTTACCCTCAATGAGTAAAAACGTGCCTCTCGCGACAGGCGCAGTTGAGGCCCCGCGCCGCAATCGACGCGACACGTTGCTGCTGTTTGTTATCTGCACATTAATGTGGGGAACCAATAGTCTCTATATCATTAATATGCCGCTGTTTATCATCAACGAACTGCATCTGCCGGAAAAACTGGCTGGCATCATGATGGGCACCGCAGCCGGTCTGGAAATCCCGACCATGTTGATTGCTGGCTATTTTGCAAAGCGTCTGGGTAAACGTCTGTTGATGAGAATTGCCGTCGTTGCCGGATTCTTCTTTTATGCCGGTATGCTACTGGCTCACTCTCCGGCGATATTGCTTGGCTTACAGCTGCTGAACGCGATTTACATCGGTATTCTCGGCGGGATTGGTATGCTCTATTTCCAGGACCTGATGCCGGGACAGGCGGGTTCAGCCACCACCCTCTATACGAATACCATTCGCGTGGGCTGGATTATTGCCGGATCGCTGGCGGGAATTGCCGCTGAAATTTGGAACTATCACGCGGTGTTCTGGTTTGCACTGGTGATGATCGTCGCCACCGTCGCGTGCCTGGCGCGCATCAAGGACGTTTAAGGCGCGGTTAGCGCTTCAAGCTCGATGAGATAAACCATGGCCTGGTGCGTCGTCCGCCCGCACATTTCCGCACTGGGCTGTAAACCGGCGCACACCTTTGGTCGTAGCGGCGACGCAAAAATTTTGCAACGCAGGGATTCATCCAACTGAACGCAGGGCGTATTAGCGGGCTTGCCATCAGGCATACCGGGGATGGGACTGGAGATTGAAGGCGCGGTGCAGCATGCACCACAATCCGGACGGCATTCCATACAGTACTCTCTTTATCGTAAACCATCGGATTGTGCGGGAAGGGCACAGTACCACCTTTTTTGCACCAGCAAAAGCATGAATTCCGCTTGCCTGAATGCCCCGGCGCGAGTAGTTTTACGCGATATTTTAGACACTCCTCACTACAGGATTTTTTCGATGCCAAGAGCGAACGAAATTAAAAAAGGTATGGTACTGAACTACAACGGCAAACTGCTGATTGTAAAAGATATCGATATTCAATCACCGTCCGCACGTGGTGCTGCCACGCTGTACAAAATGCGTTTTTCTGATGTGCGTACCGGTCTGAAAGTTGAAGAGCGCTTCAAAGGCGACGATATCGTGGATACCGTCACTCTGAGCCGTCGTGGCGTTGATTTCTCCTACGTCGATGGCAACGAATACATCTTTATGGATAAAGAAGACTATACCCCGTATACCTTCACCAAAGACCAGATTGAAGAAGAGCTGCTGTTCATGCCGGAAGGCGGTATGCCGGACATGCAGGTACTGACCTGGGACGGCCAACTGCTGGCGCTTGAACTGCCGCAGACTGTAGACCTGGAAATCGTTGAAACCTCACCGGGTATTAAAGGCGCTTCAGCGAGCGCGCGCAACAAGCCAGCAACCCTGAGCACCGGTCTGGTGATCCAGGTTCCTGAGTACCTAAGTGCGGGTGAAAAAATCCGTATTCATATCGAAGAACGTCGCTATATGGGCCGTGCAGATTAATTTTCTGCTGCGCAGTGACGGCAAGGGACAGCGCAGGCTGTCCCTTTTTTCATTTTCAGCACTGGTTGCTGAGATAAAAATCATCCATCAGCAATGACTCCAGATACTGTTCATCCTCTTGCATAAAACGCACTATCAGATTAACCGCCTGAGGATAAAACCCCTCGTTATCCCGCACCAGACAAGCGTCGCGAAATAACGGTGCCCAGCACAGAATATGATGATGCAAAAAGTAGTATTGCGCCGATAGCCTCTCCTCTTTAGCAACCATCCTCGCCATTAATGCCAACTGCACGGCAATATGATCGGAGGGCTCATTCTCTCTCGCTGCCAGACCTTGCTCAATCAGCAACACATTCATTTGCCGACGTTCTTCTGCCGCTGTCGTGTGTGGATAGTGCCCTGCATAGGGAGAAACACTAGCCGGCGGGGCCAGCAGAAACAGCGAGGCAAAATCTGCTGCCAGCTCCAGCTGTCGGGAGTCGCGCCGCAAAACCCGGCCCAGGCTACGCTCAAAACGTTTAACCTCGGCAGACACTCCAGGAACCGCCGCCAGTGAGGCAATCCAAGCCTGGCTATCGCCGTTTTCCAGACTGGCGAGATGTTTTTCATCCAGCTCCCGAAATAACAGTTGCGAAAACCACTGGTACACAGCTGCCCGCTGCTGATGAATTTGCTTATGCTGCACTGGTCCCCTCCTCTTTCACAATCTGCGGACCACCGAAAGCCGTCACTTGCGGGGCTTTCTGCTGATAACGCTCGACCTCCACCAGCACGGTATGCGCTGAAGGCCCCTGGGCCAATTGTGAAGTACCTATATCCGCGCTCAGCACGTTCGGGTCGCCATAGGTGCATAATGTCCCGGCTTTCCCCCCTTCCTGCGGGGAATACCACGCGCCTTCATGAATACGAATCACGCCAGGGGAAAAATCCGGACTGACAACCACGCCAGCCAGTACCTGACCACGAGCGTTATAAACGCGGGCGATATCACCGGCTTTTAAGCCACGAGCGGTGGCATCCTGTTCACTGATATAAAGCGGCTCTCTTCCGGCAACCGCATAGGTGTTGCGAAACGCCTCGCTAGAGCACAGTTGGGAATGCAGACGTTTATCCGGATGGCAGGATTGCAGATGCAGCGGGTATTTATCTTTTTTGCCGCTATGGGTACGCTCAAAGGGTTCCATCCACACGGGATGCCCTGGACAATCCTCATAGGCAAAGCCCGCGATGGTTTTGCTGTAGATTTCAATCAGACCTGACGGCGTTCCCAGCGGATTCAGGTCTGGCTGGTCGCGAAACTCACCGTGCCGTACCCACGGCTGACCCGGCGGATATTCAATATATCCGTCACCCTGCCAGAACGTTGTGAAATCCGGTAATGAGACACCGAGCGACGCTCCCATCTTCACGCCTTCATCATAAAGCACCTGTATCCACTGCATTTCATCACGGTTTTCACGGTACACCGCTTCCTTGTCAAAGCGCTTACACAGCCCGGCAAACACATCAAAATCATGTCGCGCTTCATATTGCGGTTTGACGATCTGATGCAACGCCATCAACCCTTTATTCGAATGCGTACCGAACTGCTCAATATCGTTACGTTCAAAGCGGGTGGTAACGGGCAGGACGATATCGGCGAATCGGCACGACGCGGTCCATTGATGATCCAACACCACCACGGTTTCCAGCTTCTTCCACGCGTCGATCATGCGATTCCTGTCCTGCTGCGCATGAAATGGATTTGCCGCACTGTAGATCGCCATTTTGATGTCAGGCCATGTTAACGTCTCGCCGTTAAAGGCAACTTTTTTGCCCGGCTCAAGCAGGCAGTCAACGATACGTGAAGTGGGGATATGCTCCGATGCGCCGCGAAAATCCGCGTTGTACTTTGCCTGCGGGGGATTCGTGATCCCTCCCAGTCCAGAGAGCACAGGCCCGGCGGATGTTACCGTACCTCCACCGTTGTAGTGCCAGCCAAATCCTACCCCGCCGCCGGGCAAACCAATTTGACCGACCATGCTGGCCAGCACCACCAGCATCCACGGATACTGCTCACCATGGTGCATGCGTTGTACGCACCAACCGCCCATAAACTATGTCCTGCCTTTCACCAACAGGCGGGCGAAGTCTCGAATCTGCTCTGCCGTCAGGCCGCAGATTTCTGCCGCCCATTCGGCATTTTTCGGCTGTTTATCGGCTTCGCCCAGCAGATACGGCAAAAACTGCTCAAAGCCGACGGTGTAATCGGTAATAAACGCCGTGTCGTACAATTTTTCTTCGTACAAGGTATGCGCCAGCGCCAGCATTAACGCCACATCGGTTTGTGGCCGCAACGCCAACTGCTCGCAGCCAAGAAAGTTTTGCGACTTGCTACGCACCGGATCGACACTGATAACGCGCATCTTACCCTGCGCTACCGCCTCTTTAATCTGCTGCCAGTAGCCAAACGCATCGTGATCGGGAACCAAAAACTCGATCTGCAGGTTCTTGATCGGATCGCAGCCCCACAGCACGATGGTATTGCTGTTTTCAATCACCAGCGGAAGCGACGTCTGCTGCTCATAAACTTCCAGCGAACCAATCACATGCGGTAAAATGACTTGTGCCGCTGCCGCAGAATAGTCGCCGACGGTTGTCACATAGCTACCATGCAGGCCAAGTCCCCGGTCCATCGCCCCGCCCGCTTTATGGTATTTGCCCACCATCTGCCAATCGGCAAGCCCGGTAAATACGCCTGATGAGCCATAGGTTTTTTGCACCCGCTCCAGCTCTTCGTAAAACAAATCCAGCGCCTGATCCCAACTAACCCGCACAAAACGGTTATCTCCGCGCTGGCTGCGATCCGACTTCTCACGCTTACGCAACCAGTCCAGACGCACCATTGGGTAGCGCACCCGCGACGGGTTGTAAACCACTTCACGCACCGCGTTCAGCATATCGCAGGGGTATTTGTCATGTTTGAACGGACGGGTTTCGGTCCACTCACCGTTGACCACTTTGGCTTCAAAAGCGCCATAGTGCGAACCAGATTGGATCCACTGTTCGGGATTTTCCCCCGCCGCCCACACTTTTGATATCAGCGGATTAGGCGCCAGTGCGCTGGCAGCCCCCACCGCCAGCATTCCGTTGAGAAAACGGCGGCGGGACGGATTAAAGTCATGAATATCCATACATTATCCTTACTTTTTGTTGGTTTCAGACACATCGCTGGCGTGGGTCTGGAGGTATTTCAACAACGTACGTTCCTCCACCGGATTAAGCCGGTAATAGGTCGACATGGCTTTCAGTCCGGCGATCCAGCCGTTAGCGGTATATCGGGTTGTAGGAGGAGTGCTATGACAGGCGCTACAGGTGGATTGCAGCATTTGATCTGAGTACTCCCAGATTGGCGCGAGCGTGTTGATAAAGTCCTGATCGGTGGTCCAGGCGGTGACGCTCACCTGCTGCCATTCCTGATGTGAGTCAGGATCGACCTGAGTTTGTAGCACTTTTACGTTCACCATCAGGGGCTCATCGAGAACGGCGGAGAAAACGCGTTTCCCCATATACTGGGTGATCACCCGTCCGCGTCCTTTGCTTTCACGCCAGCCCATGATTTCGAGCTGCACGTTACGGCCTTCTTTTTTCAGCACCTTGACCTCGGTGGCGGGAAATAACAGCGCCTTCCCGACCGGACTCCCTGCCGTTGCCGCCAGTGATTTTTCGCTTAATGAGAACAGCGTGGTCGCATCCGTTGGCGTATCTCCCTGACGCTGTAGTTGCTTATAGCGATCGCGAAAACCGCTGCTCATATCGGGTTTGTGATGGGCTATTCCTTTGTGACAATCGATACAGTTACTGTCTTTTGCTGCCGCTGCGGTCATTTGCGCCGCTGCATTTGCCGATTGCTTGCCATGATCCATTGCCTCATAGCTATGGCAGGATTTACACGCCGCTGAATTATTCGCGCTCATGCGCGCCCACTCCCGCTGGGCCAGCTCCGGGCGTTTGGCAGCAAACTTTTCAGGAGTATCGATAGAAGGAGAAATAAAGGTGTGATAGAGGTCGTTTAAGGCTTCAGTTTTACGAATAAGCGTTGGAATAACGCCCGGTGGAATATGACAATCCTTACACTCAGCCCGCACGCCAGATGCGTTGCGAAAATGCACGCTGGTTTTATATTCCTCTCCAGCCGTGCGCATCGAGTGACACGATAAACAAAATTCGGTGGTACTGGTGTAATGAACGCCTTGCCACGTTCCCCAAATAGCCAGGGCCATTGCCACCGCCCCAGCCAATACGCACCACAATGCGTTCTTTCTTATCCACGACATGCTTGCCTCCATTTTTTTAATAGCGACACGCTAAGGGATAATAAAAACCAAAAATAGAGACAGCGATAGCAAGTTATAGGAACAGCCACTACTCCATGAGGTGTATCAAATAGTAAAAACGAGAAATTCGTAATATAGTGGCCATATATTAATAAGGAATTCCTCATGCTTACATTAACGCTCAATAGAGAACTCCGCACTCCGCTGCAATTGCAAATTTTTCAATTTTATTTCCAGGCTATTCAGCGGGGAGATTTGCTTTGTGGCGATAAGCTTCCCTCTATTCGCGAGCAGGCTCAGGTATTGAACGTAGCCAAAATAACGGTAGTGATGGCCTATGATAAGCTTATGGCTGCAGGGTTAATCAAGAGCCGACACGGCATTGGCTATGAAGTGATATTCACAACGCCTGTACGTATAACACCAACGCTTGTGCCCGTTACCCAGGGTTCTCCGCCCACAAAACCTAAAGCTGCCGGGGTCTCTACCGATGTTTACGCCGAGCCTGGACGAGAGTGCTACTGCCGGATGGGCGTCCCCGATCCCAACGCTTTTCCCTGGTCAAGCTGGCGGAAATGGAATAATGCTCCAAGCATACTTAAAGAACAATTATTTACCCGATATCATTCACCAAATGGATTATTTTCATTGCGTGAGCAATTAGTCAGATACCTTAATTTATCCCGCGGAATTAATACCCGAGCAGAGAACATCATCATTACCAACGGGATTCAGGAGGGATTATCACTGCTCAGCCAAATATTTATTATTCATCATGCTGTCAGTCAGCAAAAAAAGTGCCATATTGTGACCGAATCCCCTTGTTATTCTGGCGCATGGCATCTTTTTAATTATTACGGTGCAGACATTACGTCAATCGCCGTAGATAACCACGGGCTGCAAACAGATAATTTACCCGAGTATGAAACCCAGCTTTGTTATGTTACTCCAGCGCATCAGTATCCGATGGGAAGTGTACTTTCGCTGGAGCGCCGTCAGTCATTATTAACGTGGGCGCAACGCGTCGGCGCTTACATCATTGAAGACGATTACGATGCCGTTTTTACCTATGGGGAAAATCCCCTTCCCGCGCTGAAAGCCATGGATTATCACAACCGGGTTATCTACATGGGGACATTTTCTAAAACGCTGGGGCCAGGCGCACGGCTTGGCTATCTTATTTGCCCTGATGAACTGCTTCCGGCGGTACAGAATATGAAAGCGCTCAATAACAACGGCAGTCAGTGGTTGTTGCAGCAATTTTTAGCCGAACTGATGCAAAATCAGGTGTTTTATACGCATCTCAGCAAGCTGGCCTGCAGCTATGCGACGCGCCTCGCCCTGTTACGCGATGGCCTTTCCACTCTGTTTCCCGAAGGGAAAATCGCTGGCGCAACGGCAGGTCTGCACCTCTCGTTACGCATTGCCAGACATACCGAATTCATCGCCAGGCTCCAACAAAGCTGCCTGTTGGCCGGGATCCGTTTCGACACTCTGCCGGATATAGAAAATGGATCAGAAGCCACATGGCGCAAAGAGAACAGCGATGCTGTTATGTTTTTTGGATTTGGTGGATTGCAGATACAGCAGATCAATAAAGTGCTGACAGTGCTGGAGCAGGCGCTTGCGCAGCCTTGATGAATAACAGGGATCGCGCCTGTCGCGCAATCCCTGCGGTTAGACTTACAGCAGGTCGCGGAACTGCGTTTGTTTCAGCGCCAGCTCAACGCCGCGGACTTCTGCCAGGCCTTTCAGGCGACCAATCGCAGAGTAGCCCGGATTAGTTTTCTTGTGCAGATCGTCAAGCATCTGGTGTCCATGATCCGGGCGCATCGGGATAGGACGCAGGTCGCCCGCCTTTTTACGCCGCTGCTCTTCGCTCAAAATGGCAGCCACCACCGATACCATATCCACATCGCCCTGCAGGTGCGCACCTTCATGGAAGGTTTTCGGGTTATCTTCACGACAGGTTGAGCGCAGGTGTGTGAAGTGGATTCGATCGCCAAAGGTTTCGATCATTTTCACCAGATCGTTATCAGCGCGCACGCCGTAAGAACCGGTGCACATGGTAAAACCGTTATTAATGCTATCGACCGTTTCTTTCAGCCACTGCATATCTTCGATAGTCGAAACGATACGTGGCAGGCCGAGGATCGGGCGCGGCGGATCGTCAGGATGCACGGCCAGACGCACGCCGACTTCTTCTGCCACTGGCACAATCGCCCGCAGGAATACCGCCATATTATCGCGCAGATCGTCCTTGCTGATGCCGTCATATTCAGCGAGACGCGCACGGAACTGATCCAGCGTATAGCCCTCTTCTGCACCTGGCAGCCCAGCAATGATATTGCGGGTCAGCTTTTCAATTTCTGCATCACTCATGGCATTGAAGTAGTCCAGCGCCTGGCGTTGTTCTTCGGCGGTATAATCCGCTTCAGCTCCCGGGCGTTGCAGAATGTGAAGTTCGAAGGCCGCAAAAGCAATCTGGTCAAAACGCAGCGCTTTGGAACCATCCGGCAGCTGATATTCGAGGTCGGTACGCGTCCAGTCGAGGATCGGCATGAAGTTATAGCACACCGTATCGATACCACAGGTCGCCAGATTACGGATACTCTGCTGATAGTTGGCAATCCACGTTTGAAATTGACCTGAACGCGTTTTGATATCTTCGTGGACAGGGATACTTTCCACCACCGACCAGGTCAGCCCTTTTTCAGCCAGAATGGCCTGACGCTGTTGAATTTCTTCTACCGGCCACACTTCACCGTTAGGAATATGGTGCAAGGCGGTCACAACACCCGTTGCGCCAGCCTGACGCACATCATCAAGCGATACCGGATCGTTAGGTCCGTACCAACGCCAGGTTTGTTCCATTGTTTCACCTCACAAGTTGTTATACCAAATTAAATCATCTTAATGACGACTACCATACAGGCATCCGTCAACTGATCAACACATTGCCGATGATTGGTTGATCAAGCTCACATTCCCCGGATAAATGAGGCACACCAATTCAATTTGTTGTCATATAACTTTATACTGCCATTGTTAATTTATGGTTAATCAGGTGTATTAAATGAAAACTATTGCCTCAGCGCCACTGGCGGAAAATGTCATGATTCCGCAATACGACCGCCAGCAATTAAAAACGCGGATTGTGCATTTTGGTTTCGGTGCTTTTCACCGCGCCCATCAGGCGTTACTAACCGACAGGGTGCTGAATGCGCAGGGTGGAGACTGGGGTATTTGTGAGATCAGTCTGTTCAGCGGCGATCGACTGATGAGCCAACTGCGCGAACAGGATCATTTATTTACCGTGCTGGAAAAAGGGGCCAACGGCAACCAGCCAATTGTTATCGGCGCCGTCAACGAATGTCTCAACGCCAGGCTGGATTCGCTGGCGGCCATTATCGAAAAATTCTGCGAACCTCAGGTGGCTATTGTCTCGCTAACCATCACAGAAAAAGGCTACTGCATCGATCCGGCGACAGGCTCGTTAGACCTCAGTAATCCACGTATTGCTCACGATCTGCAAACACCGACTGAACCGCACTCTGCCCCCGGAATTATTGTTGAAGCCCTACACCGCCGACGTGAACGCGGGCTACAGCCGTTTACCGTCCTCTCTTGCGATAACATCCCGGACAATGGTCATGTGGTAAAAAACGCCGTCCTTGGAATGGCGGAGAAACGTTCACCATTACTGGCAACCTGGATTCAGGAACATGTCAGTTTCCCAGGCACCATGGTCGACCGCATTGTCCCTGCCGCCACTGAAGAGTCACTGGCCGAAATTGCCCGCGAGCTGGGGGTTGCCGATCCTTGCGCAATCAGCTGCGAACCGTTTATCCAGTGGGTGATTGAAGATAATTTTGTGTGCGGCCGCCCACAATGGGAAACGGCGGGCGTCCAGATGGTCGAAAATGTGTTGCCGTGGGAACAAATGAAACTGCGGATGCTGAACGGCAGTCATTCGTTTCTTGCTTATCTCGGCTATCTGGCCGGGTTCCAGCACATCAGCGACTGTATGCAGGACAGCGCTTTTCGTGAAGCCGCTTACCGCCTGATGCTCAACGAACAGGCACCCACGCTGCAAATTACCGATGTGGATTTAGACCAGTATGCCCTAAGCCTGTTGGAGCGTTTTGCCAACCCAGCGTTGAAACATAAAACCTGGCAAATCGCGATGGACGGTAGCCAGAAATTACCCCAGCGCATGTTGGAAGGGATCCGCGTACATTTAGCCCGCCAAAGTGAGTGGCCACTGCTGGCGCTCGGCGTCGCAGGCTGGATGCGTTATGTGGGCGGCGTGGATGATTCAGGCACCGCTATTGATGTTCGTGACCCGTTGAGTGAGAAAATTGCCGCTCTGGTTAAACAGAGCACAGAGTCAGAACGCGTCAACGCCCTGCTTTCGCTACGCGAGATTTTCGCCACCGATCTCGTACAGAATCTGCAGTTTGTCGCGGCCATTCAGCAGGCCTGGCAACGCATTGCCCAATACGGTGCGCATCAGGCTGTCATTGAGACGTTAAAAAGTTAACGATTTCTGCCATTAAGCAGGACGAAGCGCCTCTTCGTCCTCTCCCCCCTTCTCTTTTTCCCCGTTTTTCGCCAGGATTGTTAAATGCCATTACGGTAATTTATGATTCTGGAGTAAATGTGACTAAAACCAATCTCATCACCGGTTTTCTCGGCAGTGGCAAAACCACCTCTATTCTTCATTTATTGGCAAACAAAGATCCTGCTGAGAAGTGGGCCGTGCTGGTTAATGAGTTTGGCGAAGTTGGCATTGATGGCGCGTTGCTGGCCGACAGCGGTGCGCTGCTAAAAGAGATCCCCGGCGGCTGTATGTGCTGTGTTAACGGCCTGCCAATGCAGGTTGGCCTCAATACGCTGCTGCGTCAGGGAAAACCCGACCGTCTGCTGATTGAACCCACTGGCCTCGGGCATCCCAAACAGATTCTGGATTTACTCACTGCACCGGTTTATGAGCCGTGGATCGATCTGCGCGCAACCCTCTGTATCCTTGATCCTCGCCTGTTACTGGATGAGAAAAGCGTCGCCAATGACAATTTCCGCGATCAGCTGGCCGCCGCTGATATCATTGTTGCCAACAAAACCGACCGTGCCACGACGGAAAGCGAAAACGCCCTGCAAAGCTGGTGGCAACACTACGGCGGTAATCGCCAGTTAGTTCATGCCGACCATGGGCAAATTGACGGACAGCTACTGGATTTGCCCCGACTAAACCTGGCGGAGCTTCCTGCAAGCGCGGAGCACGCCCATAGCCATGCCAACAAAAAGGGGCTGGCAGCGTTGAGCTTACCCGCACAGCAGCGCTGGCGTCGTAACCTGAACAGCGGTCAGGGCCATCAGGCCTGCGGTTGGATTTTTGACGCCGATACAGTGTTCGATACCATCGGTCTGCTGGAATGGTCGCGTCTTGCTCCTGTTGGACGCGTGAAGGGGGTAATGCGTATTAAAGAAGGACTGGTACGCATTAACCGCCAGGGAGACGACTGGCATATAGAGACGCAAAACGTCGCACCACCCGATAGCCGTATTGAACTCATCGCCGATACCGAGACCGACTGGAATGCGTTACAGAGCGCGTTGTTGAGACTTCGTTTAGACGCTAGCGCGTAAGGTTGCCTTCGTTTTTAGCAATGGTAAACGACGATGAAAACCCGATACCCTTCAATCCTCCTGCTAAATATTGCGGGCCTGGCACTGTTTATGTCCTGGTATATTCCAGTCGGGCATGGGTTATGGTCTTCACTGGATACGGGCGTTTTCCGCTTCTTTAATCATAAACTGGTGGAAAGCCCACTGTTCTTATGGGTTGTTGCTATTACCAATAATCGGGCATTTGATGGCTGCTCATTGCTGGCTATGGGCGCATTGATGCTGCACTTTTGGCTCAAAGAGACGTCGGAAGGTCGCCGACGTATTGTGGCTATCGGTTTGGTTATGCTGCTCACCGCAGTGGTATTAAATCAGCTGGGCCAGGCGCTTATTCCCGTTAAACGCGCCAGCCCGACCCTGATGCTGGATAATATTTATCGCGTCAGCGAACTGCTGCATATTCCGACCAAAGATGCGTCGAGAGACAGTTTTCCTGGCGATCACGGCATGATGCTGCTTATTTTTTCCGCATTTATGCTGCGTTATTTCGGAAAAGTCGCAGGAATAATCGGCCTTATTATTGCTGTGGTTTTTGCCTTTCCACGCGTAATGATTGGCGCTCACTGGCTCACTGATATCGTGGTTGGTTCCATGACTGTGGTCTTGATTGGCCTTCCCTGGTGGCTAATGACGCCATTAAGTGACCGATTAGTCACTCTGTTCGTGAATTATCTCCCCGGCAAAAACAAACAATTTTTAAACAAATAACGCAGAGTAATTAACATCATCAGGGATACTTCTGATTCCCTGATGATGCCGGGCAATATTTCATCATTCTGATTGTCATTCCCTTGTCATCTTATTCATGTTTAAAATGAGTAGGTTGCGTATTTTTTACCCTGATTGTTCTTAATTTAGACAATGCCGTTTATTCACTTTCTGTATCAATTTTTCTTATAAGAAATCACGTAAAATCACTCGCATTGGCCGGAACGATCGGGTAATCTCGAACTCGTTTTGCCTCGCGGGATAATTATTCCCTTTCAGAATAAATTTGTGCGTTCTGCCACAGATTTGACCTTAAGGAATTGTCTCATCGTGCGATGGTAATTAGTCTCGTCACGTTTGGCATTTTTTATAACGATATTTATCGTTAAGGACTTCAAGGGAAAACAAACAAAATGGTCAAATCTCAACCGATTTTGAGATATATCTTGCGGGGCATACCCGCGATAGCAGTTGCGGTTCTGCTTTCTGCATGTAGCACAACGAACACCGCCAAGAATATGCATTCTGAGACGCATGCTGTGGGCAATGGAGATAACTCTTCACTGCAAGCCTCTCAGGATGAATTTGAAAATATGGTACGTAATATCGATGTTAAATCACGTATTATGGACCAGTATGCTGACTGGAAAGGCGTGCGTTACCGCCTTGGCGGCAGCACCAAAAAAGGTATTGATTGCTCAAGCTTCGTGCAGCGTACATTCCGCGAGCAATTTGGTTTAGAGCTTCCGCGCTCAACCTATGAACAGCAGGAAACGGGAAAATCCGTTTCGCGCACTAATCTGCGCACAGGCGATCTGGTTCTGTTCCGTGCTGGCTCTACCGGCCGTCACGTCGGTATTTATATCGGTAACAACCAGTTTGTACATGCCTCGACCAGCAGTGGCGTTATCATTTCCAGCATGAACGAGCCTTACTGGAAAAAACGCTACAACGAAGCTCGCCGGGTTCTGAGCCGCAGTTAGTTTCGTTTGGCAGCTATCCCTTGGCTATCCTGATGAGACATTCCAAAAGCACTGCTTCGGCGGTGCTTTTTTGTTTCACCCTGCGACTAAGAAAAATCTCACAACATGAGTCATTTCAGGTTATATTCATACAGAGTAAGCGGTTAAATCAGGTAAAATAAGGATCTATGTTCAGACGCTCTTCTTCATCCGGTCGGAAAATCCTGCTTTCCTGTATGTTAACGGGGCTTATCGTCGCAATACTCGTGAGTACCCTGCAGTTTTTCGTCACCTGGCATAAACGAGAAGTTAAGTACGACACGCTCCTTGCCGATATCCAGAATTACGTCAGCAGCTACTTCACCGACCTCAAAACCACCACCGATGCCCTTCAGCCGCTGGTTGCCAACAGTTGCCAACAAGTCAGCGCTAAACTGACCTCCAGTGCAGCCTTTAGCCTGAACGTTCGCGCTTTCTTACTGGTAAAAGACGGCATCGCTTTCTGCTCTTCCGCAACAGGTTCCATGTTCACTCCGATTTTAGATTTGATCCCGAACCTCGATATCAGCAGAAATATTGATGTGGAATTACTTCCCGGTACGCCCATGATGCCGGACAAACCAGCGATCATGATTTGGCACCGAAACGCGTCGTTCAATGATAGCGGCGTATTTACCTCACTGAATATCAATCTGGCGCCTTACCTACTCTATACCGCCCGGCAGGATGATTTTGACGGTATTGCTATTATCGTCGGTAATACCGCAATTTCGACATTCTCATCGCGAATCATCGATGTCTCCGCTCTTCCTCATACCTCCTGGCGGCAGGCCACTCTTGAAGGGATCCCGCTTAAAATTCGCTTATACGCACAAGAGTGGAACTATACCGACGTCTGGTATTCTATTTTGTTGGGATGTATGGCCGGGATTATTGCCTCCCTTCTCCTCTGGTACTACATCTACAGCATCCGTTTACGCCCAGGCAAAGATATCCTCAACGCCATCAAACATAACCAGTTTTATGTGGTGTACCAGCCCGTCGTAGAGATGCAAACGCTGGAAGTGAAAGGCGTCGAGGTCCTGTTACGTTGGAATCACCCAACAACGGGCGAGATCCCACCGGATGCCTTTATTCATTACGCTGAATCACAGAAAATGATCGTCCCACTGACTCAGCATCTCTTTAAGTTGATCGCCCAGGATGCCCCGACACTGCAAAAAGTGTTACCCGCTGGGGCAAAATTAGGGATCAATATCGCGCCATCGCATCTGCATGGCGAGACGTTTAAAGACGACATTCGCCACCTACAGGCCTCGCTTCCCGCAAACTATTTTCAGATAGTACTGGAAATCACAGAACGAGATATGCTCAATCAGCACGAGGCCACAAAGCTATTTGAATGGCTGCATTCCGCAGGTTTTGAAATTGCGATTGATGATTTTGGCACCGGCCATAGCGCGCTTATTTATCTGGAACGCTTTACCGTTGACTACCTGAAAATCGATCGCGGATTCATTAACGCCATTGGGACGGAAACACTGACTTCTCCGGTACTGGACGCCGTGTTGACACTTTCTAAACGTCTTAATATGCTGACGGTTGCGGAAGGGGTAGAAACTCCTGAGCAAGCCCGTTGGCTGCGCGATCGTGGGGTGCATTTTTTCCAGGGGTACTGGATTAGCCGACCATTACAGCTTGCTGATTTTGTGCGTTGGATGGCACAGCCCAATAAGCCGACGTGGTGATCGCAGTATGCGATTCATATACTCTCACTCGCCGCTACATCCCTTATCTTTCAGGCATGATGCCCGTCGGGTTGTGGCAGGAAAAGGAAATCGCTTTTATATGATCCCTCGCGTACTGCTACTGTTTATTACCCTCATCGGGTTTAGCGCCCAGGCGCAATCCATCAAAGAAAGCTATGCTTTTGCCGTACTGGGTGAGCCGAAGTACGCATTTAACTTTAATCACTTCGATTATGTTAATCCCGCAGCCCCTAAAGGTGGTCAAATCACCCTGTCCGCCATTGGCACATTTGACAACTTCAACCGCTATGCGATGCGCGGTAACCCCGGCGCACGTACCGAAACGCTTTACGATACGCTGTTTACCACCTCTGACGATGAACCTGGTAGCTATTACCCGCTCATTGCCGACAGCGCACGCTATGCTGACGACTATTCCTGGGTAGAAATTGCCATTAATCCACGCGCGCGTTTTCACGATGGCTCACCCATTACCGCCCGCGACGTCGCATTCACCTTCCACAAATTTATGACTGAAGGCGTGCCGCAGTTTCGTCTGGTCTACAAGGGAACAACGGTAAAAGCCATCGCGCCATTAACCGTACGCATTGAATTAGCCAAACCGGGTAAAGAGGACATGCTCAGCCTGTTTTCATTACCCGTGATGCCAGAGAAGTACTGGAAAGATCATAAGCTCAGCGATCCCTTATCATCGCCACCGCTCGCCAGCGGCCCTTATCGCATTACCAAATGGAAGATGGGCCAGTATATTGTCTATTCGCGCGTCAAAGATTATTGGGCCGCTAATCTGCCCGTCAATCGTGGACGCTGGAACTTTGATACCATCCGCTACGACTACTATCTGGATGATAACGTCGCCTTTGAAGCGTTTAAGGCCGGTGCGTTTGATCTGCGTCTTGAAAATGATGCCAAAAACTGGGCGACGCGTTATACCGGGAAAAATTTCGCGAATCATTACATCATCAAAGATGAGCAAAAAAACGAGTCCGCGCAGGATACCCGCTGGCTGGCATTTAATATTCAGCGTCCGGTATTCAGCGACCGACGGGTGCGGGAAGCCATCACGCTGGCCTTTGATTTTGAATGGATGAATAAAGCGCTGTTCTATAACGCCTGGAGCCGGACCAACAGCTATTTTCAGAATACCGAATATGCCGCGACAAAATACCCCGACGCTGATGAACTGGTGATACTCGCGCCCTTGAAAAAAGATCTCCCCTCTGAGGTCTTTAGCCAAATCTATCAGCCGCCAAAATCAAAAGGCGATGGCTACGATCGCGACAACCTGTTGAAAGCCGATACCTTACTGGAACAGGCCGGGTGGGTACTAAAGGGTCAGCAGCGCGTAAATAGCGCCAACGGTAAGCCCCTGAGCTTTGAACTGTTGCTCCCGGCAGGCAGCAACAGTCAATGGGTGCTGCCGTTCCAGCACAACCTGCAACGCTTAGGTATTACCATGAATATCCGCCAGGTGGATAACTCACAAATCACGAACCGCCTGCGCAGTCGCGACTATGACATGATGCCGAGGTTGTATCGCGCGATGCCGTGGCCGAGTTCGGACCTGCAAATTCTGTGGGCCTCTCAATATATTGATTCCAGCTACAACGCCCCCGGCGTACAAAGCCCGGTGATTGATAAACTGATCGACCAAATCATCGCGGCACAAGGTGATAAAGCCAAATTGATCCCACTGGGCCGGGCACTGGACAGGGTATTAACCTGGAACTACTACATGTTGCCGATGTGGTTTATGGCAGAGGATCGCATTGCATGGTGGGATAAATTTTCACATCCTGCTATTCGCCCAATTTATACTATTGGCCTCGACAACTGGTGGTATGACGTCAACAAAGCGGCGAAGCTGCCCGCAGCCAGGCGGCAGGGAGAATAAATGGGCGCTTATCTGATTCGACGTCTGCTGCTGGTGATCCCAACGCTTTGGGCCATCATCACCATCAACTTTTTTATCGTGCAGATAGCCCCCGGCGGTCCAGTTGAACAGGCCGTCGCCGCCATTGAGTTCGGGCAAAGCGGGGCATTACCCGGCGCGGGTAGCGAAGGCGTTCGTGCCAGCCACGCGCAAACCGGCGTGGGTAACATCAGCGACAGTAATTATCGAGGCGGCCGGGGTCTGGACCCGGAAGTGATCGCCGAAATCACTCGCCGCTATGGGTTCGATAAGCCCATTCATGAGCGTTACTTCAAAATGCTCTGGGATTACATTCGTTTCGATTTCGGTGACAGCCTGTTTCGTAGCGCCTCGGTGCTGACGCTTATCAAAGACAGCCTGCCTGTTTCCGTCACGCTGGGGCTGTGGAGTACGCTCATCATCTACCTGGTGTCGATACCGCTTGGGATCCGCAAAGCGGTGCATAACGGCAGCCGGTTTGATGTCTGGAGCAGCGCATTTATTATTATCGGCTATGCCATACCGGCCTTTCTGTTTGCCATTTTGCTGATCGTCTTTTTTGCCGGGGGAAGCTACTACGACCTGTTCCCGCTTCGCGGGCTGGTTTCCGCCAATTTTGACTCCCTGCCCTGGTATCAGAAAGTAACCGACTACCTTTGGCATATTACCCTGCCGGTGCTGGCGACGGTGGTTGGTGGGTTTGCCGCGCTGACTATGTTGACCAAGAACTCATTTCTGGATGAGGTGCGCAAACAATATGTCGTCACCGCACGCGCTAAAGGGGTCAGCGAGAAAAATATTCTGTGGAAACATGTGTTTCGCAATGCCATGTTGCTGGTGATCGCCGGCTTCCCGGCAACGTTTATCAGCATGTTTTTTACCGGCTCACTGCTGATTGAAGTGATGTTCTCACTTAACGGCCTGGGATTGCTGGGTTATGAATCTACCGTATCACGCGACTACCCGGTAATGTTTGGCACGCTTTATATCTTCACCCTGATCGGTCTGCTGCTGAATATCCTCAGCGACATCAGCTATACGCTGGTCGATCCTCGTATTGATTTTGAGGGACGCTAATGTCGCGATTAAGCCCCGTCAATCAGGCCCGCTGGGCGCGCTTTCGCCACAACCGTCGCGGCTACTGGTCGCTGTGGATTTTTCTGGTGCTGTTCGGCCTTAGCCTGTGTTCAGAACTGATTGCCAATGATAAGCCGCTACTGGTGCGCTACGACAATAGCTGGTATTTCCCCCTGTTCAAAAACTACAGTGAAAGCGACTTCGGCGGACCGCTGGCGACTCAGGCTGATTATCAGGACCCGTGGCTACAACAGCGCCTGGAAAACCAGGGCTGGATCCTGTGGGCACCAATACGCTTTGGGGCCACCAGCATTAACTTTGCCACCGATAAGCCCTTCCCTTCCCCGCCTTCCGCACAAAACTGGTTGGGAACAGACGCTAACGGCGGTGATGTACTGGCACGCATCCTCTACGGCACACGTATTTCTGTCTTGTTTGGTCTAATGCTCACCCTCTGTTCGAGCGTGATGGGCATTATGGCTGGCGCAATTCAGGGCTATTATGGCGGCAAGGTGGATCTGTGGGGGCAACGATTCATTGAAGTTTGGTCAGGAATGCCAACGCTGTTTCTCATCATTCTATTGTCGAGTGTGGTCCAGCCTAACTTCTGGTGGCTGCTGGTCATTACCGTATTGTTTGGCTGGATGAGCCTGGTTGGCGTGGTGCGCGCGGAATTTTTACGTACCCGAAACTTTGATTACATTCGAGCCGCTCAAGCGCTAGGCGTAAGCGATCGCAGTATTATTCTGCGTCATATGCTGCCCAACGCGATGGTCGCGGCCCTGACTTTTTTACCGTTTATTTTATGCGCCTCGATAACTACTCTGACCTCACTGGATTTTCTTGGGTTCGGTTTACCGCTTGGCTCGCCATCACTGGGAGAACTCCTGTTGCAGGGTAAAAACAACCTGCAGGCACCGTGGCTTGGCATCACCGCGTTCATCTCCGTTGCCCTGCTACTATCGCTACTGATCTTTATTGGTGAAGCGGTACGCGATGCGTTTGATCCCAACAAGGCGATTTAAAATGACACAACCTCTGTTAGCCATTGAGAATTTATCGGTAGGTTTTCGTCAACAAGAGACCGTGCGCACCGTAGTCAATGCCCTCTCACTACGGGTTGATGCCGGACAAACGCTGGCGCTGGTGGGTGAATCTGGCTCGGGTAAAAGCGTGACCGCGCTTTCTATCCTACGGTTGTTACCGTCCCCTCCGGTAGTTTACCCTTCCGGGGACATCCGTTTTCATGGTGAATCATTACTTCACGCCAACGAGCAGACGCTTCGCGGCGTACGGGGGAATAAAATCGCCATGATTTTCCAGGAGCCGATGGTGTCACTGAACCCGCTCCACAATCTGGAAAAACAGCTTTATGAAGTGCTGTCGCTGCATAGGGGAATGCGTCGGGAGGCGGCGCGGGCAGAAATCCTGACCTGCCTGGATCGCGTTGGCATCCGTCAGGCAGCCAAACGTCTCGCAGATTACCCGCACCAGCTGTCCGGCGGTGAACGCCAGCGCGTGATGATCGCCATGGCGTTGCTAACACGACCGGAGTTGCTTATTGCCGATGAACCGACCACCGCGCTGGACGTTTCCGTCCAGGCACAGATCCTGCAACTGCTGAGAGAACTACAGCGCGAGCTGAACATGGGATTACTGTTCATCACCCACAACCTGAGCATTGTGAAAAAGCTGGCCGATACCGTGGCGGTCATGCAAAACGGCCAGTGCGTTGAGCAAAATCGAGCAGCACAGCTGTTGGCTGCTCCAACGCATCCCTACACGCAGAAATTGTTAAACAGCGAACCTTCCGGCGATCCGGTGCCTGTACCTGCTGGGCAAGCTCCGCTGCTGGAGGTAGAAAAACTCCGCGTCGCCTTTCCTATCCGCAAAGGTATCCTGAAACGCGTGGTGGACCATAACGTCGTCGTTAACGACGTCAGTTTTTCCCTCCGGCCCGGTGAAACGCTGGGGCTGGTTGGAGAGTCAGGCTCCGGAAAAAGCACTACCGGACTGGCGCTTCTGCGGCTAATCACCTCGCAGGGAAGCATTGTGTTCGATGGTCTGGCACTGCATACCTTAAATCGACGCCAGCTGTTGCCGGTCCGTCACCGTATTCAGGTGGTATTTCAGGATCCCAACTCCTCGCTAAACCCACGCCTGAGCGTGCTACAGATTATCGAGGAGGGGTTGCGCGTTCATCAGCCTACCCTGTCAGCCGAACAACGCGAGGCACAGGTGAAAGCGGTGATGGCGGAAGTGGGATTGGATAGCGAAACGCGACATCGTTATCCTGCGGAGTTTTCTGGTGGGCAACGCCAACGCATTGCTATTGCCAGAGCATTGATTCTCAAACCTTCCCTGATCATTCTGGATGAACCAACATCGTCGCTCGACAGGACCGTACAGGCGCAAATCCTGACGTTGTTAAAGTCCTTACAGGAAAAGCATCGGCTAGCTTATATTTTTATCAGCCATGATTTGCACGTAGTACGCGCGTTATGCCATCAGGTTATTGTGCTACGTCAGGGAGAGGTCGTGGAGCAAGGGCAATGCGAGCACGTATTTAACGCGCCACAGCAAGCCTATACGCGTCAGCTGCTCGCGCTAAGCTGACGTTCAAAAAGGATTGTTGTTTGAAAACGGTTCTGCGATAGCCACGCCGAAGTTTTTCAGTCTGCAGGTCGCGGCAAATTCGTCCTGGCGATTCACAAACAGGCACGGCTCCCCTTCACATTCCAGTACGGAACAAGGAACCTCGATATCACTGAGGGCCTGGCTGAGCTTATGCATGACTGACCACGCGCTGTCACCATCAGGGCTGAGCAATTTGAGTGCCACCAGGCTGTTCTCATTACTCTGACCGTTTTGCGGAATCGGTTCAACTTTCGAACCTGCGAAACCCACCGACCAACGATAGCTCTGCGGCAGACGATGAACGATTGAGAGTTGTAATGTCATCACTTTCTTTCCCTGGAAGCACAATCACTTCACAATTATTTTACATCAATATTAACACATCATTGACAATACGTCTTTAGACAGTTGGTAAACGTTTACATCCAGTACTTATGCTGCTTACAGAACCCAGTAATTAAATTTATTCAACGGTTCTGGCATATTTCCGGGCTATATGTACTCGTTTCTGCGATCTAACTCAACCTTTTTAACTACAATGATGTGACTTTTTACATAAATTGATTTTACATAAAATAAACATAAGCAGGGGAAATGATAGATTTGCGGTTGATGTACATCAACTCTGGAGACCTTATGGCCCCCAGGTTGTGTAATAGATCACCGTTTTTGAGCGCGACTGGCGTAAAGATAGAAGAGAATTGAGCAGGTAGCGCAAAATGCGATCGACCATATCATTGGCCAGGCCGAGTTAAAGGTCGCCAGAGACAACAGGGCCCCGACAATGGCGCCAATGCCGAAGCGGAATGTCCCAGCCAGCGATGACGCCGTTCCTGCCATATGCGGAAATTCATCCAGGATAACCGCCATGGCGTTTGATGACACCATCGATACACAGCCAACAAACGCCGCAACGCCAACGACCAGAGCCCAGAACCCCAGCCCAAACAGTGCGCTAAAGACCATCCATCCCGCCATCACGAACTGGATCCACAGACCGGTACGGAACATATTCAATGCCCCAACCCGACGCACAAAGCGGCTGTTGATGATAGTCATCACGAACAGGAATACGATGTTAAGTGCGAAGTAATAACCGAAATGCTGCGGTGAAACGTGGTTAATCTCAATGTAAACAAAGGGTCCGGCGCTCAGAAACGAGAACATCCCGGCAAAGCTGAACCCGCTGGCCAGCATATAGCTCAGCACTCGTTTATGACGAAACAGCGAGGCAAAGTTGCCAATAGTGGTACGCAGGCGAAACGGCTGGCGACGCTCTACAGGCAGGGTCTCTTTGATTAGCGTAAAGATCATCACCGACGCCAGAACAGCCGCCATGGCGAGGATCCAAAAGATATAGTGCCAGCTAAGCCATACCAGCACCCAACCACCCACGATAGGTGCCAACAAGGGCGCAATTGTGGTCACCAGCATGACGAATGACATCATGCGCGAGAACTCTTCCTTCGGATAGATATCGCGCATCAGGGCGTTGATAACCACGCTCGCCGCCGCGGCAGCCAGACCGTGGAAGAAACGCATCACGATCAGTTGATCGATAGTTTGCGCCAGGGCGCAGGCAACTGCCGCCGCCGCAAACACCAGCGTTCCGCCCAGAATCACCGGCTTGCGCCCAATGCTGTCAGCCATTGGGCCATAGAGCAACTGCCCCACTGCAAACCCCAGAATATAGGTACTGAGGGTCATCTGCGCGCTACCCGCAGGCACACCAAACTGTTCTGAGATAACAGGTAGCGCCGGAAGATACATATCAATCGACAACGGCATCAGCATGGCTAACAAGCCAAGGATAAAGACTATGGCAATTGACGAGTTCTGCCGGGTGGTCACATTTAGCTCCTGAAATTAACGCGGGGTTAAGTTAACGCTGGCGATTTCTTCTTCGGTCAATGGACGGTATTCACCCGGCTCCAGATCGTCATCAAGCCTGATGTCACCAATTCGTTCACGGTGCAGTTCCACAACGTGGTTACCCACCGCGGCAAACATACGTTTTACCTGATGATATCGCCCTTCGCTGATGGTCAATCGCACCTGAGTTGGCGTAATGACCTCCAGAACAGCCGGTTTGGTCAGGTCTTTTTCATTATGCAACTGTACGCCACGGGCAAACTGCTCGGCGGTATCGTCTGCCACTGGCGACTCCAGCGTCACCAGATAGGTTTTCTCACAATGGTGACGAGGAGAGGTGATACGATGCGACCACTGTCCGTCATCGGTCATCAGTACCAGTCCGGTGGTGTCGATATCCAGACGCCCTGCCGCATGCAGTTTGTAGGCAACCGGTTCATCAAGGAAATAGAGCACCGTCGGATGATCCGGGTCATCCGTTGAGCAAACATAACCCTGAGGCTTATTCAGCATAAAATAGCGCGGGCCATTTTGTTGAACGAGGGAATTACCGTCATATTCGACGTCGTGTTCTGGTAGCAGCTTAAAGGCACTGTTTTTAACGATTTCACCGTCAACGGTAACGCGGTTAGCACGGATCTCACGCCCGGCAATAGCGCGGCTGACGCCGAGTTGCTGAGCGATAAATTTATCAAGTCGCATGAGTGTGATTTTTGCCTGTAAAAATACGAGAAGCGGGTTTACGCCCGAAAAGTGGGACTGTTATCCGCCCAGTATAGCGGTGTTACACCATCCCTCAAGGGAAATGATTCATGGCATACTATACATTGTTGCTGTTTACCTTAATGAGCTCATGATTTTTACTCTTCGCCCGTACCAAAAAGAAGCCGTGGACGCCACGCTCAACCATTTTCGCCACCACCGCACGCCAGCGGTTATCGTCCTGCCAACCGGCGCGGGCAAAAGTCTGGTGATTGCAGAACTGGCCCGCGTGGCACGTGGTCGCGTACTGGTACTGGCGCACGTCAAAGAACTGGTCGCACAAAACCATGCCAAATATTGTGCGCTGGGGCTGGAAGCCGATATTTTTGCCGCAGGCCTGAAGCGTAAAGAGAGCCACGGGAAAGTAGTCTTTGGCAGCGTACAGTCGGTAGCGCGTAATCTGGACGCCTTTCAGGGTGAATTCTCCCTGCTGATCGTCGATGAATGTCATCGTATTGGCGATGATGAAGAGAGTCAGTATCAGCAAATCCTCACTCACCTGACTAAAGTAAATCCCCACTTACGTCTGCTCGGGCTTACCGCCACACCTTTTCGTTTGGGTAAGGGCTGGATATATCATTTTCATTATCATGGAATGGTGCGCGGCGATGAAAAAGCGCTGTTTCGCGACTGCATTTATGAATTACCGCTGCGCTACATGATTAAACACGGCTACCTGACGCCGCCAGAACGCCTCGACATGCCGGTCGTGCAGTATGACTTTAGCCGCCTGCAGGCACAGAGTAACGGCCTGTTTAGCGAAGCGGATCTGAATCAGGAGCTGAAAAAGCAGCAGCGAATAACGCCGCATATCATCAGCCAGATTATCGAGTTTGCCCAAACCCGCAAAGGGGTGATGATTTTCGCCGCCACCGTTGAGCACGCCAAAGAAATTCTGGGCCTGCTGCCCGCTGACGACGCCGCGCTAATCACTGGAGATACGCCAGGCGCTGAGCGCGACGTGCTGATTGAAGAGTTCAAAGCCCAGCGCTTTCGCTATCTGGTGAATGTGTCGGTCCTGACCACCGGCTTCGATGCCCCGCACGTCGACCTTATCGCTATTCTGCGCCCAACAGAGTCAGTTAGCCTTTACCAACAAATTGTCGGTCGTGGGTTGCGCCTTGCACCGGGTAAAACCGACTGTCTGATCCTCGATTATGCCGGCAACCCGCACGATTTGTACGCACCGGAAGTGGGTGCTCCGAAAGGAAAAAGCGACAACGTTCCGGTACAGGTGTTCTGTCCTGCCTGCGGATTTGCAAACACCTTCTGGGGCAAAACCACGGCAGACGGCACGCTGATTGAACATTTTGGCCGCCGCTGCCAGGGATGGTTTGAAGATGATGACGGCCATCGCGAACAGTGCGATTTTCGTTTCCGTTTTAAAAACTGCCCACAGTGCAACGCGGAAAATGACATCGCCGCCCGCCGTTGTCGGGAGTGCGACGCGGTGCTGGTTGACCCGGATGACATGCTGAAAGCCGCGCTCAGGCTCAAAGATGCGCTGGTCCTGCGCTGTAGCGGTATGGTGTTACAAAACGGGCAGGATGATAAAGGCGAATGGCTGAAAATCACCTATTACGATGAAGATGGCGCTGACGTCAGCGAACGCTTTCGCCTGCACACTCCCGCGCAGCGTACGGCCTTCGAACAACTGTTTATTCGCCCGCACACCCGAACACCCGGTATACCCTTACGCTGGATAACCGCCGCCGATATCCTCAATCAGCAGGCGTTGTTACGGCATCCTGATTTCGTGGTGGCGCGTATGAAAGGTCAGTACTGGCAGGTCCGTGAAAAAGTCTTCGATTATGAAGGACGCTTTCGTCGGGCACATGAATTACGCGGTTAATCGTACTTTTGATTGATGTACCAGCCGTTTGAGTATAGAATCTCGCCCGCTTTTGCATACGCAAAGCAGATCACTTACCTGTTGCTGGGTCGCCTGTAGCAGGAATTATTAAAGAGAGATTTAAATGTTTACTATCAACGCTGAAGTACGTAAAGAGCAGGGTAAGGGTGCGAGCCGCCGCCTGCGTGCCGCTAACAAGTTCCCGGCAATCATCTACGGTGGCGCAGAAGCCCCGATTGCTATCGAACTGGATCACGATGCAGTTATGAACATGCAAGCTAAAGCTGAATTCTACAGCGAAGTTCTGACCATCGTTGTTGACGGTAAAGAAGTTAAAGTTAAAGCTCAGGCTGTACAGCGTCACCCGTTCAAGCCGAAGCTGTCTCACATCGACTTCGTTCGCGCGTAATCGCCAACAAGTTGAAGAAAAACCCCGCCTTGGCGGGGTTTTTTTATGGGATTTTTTTGGCGGTAAAGATGAAGCACGCTTGCCGGATAAGGCGTTTCCGCTCCATCCAGCAAACGGTTTTATTTCCCGCCCGACGTGCGGTGCTGCAGCTGGTCGCGCAGGTTCGGCGGCGTACCTTTGATGGTCAACGTATCTGTAGCCGGATCCCAGAAAATACGCTCACCCAATAACATAGCGTCGAAGTTAATGGTTAACCCACCGCCGCTGCCGGCAAATTTGGTTAACTGACGCAGCGTACTGCGATCCGCAGGGAAGCTCTCTTCCAGCTCGTAACCTTTATCAGCGGTAAATTCGCTGAAGCTAACTTCACTGACGCCGGAAAGCTCTTTAGACAGCGACTCCAGTTCGATCTCTTCACCAGCCTGCAGCTGCTCGTTACAGTAGCTATACACCTGCTGACGCACGTTCTGGCGTTCGGCTTTATCGAGTTGCGCCTCGGCAGTAAAGTCATCGACCGCCTGCAGCAGGCCACGGTTTTGCGCTTTGGCATTCAGACCTTCGCTGGCACCGAGGAAGTCCATAAAGAAATCGGCGACTTTGCGCCCTACCCGCCCTTTCAGGAACGTCAGATAGCGCGTGGACTCCGGGTTGGTTTCCCACTCGGTTAAATCAATGCGCGCCACGATGTCCGCATGATTGATATCCAGATAGTGCGTCGGATTGATATCCAGATTTTCATTGACGCGCATGCTGCTTAAATTGTTCAGCACAGCAACCAACAGATACTCTACCGCCAGATAGCGGTAATGGCAGAACAGAACAATACCACCGTCGGCAAAAGGATATTTCGCCAGTTCGTCCCGCAAGCGTCCGGTCGCGGCACGACTAAATGCCAGAAAATCCTCTTCACCCTGACGCTGTAAACGCAGCGTTTGCGCCAGTTCACTCTCTTCGCTAAACAGGCCATAGGCTTTATTCTTGGCGCTATACACCCGATGCAACTCAGCCATCATATCGACAACCGTCGCTGTCGGTTCCAGTAATGAATCGCGCAAGACCAGCTCAAGGTTCTGCTCGTCACGTTTGATAAGCTGGTGCAGGGCAATCTGGTTGATATCCAGACTCATGATAAACTCTCCTTTTAGACCGGGCGGTATTCAACCACCTGCCGGGCAGTGACGCAATAGAAGATAAAAAAGCAGAAAAAAAACTGTCTGTACGGTAATATGTTGCCCTTTCATGAACAGACTGATTTCGATTTATGCCACAAATTTCCCGCTATAGTGACGAACACGTTGAACAACTGCTGAATGAGATGCTCAACGTACTGGAAAAACATAAGGCGCCGACCGACCTTTCCCTGATGGTACTGGGAAATATGGTGACTAACCTTATCAATACAAGCATCGCACCGGCCCAGCGCCAGGCGATTGCCAACTCTTTTGCCCGCGCATTGCAGTCTTCGGTAAACGACGACCAAGCGCATTAAGAGCCTGCTCCGGGGAAACGAACAATAGTTTATGGTAACTCATCGTCAGCGCTACCGTGAGAAAGTCTCCCAGATGGTTAGCTGGGGGCACTGGTTTGCCTTGTTCAACATTCTGTTGGCCATGGTTCTCGGTAGCCGTTACCTGTTTGTCGCCGACTGGCCGACAACCCTTGCAGGTCGTGTATATTCCTACCTGAGCGTTGTCGGGCATTTTAGCTTTCTGGTGTTTGCCACCTATCTGCTAATCCTGTTTCCCCTGACGTTTATCGTCATGTCCCAGAGGCTGATGCGATTCTTATCGGCTATTCTGGCGACGGCTGGCATGACGCTGTTGTTAATCGACAGCGAGGTTTTCACCCGCTTCCACCTGCACCTCAACCCGATCGTCTGGGAACTGGTCATTAACCCTGACCAGAACGAAGCGGCGCGTGACTGGCAACTGTTGTTTATCAGCGTGCCGGTTATCCTGTTAATAGAAATGTTGTTTGCGACCTGGAGCTGGCAAAAGCTGCGCAGCCTGACGCGTCGTCGCCATTTCGCCAAACCGTTAGCGGCATTCTTTTTCGTTTCTTTTATCGCCTCGCATGTGGTGTATATCTGGGCTGATGCCAATTTCTATCGCCCGATTACCATGCAGCGCGCAAACCTGCCACTCTCTTACCCGATGACGGCGCGTAAGTTTCTGGAAAAACATGGCCTGCTGGATGCGCAAGAGTATCAGCGTCGCCTGATCGAACAGGGCAATCCGGAAGCGGTTTCCGTGCAGTACCCGCTCAGCGAACTGCACTATCGCGATATGGGCACCGGCCAGAACGTTCTGCTGATCACCGTAGACGGCCTGAACTACTCACGCTTTGAAAAGCAGATGCCTGCGCTGGCTGAGTTCGCCGGGCAGAATATCTCCTTTACGCGTCACATGAGCTCAGGCAACACCACGGATAACGGGATCTTTGGCCTGTTCTACGGCGTTTCGCCAAGCTACATGGACGGCATTTTATCGACCCGAACGCCTGCGGCGCTGATCTCTGCACTGAACCAGCAGGGTTATCAGTTAGGGCTATTCTCCTCGGATGGCTTTACCAGCCCGCTTTATCGTCAGGCGCTGCTGTCAGATTTCTCCATGCCGAGCGTGCAAACGCAATCAGACGAACAAACCGCAAGCCAATGGATTAACTGGCTGGGACGCTACGCGCAGGAAGATAATCGCTGGTTCTCCTGGGTCTCCTTTAACGGGAC
This sequence comes from Citrobacter sp. Cpo147, assembly GCF_030332405.1. Taxonomy (NCBI): domain Bacteria; kingdom Pseudomonadati; phylum Pseudomonadota; class Gammaproteobacteria; order Enterobacterales; family Enterobacteriaceae; genus Citrobacter; species Citrobacter sp. Cpo147. The sequence goes on from NZ_JAOWHX010000033.1 coordinate 642,080, forward strand.
AAACCTTGATGACAGTAACCAGAAGAACTTTGCCAAACGCTACGCCAGCGCCGCTCAGGATGTGGATGCCAATATTAACCGTGTTCTTAGCGCCCTGCGCGACTCGGGTAAACTGGACAACACGGTGGTGATTATTACCGCTGGTAGAGGCGTGCCGCTGACGCAGGAAGAGAACAACTTTGCCTGGTCGCGCGGTCATCTGCAGGTTCCTCTGGTTATTCACTGGCCGGGAACACCTGCCCAGCGCATCAATAGCCTGACCGATCATACAGACCTGATGACGACGCTGATGCAGCGCCTGCTGCATGTCAGCACGCCGGCTAACGAATACTCGCAGGGGCAGGATTTGTTCAATGCTACACGCCGCCATTACTGGGTGACCGCCGCTGACGGCAGCACGATGGCAGTGACCACACCAGAGATGACGCTGGTACTGAACAACAACGGTAATTACCAGACCTATGATTTACGTGGCGAGAAAATTAAAGATCAGAAACCGCAGCTCAGCCTGCTGCTACAGGTTCTGACGGATGAGAAACGATTTATTGCTAACTGATTAATTATAAATCAGTTAGTGAGGCATCCTCTTGCATTCGTAGCGGAAAGCAGTAGTATTAGCAGCCATAGCGTCGGCACGTAGCGCAGCCTGGTAGCGCACCGTCATGGGGTGTCGGGGGTCGGAGGTTCAAATCCTCTCGTGCCGACCAAAAATCCCAGAAAAAACCAACCCTTGTGGTTGGTTTTTTTATGCCTGTTTTCTGAACGGGGATTAATCGGGGAAAAATCCCCAACGCAAAGCGTCGACTTCGCGGTAACATTTCAGCTATACACATCACCGGGAAGTCATCAACCTCGTTTATGAAAACGGAATTTTGATGGTCTGCCCGGTGCAAAAGATATCCTGAAGCAATGCTATTGTCAGAGAAAACGAATTTAAGAAACTCATCCTTTTGTTGCTTTTTCTGAAACAGTTGAGCTTCCCTTTCCACATCGCCATCATCTACCTATAGCTTACCCATTTCTGATATCGTAGACAATTTCCCCACAATGGTCTTCAACCACAGACCACTTCGTATTAGCAACGTCAAATTTACAAAGTTGCTAAAGTAGCCAACCATCGACTTAGCAAAGGCTGCTATTTTTGATTTACCATCACTTATCGTTTTCTGTCCAGCCAAATACACCGCATACAGAACGCTTCCCAAATGGAATGAAGCCAAGAAAGTTTTAAAGTCACATAGGCCCCAGCCCAATCATAATACCCTGCATTCACTTTGTAATGACAAGGCTGATTTATTCAGAAACCAGATGATTTATAGTAATTTAATTTTAAAGAATTCAGAATTTATCCCGGAAAGAAATATTCCCTATGCTTTAGGGTAGGAGTACGATTAGCGCATAAAACAATACAAATAATATGGATATGCTATGCCCGTTGACTGGACAATAAACCCCACGTCGGGAACTCCCATAGTCCCCGGAGGGGTCAGGCAACTTACAATAGGAGAGATTGCACTAGCCAGGACGCTGTTTGGTGGAAGTATTATCTATAGCAAGGTGTGGGTACACCTTGAAAGCTATCTCCCCTTCAATATGCAACCCATAAATGTTGCCATGACGCCAAACGGTGAACTTTGGTTTAGAGAGGGAACTTATTCACCTGATTTCTCTTTGGAACGTGACATACAGAAAAAACACAGATTCATGCATGAGATGGTTCACGCCTGGCAAGCACAGAAGGGAATGTTTGTTAGAACCAGAGGTTTGTTCTCTCGTTTCGCTGATTACAGTTACAGTTTAGATAAGGCTGATTTTCTTCATTACGGATTAGAACAGCAAGCATTAATAGCCAGTGATTATTGGTTACTTCTCACATATGGATTTAATAGTGGCACCTCATATTTATCTGTATACAGAGATTACAATCCTAATGAATCAGTTTATTCTTTAATATCAAAATATAAAGCTGTTATGAAAGGATTTCCAGGATGAAAAAGTCAACCATTGTCCCCTTAATATTTCTTCTGTCGGGCTGCCCCGGTGGAGGTGTACCAGTTTCACAGCAACGTAGTGTTTTTAAACAAGGCGATACTATTTGCTTCACTGTAAATAAAACAGATATTTTAGAGCGTTATAGTATCTACTATTCGCCTGACAGAAAATATACGGTTATTAAAGCAGATGATGGAATCTCTCTAAAATATCCTGACACTTGTTTTAAAATTAAATTAAAGAACGGATATATATATAATATATCTTATTCTCTCAATAATAAAAGCTATTCAGATTCATTCTTTATAGATAACGATGGAAACTATTAATCATGTCATTACCAGCTTATTTATTTTTATATGATGAAAACGGAATGCAGATTCCGGGAGATTGTTCATCTTTAGGCCGTGAAGGTGCCATAGAAGTCATGAATAGTAGTTACGGTGTTAGACAGCCTGTTGATAGCAACACTGGCAGCATGACAGGCTGCAGGCAGCATAATCCCGTAATTGTGCATAAGCAACTTGATAAAGTCAGCCCTTATCTGGCTGTAGCTGTTTGTGAAGGGAAGAGACTGCAAAAGGCAGTCATTAAATATTATGAGACTATAGAGGCAGGGATCGAAGTAGAGATTTATAATATTAATCTGGAAGATGTCGTTATATCCTCTGTAGATTTTACACATGTCTACTATCCCGGTAGTTCATCCCCTAATATGCATGAGGTAGTAGGTTTTAGATTCCGTGACATTGAATGGAATTATGTTAGAGGAAATATTAAACACAATGATGCCTGGATTAAATCAGTAAAGAAAGAACAGCAGCAATAAATAAAGGGGTATCACGCGCCCTCTATTTCATCAATAAATTTTAAACTCAACAATATCAGAACGTGGGTAACTTTTTTGTACCTGAGTACCCATTTCTGATGAAGAACGACGGCTGATGTGTAAAGACGTACGGGTCGATCCTCAATGCTCCAGATTGTTACACGTTGGTTCTCAATAAGGCGCTGTAACTATACATTACTGACAGAACCGTAACCGTATACAGGATCGGCCGATTGCAGATACTGAAAAGTTATGCCATAGCCTGATCCCATTTTCCACCCACCCCCAGCCCCCTCCCGGCTTCTTACCGTTCTTGAGCATCACATTGTCCAGGTATCCCCTCTCTCTTCAGCACAGGTTTTACTACTTACCCATGCATAAATTGGGGTAAAATTTATCTTCTCATCAGCGCGATGAATCTGGACGATTGATGCGCTGAAAACAATAATGATACTAATAAAAGCTCAGGAGAATAGTATGCCTGAAGTAACGCCTTTTCGGGTGCTGATTGTCGACGACCACCCGCTCATGCGGCGGGGAATTAGTCAATTATTGCAACTGGATCCCGCATTTGACGTAGTCGCTGAAGCTGGCGACGGCGCAAGTGCTATCGATCTGGCAAACCGTCTAGACCTTGATGTGATCCTGCTGGATCTCAATATGAAAGGTATGAGCGGGCTGGACACCCTGAATGCGCTGCGTCGGGACGGCGTCACCGCGCAAATTATTATTCTTACCGTATCGGATGCCGCCAGCGATGTGTACGCCTTAATTGATGCCGGCGCGGATGGTTATTTACTGAAAGATAGCGATCCTGAAGTCTTGCTGGAAGCCATTCGTAACGGCGCCAAGGGGGGTAAAGCGTTTAGCGCTCGCGTTAGCGAATATCTGCGCGAACGTGACCTGTTTGGCGCACAAGAAGATCCGTTCAGCATTCTCACCGAACGCGAGCTGGATGTATTGCATGAACTTGCTCAGGGGCTGTCGAACAAACAGATTGCATCAGTGCTGAATATTTCTGAACAGACGGTGAAGGTGCATATTCGCAACCTGCTGCGCAAACTCAATGTGCGTTCTCGCGTTGCTGCCACCATCCTGTTTTTGCAAACGCGCGGCATGCAGTAATCAATGAGATGCCGGATGACGACGCAGCAGCGTCATATCCGGCCTACAAAGCTCGCACAGGCCCGAAAGCAGCACGCCTTCGGGTAATCTGGACTCTTACTTCTCCTGCGGCGTTAGCTGCTCCATCGCCTGCTTAATGCTGCGTTCTATCACCACCCGACGGGTATCATTGGCCGGTAATAATTTCAGCATCATCTCCCACGCCGCAACCGCCTCACCAAAGCGCTGCTGTTCAAAAGCGTTAAATGCGTACATGCTGAGAACCCGCACGTTGGCATGCTCGCCGCGCACCAGCTGGCGTAACAGCTCCCCGCCCCTGCGATTATCGTCAAGATCGGATGAACGGGTCAGTGCTTCCGCATAACCCAGCGCCGCATCGCTGTTTTTAGGATCCAGTCGATATGCATTGGCATAGGCTTCAGTGGCCGTACTGGCATTACCGAGTACCATGCCAATACGGCCAAGCATGATCCAACCTTCAACGTTTGTAGGATCGGCTTGTAAACGCGTGCGCAGCCCCAGCGCCAGACGTGTCATATCCTCTTCATTGAGCGGGGCAGCTTTCGGATCCAATGCGCGTTCCAGCAGCGCCGGAGCCTGAGCAGTGGCCTGATGCCAGACCTGAACCTGCTTATAGCTGCCGGTTTCATAATAGCTCACCGCGCCAACGATCAGCGCCACCACGATGCCGGGCACAAACAACCCAAATCCACCGCGCTTGCCATCCGGGATAACGTCATCAGGAAACTCTTCCAGCCTCACCCGAACGCGTCGGCGAGTACGGGCAAAAATAATCCATCCGCCCAAACCAATCGCTACTACCGGCATCACCCACAAAAGCACTGTAAGCGGCGTCAACGGCGGATCGTAGGTGACGAAGTTGCCGTAGCGCGCCACCATATAATCAACAATTTCTTTCTGGCTTTTCCCTTCCTGCATCAGTTCGTACACTTTCTGGCGCAGGTCGGTGGCAATCATCGAGTTAGAATCAGCGATACTGTTGTTCTGACATTTAGGACAGCGCAGCTGTTCGGTAAGCTGACGGAATTGCTGCTCCTGCGCTTCATCCTTAAACTGCATCACATCGATGGTCGCCAGCGCAGATCCCGAGATAACCAGCATCAGCAGGCCCAGTAAAAATCTCATTGCGCAGCCTCCTTACTGTACTTATCCCACAACGGTTTGATCTCGCTCTCCCACACTCTGGCATTTAAATCACCGGCATGGCGATAGCGAATAATACCTTTACCGTCGATCAGGAACGTCTCCGGCGCGCCGTACACGCCAAGATCCAGACCGAGCATACCGTCACCGTCAAACAGGCTTAATGAGTAAGGATTGCCCAGCTCTTTCAGCCAGACAATGGCTTTCTGACGATCGTCTTTATAGTTCAGACCCACCACCCGCACGCCTTGTGCAGACAGCTGGTTCAGATACTGATGTTCGGCGCGACAGGTCGGACACCAGGTCGCCCAGACGTTCAGCAATACCGGTTTGCCCTGGGTCAGCACATCGGCCTGATAATGCTGACCTGGATTCTCCAGCGACTCCAGGCGGAATGTCGGAACGGGTTTGCCGATCAACGCCGATTCCAGATTCGTGGGATCGTCCCCCTGAGCGTTACGCGCCAGCTGCCACAGCAGCGCCGCCGCAATGATCAGAAAAATAATAAACGGAATTAACAGTGCGTTGCGCTTCATACAGCCTCCGACGCATTTTTTTGCACCGCGGCGCGAGGACGCGCGCGCTGACGATAGCGTGGATCAAACAGGCAGAACAATCCGCCCAGCGCCATCAGCAATCCTCCGGCCCAAATCCAGCGAATAAACGGTTTGTAGTACAGACGCACAGCCCATGCGCCGTTATCCAGTTCTTCACCCAGCGCGGCATACAGATCGCGCGTGAACCCGCCGTCAATTGCCGCTTCGGTCATCATCGAACTGGTGCTGTTATAGAAGCGTTTTTCCGCATGCAGCGTGGCTTCCGGTTTACCATCTCTGGTAACACCAATAATGGCGACACCGCCCCGGTAGTTAGGTCCGGTAATATCTTTCACTTCGCGGAACGTGAACTGATAGTTATGGATACTGACGCTATCACCCGCTTTCATGCGGACATCGCGTTCAACGCTGTAGTTCTGGCTGAAGGCAATACCGACAATAGTAATCGCCAGCCCAACGTGGCCCGACACCATACCCCAATAGCTTGGTGTTAACTTCGTTCCGCGGGAAACACGCAGGAATGCTTCGGACATCGCCAGCACGAATATCCAGCATGCCATCGCCAGCCCTACCACCGTCATAGCGGCAATGCGATCCTCAAACAACCACGGCAACAGCAGCGACAGAACAAGCGTGGTGACAAACGCGATAATCAGTAACGTTTTCAGTTTACGTGGTCGGTCACGGCCCCAGCGCACTAATGGCCCAATTCCCAGCAACAGCGCGAACGGCGCCATCAGCCAGGTAAACATGGTGTTGAAGAACGGTTCGCCAATCGAAATACTGCCCAGACCCAGTTGTTTGTGCACCAGCGGCAGCAGCGTGCCCAAGAGCACCACCAGCATGGCGGCAATCAGCAGAACGTTGTTGCCCAACAGCAGAGATTCACGCGACCACAGCGCGTTGTTTACCCGTGAACGGACCTTGTGACCGCGCACCGCAAACAGCAGCAGGGAGCCGCCAATCACCAATACCATAAAGGCCAGAATAAACATCCCGCGCGACGGATCGGAGGCGAAAGCATGCACCGATACCAACACGCCGGAGCGCACCAGGAAAGTACCTAACAGGCAAAGCGAGAATGCGCAGATTGAAAGCAGCAGCGTCCAGGCTTTAAAGCTGGCACGCTGTTCGGTTACCGACAGCGAGTGCATCAGCGCCGTTCCCACCAGCCATGGCATAAATGAGGCGTTCTCAACCGGATCCCAGAACCACCAACCGCCCCAGCCCAGCTCGTAATAAGCCCATGCCGAACCGAGCACAATACCCAGCGTCAGGAACACCCACGCCGCCAGCGTCCACGGACGCGAAAAACGGGCGAAAGTACTGTCCAGTCGTCCGCTCATCAGCGCAGCAATCGCAAACGCGAAGGCTACCGAGAAGCCGACATACCCCATGTACAGCAACGGCGGATGGAAAATCAGCCCTGGATCCTGCAACAGCGGGTTCAGGTCGCGCCCTTCAATAGGGAAGTTGGGCAACGTACGGGCAAACGGGTTGGAGGTAAAAAGAATAAACAGCAGAAAGCCAACGCTTACCATCCCCATCACCGCCAGCACGCGGGCAACGATGTCCAGCGGCATACGCTGGCTGAATGCCGCAACGGCGAACGTCCAGCCGCTCATCAGCAGCACCCATAGCAACAGCGAGCCTTCATGAGCCCCCCAGGTTGCTGCCACCCGATACCAGACCGGAAGCTGGGTATTGGAGTTACTGGCTACATAGGTGACGGTAAAGTCATTAACCACGAAGGCGTTGACCAGAATCAGGAACGCCCCCATCACGCAGATAAACAGAACCCAGGCAAAAGGCCGCGCGGAGGCCATCATTCGCACGTCGCCGCGCGCTACGCCCCACAGCGGATAGACCGACAGTAGTAACGCCACGCCTAGCGCAAGGCACAACAGCGCATTGCCAATTTCAGGCATCATGACGTTTTATCCTTATAAACACTTTCCGGGCGACGATGGTTTTCCTGCATCGCTTTTTCGACTTCCGGCGGGGTGTAATTCTCATCATGTTTGGCAAGAACCTCTTTGGCCTGCACATGATTTCCCTCGTCCAGTTCGCCCTGAACAACAACACCCTGCCCTTCGCGGAACAGATCCGGCAGAATGCCTTCGTAGGTGACATCAACCACACCTTCGGCGTCATAGATACTGAAATTCACCTTCAACGACTGCGGATCACGCTTTACGCTACCGGGCATCACCATTCCGCCCACGCGCAGGCGCTGACCGACTTCGGGCATCTGCTGCGTTTCGCGCTTACCGTAGAGTATCTCTCCCGGCGTATAGAACAGGTCAATATTAGAACGCAGCGCATAAAGCACCAGCGTAACGGTCAACGCCAGACCCGCCAGTACCGCACAGGCTATCCATAACCGATTTTTACGTCGAATATTCACGCCGCCTCCCGTTGCACTTGCGCCGCACGCATACGCGCTTCTCTCGCCCGCTGCTGCGCCACACCGCGTAAAATTGCGCGATGTTGTAACGCGGAATGCAGTACCAGCACCACCAGCGGGATAATGCTCATCGCTACGGCAAGCCAGACATACAAGGCGTAGCCGCCCATCGCGAAAAAATCACTCCATGATGCAAATGCAGGGGTCATTGGCGGCCTCTTTTTAAGATCAGTTCGCTCACCCACGGGCGGCGTTTTTCCATCATCAAAATCAGGTTACGCATGCGCATCAGCGCCAGCGTGACAAACAGTAACAGGTAGCCGACGATCGCCAGACGCAGCGGCGTACGCATCGCCGGATCGATGCTTTGCTGCATGCGGGTAGAACCCTGATGCAGCGTATTCCACCACTCAACCGAGTAGTGGATAATCGGTAAGTTGACCACGCCAATCAGCACCAGAATACCGGCGGCACGACCTGCCAGACGGCGGTCGTCAAAGGCATGCCACAGCGCAATGGCGCCCACGTAGAGAAACAGCAGCACCAGTTCAGAGGTGAGTCGGGCATCCCAGACCCACCAGGTTCCCCACATCGGTTTGCCCCATGCGGAGCCGGTCACCAGCGCAATAAAGGTAAACACTGCACCAATCGGCGCCATCGCAGCCAGTGCCAGATTGGCCATTTTCATCTGCCAGACCAGGCCGATAAACGCGGCAACAGCCATCGAGGCATAAATGCCCATCGACCAGATTGCCGCCGGAACGTGCAGATAAATAATGCGATAGCTCTGCCCCTGCTGATAATCCGCAGGCGCAAAACCAAAGCCCCAGACCCATCCCGTTATCAGTACCACCGCGCTGGCAATCGCCAGCCACGGGATAAACCAGCCACAGATCTGATAGAGCCGAGGGGGCATCGCCAATTGATGAAGTGTTTTCCACATAGTTCAGTCACCAGACTCCATAAATTAAAATCCGTTGTGCCAGAGCGCCTTGCCCGGCCTACACATCTAATTCTCGTTACTGCACGCTTATCCGTAACGCAGCGGCTGTGGCAAACGGGCTTAACGTGGCGCTGCCGACCAGCAACGCACCCAGAATTGCCATGTACCCTTCAACCGGTAAGTGCATAGAAGCCGCATCCATCGCGGCGGTTGCAAAAATCAGTAAGGGTATGGTGAGCGGGAGCACCAGCACGCTTAACAACACGCCGCCGCGCTTTAAGCCCACCGTCAACCCCACACCCGGCGCACCGAGGAAGCCCAGCGTCGGCGTGCCGAGTAACAACGTCAGCGCCATAATTTTCCAGCCGTACATATCCATGCCCAGCAGCAGCGCCACCAACGGCGAGAGGATCAACAGCGGCAGGCCGGTCACGACCCAGTGCGCCATCACTTTCGCCAGCACCACGGCCGGAAGCGGTAACGGCAGCAGCATCAGTTGCTCAAGGCTGCCGTCCTGCAGATCATCACGAAACAGGCGTTCCAGCGCCAGCAATGATGCCAGCAGCGCCGCAACCCAAATGATGCCCGGCGCAATGCGCGCCAGTAGCTGCGGCTCCGGCCCAATGCTCAGGGGGAACAGCGTAATAACAATCAGGAAGAACCATAAAGGATTGGCGATTTCCGCACTATGACGAAACGCAACTCGCAGTTCTAAACGGAAGATTCGCCACATCATTGCGTTACCCTCTCGCTGGTCAGCGCAATACGTCGCACTTTATCGGTTTCGACATTGAGCGGTTGGTGGGTGGTGAGAATAACAATACCACCCTGCTCTGTATGCTGCGCCATACGCTGAGTCAGTCGTTCAACGCCGTTCACATCAATGGCGGTAAAGGGTTCATCGAGGATCCACAGCCGGGCGCGGGTCAGCCACAAACGGGCCAGCGCCACACGCCGCTGTTGTCCGGCGGAGAGCTGGTTCACCGGGATATCTTCATATCCGGCAAGTCCCGCCTGCGCCAGCGCAGCCAGACACTGTGCAATGTCGCCGTCATGATGGAAGAAACGCAGGTTCTCCAACGCCGAAAGCCGGGTTTTTATCCCCGGCTGATGTCCGATCCACAGCAGTTGCTGATGGTAGTTGTCCCGCACGTGATGCAGCGGCTGCTCTTGCCAGCAAACCTCCCCTGCATCGGGACGCGCCAGCCCGGTAAGCAACCGCAGCAGAGTAGTTTTCCCTGCGCCGTTGCTGCCGGTAATTTGTACCCATTCCCCTGCGTTGACGCGAAATGACAGATTGCTGAACAGTATTCTGTCATCCCGCTCGCAAAGTAATTCTCTGGCTTCAAGCATACCTGGTTATCTACATCCTGTTAAAAGCCCGGTTTGACTTCGCGCATATCAGGCAGTTTGTGCGCTATCCCTTTATGACAGTCAATACAGGTTTGCCCGTCTTTCACGGCCTGGTCGTGCATTTTGGCCGCAACGCCTTTCTGGGCGGTTAAATCCATAAACTCGAAGTTGTGACAGTTTCGGCACTCTTGCGAATTATTATCTTTCATACGCCGCCACTCATTTTGCGCCATCGTCAGACGATGATCTTCAAATTTCTGCGGTGTATCTATCAGCCCCAGTGCTTTCGCGTACAGCTCTTTACTGGCCTTGATCTTACGAATCATTTTCGGGCCCCACTCATGCGGGACGTGGCAATCAGGGCAAGTCGCTCGCACACCACTGCGGTTGTTGTAGTGTACGGTTTCCATGTATTCCTGGTATACCGTATTGCGCATTTCGTGACAGCTAATGCAGAACTCTTCTGTATTGGCCTTTTCCATACCGGTATTAAAGCCGCCCCAGAAAATAATGCCGCCCACAAAGCCGATTAACAACAGCGTGCCGAGCGCCAGACGGCTGGGGCGACGCCACCATTGCCAGACGCGCTTAATCCAGCCTGGTTTACGGTTAGAATTTTCCATAATGACCTCTTATTTCCCGTAACCTTTCGAGGGGGTGAAGGTATTTTCAACAATCGGCGCGGCGTCAGCCTGCGGAACGTGACATTGCAGGCAGAAATAACGACGCGGCGCAACTTCAGCCAATACCTTACCGTCGCTGTCCATAAAGTGCGTCGGACTGATTCGCGGCGCACCGGTAGTGCGATAGCTTTCCACACCGTGGCATTGCAGGCAGCGGTTAGTGTTAGTCGTCACCTGATACCCTTCAACGCTATGCGGAACCATCGGCGGCTGATTCACATAGTTCAGCGGCATGCGCTCTTGCTCTTTCGGCATGCGAATCGCCCCTTCCTGTGTTCCTGAGACTTCCGGTGACTGGCTCAGATCCACTCCATTTGCAGCCCAAACGGCCCCACTGACGACCAGGGCAAGCAGGGCCGTCCATTGACACAGCGTCTTAATCAGGTCATGGCTTTTCATGATTTCGCTCCCGAACTCCATCGTGTTGTTATTGTAAAAACATCCTCAGAACAGACATCCACGCAACGACCGCAGGCCATGCAATCGCGGCTGGTTACCTGCACCGGACTTTGCTCATCCAGCACCGGCGCACGTAGCACATGCGGTTCCGGGCAAACATGAAAACAATCCATACAGCGGTTACATCTGTTACGTTCTTTTGCCGAAACGGTTAATGCCCCTTTGCTTCCCACCACGCTATACAGCGCACCCAGTGGGCAAAGATGCCCGCACCAGCCATGCTCAACGACCAGTAAATCAAATAAAAACAGCGCGAGGATCAGCAGCGCTCCGCTACCGAATCCCATTACCAGGCTCCGTCCAAGCAGAGAGACTGGATTTATCCACTCCCACAACAGCGTACCGGTCAGGGCGGAACCGACCAGGATAACCACCAGCAGGACGTACCGTATATGGCGCGGCAGGGTTGCGGACTGATTCAGGTCAAACCTTCTGCGCAACCAACTGGCTAAATCGGTGACCGGGTTCATAGGACAAACCCAACTGCAAAACAGTCGTTTACCAGCCAGGGCATACAGCACCGTGATGATGGCAGCCCCCGTTAACGCCACCGTCGCCGGCAGATGCCCGCTGGCCAGGCTTTGCAGAGTAATCAGCGGATCGGTGAACGGGATAGCGTCCAGCAACAGGCTGCTACTATAGTTGCCATGCAGGATCCACACGCCAAGCCACGGGCCGCTGAGGAACATTGCCAGGATCAGAAACTGACTCAGACGACGCAGCAGCAGCCAGCGGTGACTCTTCCACCATCCTTTTTTTGCCTGCGCTTCACGCCCGGCATCACGTTTACGATTTGCCATTGTTCCCCTCCAGCCAACCGAAGCGGTAATGGTGTCCTAACTCCCCTTTCGCCAGCGACAGCGGCAGTACTTTTATTGCTGGCTGCTCCAGTACGCAGACTTTTTCGCATTTCCCACAGCCGGTACAGGCATCGCTGTGCACGGTCGGAATAAACCGCGCATGCTTGCCGGTACGCATATTGCGGTCCAGCTCCAGGGTGATCGCCTCATCGATTTTCGGGCACTCGCGATAGCAAACGTCGCAGCGTAATCCCTGATAGTTGAGGCAGTTTTCGTGATCCAGCAGTACCGCCAGCCCCATACGCGAATCGTCAATGGATTCAATTTCCCTGTCCAACGCGCCGCTGGGGCAGACTTTGGCGCACGGAATGTCCTCACACATTTCGCAGGGAATATCACGGGCGACAAAATACGGCGTACCGGCCGCCAGCCCGGAGGCCAACGTTGCCAGTTTCAGCGTGTCATACGGACACGCCTGAACGCACTGACCGCAACGTACGCAGGCGCTGGCGAATGCCTCCTCGCTCAGTGCACCTGGCGGGCGCAACCGCACGCCGGTTGCGCGTGCGGTTTGTTGTTGCAACCCCAGCGCCACGCCAACGACGGCCAGCCCGCCCGCTGCGCGAACCATATCGCGCAGAAAGCGGCGGCGGCCATTTTGGGGTTTTGCTGACCGGGACATAACGCGTTACACCTTCGCCAGTTTCACGGCGCACTTCTTGAAATCCGTCTCTTTGGAGAGCGGATCCGTCGCATCCAGCGTCAGGTTGTTCACCAGCTGTGCGGCGTCGAAGAACGGCATGTACACCAGCCCCTGCGGCGGACGGTTACGACCGCGTGTTTCAACAATCGAAATCACTTCGCCACGACGGGAAATCACTTTGACCTTATCGCCACGGCGCAGATCGCGTGCTTTTGCATCCAGCGGGTGGATAAACAGCACGGCTTCCGGGAAAGCACGGTGTAGTTCAGGCACACGACGCGTCATACTGCCGGTATGCCAGTGTTCCAGCACACGTCCGGTAGACAGCCACAGGTCATATTCTTTATCCGGCGCTTCAGCAGCAGGCTCAAATGGCAGCGCGAAGATAACCGCTTTACCGTCCGGTTTACCGTAGAACTTGTAGTTTTCACCTGCTTTCACGTAAGGGTCGTTGCCTTCGCTGTAGCGCCACTGGGTCTCTTTACCCTCAACGACCGGCCAGCGTAAACCGCGCGCTTTGTGGTAATCGTCAAATGGCGCAAGGTCGTGCCCGTGGCCGCGGCCAAACCAGGCGTACTCTTCGAATAACCCTTTTTGCAGGTAAAAGCCCAGCTCGCGGGATTCATCGTTCAGTTGATCTTCAGCCAGTTCAGTCACTGGGAATTTCGTTACTGCTGGCGTAGCAAACAGTACGTCATACAGCGTTTTGCCACGCAGTTCCGGTTTTTGTGCCAGCAGCTCTTCCGGCCACACTTCTTCTGTTTTGAAGCGACGAGAAAATTGCACCAGTTGCCACAGATCCGATTTCGATTCGCCCGGCGCTTTAATTTGCTGACGCCAGAACTGCGTACGGCGTTCCGCGTTCCCGTAGGCGCCTTCTTTCTCGACCCACATCGCGGTCGGCAGGATCAGGTCAGCCGACAGGGCGCTGATCGTCGGGTACGGATCGGAGACGATGATGAAGTTGCGCGGATCGCGCCAGCCCGGCATACGCTCTTCGTTGATGTTCGGACCAGCTTGCATGTTGTTGGTACACATCGCCCAGTAGACATTGAGCTTGCCATCTTTCAGCGCGCGGTCTTGCGCCACGGCGTGCAGACCAACTTTTGCCGGAATGGTCCCTGACGGAATGTTCCAGTGCTTCTCGCAGATATCGCGGTGTTTTTCGTTCGTCACCACCATGTCTGCAGGCAGACGGTGAGAGAACGTGCCGACTTCACGCGCAGTGCCGCACGCGGAAGGCTGGCCGGTCAGAGAGAACGGGCCGCAGCCTGGCTGGGAGATTTTGCCAGTCAGCAGGTGCAGGTTATAGACCAGGTTGTTGGCCCACACGCCGCGGGTGTGCTGGTTAAAGCCCATCGTCCAGTAGGAGATAACTTTTTTCTTCGGATCGGCATACAGCTGCGCCAGCTGTTCCAGCTGATCTTTCGGTACGCCGGTCATTTCGGCCGTTTTATCCAGCGTGTACTCAGCAACGAAGGCTTTGTAATCCTCAAAACTCATCGGTTCAGAGGCATCGGATCCCGGGTTTTTCGCCGCTTTTTCCAGCGGATGGGTTGGACGCAGACCGTAGCCGATGTCCGTCACGCCTTTACGCAGGTTAACGTGCTTGCTAAAGAAATCCTGGTTAATCGCATTGTTTTGAATGATGTAGTTCGCGATGTAGTTGAGGATCACCAGATCGGTTTGCGGTGTGAAGACCATACCGTTATCCGCCAGCTCAAAGCTGCGGTGCTGGAAGGTGGAGAGAACCGCGACGTTAACATTAGGATCGGACAGACGACGGTTGGTGATGCGCGACCACAGGATCGGGTGCATCTCCGCCATATTCGCGCCCCACAAGACGAAGGCATCGGCATGTTCGATATCGTCATAGCAGCCCATCGGTTCATCCATACCGAAGGTACGCATAAAGCCGACTACCGCTGACGCCATGCAGTGACGTGCGTTCGGGTCGATGTTATTGGAACGGAAACCCGCTTTAAACAATTTGGCAGCGGCATAACCTTCCCAAATCGTCCACTGACCAGAGCCGAACATACCGATAGACTCCGGGCCTTTCTCTTTCATCGACGTTTTGAATTTCTCTTCCATCACGTCAAAGGCCTGGTCCCAGCTAATCGGGGTGAACTCGCCTTCTTTGTGATATTTGCCGTCTTTCATGCGCAGCATCGGCTGCGTTAAACGGTCTTTTCCGTACATGATTTTCGGCAGGAAGTAACCTTTGATGCAGTTAAGCCCACGGTTAACCGGCGCATCCGGATCGCCCTGGCATGCCACAACACGCCCTTGCTGCGTTCCGACCAATACGCCACAGCCCGTCCCGCAAAAACGGCACGGGGCTTTGTCCCATTTGATGGCTTCTTGCTGACCGACTACCGCGCGGGCAACGCCCGGCACGCTTAACCCGGCAGCCGCCGCAGCGGCCGCAACGGCGTTAGCTTTCATAAAGCTACGACGACTGAGTTTCATGGTGTTTCCTCACCTTGCTCATCCTGCTGGTGATAAACCAGCGACACCGCCAGTACGCCCGCAACGTTGCGTACTGACTCAATTGTTTTCATTAGCGTTTCACTTTGCTCAGCTTCTACCACCACAATCAACTGACCACTTTCCACATCACTGAGTGCAACTTCGCAACCGGGAAAGGAACGCAACTGCGTGGCGATATCGCTGATATGCTGGCTTTTGGCCTGAACGACCAGGCTGCAGACCTGCCAGTTATTGTCCATGGTTGTACTCCGCGTTAATGGCTGATACCGGGCAGATAGCGACACAGGCGCCACATCCGTTACAGTCCTGATTGTCGAGCTGCGGCTGATAAATGCCGGAAAGCGTGGGGCGAAAGGTTATTGCCATGGGCTCACAGCTATCCTGACAGCGGTGACATTCAACGGACTGATGTGCGAGACAGTTTTCCCCAATCGTAAAATTCAGATCCCATGCCCTGGTGTGGCGCGGAAGAAAAAGTGATTCGGGACAGGCTTCTGCGCAGGCATAGCAAAAGCTGCACTCGCCGTGTTTGAAATTTACGCTCGGGTAACCACCCTGGCCTCGCTGCAGGATGTCGGTTTCGCACGCCTGGATGCAGACGTCACAACGGAGGCAATGAGCCAGAAAGTGAGAGTCTTCCTTGCTCCACGGCGGACGGATCCCTGCGCTGGCGTTTCGCCAACTGCCTGTCAACATGCCTCGACGGGATAAATCAACCATGACATTGTCCTTCCATAATGACGCCCTCCCTCGGCGGGTTGAACGACATAAAAAACTGCACTATTTATGAGTAGTTATTTTTAGCCGTAAGATATTTCAGGATGTGTTAGAGGTGCATACCCCAATTGGGGTAAATGCTGTTGCCGGATCAAAAGAGTGTTGAGTTGGCGGGAAAAAATGCGCTTTTGCTCACATTTCAATGAGTTATATAACAATGTATATAACGATTTATTTAAAAAGACAAAGATCTCAGTATTAGGATAATTCCTGGAATATATCGCTACCTTGATAGTAAACCTCTATCTAATACACTTTAAATATAAGTAAATCCAGATTAATAGATTATCCAAATATGTTAATCTGCTACAGACTCGTTCATAAGACAGAAGAAAGGAAACACTGTGAACAATAAGATGAAGACAATTGTCCCTGCCGTACTTTTCGCCGCCTTTGCCAGCACCTCTGCATGGGCTGCCAGTAACGAAACCGCCGCTCAGCCGCTGGAAAAAGTCGCCCCTTATCCTAAGGCGGAAAAGGGTATGAAGCGCCAGGTTATCCAGCTTACCCCTGAGAAAGATGAATCTACTCTGAAAGTAGAACTGCTGATCGGACAAACGCTGGAAGTTGACTGTAACCAACACCGCCTGGGCGGAGAACTGGACAGCAAAACGCTGGAAGGTTGGGGATATGACTACTATGTCTTTGACAAAGTTACGTCTCCGGTTTCAACCATGATGGCCTGCCCGGACGGTAAGAAAGAGAAGAAATTCATTACTGCGCATCTGGGTGATGACGGTATGCTGCGTTATAACAGCAAGTTGCCGATTGTGGTCTATACCCCGGAAAACGTGGACGTTAAATACCGTATCTGGAAAGCGGAAGACAAAATTCAGGACGCAGTCGCGCGCTAAGTGAGAATGTGCCGGATGGCGGCATACCGCCTTATCCGGCCTACAGACGCATGAACCATGCCGGATAAGCGCAGCAGCGCCATCCGGCATTTTATTTTACAGCGCGATATCCGCGACGGCTTTCTGTTCAGGCTGCGGTTGTGCCTGAGGTTTCAGCTGTGGTTTCGGCGCTTCATCAGCAACCTGCGGCTTGTCATATTTCAGACCCAGAACCTCACTGGTGTACTGCAGCTCTTGTTCCGTAGCCTCAACGTTACCGTTCAGCTTAGTACCATAAGACGGAATAATGGTTTTCAGCTTCGCCTGCCACTCGGGGCTGGCTACTTTATCTTTAAACACTTTTTCCATCAGATGCAGCATAATCGGTGCCGCGGTTGATGCGCCCGGAGAAGCTCCCAGCAGCGCAGCAATCGTGCCTTCTTTATCGCTGACGACTTCAGTGCCCAGACGCAGCACGCCGCCCTTCTCCGCATCGCTTTTGATGATCTGCACACGCTGGCCGGCCTGCCATAAACGCCAGTCTTCTTTTTTCGCCTGCGGATAGTACTCTTGCAGCGCAGCAAAACGGTCGTCGTCGCTGAGCATCACCTGGCTCACCAGATATTTCACCAGATCGAAGTTATCCAGACCCACGTTGACCATCGGCATAAAGTTTGAGGTGGTGGTCGAGCTGAGCAGATCCCACAATGAACCGTTTTTCAGGAACTTGGTGGAGAATGTCGCGAATGGCCCAAACAGCACAACGCGCTTGCCATCAAGGATACGGGTATCGATATGCGGTACGGACATCGGCGGCGCGCCAACGGAGGCCTGGCCGTACACTTTCGCCAGGTGGCGATTGACCACATCCGGGTTTTCTGCAACCAGGAACTGCCCGCCAACCGGGAATCCGGCATAGCCTTTCGCTTCCGGAATGTCGGTTTCCTGCAACAGCTTCAGCGCAGCGCCACCGGCACCGATAAAGACAAACTTCGCCTTGATATCATGTTCCGCTTCGTTATTTTTCAGATCGGCGACTGTGACAGTCCAGCTATTGTCGGCATTACGCTTAAAGCCACGAACTTCGGTGCTCAACTGCAGTGCAAAGTTGGGCTTTTTCTGCAATGAGGTAATCAGTTGGCGGGTGATTTCGCCGTAGTTCACGTCAGTACCAATCTCGGTACGCGTTGCTGCGACTTTCTGCTGCGGATCGCGACCTTCCATGACCAGCGGCGCCCACTCTTTAATCTGCGCATGGTCTTCGGAATAGCGCATACCACGGAACAGCGTGCTCTGCTGCAGTGCGGTGTAACGGGCACGCAGGAAGTTCACGTTCTCGTCACCCCAGACAAAACTCATGTGCGGAACGGTGGTGATAAACGAGCGTGGTTCATGCATTACGCCATTATTGACCTGATAGGCCCAAAACTGGCGGGAAATCTGGAAGGCTTCGTTAATTTCGACTGCCTTTTCAATGCTGATGCTACCGTCGGCCTTTTTAGGCGTGTAGTTCAGCTCCATCAGTGCGGAGTGGCCGGTTCCGGCGTTATTCCAGCCGTTTGAGCTTTCCTGCGCTACACCATCCAGTCGCTCAACCATGGTCATTGACCATTGCGGCTCCAGCTCCTGTAAATAGGTTCCCAGCGTGGCGCTCATGATGCCGCCGCCAATCAACAGTACATCCGTTTCCTGCTCTTCCGCCGCTTTCGCTTTTGCCGCCATCGAGACAACATTCAGCCCAACGGCCATGGTGAAGAGCATGGCAGTCACTTTTTTCATAATGTTAATGCCTTACTTTTAGTATCGCTTTTTTGCTTTTAATGCAGGTGAAAATCGAGCGGCACCAACGGTAACACTTAAGTAAAAATAATTAAATAAAGTTTATAAATTATATTTAATTTTTAAAAATGTTATTAATACGTTGATAGTTTATGCGGTTATTGACAATCATTTCTGGAAACCGGTCCATCTGACGGGTACTATGCTGCGCTTTGCTATTCACCGCACGGATGCCTGTCGGTCTGCTGTATCAGGCCATTTTTGACCTGAGTGTAACTATGTCTGCAACTCAACATTCTTCTGCCGCAGTCGCTGAACACGCGACCCGTGCCGTGCTCCGCCAACCCCGTCTGCTGGTTCGCGAAACGCTGGCCGGTGTGGTAACCGCCCTGGCGCTGATCCCGGAAGTGATCTCGTTTTCCGTGATCGCAGGCGTTGATCCTAAAGTCAGTCTGATCGCCTCCGTCGTACTGTGCCTGGCGATGTCTTTTTTAGGCGGTCGTCCCGCAATGGTTACCGCCGCTGCAGGATCGGTCGCGCTGGTGATTGGTCCGATGGTGCATCAACACGGCGTGCAATACATCCTGCCTGCAGTGGTGCTGGCCGGGATGATTCAGATCCTGTTTGGTGTATTGGGAATGGCACGTCTGATGCGATTCATCCCTACGGCCGTGATGACCGGCTTTGTTAACGCGCTGGGTATATTGATTTTCTTTGCCCAGGTCCCGCATTTCTGGGGCAAAAGCCCGCTCATCTGGGGGCTGTTTGTCCTGACGCTGCTGATTGTGCTGTGGGTTCCGCGGTTTATTAAAGCAATTCCCGCACCGCTTATCGCCATCGTGCTGCTAACCGTGTTCACTGTCACCAGCGGGCAACTGTTACCGACCGTCGGTGATGAAGGTTCAATGAGCGGCGGCCTGCCGGGTTTCACCGAGTTGTTGGTTCCGCTCAACCTGCAAACGCTGGCGAGTATCTGGCCCTGCGCGCTGAGTATCGCTTTTGTTGGTTTGATGGAGTCGCTGTTAACCGCCCGTCTGGTGGATGACCTGACGATGACGCCGTCGAATAAGAATCGCGAGAGTGCCGGGCTGGGGATAGCCAATATTCTGGCCGGATTTTATGGCGGCATCGCCGGGTGCGCGATGATTGGTCAAACCATCGTTAACGTCGAGATGGGCAAAGGACGCAGCCGCGTCTCGACGGTTGCCGCCGGACTGGTATTGCTCCTGTTAGTCACTGGGTTAAGCGAAGTGATGGCAGAAATACCCATGTCGGTGCTGGCAGGTATTATGGTGATTGTGGCGGTAAAAACCTTCAGTTGGCACAGCATCCAGCCCGCTACGCTGAGGAATCTCCCCGTCACTGAAACGCTGGTGATGCTGGTGACCGTCGCTGCCACGGTCTCAACCGGCAACCTGGCGATTGGCGTGGTTGCCGGGGTGATGACGATGCTCATTCTGCCGCGTATCGTCAGACGCAAACGGGCGACTACATCAGAAACAGCGTTGCCAGACCGAGAAAAATAAAGAAACCACCAGTATCAGTGATAGCGGTTATCATGACGCTCGAGCCGACCGCCGGGTCGCGCCCGAGCTTCACCATCGTCATCGGAATGATAACCCCCATCAACGCCGCCATCAGTAGATTGAGCATCATCGCCAGAGTCATCACACCACCGAGCGCCATATCATCGTACAGCCACCAGGTAATGCCGCCCATAATCCCGCCCCACACGAGGCCATTGATTAGCGCCACGCCCATCTCGCGCAGGATGAGAAACGTCAGGTTCCCCGGCTGAATATTTTGCAGCGCCAGCGCGCGGACGATCATAGTGATAGTTTGATTCCCGGTATTGCCGCCGATACCCGCCACAATCGGCATCAACGAGGCCAGCGCCACCAGTTGCGAAATCGTATGTTCAAAACCGTCGATCACCCGCGAGGCGATAAAGGCGGTACAGAGGTTAACAGCCAACCACGCCCAGCGGGTTTTTACCGCTTTGGTAACAGGCGCAAAAACGTCCTCTTCGGCGCTTAAGCCCCCCATTCGACGCAGATCGGTGTCGGTTTCTTCATAGACCACATCGACGATCTCATCGATGGTTAAACGGCCCATCAGTTTACCGGAAGGGTCAACCACCGCGGCACTAACCAGGTTGTCGCGTTCGAAGGTACGCGCAGCGTTTTCGGCGATATCTTCAGGAGAAAAGGTGAGCGGGTCATTTTCCATCACCTCGCTGACTTTTCGCTGCACATCATTGAGCAAAATGCAGGTTAGCGTCAGTTCGCCAACCAGCACTTTATTGCGATCGGTCACGAAAAGTTTATCGGTGTTCTCCGGCATTTTCCCCAGCCGCCGCAGGTAGCGTTGCACCACTTCCAGCGTCACGTCCGGACGCACGGTGATGACTTCGAACTCCATGATCGCGCCGACGCTATTCTTCTCATAGTGCAGCACCTGGCGGACGCGCGTCCTCTCCTCTGCCGGTAACGTCGCCAGCAGACGACCGGTAAGGTTACGAGGCAAATGTTGAACAAGGTAAATCTGTTCATCAATATCGAGGTATTGCAGCGCATCCAGCAGCTCGCGGTCGCTCATCTCATCGATCAGGTCGTCCCAGACGTTTTCAGACGCCTCAAGCAAGACGTTACCGCGCTTTTCATTTTCGACCAGTCGCCACAGGGCGTGGCGCTCTTCTGAGGGCAAAGCTTCGAGGGTGTCGGCAAGGTCAGGCGGTGGCAGGTGAGCCACCAGCGCCCCTACCTCAGCAATATCGTCGGCTAACGTACCGACGTCATATTGCTCAGCCAGGGTAAGCTTGCCCAACAGCGTTGAAATAATGGCTTTATCAGTGGTCAGCAGCCAGATGAGGCGCGCACGCTCTTCATCACGCAGTCTGGCGCTGTTTTTGTTTATTACGGACATTAATCATAAATCCATGATATGAAATATCATTAATCATGATGCCGATTTATGTAAATAACAATAAACAGTGCCGCCGGGTGTCTAAAAAACCGGCGGCACGAAGGTTCAGGCTGTGCGAGCCACCGCGTCGCGCGAGGCGGCGTCACGTTCATCGCCCAACAGTTCACTCAACTGTCCGTTACGCATTTCCAGCAGACGATCGGCGTGAATAAAATAGTGATCGTCGTGGCTGATGGCGAAAATGGTTTTCCCCATTTCCTGCATCAAAGGCAATAGCACCTGATAGAACTCCCGGCGGAAATGGGGGTCCTGATCGGCAGCCCATTCATCCAGCAGAATGATGTCGCGCTCCTCCGCCAGGGCCAGCAGCAGCGCCACGCGTTTCTTCTGCCCTTTCGACAGCTTCAGATTGAGGATACGACCATCGCTCAGCTCCAGCTTATGACCCATCTTCAGATGTTCCAGCCACTTCGCGACCAGCTGTGGATTAGCCTCTTTACCTTCCGGCCCCAGCAGTTTGTCGAACAGCCAGACGTCGGTAAACACGGCAGAGAATAGCTTGCGGTAGTCTTCCGGTTTTTCAACGGCAACGGCCTTACCATCAAGCAATATTTCGCCTGACTGCGGCTGGTATAGACCGGTCAGTAACATCGCCAGCGTAGATTTCCCGCTACCGTTGCCGCCAATCAAGAAGATCAGTTCACCGCGATGAATCGTCAGATTCACCGGCCCTACGGAAAACGCATTATCCTGATAGTGGAAAACCACGTTGCGCAGCTCCAGCGTTTGCCAGTTGGGAAACGCGGTTGGGCGTGGGAATTCGGCCTTAAAAGGTGCCAGCGCGAATTTATTCAGTTTGTTGAACGCCACCTGCGCGGTAAGCAGCGTCGGCAGCGCGCCAACGGCAGAGAGCAGCGGCGTTCGCAGGAATAACAGCGTCAGAGAATAGGTCGCTGCCACGGCGGTATCAGCCCATCCCAGACTGTTAGCCATCCAGAACACCAGGCCAATGGCACCCAGCATCATAATGTTCGACCAGTTAACCGCGCTCAGGTGGAAGGTATCGGCACGGATAATATGGTGGCGATACTCTTTGGCATCCGGGACGTACATCTGATTAAAGATATGCTCGGCGCGCTCGCGGTTAAGCGTCAGCTCTTTGCGCCCTTCCAGCACCGTCTGATAATCGTTGTACAACTTGTCTTCAGTTTCGCGCAAGGTGGCCATGTGTTTATACACCCGCGCCACCAGCACAAATCCGCCCCAGATGGTGATTGCCATCCAGATTGCCGTTACCAGCAGCATTTTGGTCGACAGCATCGCCAGATACGCCGCCGATCCGATGGTCAGGATAATCCCCTGTACCAGTTCAGGCAGACGAACAAAGGCGATGGTGATGTTGCGGATATCACTGGTTAAACCGGCCAGCAACGAGGCGCTGCCAAGCTGTTCAATACGCTCGACGTGAGTATCCAGAATTCGTTTGATAAATTCGCTACGCAGGCGGTAGACAAAGTGGTGACCCAGCGTGGTCAACGCCAGCTGAGAACCGAGGGTGACAACCATCAACAACAGCAGCAGGCCAAGAAACTCCGGTAGCACCATCAGCGTGGTGTCGACCGTTTCGATCAAGCGCTGGTTGATAAACGCAATCAGCCCAATCCCCAACGCGGCGCTGGCGAGGCTGAGCGCCATCACGCTGATAAATGGCCAGCGATACTGCCGCCAGACAAGAAGTAAAAGTTCCATGCACACAACCCGGACAAGTAATAACAGCCCGCAGTTTAAACATCTCTTCGCTGACAGCAATAATAATTCTTATTTTTATTCTTTTTTACCCGCCAGACGAAACGTCAGGTTGTAACGACAGTCTCCGGTTAATGGGTGATACCCTGTTTTAAGCGGCTGGATCCCATGATAAAACAGCCGCGAATTACCGCCCCACACCACGACATCGCCGTGTTCCAGCAGTAAACGCTTTAAAGGGTCATTACGGCGCAAGCCGCCAAATTGAAAGATGGCTGGTAGCCCCAGCGATACAGAGACAATCGGCGCCCGCAGGTCGGGCTCGTCTTTATCCTGATGTAAGGACAGCTTTGCCCCTGGCGTGTAGCGGTTAATCAGGCAGGCATCGGGTTGAAAATCAGCATAGCCCGCCGCCGTCGCCGCCTGTTGGCACAGATCAGCGAACGCATCCGGCAGCGGCGGCCAGTGCGTGCCGGTGAGTGGATCAAACGGAGAATAAAGATAGCCATGCTGATCCGTCGTCCAGCCCAGATGGCCGCAGTTGGTCATCGCCACCGACATTGTATAGCCGCCGGGCGTCACCATCTGGCGAAACGGCGACTGTCTGGCGACAGCCGCTATCGCCTGCAGTAAAGAGGGCGCAGAGTCAAAAGCGAAACGTCGCAGAATAACCGCACCTGACGCCAGCGGCTCCTGCCAGGGTTTCGCATCCGCAAAGAGATCGAGCATTATGTTTCCTCGCCAGTAGTTTCCCGTTGCAGTAACTGCGCCTTGCGCGCAATACCCCATCGGTAGCCCGAAAGTGCGCCATCGCCACGGATCACCCGGTGACACGGAATAACAATCGCCAATTTGTTGGCCCCACAGGCACTGGCCACCGCGCGCACCGCCTTCGGTTTGCCGATGGCGCTGGCCAGCTGTTGGTAGCTCACTGTTTCGCCGCACGGAATTGTGCGCAGCGCCTGCCACACCTGCTGCTGAAATGCGGTGCCCCGGATATCCAGGGGTAGCGATAGCGACGCGTCACGCGAATTGATCGCGACGATCACTTCGCGCACGCGCTGCTGAAAATTGGCCTCTGCAGGAACATCCTGCGCGGCGGGAAACAGCGCATGAAGATCCGCAACCAACGTAGCGTCATCATCGCCAAGCAAGATCGCGCAGATACCCCGCTCGCTTTCCGCCACCAGACAACGGCCCAGAGCGCAATCTGCGAGGGTATAGCGTACAGAAACGTTGTCGCCACCTTTACGAAATTGCTTTGCCGTCATGCCTAATGCTTGATCGGCTTTGCGGTAGTAGCTGCTGCTGTCGGGGAATCCGGCATTGAGAATCGCCTGTGTAACCGGAACACCTTTCGCCAGGGCATCACGCAGACGGCGAGCACGCCATGATTGTTGCCACACTTTCGGGGTCATGCCCGTCGTAGCTTTGAACAGGCGATGCAAGTGATACGGGCTCATTGCCACCTGCTGTGCCAGCTCGTCCAACGTAAGAGGTGACTCTTGCTCCAACAACTGACAGGCGCGGACAATTTTGTCCAGCCGATGCTGTTGCGCGCTGTCTTTATCCGGCTGGCAGCGCTTACAGGGGCGAAACCCGGCATCCTGTGCCTGCTGGGCATCGGCGAAAAAACGGACATTTTTGCGCAGCGCATGTTTTGCCCGACAGGACGGACGGCAGAAAATACCGGTAGTCTGGATGGCAAAAACAAACTGACCGTCGGCGTCAACGTCGCGATCCACAACGGACTGCCAACGGTCATCGTCAGTGATGCGTAAACGATTTTTCATTTCGGACTCCTTTGTTAAGCATAGCGCTTAGCCTCAGTGTGTCCCCATCGTCGGGCATAAAAACCCGCAATCTTGCTTTTTAATTATTTTCGCTGACCAGAAAGCTATTAAACTGCGGCGACATCCAGGTTTTAAACCCCTCACCCTCTTTCACAATCATATAGACTGCCAGCCCTTCACGACGCACGACTTCTTTGGCCTTTTCCGGGCCGAGCACCATCAATCCTGTATCCCAGCCATCTGCTTCCAGCGCCGTTGGCGCAATCACCGTTACGGATACCAGATTATGTTCGATCGGGCGACCGGTTTGCGGGTCGATAACATGGGAAAGGCGCTTCCCGTCCAGCTCATAATAGTTCCGGTAGCTGCCGGAGGTGCTAATGCCATGCCCATTAATGTCGACAATCGCCTGCACCGCGTTTTCACGATCGGTGGGTTTCTGGATTGCCACTCGCCACGGATGCCCTTCAGCATTCATTCCCCTGCTGTTCAGCGCACCACCAACGGAAACCAGATAACGGGCGATCCCCTCTTGCTCCATCAATCGAGCCAGATGATCGGCGGCGTACCCTTCGCCAACGGTTGAGAGATCAACATACAGATCCGGCAAGTCTTTTTGCAGGTAGTTCTGATGCGCTTCATTCACGACTTTCAGATGAGAAAGCCCGGTTTGCGCTTTTGCAGCGTCAATTTGCCCCTGGGTGGGAATATGCAACGGCTGCTGATCCGGGCCAAAGCCCCACAGGTTGACTAACGGCCCCACGGTGATATCCATGGCCCCATCGGTTTTTGCACCAATGCGTAGCGCCGAAGTCACTATATCCGCCATGGCGTCATTAACCGGCCACGGCGACAGACTTTTCGACAGGTTAAAGCGCATTAACGCAGAATCGTTTTTATAGGTGGAGAGCAGTTGATCATCGGCATCAAGCTGAGTCTGGATCTTAGCCTGCAGTTCCCTTGCGCGTTTGGCATCTACGCCTACCATACTGACCCGCCAGAAAGTGCCCATCGTTTTACCTTCCAGAACCGTGGCAGGAATTGTGGTCTGAGCAGGTTTCGAGGCCTCATCGCACCCGACAAAAAAGATGGTCACAGCCAGCAGTGCTGCGCGATAAAAATTCATTTCCATACGTAATTATCCTCATGCGAACGGGCGCAAGAGTACACCAAAAATCGTTGTTTGTACGGCGGAAAAACGACATTAAAAAAGGCCCCGCAGGGCCTTTTAACGACATGAGCGCAGATTAGAACTGGTAAACCAGACCCAGCGCTACGATGTCATCGGTAGCAATGCCAGCATCACGGGTGAAGTTGTTGTCATCCAGCAGGTTGATTTTGTAATCAACATAGGTAGACATATTTTTGTTGAAGTAGTAGGTTGCGCCAACATCAACATATTTCACGATATCCTGGTCACCGTAGTTGGTGAAACCATTGCTGATGTCTTTACCTTTTGACTGCAGGTAAGCGACGGATGGACGCAGACCGAAATCGAACTGGTACTGTGCCACAACTTCAAAATTCTGTGCTTTATCCGCGAAGCCATATGCAGCAGTCGGGTTGCTACCATTAGAGGTACCGAAACGGGTTGCGTTATAGGACTGGGAGTACTGTGCTGCCAGGTAAACGTTGTTAGCATCGTATTTCAGACCACCGGTATAAACCGTTGCACGGTCACCGCTACCGTACACGCCAACAGCATTCTGATCAGCAGTACGTTTAGACGTCGTGATAGCACCACCGACACCAAAGCCAGCGCCGATATCATAGGTCACAGATCCGCCGTAACCGTCGCCATTCTGGGTCAGCAGGCTACGACCACCTACGTTTTCACCGCTTACGCTGCCGTTTTTACCCTGGTACTGCAGGGCAAAGTTCAGGCCATCAACCAATCCGAAGAAGTCAGTGTTACGGTAGGTCGCATAACCGTTACCACGCTGCTGCATGAAGTTATCAGCACCGTAGGTGTCGCCGCCGAACTCCGGCAGAACGTCGGTCCAGGACGTTACATCATATGTCACGCCATAGTTACGACCGTAGTCGAAAGAACCTGCATCAGCGAATTTAAGACCCGCGAATGCCACACGCGTCCAGGCGTCGTTGCTCGCTTCACTCTGGTTACCCTGAATCTGGTATTCCCACTGGCCGTAACCGGTCAGTTGGTCGTTAACCTGAGTTTCGCCTTTGAAGCCGATACGCATGTAAGTCTTGTCACCATCATCACCTTTGTTGTCGGAGAAATAGTGCAGACCGTCGACTTTACCGTACAGATCTAATTTGTTGCCGTCTTTGTTATAAATTTCAGCCGCATTCGCTGCGCCTGCTACCAGCAGTGCTGGTACCAGGAGGGACAGTACTTTAACTTTCATGTTATTAACCCTCTGTTATATGCCTTTATTGCTTTTTTATGCCACTGCATACTGATTAAGGTCATTAACCAGTCGGCAACTTCATTCTCCGCAAAAACACAGAATAATCCAACACGAATATGATACTAAAACTTTTAAGGTGTTTCATTTATCGGTATAGATGTTTCAAAATATTAATATGAGGGAACTTTTTTAAAATCAAAAAACAGACAAAATAAGCACAAATAATCAAGAATCATTTTAATTAGCTTTATAATCAATGCATTACGCAAAAATATCTTATAGCACTGAATGACAAAACAAAATCTTCACTCGCAACTAAAATAGACCCGCTATCATCATTAACTTTATTTATTACCGTCATTCATTTATGAATGTCTGTTTACCCCTATTTCAGCCGAATGCTCTGCGTTCGGTTTTTTTTTACCCTTCTTTACACAAAACTTACCTTTCCGTGCTACCGATGCAAAACTATAACGACTATTAACTATCTCGGGCGTCACGATCAGATATAAGTTTGATAAATAATTTCTTGTTATTTAATGCTAAATGTATACATTCCGTACGAATATTTGTACCCGCCTTTATCTTCTGTACACCTTTGCATCGTAATGGCTGCAACAAAATCAGGCGCAAAGAATGCAGGCCAGGCGGCGTGGTGTAAGTGTGGTAATTCATACATTACCCTTTATACTGCCCTTTCATCTTTCGCGTCGTTTAACAGGTCATAAACACGAATGAGTCAGTCTGACACAACGGTTTCCACCCGATTCTCCCTGTTGCCAGGAAGTATTACCCGTTTCTTCTTATTACTGATCGTTGTGCTGTTGGTGATGATGGGTGTTATGGTCCAGAGCGCCGTCAACACCTGGTTAAAAGATAAGAGCTATCAGATTGTTGATATTACCCATGCCATTCATAAAAGGGTCGATACCTGGCGATACGTGACCTGGCAAATCTATGACAATATTGCCGCCTCAACCAGTTCGCCGGGTGCAGAAGGGCTGCAGGAAACACGTCTGAAACAAGACGTCTATTATCTTGAGAAGCCGCGCAGAAAGACTGAGGCGCTGATTTTCGGCTCGCATGACAGTTCTACATTGGAAATGACCCAGCGCATTTCAACGTATCTGGACACGTTGTGGGGCGCGGAGAATGTCCCATGGTCAATGTATTACCTGAATGGCCAGGACAACAGCCTGATCCTAATCTCAACGTTACCGCTGAAAGATCTGACCTCTGGTTTTAAAGAATCGACGATTGGGAATATTGTCGATTCCCGGCGCGCTGAGATGCTGCAACAGGCTAATGCGCTAGATGAACGTGAAAGCTTCTCTTCACTGCGCCGTCTGGCCTGGCAGAACGGGCATTACTTCACGCTACGCACGACCTTTAATCAGCCAGGACATCTGGCAACGGTTGTCGCCTTTGACCTGCCGATTAATGACTTGATCCCGCCCGGTATGCCGCTGGACAGTTTCCATCTGGAACCTGATGCCACCTCAACGACCGAGCACCTGAATGAAAAAGAGTCGCCTGACAGCGTCAGCATTAATTTCAACAACAGTAAAATTGAGATCTCTTCGGCGCTAAACTCAACGGATATGCGGCTGGTGTGGCAGGTTCCGTTTGGCTCATTGCTACTCGACACATTGCAAAGCATTCTGCTACCGCTTTTGCTGAACATTGCGTTACTGGCTCTGGCGCTGTTTGGCTATACCACCTTTCGCCACCTCCCTGCCCGTTCCACCCAGGTGGCGCCAAATCTTGCGGCAAATAATGAGTTGCGTGTTCTGCGCGCAATCAATGAAGAGATTGTTTCCCTTCTGCCGCTGGGATTACTGGTACACGATCAGGAAGCAAACCGCACGGTTATCAGCAATAAAATTGCCGACCACCTGCTGCCGCATTTAAATCTGCAAAATATTACCAATATGGCAGAGCAGCATCAGGGAGTGATTCAGGCCACCATCAATAATGAACTGTATGAAATCAGACTGTTTCGCAGCCAGATCTCCCCGAGAACGCAGATCTTTATCATTCGTGACCAGGACCGCGAGGTGCTGGTCAATAAGAAGCTGAAACAAGCGCAGCGGCTGTATGAGAAAAACCAGCAGGCCCGCGCGGCCTTTATGCAGAATATTGGCAACGCGCTGAAAGACCCCGCGAAAACGCTGGCTGCTAATGCCGCCGCGCTCAATACACCAGACAGCCTGAAACTGGCCAATCAGGCCGACGTTCTGGTGCGGATGGTGGATGAAATCCAGCTAGCCAACCTGCTGGAGAACGATGCCTGGAAAGGTGAATCCACACTGTTTTCCGTGCAGGCATTAATTGACGACGTGGTTCCGGAAGTTCTGCCGGCCATTAAGCGTAAAGGGCTGCAGCTACTGATTAAAAATCACCTAAGCGCCCATGACGAACGCCGTGGCGATCGCGATGCCTTGCGCCGTATTTTGCTGCTGTTGATCCAATATGCGGTAACCACCACGCAGATAGGTAAAATCACGCTGGAAGTCGACCAGGATGAGTCAGAGGCCGAACGCCTGACCTTCCGCATTCTGGATACCGGGGAAGGCGTCACATTAAATGAAGTTGATAATCTCCATTTCCCATTCATTAATGACACGCAGGGCGATCGGTATGGCAAAGCCAACCCGCTGACGTTCTGGCTGTGCGATCAGTTAGCCCGCAAGCTTGGCGGACACCTGAATATTAAAGCACGGGAAGAACTTGGAACACGTTACATCGTCCATGTTAAAATGCCGCTGCACGATCAACATGCTGATAGTGAAGAGCGCCTGTTGGATGACGTCTGCGTAATGGTTGATGTCACCTCAAATGACGTACGGAGCATTGTATTACGTCAACTGGAAAACTGGGGAGCAACCTGCATCACGCCCGATGAACGGTTGAATAGTCAAGAATATGATCTCTTTTTAACGGATAATCCGTCTAATCTTACTGCCTCGGGCTTGCTTTTAAGCGATGATGAGTCTGGCGTACGGAAAATTGGCCCCGGTCAGCTGCGCGTCAACTTTAATATGAGCAATGCTATGCAGGAAGCTGTCCTTGAGCTGATTGAAGAGCAGCTGGCACAAGAAGAGTTCCAGGAACTCCCCCTCGGCGGAGATGAAAACGCCGAACTTCATGCCAGTGGTTACTACGCACTCTTTGTAGACACAGTACCGGATGATGTTAAGAGGTTGTATACTGAGGCGGCTATCAGCGATTTCGCTGCATTAGCCCAAACGGCCCATCGCCTGAAAGGCGTGTTTGCCATGCTTAATCTGGTACCCGGCAAGCAGTTATGTGAAGCGCTGGAACATCTTATTCAAGAGAAAGATGCTCCAGGTATAGAAAAATACATCAGCGACATTGACGTTTACGTCAAGAGCTTGCTGTAGCAAGGTAGCCCAATACATGAACACTATGAACGTAATTATTGCCGATGACCACCCGATTGTACTGTTCGGTATTCGTAAATCACTTGAGCAAATCGAGTGGGTAAATGTTGTCGGCGAATTTGAAGACTCCACTGCACTGATCAACAATTTGCCTAAGTTGGATGCGCATGTGTTGATTACCGACCTCTCCATGCCGGGAGATAAATACGGTGATGGGATCACGTTAATTAAATATATCAAGCGTCATTTCCCGAGCCTGTCGATTATCGTTCTGACCATGAACAACAATCCGGCTATCCTGAGCGCGGTACTGGATCTCGATATTGAAGGGATCGTACTGAAGCAAGGTGCGCCAACCGACCTGCCAAAAGCACTGGCCGCGCTGCAGAAAGGTAAGAAATTTACCCCGGAAAGCGTGTCTCGTCTGCTGGAGAAAATCAGCGCCAGCGGCTATGGCGACAAACGTCTGTCACCGAAAGAGAGTGAAGTTCTGCGCTTGTTTGCCGAAGGTTTCCTGGTTACTGAGATCGCCAAAAAGCTCAACCGCAGCATTAAAACCATCAGTAGCCAGAAAAAATCGGCAATGATGAAGCTCGGTGTGGAAAACGATATCGCACTGCTGAATTACCTCTCCTCCGTGACGCTGAGTCCGTCAGACAAAGAATAATTCTTTATCACGTCAAAATGCCTGATGGCGCTGCGTTTATCAGGCCTACGAACACACAGCATCGTGCACGTTTCGTAGGCCGGATAAGACTAACGCCGCCATCCGGCTCTTTTATTCCCTATCCCCGCGTTTTTCTCACTCTTTCCGCATAGACCGCCAGCGTTTGCTTCAATACGTCTAAGGTCACCGGCTTGGACAGACAGCTATCCATACCTGATTCCAGACAACGCTGCTTCTCTTCGGCAAGCGCGTTTGCCGTTACCCCCACAACAGGCAGCGTTAACCCTAGCTGGCGGATACGCTGCGTCAGGCGATAACCATCCATATTTGGCATGTTGACGTCACTCAGCACAATGTCGATATGGTTTTTGCTGAGTACATTGAGCGCATCCACACCGTCATTCGCCGTTTTACACTGATATCCCAACGATCCCAGCTGATCGGCCAGTAAGCGCCGGTTGATAGGGTGATCGTCAACAACCAGGATCATCATGTCATCGTTCGTCGCACCGGCTTTATCCGGGGCTGGCAGCGCCGTGGAGAGATCTTCACTCCCCAGCTCTACACTGTATATATGCGCCAACAGCGCAGGCAGTTCGTGCGGTGACGCCACGCTGTGTACCCATTCTCCAGGCTTTCTTTCCAGCGGAATGCCAATATGGCGGCGGCAGAAAATCACCGCAGCCCGTCCCTGCCACGCCTGTTCCAGCACATCGTCAGCCACCAGCAGGTCATCCGCATCGGGCTGTTGTCCCTCATATCTCAGCACCGTCATCCCGTTACGCGTCAGGCTGGATTCGAGAAAATGGTACAGTGACGCATTACGTACTGCCAGCCAGCAACGCGTGCCAGCCAATCCTTCAACACCCTTTTTCAGCGGATACTGTGCGCCATACAGCGGAATACGTAGCGTAAACTGACTCCCCATTCCCGGCTCGGAATCGACGGAAATATCCCCATCCATCATGCTGATCAGTTTTTCACAAATCGCCAAACCGAGTCCCGTTCCCTGGAAATTACGCTGTACGCCAGTCCCCACCTGGAAGAAAGGATCGAACAACCGAACCACCTCTTTGGCAGGGATCCCTACACCGGTATCACGCACTCGAATGCTCAGGTAGTCGCCGCTGCACTGCACGTGCAGCACAATACAACCGGTATCGGTAAACTTGATTGCGTTACTCAGCAGATTAGAAATCACCTGTTGTAAACGCATCGGATCGCCATTCAGCGCCACAGGCACATCCGGGTCGATAAAGCAGTACAACCCCAACTGCTTGCGGACCACCAGCGGCAAATAGTTAGCCGTAATATGGTTCATGACTTCACGCGGTGAAAACTCTCGCGGCTCAATCTTCAGCTGTTCAGATTCAATTTTTGAGAAGTCGAGAATATCGCTGATAATTTTCAGCAGCAGACTGGAAGAGTTATTCATCGCCGTTACCAGACGATCCACCCCACTCGGTAACTCTTTGGTTTGCAACAAATCAAGGTTACCGATAATGCCATATAGAGGTGTACGTAGCTCATGGCTCACCGTCGCAAGGAACATCGATTTGGACTGGCTGGCCTGTTCCGCCGCCTGCGCCATCTCCTGCAACGACTCTTCCATTTTAACGCGCGCACTGACATCAACCAGGACACAAATTGCCACGTTTTCATTGCGATAGCGCGAGTGCACAAAGCTGATTTGCAGATTGGTATTGTTGCTGGTCAGCACATCAACAAAATTGACCTGTTGGCCGCAAATAATTTGCGTTAACCGCTGACGGTCTTCATGCGTCAGCATGTTCAGATAGGTGTGCGCCAGTTCGTTACTCAGGATGTTAATGCCATCCATCGTGCGCAGAATACAAATACCCACCGGCGCAGAAGCTACGATTTTACGGTTAAACTGCTCATGTTCTTCCAGACGCTGAGCATCGCTTTCCGCTGGAATAAAAATGCGCCGTTCATACATGCGCGTGAGCATAAACAATGCCGCGCCGACCAGCACGTTCAACAAGATAGCGTTCAGGATCATCATGCGGATCCGCTCCAGCACCAGATCGACCGGTACGGAGTACACGATGCTCAGGGAGGACGGAGGCAGATTCTTCTTCAATACCAGCTCGCGGAAACCCGGTGTGTAACCAAACCAGGAGCGTTCCTGCATCCAGTGGGGCTCAGCCTTAATATTCCCTTCAGGGCCAGTGAGAGAAATTAGCGCATGCCCATTTTCGTCGAGGATGGTCACGCCCATCGGTAAACTGCCCGGCGTGAAGAAATTCTCCATGCGAATTGGCTGCTCTACGCCCAACAGCGCCTGGAGGCGATTGGCGAGGTAAACCGGCGTCAGCGCATAGAAATACCCTACTCCCGGACGTGGCCCCTGGCTGATCCAGAACAAGTTGTTGCCATTTTCGTCTTGCGTAGCATTACGATACTTAATAATGCGCTCATGCAGCGCCTTCAGGGCCTCGTCACGTTCAACGGGCATATCACGCAAACCGAAATTGGCCATACAGAGGTTGTCGCTGCCGATCAGGAACACTCGATTTAAATCATAGGCGGCGGAAAAGTTGTCGCGCCAGTAGCGCATAAACCATGCCAGTGATTCCAGAGAACCTCGCCAGGCGTTGCCCATGACAGAACAGTCGGAGTCGGCAAACAACGGCTCAAAATTAGGCACGACGGTTTTATCATCTCGCGCCCGCAGCGACATCACACCGTTTTCCGCCGTTAAGCGATTCTCGGCAATATATTTCAGCTCTTTAATGACATCAGATGTGCGCTGAATGTAGCGCTGGGCCTGATCGGAGCTGAGATTAAGCTCCTGATGGATCTCAGACTCTCGCTGGTGCAGCGCATTCACAATGTAGAACACGGAAGCAAACGCAATCAGACACCAGATAACGAGCGCCAACGCTCTGAACAGGTAGCGTGAGACTTTTAGGGTTGAATGAACGGAAGCAAGGTATTTCAAAGGGGCGAAGCTCCGCCTCAGGGCATTAATAGAGTGTGGTTAAGGTAGCGGTAAATGTCTTTTGTCGCAATGCCATTAATAAATATCCTCCGGCATAGCCGGAGGTTTTTCTGATGCGCCTATAAGGCTCTGTTACCAGCCGCGCCCTAACAGGCGCATACGATCTGACATTTGCATCAGACTTCGTTACTTACGGCCCGTAAACGGGCTACCCGGATAAGGGATCGATAACTGCTCGCCCATTTTATCCTCTGCAAGCTGGTGCTTTATGTATTCCTGTATCCTTGCTGTGTTCTTACCCACCGTATCTACGTAATACCCACGACACCAGAACTCCCTGTTCCTGTATTTAAACTTCATATCACCAAACTGCTCATACAACATCAGACTGCTTTTACCTTTCAGATAACCCATAAAACCGGATACGCTCATTTTGGGCGGGATTTCCACAAGCATATGGATATGATCTGCACAGCATTCCGCTTCCAGGATCCGCACGTTTTTCCACTCACACAGCTTTCTTAATATGCTGCCTATCGCCCTACGTTTCTCCCCGTAGAATGCTTGTCTTCGGTATTTGGGCGCAAAAACTATGTGATATTTACAGTTCCATCGGGTGTGCGCTAAGCTCTTTTCGTCCCCCATTGGGACCCCCTTTTGATTTCTTGTTTAACCCTTGCAGTTGCCAGACCGCAAGGTGTTTTAACAAATCAAAAGG
>NZ_JAOWHX010000034.1:0-285500 GCF_030332405.1 Citrobacter sp. Cpo147
GGTTCTTTAAGGTAAGGAGGTGATCCAACCGCAGGTTCCCCTACGGTTACCTTGTTACGACTTCACCCCAGTCATGAATCACAAAGTGGTAAGCGCCCTCCCGAAGGTTAAGCTACCTACTTCTTTTGCAACCCACTCCCATGGTGTGACGGGCGGTGTGTACAAGGCCCGGGAACGTATTCACCGTGGCATTCTGATCCACGATTACTAGCGATTCCGACTTCATGGAGTCGAGTTGCAGACTCCAATCCGGACTACGACATACTTTATGAGGTCCGCTTGCTCTCGCGAGGTCGCTTCTCTTTGTATATGCCATTGTAGCACGTGTGTAGCCCTACTCGTAAGGGCCATGATGACTTGACGTCATCCCCACCTTCCTCCAGTTTATCACTGGCAGTCTCCTTTGAGTTCCCGGCCTAACCGCTGGCAACAAAGGATAAGGGTTGCGCTCGTTGCGGGACTTAACCCAACATTTCACAACACGAGCTGACGACAGCCATGCAGCACCTGTCTCAGAGTTCCCGAAGGCACCAAAGCATCTCTGCTAAGTTCTCTGGATGTCAAGAGTAGGTAAGGTTCTTCGCGTTGCATCGAATTAAACCACATGCTCCACCGCTTGTGCGGGCCCCCGTCAATTCATTTGAGTTTTAACCTTGCGGCCGTACTCCCCAGGCGGTCGACTTAACGCGTTAGCTCCGGAAGCCACGCCTCAAGGGCACAACCTCCAAGTCGACATCGTTTACGGCGTGGACTACCAGGGTATCTAATCCTGTTTGCTCCCCACGCTTTCGCACCTGAGCGTCAGTCTTTGTCCAGGGGGCCGCCTTCGCCACCGGTATTCCTCCAGATCTCTACGCATTTCACCGCTACACCTGGAATTCTACCCCCCTCTACAAGACTCTAGCCTGCCAGTTTCGGATGCAGTTCCCAGGTTGAGCCCGGGGATTTCACATCCGACTTGACAGACCGCCTGCGTGCGCTTTACGCCCAGTAATTCCGATTAACGCTTGCACCCTCCGTATTACCGCGGCTGCTGGCACGGAGTTAGCCGGTGCTTCTTCTGCGAGTAACGTCAATTGCTGCGGTTATTAACCACAACACCTTCCTCCTCGCTGAAAGTACTTTACAACCCGAAGGCCTTCTTCATACACGCGGCATGGCTGCATCAGGCTTGCGCCCATTGTGCAATATTCCCCACTGCTGCCTCCCGTAGGAGTCTGGACCGTGTCTCAGTTCCAGTGTGGCTGGTCATCCTCTCAGACCAGCTAGGGATCGTCGCCTAGGTGAGCCGTTACCCCACCTACTAGCTAATCCCATCTGGGCACATCCGATGGCAAGAGGCCCGAAGGTCCCCCTCTTTGGTCTTGCGACGTTATGCGGTATTAGCTACCGTTTCCAGTAGTTATCCCCCTCCATCGGGCAGTTTCCCAGACATTACTCACCCGTCCGCCACTCGTCACCCAAGGAGCAAGCTCCTCTGTGCTACCGTTCGACTTGCATGTGTTAGGCCTGCCGCCAGCGTTCAATCTGAGCCATGATCAAACTCTTCAATTTAAAAGTTTGATGCTCAATGAATTAAACTTCGTAATGAATTACGTGTTCACTCGTTGAGACTTGGTATTCATTTTTCGTCTTGCGACGTTAAGAATCCGTATCTTCGAGTGCCCACACAGATTGTCTGATAAATTGTTAAAGAGCAGTGCCGCTTCGCTTTTTCTCAGCGGCGCGGGGTGTGCATATTACGCCATCCCGCTACGAAGTCAAGCATTTAATTTCGCTTTCTTCGCCGGAGTTCTCAGTGGAACCCCGCTGACCCGGCGGCTTGTAATCCGTTGTTCCGTGTCAGTGGAGGCGCATTATAGGGAGTTATTTCAGGCTGACAAGGGGAAATTTAAAATAACTTTCCGAGTGCGTATTTTTTCACCAAAACAACCATTAACATGCCATAAAATAAGCAAATTGCCGTTTTTGCAGCCGCAATCACATTTCCAGGTGGCATACTAATGAATAAGAAAAAGAGTAAGGAAGAACATTCATGCCGTTAAATGCCCAACAGCTAGCCGCACAGAAAAACTTGTCCTACGTTCTGGCCGAAAAGCTGGCTCAGCGAATATTAAAAGGTGAATACGCGCCGGGTGCGATATTGCCTGGCGAAATAGAGCTGGGCGATCAGTTTGGCGTGAGTCGCACCGCGGTAAGAGAAGCAGTAAAAACATTAACGGCAAAAGGTATGGTATTACCGCGCCCACGTATTGGTACACGCGTCATGCCGCAAGCAAACTGGAACTTCCTTGACCAGGAGCTGCTCACCTGGTGGATGACAGAAGATAATTTCCCGCAGGTCATTAAACATTTTCTGGTGATGCGTATCAGCCTGGAGCCTCAAGCGTGCTTACTGGCAGCGACCATAGGTACGGCTGAACAGAAAGCGCACCTCAACACGCTGATGGAAGAGATGGTCGAGCTGAAAAGAAACTTCAGACGCGAACGCTGGATTGAGGTTGATATCGCCTGGCATGAGCACATCTATGAAATGAGTGCGAATCCGTTCCTTATTTCCTTTGCATCTCTGTTCCATTCGGTTTACCAGACCTACTTTACCTCTATTACCTATAACGATGTGGTGAAACTGGATTTGCACCAGGCCATTGTCGACGCAATAGATGATAACGATGGCGATCGTGCCTTTGCTGCCTGTCAGGCATTGCTGATAGCACCGAACGTGCTACCGGATAAATAATATGTCAGAAAAGAAATCACGCAGTATGGCCGGGCTACCGTGGATAGCAGCCATGGCCTTTTTTATGCAGGCACTAGACGCCACGATCCTCAATACCGCCCTACCCGCAATAGCACATAGTCTTAACCGCTCTCCACTCGCCATGCAGTCGGCCATTATCAGCTATACCCTGACTGTCGCGATGCTGATCCCGGTAAGTGGTTGGCTGGCAGACCGATTTGGTACCCGACGCGTCTTTATGATTGCCGTTAGCCTGTTTACATTGGGATCGCTGGCCTGTGCGCTGTCCAGCTCCCTAAGCGAACTGGTGATTTTCCGTGTCATTCAGGGAATCGGTGGCGCCATGATGATGCCCGTTGCCCGTCTGGCGTTATTGCGTGCTTACCCCCGCAGCGAACTGCTTCCCGTGCTTAACTTCGTCACCATGCCAGGACTTGTGGGGCCGATTTTAGGTCCGGTATTGGGCGGTGTACTGGTTACATGGGCCAGTTGGCACTGGATCTTCCTGATTAATATTCCAATTGGCATTGCCGGTATCTTCTATGCCCGCAAATATATGCCGAACTTCACCACGCCACGCCGCGGTTTTGATATGACCGGTTTCTTTCTGTTTGGTTTGAGCCTGGTGTTGTTTTCCAGCGGCGTTGAATTGTTCGGTGAGAAGCTTGTCGAGACCTGGGTCGCACTCGGTATTATTCTTGCCAGTGTGTTGTTACTACTCGCCTATATTCGCCATGCGCGTCGCCACCCAACGCCGCTGATATCGCTTCCGATATTTAAGACTCGGACCTTTTCTGTTGGGATCGCCGGAAACCTCGCCACTCGCCTGGGCACAGGCTGCGTGCCCTTCTTAATGCCGCTGATGTTGCAGGTAGGATTTGGATATCCGGCTCTGATAGCCGGCTGCATGATGGCGCCAACAGCGTTAGGTTCAATTCTGGCAAAATCCATGGTGACGCAGGTTCTGCGCAAACTCGGCTACAGGACCACATTGGTGGGTGTTACAGTATTTATCGGACTGATGATTGCGCAGTTCGCTTTGCAATCTCCTGCCATGCCGGTCTGGATGCTAATCCTGCCGTTGTTCATTTTAGGTATGGCGATGTCCACCCAGTTTACTTCAATGAATACCATCACTCTGGCGGATCTGACCGATGAAAACGCCAGCAGCGGCAACAGCGTATTGGCCGTTACTCAGCAGTTATCAATCAGTTTAGGGGTTGCCATCAGCGCCGCCGTTCTGCGTATCTATGAAGGTATGGAAGGAACCAATACGGTCGAGCAGTTCCACTACACCTTTATGACGATGGGCGCTATCACGGTAATATCCGCGCTGATGTTCATGCTGCTAAAAGCCAAAGATGGACGTAACCTGATCAAAGATCGGCACAAACCTAAACCGACCCCCGCTCCATCAGAACAGGAGTAAGCTGCAAACGCTGTTGCTGTAATGCGGGCTGCGCCATCCGGTGAATTAATACATCGATGGCCAGTTCGCCCAATTCATCTTTTGGTTGGTGGATGGTCGTCAGGGGCGGCGTCATATAGCGCGCCAGCTCGATATCATCGTAACCCACCACAGCCATATCCTGCGGAATGCGCAATCCTGACTGGTACAGAGCCTGATACGCGCCAACTGCCATTGCATCATTGCCGGTAAAAACGGCCTGCGGTCGCTGTTTATGCGACAGCAACGTTTGCATAGCTTCAAAGCCGCCGCCGAACTCAAAGTCACCGGTAATCTCGTAGCCTTCCGGAACAGGCAACCCCGCCCGCTTCATTGCTGCCCGATATCCTTCCAGACGCAAACGCGCCGGGGTTTTATCCAGCGGCCCGGTGATGCAGGCAATGCGCGTAAAACCTTTTTCGATAAGATGTTGCGTGGCTAAATCCCCGCCCAGCAAGGAATTATCCTGAATCAGATCGCTTTCACCATCAAAAGGCGACCAGTCCATCATCACGGTCGGTATAGAAGGATAACGCTGCATTATCTCTCTGGAAGGCTGATGTGTTTCGGTGCAGAGCAGCAACAAGCCGTCCACACGTTTTTGCATCAGAGTTTCCAGATTACGGTTCATGCGCTGTTCATCGCCTTCGGTATTGCACAGCACCAGACTGTAGCCGCGCTCAAAACAGCTACGTTCAACGCCGCGCACTAGTTCAGAATAGAAGGGATTGGTACTGGCAGTGATTAACATGCCAATCGTGCGGGTCTGGTTTAACTTGAGGCTACGCGCCAGCGCTGAGGGCGCGTAGTTCAGCGCTTTAATTGCAGCTTCTACTTTGTCAGTGACGGACTCACTGACAAAGCGATCTTTATTAATGACGTGAGAAACCGTCGACGTGGAAACACCCGCCAGGCGGGCGACGTCCTTCATTGTAGCCAAGCGTTACCTCTGTTGACTTAAAAACGCTTCTATTTCTTCGCGCCACGGAACGGAAGGCTGTGCGCCTTTACGGGTAACCGCTATCGCCGCAGCGGCATGCGCAAAACGGATCGCTTCAGGCAGCGGAGTCTCTTCCAGCAACGCTGTAATTAACGCGCCATTAAAGGTGTCTCCAGCGGCAATAGTATCAACGGCTTCCACTTTAAAACCGGGCACACGCTGACCTTCGCCATTAACGCTGGCCCACACACCGCGACTACCTAAAGTAATCAGTACAGTATGGATACCTTTAGCGTGCAATGCCTGCGCCGCTTTGGCCGCGTCTTCATCATTTTCGACCCGGATCCCCGTCAGCTTTTCAGCCTCGGTTTCATTCGGGGTAATAATATCCACCAGCGCCAGCAGTTCATCAGAAAGTTCACGTGCCGGTGCCGGGTTCAGGGCGACCATGGTCTTATTTTGATGTGCAATCTTTGCTGCAGTCAGTACGCTTTCGATCGGCGATTCTAACTGCATAAGTAAGGCGGACGCCTGAGCAATACGCTCATGCTGCGCTTCCACCAGCGCTGGCGAAAGAGCTGCGTTCGCTCCGGCATGAATGCCGATAACGTTCTCACCTTCACCATTCACAAAAATCAACGCCACACCGGTCGATTCCCCCGAAATTACGCTAATCGGCGCGATATCGATGTTATCTTTGGCTAACTGTTTACGCACACTTTCGCCAATATCATCATCGCCCGTACAGGCAATGAATGCGATATTCGCGCCACTACGACCCGCAGCAACAGCCTGATTCGCGCCTTTACCGCCAAATGCGACCTGATAATGGCTACCAGTTACGGTTTCACCAGGTGTCGGGAAAGAGTTAAGGTTAAGGATGTGATCGGCATTGATACTGCCAAGAACAACGAGGTTGCCTGCGGTTTTCATATTTGGTGTTCCAAGTCAAAGTGCGCCACCGGGTTAGGGTGGCGCGTGCCCTGCTTTTCTTTTTACGCTTTCATCCCCAAAATCAGATACGGGGATGGCGTATTTATGTCTCCATCAGGCCGCGAGCGACCTGAATCGGTATTACTGCTTGATGACCAGCTTCAGGTCAACCGGATATTTAGCCTGAACCTTCTCGCCTTTCAGGACTTTATCCGCAGTCTCAACGCCTTTCGCGCCGATCTGATCCGGCAACTGAGCAATAGTCGCAGCCAGTTTGCCATCATTTACTGCTTTTTCGCCATCTGGAGTGCCGTCAAATCCAACCACCATCACATCAGATTTACCCGCGGTTTGCAGTGCGCGCAGCGCACCCAGCGCCATTTCATCGTTCTGGGCAAATACGGCCTGCACATCAGGATGCGCGGTCAGCAGGTTCTGCATGACGTTCAGACCTTTGGTGCGGTCGAAGTCTGCCGGCTGGCTGGCCAGTACGTTAAATTTGTGTGCCGCAACGGCCTGCTGGAAACCTTCACCACGCTCACGCGCCGCTGAAGTTCCGGCAATCCCCTGCAGTTCGATAACTTTCGCGCCTTCACCGGCCTTCTTCGCGATGTAATCACCCGCAATTTTGCCACCCAACACGTTATCAGACGCAATGTGGCTTACCACTTCGCCTTTGGAGGCAACACGGTCAAGGGTAATAACCGGAATTTTTGCCTGGTTAGCCATCTTCACAGCATTACCAACGGCATCAGAGTCAGTCGGGTTGATCAGCAGAATTTTAGTTCCACGAACCGTTAAGTCCTGAACGTTAGCCAGCTCTTTCGCCGGGTTATTCTGCGAGTCCAGAATCACCAGGTTGTAACCCAGCTTATCCGCCTCTTTTTGCGCCCCATCCTTCAGAGAAACAAAGAACGGGTTGTTGAGGGTGGAGACCACCAGCGCAATGGTATCTTTCGCCATCGCATTCGCGCTCACGGTGGCGCTCAGCGCAACAGCAGAAACCAGGGTAGCCAGTTTTTTCATGTTCATATTTAAGATGTCCTGTAATCGTTGTTACTGCTTTTTGTTGTCTACCAGTACCGCCAGCAAAATCACCACCGCTTTGACGATCATTTGGTAATAGGAGGATACACCTAACAAATTCAAACCATTATTGAGGAAACCAAGAATCAATGCGCCGATCAGCGTCCCAACAATACGTCCTTTACCACCCGCCAGGCTGGTACCGCCTAACACCACCGCGGCGATCGCATCCAGCTCATAGCCAGTACCTGCTGTTGGTTGCGCAGAGGAGAGGCGCGCGACTTCAATGATGCCCGCCAGCGATGCCAGCAGACCGCACAGTGAGTAAACGATAATTTTGATTTTACTGACGCTGATACCAGACAAACGCGTTGCCGCTTCGTTACCGCCCAGCGCGTAGATATAACGGCCCAGACGAGTGTGGTGCAGCATGTACCACGCCGCGAGGAAGACAATCCCCATGATCCACACTGGCGTAGGGATGCCTAACGGACGACCAATACCAAACCAGCCAAACAGATCGGCATTGTCAGTAAATCCGGTATTAACCGGACTGCCGTTGGTGTACACCATGGTCACGCCGCGCAGCAGCAGCATCATCACCAGCGTTGCAATAAACGCCTGCACCCGACCTTTCGCAACAATCACCCCGGTGACTGCACCAATGGCAGCGCCGAGCGCCAGGGCTGCAGCAACAGCCACCAGCGCATTGACCTCAATCCCTACAATTGAAGCCGCAACCGCGCCGGTAAGCGCCAGCAAGGAACCGACGGACAGATCGATACCTGACGTCAGGATAACCAGCGTCATGCCAACGGCCATGATAGCGTTCACCGACGTTTGCTGGAGAATGTTGAAAAGGTTATTAACGGTAAAAAAGTTAGGGCTCATGGTGGAAACAATCGCGATCAGCACTAACAGAGCGATGAGCGACTTTTGCTCCAGAAGCCATGCTTTAGTGAAATAACGGCGACCAGAAACAGCCTGGGTAGTCATCTTTTTTACTCCTGATTCACGCGATTAAGCTTGCCCACAGCGGCAGCCATTAATACTTCCTGAGTGGCCTGCTCGCGAGTGAACTCACCGCCGAGATGCCCTTCATGCATAACGATAATTCGATCGCTCATGCCCAATACTTCTGGCATCTCAGAGGAGACCAGAATGATGCTCAGCCCGTCAGCCTTAAACTGGTTGATAAGCTGATAGATTTCTTTCTTGGCTCCAACGTCAACGCCGCGCGTTGGTTCATCAAGGATCAGCACTTTTGGCCGCGTCATCAGACCGCGCGCAATCGCCACTTTCTGCTGGTTACCACCGGACAGCAGACCGATAGCCTGTTCCATTGATGGTGTTTTAACATTGAACAGACGAATAAAATCACCCACCGCCTGCTGCTCATCTTTATGTTTAAGGCTTCCACCGGCGCGGCTGAAATAACGCAGCGCGGTCAGTGACATGTTCTCTTTCACCGACATGCCCAGCACTAAACCATCGCGTTTACGGTCTTCAGAAATATAGACGATGCCGTTAGCCAACCCATCCTGCGGCGAACGGGTAACCACTTCATGGCCATCAAGCGTGACGTAACCGCTG
Organism: Citrobacter sp. Cpo147; assembly: GCF_030332405.1. Classification (NCBI taxonomy): domain Bacteria; kingdom Pseudomonadati; phylum Pseudomonadota; class Gammaproteobacteria; order Enterobacterales; family Enterobacteriaceae; genus Citrobacter; species Citrobacter sp. Cpo147. The sequence continues at coordinate 8,680 of NZ_JAOWHX010000034.1, forward strand.
GTGCGCGGCAATGCGCCGTACAACACTTTCATCAGTTCGGTTCGTCCGGCCCCCATCAGCCCGGATACGCCAAGGATCTCGCCTTTACGCAGCGTGAACGAAACATCGTTTACGCCAGGACCGCACAGGTTATCGACCTTCAGGCGAATATCACCCGGCGCTTTTTCCAGGCGCGGGTACTGATCTTCCAGCTTACGTCCCACCATCATTTCAATCAGCGAGTCTTCAGTCAGCGAGGCGACTTCACGCTCGGCAATAAACTGCCCGTCGCGGAAGACGGTTACGTCGTCGCAAATCTCGAAGATCTCTTTCATACGGTGAGAAATATAGACAATGCCGCGTCCCTGGGATTTCAGTTCGCGGATGACGCGGAACAGGGATTCGGTTTCGGTATCGGTGAGGGCATCCGTCGGTTCATCCATAATGATGACTTTCGATTCAAAGCTCAGCACTTTGGCAATTTCGACCATCTGCTGATCGCCAATCGACAGCTCACCAACCAGTCTGTCGCTTTTAAAGCGCAGATTCAGTTTGGCGAGCAGCAGATCGGCTTCGGCGTACATCTTCTTCCAGTCAATTTTGCCAAAGCGATTCACAAACTCACGGCCAAGAAAAATGTTCTCGGCGATAGTGAGTTGCGGGATCAGGTTCAGCTCCTGGTGGATGATACCGATACCAGCTTCCTGAGAGGATTTAGGGCCGTTAAAGGTGGTCTCTTTCCCCAGCCATAATAAAGAGCCAGCATCACGGGTATAGATCCCGGTCAACACTTTCATCATGGTGGATTTGCCCGCGCCGTTTTCGCCCACCAGCGCCATTACGCGGCCAGGGTAGACATTCAACGCGGCGCCGGATAGCGCTTTTACGCCCGGGAACGCTTTATCGATCCCTTTAAGTTGCAGTAATGCGTTCATGATGGCCTCAGAACGTGACGCCAGCACAGAGAATAATATTCGCATACGGAGAACATTCTCCGCTGCGAATTACCGCCTGACTGTCTGCGGTTTGTTTTTTGAATTGTTCATGCGTGGTGTAACGAATTTCTATGGTGTTTCCCTGGTGTTGTTGCAGTTGCTCAATGTGGCTGAGCAACGTTTCGTGGAGTTGCGGATTATGTTGTTTAATTTCCGACGCGAGAATGGCCGCCTCGACCTGCATTTCACGTGTGACCACATCCAGTACCTGCATAAAAGAAGGTACGCCCTGGGTTAATGCCATATCAATACGCGTTGTGCTGTTCGGGATGGGTAAACCTGCATCACACACCACCAGCGTATCGGTATGCCCCAGACGGGAGATCACCGTTGAAATTTCAGAGTTGAGTACCGTGCCTTTCTTCATTTTCTTTCCCCACTAGCGAAACGTTTCGCTGAAGATAAGTGTAGTGCGAAGAGTGGACAGAAAACCACCGCGACGTTACGAAAATGTGATCGCCATCGAAACGTTTCGCAAGGATTATCATTCGATGAAATGAAAACTGAGAGGGGCAAAACAAAACGCCCCCTTTCGCGATGAAAGAGGGCGTCGATGAGATTAAATCTCTACCTGAGTACCAAGCTCAATAACCCGGTTCGGTGGGATTTCAAACTGGTCCGGCGCGCGCAGCGCGTTGCGCTGTAGCAGCAGATACAGCTTGCCGCGCAGACGCAGGTACCATGGCCGCTTGCCAACAATCAACGACTCATGCGACATGAAGAAGGACGTTTCCATCATCCGACAGCTTAAGCCTTCCAGACCGCAGCGATGGAACACTTCCTCCACGTTCGGCGTTTCGCGCCAACCGTAGCTGGCCACCACGCGCCAGAAGGTGGGCGATAACTGCTCAATCTGCACTCTACGCACGTTGTGAACATAGGGCGCATCTTCCGTGCGCAGCGTCAGCAGAATAACGCGCTCATGCAGCACCTTGTTATGCTTGAGGTTATGCAGAAGTGCAAACGGGATGACGTTCAGTGCGCGGGACATATACACCGCCGTTCCCGGCACGCGTACCGGTGGCGATTTCTCCAGAGAAGCAATCATCGCCTCCAGAGAGTTACCGTGCTCATGCATGCGACGCAGCAGACGGAAGCGTTCGCTTTTCCAGGTGGTCATGATGGTGAACATCACCAGACCCAGCGTCAGAGGCAGCCAACCGCCGGAAATAAGCTTATCGAGGTTCGCGGAGAACAGCGGAACATCGACGCACAAGAACGCCACCAGGATCAGGAAGACGAAGTATTTATTCCAGTGCCAGTTTTTGCGCGCCACGGTAGTCGACAGAATTGAAGTCAGTACCATCGTCCCCGTTACCGCAATCCCATACGCCGCAGCAAGGTTACTGGAGTGTTCAAAGCTCACTATCACGATAACTACCGCAAAATAGAGCATCCAGTTAACGAAAGGAATGTAAATCTGGCCCGATTCCATTTCCGAGGTATGGATGATACGCATCGGCGATAAATACCCCAGACGTACGGCCTGACGCGTCAGCGAGAAGACACCGGAGATAACCGCCTGAGAGGCGATGACCGTTGCCAGCGCGGCGAGGATCAACAATGGAATTAATGCCCAGTCCGGCGCCAGCAGGAAAAACGGGTTTTTGATCGCTTCAGGATGCTTTAACAGCAACGCGCCCTGCCCAAAATAGTTCAGCACCAGTGAAGGCAATACCACGGAAAACCATGCCAGACGAATCGGCAATTTACCGAAGTGGCCCATATCCGCATACAGCGCTTCAACACCGGTAATCGACAGCACCACCGCACCCAGCGCGATAAAGGACAGCGTTTTAAATTCGAGGAAGAAATGCACCGCCCAATACGGATTGAGCGCCTGCAGTACTTCCGGATTGCCAATAATACTGCGCACGCCTAATACCGCGAGCGTCAGGAACCATAGCAGCATAATCGGCGCAAACAGCTTACCGACCATACCGGTACCGTGTTTTTGAATCAAAAACAGCAGGGTCAGCACAATTATTGAGAGCGGAACAATCCAGGTATCCAGTTGCGGGGCAACTATCTCCAGACCTTCAATCGCAGACATCACCGAAATGGCTGGCGTAATCACCACTTCACCATAAAAGAAGCTGCCGCCTATCAATCCCATAATGACCAGCATGGAGGTTGTTCGCGCCGAGGTATTGCGCCCGGCCAATGACATCAGCGTCAGGATCCCGCCTTCTCCGGCGTTATCTGCGCGCATGACAAACGTCAGGTATTTAATGGAGACAACAAAGATCAGCAGCCAGAAAATCAGCGAGAGAAAACCAAATACGGCATCACGTTCAACGCCAAAACCAAACTGGCCGGACAAACATTCACGAAGCGTATAAAGTGGGCTGGTACCAATATCACCGTAGACAACCCCAATGGCCGCAAGGGTAATCGCAGACAATGATTGTTTATTATCAGTGCTCATAGACTCGTCTTTCGTTTATACACATCATCTTTCAAGCCACTCCGTGTGGGCTGCATTCGTTATTCCCCCCATCCCAGAAGAAAACTCCATTGCCGCCTTGGTGTAGCTTGATTGATTTGGTGTATATATAAGAAATGTGTGCGTCGTCCCTTGGCCCACAAAAAGGCGCACAGTATGCACGATTAATCACAAAATCGTACCCCTAAATGAGACCAGATTAATCTGGCTCAAAGAAAAATAAGCGCACCTTCAGTCTATTACTGCAATGGTGTGAAGCATCTATACTCGCAGTTTATGCAGTACATTTGGCGAAAGGACGCCACTTCATTATGGCTCACCCACATTTATTAGCGGAAAGAATTTCCCGTCTGAGCAATGCGCTGGAAAAGGGACTTTATGAACGTAGCCACGCCATTCGTCTGTGTCTGCTGGCAGCACTCAGCGGCGAGAGCGTTTTCTTATTAGGCCCCCCGGGGATCGCAAAAAGCTTAATTGCCCGCCGACTGAAGTTTGCCTTCCAAAACGCACGCGCTTTTGAATACCTGATGACGCGCTTCTCTACGCCCGAAGAGGTGTTTGGTCCGCTGTCCATTCAGGCGTTAAAAGACGAAGGTCGCTATGAACGCTTAACGGCGGGCTATCTTCCTGAAGCTGAAATCGTTTTTCTCGATGAAATCTGGAAAGCAGGCCCGGCAATTCTTAACACCCTGTTGACCGCCATTAACGAACGTCATTTCCGTAACGGCGCGTATGAAGAAAAAATTCCGATGCGTCTGCTGGTGGCTGCTTCCAACGAACTGCCTGAAGCCGACAGCAGCCTGGAAGCGCTGTACGACCGTATGCTGATTCGTCTGTGGCTGGATAAAGTTCAGGACAAGGCCAATTTCCGCTCCATGCTGTTAAGTCAGCAGGATGAAAGCGACAATCCGGTCCCGGCATCATTGCAGGTGACGGATGAAGAGTATCATCAGTGGCAAAAAGACATTGGTGCGATCAAGCTTCCCGATCGCGTGTTTGAGCTCATTTTCACGCTGCGCCAGCAGTTGGACGTGTTACCGAATGCACCTTATGTGTCCGATCGTCGCTGGAAAAAAGCGATCCGCTTACTCCAGGCCAGTGCTTTCTTTAGCGGACGCGATGCGGTAGTACCTATCGACCTGATCCTGCTGAAAGATTGCCTGTGGTACGACGCACAAAGCCTGAATCTGATGCAACAACAGCTTGAAATATTGATGACCGGACACGCCTGGCAACAGCAAGCCATGCTGACGCGCCTGGGCAGCATTGTGCAGCGCCGCATTCAGCTCCAGCAGCAGCAAAGCGACAAAACGGCGTTCACGGTGATCCGCCAGGGCGGAATGTTCAGCCGTCGTCCTCATTATGATTTACCGCCAGAAGCCTCGTCTTCTGTCGTGACATTACTGCTGCAAAAGCCTTTAAAACTGCATGATATGGAGGTTATCCATATAGCTTTCGAACGTGGCGCGCTGGAACTATGGCTAACAAAAGGCGGTGAGATCCGCGGAAAACTAAACGGGATCGGCTTTGCCCAAACGCTGAATATGGAAGTCGATAGCGCACAGCATCTGGTTGTGCGCGATGTCAGTTTACAAGGTTCTCGCCTGGCGCTGCCGGGTGCTTCGCAAGAGAGTATGCCCGCAGAGATAAAACAGGAGCTTGAGGCGCTCGATAACGAGTGGCATCAGCAGCACAGCGCATTCAGCGAACAGCAAAAATGCCTGTTTATTCATAGCGACTGGTTAGGCCGCATTGAGGCCAGCCTGCAGGATGTCGGGGCGCAAATCCGCCAGGCACAACAATGCTGACCCTTGATACGCTCAACATCATGCTGGCAGTCAGCGAAGAGGCGATGATCGAAGAGATGATCGTCGCCCTGCTGGCTTCCCCAAAGATGGTGGTATTTTTTAAAAAATTTCCTCGCCTTAAAAAAGCGATCACTGACGACATTCCCCGCTGGCGTGAATCATTGCGTAGCCGCCTCAAAGATACCCATGTACCGCCGGAGCTGATGGAGGAGGTTATGTGCTATCAACAAAGCCAGCTCCTCTCTCATGCGCAGTTTATCGTTCAGCTACCGCAAATATTATCGCTATTGCACCGCCTCCATTCGCCGTGGGCCGGGCAAGCGCAGCAACTGGTCAATGACAACAGCACCTTTACGCCCGCCCTACATACGCTTTTTCTCCAGCGCTGGCGCCTGAGCCTGGTGGTGCAAACAACAACGCTGAATCAGCAACTGCTGGAAGAAGAGCGCGAGCATTTGCTCAGTGAAGTACAAGAACGGATGACCCTCAGCGGGCAACTGGAACCTGTACTGGCAGAAAATGACAACGCAGCAGGCCGGTTGTGGGATATGAGCGCGGGCCAAATCAAGCGCGGTGATTATCAGTTGATGGTGAAATACGGCGAATTTCTGACGCAACAACCCGAACTCCAGCGCCTGGCCGAACAGTTAGGTCGTTCCAGAGAGGCGAAATCCGTGCCGCGTAAAGATGCGCCAATGGAAACCTTCCGTACGCTGGTGCGCGAACCTGCAACCGTCCCGGAGCAGGTGGATGGCATCCAGCAAAGTGACGATATCCTGCGCCTGCTACCGCCAGAGCTGGCCACGCTGGGCATTACCGAACTGGAATACGAGTTCTACCGACGGCTGGTGGAAAAGCAACTGCTCACCTACCGCCTGCACGGCGAAGCATGGCGTGAGAAAGTAACGGAACGTCCGGTGGTGCATCAGGATTTTGACGAGCAGCCGCGCGGGCCTTTTATCGTCTGCGTTGATACCTCGGGATCGATGGGCGGATTTAATGAGCAGTGTGCGAAAGCCTTTTGCCTGGCGCTAATGCGCGTTGCCCTTGCCGATAACCGGCGCTGTTTCATTATGCTGTTTTCAACAGAAGTGGTGCGCTATGAGCTTTCCGGTCCGGAGGGCATCGAACAGGCGATCCGCTTTTTAAGTCAGCGCTTTCGTGGCGGCACTGATATTGCCAGCTGTTTTCGCGCCATAATTGAGCGCATGCAGGGTCGGGAATGGTTTGATGCCGATGCGGTGGTTATCTCAGATTTTATCGCTCAGCGATTGCCCGATGAAGTAGTCAGCAAAGTGGGAGAATTACAGCGGGTGCACCAGCACCGTTTTCATGCGGTAGCGATGTCAGCACATGGCAAACCCGGCATCATGCGCATTTTCGATCATATCTGGCGCTTTGATACCGGGATGCGAAGCCGCCTGCTCAGACGCTGGCGGCGTTAATTGTTACAGCAGAGAAGCGACGCTTTCACGAACCTGGGCCGGCCATACGCCACACTGAACCTGACCAATGTGCGGTAATTGCAGCAACAGCATGGTCAGACGCGACTGCCCAATGCCGCCACCAATTGTCTGCGGCATTTCACCGCGCAGCAGCGCCTGGTGCCACTCCAGACTCAGGCGATCTTCATCACCGGTCAGAGACAGCTGGTGTTTCAGGGCGTCAGCATCCACACGGATCCCCATAGAAGACAGCTCAAACGCATCTTCCAGAACCGGGTTCCAGACCAGAATATCACCGTTCAGACCGGCATGACCCAGCTCGGACGCTGAACTCCAGTCATCATAATCCGGCGCACGTACGTCATGACGGTGACCGTCGCTGAGCTTGCCGCCGATCCCCACCAGGAATACCGCACCCAGCTCTTTAGCGATCGCACGTTCACGACCTTTTGCATCAAGATCCGGATAACGAGATAACAGCTCCTGGCTATGAACAAAGTGGATCTGCTCTGGCAGGAACGGTGCCAGACCAAACTCTTTGCTAACCGCAGCTTCGGTGGCCTTAATTCCCGCCCAGATAGCCTCTACCGTGCTTTTCAGAGTGGAGAATTGACGCTCACCGTCGCCCATCACGCGCTCCCAGTCCCACTGGTCAACGTACACTGAGTGCAGCGGGGAGAGGCGATTTTCATCGGGACGCAGGGCTTTCATGTGCGTGTACAGCCCCTCGCCTGCGCTAAAGTCGTGTTGTCCTAACGTTTGACGCTTCCACTTCGCCAGTGAATGAACCACTTCGAATTGAGCGTCTGGCAATGCTTTAACCTTCACCTGCACCGCTTTTTCACAGCCCGACAAGTTATCCTGCGTGCCATCTCCAACGCGGCTGAGGATCGGCGCCTGAACTTCGATCAGGCCTAAACGCTCTTCCAGCTGGCGAGAAAAATGAGATTTTACGAAGCTAATTTGACGTTGTTTGGCAATGTAAGCGGTTTTCATTATGTGTACTCCTGTGTCCTGTTGCCTATGATTAAGCAACAGAATGGAGGTAATATTCAATAATCAACAAACAAAAAGCCGACTTCGATTTTGATTCGTTAAAAATTACGTCTAAAATAGAGGGAATCATTAATCTACATAAGAAAAACCTATGGAAAATTATCAGATCGACAATCTGGACCGCGGCATTCTTGACGCCTTAATGGAAAATGCTCGTACCGCCTACGCAGAATTAGCCAAACAGTTCGGCGTCAGCCCAGGAACAATTCACGTTCGCGTAGAAAAGATGAAGCAGGCGGGGATTATTACCGGCGCGCGGATTGATGTCAGTCCCAAACAATTGGGTTATGACGTCGGCTGCTTTATCGGCATCATCCTGAAAAGTGCGAAAGACTATCCGTCAGCGCTGGCCAGACTGGAAAGCCTCGATGAAGTGACCGAAGCGTATTACACCACCGGACACTACAGCATCTTTATTAAGGTGATGTGCAAGTCGATCGACGCATTGCAGCAGGTACTTATCAACAAGATCCAAACAATTGACGAAATTCAGTCCACTGAAACCCTGATCGTCCTGCAAAACCCGATCATGCGTACCATCAAGCCATGATCGGTTTTTTTAATCCCCTATTTTTCCACAGGTAGATCCCAGCTCGCTCACAGCGTACAATACGCCCTCTTTATAAAGGTGGGCGATCATGGCAGACATCACTCTTATCAGCGGTAGTACGCTTGGCAGTGCGGAATATGTAGCAGAGCATCTGGCTGAAAAGCTGGACGACGCCGGTTTTTCCAGCGAAATACTGCATGGGCCAATGCTTGAAGAGGTTCCGACTGACGGGATCTGGCTGATTATCAGCTCCACGCACGGTGCGGGAGACATTCCTGACAATCTGCAACCTTTATATGATGCGTTACGCGAGCAAAAGCCGGACCTGTCACAAGTGCGCTTTGGTGCAATCGGGATCGGCAGTCGTGAATATGACACCTTTTGCGGCGCAATCGACAAGCTGGAAGCCGAATTGAAGGCCTGTGGGGCGAAACAGATCGGCGAAACACTCAGGATCAACGTACTGGAACATGAAATTCCGGAAGATCCGGCTGAAATTTGGCTGGGATCGTGGCATCCGTTGCTCAGAGTTTTGTAAAGATCGTACTTTTTTATGTGGATAACTCTGGTTAAAAGCTTGGATCAACCGGTAGTTATCCCAAGAACAACCGTTGTTCAGTTTTTGAGTTGTGTATAACCCTTCATTCTGATCCCAGCTTATACGGACCAGGATCACCGATCATTCACAGCTAATGATCCTCAGCAACCTGTTGATCTTACTTAAAGGATCGTCCTTATCCACAGAAAGGTGCGATCCTAATAAGAGATCACAATAAAACAGATCTCTAAATAAAAAGATCTTCTTTTTAATACCCAGGATCCCAGGTCTTTCTCCATCGACTAAAGTTGAGTAGAATCCACGGCCCGGGCTTCAATCCATTTTCACACCGCGTTATGCGAGGCAATTACCATGTTTTATCAGGATCCTTTTGACGTCATCATCATTGGCGGGGGTCATGCAGGCACCGAGGCCGCAATGGCCGCGGCGCGAATGGGTCAACAGACTCTGCTTTTGACACACAATATCGACACTCTGGGGCAGATGAGCTGCAACCCGGCGATCGGCGGTATTGGGAAGGGACACCTGGTAAAAGAAGTGGATGCGCTTGGTGGGTTGATGGCAAAAGCAATCGACCATGCGGGTATCCAGTTTAGGATACTAAACGCAAGCAAAGGGCCAGCCGTTCGCGCTACCCGAGCTCAGGCCGATCGTGTGCTCTATCGCCAGGCGGTACGCACTGCGCTGGAGAATCAACCCAATCTGATGATCTTCCAGCAGGCGGTTGAAGATCTGATTGTCGAAAACGATCGCGTTGTGGGTGCAGTAACCCAAATGGGACTGAAGTTCCGTGCCAAAGCGGTCGTATTAACCGTGGGGACTTTCCTCGACGGCAAAATTCATATTGGTCTGGATAACTACAGCGGTGGCCGCGCTGGCGATCCGCCGTCCATCCCGCTGTCACGCCGTCTGCGTGAACTGCCGCTGCGCGTCAGCCGCCTGAAAACCGGTACACCGCCGCGTATCGATGCGCGCACGATTGATTTCAGCGTGCTCGGCCAGCAAAACAGCGATAACCCGATGCCGGTCTTCTCATTCTTGGGCGATGCTTCTCAACATCCGCGCCAGATGCCGTGTTACATCACGCATACCAATGAGAAAACCCATGACGTGATCCGCAATAACCTCGATCGTAGCCCAATGTACGCTGGCGTGATCGAAGGTATCGGCCCACGCTACTGCCCGTCGATCGAAGATAAAGTGATGCGCTTTGCCGATCGTAACCAGCATCAGATCTTCCTCGAACCGGAAGGGCTGACCTCTAACGAAATTTACCCGAATGGCATCTCCACCAGCCTGCCGTTCGATGTGCAGATGCAAATTGTCCGCTCCATGCAGGGGATGGAAAATGCCAAAATCGTCCGCCCTGGCTACGCGATTGAGTATGATTTCTTCGATCCGCGTGATCTAAAACCTACTCTGGAAAGCAAATTCATCCAGGGTCTGTTCTTTGCGGGCCAGATTAACGGTACAACTGGTTATGAAGAAGCCGCCGCACAAGGCATGCTGGCTGGTCTGAACGCCGCGCGTTTGTCTGCTGAAAAAGAGGGGTGGGCACCGCGTCGCGATCAGGCTTATCTTGGCGTGCTGGTGGACGACCTGTGTACGCTGGGTACCAAAGAACCGTACCGTATGTTCACATCTCGCGCTGAATACCGTTTGATGCTGCGTGAAGATAACGCCGACCTGCGTCTGACCGAAATTGGTCGTGAACTGGGTCTGGTGGACGATGAGCGCTGGGCTCGCTTCAACGAGAAACTGGAGCGTATCGAACAGGAACGCCAACGTCTTAAATCAACCTGGGTGAATCCGTTAGCGGAGTCCGCAGCAGAAGTGAATGCTCACCTGGCTACACCTCTGTCACGTGAAGCGAGCGGTGAAGATCTGCTGCGTCGCCCGGATATGACCTATGCTCAGTTGACCTCTTTATCTGCGTTCGCACCCGCGCTTGATGATGCTCAGGCCGCAGAACAGGTTGAGATTCAGGTGAAATACGAAGGGTATATTGCCCGTCAGCTGGAAGAAATTGAAAGACAACAGCGCAATGAAAACACCCTGTTGCCTGCAACGCTGGATTATCGCCAGGTTTCTGGCTTGTCGAATGAAGTTATCGCTAAGCTGAACGATCACAAACCCGTCTCGATCGGTCAGGCATCGCGTATTTCCGGCATAACGCCTGCCGCCATCTCCATTCTGCTGGTATGGCTGAAAAAACAAGGTATGCTGCGCCGCAGCGCTTGATAACACTATTTTGGCGGGGGCGCTTCGCTTGCCCGCCGTACGAATTTGTAGGCCCGATAAGCGAAAGCGCATCGGGCATTTGATTATTAACAGGTAACGACCGTGCTCAACAAACTCTCTCGTCTGCTGGCTGATGCCGGTATTTCTCTTACCGATCACCAGAAAAATCAGCTGATTGCGTATGTCGATATGCTGCACAAATGGAACAAAGCGTACAACCTGACGTCGGTGCGGGATCCCAACGAAATGCTGGTACGCCATATTCTGGACAGCATTGTCGTTGCACCGTATCTGAAGGGTGAGCGTTTTATCGATGTAGGTACGGGACCGGGCCTGCCGGGAATTCCGCTCTCTATCGTGCGTCCAGAAGCGCATTTCACACTGCTCGATAGCCTGGGAAAACGTGTTCGTTTCTTGCGTCAGGTGCAGCATGAGCTTGCGCTTACTAACATCACTCCAGTGCAAAGCCGTGTTGAAGAATTTCCTTCAGAACCGCCGTTTGATGGGGTGATTAGCCGTGCTTTCGCTTCACTCAATGATATGGTTAGCTGGTGTCACCATTTGCCGGGCCAGAATGGGCGTTTTTATGCGCTAAAAGGGCAGTTGCCTGCAGATGAAATTGATTCGCTGCCAGCAGAATTCAGCGTTGAGTCCGTCGAAAAATTACGCGTTCCGCAGTTGGATGGTGAACGTCATTTGGTGGTTATTAAGCCAAACAAAATTTAATTTTTATCAAAAAAAATAGAGAAAAAACGGCTTTTCAGGTGTTAAAAGTCATAGGTAATAGTGTGGTTAAATGTCGTTACATTTCACTAGTGCCTTACGGTTTTGCATCATAACTATAACGTACCGTTTTTTGTTAAAAGCGAAACAAGTCAGCTGTGAAAATATCAGTCTGCTAAAAATAGAACGTAAGAATCACCGTTCGTGTTAATTTTTTATTATAAATGTCAATGAGCGGTTTTTTTGTTGTTAGGCGTTGTTTTTGAAATAGTGGCTATTTTTACGCTTAAATATCAAAAAGATGAAAAGGCATCAATTGCCACGTAAATAAATTATGCGAAGGTGAATATGTTCAATGTGTGATCTGGTGCACGCTTTGACGCCAGTGTTTTCGCGGTATTTGCAGTTTTGCATGATCGTTCACAGTTTGCCTAAAAGTAATAAATGTGGGGCAGCGAAAAATATTTAAACATTTATTCACTTTTTAGCTACTTATTGTTTGAAATCACGAAGGCGCACCGTATAATTTGTCCGCTTTTTGATGCTTGACTCTAAGCCATAAAGAACGTTTTATACGACACGCGGCATACCTCGAAGGGAGCAGGAGTAAAAACGTGATGTCTATGTCGCTCTTGAGTCGAAACGTTGCTCGTAAGCTTTTGCTCACACAGCTTCTGGTTGTAATAGCAAGTGGATTGCTGTTTAGCCTCAAAGACCCTTTCTGGGGCATCTCCGCGTTGTGTGGAGGATTGGCAGTGTTACTGCCTAATGTGTTGTTTATGATATTTGCCTGGCGTCACCAGGTACATACACCAGCGAAGGGCCGAGTAGCCTGGTCGTTCGCTTTCGGCGAAGCCTTCAAGGTATTAGCGATGCTGGTGTTGTTGGTGGTGGCGTTGGCTGTTTTGAAAGCGGTATTCATGCCGCTGATCGTTACGTGGGTTTTGGTGCTGGTGGTTCAGATACTGGCGCCGGCTGTAATTAACAACAAAGGGTAAAGGCATCATGGCTTCAGAAAATATGACGCCGCAGGATTACATAGGACACCATCTGAATAACCTTCAGTTGGACCTACGTACATTCTCGCTGGTGGATCCGCACAACCCCCCAGCCACCTTCTGGACGCTCAATATTGACTCCATTTTCTTCTCGGTGGTTCTGGGTCTGTTGTTCCTGCTTATGTTCCGTAGCGTAGCCAAAAAGGCGACCAGCGGCGTACCAGGTAAATTTCAGACCGCGATTGAGCTGGTAATCGGCTTTGTGCATGGTAGCGTGAAAGACATGTACCATGGCAAAAGCAAGCTGATTGCTCCGCTGGCCTTGACGATTTTCGTCTGGGTATTCCTGATGAACTTGATGGATTTGCTGCCTATCGACCTGCTGCCGTACATCGGTGAGCATATCTTTGGCCTACCGGCTCTGCGTGTGGTTCCGTCTGCTGACGTGAACATCACCCTGTCGATGGCGCTGGGCGTATTTATCCTCATTCTGTTCTACAGCATCAAAATGAAAGGCATCGGTGGCTTCGCGAAAGAGTTGACGCTGCAGCCGTTCAATCACTGGGCGTTCATCCCTGTCAACTTAATCCTTGAAGGGGTAAGCCTGCTGTCCAAACCAATCTCTCTTGGTCTGCGACTGTTCGGCAACATGTATGCCGGTGAGCTGATTTTCATTCTGATTGCTGGTCTGTTGCCGTGGTGGTCACAGTGGATCCTGAATGTGCCTTGGGCCATTTTCCACATACTGATTATCACGCTGCAAGCCTTCATATTTATGGTTCTGACGATTGTCTATCTGTCGATGGCATCTGAAGAGCATTAATTTACCAACACTACTACGTTTTAACTGAAACAAACTGGAGACTGTCATGGAAAACCTGAATATGGATCTGCTGTACATTGCTGCCGCTGTGATGATGGGTCTGGCGGCAATCGGTGCTGCGATCGGTATCGGCATCCTCGGGGGTAAATTCCTGGAAGGCGCAGCGCGTCAACCGGATCTGATTCCTCTGCTGCGTACTCAGTTCTTTATCGTTATGGGTCTGGTGGATGCAATCCCAATGATCGCTGTAGGTCTGGGTCTGTACGTGATGTTTGCTGTCGCGTAGTAAGCGTTGCTTGAATTAAGAGCAATATCAGAACGTTAACTAGATAGAGGCATTGTGCTGTGAATCTTAACGCAACAATCCTCGGCCAGGCCATCGCGTTTGTCCTGTTCGTTCTGTTCTGCATGAAGTACGTATGGCCGCCTTTAATGGCTGCCATCGAAAAACGTCAAAAAGAAATTGCTGACGGCCTTGCTTCTGCAGAACGAGCACATAAGGATCTTGACCTTGCAAAGGCCAGCGCGACCGACCAGCTGAAAAAAGCGAAGGCGGAAGCTCAGGTAATCATCGAGCAGGCGAACAAACGCCGTGCTCAGATCCTGGACGAAGCTAAAACTGAAGCAGAGCAGGAACGTACTAAAATCGTGGCACAGGCGCAGGCGGAAATTGACGCCGAGCGTAAACGTGCTCGCGAAGAGCTGCGTAAGCAAGTTGCTATCCTGGCTGTTGCTGGCGCCGAGAAGATCATCGAACGTTCCGTGGATGAAGCTGCTAATAGCGACATCGTGGACAAACTTGTCGCTGAACTGTAAGGAGGGAGGGGCTGATGTCTGAATTTATTACGGTAGCTCGCCCCTACGCCAAAGCAGCTTTTGACTTTGCCGTTGAGCACCAAAGCATTGACCGTTGGCAGGATATGTTGACGTTCGCCGCTGAGGTGACAAAAAACGAACAAATGGCAGAGCTTCTCTCTGGCGCGCTGGCGCCGGAAACGCTCGCTGAGTCGTTTATCGCCGTGTGCGGTGAGCAGCTGGACGAAAGCGGCCAAAACCTGATTAGGGTTATGGCTGAAAATAACCGTCTGAATGCGCTCCCGGATGTTCTTGAGCAGTTTATTCACCTGCGTGCAGCCAGTGAGGCTATCTCTGAGGTAGAAGTCACTTCTGCCAATGCACTGAGTGATGAACAGCTTACGAAGATTAGTGCTGCGATGGAAAAACGTCTGTCACGCAAAGTTAAGCTGAATTGCAAAATCGATAAGTCTGTAATGGCAGGCGTAATCATCCGAGCGGGTGATATGGTCATTGATGGCAGCGTACGCGGCCGTCTTGAGCGCCTTGCAGACGTCTTGCAGTCTTAAGGGGACTGGAGCATGCAACTGAATTCCACCGAAATCAGCGAACTGATCAAGCAGCGCATTGCTCAGTTCAGTGTTGTGAGCGAAGCTCATAACGAAGGTACTATTGTTTCTGTAAGTGACGGTGTTATCCGCATTCACGGCCTGGCCGATTGTATGCAGGGTGAGATGATTTCCCTGCCGGGTAACCGTTACGCTATCGCACTGAACCTGGAGCGCGACTCCGTAGGTGCAGTAGTGATGGGTCCATACGCTGACCTCGCCGAAGGCATGAAGGTTAAGTGTACGGGTCGTATTCTGGAAGTTCCGGTTGGCCGTGGCCTGCTGGGTCGTGTGGTGAACACTCTGGGTTCCCCGATTGACGGTAAAGGTCCGGTTGATAACGATGGCTTCTCGCCAATCGAAGTTATCGCACCAGGCGTAATCGAACGTCAGTCCGTCGACCAGCCAGTCCAGACCGGTTATAAATCTGTTGATGCCATGATCCCAATCGGTCGTGGCCAGCGTGAGCTGATCATCGGTGACCGTCAGACAGGTAAAACTGCGATGGCAATCGATGCCATCATCAACCAGCGTGATTCCGGCATCAAATGTGTGTACGTGGCTATCGGCCAGAAAGCGTCCACCATTTCCAACGTGGTTCGTAAACTGGAAGAACACGGCGCACTGTCCAACACCATCGTTGTTGTGGCGACCGCGTCTGAATCTGCTGCACTGCAATACCTGGCACCATATGCCGGTTGCGCAATGGGCGAATACTTCCGTGACCGCGGTGAAGATGCACTGATCGTTTACGATGACCTGTCTAAACAGGCCGTTGCGTACCGTCAGGTTTCCCTGCTGCTGCGTCGTCCGCCAGGACGTGAAGCATTCCCGGGCGACGTATTTTACCTCCACTCCCGTCTGCTGGAACGCGCATCCCGCGTAAACGCGGAATACGTTGAGAAGTTCACCAATGGTGAAGTTAAAGGTAAAACCGGCTCCCTGACCGCTCTGCCGATTATCGAAACCCAGGCGGGTGACGTTTCTGCGTTCGTTCCGACCAACGTAATTTCCATTACCGATGGTCAGATCTTCCTGGAAACCAACCTGTTTAACTCCGGTATTCGTCCGGCAGTTAACCCGGGTATCTCCGTATCTCGTGTTGGTGGTGCAGCGCAGACCAAGATCATCAAGAAACTGTCCGGGGGTATTCGTACCGCTCTGGCACAGTATCGTGAACTGGCTGCGTTTTCTCAGTTCGCTTCCGACCTGGATGAAGCTACTCGTAAGCAGCTGAGCCATGGTCAGAAAGTAACTGAACTGCTGAAGCAGAAACAGTATGCGCCAATGTCTGTTGCACAGCAGGGTGTGGTGCTGTTTGCGGCTGAACGCGGTTACCTCGAAGATGTGGAACTGGCGAAAATCGGTAGCTTCGAAGCCGCTCTGCTGGCTTACGTTGACCGTGACCACGCTCCGCTGATGCAAGAGATCAACCAGTCCGGTGGCTATAACGATGAAATCGAAGGCAAGCTGAAAGCTATCCTCGATTCCTTCAAGGCAACCCAGTCCTGGTAACGTCTGGCGGTCTGCTTTAGGGCGGACCGCAAGGCATTGAGGAGAAGCTCATGGCCGGCGCAAAAGAGATACGTAGTAAGATCGCAAGCGTCCAGAACACGCAGAAGATCACTAAAGCGATGGAGATGGTCGCCGCTTCCAAAATGCGTAAATCGCAGGATCGCATGGCGGCCAGCCGTCCTTATGCAGAGACCATGCGCAAAGTGATTGGTCACCTTGCGAATGGTAATCTGGAATATAAGCACCCTTACCTGGAAGAACGCGACGTTAAACGCGTGGGCTACCTGGTGGTGTCGACCGACCGTGGTCTGTGCGGTGGCTTGAACATTAACCTGTTCAAAAAGCTGCTGGCGGATATGAAAACATGGTCCGATAAAGGCGTTCAGTGCGATATCGCAATGATCGGCTCTAAGGGCGTGTCTTTCTTTAACTCCGTTGGCGGTAACGTGATCGCTCAGGTAACCGGTATGGGGGATAACCCTTCCCTGTCCGAACTGATTGGTCCGGTTAAAGTGATGCTGCAGGCCTACGATGAAGGTCGTCTGGACAGACTGTACGTTGTCAGCAACAAATTTATTAACACCATGTCTCAGACGCCAACCATCACCCAACTGCTGCCTCTGCCGGCATCAGATGATGATGAATTGAAGCGTAAATCCTGGGATTACCTGTATGAGCCAGACCCGAAAGCGCTGCTGGATACACTGCTGCGTCGTTATGTCGAGTCTCAGGTTTATCAGGGCGTGGTAGAAAACCTGGCCAGCGAGCAGGCCGCACGTATGGTGGCGATGAAAGCCGCGACCGACAATGGCGGCAGCCTGATTAAAGAGCTGCAGTTGGTATACAACAAAGCTCGTCAGGCCAGCATTACTCAGGAACTCACCGAAATCGTCGGTGGTGCATCCGCGGTATAACCAGGTTAATTCGTAGAGGATTCAAGATGGCTACTGGAAAAATTGTCCAGGTAATCGGCGCCGTGGTTGACGTCGAATTCCCTCAGGATGCCGTACCGCGCGTGTACGATGCTCTTGAGGTTATGAATGGTAAAGAGAGCCTGGTGCTGGAAGTTCAGCAGCAGCTCGGCGGCGGTATCGTACGTACCATCGCCATGGGTTCTTCCGACGGTCTGCGTCGTGGTCTGGAAGTTAAAGACCTCGAACACCCGATCGAAGTCCCGGTAGGTAAAGCAACCCTGGGTCGTATCATGAACGTCCTGGGTCACCCGATCGACATGAAAGGCGATATCGGTGAAGAAGAGCGTTGGGCTATCCACCGCGCAGCACCTTCCTACGAAGAGCTGTCCAGCTCTCAGGAACTGCTGGAAACCGGCATCAAAGTTATCGACCTGATGTGTCCGTTCGCTAAGGGCGGTAAAGTCGGTCTGTTCGGTGGTGCGGGTGTAGGTAAAACCGTAAACATGATGGAGCTGATCCGTAACATCGCGATCGAACACTCCGGTTACTCCGTGTTTGCGGGCGTAGGTGAACGTACTCGTGAGGGTAACGACTTCTACCACGAAATGACCGACTCCAACGTTCTGGACAAAGTATCCCTGGTATATGGCCAGATGAACGAGCCGCCGGGAAACCGTCTGCGCGTTGCACTGACCGGTCTGACCATGGCTGAGAAGTTCCGTGACGAAGGTCGTGACGTTCTGCTGTTCGTTGATAACATCTACCGTTACACCCTGGCCGGTACAGAAGTATCTGCACTGCTGGGTCGTATGCCATCAGCGGTAGGCTACCAGCCGACCCTGGCGGAAGAGATGGGTGTTCTTCAGGAACGTATCACCTCTACCAAAACCGGTTCTATCACCTCCGTTCAGGCGGTATACGTACCTGCGGATGACTTGACTGACCCATCCCCAGCAACCACCTTTGCTCACCTGGATGCAACCGTGGTACTGAGCCGTCAGATCGCATCTCTGGGTATTTACCCGGCAGTTGACCCGCTGGACTCCACCAGCCGTCAGCTGGATCCGCTGGTTGTTGGTCAGGAACACTACGACACCGCGCGTGGCGTACAGTCCCTGCTGCAGCGTTATCAGGAACTGAAAGACATCATCGCCATCCTGGGTATGGATGAACTGTCTGAAGAAGATAAACTGGTGGTAGCACGTGCGCGTAAGATCCAGCGCTTCCTGTCCCAGCCGTTCTTCGTTGCGGAAGTATTCACCGGTTCTCCGGGTAAATACGTTTCCCTGAAAGACACCATCCGTGGCTTTAAAGGCATCATGGAAGGCGAATACGACCACCTGCCAGAGCAGGCGTTCTACATGGTTGGTTCTATCGACGAAGCCGTGGAAAAAGCCAAAAAACTTTAACGCCTTAATCGGAGGGTGATATGGCAATGACTTACCACCTGGACGTCGTCAGCGCAGAGCAACAAATGTTCTCTGGTCTGGTCGAGAAAATCCAGGTAACGGGTAGTGAAGGTGAACTGGGTATTTTCCCGGGTCACGCACCGCTGCTCACCGCCATTAAGCCTGGTATGATCCGCATCGTTAAACAGTTCGGTCATGAAGAGTTTATCTATCTGTCCGGCGGCATTCTCGAAGTGCAGCCTGGCAGTGTGACCGTACTGGCTGATACCGCGATTCGCGGACAGGATCTCGATGAAGCGAGAGCCCTGGAAGCGAAGCGTAAGGCTGAAGAGCACATTAAGAGCTCTCATGGTGACGTGGATTACGCTCAGGCATCTGCGGAACTGGCCAAAGCGATCGCGAAACTGCGCGTTATCGAGTTGACCAAAAAAGCGATGTAACACCGGCTTGAAAAGCACAAAGGCCAGTCTGGTTTCCAGGCTGGCTTTTTTTATGGATTTGTTTCAGTAAAAGTGGAACTAAAAAGCTGTTTTATTATTTTGTGATTTACATCACAAAAAATGTTGATCGGTTAAAAAATGAGGCGTAGACTCTTTTTATGTGATGTGCGTCACAAAATTAATTCAGATAAAAACAGGATACCAACATGAAATTGTTTAACAAAATCATCGCCCTTTTCAGCAGCATGGACGTTTAGTCGTTCCCTACCTGTTCTGTGGCGCGATGCTTAATACGGTTATCAGCTAGCGCCATCGTTATTAAATCCCCCCTCCTTCGCTGTATCATTCGTTCTCTATCATTCCTCCCCTCAACTTTCCCAATCCATTTTTCTGCTTCTCACTGAATCACATAAATAAAATCGTTCTATGCTGATGTAATGCTTTATTCATGCGGTAAAAAAATAGCAAAAACATTAACCTAAGGCTTTAATAAGAGCAGACTCCTGGTTTTTGGGAGACAAAAGACGCAGATATAGACGAAAATAGTGAGTTATCAGATGGGGAATCCCCCCTGTTGAACGTTTTATCCTCGGTCCATTTCACGCTGAAAAAAATGTAGTATTTTCAATGTGAAACGGTATAAATTCGTTCTCAAATTACAGTCAGGACGTGTATGTTGAATAATGCTATGAGCGTTGTGATCCTTGCCGCAGGCAAAGGCACGCGTATGTATTCCGATCTTCCTAAAGTGCTGCACACCCTCGCAGGAAAGCCGATGGTTCAGCATGTCATTGATGCAGCTAATGAATTAGGTGCGACTCATGTACACCTTGTCTACGGACACGGTGGCGATCTGCTTAAGCAAACGCTGAAAGATGGCAATCTGAATTGGGTTCTGCAGGCTGAGCAGTTGGGTACCGGCCATGCAATGCAGCAGGCGGCGCCATTCTTTAGTGATGACGAAGACATTTTAATGCTCTATGGCGATGTGCCGCTGATCTCTACCGATACCTTACGTCGCCTGCGTGAAGCCAAACCGCAGGGTGGTATCGGTTTGTTAACGGTAAAACTGGACGACCCTTCCGGCTATGGGCGTATTACGCGCGAAAACGGTAACGTCACAGGGATCGTCGAGCACAAAGATGCAACTGACGAGCAGCGTCAAATCCAGGAAATCAACACAGGCATTCTGATTGCCAACGGCGCTGACATGAAGCGTTGGCTGTCTAAACTGACCAACAACAACGTGCAGGGTGAATACTACATCACTGATATCATCGCGATGGCGTATCAGGAAGGACGTGAAATTGCTGCGGTACATCCGGCACGAATCAGTGAAACGGAAGGGGTAAATAACCGCCTTCAGTTATCCCGTCTGGAACGTGTGTATCAGTCCGAGCAGGCAGAAAAACTGCTGCTGGCGGGCGTGATGCTGCGCGATCCTGCACGTTTTGATCTTCGCGGTACGCTGATTCACGGGCGCGATGTTGAAATTGATACTAACGTTATCATTGAAGGTAACGTAACCGTTGGGGATCGCGTCAAGATTGGCGCTGGCTGCATCATCAAAAACAGCGTGATTGGTGAGGGTTGTGAGCTTAGCCCGTACAGTGTGGTGGAAGATGCCCATCTGGAAGCCGCTTGCACCATCGGTCCATTCGCGCGTCTGCGCCCTGGTGCTGAGCTGCAGGAAGGTGCACACGTGGGTAACTTCGTCGAAATGAAAAAAGCGCGTCTGGGTAAAGGCTCTAAAGCTGGTCATTTGACCTATCTGGGCGATGCGGAAATTGGCGATAACGTGAATATCGGCGCGGGTACGATCACCTGCAACTACGATGGTGCCAATAAGTTTAAAACCATTATTGGTGATGATGTGTTTGTGGGTTCTGATACTCAGCTGGTGGCGCCTGTCACCGTGGGTAAAGGTGCGACGATTGCCGCCGGAACCACCGTAACGCGTAATGTCGCCGATAATGAACTGGTATTAAGCCGTGTACCTCAGGTTCATAAACAGGGCTGGCAGCGTCCGGTGAAGAAGAAGTAATTTATTTTTGCCGGATGGCGGCTTTGCCTTATCCGGCCTACGTGCGGTGACGTTTTGTAGGCCTGATAACCGTGAGCGCCATCAGGCAGACAAGAGATGAGGGGATAATATAATCCTCCGCTCAACAAGCAGTACCTATAAAAATAACCCCACTCTCTACAAGGCTCGGGGCGCCCGGAATACGGGTATCAGGTTGACCGACAACGACAGGCACAATGCCTAAATTCGGAATCAAAAAATATGTGTGGAATTGTTGGCGCTATCGCGCAGCGTGATGTAGCTGAAATCCTTCTCGAAGGTTTACGTCGTCTGGAATATCGTGGTTATGACTCTGCTGGTCTGGCCGTTGTCGATGCTGAAGGCAACATGACCCGTTTGCGTCGTCTGGGTAAAGTGCAGATGCTGACTGCTGCTGCGGAAGAACATCCGCTGCATGGTGGTACTGGTATTGCTCACACCCGCTGGGCGACACACGGTGAACCTTCAGAAGCGAACGCGCATCCCCATGTTTCTGAACACATTGTTGTGGTGCATAACGGCATCATTGAAAACCATGAACCACTGCGTGAGCTGTTGAAAACGCGTGGCTACACCTTTGTTTCTGAAACCGACACCGAAGTGATTGCTCACCTGGTGCACTGGGAGCTGGAACAGGGTGGTACGCTGCGTGAAGCCGTGCTGCGTACTATTCCGCAGCTGCGCGGTGCCTACGGCACGGTGATCATGGATACCCGTAACCCGGAAACCCTGCTGGCGGCCCGTTCTGGCAGCCCGCTGGTGATTGGTCTGGGTATGGGTGAGAACTTTATCGCTTCCGATCAGCTGGCACTGCTGCCGGTAACCCGTCGCTTCATCTTCCTGGAAGAGGGCGATATCGCGGAAGTGACCCGTCGTTCGGTCTCTATTTTCGACAAGTCTGGCGCGGAAGTGAAACGTCAGGATATCGAATCTAATCTGCAATACGATGCGGGCGAAAAAGGTATTTATCGCCACTACATGCAGAAAGAGATCTACGAACAGCCGAACGCAATTAAAAACACGCTGACCGGCCGTATCAGCCACGGTGAAGTGGATTTAAGCGAGCTGGGTTCGCATGCCAACGAGCTGCTGTCTCAGGTTGAGCATATCCAGATTATCGCCTGTGGTACGTCGTACAACTCCGGTATGGTGTCCCGCTACTGGTTTGAATCGCTGGCTGGCATTCCTTGTGATGTCGAAATTGCTTCCGAATTCCGCTATCGCAAATCCGCCGTGCGTCGTAACAGCCTGATGATCACCCTTTCCCAGTCAGGTGAAACGGCAGATACCCTGGCGGGTCTGCGCTTATCCAAAGAGTTGGGCTATCTGGGCTCGTTGGCTATTTGTAACGTACCGGGCTCTTCTCTGGTGCGCGAATCCGACCTGGCGATGATGACCAATGCTGGTACCGAAATCGGCGTGGCCTCCACGAAAGCATTTACCACTCAGCTGACCGTTCTGCTGATGCTGGTGGCGAAACTGTCTCGTCTGAAAGGCCTGGATGTGGCTATTGAGCAGGAAATCGTTCACGGTCTGCAGGCGCTGCCGAGCCGTATTGAGCAGATGCTGTCTCAGGACAAACGCATTGCCGCTCTGGCTGAAGGTTTCTCTGATAAACACCATGCGCTGTTCCTGGGCCGTGGCGATCAGTACCCGATTGCGCTGGAAGGCGCGCTGAAGCTGAAAGAGATCTCTTATATTCACGCTGAAGCTTATGCCGCAGGCGAACTGAAACACGGTCCGCTGGCGCTGATTGATGCCGATATGCCGGTTATCGTAGTCGCGCCGAACAACGAACTGCTGGAAAAACTGAAGTCCAACATTGAAGAAGTTCGCGCCCGTGGCGGTCAGCTGTACGTCTTTGCTGACCAGGATGCTGGCTTTACCAGCAGCGAAAACATGCACATCATTGAGATGCCGCATGTGGAAGAGGTGATTGCACCGATCTTCTACACCGTTCCGCTGCAGCTGCTGGCGTATCATGTGGCGCTGATTAAAGGCACCGACGTGGATCAGCCGCGTAACCTGGCTAAGTCGGTTACCGTAGAGTAATCCGTACCTAACTGAACTGAAAATGCCCTGCTATAAGCGGGGCATTTTTTTAAACTTGTTCTGTTTTTAATCAATTATCCCGCCTGTTTTATGTGACAAACCGTCATCTTCAGCTACTGTTTGCAGTGTCATAAAAAGAAAATTTTAGCGAAATGTTACTGTCATGGTAATGATTAACGTTTTGTTTTAAATGTATTTTTAGATAAATAGCTTTCCGTATTTTTCATTGTCATAAAACTGTCATATTTCGTACATTTAACTGTCACCTGTTTGTCCTATTTTGCTCACAGTAGCAACTCAAACAACAATTTACGAAAACCGTGCAGGAGACATTATGAAAGTTATGCGTACCACTGTCGCAACTGTTGTCGCCGCGACCTTATCCATGAGCGCGTTCTCTGCGTTTGCAGCAGCGAGCCTGACAGGTGCAGGTGCAACCTTCCCTGCGCCAGTGTATGCCAAATGGGCAGATACCTATCAGAAAGAGACCGGTAGCAAAGTAAACTACCAGGGTATCGGCTCCTCCGGTGGTGTAAAACAAATTACGGCCAATACCGTTGATTTCGGCGCTTCTGATGCACCGCTGTCTGACGAGAAACTGGCACAAGAAGGCCTGTTCCAGTTCCCGACCGTTATCGGCGGTGTGGTGCTGGCGGTGAATATCCCAGGACTGAAATCCGGCGAGCTGGTGCTTGACGGTAAAACGCTGGGCGACATCTACCTCGGTAAAATTAAGAAGTGGGATGACGAAGCCATCACCAAACTGAACCCAGGTCTGAAGCTGCCTTCGCAAAATATCGCCGTTGTGCGTCGCGCTGATGGTTCTGGTACTTCCTTTGTCTTCACTAGCTACCTGGCGAAAGTGAACGAAGAGTGGAAATCTAAAATTGGTTCCGGCTCTACCGTTAACTGGCCGACCGGTCTGGGCGGTAAAGGTAACGACGGTATCGCCGCGTTCGTACAGCGTCTGCCGGGTTCTATCGGTTACGTTGAGTACGCTTACGCTAAGCAGAACAACCTGGCGTACACCAAGCTGGTCTCTGCTGATGGCAAACCGGTAAGCCCGACCGAAGAAAACTTTGCCAACGCCGCTAAAGGCGCTGACTGGAGCAAAACCTTCGCTCAGGATCTGACTAACCAGAAAGGTGACGATGCGTGGCCAATCACTTCCACCACCTTCATCCTGGTCCATAAAGAGCAGAAGAAGCCTGAGCAGGGCGTTGAAGTGCTGAAATTCTTCGACTGGGCATACAAAAATGGTGGCAAACAGGCTAATGACCTGGATTACGCCAGCCTGCCGGACAGCGTGGTTGAGCAGATTCGTGCTGCATGGAAGACCAACGTGAAAGACAGCAGCGGTAAAGCGCTGTACTAATAGAATATCTTTAACGAGTTGGCGGATGGCGCTACGCTTATCCGCCCTACAGTTCCGACTGTAGGCCCAATTTGTAGGCCGGATAAGCGTAGCGCCATCCGGCAGGGCAATTTCGTAAACGCGTTTAACTTAAAGAGTGATTTATGGCTGCAACCAAGCCTGCTTTTAACCCACCGGGTAAAAAGGGTGACATGATATTCAGCGTGCTGGTAAAACTGGCTGCGCTGATTGTGCTATTGATGTTGGGTGGCATTATTGTCTCTCTGGTTATCTCCTCCTGGCCAAGCATTCAGAAATTTGGTTTCTCCTTTTTGTGGACCAAAGACTGGGATGCGCCGAACGATATCTACGGCGCGCTGGTACCTATTTACGGTACGCTGGTCACCTCGTTTATTGCATTGCTGATTGCCGTTCCGGTGAGTTTCGGCATTGCGCTGTTCCTGACTGAACTTGCACCTGGCTGGCTGCGTCGCCCGTTGGGTATCGCTATTGAACTGCTGGCAGCAATTCCGAGTATCGTATACGGCATGTGGGGCCTGTTTATCTTTGCCCCGCTGTTTGCGACTTACTTCCAGGAGCCGGTCGGGAACATCCTTTCCAACATTCCGTTTGTTGGCGCATTGTTTGCCGGCCCGGCGTTTGGTATCGGTATTCTGGCGGCTGGTGTGATCCTCGCTATCATGATCATTCCGTACATTGCTGCGGTTATGCGTGATGTGTTCGAACAAACGCCGGTGCTTATGAAAGAGTCAGCCTACGGCATCGGCTGTACCACCTGGGAAGTTATCTGGCGTATCGTCCTGCCGTTCACCAAAAATGGTGTGATCGGCGGTGTGATGCTGGGTCTGGGCCGCGCGCTGGGTGAAACCATGGCGGTGACCTTTATCATTGGTAACACCTACCAGCTCGATAGCGCCTCGCTGTACATGCCGGGCAACAGTATTACCTCTGCGCTGGCGAATGAATTTGCCGAAGCGGAATCTGGCCTGCACGTTGCTGCGTTGATGGAACTGGGTCTGATTCTGTTTGTGATCACCTTCATCGTACTGGCGGCGTCTAAGTTCATGATCATGCGCCTTGCGAAGAACGAGGGGGCACGCTAATGGCTACGCTTGAAATGCAAAACACCACTGCGCTGGCGGAGTCCCGCCGTAAAATGCAGGCACGTCGCCGTCTGAAGAACCGCATCGCGCTGACGCTCTCTATGGCGACCATGGCGTTCGGTCTGTTCTGGCTCATTTGGATCCTGATGTCCACGATCACCCGTGGTATTGACGGTATGTCGCTGGCGCTGTTCACCGAAATGACGCCTCCGCCGAATACAGCGGGTGGTGGTCTGGCGAACGCCCTGGCCGGTAGCGGACTGTTAATTCTGTGGGCGACCGTGTTTGGTACACCGCTTGGCATTATGGCGGGTATCTACCTGGCAGAGTACGGACGTAAGTCCTGGCTGGCTGAGGTTATCCGCTTTATCAACGACATTCTGCTGTCTGCACCATCAATCGTGGTCGGTCTGTTCGTTTACACCATCGTGGTAGCAAAAATGGAACACTTCTCTGGCTGGGCAGGCGTTATCGCGCTGGCGCTGCTGCAGGTGCCCATTGTTATCCGTACCACGGAGAACATGCTCAAGCTGGTGCCGGATAGCCTGCGTGAAGCCGCCTATGCACTGGGTACGCCGAAGTGGAAAATGATTTCTGCGATCACCCTGAAGGCGTCTGTCTCGGGGATCATTACAGGCGTTCTGTTAGCGATTGCTCGTATCGCAGGTGAAACGGCTCCGTTGCTGTTTACGTCGCTCTCCAACCAGTTCTGGAGCACCGACATGATGCAGCCTATCGCCAACCTGCCGGTCACTATCTTTAAGTTTGCGATGAGCCCGTTTGCTGAGTGGCAGCAACTGGCCTGGGCCGGGGTACTGATTATTACCCTGTGCGTACTGCTGCTGAACATTCTGGCGCGCGTCATTTTCGCGAAGAAGAAACACGGTTAATTTTTACGGCGTGGCTGATGCGGCGCCGAATGAGGAAGAGATTGAAATGAGTATGGTTGATACTGCCCCGGGTAAGATTCAGGTTCGTGATTTGAACTTCTACTATGGCAAATTCCATGCCCTGAAGAACATCAACCTGGATATTGCTAAAAACCAGGTAACGGCGTTTATCGGGCCGTCAGGCTGTGGTAAATCGACGCTGCTGCGTACGTTCAACAAAATGTTTGAACTGTACCCGGAGCAGCGTGCGGAAGGTGAAATCCTGCTGGATGGCGACAATATTCTCACCAATACCCAGGATATCGCTCTGCTGCGTGCCAAAGTGGGCATGGTATTCCAGAAGCCAACGCCGTTCCCGATGTCCATCTACGACAACATCGCTTTTGGCGTGCGTCTGTTTGAGAAACTCTCGCGTGCGGATATGGACGAGCGTGTGCAGTGGGCATTGACCAAGGCCGCATTGTGGAACGAAACCAAAGATAAATTACACCAGAGCGGGTACTCTCTCTCGGGTGGTCAGCAGCAGCGTCTGTGTATTGCGCGTGGTATCGCCATTCGCCCGGAAGTGCTTCTGCTCGATGAGCCATGTTCAGCGCTCGACCCTATTTCTACCGGGCGTATCGAAGAGCTGATCACTGAGCTGAAAGAGGATTACACCGTTGTTATCGTTACCCACAACATGCAGCAGGCTGCGCGTTGTTCCGATCACACGGCATTTATGTACCTGGGCGAGTTGATTGAGTTCAGCAACACGGACGATCTGTTCACCAAGCCCGCGAAGAAACAAACTGAAGATTACATCACCGGTCGTTACGGCTGATTCAGGAGCTTGTTGTGGATAACCTTAACCTTAATAAACATATTTCCGGCCAGTTCAATGCAGAGCTGGAAAGCATCCGTACCCAGGTGATGACCATGGGCGGCATGGTCGAGCAGCAGCTTTCTGATGCAATCACGGCGATGCACAACCAGGACAGCGAGCTGGCGAAGCGCGTCATTGAAGGCGATAAGAACGTCAACATGATGGAAGTGGCGATCGACGAAGCCTGCGTGCGTATCATCGCCAAGCGTCAACCGACAGCGAGCGATCTGCGTCTGGTGATGGCGATTATCAAAACCATCGCTGAGCTGGAACGTATTGGCGACGTGGCGGACAAAATTTGCCGTACCGCGCTGGAGAAGTTCTCGCAACAGCACCAGCCGCTGCTGGTAAGCCTGGAATCACTGGGCCGCCATACCGTACAAATGCTGCATGACGTTCTGGATGCGTTTGCACGTATGGATCTGGACGAAGCAGTGCGTATTTATCGCGAAGATAAGAAAGTTGACCAGGAATATGAAGGCATCGTGCGTCAGCTGATGACTTATATGATGGAAGACCCACGTACCATTCCAAGCGTGCTGACCGCGCTGTTCTGCGCACGTTCCATCGAACGTATCGGTGACCGCTGCCAGAATATCTGCGAATACATCTTCTACTTCGTGAAAGGACAAGACTTCCGTCACGTGGGCGGCGATGAGCTGGATAAGCTGCTGGCGGGCAAAGATCCGAAAGAATAAGCAGTTTGTTGCATTCGCCGGGTTCCCCCGGCGTCGCTATTGTAGGCCGGATAAGGTGTTACGCCGCATCCGGCATTCTGCGCCATTCGCCTGATGGCGCTTTACTTATCGGGCCTACTGTTTATTCGACGATATTCCAACCCCGCGCCTTCCACAATTCCGGCAACTGTGCCAGATCGGTAAACGTCGTCACTTTTGGATGATCGATCGGTTTGTTATGTGGATCGGCGCAGAAGTAGAACACTTCCATCCCGGCGGCAATCCCCGCCTGCGCACCTGCGCTGGAATCATCAACCAGAATGCAGTTCTCAACGTTAACGTCCATCGCTTTCGCCGCATGGAACATCAGGGCCGGATCGGGCTTCCAACGCTGAATATCGTAGCCGCTGAACAGTAAATCAGGGAAATGGTGCAACATGCCCAGCTTACCCAGCGAATGCTGCATTTTGCTGACTGGACCGTTAGAGACCACACACATTGGTACGGCCATGCTGTCCAGTAGCGCATTGGCACCGGCAATCACCTCCAGTTCCGTATCGAACAGACGTGCGACCTCAGCGCGGTAAACCGGTTCTAAATCGGCTTTTGCCAGTTCGACACCGTGCTCTTCGTTGATAATGTCGATGATCTCGTACAGCTTTACCCCCTTGAAGCGTTTGAAAATTTCTTCAAGATCGAGCGTAATGCCAAACGCCTGGAACATGCTGACATACGCGCGAGAACAAATCACTTCACTGTCGACAAGGGTACCGTCACAGTCAAAAAATACGGCTTCTATCTGGGACATGTCATTTCCGTTTTAACAAGTTTAACGTTTTCGTAATGCATTATTGGGCGACGCAATCGTTGCCGTATAAGCAAAATCAATGAAAAAAGTTGCTCATAACCCAACCCTATTGTCGCATTTTGGTATAGGATAGCGACGAATTTTCCCTCCTTGTTCGGAAATTGATAATGAGTCAACAACACACAACCCAGGCTTCTGGCCAGGGGATGCTGGAACGCGTGTTCAAACTGCGCGAACATGGCACGACGGCACGGACCGAAGTGATCGCCGGTTTAACGACCTTCCTGACGATGGTGTATATCGTTTTTGTTAACCCGCAAATTCTTGGCGTGGCTGGCATGGATACCAGCGCTGTCTTTGTTACCACCTGCCTTATTGCTGCATTTGGTAGCATCCTGATGGGCCTGTTTGCCAACCTGCCGGTCGCACTTGCGCCTGCTATGGGCCTGAACGCATTCTTCGCTTTCGTGGTCGTTGGCGCGATGGGGCTGTCATGGCAGATTGGTATGGGCGCTATCTTCTGGGGCGCTGTTGGTCTGCTGCTGCTGACGATTTTCCGCGTTCGTTACTGGATGATTGCCAATATCCCGGTTAGCCTGCGTGTGGGGATCACCAGCGGTATTGGTCTGTTCATCGGCATGATGGGGCTGAAAAACGCCGGTGTTATCGTCGCCAACAAAGACACGCTGGTGTCTATCGGTAACCTGACGTCCCACAGTGTACTGCTCGGTATCCTGGGCTTCTTTATCATCGCGATTCTGGCGTCACGTAACATTCACGCGGCGGTGCTGATTTCTATCATTGTAACCACGCTACTGGGCTGGATGCTGGGCGATGTCCATTACAACGGTATCGTTTCTGCGCCACCGAGCGTGATGTCTGTTATCGGACATGTCGACCTGGCCGGTTCGTTTAACATTGGCCTGGCGGGTGTGATTTTCTCGTTCATGCTGGTTAACCTGTTCGACTCCTCCGGTACGCTGATTGGCGTTACGGATAAAGCCGGTCTGGCGGATGCGAAGGGTAAGTTCCCGCGCATGAAGCAAGCGCTGTATGTGGATAGCGTGTCGTCGGTTACCGGGGCGTTTATCGGGACTTCTTCCGTTACTGCGTATATCGAATCTTCTTCCGGGGTTTCGGTCGGTGGACGTACCGGTCTGACCGCCGTGGTCGTTGGCCTGCTGTTCCTGCTGGTTATCTTCCTGTCGCCGCTGGCGGGGATGGTACCGGGTTATGCAGCCGCTGGTGCGCTGATTTACGTTGGCGTCCTGATGACATCAAGCCTGTCGCGCGTGAAGTGGGATGACCTGACAGAAGCGGTTCCGGCGTTTATTACTGCCGTGATGATGCCCTTTAGCTTCTCAATTACCGAAGGTATTGCACTGGGCTTTATTTCTTATTGCGTGATGAAGATTGGTACCGGACGTTTCCGCGATCTCAGCCCGTGCGTCATCATTGTCGCGCTGCTGTTTGTGCTGAAGATTGTGTTTATCGACGCGCACTAATCGCTGTTTATTTGCCCATATATCAACAAGCCCGGCATATCGCCGGGCTTTTTCTTTTACGCTTTCACGCGCTGAATGTAGTCGCCAAATGCGGTCAGTTGACCGGTCAGATGGTCCAGCGTGCTTTGGTCGATCACTTCACCTGTCTGCGGGTCTACTTTATTCTGAATGACGCCGCCCATAAATTCCGGCTTGTTCATTACCATGGCGTCGAGGAATACCAGGATCTGACGCAGATGATACTGGCAGCGCGCGCCGCCAATAGCGCCCATAGAACTGGTCTGGATCAGCACCGGCTTACCCGATAATGGCTGATCGGGCAGGCGGGACAGCCAGTCGATGGCGTTCTTCAGTCCGCCCGGAACAGAATAGTTATATTCAGGTGTGACGATAACGACACCGTCAGCCTTTCTGATTTGCTCAGCCAGTGCTTCTACGCTGGCCGGAAAACCTTCTTCCTGTTGGAGGTCGGCATCGTACAGAGGGATATCACCAATCGACGGCAGCGCGTTCACTTCCATTCCTGCTGGAGCAATCTTGGGCAGCGTACGGGCAACCATTCCATTAAACGAACCTTTGCGCAGACTTCCCAGTAACGTAACAACATTCAATGTTTCAGACATGGTGGCTCCTGTTTCATCATGAAGGTTAAATCAAAGCGTATGGCTCTTCGCTGCACATAATTGAGAGAACCGGATCAGACGACCCGTTGGCTCATTGGCGCGAGTCTGGATATCAGGCAAACTTTTCCAGTCCTGTTTACCATCAAACTCCCAAACCTTGAGTTTTTCAATGGTTGGCGTAACCGCAACTGACCACACCAGTACATCTTCCGCATCGCAAATGGCTTCAACCTGCGCCACATGGGCACATTTCAGACGCCCTGCGCCGGGTAAAAGCTGGAGCTCACGCGGATCGTCATTGCACACATCGCCAGTGAGTTTGAGTACGCTCTGGCGCAATGTAATGAGCTGCGCGCGTGCTTCGTTGGGATCGTTTTGGTTATTGATCCACAGGTTTTCGTTACTGGAGAAGCGCCACGTTTCCGCTGAATTTGGATTGTGAAACCCGCGGGTGGCCCGCTGAAGTTCCATATCCAGGCCGCACGTTCCTTCAGTTGTTAGCACAACGCCGACGATATTCCCGGCATAGGAAATCGAAAAACCCGGCAGGTTCTTATCGCGAAAAACGGGCTTACCTTTGGCCTGAGTAACAATTTCGGGCAGCGTGCTGGTGCCGTAAAGCATAAACATCAGTTCAGCGAGAAGACTTCGGGAAGCCAGGAAACGTGTCCGGCGATGAGCGGGTAGATCTCTTGCTTCGATATGACATGGAGAAGGGAGGCGAGCTGAAACCAGGTGTCCCTCCGTAAGAATCCCTCTGGCAAAATGTGTCGCCATTTGTCGCTCCGTGATTAATGGTCCGTGATTATTACCAGAGTAACATTTACACGGCCTCCGGGCAGGCTTTGCTGCCCAAAAACTAAGCGAAAATGGGAGACATTACGCGATATTTACATTTCTGTTGCCAGAATGGTCGATTTAGCAACACCAAAATGAAGGATCGTCAGGAGATATCGCGATAAAGCGCCTTGATCGTGTCTTTTAGCCAGACGATCTTAGGATTGTGGCTGTTGCGTTTATGCCAAAGAAGAGTGAACGGTACGCGCATTTTTTCCAGTTGCGCCGTATCAAATGGCATTGGCCGTGCAACGAGTGGAAGCTGGTGGAGTTGGTTATAACGCTGGCAATAGACCGGTGCGGTGGCTATCAGCGCGTGATCCGGCTGCGCGGCCATAAACAGCGATTGCTCAAAACCGGGCAGACATAACGCGATATTGCGTGCGCGTCCCATTTCTTGCAGGACTTCATCCAGCGCCCATGTATCGCTTTGCTCCCAGCTAATGCTGATGTGCGGATAGCGCAGAAAGGTGTCCAGATTCCACTCTTCCTGCAGTGCGGGATGATCTTCACGTAGCCAGACGCAAGGCAGATCGGAAAACAGCACTTCATGGTCGATCGACAATGGCAACAAACTCAGCAGTTCGCGCGAACGCGGATGGCTTTCGCGCCCGGTAAAGCCAATATCCACTTCACCGCGAATAATGGCATCCAGCGAGTCATAGTCCCAGTTGCGTATTTTGATTGTCGCCTGGGGATAGCGCAGATAAATCTGCTGGGAGAGCGCATTGAACATGATCATCACCAACGGCGTCTCGGCCGCCAGATCAAACTTCAGCCCGCGTGGAGACTCATGGTGCGGCTTATCGAGCAACTGATTGCCCATCTGCATCCATTCAGCAAGGCTCTGCTCCATGCTGACCATCAGCGGCGTCGGCGATAGCCCCAGCGGGGTGTTCACAAACAAGGGATCATCAAACCAGGTCCGCAGCTTCGACAGCGACTTACTGACCGCCGACGGCGTGACGTTCATCCGTTTGGCGGTTTTAGTGACGCTGCGTTCCTGCATCAACAGCTGCAGGCAGAGCAATAAATTAAGATCGAGACTGCTGAGGGATTTCTTCATGAGTTGGCGCGGACCGGTTAGGTGCAACAGTGATAATCAGCATGATACTCACTATGCTACAGCCAATCAGAATCCCGATCAGCATATTCAGCGCATCAAGGCCAAGAACCGCCGCCAGCCAAATCCACAGCGAGGAACCGCAAACCTGCGCAATACCTAATGCCGAGCTGGCGACGCCCGCGCGCAGCGAGAACGGCCCAAGCGCCTGGCTCATCGCAACACCGAAGCCGACCGAGAATCCAGCGCAGATTAACGTCAGCCCGAAAAGCGTTACTGCGTGTGAAGTGGCAAGGGTTAACACCACGCCGGCACACAGAAACAGCACCTGTGAGGTCAGCATCAGAACGCGAGGCTTAAATACGCTCAGAGCAAATGGCGTAGAGAAAGAGACCGCCATACTGATGCCTGCGGTCATGGCCATCGTGGTAGCGTACTCACCACGGTCGAAGCCCATCACTTCCATCAGCAGCACCGGAGATGTGTTCACGAAGGTCAGGATCACCGACACGCTGAGGGTGGTAATGGCCAGACGGCTTAAGAAAAAACGGTTTACCAGTGATTCGGTTGTGTGGTTCTTTTCCGTCGTCGCCATAAGCGTTGCTGGGCGCGATTCTCGCAGGACAAATACCGACAGCAGGCAAACGGCAACACCCATACCCATCATCGTGTAGAACAGGCTCTGCCACGGGAATTTGAGCATAATCAGATGCCCCATCACCGGAGCCAGCACCGGCACGATACAGGTAATACCGTTCAACAACGACAGTACCTTCGCCCGACGGCGATCGTCGAGTGTGTCGCGCAGGATAGCGAAAGCCACCACGTAGCAACAGCCCGCACCTACGCCCTGAATAAAACGACCTATGAGGAATGGCGTACCGCTTTCGGCGAAAGAACATAGTGCAGAGGCGAAAATAAAGATGAGTGCGCCGACTATGGCGACCGGTTTGCGACCTGACTGGTCGGCAATTTTACCGGCGAACAGCATCGCC
The DNA here is from genome assembly GCF_030332405.1 of Citrobacter sp. Cpo147. Taxonomy (NCBI): domain Bacteria; kingdom Pseudomonadati; phylum Pseudomonadota; class Gammaproteobacteria; order Enterobacterales; family Enterobacteriaceae; genus Citrobacter; species Citrobacter sp. Cpo147. The sequence goes on from NZ_JAOWHX010000034.1 coordinate 42,836, forward strand.
GTCGCCATTCCCGCCAGATAAACCGAAAACGCGATATGCAGTTGTGCCTCGCTGGCCTGTAAATCGGCAGCAATACGGGGCAGCCCCACCAGATACATATCAATACCGGCAGGATAAAGAAGAACCAGGGCGAAACTGCAGATTAGAAAGCGTGTCATAGCGACCTCATAAGAAATGTGGCGCTAAGCATACGGTCAGAGAGTCAACTGCACGAGTTGCCATTTGGACAACAGTGATTTCCACATGGGAAATTGTTGTTGCCGGGTGGCGGCGTAAACGCCTTCTCCCGGCCTACGGGGCCTGTAGGCCCGGTTAGCATCGCGTCACCGGGCAACACAACGTTACTTACCAATACAGAAGCTGGAGAAAATCCGTCCCAGCAGATCGTCGGAGGTAAATTCTCCGGTGATCTCACTGAGGTTCTGCTGCGCCAGGCGTAGCTCCTCAGCCAGCAATTCTCCGGCCCATGCTCCGAGCAGTTGGGATTTTCCTTGTTCGAGATGCTCCGCCGCTTCTGCCAGCGCCTGCAGGTGACGACGACGGGCCAGGAAGCCGCCTTCCATATTGGTTTCAAAGCCCATGCTCTGTTTGAGATGATTACGCAGTACGTCAACGCCTTCACCGGTACGCGCAGAGAGGCGAACCAGTGAGTGGCCATTTACTTCGCTAAGGCCCAGCGTCTCACCGGTAATATCCGCTTTGTTACGCACCACGGTGATCGGCAGCTTGGCTGGCAGACGGGCAATAAAGTCTGGCCAGATATCTGCCGGGTCCACGGCGTCGGTGGTGGTGCCATCCACCATAAACAGCACGCGGTCGGCCTGTTCAATTTCCTGCCAGGCACGTTCGATACCGATGCGTTCAACTTCGTCGCTGGCATCGCGCAAACCGGCGGTGTCGATGATGTGTAGCGGCATGCCGTCGATATGAATATGCTCACGCAGCACGTCGCGGGTAGTCCCGGCGATATCGGTGACAATGGCCGCCTCACGGCCAGCCAGCGCGTTCAGCAGGCTTGATTTCCCGGCATTTGGCCGACCGGCAATCACCACCTTCATCCCTTCGCGCAGCAGGCTGCCCTGACGCGCTTCCGCACGCACGGCATCAAGATCGCTGATAACGCTGTTGAGTTGCGCTTCAATCTTGCCGTCAGACAGGAAGTCGATTTCTTCATCCGGGAAGTCGATCGCTGCTTCAACATAGATGCGCAGGTGAGTGAGCGCTTCCACAAGATGATTTACCCGTGCGGAAAATGCGCCCTGCAACGAGTTCAGCGCCGAGCGAGCGGCTTGCTCTGAGCTGGCATCGATCAGGTCGGCAATCGCCTCTGCCTGGGCTAAATCGAGCTTATCATTGAGAAACGCTCGCTCGGAGAATTCACCCGGTCTGGCAATGCGCAGCCCGGGAATGGTCAGAATACGTTTGAGCAGCAGGTCAAGAATCACCGGACCGCCGTGGCCCTGAAGCTCTAAAACGTCTTCACCGGTAAAGGAGTTTGGGCCGGGGAACCACAAGGCAATCCCCTGATCCAGCGCGCTGCCATCCGCGTCTTTGAACGGCAGATAATCGGCATAACGCGGTTTGGGCAGTTTCCCAAGTACGGTTTCTGCGACCTCACGCGCTTTCAGGCCGGAGATACGCAGGATACCCACGCCACCACGTCCCGGTGGGGTGGCCTGAGCGACGATGGTGTCGTTATGGCTCATGGTTTGTCTCTTCTTAATGCAATAAAAAAGGCGGTCTAATGACCGCCCTTTACTTTATGTTCCGTTTGCCGGATGGCGGCTTCGCCTAATCCGGCCTACACCGAATCAGGAGTTTTTCTTCTCGCGGCTATGCAGGCCACGTTTCTCCAGACCACGGTAAATCAGCTGCTGCTGAATAATGGTTACCAGGTTGCTGACGATATAGTACAGCACCAGACCTGACGGGAACCACAGGAAGAACACGGTGAAGATGACCGGCATGAAGGTCATGATCTTCTGCTGCATCGGGTCGGTTACGGTGGTCGGAGACATCTTCTGAATGAAGAACATCGTCACGCCCATCAGAATCGGCAGGATGTAGTATGGGTCCTGTGCAGACAGGTCATGGATCCACAGGGCGAACGGCGCATGACGCAGTTCAATGGAGCCCATCAGCATGTAGTACAACGCCAGGAAGATTGGCATCTGGATGATCAGCGGGAAGCAGCCGCCCAGCGGGTTTACCTTCTCAGCTTTGTACAGGGCCATCATTTCCTGGCTCTGACGCTGTTTGTCATCGCCCAGACGTTCACGCATAGCCTGAATCTTCGGCTGCAGCATACGCATCTTCGCCATGGATGTGTACTGCGCTTTGGTCAGCGGGTACATGATGCCACGAACGATAAAGGTGATAACGATGATGGAGAAGCCCCAGTTACCCAGGAAGCTATGGATCCACTTCAGCAGTTTAAACAGCGGCTGAGAAATGAACCACAACCAGCCGTAATCCACGGTCAGATCCAGGTGCGGTGCAACGGCCGCCATTTTATCCTGAATTTCCGGGCCGACCCACAGGGTGCTGGTCATCGCGCCAGTCTGGCCAGGCTGTACCAGTACCGGCTGTGATTTATAGCCGATAGCGGCAATGCCGTTACCCAGGTTAGCGGTATAGAAGTTGTTGGTGCCGTCGTTACGCGGAACCCATGCCGTTGCGAAATACTGTTGCAGCATTGCGACCCAGCCGTCTTTAGCATTGACGTTCAGGTTTTCGTTTTCAGCAATGGTGTCGAATTTGTATTTCTCATACTTCTCATCCGGCGTGGAGTACGCCGCGCCACGGAAGGTGTGCAGCGCAAAGTTGCTGCTACCGGTGTCACGATGAGATGGCAGATTGATGGATTGCTTCAGCTGACCAAAGGTGGAGATTTCCAGCGGTTTTTCGCCGGCGTTCTGCACGCTGTAGTTAACGTTGACAGCATATTCACCACGCTTAAGAACAAACGTTTTAGTGAATGTGTTACCCGCTGCGTCAGTATAGGTCATCGGGATCTGCAGTTCGTTCTGACCGTCAGCCAGTACAAACGCGTCTTTATCGACGTTGTACAGCGGACGCGGGCCGTTAGCCGGGTTATCCGGGCCGTCACGACCTGTCAGGCCACTTTGTGCCTGGTAGATGAACTGTGGCGTAGTTTCCAGTAACTGGAACGGTTCGGTAGAACCGAGTTCTTTCGGGTAAGCTGGCAGTGAAGCCTGTTCCACATCACCACCACGGGTGTTGATGGTCAGATCAAGCACGTCAGTTTTAACCGTAATCAGTTTCCCCTGGCCACTGGCCGGTACGCCCTGGTCTGCGGCGCTACCCGCTGCGGTGGTCGTTGTCTGCGTGGTCTGTTGGGCCTGAGGTTGCGGGTTTTTATCCTGCTCCCAGGCTTGCCAGATCATGAAAGACACGAACAGCAAAGCGATGACTAAAAGATTGCGTTGCGAATCCATCGTTAGTGTTCTCTGGTATCAAATGGTCCGGGCGGGACGGGATCGTCACCACCAGGGTGTAAAGGGTGGCATTTTAATACGCGTTTCACCGTCAACCAACTGCCTTTTATCACTCCAAACCTGCGCAATGCCTCAATTCCGTAGCTCGAACAGGTTGGAGTGAAACGGCAATGCGGCCCAAGCAGCGGACTGATCAGGCGTTGATAGACCCGAATGAGGGCTATCAGGACCCGCGAGCCAGGCGACAATGGCGACGCCATAATTTTTCCAACGCTTCCGAGAGAGCACGGTTATCGAGGTCAGCAACCCCTTTTTTCGCCACCACCACGAAATCCATTGCTGGAAGCTCGTGCTGACGTAAACGGAAGCTTTCACGCGTCAGACGTTTAATCCGATTGCGTTCATGCGCACGCTTAACATTTTTCTTGGCGACTGTAAGACCGATACGGGGATGCCCCAGCGAATTCAGGCGGCCGAGGATGGTGATTTGCGGCGTGCCAGCCCGTTGTGGCTGCTGGAAGACGAATGTGAAATGAGTGGGAGTTAACAAACGTAACTCCCTGGGAAATGCGAGCTTAACCACTCAGGGGCTAGCTTTTATTACTTAGAAACGGTCAGACGAGAACGGCCTTTAGCACGACGACGTGCCAGAACCTGACGACCATTTTTATTAGCCATACGAGCACGGAAGCCGTGAGAACGGTTGCGCTTCAGTACAGACGGTTGAAAAGTGCGTTTCATGGCGATTTCTACCTAAACTTGAATAAATTCACTGACTTTTGCGTATACCCGAACGAATTTCGAACGACTTACGCCACAGTGTGGGTGATTAAAGAGGCCGGATTGTAATAATTGTACACTCCGGAGTCAATTCTCTTTCCTTATTTCCCGCTTTTTTCCGCATGGTTTCGCGTAAAAAACAGGCAGCGTTGACGCCGTAAGGCGACCGTTACTCGCTGGGGGTAAGAATTATACGGGCTGGTGGATAAAGCGCAAGGATCGCTCGGGATCTTTATTAGATCGTTTAAGCAGTAAAGCATCTTTACTCATTAATTTTTTCAATATGCGCGCTAAAACCTGCAGCACTTCTCCAGGATCGTTTACACTTAGCCGATTCTGGATCATCCTGTGGATAAATCGGGAAGAATCTGTGAGAAACAGAAGATCTCTTTCTCAGTTTACGCTATGATCCGCGGTCCTGATCGTTTCAATGGATCCTGATCGGGTAAAAATTGCAGATAGCAATTCGCACGTCACCCTTTGCATAGGGTCTTGTCGATGTGCGTCAACAATCATGAATGTTTCAGCCTTTGTCATTTATCGACTTTTGTTCGAGTGGAGTCCGCCGTGTCACTTTCGCTTTGGCAGCAGTGTCTTGCCCGATTGCAGGATGAGTTACCAGCCACAGAGTTCAGTATGTGGATACGCCCGTTGCAGGCGGAACTGAGCGATAACACGCTGGCTTTGTATGCGCCAAACCGTTTCGTGCTCGATTGGGTAAGGGATAAATACCTTAATAATATTAATGGATTACTCAATAATTTCTGTGGCGCGGATGCCCCACAGCTGCGCTTTGAAGTCGGCACTAAACCCGTCACGCAAACGCTGAAAACGCCGGTCAACAACGTTGTTGCGCCCGCCCACGTGGCTCAGCAAGTGCAACCGCAACGTGCTGCTCCGGCGGCGCGTCCAGGCTGGGATAACGTCCCGGCTCCGGCAGAACCTACCTATCGTTCTAACGTCAACGTCAAACACACGTTTGATAACTTCGTTGAAGGTAAATCTAACCAACTGGCGCGCGCGGCGGCACGTCAGGTGGCGGACAATCCTGGCGGCGCCTACAATCCGTTATTCCTTTATGGCGGTACGGGTCTGGGTAAAACCCACCTGCTGCACGCTGTCGGTAACGGCATTATGGCGCGTAAGCCAAACGCCAAAGTGGTGTATATGCACTCCGAGCGATTTGTGCAGGATATGGTCAAAGCCCTGCAAAACAACGCGATCGAAGAGTTTAAACGCTACTACCGTTCCGTTGACGCGCTGCTGATTGACGATATCCAATTCTTCGCGAATAAAGAGCGATCGCAGGAAGAGTTTTTCCACACCTTTAACGCCCTGCTGGAAGGCAATCAGCAGATCATCCTGACCTCGGATCGCTATCCGAAGGAGATCAACGGCGTTGAAGATCGTCTGAAATCCCGCTTTGGCTGGGGACTGACTGTCGCGATCGAACCGCCTGAACTGGAAACGCGTGTTGCGATCCTGATGAAAAAAGCCGACGAAAACGACATTCGTCTGCCAGGTGAAGTAGCGTTCTTTATTGCCAAGCGTCTACGCTCTAACGTACGTGAGCTGGAAGGCGCACTGAACCGCGTGATCGCCAACGCCAATTTTACCGGCCGGGCGATTACTATCGATTTCGTGCGCGAAGCGCTGCGCGATCTGCTGGCTTTGCAGGAAAAGCTGGTCACCATCGACAATATTCAGAAGACGGTGGCGGAGTATTACAAAATCAAAATTGCGGATCTGCTTTCTAAGCGTCGATCTCGCTCGGTAGCTCGCCCGCGCCAGATGGCGATGGCGCTGGCAAAAGAGCTCACTAACCACAGTTTGCCGGAAATCGGCGACGCGTTTGGTGGGCGTGACCATACTACCGTGCTTCATGCCTGCCGGAAGATTGAGCAGTTGCGTGAAGAAAGCCATGATATTAAAGAAGATTTCTCCAATTTAATCAGAACATTATCTTCGTGACGCTATGAAATTTACCGTTGAACGTGAACATTTATTAAAACCGCTTCAGCAGGTCAGCGGCCCGCTGGGTGGACGTCCTACACTGCCTATTCTCGGAAACCTGCTGCTGCAGGTTGCTGACGGCACGCTTTCGCTGACCGGTACCGATCTCGAAATGGAGATGGTGGCGCGCGTGGCGCTGATCCAGCCTCATGAACCTGGTGCTACCACCGTTCCGGCGCGTAAATTCTTCGATATTTGCCGTGGATTGCCGGAAGGCGCGGAAATTGCCGTTCAACTGGAAGGCGACCGTATGCTGGTGCGTTCTGGCCGCAGCCGTTTCTCGCTGTCTACGCTGCCTGCCGCCGACTTCCCGAATCTGGACGACTGGCAGAGCGAAGTCGAATTCACCCTGCCGCAGGCGACGATGAAGCGCCTGATTGAAGCCACGCAGTTTTCGATGGCGCATCAGGACGTACGTTACTACTTAAACGGCATGCTGTTTGAAACCGAAGGGGAAGAGCTGCGCACCGTGGCGACCGACGGCCACCGCCTGGCGGTCTGTTCAATGCCTGTTGGTCAACCGTTGCCAAGCCATTCGGTGATCGTACCGCGTAAAGGCGTGATTGAACTGATGCGTATGCTCGACGGCGGCGATAACCCGCTGCGCGTGCAGATTGGCAGCAACAACATTCGTGCGCACGTTGGTGATTTCATCTTCACCTCCAAGCTGGTTGATGGCCGTTTCCCGGATTATCGCCGCGTATTGCCGAAGAACCCGGACAAACATCTGGAAGCCGGTTGCGATATCCTCAAACAGGCGTTTGCGCGTGCGGCGATCCTCTCGAACGAGAAATTCCGCGGCGTGCGTCTGTATGTCAGCGAAAACCAGCTCAAAATCACCGCCAACAACCCGGAACAGGAAGAAGCAGAAGAAATTCTGGATGTCTCCTATCCTGGTACAGAACTGGAAATCGGCTTTAACGTGAGCTACGTACTGGACGTTCTGAACGCGCTGAAGTGCGAGAACGTACGTATTCTGCTGACCGATTCCGTATCGAGCGTACAGATTGAAGATGCGGCCAGCCAATCCGCAGCCTATGTCGTCATGCCTATGCGCTTGTAAAGAATATCGGGCTATCTTACTTGTTATTCTGGCTCCGGGCAGTGCTCGCAATCCTCACGTACTTCAGTACGCTCCGGTTGCTGTGCGCTGGCCGTAACCAGACTAACTGCGACGATAACGCCCAGGTTATGAGTTGATATGTCGCTATCCCGACTGCTAATCAAAGATTTCCGCAATATTGAAAGCGCGGATCTCGCTTTATCCCCCGGCTTTAACTTCCTGGTTGGCGCGAATGGCAGCGGCAAAACCAGCGTACTGGAAGCTATCTATACGCTCGGCCACGGTCGGGCGTTTCGCAGTTTGCAGATTGGCCGCGTGATTCGCCACGAGCAGGAGTCGTTTGTTTTACACGGGCGCTTGCAGGGTGAAGAACGTGAGACGTCGATTGGCCTGACGAAAGACAAACTGGGCGACAGCAAAGTGCGCATTGACGGCACTGACGGGCACAAGGTCGCAGAACTGGCGCACCTGATGCCGATGCAGCTGATCACGCCTGAGGGGTTTACTTTACTCAATGGCGGCCCCAAATACAGAAGAGCATTCCTTGACTGGGGATGTTTTCACAATGAAGTCGGATTTTTCACCGCCTGGAGCAACCTGAAGCGACTGCTCAAGCAGCGCAATGCAGCGCTGCGCCAGGTGAGTCGTTATGAGCAACTGCGCCCGTGGGATAAAGAACTGATCCCACTGGCGGAACAAATCAGCACCTGGCGCGCGGAGTACAGCGCCGGTATCGCGCAGGATATGGCGGATACCTGCCAGCAGTTTCTTCCCGAGTTTTCGCTCTCCTTCTCATTCCAGCGCGGCTGGGAGAAAGAGACTGATTATGCCGAAGTGCTGGAACGCAGTTTTGAACGCGATCGCATGTTGACCTACACTGCGCACGGCCCGCATAAGGCGGATTTCCGCATTCGCGCCGACGGTGCGCCGGTGGAAGATACGTTGTCGCGTGGGCAGCTAAAGCTGCTGATGTGCGCCTTACGTCTGGCGCAAGGGGAGTTCCTGACCCGTGAAAGCGGGCGGCGCTGCCTGTACCTGATAGATGATTTTGCCTCTGAACTGGATGACGCGCGTCGCGGACTGCTGGCCAGCCGCTTAAAAGCCACGCAATCTCAGGTCTTTGTCAGCGCAATAAGCGCTGAACACGTTATAGACATGTCCGATGAAAATTCGAAGATGTTTACCGTGGAAAAGGGTAAAATAACGGATTAACCCAAGATAAAATGAGCGAGAAACGTTGATGTCGAATTCTTATGACTCCTCCAGTATCAAAGTCCTGAAAGGACTGGATGCGGTGCGTAAGCGCCCGGGTATGTATATCGGCGACACGGATGACGGCACCGGTCTGCACCACATGGTATTCGAGGTGGTAGATAACGCTATCGACGAAGCGCTCGCGGGTCACTGTAAAGATATCGTGGTAACGATTCACGCTGACAACTCCGTGTCCGTTACCGATGATGGCCGTGGTATCCCAACCGGTATTCACCCGGAAGAGGGCGTTTCGGCAGCGGAAGTTATCATGACCGTTTTGCACGCAGGCGGTAAATTCGATGATAACTCCTATAAAGTTTCCGGCGGTCTGCACGGCGTGGGGGTTTCCGTCGTTAACGCCCTGTCACAGAAGCTGGAACTGGTGATTCGTCGTGAAGGCAAAGTGCATCAGCAAACTTACGTGCACGGTGTGCCGCAGGCGCCGCTGGCAGTAACTGGCGAAACAGAACTGACGGGAACTCAGGTCCGTTTCTGGCCAAGCCACGAAACCTTTACCAATGTTGTTGAATTTGAATACGACATTCTGGCGAAACGTCTGCGTGAGCTGTCATTCCTGAACTCCGGCGTCTCTATTCGTCTGCGCGACAAGCGTGACGGCAAAGAAGACCATTTCCACTACGAAGGTGGCATCAAGGCGTTTGTTGAATACCTCAACAAAAACAAAACGCCGATCCACCCGAATATCTTCTATTTCTCCACCGAAAAAGACGGTATCGGCGTTGAAGTTGCGCTGCAGTGGAACGATGGTTTCCAGGAAAACATCTACTGCTTCACCAACAACATTCCACAGCGTGACGGCGGTACTCACCTTGCAGGCTTCCGTGCGGCGATGACCCGTACCCTGAACGCCTACATGGACAAAGAAGGCTACAGTAAAAAAGCGAAAGTCAGCGCTACCGGTGACGATGCCCGTGAAGGCCTGATTGCCGTTGTTTCCGTGAAAGTACCGGATCCGAAGTTCTCCTCACAGACCAAAGACAAGCTGGTCTCCTCTGAGGTGAAATCGGCGGTAGAACAGCAGATGAACGAACTGCTGAGCGAATATCTGCTGGAAAACCCGTCTGACGCGAAAATCGTTGTCGGCAAAATTATTGATGCTGCGCGTGCTCGTGAAGCTGCACGTCGTGCGCGTGAAATGACCCGTCGTAAAGGCGCGCTGGACTTAGCCGGTCTGCCGGGCAAGCTGGCGGACTGTCAGGAACGTGACCCGGCGCTGTCCGAACTGTACCTTGTGGAAGGGGACTCCGCGGGCGGTTCTGCGAAGCAGGGCCGTAACCGTAAAAACCAGGCGATTCTGCCGCTGAAGGGTAAAATCCTCAACGTCGAGAAAGCGCGCTTTGACAAGATGCTCTCCTCTCAGGAAGTCGCGACGCTGATCACCGCGCTCGGCTGTGGCATCGGTCGTGACGAGTACAACCCGGACAAACTGCGTTATCACAGCATCATCATCATGACCGATGCCGACGTCGACGGCTCGCACATTCGTACGCTACTGTTGACCTTCTTCTATCGTCAGATGCCGGAAATCGTTGAACGCGGCCACGTTTACATTGCACAGCCACCGCTGTACAAAGTGAAAAAAGGCAAGCAGGAACAGTACATTAAAGATGACGAAGCGATGGATCAGTATCAGATCTCTATCGCTCTGGATGGCGCAACGCTGCACACCAACGCTAGCGCACCAGCCCTTTCCGGTGAGTCGTTAGAGAAACTGGTTTCTGAATACAACGCGACGCAGAAAATGATTGGCCGTATGGAACGTCGTTTCCCGAAAGCGCTGCTGAAAGAGCTGGTTTATCAACCGACGCTGCCAGAAGCCGATCTGGCTGATGAAGCGAAAGTTACGGCCTGGGTTTCCCAGTTGGTTAACGTGCTTAATGAAAACGAAATGCACGGCAGCACCTGGAATAGCTTCGTGCGTAAAGACGCTGAACTGAACCTGTTCGAACCGGTGATCCGGGTGCGTACCCACGGTGTCGATACTGACTATCCATTGGAGCATGAATTTGTGACCGGTGGCGAGTACCATCGTATTTGTACGCTTGGCGAGAAGCTGCGTGGGCTGATCGAAGACGATGCGTTTATCGAACGTGGCGAGCGTCGCCAGCCGGTTGCCAGCTTTGAGCAGGCGCTGGAATGGCTGCAGAAAGAGTCTCGTCGTGGCCTCGCTATCCAGCGATATAAAGGTCTGGGCGAGATGAACCCGGAACAGCTGTGGGAAACCACCATGGATCCGGAAAGCCGTCGTATGCTGCGCGTTACCGTGAAGGATGCGATTGCTGCCGACCAGCTGTTCACCACGCTGATGGGCGATGCCGTTGAACCGCGTCGCGCATTTATCGAAGAAAACGCCCTGAAAGCGGCGAACATCGATATTTAAGCCAATCTGTAGGCCGGATAAGGCGGTTTACGCCGCTATCCGGCAAGACGTTGTATTGTGCCTGATGGCGCGTTGCTTATCAGGCCTACAAACGACAACCAATCTACAAAAGGGGAATCTCGATTCCCCTTTCTATCCCCCTTTTCGTAGCTGTTTTTTGAGCGGAATCGCGTTAGCATGAGGACGGACTCATTTAATCCGGGGAACTCATGGCTATCAAACTTATTGCTATCGACATGGATGGCACACTTCTGCTGCCCGATCACACCATTTCACCTGCGGTCAAAACGGCGATTGCCGCGGCGCGCGCGCGTGGCGTGAATGTGGTACTGACCACGGGACGCCCGTATGCCGGCGTTCACAGCTATCTGAAAGAACTACATATGGAACAACCCGGTGACTACTGCATTACCTACAACGGTGCGCTGGTGCAGAAAGCAGGGGATGGCAGTACCGTGGCGCAAACCGCGCTGAGCTATGATGATTATCTTTACCTGGAGCAGCTCTCCCGGGAAGTCGGCTCGCATTTCCACGCCCTCGATCGCAATACGCTGTATACCGCGAACCGTGATATCAGCTACTACACGGTGCACGAATCGTTTGTCGCGACCATCCCGCTAGTGTTCTGTGAAGCCGAGAAAATGGATCCCGCAACCCAGTTCCTGAAAGTGATGATGATTGACGAGCCGGAGATCCTCGATAAAGCTATCTCTCGTCTACCTGCGGAAGTAAAAGAGAAGTACACCGTGCTGAAAAGTGCGCCGTATTTCCTCGAAATCCTCGATAAACGCGTCAATAAAGGGACGGGCGTAAAATCGCTGGCCGATGCGTTAGGCATTAAAGCCGAAGAGGTGATGGCGATTGGCGATCAGGAAAACGACATCGCGATGATTGAATACGCAGGTGTGGGCGTTGCCATGGACAACGCTATTCCATCAGTCAAAGAAATCGCCAACTTCGTGACCAAATCCAATCTTGAAGATGGCGTCGCGTACGCCATAGAGAAGTTTGCACTGAATTAAGATGTTATGGGCAAATGCTTCGTCGTATTTGCCCCGTTTCAGCCATGATTTGTGGTGCTGAATGGTCTCCCTGGGGAATATGCGCAACGCCGCTGCGCATAATCCATTTACGGGAAAATGCCGACGTAAGGGCCTGGCTTTTCAGGATTTTGCCATACAGTTTGAGTCGTAACTTGCGGGTGGCTTTACGGTAAGCGTGATTCATATCTGGCGTATCCCGCAGCAGTACCGATTTGAGGATCTCCGCGCTGTCCAGCGCATAGCTAATCCCTTCCAGCGAGCTGGCGCTGATAAAACCGGCCGCTTCACCAATCAAAAATGCGTTGTCCTCGCCGCAGACGAAGTCTTTCCAGCGTGAGGGGAATAGCACCGTACATTTTTCACTTTTCACCGGTTTGCCGAACTGGAAATGGAACGCTTCCAGCTTCTCTTTCAGCGCGTCAAAGCGTGCCTGTCCGTCCTTCATGGGGTAGGCGCCACCAAAGATAAAATAGCCATCTTTGCTGATACTCCAGGAATAACAGTCAGTTGCATCGTTATCAAAAATACAGGAATAGAACGGTACGGGATGCTTTTCCGCAAACCATTGTTGAATCGCGACATATTTACGGATTTGGTGCTGTGGATAGAGATGACGGCGCACCAGTGAGTTCGCACCGTCTGCCCCCACCAGATAACGTGCAGTGATCTGCTGCTCCCAACCGTCGGCGCGGAAGATAACATGCCATTTATCGCCCTCGCGCCAGATTTTCCGGCACAGGCTGTCGTGATACACCTGCACATCATCAGGGATGAGAGATTTAAGCCATAAATCAAAAGCATGGCGGTTGATATTAATGTAGCTGCGCTGGTAGTTACGCGTCAAAGAAGCGGCAACATCAACCGTTTTAACGCTAAAAATCTGCGGGTTGGCGATAACATCAACGGGTAAGGTTATCCCGTCGCGGATAAACGAACGCTGGGCGTCCGGGGCCAGCAGACCGCCGCAGGGTTTAGTGAAACCTTCGTTACCGCACTGGCGTTTTTTATCCAACGCAATCACGCGCATTTTTCCGCTTAACTGTCGCGCCAGCGCTGCGCCTGCCGGACCTAAACCGATAATCGCTACGTCAAAATGTTCCATCTTTCTGTCCGCAAAAATGAAGATGGCGATACGCTAAAGCCTGAAAGTGAAGTGCTTGTGAAGTATGATTGTTTTAATCGTCTTGTATCAGGGCATCCCATGAAGCAAATCACCTTTACGCCGCGTAATCATCAGCTTACCAATATCAACACCTGGACACCGGACAGCCAGTGGCTGGTCTTTGATGTGCGCCCTTCCGGCGCTTCCTTTACCGGTGAAACAATTGAGCGCGTCAATATCCATACTGGCGAGCTGGAGGTGATTTACCGGGCTACTCAGGGATCGCACGTTGGCGTGGTGACCGTTCATCCAAAGTCGGAAAAATATGTATTCATTCACGGGCCTGAAAATCCTGATGAAACATGGTATTACGACTTCCATCATCGCCGTGGGGTGATTGTTACGCAGGTTGGGGTGGAGAATCTGGATGCAATGGATATTACTGCGCCCTATACGCCAGGTGCGCTGCGCGGCGGGAGTCATGTGCATGTCTTTAGCCCAAACGGTGAGTTTGTCAGTTTCACCTATAACGACCATGTTCTGCATGAGCGCTCTCCGGCGCTCGATTTACGCAACGTCGGTGTGGCTGCACCGTATGGTCCGGTGAATGTCTCCGCGCAGCATCCCCGTGAATACAGCGGTAGCTACTGGTGTGTGCTGGTGAGCCAGACGACACCAACGCCAAAACCGGGTAGCGATGAGATTAACCGCGCCTATGAAGAGGGCTGGGTTGGAGAAAACAGGCTGGCGTTTATCGGTGATACGCTATCAGCCACTGGCGAGAAAGTACCGGAGCTGTTTATTGTTGATTTGCCACAGGATGAAAGCGGCTGGAAACAGCCGGGGGACGCGCCTCTGGAGGGGACTGACATGACTATGCCTGCGCCGCCATCCGGTATTCGCCAACGCCGTCTGACGTTTACCCATGAGCGCGCCTTTCCGGGGCTGGTGAATCAGCCTCGCCACTGGGTACGCAGTAATCCAAAGGCATCTGAGATTGCGTTTTTAATGCGTGATGACAACGGTATTGTGCAGCTATGGCTGATTTCCCCACAGGGCGGATCGCTGCGTCAGCTTACCCAGTGCGCTACGAATATTCAGTCAGCCTTTAACTGGCACCCATCGGGGAAATGGCTGGGATTTGTACTGGAGAACAGAATTGCCTGTTGTGATGTTCAAACGGGCGAAATTGATTTTTTAACGGAACGTCATGATAACCCGCCGTCGGCCGATGCAATCGTCTTCTCCCCTGATGGTCGACAGGTTGCGTGGATGGAAGACGTCGAGGGTTTCCGCCAGCTGTGGGTGACTGAAACCGGGCGTTAATTTATGGAGCAGACATTTCTGCCGGGGGAATAACGGCGTTCGTGGCCTGGGTTCTCTCCTCGCTCTTTTCTACGCGGGATCTCACCGAGTTATCTTTGCGAAAGAGATCCCAAGGTAGCAATACCGTATCGAGCACCGCGGTAAAAGGCATATCCAGAATCGCCAGCGACTTGGTTCCCCAGTTCGTATCACTTTCGCTAATCATTGTGGCACTGGCTCGCGTGCCAGGATACGTCCCTTCTTTGCCACCTGTATGTGACATGATGCTGGAACAGCCGCTTACAAACACCATCCCACTACACATCGTCAGTGTTACCAACATTTTTTTAATCATCATTTATTCATCTGTATTTATCGTGTTTGCATGGTGAGTTAAAGCGATCCGTTGCGAAAATAACATCACCATTTCGTCGCACTGTGGCGGCCATCGCGATTTAACGAGAACAACTGCTCCCCCCAGTGTATGCAATAGACAACAAACTGCAAAAAAAGTCAGATGAATACGCTTGAAAAGTTTGTATTAAGACCCATTTTTAGTATGTAGACAAATGAAGGGCATGCCTGATGGGTGTCCTGGCTACCTGACCTGTCCATGATGGAAGGTCAATATTCTCGCTGATTTCAGGAGCTATTGATTATGCGTAACTTTGATTTATCCCCGCTGTACCGTTCTGCTATTGGTTTTGACCGTCTGTTTAACCTGCTGGAAAACAATCAGGGCCAGAGCAATGGCGGCTACCCTCCGTACAACGTTGAGCTGGTAGACGAAAACCATTACCGCATTGCAATTGCCGTTGCCGGTTTTGCTGAAAGCGAACTGGAAATTACTGCCCAGGACAATCTGCTGGTGGTAAAAGGCGCCCATGCGGACGATCAAAAAGAACGTACTTACCTGTATCAGGGTATTGCCGAGCGCAACTTTGAACGCAAGTTCCAGTTAGCGGAGAACATTCATGTTCGCGGCGCAAACCTGGTAAATGGTCTGCTGTATATCGATCTTGAGCGCGTGATTCCTGAAGCGAACAAACCGCGCCGCATCGAAATCAACTAATTCTGTAGGCCGCTTCAGGCGGCCTTGCTAAGTCATCGGCTTGCCGTCAGGGAGCCGAAAGGTACCTACTCGCTTCTTAGAAGGAGATTATTATGCGTAACTACGATTTATCCCCGCTGCTGCGTCAATGGATCGGTTTTGACAAACTGGCCAATGCCTTGCAAAACACCGGTGAAAGCCAGAGCTTCCCGCCTTATAACATCGAAAAGAGCGATGATAACCACTACCGCATTACCCTTGCGTTAGCCGGTTTCCGCCAGGAAGATCTGGATATTCAACTGGAAGGCACGCGCCTGACAGTGAAAGGTACGCCGCAGCAGCCGGAAAAAGAGACCAAATGGTTGCATCAGGGACTGGTCACTCAGCCGTTCAGCCTGAGCTTTACGCTGGCTGAAAATATGGAGGTCTCCGGCGCAAGCTTCACTAACGGCTTGCTGCATATTGATTTGACCCGGAATGAACCTGAAACCATTGCTCCACAACGTATCGCCATCAGCGAACGTCCCGCATTAGATAGTTAAATAGCTCCATGCCTTTGCCCCGCCAGAAATGACGGGGCTTTTTTGTGCTTTACCACCCATACATTGCGACTGTACTCTGCGAGAATCCATTTACTTAATGATGTTATTCACAGGGAACAGGATATGAGTGATATAGCATTGACGGTCAGCGTTCTGGCATTGGTGGCAGTTGTCGGGTTATGGATCGGCAACATAAAAATACGTGGTGTGGGTTTTGGCATTGGAGGTGTGCTGTTCGGCGGCATTATTGTCGGGCATTTTGTCGATCAGGCAGGGATGACCCTGAGCGGCGACATGCTGCATTTTATTCAGGAATTTGGCCTGATTCTTTTCGTCTACACCATCGGTATTCAGGTGGGGCCGGGCTTTTTTGCTTCTCTGCGCGTTTCGGGCCTGCGGCTGAATCTGTTTGCTGTGCTGATTGTCATCATGGGTGGCCTGGTCACCGCGATCCTGCATAAGATTTTTGCCATTCCTCTCCCTGTGGTGCTGGGAATATTCTCTGGAGCGGTCACCAATACCCCGGCGTTAGGTGCGGGGCAGCAAATTCTGCGCGATTTGGGTACGCCTGGCGATGTGGTTGACCAGATGGGGATGAGCTATGCCATGGCTTATCCTTTCGGCATTTGCGGAATTTTACTCACCATGTGGCTGATGCGCCTTATTTTCCGCGTTAACGTCGATGCTGAAGCCCAGCAGCATGAATCCACGTTAACCAATGGGCACGCACTGATTCAGACGATGAACATCCGCGTGGAAAACCCAAACATCAACAATATGGCGATTCAGGATGTCCCGATTCTGAACAGCGACAAAATTATCTGCTCGCGTCTGAAACGTGACGAGACATTGATGGTGCCGTCGCCAGGGACAGTTATCCAGTTGGGCGACCTGCTCCACCTGGTCGGGCAGCCTGCTGACCTGCATAACGCGCAGGTGGTGATTGGGCAGGAGGTGGATACATCGCTGTCTACGCGAGGTACCGATTTACGCGTCGAACGCGTGGTGGTGACTAACGAGCAGGTGCTGGGTAAACGTATCCGTGACCTGCACTTTAAAGAACGTTACGACGTGGTGATTTCCCGCCTGAACCGTGCGGGTGTTGAGCTGGTAGCCAGCAGTGACGCCAGCCTGCAATTCGGGGATATCCTCAATCTGGTGGGGCGCCCTTCGTCTATTGATGCCGTTGCCAATGTTGTGGGTAACGCGCAGCAAAAACTGCAGCAAGTGCAGATGCTGCCGGTATTTATCGGTATCGGGCTGGGTGTTCTACTGGGTTCAATTCCGCTGTTCATCCCAGGGTTTCCGGTGGCGTTAAAACTGGGTCTGGCCGGTGGGCCGCTGATTATGGCCTTGATCCTGGGGCGTATTGGCAGCATTGGTAAGCTGTACTGGTTTATGCCTCCCAGTGCTAACCTGGCGCTGCGAGAGTTGGGTATCGTGCTGTTTCTCGCGGTAGTTGGTCTGAAGTCAGGCGGTGATTTTGTCGATACTCTGACGCAGGGCGATGGCCTGAGCTGGGTGGGGTACGGTATTTTCATTACTGCGATTCCGCTGATTACCGTGGGTTTGTTAGCTCGTCTATTTGTCAAAATGAACTATCTGACGCTGTGCGGCATGCTGGCTGGCTCAATGACCGATCCCCCGGCTCTGGCGTTTGCTAATAACCTGCATGCTACCAGCGGGGCGGCAGCGCTCTCCTACGCCACCGTTTATCCGCTGGTTATGTTCCTGAGGATTATCACGCCACAGCTGCTGGCGGTGATCTTCTGGGGATTAGGTTAAAACTGACTTATCCGGCCTGCATCTCCTGTAGGCCGGATAAAACGCAACTCACCATCCGGCATTACAAACACCCTCTCTCTTTCCCATTGTCTCATCACCCGACTCGCCCTCTCGTTTGAGAATCAGGTTCATACTCCTTAACTGTTCCGGTATAACGACCAGACAACAATATTTAAGGAGCTGTCATGAAGATTTCTCGCCTTGGAGAAGCACCGGATTATCGCTTCTCACTGGCAAATGAGCGTACTTTTCTGGCGTGGATCCGCACCGCGCTCGGATTTCTGGCGGCGGGGGTTGGCCTTGATCAACTGGCCCCGGATTTTGCCACGCCGGTCATCCGTGAGGCGCTTGCCTTGTTGCTGTGTCTGTTTGCCGGCGGTCTGGCGATCTACGGCTACCTGCGCTGGCTACGTAATGAAAAGGCGATGCGACTGAAAGAGGACTTGCCCTACACCCACAGCCTGCTGATTATCAGCGTCATGCTGACTATTGTGGCGGTGATTGTCATAACGCTGGTGCTGTATGCCGGATAGCCGCAAATCGCGACGCATCGCTGACCCGGGGTTACAACCGGAGCGGACTTCACTTGCCTGGTTTCGCACGTTGTTGGGCTATGGCGCGTTAATGGCGCTGGCGATTAAGCACAACTGGCACCAGGCGGGAGTGCTGTTCTGGATATCGGTAGTTGTGCTGGTGATAGTGGCGATTATCCTCTGGCGCTACACCCGCAGCCGTAATCTGATGGATGTGAGTCATAGCGATTTTTCTGAATCTCGCGCGGTGCGTGACAAATTTATGATCTCCCTCGCGGTGTTATCCCTCGCAATGCTGTTTGCTGTAACGCATGTTCGCCAACTTATCGTATTTATCGGGAATTTTGCATGACAGGATGTGAGAACATGGATGTTAGTGATGATGTTTTAAACGTGGTGATTGACCATCAGAAGTGTTTACAACCGGTTGAAGTGTACCGTGGTTTGCAACAAGGAAATGTTCGCCTGGTACAATTTATTCCGCTGGTTAAGCACGATGGTTCAGGTCATCTGACAGACGAATCGGTTACGTCTGAGGCGTGGGGCCGATTTTTAATTACGATATTTGATATCTGGGTACGTGAAGATATTAATCAGATATCTATCCAGCTTTTCGATAAAACGCTTCGCCAGTGGTGTGGTCTGACGGCACAGATTGAACGACAGACCATGTCATCAATGAATACGCGTTGCCAGACATGCTCATTGTTTCAGTATTACCACGGTGATTGTCCTGCGTACTGCGAGGAAAATGGAAAGGGCGTGCTGTGTGCAGGCTATCAGGCTTTCTTCAGCCATACCGCACCGCATATGCGCGTGATGCGTGATCTGCTTAAGCAGCATCGCTCACCGATGGAGCTGATGGCGATGCTGCGTTAAGCTCAGCGGTATTTAACGTCCTTTGGCCAGATATTGCGCCATTTCATCTTCCGGGACCATTCCGCCGCCGGTCGCCCACACCAGATGGGTAGCGTTATTGAGCTGATCCGCGCTGAAGCCGTGCATGTGCTGATAGTCAGCAGAGGCGCAAACGTGTTGCGGACCGGCCATCCCTGCCAGCGCTGACGGTTCGAGGCGAATACCTTCTTCCTGCGCCAGCCAGCCCAGCATATCGTACATAGTCTGATCGTCCAGGGTGTACAGACCGTCGAGCAAACGTTCCATTGCCCGGCCAACAAAGCCAGACGCACGGCCGACAGCCAGCCCATCCGCCGCCGTCAGGTTGTCAATGCCAATGTCCTGCACGGAAATCGTATCGTGCAACCCGGTATAAATCCCCAGTAGCATGCACGGTGAATGGGTGGGTTCGGCGAAGAAGCAGTGCACGTTATCGCCAAACGCCAGCTTCAGGCCAAACGCCACGCCGCCAGGGCCACCGCCGACGCCGCATGGCAGGTAAACAAACAGTGGATGGTCTGCATCCACCACGCGCCCCTGCTGGGCAAACTGCGCCTTTAAGCGCTGTCCGGCCACCGCATAGCCTAAAAACAGCGTGCGCGAGTTTTCATCATCGATAAAGAAGCAGTTTGGATCGGACTCCGCCGCCTTACGGCCCTGTTCAACCGCCACGCCGTAATCTTCTTCATACTCCACGACCGTCACACCGTGGCTGCGCAGTTTGGCTTTTTTCCATGCGCGAGCGTCGGCAGACATATGCACCGTCACCTTAAAGCCGATACGGGCGCTCATAATGCCAATCGACATGCCGAGGTTACCGGTGGAGCCTACCGCGATGCTGTACTGGCTGAAGAACTGTTTGAACTCGGGCGAAAGCAGAACGCTGTAATCGTCTTGTGTGGTCAGCAGACCGGCTTCCAGCGCCAGTTTTTCCGCGTGGGTAAGTACTTCATAAATGCCACCACGGGCTTTAATCGAGCCAGAAATTGGCAGGTGACTGTCTTTCTTCAGCAGAATTTCGCCATTGATGCGCTGCCCATACTCTTTCTCCAGCCGCTTTTGCATGGCCGGAATCGCGGCCAGCTCAGATTCAATAATACCGCCGGTGGCCGCGGTTTCCGGGAATGCCTTTGCCAGGTACGGTGCAAAGCGCGTCAGACGGGCGTGAGCATCCTGAACATCGTGTTCAGTCAGGCCAACATACGGTAAACCTTCCGCAAGAGAGGTGGTGCCAGGGTTAAACCAGGTTGTCTCCTTGAGAGCAACCAGATCTTCCACTAAAGGATACTGGGCGATAAGTGTTTGAATGTTTTCCATAGTCAGTCTCTTTGCGCTTAGATAATAAAGGAAAGCAGGAATGTGCAAGCCAGTGCAATCACGGACGCGATAAATGTCGCGGTCGTATAGTATTTAAACGTTTCATTCAGGGTGGCACCGCAGTATTGCTTCACCAGCCAGAAGAGAGAATCGGTAACGATCGTGCAGCCAATAGCGCCGGAACCGATAGCAATGGCGATGATCTCCGGGCTGACGTTGGGATAGAGCGGCAGCATCGGTGCCACGATTGCCGTGGCGCCCATCATTGCCACCGTGGCGGAACCCACCGCGGCATGCAGGATTAACGCCACCAGCCACGCCAGCAGAATCGGGTGCATATGCATGTTCGAGAGGATCAGTGCAAGAGTATCCGCCAGCCCGCTGCTCTTGAGGATAGCGTTGAACGCGCCGCCTGCACCGATAATCAGCAAAATGTTAGCAATGGAGCCAAAACCGTTTTCAGTGTGAGTCAGCAACGTACCCATACCGATGTGCTGACGCAGGCCGAGGATGTAATAGGCCACGAAAACGGCAATAAACATCGCGGTGATCGGGTTACCAATAAACTCCAGCAGCGTATACACCGTGCTGCCTTTCGCCATGTTCAGCTCAGCGACGGTTTTTACCAGCATCAGGCCAATCGGCAGCAGAACGGTAAACAGCGTAGCACCCAGCGACGGTAGCGTACTTTCGTCACGCACTTTAAGGTCAGAAAACTCAGCCGGAACCGGTTTAAACGGCAGACGGTTACCCAGGAATTTCAGGTACAGCGGACCGCCGATCAGCGAAGCCATCAAACCAACCAGTAAGCCGTAGACAATCACGGTGCCAATGTCTGCGCCCAGCTTGTTCGCCACGAACAGGGCAGCCGGATGCGGCGGGACGACGCAGTGCACCGCCATCAGCGCCGTACACAGCGGGATCGCCAGCTTCAGCAGTGAGGTATTGGTCTTTTTGGCAATCGAAAAAGCCAGCGGAATCAACAGCACCACGCCGACTTCCACAAACAGCGTGATCCCGCAAATCAACCCAACCAGTACCATTATGACGTCGGCGGATAGCCAACGGCAGCGCTGGAGCGTCAGGCCAATGCGTTCAGCCGCGCCGGACACTTCCATCATTTTGCCCAGAATGGTCCCAAGGCCGATAACCGCGGCGAGGAAGCCCAGCGTACCGCCGATGCCACTCTCAATGGCATTGACCATATCCAACGGCCCCATGCCCATCATTGTACCCACGAAGAAGCTGGCTAGCAGCAGCGCCAGAAACGGGTGGAATTTGAACTTCACGATGGTCAAAACGATTAACACGATGCTTATCAGCAGCGTGCTCACAACCCAGATTTGAGAGTGCATAACTCACCTTGCCCTGTGATTAATATAGGGTTATTGGACAAAAATAAGGCATGGTCTGACAAACGATATAAATCCCCCTTCACATGAGCCAGATTGCATCAAATGAGTGATTTATGTCTAATTGCGCTTGGTTTATGCGATATGGTTCACTCTGAATCACCTTTGTGCTGATTTTTACAGCGAACTTTTTTACACTCCAGCGCATGAATCAGGAGGACAGGAGGTGAGAATGGATCCCCTACGCGAAGTCAGAAACCGGCTGCTCAACGGCTGGCAGCTGTCAAAGCTGTATACTTTTGAAGTGGCGGCCCGGCATCAGTCGTTTGCGCTGGCAGCAGACGAGCTGTCATTGAGTCCCAGCGCCGTCAGCCATCGCATAAATCAGCTTGAAGATGAGCTTGGCATCCAATTATTTGTTCGTTCTCATCGCAAAGTGGAACTCACTCATGAGGGTAAGCGGGTATTTTGGGCGCTGAAATCGTCACTGGACACGCTCAACCAGGAGATTCTTGATATTAAGAATCAGGAGCTCTCGGGGACGCTCACCGTCTACTCACGGCCTTCTATCGCCCAGTGCTGGCTGGTTCCGGCGCTCGGCGACTTTACCCGTCGCTATCCGTCAATTTCGCTAACCATGTTGACCGGGAACGACAACGTCAATCTACAGCGTGCGGGTATCGATCTCGCCATCTATTTTGACGATGCACCCTCCGCGCAACTCACGCATCACTTCCTGATGGATGAAGAGATCCTGCCGGTGTGCAGCCCGGACTACGCCCGCCGCCATGACCTTACCGGTTCGCTGGTGAATTTGCCGCACTGTACGTTGCTGCACGACAGACAGGCGTGGAGTAACGATTCCGGGACCGATGAGTGGCACAGTTGGGCGCAGCATTTTGCGGCGAATTTGCCGACATCGTCGGGGATTGGTTTTGATCGTTCTGATTTAGCAGTGATTGCGGCAATGAACCATATCGGCGTGGCGATGGGCCGAAAACGGCTGGTGCAAAAACGCCTCGACAGCGGAGAATTGATTGCGCCTTTTGGCGATATGGCGCTGAAATGCCATCAACATTACTACATCACTACGCTGCCCGGCAGGCAGTGGCCGAAAATCGAGGCGTTTATTGGCTGGCTACAGGAGCAGGTTAAATAAGCGGGTCGCGAATATTTTTTACGCTTTCGCTCTACACGGAAAGTGAAAAAGCGTGCTAAATACGTGATATCACACCTGATGATTTGCGTAAGGACGACCGTGTTAAAGCCGATTGTTTCCCTTTTACTGTTGGCCAGCGCCACCGTGTGTGCCGCGCAACCTGCGTTGACGGCGGCGCAGTATGTGCAGCAGCTTGGGGTTGGGATGGACGTAGATTGGGCGCGTACCGATCGGGGCATCCGTGAATTCGATCCGCTGGTGGTGAGGGATTATAAGGCGAAAGGGTTGACCCACGTGCGCATTCGCGTGGCGGGTGAGCCTACGGAGGCGCGGCTTATTCATCTGCGCAAGCTGGTGGAAGCCTGCGAGCAGTATGGCGTGATCCCGATAATCGCCTATCAGGCTGACGAGTATAAAAAAGACCCCAGTGCCAGTAACGAAAAAGAGGTGGTTAACTGGTGGGTGGCGGTGGCGCATTACTTTGGTCAAAGTTCGCCGTTGCTGGGTTTCGACCTGATATATGAACCCTCTGATAAGCTCAACCATAATCAGGCGTCGCTCAATAGGGTGTATGACAAAACCATCCGTACCATCCATGCCATCGATCCACAGCGAATGATATTTATCGCGCCGAAACTGCATGCCGCTCCGGAAGATTTGCCCAACCTAAAGTTGCCGCCGCAAAGTCAGAATACCGTGTTGGCTCAATGGCATATCTTCCCGTGGGGGCCGCTGAAAAATAACGGTAAATACCCGTGGACCTCAGGGACAGCGGCAGAAAAGGCCGCCATTCGCGCCCGTATCAATACCGCCATTCACTGGCAGCAGAAAACCGGTCATGTTAGTTGGGTAGGAGGCTGGTCGCCGGGAGAAACCATCAGGAACGCGCCTTCTGCCTCGCAAATGGCGTTTGCCCGCTTTATGGCTTGCGAGCTGAAGAAAGCGAAAATTCCCTATGCTATCAATGCGGATACGCAGTTCTATGATGGTGAGGAAGGGGCATGGCGTCCGGCGCTGGAGCCGTTGTTGAATACCATGATTGCCCCTGAGTGTGAAAAGCCCGGCGAGAAGCCGGGCCATCATACGCTTAAACCGCCTGTCCCTGATGCGACACGCGTGACGCCAGCGGAAGCCAGCAAACAAAAATCAATATCCCCATAAGGGTCATCAGCAGGCCCAGACTGGCTTGCCCGGTCTGCGGCAGCATGGCGGAGAACCACGCCAGCACGCCGGAACCAATGTTTTGTAATCCACCAACCAGCGCACCAGCAGTACCGGCCAGGAACGGAAAAGGCTCCATTGCTCCGCTGGTTGCCAGCGGAAACAGCATCCCGGCGCCGAAGAAAAACAGTGCGGCGGGAACCAGCAGCGTCCAGACGTTCATCACGTCGAACAGACCAGGGATCCACATCATCAAACCGGCGACCAGACAGCAGATAACCGACTGCCACATTAGCGTCGAGAAACGCTTATTCGGGCGACCGGCGAACCAGGCACCAAAAAACGCCGCCGGAATGGGTAGAATAAACAGGATACTGACCACCATGCTGCTTAAGCCGAGACGCGCGCCTAACAACACACCGGAACAGGCTTCGAAGACCGCAACGCCCGCCAGGCCGCCGATCAGCATCAGCACGTAACAGGTGAAAGAGCTGTTGCCAAACAGCGTTTTGTAGCTGGCGATAAGCCGTGGACGCGGAGCACCTGCGGGGCGCGTTTCCGGCATCCAGCGCGCCATGCTAAACGTGACGCCTGCGCACAGCACCAGCAGGAAGATGTAACAGGCACGCCAGTTCCACAGGGTATCCAGCATACCGCCAATCAATGGTGCCAGCAGTGGGCTGACAAGAATCCCCATGTTTAACAGGCTATTAGCGTGGCGTAACTGCGTGCCTTCGTACAGGTCGCGCGGTAACGTTCGCGCCATCACACCGCCGACGCCCGTTCCCATCCCCTGTATTGCGCTGGCGATAATCAATACCGTCAGGCTGTGGGTGGTTATGGCGACCAGCGTAGCCAGCATAAAAATGGACATCCCGGCGAGGATCACCGGGCGGCGGCCAACGCGATCGGAAAGTGGGCCGTAAATCAGTTGTGACAGACCGTAGGTCAACAGATAGGCGGCCATCACGCTTTGCACCGCCCCTTCGCGAACGTTCAGTTCACGTGCCATATCAGCAATCGCGGGGATATAAATGGTTTGCGCCATCTGACCTACCGCCACCAGTAATACCAACATCAACAACAAATTGACGCTTCTATGCCTTTTCATTTCGCTGATTACTTTTCAAAAAGTGAAAAAATAAGAATAAGGTGCTGCACTTTCCCGTAAATGTGCGTGGAATCTACCACAACAGAAAAAGAAGGCCAGATAGTGGGCTGGAATGTTTAAACGATGAACGGCAGGAAATGTAAACAAAAAGCGGCAACAAATGTTGCCGGATTGCATCGGGTTTACAGAGGTCATGATAAGCGTAGCAAAACTGCGCCTATGGCAATGCCTCCAGCCGCAACAAGACGTATTCCGGCAACCTTCTCTTTCAGTAGCAGCCACGCGAGCAGCGCGCCAAACAGGATGGAAGTTTCACGCAGCGCAGCGACTACCGCCAACGGAGCCTGAGTCATGGCCCACAGCGCCAGACCGTAAGAACCCATTGTGCCAATTCCGCCAAGAATACCTTTCTTCCACTGCTGTACCAGATAGCGTGACGCTTCCCGGCGTCGGGCAATCATCGCCCAGCCCAGCAGGCAGGAGCCGTTCAGAAAGAAGGTCCACAGCGTATAACCCAGCGCGGTTTCTGATAAACGTACGCCGGTGCCATCAACCAGCGTATATCCGGCGATAAAGCAGGCGTTAATGAGCGCCAGCACGATCCCGCGTTGCGAGCTGCTGCGTCCGTTAAACGCCATGCCGAGGATCGCCAGACAGATCGTGGCAATCCCCACCCAGGCTAGAATAGAGAGGCTATCGCCAAGAAACAGGACGCTGATAATTGCGACCAGCAGCGGCGCTGTGCCGCGCATTAACGGATAGGTCTGGCTCATATCCGAAACCTGATAGGTTTTGGCGACCAGGACGGTATATACAATTTGCAACACAGTTGAGACGGCTAAAAACGGCAGGCTGGCGGCGGAAGGTTGCGGCGCAAAGGGTAAGCAAATCAATGCCATAATTGCAGCAGAACCGCTGACACCGATCGCTGAGTACAGTTTATCGTTTCCAGCTTTAACAATGGCATTCCAGCTGGCATGCAACAGCGCGGCGAACAGCAAAATGCAGAAAACAGAAAGCGTCATGGTGGAATTCTTCCCTGAGAATGTCATAAAAACGTAACATATTGGCGCGACACAAGCACCAGGGAGAAGGTGAAAGGGGAGCGGAGTGTTACCCGCCCCCCTTAGGTGCGACTTGAATCTGAATTACTTAACGTATTTCAGAACGGCATCAAGTAGTTGCAGTGCTGCAACAATGAGTTTGAGGATAAGAATAGCGATATCCACGAGGCTCATACGCTCTCCTTTTGGTACAAGGAGCACGGTGCTGACGTACCTCGCCGCTGCCTGTTGCCAGCACCTTTGTTGACATAACACAGTGTGCTCACACGGGGGTTAAGGCGCTGACGGCACCACCCGTTTCAGCCAGGACTTTGATGCGCCGGTTTACGATGCGGCCCCCGCATAACACCTTGCGTACCGAGACATTATAGACAAACGCTGTATAAATTAACAGTATTTTATGGATGTTACGCTATTCATGTTCCATACTCAAAACCATCAAAATTCGTGCCGAAATTGCGTGTTCTTCGCAGAACGCGTATACTTTTTTCGTTGACATAACACAGTGTGTTCGGCGGCTACCAACCGCACAGCACTGAAAAAAACCTCGCTCCGGCGGGGTTTTTTGTTTTTCAGCAATGCACAACGAAATGTGATCATTGACGCATTTTTATGCAGATGAAAATTTTTCCATTGTCACGCTGAAAAACCTGTGTTTGTATAAATCCAGTTAATCAACAAACAGACAGGTCCCTAATGAACCCTTCCATGCTGACTGCGACCCTACTAAAAACTGCGCCATCTCGCGCAGCGGTCGTCGTGCGTGTGGTGGTGGTCGTCGGCAATGCGCCGTAGGGTCCGAATCAACACACGATTCCAAAACCCCGCCGGCGCAAACCGGGCGGGGTTTTTCGTTTCAGAGACCTGCCCGGAGCAAAGGCCCAGAATAAAAGGACTGGAGCATGGCAAGTTCGGGCATAACATCCAAGCGTACGCGTTTTACGGGCGCAGAATTCATCGTTCATTTCCTGGAACGCCAGGGTATTCAGGTTGTTACCGGTATTCCCGGCGGATCGATTCTTCCCGTCTATGACGCCTTAAGTCAAAGCACGCAAATCCGTCATATCCTGGCGCGCCACGAGCAAGGAGCAGGGTTTATCGCGCAGGGAATGGCGAGAACTGATGGCAAACCCGCCGTCTGTATGGCCTGCAGCGGACCGGGTGCAACCAATCTGGTGACCGCCATTGCCGATGCGCGTCTGGATTCCATCCCGCTGGTGTGTATCACCGGGCAGGTTCCGGCTTCAATGATCGGCACCGACGCCTTCCAGGAAGTCGACACCTACGGCATCTCTATCCCCATCACTAAGCACAACTATCTGGTCCGCCATATCAGTGAATTACCGCAGGTCATGAGCGATGCGTTCCGCATTGCGCAGTCCGGACGTCCAGGCCCGGTGTGGATAGACATTCCTAAGGATATTCAAACCGCTGTTTTTGACATTGAAGAGATGCCGGAGCCCGCGCAGAAAATGGCGGCACCAGCGTTCAGCCAGGACAGCATTCGCGATGCCGCAGCCATGATTAACGCCGCACAGCGTCCGGTGCTGTACCTCGGCGGCGGCGTGATTAACGCACCTGAGCGCGTGCGCGAACTGGCAGAAAAAGCGACGCTGCCCACCACCATGACCTTAATGGCGCTCGGTATGCTGCCGAAAGCGCATCCGCTGTCGTTAGGCATGCTGGGCATGCACGGCGCTCGCAGCACTAACTTTATTCTGCAAGAAGCGGATTTATTGATTGTTCTGGGCGCACGTTTTGATGACCGGGCGATTGGTAAAACGGAGCAGTTCTGCCCGAACGCCAAAATCATTCACGTAGATATCGACCGCGCGGAACTGGGTAAAATCAAACAACCGCACGTGGCGATTCAGGCGGATGTCGATGAGGTTCTGGCGCAATTGATCCCATTAATTGACGCGCAGCCGCGAGAGTCGTGGCATCAGACGGTGGCCGATTTACAACGTGAATTCCCTTGCACTATTCCGCAGGAAAGCGACCCGCTCAGCCATTATGGATTGATCAACGCCGTGGCTGCCTGCGTAGACGACAGCGCCATTATCACCACCGACGTAGGCCAGCATCAGATGTGGGCGGCACAGGCTTATCCGCTGAACCGTCCGCGTCAGTGGCTGACCTCCGGCGGTCTGGGGACCATGGGCTTTGGCCTGCCAGCGGCAATTGGTGCAGCGCTGGCCAATCCAGACAAAAAAGTGCTGTGCTTCTCCGGCGACGGCAGCCTGATGATGAATATTCAGGAAATGGCGACAGCCAGCGAAAATCAGCTGGATATTAAAATCATCCTGATGAATAACGAAGCGTTGGGTCTTGTATATCAGCAGCAGAGTCTGTTCTATAAGCAGGGTGTTTTTGCCGCGACCTATCCGGGGATGATTAACTTTATGCAGATAGCCGCCGGGTTTGGTCTCGAAACCTGCGATCTGAATAACGAAGCGGACCCACAGGCAGCGTTGCAGGAGATTATTAATCGCCCTGGACCTGCGCTGATTCACGTGCGCATCGATGCCGAACAGAAAGTGTACCCGATGGTGCCGCCGGGTGCGGCAAACACAGAAATGGTGGGGGAATAAGCCATGCAACAGCAGACTCATGACAACGTAATCCTGGAACTCACCGTACGCAACCATCCGGGCGTAATGACTCACGTTTGCGGGCTGTTCGCCCGCCGCGCGTTCAACGTAGAAGGCATTCTCTGTCTACCGATTCAGGACAGCGATAAGAGCCGCATCTGGCTACTGGTCAACGACGATCAACGTCTTGAGCAGATGATAAGCCAGATCGACAAGCTGGAAGATGTGGTGAAAGTGGCCCGCAACCAGTCCGATCCGTCGATGTTTAACAAAATCACCGTGTTCTTTGAGTAAGTTAGTCGCCGTCTGAATCCGGGGTGATCACTTTGACAGAGCCGTTCCGGCAGTGGGTTGCGTAATCTGCCGGTAACGGACGGTCGCTTATCAGTACGTCAAAGGTGGAGAGTGGACCAATGCTGGCGGGGGCGACCTCATCGAACAGGGCGTGGCGCGTCAGCAGAATTTTGCGTAATCCGCGTTCCATCGCTTTGCGTTTTGTGGCCAGATCGTCCGGATTGAACCAGCTAACGCCGAAATGCTCATGGACTCCGCTGGCGGAGATAAAGACTTTCCGTGGGTTGAGTGCATCCAGCGGGGAGGGATTGCTGGTGTCGTAAAAGGCGTCACTTTTCGCCCGGTAGGTCCCTCCGCAAAGAATCGCTGTGGCGTTGGGCTTTTCATTTAGCGCTACGAACACCCGGTGCGAGTAGCAAATCCCGGTAAAGGAAATATCGTCCGGGATCATGCTGACCACCAACGGCATTTCCGCACCATTATCAAAAAAGACCAGATCATTTTCACTCACCAGTCCCGCAGCCAGAATGGCAACCGGTAAATCGTCGCGGTGATACTGTTTTTGCGCGGGGAGTGGCGCGTTAACGATGGTGGCAGGTTTGTTCACCATCACAATGTAACCACCTAGCAGAGTGAGTGGTAACGGTTCGTCATCCTGACTGAGATCCCGACGAATAGTCATCACGGAAACTTCCAGCATTCGTGCCGCCTCTTTCAGATGGATTCGGTCGGTCTTCTTCAACAATTCCATCAGACGTCGAATACGTTCTTTTTGCTTAGTTTCCATGTGCTTCTCCACGAATCATGTTCCCATGTTCCTTCAGTAACATTTTTGTGTTTCTAAGAACATGGCATTGCCGCATTACTATACGTCTGACTATTCGGAAATAAAAGCGTGTTTTTTCACGTTTTATTGATTATATCCAGTTAACTTTCAGTCAATTGTAAGCAACTTCATCATTTTTAGTGTGATGTGGATGCAACATTTAGCGCAATAAATAAACAATAAAATGATCTTCCAATCGCGATCCTAGTCACAAATGATACGAAAGTAACATGATAATGTTATTTTAATATCATTGTTGTGTGATTGTTTCTGAGAGGTAGTAAAATGGATATCGCGGTTATTGGCTCCAACATGGTGGATCTCATCACCTACATCAACCAGATGCCCAAAGAAGGGGAAACGCTGGAAGCACCGGCGTTCAAAATTGGCTGCGGGGGCAAAGGCGCAAATCAGGCCGTTGCGGCCGCTAAGCTCAATTCTAAAGTGCTGATGCTGACAAAAGTCGGTGATGATATTTTTGCGGATAACACTATTCGCAATCTTGAATCCTGGGGAATTAATACCACCTATGTCGAAAAGGTACCCTGCACCAGCAGCGGTGTCGCACCGATCTTTGTTAATGCGAACTCCAGCAACAGTATTCTGATTATTAAAGGAGCGAACAAATTTCTCTCCCCGGAAGATATCGATCGTGCGGCGGAAGATCTGAAAAAATGTCAGCTTATTGTCCTGCAACTGGAAGTGCAGCTGGAAACCGTTTATCACGCGATTGAATTTGGCAAAAAACACGGTATTGAAGTGTTACTAAATCCCGCCCCTGCATTACGGGAATTAGATATGTCTTATGCCTGTAAATGTGATTTTTTTGTGCCGAATGAAACCGAGTTGGAAATATTAACCGGTATGCCAGTGGATACTTATGACCATATTCGCGCAGCGGCACGTTCTCTGGTTGATAAAGGTCTGAACAATATTATCGTCACCATGGGTGAGAAAGGTGCGCTGTGGATGACACGTGACCAGGAAGTCCATGTTCCAGCGTTTAAAGTGAACGCTGTCGATACCAGTGGCGCAGGCGACGCTTTCATCGGTTGTTTTGCTCACTATTACGTTCAAAGCGGTGATGTGGAAGCCGCCATGAAAAAAGCCGCTCTCTTCGCTGCTTTCAGCGTTACCGGGAAAGGCACTCAATCATCTTATCCAAGCATCGAACAATTTAATGAGTTTCTTACCTTAAACGAATAATACTCCTGCACTGTAAAAGGTAGCACTATGAACGATAAAAACATCATTCAGATGCCTGACGGCTATTTGAATAAGACCCCTCTGTTCCAGTTTATTTTGTTATCCTGTTTATTCCCGTTATGGGGATGCGCAGCCGCATTAAATGATATTCTGATTACGCAATTCAAAAGCGTATTTTCACTCAGCAACTTTGCCTCGGCATTAGTTCAGAGTGCCTTTTATGGCGGTTATTTTTTAATTGCGATTCCAGCATCTCTGGTGATTAAAAAGACCAGTTATAAAGTCGCCATCTTAATGGGGCTGACCCTTTATATCGTTGGGTGTACGCTCTTCTTCCCGGCATCGCACATGGCCACCTACACCATGTTCCTTGCGGCGATTTTCGCGATTGCGATTGGTCTGAGCTTCCTGGAAACAGCAGCCAATACCTACAGCTCAATGATCGGCCCAAAAGCGTATGCCACTTTACGCCTGAACATCAGTCAGACTTTTTATCCTATTGGTGCGGCTGCTGGCATTCTGCTAGGTAAATATCTGGTCTTCTCTGAGGGCGAAAGCCTGGAAAAACAGATGGCCGGGATGAACGCTGAGCAGATCCATAACTTTAAAGTGTTGATGCTGGAAAATACCCTTGAGCCATACAAGTACATGATTATGGTACTGGTTGTGGTGATGGTGTTATTCCTCCTGACTCGCTTCCCTACATGTAAAGTCGCGCAAACCACGAGTCATAAACGCCCGTCAGCGATGGATACACTGCGTTATCTGGCCAGCAATGCCCGTTTCCGTCGTGGAATTGTGGCGCAATTTCTTTATGTGGGGATGCAGGTCGCGGTGTGGTCATTCACCATCCGTCTGGCACTGGAATTAGGTGATATCAACGAGCGCGACGCCTCAACCTTCATGGTCTATAGCTTCGCCTGCTTCTTTATCGGCAAGTTTATCGCCAACATTTTGATGACGCGCTTCAATCCGGAAAAAGTGCTGATTCTCTATTCCATTATTGGTGCGCTGTTCCTCGTCTATGTTGCACTGGCGCCAAGTTTCAGCGCTGTGTATGTCGCAGTGCTGGTGAGTGTCCTGTTTGGACCCTGCTGGGCGACAATCTATGCGGGTACGCTTGATACCGTGGATAACGAGCATACCGAAATGGCAGGTGCCGTCATTGTCATGGCGATTGTCGGTGCGGCGGTGGTTCCGGCGATTCAGGGCTATGTGGCCGATATGTTCCATTCATTGCAACTTTCGTTCCTGGTCTCCATGCTGTGCTTCGTGTACGTCGGTATCTACTTCTGGCGTGAAAGCAAAGTGCGCAACAACCTGGCTGAAGCGACAGTTTCCTGAGGAGAGCGATCATGACAACACGTTTAACGCTGTGGCGGGAACTCTTTGCAGAGCATCCGCGAATCTTACTGAAGAATAGCGACTTCACGGTTACCGCATTTCGTTACGCCAGTGGAGTGGAAGGGCTGAAGGTAGAAAACAGTCGTGGACATCTGGTTATTCTGCCCTGGATGGGGCAGATGATCTGGGATGCTCAGTTTGATGGCCATGACCTGACCATGCGTAACATGTTCAGTCAGCCGAAACCGGCGGCGGAAGTGGTGGCGACCTACGGCTGTTTTGCCTTCCACTCAGGTCTGTTGGCAAATGGCTGCCCATCACCAGAGGATTCACATCCTTTGCACGGTGAAATGGCTTGTGCCGCGATGGATGAAGCCTGGCTGGAGCTGGAGGGTGAGAATTTGCGCGTGGGCGGACGCTATGAGTATGTGATGGGGTTCGGTCATCATTATCAGGCACATCCTGCGGTGGTAATGCACAAAGCGAGCGCGCTGTTTGATATTCAGATGGCGGTTACCAACCTTGCCTCAGTGGCAATGCCGTTGCAGTACATGTGCCATATGAACTATGCCTACGTACCGGAAGCCACCTTCAGCCAGAATATTCCGGATGAGGCCATGAAGCTGCGTGAGTCGATACCCGCGCATGTTAAACCGACTGAGCAGTGGCTGGCGTTTAATCAGCGGATTGTACAGGGCGAGGCTTCTCTGGCGCGGCTCAATGAACCCCATTTTTACGATCCGGAAATTGTCTTCTTTGCTGACCAATTGGACAGGTACACCGATAAGCCAGAATTTAGCATGATCGCGCCTGATGGCACCACATTCGTTACGCGTTTCTCCAGCACGGAGCTGAATTATGTGACGCGTTGGATCCTCTACAACGGCGATCAGCAGGTTGCGGCATTCGCCTTGCCTGCAACCTGTCGACCTGAAGGATTCCTGGCAGCACAACGCAATGGCACCTTGATTGAAATAGAACCGCAGCACACCCGGACATTTACAGTCACAACTGGCATAGCCTGATCGCTCAAGGCTTGAACACCAAAGCACTTATCGTTAAGGTAAGCGCTTTTGCTGGGTGGCGGCATTAATGCCTTATCCGGCCTACAACGGCACTCGCCCGTAGGCCTGATAAGCGTAGCGCCATCAGGCATGCCTTAGCGCCAGGATGAACCCATGATTACCGTTGCCCTTATTGACGACCACCTCATCGTCCGCTCCGGCTTTGCCCAACTGCTGGGGCTGGAACCTGATTTGCAGGTGGTCGCTGAGTTTGGCTCAGGCAGTGAGGCGCTGGCGGGATTACCGGGACGCGGCGTGCAGGTGTGTATCTGCGACATCTCTATGCCTGATATCTCCGGTCTTGAACTGTTAAGCCAGTTGCCAAAAGGAATGGCGATTATCATGCTCTCTGTCCACGACAGCCCGGCACTGGTGGAGCAGGCGCTCAACGCGGGCGCGCGTGGTTTCCTTTCTAAACGTTGTAGCCCGGATGAGCTGATCGCGGCGGTGCATACCGTAGCGACCGGCGGCTGTTACCTGACGCCGGACATCGCCGTCAAACTGGCGGCCGGTCGTCAGGATCCGCTCACCAAACGCGAACGTCAGGTGGCGGAAAAACTGGCGCAAGGTATGGCGGTCAAAGAGATTGCCGCTGAACTGGGTCTGTCGCCGAAAACGGTGCACGTGCATCGCGCCAACCTGATGGAAAAGCTGGGGGTCAGCAACGACGTCGAACTGGCCCGCCGGATGTTTGACGGCTGGCAATGAACACGCTCTGTTCCCGGTTAATCACCGTTGTTGCCTGCTTCTTTATCTTCTCTGCCGCGTGGTTTTGCCTGTGGAGCATCAGCCTGCATCTGGTTGAGCGCCCGGAGCTGGCGGTACTGCTGTTTCCGTTTGGTCTGCGTCTGGGGTTGATGCTGCAATGTCCGCGCGGCTACTGGCCGGTGCTGCTGGGCGCGGAATGGCTGCTTCTTTTCTGGCTGGCGCAGGAAGTGGCGCTGGCCCATTTACCACTTTTGATGATCGGCAGCTTCCTCACGTTACTCCCGGTGATGTTGATTTCGCGATACCGCCATCAGCGCGACTGGCGCACGCTGCTGTTGCAGGGCGCGGCGCTTACGGCGGCGGCGTTGCTGCAATCGCTGCCCTGGCTTGGGCAAGGCGAAGAGGCGTGGAACGCGCTGCTGCTGACGCTCACCGGCGGATTAACGCTGGCGCCGATCTGCCTGGTGTTCTGGCACTATCTGACCAGCACGACCTGGCTGCCGCTGGGCCCGGCGGTGGTGTCGCAGCCGGTGAACTGGCGCGGGCGGCATCTGGTCTGGTACCTGCTGCTGTTTAGCGTCAGCCTGTGGCTACAGCTCGGTTTACCCGCCGAGCTTTCGCGCTTCACGCCGTTTTGCCTCGCGTTGCCGATCATTGCACTGGCCTGGCATTACGGCTGGCAGGGGGCGTTGATTGCGACGTTAATGAACGCCATCGCGCTGATTGCCAGCCAGACCTGGCACGATCATCCCGTCGATCTGTTGCTCTCGCTGCTGGTGCAAAGCCTGACCGGGCTGCTGCTCGGCGCGGGTATTCAGCGTCTGCGCGAACTTAACCAGTCGCTGCAAAATGAATTAGCGCGCAACCATCGTCTGGCGGAACGCCTGCTGGAGACCGAGGAGAGCGTGCGCCGGGATGTGGCGCGCGAACTGCACGATGATATCGGCCAGACCATCACCGCCATTCGCACCCAGGCGGGTATTGTCCAGCGGCTGGCGCCGGAAAACGCAGGAGTGAAGCGCAGCGGGGCGCACATCGAACAACTTTCTCTCGGTGTGTACGATTCGGTGCGTCGCCTGTTAGGCCGCCTGCGACCGCGCCAGCTGGACGATCTCACGCTGGAGCAGGCCATCCGCTCATTGATGCGCGAAATGGAGCTGGAAAGCCGTGGCATCGTCAGCCATCTCGACTGGCGAATTGACGAATCTGCACTTAGCGAAAGCCAGCGGGTGACGCTGTTTCGCGTCTGTCAGGAAGGGCTGAACAACATCGTTAAGCACGCCAACGCCAGCGCGGTGACGCTTCAGGGCTGGCAACATGATGAACGGCTAATGCTGGTGATTGAGGACGACGGCAGCGGCCTGCCGCCGGGGTCGAATCAACAGGGATTTGGCCTTACGGGGATGCGTGAACGGATTAGCGCCCTCGGTGGGTCGCTCTCGATTTCCTGTACGCATGGCACGCGGGTCAGCGTGTCGTTACCCCAGCGATATGTGTAAGGCGCGGTCATGTTTTCGTTTTTAAAAGCTCCGGCCAGTGCGCCGCTCATTACTGATAAGCGTGAAGTGGATGCCCGTTACTGCTACTGGCGGCGGCATATCCTGACCACCATCTGGCTCGGCTACGCGCTGTTCTATTTCACACGCAAAAGCTTCAACGCTGCGGTGCCGGATATTCTGACCAGCGGTGTACTGACCCGCAGCGACATTGGGCTGCTGGCGACGCTGTTTTACATTACCTACGGCCTGTCGAAGTTTGTTTCCGGTATCGTCAGCGACCGATCCAACGCTCGCTATTTTATGGGCATCGGACTGATTGCCACCGGCGTGGTAAACATTCTTTTTGGATTCTCCACCTCGCTATGGGCCTTTGCGGTGCTGTGGGCGCTGAACGCCTTTTTCCAGGGCTGGGGATCGCCGGTCTGCGCGCGTTTACTGACCGCGTGGTATTCGCGTACTGAACGCGGCGGCTGGTGGGCGCTGTGGAACACCGCGCACAACGTCGGCGGGGCGCTGATCCCTATCGTGATGGCGGCAACAGCGCTGCACTACGGCTGGCGCGCCGGGATGATGATCGCTGGGCTGCTGGCGATTGTGGTGGGGATTTTTCTCTGCTGGCGGCTGCGAGACAGGCCGCAGGCGATTGGTCTGCCGCCGATTGGCGACTGGCGGCATGACGAACTGGAAATTGCCCAACAGCAGGAAGGTGCTGGGCTGAGCCGCAAAGAGATCCTCACCCGCTATGTGCTGCTGAATCCTTATATCTGGCTGCTGTCACTGTGTTATGTGCTGGTGTACGTGGTCCGTGCCGCGATTAACGACTGGGGCAATCTGTACATGTCGGAGACGCTCGGCGTGGATCTGGTGACCGCCAATACCGCCGTGACCATGTTCGAACTGGGCGGCTTCATCGGCGCGTTGGTCGCGGGCTGGGGCTCGGACAAGCTGTTTAACGGCAACCGCGGTCCAATGAACCTGATTTTCGCCGCCGGAATTTTGCTCTCCGTTGGCTCGCTGTGGCTAATGCCGTTCGCCAGCTATGTGATGCAGGCCGCGTGCTTCTTCACCACCGGATTCTTCGTCTTCGGCCCGCAGATGCTGATCGGCATGGCGGCGGCGGAGTGTTCGCACAAAGAGGCGGCGGGCGCGGCAACCGGATTTGTCGGGCTGTTTGCTTATCTGGGGGCATCGCTCTCCGGCTGGCCGCTGGCGAAGGTGATGGAGGTCTGGCACTGGACCGGATTCTTTGTGGTGATCGCTATTGCGGCGGGAATTTCCGCGCTGCTGCTGCTGCCGTTTTTAAACGCCCAGGCTCCGCGCGAACTCAACGAAGCGTGATGTACCTCACCTTTTTGCCCCGAGTGGAGCAAAACTAAGAAATTTTCCCGGTTTCACCTGGACGCTGTCTCAGGCGCGTCTTCCGGCTGATTTTTACAATGCCTGCCATTCGCAGGTATAAAAATTAGCTCGGGAGTGTCAAATGCTGGCCTTTCTAAACCAGGTGCGCAAGCCGACCCTGGATCTGCCGCTCGATGTGCGGCGCAAAATGTGGTTCAAACCGTTCATGCAGTCCTATCTGGTGGTCTTTATCGGCTACCTGACCATGTACCTGATCCGCAAAAACTTCAACATCGCGCAGAACGACATGATCTCCACCTACGGGCTGAGCATGACGCAGCTGGGGATGATTGGCCTGGGCTTCTCCATCACCTACGGCGTGGGTAAAACGCTGGTTTCCTACTACGCGGATGGAAAAAACACCAAGCAGT
Organism: Citrobacter sp. Cpo147; assembly: GCF_030332405.1. Taxonomy (NCBI): domain Bacteria; kingdom Pseudomonadati; phylum Pseudomonadota; class Gammaproteobacteria; order Enterobacterales; family Enterobacteriaceae; genus Citrobacter; species Citrobacter sp. Cpo147. Next base: position 80,528 of record NZ_JAOWHX010000034.1, read on the forward strand.
TCCTGCCGTTTATGCTGATCCTCTCCGCCATCTGTATGCTTGGCTTCAGCGCCAGCATGGGCGCGGGTTCAACCAGCCTGTTTTTGATGATCGCTTTCTACGCGCTGAGCGGTTTCTTCCAGAGTACCGGCGGCTCATGTAGCTATTCCACCATTACTAAATGGACGCCGCGTCGCAAGCGGGGTTCTTACCTCGGCATGTGGAATATCTCCCACAACCTCGGCGGTGCGGGTGCAGCGGGCGTGGCGCTGTTTGGCGCTAACTATCTGTTCGACGGTCACGTCATCGGTATGTTTATCTTCCCGTCGATTATTGCTCTGATTGTTGGCTTTATCGGCCTGCGCTACGGCAGCGACTCCCCGGAATCTTATGGCCTCGGTAAAGCCGAAGAGCTGTTCGGTGAGGAGATCAGCGAAGAAGACAAAGAAACCGAAGAAAATGAGATGACCAAATGGCAGATCTTTGTTGAGTACGTGCTGAAAAACAAAGTGATCTGGCTGTTATGTTTCTCGAACATCTTCCTGTACGTAGTGCGTATCGGTATCGACCAGTGGTCCACCGTCTACGCTTTCCAGGAGCTGAAGCTCTCCAAAGAAGTGGCGATTCAGGGCTTTACCCTGTTTGAAGTGGGCGCGCTGGTTGGCACGCTGATGTGGGGTTGGCTCTCCGACCTGGCAAACGGTCGTCGTGCGCTGGTGGCCTGTGTAGCGCTGGCGTTGATTATCGCCACCCTGGGCATTTATCAGCACGCCAGCAACCAGTACGTTTATCTGGCTTCGCTGTTTGCGCTGGGCTTCCTGGTGTTTGGTCCACAGCTGTTAATCGGCGTTGCGGCAGTCGGATTTGTGCCGAAAAAAGCGATCGGCGCAGCCGATGGGATTAAAGGCACTTTCGCTTATCTGATTGGTGACAGCTTCGCCAAGCTCGGTCTGGGGATGATTGCCGACGGCACGCCGATTTTCGGGCTGACCGGCTGGGCGGGCACTTTCGCCGCGCTGGATGCTGCCGCCATCGGTTGTATCTGTCTGATGGCCATCGTGGCCGTGTTTGAAGAACGTAAAATTCGCCGCGAGAAAAAGATTCAACAATTGAAAGTAGCTTAAGTTAAGTGTGCATTGGTAACTTTTGCCCGCCTTAATGGCGGGCTTTTTTATACTCTAAACTGGCTGGTTTCATGTACCAGATTGCGCAGCCACTGATGAGCGGCATCGCGGTGCGTGCGTTCATGCCAGGCCATGCTTTTTGTAAAACCGGTTATGGGCAGCGGGGGCGGTAAAACGTGCATACGGGTGTCGTCATACGCCAGACGGGCAGGAACAACGGCAATCATATCGCTGATAGCGAGGATGTCCGGCAATACCAGGAAGCTGCTAACCGACAAACCAATCTGCCGTTGGCGTCCGACGCTTGCCAGTGCCTCATCGGTGACGCCCCAGAAACTTTCACCCTCATAAGAAACCAGCACATGCTCCAGCGCGCAGAAGCGATCGAGCGTCAGCGGTTGCCCCGCATCAGGATGCGCATGACGCATGAGACAAACGTACTCTTCATCATATAACGCCCGGCTATGCAGGTTGTCGGGCGTGGAATCCGGCGTCAGCAACGCCAGGTCGATTTTCCCCTGCTCAAACTGTGTGGTGAGCAGCACTGGCTCAACCGGGATCACTCGTACACGAATGCCCGGTGCGCGCACGCGAAGCGCGGCAATAAATGGCACGATAACCGCTTTGAGCGCGTAATCCGTAGCGGCGACGGTAAAGGTGAGCGCTGCGGTGAGCGGGTCAAACTGTGTCGGTTTAAGCAGGATATCGATGTCGCTGAGGATCTGTTTGACCGGGGCGGCCAACTGTTGGGCGCGCAGCGTCGGGACAATGCCGTGCGGCGTACGACTAAATAGCGGATCGTCAAAATAGTCGCGTAGGCGGTTGAGCATACCGCTCACCGCAGGCTGAGTGAGCGACAGCCGCTGTGCCGCCCGAGTTACGCTGCGTTCATCCAGCAGGGCATCCAGCGTTTTTAACAGATTGAGATCGAGCGTTCTGATATCAGATTTCATGATGTCTGCCTGCGAGTTCGATAAGTCACATTATGACACGTTCAGTCGTCGACAGAGGTGAATTTGCCGCTATGATGGGCGTCCTGTCTGGTAATGGATGTGCGCATGATTTGGATAATGCTGGCCACGCTGGTGGTTGTTTTTGTGGTGGGATTTCGGGTGCTAACGTCCGGGTCGCGGCGGGCAATTCGCCGTCTGAGCGAGCGGCTGAACATTGATGTCGTGCCGGTAGAATCGATGATCGATCAGATGGGAAAAGTACAGGGTGAGGCTTTTTTACAGTACCTCCATCGTCCTGATGAATCGCATCTACAAAATGCTGCCCAGGTGCTGTTGATCTGGCAAATCGTTATTGTCGACGGCAGTGAGCAGAACTTGTTGCAATGGCACCGCTGGCTGCAAAAAGCCCGGCTGGCTGCACCGATTACCGACGCGCAGGTGCGTCTGGCGCTCGGTTTTCTGCGCGAGATGGAGCCGGATATGCAGGAGCTTAATGCGTTCCAGATGCGCTATAACGCCTTTTTCCAGCCCGAGGATGGCGTGCACTGGCTGCACTGATATCAAAATTTATGATGACGACTATTTTGAATCGTCATTATCTTTATATGTTACGCGAAAGCATGATGTACCTCGTTAACTCACACGACGAGGTACATCATGAATCAAGCGACTCAACAACGTGCAATTATCTGGCCTGCAGCGTATCTGCCGGGGACGACTGATAACTTTGCCTCAAATGAAATTATCGTTGCCGGACTGAGCGCCCGTGCCGTCTGGGCACAGCTTAATGACACAACGCGCTGGCCGACGTATTACAGCAACGTGGCGGATATCCGTTTTCACGACGGTTCCGGTCCATTGTTAAGCATGGATTCCCGTTTTCGTTTTACGACTTTTGGTTTCCCCATCGAAGCGCAAATCACCGAGTATGTGCCGCCGGTTGACGGCCAGGCCGCGCGTGTTGCCTGGCATGGCTGGGCGGAAGGCGACGCCACTACACGTCTGGATGTGATCCACGCCTGGCTCTTTGAGGATTTACCCGGCGGGCGCGTACGTATTCTGACCCAGGAATCACAAATTGGCGTTCCGGCACAAGAACTGGCACGTACGCTGCCCAATCCGATGATCAACGGTCACCAGGAGTGGATAACCGGCCTGGCCCGGGCTGCGCGTGACGCTTAATTGAGCCAGAAAGGGCACTCTGTCCTGGGCCGGATAAGGCGCAGCCGATCTCTGGTGAATAGTTGTCAAAACGTTAATTACGTCACAAATTTAATGTTACACTGCGTAACTTTTCTACAATAACCCCACGCAGGTAACAAAATGAGTGAAGCTGTTGAACAAAAATCCCGCGCTGAGGCAAATTCCCGCCCGAACTGGTCGGCGGTATTTGCCGTGGCGTTCTGCGTTGCCTGCCTGATAACCGTTGAATTTCTCCCCGTTAGCCTGTTAACGCCGATGGCGCAGGATTTGTGGATTTCTGAAGGCGTGGCCGGACAATCGGTGACCGTGACGGCATTTGTCGCCATGTTCGCCAGCCTGTTTGTGACGCAAATTATTCAGGCGACCGATCGTCGCTATGTGGTGATCCTGTTTTCGGTGCTACTGACGCTTTCCTGTCTGCTGGTTTCCTTTGCCAATTCTTTTTCGCTGCTGCTCGTTGGCCGCGCCTGCCTCGGTCTGGCGCTTGGCGGCTTCTGGGCGATGTCGGCGTCGCTGACCATGCGTCTGGTTCCTGCACGTACGGTGCCGAAAGCGCTGTCGGTTATTTTTGGCGCGGTCTCTATTGCGCTGGTAATTGCCGCGCCGCTGGGGAGCTTTTTGGGCGGTATTATCGGCTGGCGTAACGTGTTTAATGCGGCGGCGGTAATGGGCGTGCTGTGCACGATTTGGGTGGTGAGAGCGTTGCCTTCGCTGCCTGGTGAACCTTCACATCAGAAACAAAACATGTTCAGCCTGTTGCAGCGTCCAGGGGTGATGGCCGGGATGATTGCCATCTTCATGTCCTTTGCCGGGCAGTTCGCCTTCTTTACCTATATTCGCCCGATCTATATGAATCTGGCGGGCTTTGACGTTGATGGCTTGACGCTGGTGCTGCTGAGCTTCGGCATTGCCAGTTTTGTTGGTACGTCGTTCTCGTCGATGATTCTGAAGCGTTCGGTCAAACTGGCGTTAGCCGGTGCGCCACTGGTGCTGGCGCTCAGTGCGCTGGTCCTGATCCTGTGGGGCAGCGACAAAGTGGTGGCGGCGGGTATTGCGATTATCTGGGGACTGTTGTTTGCGCTGGTACCGGTGGGCTGGTCGACGTGGATCACCCGTTCGCTTGCCGATCAGGCAGAAAAAGCCGGATCCGTCCAGGTCGCCGTGATCCAGCTTGCCAATACCTGCGGGGCTGCGGTGGGAGGCTATGCGCTCGATACCCTCGGACTGCTGTCACCTCTGATGATTTCCGGCAGCCTGATGCTGCTGACGGCGCTTCTGGTGGCAGCAAAAGTTCGCATAAAAGATATGCAATAAACTAAAACACGGTATGCCGGATCGCTATCCGGCATCCTGGTAGGTTTTAATTAAAACCATTATTTTCGGTGGTCTGGGCAAACCATTCGCCGCTCTTTTTCACCGTGCGTTTTTGCGTTGCTAAATCTAACTGAACAAAACCGTAGCGGTTTTTATATCCGTTGAGCCATGACCAGTTATCAATAAAGGTCCACATATGGTAGCCAAGACAATTACAGCCTTCGCTAATGCCTTTATGTAGCCATTTAAGATGCTCAGAAACAAATTCAATACGGTAGCTGTCGTTGATTTGCTCTTGCTGAATAAAACGCTGCTCATTCTCGACACCCATACCGTTTTCAGAAATAAAACAGCGCGGGTTGCCATAATTATCACGCAGATTGGTAATAATATCGTAAATACCCGGCTCATAAATTTCCCAGCCACGGTAGGGGTTCATTTTCCGCCCCGGCATTTCGTAATAATCAAACAGCCACTCCGGCATAAACGGTGCATCCGGGTTGACGGCGCTATCGCGGCATTTCACGCGACGCGGCTGATAGTAGTTGATGCCGAGCAGGTCGATTTTTCCCTCGGCGATTAACTGGCTGTCGCCTGGCTGGCATGCCGGTAATTGATCGTACTCTTTCAGCAGTTCAACCAGATCCGCCGGATATTCACCCTTCAGCACCGGGTCAAGGAAACTGCGGTTAAACAGCAGATCCGCATAGTGTGCGGCTTTCACATCCGCCGGATTTTGTGAGCGCGGGTAGGAAGGCGTTAAATTCAGCACCACGCCGATTTCACCGTCATGGTTTGCGGCACGATATGCCCGAACCGCCGTCGAATGCGCCAGTATGGTGTGATAGGCCACGGTAGCTGCACGTTTGAAATCCACCACATTAGGGTAATGGAAGTCATACAGATAGCCGCCTTCAACCGGGACAATGGGCTCGTTAAAGGTAAACCAGTGCTTAACCCGGTTGCCGAACAATGTAAAACACGTTTGTGCATAGCGGCCAAACGCCTCGACCACTTCACGGTTTTCCCAGCCGCCTTTCTCCTGCATCACCATCGGCATGTCGAAGTGGAACAGGGTGATAAATGGCGTAATGCCTTGTGCCAGCAGCTCGTCGATGACGTTGTTATAGAACTCGACGGCTTCAGGATTAACCTCACCGGTACCGTCCGGGATCAGGCGCGACCAGCTCAGAGACGTACGGAAGCTGTTGTGCTTCAGCTGTTTGAGCAGTGCGATGTCCTGTTTCCAGTGCTGATAAAAGGTCGAGGTAGTTGCCGGGCCAACTCCCTGATGGAAACGACCTGGCTGACGATCGAACCACACGTCCCACGTGGTCTGGCTTTTGCCGCCGTTCAGGCTATCCCCTTCGGTTTGCAGTGCCGAGCAGGCACTGCCCCACCAGAAGTTTTCTGGAAAACGGTATCGCATTGTTGTTGCTCCATTGCTATTTATACGTCTGGCAACAATACGTGTTTTTGCGATACAGAAACCGGTTACAGTACTCATTTCTCAACCAAATGCCTATAAATCCGGGCATTCAACTTTGCCAAGCGCTTCCCAGTAGTTGTTTTGATTGTTTCTTTGAATTGCCAGAATGGCTTCGCGGATGTGCTGCTGATTACGCGTATCAGCCATAATCGTTTTTTCCCACACCTCATCAGATGGTGACCCTTGCGGGGTGCAAATCTTACGTAAATCCTTCATAACGGTATTCTTTTCGTGTACAGCCTGCAGACTGCCATAAGCCGAGTCGGCTTGCGCCAGACCGGGTAGCGTGAAAAGGACGGCAATAATCGGAAAAATGACTCGTTTCATGATAATAATCCTTGTTGTCTATGCGCATCATCTCAAGAGTAAGTGTAGACGGCATACGACTCACTCATCACCCTGTGTTAATGTCTAAAAATAAATCAGCCAGAAGTTGTAGTTATTTCAGGAGGATAGGATGCAAATACAGATTACAGATACGATTACCGAAGACGATCAAAATGCCCTACTTGCCGGATTGCGCGCTTACAACCGGCAGTTTCTGAGAACCACCAATTTTGGTGACCTGGCGGTCTACTGGCGCGATGAGCGCAATGACATTCTGGGTGGGCTGATCGGCAAAATCAAAGGCGAATGGCTGTGCATTGATTTTCTGTGGATGCATGACTCGCTGCGCAAAGGCGGTTACGGCACAAAATTGATGCAGGCCGCAGAACAGACGGCGCGTGAGAGAGGATGCCTGCATGCGCTGGTGGATACCATGAGTTTCCAGGCGCTGCCGTTTTATCAGAAAAACGGCTATCAGCTGCAAATGACCCTCGATAACTTCCCGGAAACCGGTTCCGCGCGCCATTATTTGTCGAAAACGTTTTGATGACCGGAAGGTCTGGATGCCGCCTCACTTTCTTGCGCAGCAGAATAGTGTATGTTCTGAACAATCATTTATTTCTTAAGCGGTAAAGAGATGAGACGGATTGAGATAATACTGGGAGAGCTGGAACGGCTGACGCGAGGCCTGAATCTTGCCCATCTGGCGCAGGAAACCGCGTTCACAGCGGAGGCCATCGGCTTTAACCTCGGGCTGGCGCGCAACTCAGTCAGTAAAGATCTCAATCAGCTCTGGAACGACGGCCTGGCGATTAAAAGCCGCGGGCGCCCGGTATTCTTTCTGCATCGTCAGGCGATTGAAACGCTGCTGGGGCGCAAACTGGATGAGTCCGAGCGTGAAGTGCAAACCGTTGCCGACCTGTTGCCTGTTCAGGAAAACCAGGCGACAGGCGATCCCTTTTCCAGCCTGATTGGTTACGATCGCAGCCTGCGCGATGCGGTGGAAAAAGGCCGCGCGGCGGTGTTGTATCCCCACGGGCTACATGTTCTGCTGACCGGTCCCTCCGGCGTGGGTAAAACCTTTTTTGCCGAACTGATGCACCGTTTCGCCTGCGAACGTGCAGCGGGAACGCCTCCACCGCTGGTCTATTTCAACTGCGCGGAATACGCGCATAACCCGGAGCTGCTCTCATCGCACCTGTTTGGTCATCGACAGGGAGCGTTTACCGGTGCAAACGAGAATAAACCCGGTCTGGTCGAACAGGCTGATGGCGGCTATCTCCTGCTCGATGAAGTGCATCGTCTCCCGTATGAAGGTCAGGAAAAGCTGTTCTCTATTCTCGACAAAGGTGAATACCGGCCGCTGGGTTCCAGCGCCGTGGCGCGTTCAATCTCGGTTCGCCTGATATGTGCGACCACCGAACCGGTAAGTTCGGCGTTGCTGCGCACTTTCCAGCGACGTATTCAGGTATGTATCGATCTCCCCGGCATTCGCCAGCGTTCGGTGGAAGAGCAGGTTGAGCTGATCGTTGGTTTCTTACAGCGTGAGAGCCGCAAAATCGAGCGTACGATAAGCATCGACCGTACCCTGCTGCTCTGGCTGCTGAACAAGCCGCTGGAAGGCAATATTGGTCAGCTCAAGAGCGACATTCAGTTTCTCTGCGCCCAGGCCTGGGCCTCGGGGATGACGGAGCACAGCGATACGCTACAGTTGGATAAACGTCTGACCGAGATCCCCTTTAACGCCACGCCGGAACAACGTCTGCTGGTTGGGGCGCTGTTCGAAGGCAAAGAACACCTGAGCATCGATGCCCGCACGTTGCCGGCACTGAAAAATTCGCTGGCCACCGGAGCCGAAATTGAAGAGAGCGATCTCTTTTACAGCTTCCTGACCCGGGAATACATCAACCTGCGTAACAGCAACGTACCGCCGGCCGAAACGCTGGCAATCCTCAAAAACAAGCTCAGCTCGATTTTTGAATATGGTCTCTACAGCCGCGACAGCGTGGCGCATCCCCCGCGCTATGGCGATCAGATTGAAGAGCGGGTCACGCTGCTGATCGGTTGCGTTGAGCAGGTGCTTGGCTTCACGCTGCCGGAAAATCTGGTTAACCCGCTGCGCAAACACTTTCTGGCGCTGATTGGCTACGTGCAGCGCGGCCTTATTCCGCAACTTTATTCTTCCAGCCTGATCCTCGATCGCTGCAAAGATGAATATGAAAACGCCACGCTGTTATGCCGAAAAATCAATGAACTGCTGCATATTCAGTGTCCGGCGACGGAGGTGGTCTGGCTGTGCCTGTTCCTAAAAGAGTGTCGCCATTACCGCCAACGGATTGACGCCAGTCCTGACTGCGGGGTGATTTTGATTGCCCACGGCGCGACGACCGCCACAAGCCAGGCGCAGTACGTGAATCGCGTGCTGGAGCGCGAGGTGTTCAGCGCTATTGATATGCCTTTCGAGCAGTCGGTGCATGACACGCTGGAAGCCCTGACGCAGATGATCCAGACCCGGCAATATCGCCGATTGATCCTGATGGTGGATATTGGCTCACTGGTCCATTTTGGCAGTACGATCAGCAAATTATTCCAGATAGACGTTCTGCTGATGCCCAATATCACGCTCACCAGTCTGCTGGAGATAGGGCTGGATTTAAGCTACGAAACCAGTGACTTACCGCAGCTGGCGGCGTTGATGCAGAGCAAAAATATTCCCTGTCAGCTCTGTACGCCGCAGCAGGAAAACAGCGGTAAAGTGCTGGTCATTTCTTGCATCACCGGGATGGGAACAGCAGAAAAAATCAAAAAGGTGCTGGAAGAGAGCTTCGGCGAACTGATGTCGCAGGATACGCGGATGGTGATCCTCGATTACAACGAAGTTCGCAGCCTGGAACGTGTTCAGCAGGCGATTAACGCCAGTGAACGTCTGGCGGGAATCGTGGGTACTTTCCAGCCGGGACTGCCGGATATTCCGTTTATCTCGCTCGAAGAGTTGTTCTCTGAGCAAGGCCCCGAGCTGGTGCTCAGCCTGCTGACGCCAGATCTCTCCAGCAGCGAACGCCGACTGGAGATGGAGCGCAGCGCGATGCGCTTTATCAGCGCGTTGACCATGGAGAGCATCATTAACCATATTTCGGTGCTCAACCCACAGCGTATTCTGAAAGAGATGGAAGGTGTGTTGAATCATCTGACCACTGCGCTTTCGCTGAAACCGAGCCGCCAGGTGACACTGCGCTTCCTGATCCACTGCTGCTGTATGGTCGAGCGTATCGTGATTAACCGCAAACCGTTACAGATGGCGCTGGAGAACAAGCCGGATCTGGATATTCGTGCGTTTAGTGTCATTAAATCGGCTTTCCTGCCGATCGAAGAGGCCTATGCCATTCGGTTATCGGACGCGGAATATTTTTATATCTACGAACTGTTGTATAGCTAATCCCTTGTCTGGTGGGGCTTTGCGCCCCGCCAACACCCACAATTCCCCCGCGTGACACAAATTCTGGCACAGCCTTTGCTCTGTTTACCTATGTCTATGTAATCGAGCCAGGAGGCCATTTTGACTACCACTGAATCCTTGCCCCAGATCCTGCTGCTGACCCATGGCGGCTGGGGGCAACAGCTTTGCAACAGCCTGCGCATGGTGATGGGTGAAATCAAAGGCGTGACGGAAATTCCGCTAATGCCCGTTGATACGCTCGGCGAATTTTATCAGCGCGTCGAAGCCGTAGTGAAAGCTATGCCGGAAGGCTCACTGATCCTGACTGATTTTATTGGCGGCACCACGTCTAACGTGGCGGCACGGCTGAGCGCCGATTACCCGGTGGCAGTGATTTCCGGGCTCAACGCCTCTTTGTTACTGGAGGCGCTCGACAAACGCGAGCATGGCCAACTGACCACCTGCGTGGCCGATCTGGTCGAGGCCGGGCGTAGTAGCTGCCTGGACGTTGTTGCCCACGTACGTCAATTACAACAATCACAATAAGGAATAAACATCATGGCAAACATCGTTTTATGTCGTATCGATAGCCGTCTGATTCATGGACAAGTGGTGACCAAATGGGTTGGGCAATCTCAGGCAAATCGGATTGCAGTGGTCAGCGATGAGCTGGATGCCGATCCGTTTATGAAAAATATCTACCTGATGGCCGCGCCGCCGAACATCAAAGTGGATTGTTTCGGTAACCAAAGTTTTGCGGCTGCCTGGAAAGAAAACCAGCTTGGTGACGGCAAAGTGCTGGTGCTGTTCCCCTCTCTGGCGGCGGTTCAGGAAGCGGTCCAGTTGGGTTTTGATGTCACCACCATTCAGGTCGGTGGGCTGGGCGGTGGGCCAAACCGCAAAGCGGTATTCCAGAACATTACGCTGGATGAAAAAGACGTCGGCATTCTGAGCGACCTGAAAAATCGTGGGATTCAGGTGTTCTTCCAGACTATCCCGGAAGATAAGCCGCAGTCGCTGGACGATATCCTGAAAAAATTCTAATTCTTTGATAACAGGGTACTTAATTATGGATACTTTAGTCTTCGCAAGCCTGATGGGGTTGTATTACTGGTTTGCCCGATTACGCCTTGGCTACACTTTCTCCGCCATGCTGCTACAACCCGTCGTGATTGCCGTATTCGTTGGCCTGCTGTTAGGCAACATGGAAACGGCGATGATCATCGGCGCAGGTATGCAACTGGTTTATCTCGGCGTGACCTCCACGCCAGGCGGCAACGTCCCGTCGGATCCGGCGCTGGCTGCCTGCATTTCAATTCCGATCGCCGTGAAGGCCGGAATGGACCCGAACCTGGCTATCGCACTGGCAATCCCTTTTGGCGTTATCGGCGTGTTCCTCGACCAGTTGCGCCGCACGCTAAACGCAGCGTGGGTACATATGGCCGACAAGCATGCGGAAACGGCAAACATGGCGGGCATTATGCGCTGTGCGTTCCTCTACCCGGCGTTGCTCGGACTGGTACTGCGTTTCCCGGTGGTCTTCGCCGCCAACTATTTTGGTCAGGACGTTGTGGAAAGCTTCCTTAAGCTGATGCCGCACTGGCTGACGCACTCCTTTGAAATTATGGGCGGCATTCTGCCGGCTCTGGGCTTCGCCATCACCATTATGGTGATCGGTAAAAAGAGCCTGCTGCCATGGTTTATCGGCGGTTTCTTTGCGGTGCTGTACCTGAAGGTAGACATCATGGCGATGGCAATCTTTGGTACCTGCGTGGCCTTCCTCATTAAAGGTCTGGCGAAAAATGAAGGAGCAGCATGATGAGCAGCGACGTAATGCAGCATGAACTGGTGGAGCGCGCGCGTGAAAGCGGCACGTTGACCAAAGCAGACATCACCAAAGCATGGTTTATCTACTGGCTAGGCGCGGAAGTTTCCAGCTCCTATGAGCGTTTGCAAAGCCTTATTTTCTGCGCCTCAATGACGCCGATCATCAAAAAACTCTACCCGCAAAAAGAGGAGCAGGTTGAAGCGCTGAAACGCCATTTGAACTTCTTCAACTCGGAGCAGACGTTCGGGGCGGTGATTCAGGGGATCTCCATTGCGATGGAGGAACAGAAAACCCGCGGCGAGCCGATCAGCGACGCCTCAATTACCGGGATTAAAACCGGGTTGATGGGACCACTGGCCGGGATGGGGGACTCCATCATCTGGGCCGCCGTGATGCCGCTGTTAATTGCTATATTCATCCCGTTTGCGGCGAATGGCAGCGCGATGGGCGGAATTGTACCGTTAATTCTCTATCCTGCTATTACGCTGGCAATCAGCTATGGCATGGTTCACAAAGGCTATACGCTGGGGCGTGACTCGATAATTGGCCTGCTGCAGGGAGGGCGAATAAAGGAACTTATCTACGGCGCTAACGTGCTGGGTTTGATCATGATGGGCGCGCTTTCTGCAAGCTACGTCAAGATCACCACGCCGTTAAAACTTAGCGCCCTGAAAGGCTCTGAAGTGGTGGTCCAGCAAATCCTCGACTCTATTGCACCCGGCCTGTTGCCGCTGGCGGCGGTGTTCGCCATCTATTTCTATCTGGTGAAGAAAGGGCCGCGTTACACAACGATTTTACTGTCGATTGTCGCGCTCAGCGTGGTCTGTTCACTGCTGGGAGTGTTGTAAGCCATGACACAGAATATCTACCAACAATTGGGGCTAAAACAGGTCATTAACGCCTGCGGCAAGATGACGATTCTGGGTGTTTCCAGCGTAGCGCCGGAAGTAATGCAGGCCACCGCGCGGGCTGCTTCAGCCTTTGTTGAAATTGATCGGCTGGTGGACCGCACCGGAGAACTGGTTTCCCGCTACACCGGGGCTGAAGACAGCTACGTCACCTCCTGTGCATCGGCGGGCATTGCTATCGCTGTTGCCGCCGCCATTACCCGTGGTGACCAGGCGCGAGTCACGCTGATGCCGGACAGCGCAGGAATGGCCAATGAAGTGGTCATGCTGCGCGGGCATAACGTTGACTACGGTGCGCCCATCACCAGCGCCATCCGTTTGGGCGGCGGGCGGGTGGTGGAGGTTGGCTCAAGTAATCTGGCGGCCCGCTGGCAGCTGGAGAGCGCGATTACCGATAGCACCGCCGCGCTGCTGTACGTGAAATCGCACCACTGCGTGCAGAAAGGCATGTTGAGCATCGCGGATTTTGTGCAGGTCGCGCAGGTTCACAACCTGCCGCTGATTGTCGATGCCGCCGCCGAGGAAGATTTGCACGCCTGGGTAGCAAGCGGAGCGGATATGGTGGTCTACAGCGGGGCAAAAGCTTTTAACGCGCCGACCTCCGGATTTATCACCGGGAAGAAACAGTGGATTGCCGCGTGTAAAGCGCAGCACTACGGCATTGCCCGGGCGATGAAAATCGGCAAAGAGAATATGGTTGGGTTGGTTTATGCCCTGGAAAACTACCATCAGGGACAAACCGTAGTCACTGCCGAAGCGCTCCGCCCCGTGGCGCAGGCGATTTCAGAGATTCGCGGACTGGATGCGGATATCGAGCAGGATGAGGCCGGACGCGCCATCTGGCGGATTCGAATTCGGGTGAATGCGCAGGTGCTGGGAATGGATGCCTACGCCGTAGAAGCGCAACTGCGAGAGGGTGATATCGCGATCTATGCTCGCCGTTACAACCTTCATCAGGGTGTCTTTAGCCTTGACCCGCGCACGGTCGCAGAAGGGGAAATGGCGCTGATCGTGGCCCGATTAAAGGAGATTGCAGAACATGCAGCACATTAATTTTTATCGTAATAAAGTGGCTATTAACGTGCTGGCGAAGGATATCGCCAATGCGCGGGAAATCTATGATGCTGCCGAAGGCCACGCGGTGATTGGCATTCTTTCTGCGCAGTTTTCCTCGGTTGAGGAAGGGGTTCTGGAAGTAAAACGTTGGATGAACGACGTGCCGTCGATTTCTGTGGGGTTGGGGGCCGGTGACCCGGCGCAGTATTACAAAGCGGCGATGATTGCCTCGCAGGTACATCCAGCACACGTCAACCAGACCTTTACCGGTTGCGGGTTTGCGGCAGGCGCCTTGGCGGCAACGGGCGGTGAACAGACCCATATCAACGCGTTAGTCAGTCCCACTGGCACGCCGGGGGACGTGTTGATCTCGACCGGCGTCAGCAGCAGCCAGGGCACGCCAGCCCGCGTTTCCTGCGATGCAGCGGTCCGTATGATGTTGGATTCAGGAGCCCATGCGGCGAAGTTCTTCCCAATGGGCGGTGAGCAGTCACTGCCTGAGCTGTACGCACTGGCGACGACAGCGGCACGAAACGGCATGACATTGATTGAGCCGACCGGCGGTATCGATCTCGATAACTTCGGCGTTATCCTGCAATCCTGTCTGGAGGCGGGAGTACCGCGCGTCATGCCGCATGTTTACAGCTCGATTATCGACTCACAGACCGGCAAAACCCGGCCTGCAGATGTCATCAGGCTGATGGAGATAGTCAAAGCCCTGGTGTGATGTTGCTATCGCCGGATGGCCCATAAAAAATGCCCGGAGGTGAGTGCGCCTACCGGGCATTTTTGCGAACGCTATTCCCTGAAAATGAATACATTGCAAAAGTATGTATTTATCCGCCAAGCCGCCTCGCAGATAGAAAAGTTCCCAGATGTTGTGTGTGCGACTGGCGGGTAAGGTTCCGTCATCTTGTTCTTCTGGTGACGGACCGCCATGAAAAAACCAACAACTTCTACGCCGCATGATGCGGTATTTAAAAAATTCTTAAGCCACCCAGAAACGGCACGAGATTTTCTTGATAGCTATCTCCCCGCACCATTACGTGAACTTTGCGATCTGAACACACTGAAGCTGGAGCCAGGGAGTTTTATTGAGGAAGACCTGCGTGCCAGTTATTCCGATATTCTGTGGTCGCTAAAAACGAGAACCGGTAAAGGCTATATCTACGCGTTGATTGAACACCAGAGTTCACCGGATGCCCATATGGCATTTCGGATGATGCGTTATGCCATTGCCGCGATGCAGAATCACCTTGATGCCGGCCACAAAACACTGCCACTGGTGGTTCCGATACTTTTTTATCATGGCATCGCCAGCCCGTACCCTTTTTCACTGTGCTGGCTGGATGAATTTGACGATCCAGAAACTGCGCGGCAGCTTTATGGCGCTGCCTTCCCGCTGGTCGATATCACGGTGGTCTCTGATGATGAGATTATGCAGCACCGGCGAGTGGCGCTCCTGGAACTTGTCCAGAAGCATATACGCGAGCGTGATTTGATGGTGTTGGTCGATAAACTGGTTGCCCTGTTGATTAAGGGATACGCTAATGACAGTCAGGTAGAAACGCTATTTAATTACCTGGTGCAGTCTGGCAGCGCACCGCGTTTTGAGGCGTTTATTCGACAGGTTGCCCTGCGCGTTCCCCAACATAAGGAGAGATTAATGACGATTGCAGAATGCTTACGTGAGTCGGGTCATCGCAGTGGCCTGCAGGAGGGACTGCAAAAGGGTTTGCTAGAAGGCAAAAAGGACGAAGCGTTGCGGATAGCCCATGCCATGCTTGAGAAGGGGATCGATCGTGAACTGGTGCTAATTATTACCGGGCTTGCAATTGATGAACTAACGGTATCTTCCGACTAATTTATCTTAGCCCCATTATGCTTTTTTCTTCTTGCTGATGCTTTTTCGTTTTTTAAACCGCAGCGGCCTTCCCGCTATAGTCATTTCATTACTCATCAGGCGGTTATTGCAAAAGGATAAAACGTGAAGCTGAAGATACCTTATTTCGGGGCCGGGGCGGCGGTATTACTGGCGGGATTATTGCTGGCAGGATGCGATCAACAGAGCAGTGATGCAAAGCATATCAAAGTGGGTGTAATTAACGGTGCTGAGCAGGATGTAGCGGAGGTCGCGAAGAAAGTCGCTAAAGAAAAATATGGTCTGGAGGTGGAACTGGTGGGTTTTAGCGGTTCTCTGCTGCCCAACGATGCCACCAATCATGGTGAGCTGGATGCCAACGTCTTCCAGCATCGTCCGTTCCTCGAACAAGATAATAAAGCACACGGCTATAAGCTGGTTGCGGTGGGCAATACCTTTGTGTTCCCGATGGCAGGGTATTCGAAGAAAATCAAAACTGTTGCTGAACTAAAAGACGGTGCAACGATTGCGATACCTAACGACCCGACCAACCTGGGTCGGGCGCTGTTGCTGCTGCAAAAAGAGAAGTTAATTACGTTGAAAGCGGATACCGGCCTGCTGCCAACAGCGTTGGATATCACTGATAATCCGCGGCATCTGAAAATTATGGAACTGGAAGGCGCACAGTTGCCGCGCGTATTGGACGATCAGAAAGTGGATGTGGCGATTATCAGTACCACCTACATCCAGCAAACCGGGCTTTCCCCGGTACATGACAGCGTATTTATTGAAGACAAAAACTCACCGTACGTGAACATTCTGGTGGCGCGAGAAGACAACAAAGATGCCGAGAATGTGAAAGAGTTCCTGCAATCTTATCAGTCACCTGAAGTGGCGAAGGCGGCCGAAACTATCTTTAACGGTGGCGCGGTTCCGGGCTGGTAATGATGACCTTTTGCCGCGCCGGTTGGTGTTAAACCGCTCTGGCGCGGCGACGTGAGTCCATTGAGATAAGTATTACCGAAGAGAGGATCAAAAGCGTGCCCAGCCAGTCTGGCAGGGTAAAGGTAATACCTAACAGCAGCAGGGACAGCAACGCGCTGCTCAACGGTTCCGCGCAGCTTAAAATGCTCGCTTTCGGTCCGCCAATCATCTGCGCGCCTTTCAGGTACAGGCTAAACGTCAGCGATGTGCCGATGACCACCAGATAGAAAAACGCCAGAATCAAACTGCCATTCACCACGAAATTAGTGCCCTGTCCGGCATAAAACGGCAGCAGGATCATGCCGCCGATCAACATACTCCAGCCGACGACCGGCAGCGTGCCGTAGCGCGCGATAAGCGTTGAGGGGTAGGTGGTGTAGAACGCGGCGGCAAACGCCGAGGCAATTCCCCAGAACAGCGCGGCAGGTGAGATAGACAGCGACGTCGGGTTACCGTGGGTGACCAGCAAGAAGGTGCCGATAAGCGATGTGAAGATCGCAGTCAGTACTAAAATCCCCGGTCGTGCTTTGCGCACCACGGAAAACCACGCCACGATTATGGTCGGTGACAAAAATTGCAGCACCGTCGCGGTGGCGGCGTTGGATTTTTCAATAGTCAGCAGAAAGGTTAGCTGTACGGTGAGCGCCCCAACCACGGAAAAAATCAGCAGGCTGATGGCGTCTTTGCGGTTTTTGATAATGGAGAACACTTTGTCGCCGTGAACGAAAGAGAGCATCAGCAGAATGAGCCCGGCGAAAATCAGGCGCGTCATGGTCAGAAACTGCGACGACATCTGGCTTTGCTCCATGATGTATTGCGCGCAAACGCCTGAACTTCCCCACAATACGGCGGCAATCAGGACGTTCATCATCCCTCTTCTGGTGGAACTCATCTTTCCCTCGGCATGTTGTTTTGTTTTATTTGTGTGCAGGCATCATAGCAGAGATGGTTGTGATTTCTGCCAGCACATCCGCAATCAGCCAGTCATTAAAGACTTTTACCTCCGGACGCATTACCGCGTGCTGTGGCGTAACAATGTAGTAAGACCACGCCAGAGGCCAGCGGGTGTTGGGATGAAGCTGAACGAGTTGTCCGTCTGTCAGTAGCTGCTGCACCAATGCCCTACGCACAATGGCGACACCTTGACCACTGAGCGCCGCCAGAATCACCGCAGAGGTAGAGTTGATGTGCAATCCACTGTCGCGAACGACAGGTGCCTGGGTGGCGGTCAGGACATCATTCCAGTCCGGGAAATTGGCGCCGGGGTGGGGAGTGTCATCATGGATAAGCTTCTGTGCGGCCAACCATTCTCTACAGGATATTTTATCTACTGGCACAATACGTGGGCTACAAACCAGAACCGCTTCTTCATCCATCAGCCAGGTTTTATTTACCCCAGGCCAGTCGCCTTTGCCGCAACGCACGCCCAAATCCGCTTCGCCATGAGCAACATCCATCAGCTTTTCCGTCACGTTCAGGCGTAATTCTATGTTTTCATGCGCTTGTGAGAAACGATTGAGGCGGCTCATCAGCCAGTTCATCACCAGTACCTGAGAGGCCGTGATAATCACCACCGAGCGTGCTCGCCGACCGCGTAACTTGTTCAGCCCAGATTCCAGACTATCCAGTCCCTGGGTTATCTCGCGCAACGCGTCCTGTGCTTCGCTGACCAGCGTGAGACGCTCTTTGCCTGAACGGGTACGATGCAGCAGCGGGTGGCCAACCCAGTCTTCTAGCGCACGAACCAATTGCCCAACGGCAGCCGGAGTGACCCCCAGTTCTTGCGCCGCACCAGTAAAACTGCCGTGGCGGGCTGTGGCCTCAAAAGCGTGTAACCATTTAAGCCGATTAAGCGAGCGCATCAGGTCATTTCCCGTTTTGTGAATATCTTCAGTATATGCCATCGAGATAGATTTTCTTTCTCGGTTCGCTATTTCTTCTCATTCGTCAGCGCCTCAGGGGAGTGGCATTGTTAGCACATTAACGAATACGTGAAACGAGGCTAGCGATGAACACATTATTTGTCGGCAAAAAACTGTTAGTGGTGGGCGGCACCAGTGGTATCGGATTTGAAACCGCAAAACTGATCCTCCAGGGTGGTGGTCGAGTGGTGCTGGTTGGCAATCTTGCCGAGAAAGCAGAACGGGCCCGTCAGGCATTGGCGGAGCTGGGTGACGTCTCCGTCATTGCGGCGGATCTGATGTCAGAAGCGGGCGTTAAGCAGGTGATGGCAACGGTGAATGCTGAGCATAAAGACATCAACCTGTTAGTAAATGCAGCTGGGGTTTTCTTCCCAAAACCTTTCACTGATCATGAAGTTGAAGATTATGAACTGTACATGAGCCTCAACCGCGCGACGTTTTTTATCACTCGCGATGTCGTGCGTAATATGGTGGCGGCTAACATCCAGGGTGCCATCGTGAATATTGGTTCGATGTGGGCACAACAGGCAATTGGCGCAACACCTTCTTCAGCGTACTCAATGGCAAAAGCGGGCCTGCATGCATTAACTAAAAATCTGGCCATTGAGCTGGGGGCGAATGGGATTCGCGTCAACGCCGTTTCGCCAGCAGTCGTGCATACACCTATCTACGAAGGATTTATCCCGAAAGAAGACGTACAAGGTGTGATGAGCAGCTTTGACAGCTTCCATCCGATTGGTCGGGTCGGTACGCCGTGTGATGTGGCTGAATCCGTCGCGTTCCTGTTGTCAGATAAAGCGCAATGGGTAACTGGCGCCATCTGGGATGTGGATGGCGGTGTAATGGCCGGACGTAATGGCTGACAGAGGCTGATGCTGCGTATTACAAAACGCCTGCTTATACTAAACAGGCGTTTGTGAAAGATTGGAAAAGTTAAGCGCGCTGAGAGTCCAACTGCTCGTTATTTTTCACAACATCCTGGGCTTTGGTATAGCTTTCAATCAGTAACTGATAAGTCGGGAAGATTTTGGTATAGACTTCAGCCCATTCCGCTGCGTCTTCCCGATTCCAGGTTTTCTGCAGTTCAGACGCAACCGCGGCAGTATCCATCGGCACGACACCAGCCTGTACGACGCGGGCCATGGTGATCTCCTGTGCCATTTTGCTGTAAGTACCGGAAGCATCGATGACGGCAAAGACTTTAAATCCTTCTGCTACCGCGCTGATGGCCGGGAATGCCATGCATACACTGGTGATGGTACCAGCAATAATCAGCGTCTTACGGCCTGTCGCTTTTACCGCAGCAACAAACTCTTTGTTATCCCAGGCGTTAATTTCACCTTTGCGCGCGACATAATGTGCATGAGGGGCATTTTCATGAATTTCCGGGATAAGCGGACCGTTTGGCCCCTGCGGCACAGAGGCGGTGGTAATCACCGGCATTTTGCATAAGGTGGCGATTTTTGCCAGCGCTGTTGCTCTTGCACGCAGTTCAGTCATTGGCATATCGCCAACGGTCTGGAACAGGCCGCTTTGATGATCGATAAGCAACATAACTGCGTCATTGACATCAATCACTGGGCGTTGGCCATTAAAATTAGCGGGTGTAGACATGATCCATTCCTTGTTGTTGCTTTTTGCGGGTTATCTAACCCGCAGTAAAGTCTATAATCGCTTGGGCGATATCCATTTTTGAGCTACAGCTAATTAACCATTATTGACATCATCATGGTTAATTTCAGGGGGAGACTAAAGTTATTCTTATAAGAATTTCCTTAGTGAGCTTAGTTTCTTCCCACCGCATTAAAATAACAATGCCTGTTATTATGAAATTATATTTCTGCATTCATATTATTTTATGGTATGTACTGGAAGTAAGGGGTAAAAATTCAGTTGATGTTTCTGACTGACTTATTTTTATATTGTTATTATTATTGTGAAATATAATGAATATTAACGATATATCTTCAATGTTAATTTTGTGACTAATACTACGGTTTTCTAGAGGATAATGATCATATCTATTTTATTGTCCAAGTTATTATTGAGTTAGGTAAATTCTCATGTTGATATTTGTTATGCTCCCCGAACATCAGAGGAGCACGGTATTAATATTACGCCTCAATCGGCGTCAGATAATCCAGCCGTAGCGGTTCGGCTAGCAGATCGTTCATTTGTAGAATGAACGCCTGGAAATGTGGCAGAGCGATATGCTCATCCAGACCGGCCTGACCGCGCCAGGATTCGCGTACGTAGAACACATCCGGCGTGTCGCGTAACTGGAACAGGGCATATTCAATATTGCCCGGCTCCCGGCGCGTGGGCAGCAGCAGTGCTTGTAGCGCCTGTTTCAGTGCGTCGTTTTTCCCCGGTTTGGCTTTCAGTACCGCAATAATTGAAATCACGTCAGAATCAGACATGTTAAAACCCCTCCAGCACAATCTTGCCGACCGAGCGACCGGTTTCAATTTGTGTGTGGGCTTTTTGCAGATTTGCCGCGGTAATCGCGCCAAAATGTTCGCCCAGCGTGGTACGGAGGGTGCTGTTGTCGATCAGCTGCGCCACACGGGTCAGTAACTGATGCTGCGCAATGATGTCGTGGGTGGTAAACATCGAACGGGTAAACATAAACTCCCAGTGCAGCGAAATGCTTTTGGCCTTCAGCGGGCGCGCATCGAGAGTTTGCGGATCGTCAATCAGCGCCAGTTTGCCCTGCGGCGCCAGTGCGGCAATAATTTGCGAATAGTGCTGCTCGGTATTGTTCAGGCTGGCAACGTGCGTCACCTCTTTAATGCCTATCCGTGCCAGCTCTTCCGTCAACGGCTTGCTGTGGTCAATCACATGATGAGCGCCCGCTTCACGTACCCATTTCTGGCTCTGCGGACGTGATGCGGTACCGATGACGATCATTTTGGTCAGCTTACTGGCCAGTTGCGTCAGAATAGAACCGACGCCGCCAGCTGCGCCAACAATCAATAACACATCATCTTCATTGCCATTTTCCTCAACGCCCAGACGGTCGAACAGCATTTCCCAGGCTGTGATAGCGGTTAGTGGCAGCGCCGCAGCAGAAGCATTATCCAGTGTTTTTGGCTTCAGCGCGGTAATACGTTCATCAACCAGCTGAAATTCACTATTACTGCCAGCGCGGCCGAGCGCACCGGCGTACCAGACTTCATCGCCGGGTGAAAATAGGGTGACGGCTTCACCCACGGACTTCACCACGCCAACGGCGTCCCAGCCCAGTACGCGCGGCACATCAGCGTTAAAACCTTCGCGGACCTTGGTATCGACGGGGTTGACGGAAATGGCTTTCACTTCAACCAGCAGATCGTGCCCGGTAGCGACTGGCATGGGCAGGTCAATCTCTTGTAAAAATTCAATGTTATTGCCGTCGGTCGCGGCGCGAGTAATGGCGATGGCTTTCATGGTCTCTCCGGTTACAGGAATCAGTTGAATAATTCGATGGTAAACCGGTAACAGAACGGGAAAAATAGCCCTATGGCGACAGGACTTATACTCGGGGAGTGAAAATGTTCCGGCTTGAAGATCTCACGTTGTTTGTCCGCGCCGCGGCGCTGAATAGTTTTAGCGATGCCGCGCGCGAAGTCGGCGTTCAGCCTGCTCAGGTCAGTTCAGCTATCAAGCGCCTGGAGTCTACGTTGGCTATCCGCTTGTTCGCCCGCTCCACGCGCAGCCTGCGCCTGACGCCAGAAGGTGAAGTCTGGTTACCCTATGCCCGCCAGATGCTGGATGTAATGCATGCCGGGTTGCAAAAAATTCAGACCCCGGAAGATGAAGTATCAGGCACGCTGCAAATCGCCGTGCCTTCCGATCTCGGTCGTAACCTGCTGCTACCGGTCTTTCAGTCGTTTCGACGCCGCTATCCCGCGCTGCGCCTGCGGATTTTTTTCTCCGACCAGGTAACGGATGTCTTTAAAGACCCCGTCGATGTTGCGTTTCGCTATGGCAACACCGAAGACGCGTCTTACATTGCGCTGCCGGTTGCACCGGGTAACCGACGCGTGCTGGTGGCATCACCGGAATGGGTTGAGCAAAACGGCGCGCCGCAAAAACTGGATGATTTAACACAGCTCAACGCCATGACTTTCGTATTACGCGGCCGCCTGCACGATCGCTGGACATTTACGCGCAACGGCGAGGTCAGTAGTGTGCAGGTTAACGGCACCATTATGAGTGACGATGCGGAAGTGATCCGGCGCCTGGCGATTGCCGGAGAAGGTGTGGCGTACAAGTCTTGGCTGGATGTCAGCGAGGATGTGCGTGACGGTCGATTACAACTGCTGATGTCGGATTATCAGGGAGAGAAAGTCCCGCTGAATATGATTTGCCCGCATCGGAAGCAGCTTTCAACCGCGGTACGCCTTCTGCACGAGGCGGTGAAGGCGCGGTGTGAAATGCTGGCGCAAAGCTAATAAGCGCTTTACGCCAGAATACTATCGCGTCGTTACTCAGTCTTTTTTCGTTGCATTCGCAAAGAAAATATCAGACTGAATGTCTTTAGTGCGGATGGTAAATAGCTGATTGGTTAGATCTTCCGTCAGCTTCTCGGCGTCAGCCATGATGCGCAGGTTGAAGTCATTCAGCATCTTATCCGCGGCGGGTTTATCGGTTTTCGCCATCTTCAGATACTCTGCTTCGACCTCTTTTTGCTCCTTCGCCACTTTGTCTTCCCACGCTTTGTAGGCTTTTTTGACGATTGGCGCGAGCTTCGGATAATCGGTCATCGTCAGCGTTTGTAATTTACGATATTTCCAGTAGATAGACTGATCGTCCGCTTTATCGGTACCCATCGTGTAGTTAGCCGGATACGCTTTCAGGCCGCTGTAGTACGGAACAAAGGCGGTGAGGTCAGCCATGCCCAGGCCAATGTAGGTCGTTTCACCAATCTCTTTTGGCAACCACGGACGGACCTGCATGACGTGCGCTTCATAGGTACGGAAAACGCTTACCGGACGCCATGGCTCTTTGCCGTTCAGACCGTTGGTGTACGGGTCATGGCTGGTCCCTTCATAGTGACTACGCAACACGGCCTTCACATCGTCCAGCGTCATTTTCTTCTCTGGCGTCATGAAGACCGGGAATTCGCGCCCTTTGGCCATATCCTGATTTACGGAAGGATTGAACTCTTTCTGGATGGTCCATACACGAGGGTCGTTATACGTGCGGTCACGCTCGTCATCACGGGTATAGGCTTTGGAGAAGTTGAATTTACCGTCTTTCGCCGGATCGTACAGTCCTTTTTCAGTCGCAAATTGAATCAGGTTTTTTGACGCCATCATGTCCGGATTTTTAGGATCGTAATCCTGTAAGCGGCCCTGATTACCGGTGGCAAAATACTGGTTATTCGGCAGACGCTGCGCCATCCACTGGTGGCCGCTACCGGTTTCCAGGTACCAGATCTCGTTATCGTCGACGACGGCAACGCCAAAACCTTCGCCTGCGCCGACGGTCTCAACGATATGGCCCAACAGCGCCACAGCTTCACGTGCGGTTTTACTTTGTGACAGCAGAATATCCGGGATATCGTCTTCGGTGATCCCTTTATCCTCAACGTACGGGTCGGCGGCCAGTGCTTTCGGTGAGGCAAAAATGGATTCTGTACCGCTCACGCCGACACCCAGCTCGTTAAACCCGGTCGCGCCGTGCAGTTGGGTTTTCCAGTTTGGGACAGTGGTATAACGCAGAGAGTTTTTCGGCAGTGGCCAGGTAAAATCATTCGCACCATTATGTGCTTTGGTGCTGTATACCCCGGTCTGATTTTGCTTTGCCGGATGAATGACAAAATGCTGTGCTTTCAGAGCATCGCTGTCTGCGCTACGGGCGACAAGCATGGAGCCGTCCGCTGATGCTTCGTTGCCGACCAGAAGGGTCGTACAAGCAAAACCTGATGAAACAACGGCCAAATTTATAGAAAGTGCAATCAGGCACTTTTTAAAAGTAAACATTACGTATCCCTCATATGTACGCCAAAAATACACCGGAAACACACCGTTTCCTGAAATGCGATAACGCCTGAATGCTCAGACATTGCTCGCGAGAGAGATAAACGCCCCTGCCCACGTCTTCTCCAAATATCCATCCGTAGGTTGAAGTCTTCTGGGCAAAATATAACGCCCATTTCGCTTAATTATTACGCAACGGATATTATGATATTCAGGATGTTTCCTGATTCGCGATGAAGAATAGCAATGGGTTATGTGTGGATTCAGTGACCCATGTCGCGTAAGTTAATGATGACAAATGTGAATTTCATTGAGGGGCCGTACTTTTTGTTTCCGGATATGACGTTACCTTTTGCGGCAATACAGCGAGGGCACATTGGAGCTGGCAAATATCCATGCACCTTTATACTCCTCCATGACCAGGCTCAGGCTTCGTCCGCTTTGGCGGTAAAATCCAGGTAACGTGTCGTTAATATCCGCTTCATCAGCGGTGTCAGCGAAGGTTTTGACGACCTGCATCGCCTGTAGCACTCGGGCATCGCGCTTTTGGGTGTAGTTAAAATAGATGTTCCTGCTAATGTCGGAGGTATTACGCCCGTACAGTTTGCCGGTAATAGTGGCCAGGCCTTCACTGTTGTACATCCGAAACGATAACGTACCGGTAAAGCGGTTGCTGCCAATATTCCATTCCATGTTACCGATGCAATTCAGCGGTTTGTCGGCATAGCGTGAATGCCATAACCATCCCCCTGAACCGAGCACAGTAACCAGCCCGGCCACGAGCACTATAAGGTGGCGTGTTTTTTTCATTGCCCGCGCATCCAGTAATAATGAGTAGTACAAAATGCGTTAGCATCCACCCGTGCATCTTTATCACAGACAAATGCCACGATCCTTTCCGCTTTGCTGTAACCGGTAAGAAACACGTGCTTGTTGTTTTCACAGAGATAGGGATGTAACTGCATCAGATTGAAATAGCCTTGCTGGTCGTGTTCATTTGGTGAGTAATAGATTTTGCAATTTTGTCGCGATGGGGTCTGCATGGAGACCGGGACAAATTTACTAAACGGCATAACAGGGCGCGTTTGATACCACACCAACCAGATGATCAACGTGGCAATCACGACACTGGCGCTAAATAAAACCTCAAACCAGGGTATCTGCGTAGTTTGTTGTGGTGCCGAAGGAATTATCTTTGCGGGGGTGATTTCTTCAATAACCGGCGGCGGGGAAACTTCACTCTGTTGAAGCGTTATTGTCTCTACTTGCGTATTCTCATTTAATCTGAGCCCGCGTCGGGAAATAGTTTTCACCGTATCACGAGGCAACCCCACGTCCGCCAGCGCGTTACGTAGTGTCAGAATAGCCTGGTAAAATGTGTTGGTGGTGGTCACATTATTTCTTTCACCCCAACCAATTGTCATCAACGTGTTCTGGGAAACAATGTCACTTGCGTGAGTAATTAAATAGAGAAAACAGAGCGAGGCAGGGAGCTGGAGCTGAATTGCTCGCCCGGTCTGACGATTGACCAGACTTTTGCTATCAGGATTAAATTCGACCAACTGATTGATAAGGTACAATTGCCCAGCCCTCAGTAACCAAAACGAATCACAGCGTGTGCTAACGCATCCTTTAAATTTTACATCCAAATCGATAATGCGCCTCACTCTTTGTTCATGATTGAAGATAAGAATTTTGCTTAATTATTAAAAATCCTTTAAATACAACATGTTAACAATCTTATTTCTTAGGTTAAAATTACCTAAGGTTAAATAATGAGAATTCATTACAGTTTTATCTGAATTATCTTTATATTTGTCCACAACATGACAAGGGTGATTGAGTTATCAGAATTACGTAATTAGTAAGCAACCTTTATGCAGGTTATTTTTTAGCAAATAGTGCTTTTTTACTGTTTATCTTAGAATCTGAATTTATGCATAAAATTCCTAAAGCATAGGTTGTTATTCTGAGATAAAGCGTAAATAAGCTTAGCGCAATCGTATTACTCACAGCCCATACATATTAGTGCATCAGGAGTTTATTACATTTTATTAGCGCCACTGTTATTAACTGACAAGGAACGTACTACGTGTTGGATTGACACATTTATTTACCAATGAAATATTTATGGAAAAATAACAGGAGTCATTTTTGATGAAGAGATCACCGTCACAGACTGTTCGTTGCATAAGCTGTGAATTATCCTGTCAATTATTTCCAGATACTGCGGTTCGCGCCAGTTACTGTCACCGTGCCGCTTTTGCTATCTGGCCTGAGGGGAATGGCTTTCTGCAAAAAGGAATTATTGAAAAGCTTCTGCTTAATAATCAGAACCATTTGTCGCGTGGGTTTATTTTTGTGGATTTTTCTTTCCCTAATCTACGCCTGTTTTCCGACCCGCAATGGGTTGACCGGCTGGCCTACAGCGGTATGCATATTGTGTTGATAGCTGACAGGAATCTGGCGCCATTAGCCAACTACTGGCTGTCCAAAAGCAATAAAATACAAGGGATTATATATTCCGATGATGATGACGAAGTTCAACATCAGAAAATCAGGCGACTCTTTACTGGCCATCTCGCCAACAGCAAACGTGGACGCTCACTTAACTATACTGAAATGATATTACTGAAGCGTTTTGTGTCAGGGAAAAGTATTCAGCAAATTACCAAAATAGATAATATCGATATTAAGAAAATATATGTCTACAAGCTCAGACTTGAAGATAAGTTAGGCCATAGTATTCATCAAATATTGTCGAACATTTTATAACGTATTTTTGAGTTTTATTATTTTCACATCCTTGCGATGTGGTGGACGCTCTACGCCTGAAAGCAGGAGGCTAATATGCCAAATCCCAAATCTTATTCTCGTATTGCCATAGCGGTTTCAGCCGCATTAACCTCTATGGTATTTTCAGCTCATGCGGCATGGGTTGACGTTGATAGTCTACCTTCCAGCGGACTGGTTAGCAGTCTGCCTCCGGAATTGCAGGCAATAATTCCAGCGCAGGCAAATGCCAGTTTCGCTAAAACCAGCGCCATGCCGAATTATGTTTATCAATGGAGTGCGGGCACGATTCCTGTTTATGGCAATGGATTAACGATTAATGGACCCGGTGCTGAAGCCTTTGAGCACTCTGTTACCGTTATTCAGAACAGTACAACGGGTAGTCCGGGCGTTATTTTTGGGGACGACCTGACGATTCGCACGCAGTCGAAGAATGCCGCCAATAATGGTAAAGATGTTGACGGTATCCGCACGCACGGGGCCAATACGCCGGATAACCCGGTCTTTATCATCACCGGGGATCGCACCAGTATTTATGTGGACGGTCAGGATGGTGACGGTATTAACGCCGGTTACAACTCCTATAGCCAGGGTTGGAAGGGCTCGGCCAGCATTTACGTCGGCGACGATCTGTATATTCAAACCACCGGTTCCCAGGGACGTGGTATCACAGCCAACGCGATGAAAGACGCCACGCAGGCCAAAAATACAATTGTGGTCGGCGACCGGGCACACATTGTGACGATCGGTGATAGCTCAGAAGGTCTTCGCACCGGGCAGAGCGGTTCCTCAATCCTGCTTGGCAATGACGCCACCATCGAGACTTCGGGTGCTTCTTCAACAGGGATTTATGCCGCCTCATCGTCCAAAACGGAACTAGGCAACAACGCGACGATTACGGTCAACGGCGTCAGTGCACATGCGGTTTACTCCACCAACGCAACCGTGAATCTCGGTGAAAACGCAACGATCAACGTGAACAGTTCGGCGAAAGCGGCATCATACAGCAAAGCGCCACGCGCCCTGTATGCGACTTCACGCGGGGCGATAAACCTGGCAGGTGGGGCCGCCATTACCATGGCGGGCGATCACAGCAACGAAAGTTATGCCATCAGCACCGAAACGGGTGGCATCGTAGACGGTTCTACTGGCGGGCGCTTCCTCATCGATGGCGATCTTCATGCCGCAGGCGCGACTGCCGCAACCAGCAGTCTGCCGCAGCAAAACAGTACCATTAAGCTCAACATGACCGACAACTCGTTGTGGAGCGGGGCGTCATACATCACCAGCGCCACTGCCGGGACGGGCGTTATCTCGCTGCAAATGAGCGACGCGACCTGGAACATGACCAACAGCTCAACGCTCACCGACCTGACGCTGAACGGCGGGTCAGTGGTGAACTTTGGGCATGCTGACGGTGAACCGTGGCAGACGCTTACCATCAATGAGGATTTTACCGGGAACGGCGGCAAACTGGTTTTCAATACCGTCCTGAATGACGATACCTCGGAAACCGACAAGCTGAAAGTGCTCGGCAACACCGCGGGTAATGCGTTCGTGGCGGTGAATAACATTGGTGGAACCGGGGCGCAGACCATTGAAGGTATTGAGATCATCGAAGTGGCCGGTAATTCTGACGGTACTTTTGAGAAAGCGGGCCGTATTGTTGCCGGAGCGTACGACTATAACGTTGTGCAGAAGGGCAGCAACTGGTATCTGACCAGCTTTATTCCTGCTCCGCCGGATCCGGAAGACCCTGACCCTGTTGATCCGGACCCGGTTGACCCTATTGATCCAGACCCGGTCGATCCTGTAGACCCGATTATCCCTGAGCCGGAAGAACCCGTTGCGCCTCCTGTCACTGAGCAGCAATACCGTCCGGAAGCAGGCAGTTATCTGGCGAACAACTACGCGGCTAACACGCTGTTTATGACCCGACTGCACGATCGTCTGGGTGAAACGCAGTACGTCGATATGCTGACAGGTGAGAAGAAAGTTACCAGCCTGTGGATGCGTAACGTTGGGGCACATACCCGCTTCAAAGACGGTAGCGGGCAGTTGAAAACCCAAAGCAACAGTTATGTGATGCAGTTAGGCGGCGACCTGGCGCAGTGGAGTAGCGACGGTCTCGACCGCTGGCACCTCGGCGCGATGGCAGGTTATGCCAACAGCCAGAACCGCACGCAGTCCAGCCTGACCGGCTACCATTCACGTGGCCAGGTCACTGGTTACAGCGTGGGTCTGTACGGCACATGGTATGCCAATGACGCCGACAAGACCGGTACCTACGTGGATACCTGGGCGCTGTACAACTGGTTTGATAACAAAGTGATGGGCCAGGAGCAGGCAGCAGAGAAATACAAATCCAGCGGGATAACCGCTTCGGTTGAAGCCGGTTACAGTTTTAAACTGGGTGAAAGCGAGCGCAACAGCTACTGGCTGCAACCAAAAGCGCAGGTGGTATGGATGGACGTGCAAGCCGACAGTCACCGCGAAGCGAACGGTACCCGCGTGAAGGATAATACCGATGGCAACCTGATGACCCGTCTGGGTGTGAAAGCCTTTATCAACGGTCACAACGCCATCGACGACGGTAAATCTCGCGAGTTCCAGCCGTTTGTTGAAGCCAACTGGATCCACAACACGCAGACAACCAGCGTGAAAATGGATGATGTAAGCAACGACATGCGCGGCACCAAAAACATCGGCGAGCTGAAAATCGGTGTTGAAGGTCAAATTACTCCGCGTCTTAACGTATGGAGCAACGTGGCCCAACAGGTCGGCGATAAAGGCTACAGCGATACCCGCGGTATGCTCGGTGTGAAATATAACTTCTGACGTAACTGCAGGTAACAGAAAGCCGCTGATTAACCGATCAGCGGCTTTATTTTTTGGGGGAATCGTAGGCCGGATAAGCGTTAGCGCCATCCGGCACCAAAAGCTGGAAATTATGCTAACTATTACTTTTTTTACTACAAGAGAGTTCTTTGCCTAACGCAATCATAGCCAGGGCTGAAGGTGTGTATTTTGTTCGTTCCTTAGAATGAGTTTGGAGGTAATTCCCGACAATATCGGCCTCCTGCCCAATGGTTATACTCTCACCGCAGATGATATTCTCTTGTGATAATGTGCCTGCCACTCCTGCGACAAAAGACATATACATCACAGCAATCTGTTCATCCTGAACATTCAAATAATCAAAACCTTTTTCATACAATTGATAGCCGTGATAAAGCGAGTTGCCGTCGATATTCAAGGTCGATTTTGCCAGTGCTGATGTTGAAAGGCAGAACAATAACACGACAGGAATGGAAATTTTATTGATCATACGAGCACCAACCACCCTTATGATGTGAACCTGTACCACCATGCGGATGTTCGCCTTTTGGACATGCAAAAGCGGCGGATGAGGTGGTGATTGTGACGAAAGCTATAACCATTGCCATGAATAAATTTTTCATATGTAACCCAATAATTAATTTATTAGAAATGAGGCTGTCCCTTCCTGATTAAAGAAAAAATGCCCGTGTATTTTTAGCGGGATTATAATATGGTGTTTATTGTGCTGTCATGTTTATCGTTTGGCATAGGCCATCAGGATAGTATTATCATTATGGTTTTTCGTGTAGTGATTGAACAATCCCTGATGCGTTGCCGATTCATGGATAATAAACTAAAATTTCAAATATCATAATTATTGTTCTTCTCCATGAGTTTATAATAAATTTTTATTTATTTGGAGCCAATAATTCATCAAAGAAATTGTCTCCATTAACAATATTGTCAGAATAAATGTCACATTTTGCACATTGAATCTTGGCTTTTAGTAACTGAATTTTTATTTCTTCGACTTTTTCATCGTCGTCAATCGAAAAGATTGAGTCTGGTTTTTCATGGTGATTCATTTGTTTGGGTTTCCGTTACACTTTGGCTTCATTTTCCAGGAGAGTAGGCCGGATACGCGTCAGCGCCATCCGGCACTAGGTGAACCTGTAAGTACCGCTTGCAGGTTCAGCCGTACTTCACTGGAGTGTCGCCAGCGTACTCTCAATTCTGTTCAACTTTTGATGTGCCTCTTTCAACTCATCCAGCAACCGTTGTTCCTGCTCGCCATAGACCATCAGGACGATACAACCGTTCATCACTTTTACGGTAATCTGTTGGCCGGTATCAAACCCCGCTTCGCGTAGCCACTTGCCGGAAAGAATAATTTTGGGTGTGGATTTGTCGAAAACATTCGGGCGATATCCCACAATTACCGAACGTTCGGTTCCGGATTGGTCGGTGTCTGGGGTAGAATGCGAATCAGCCATAATCAACTCCTTGATAGTTGGTGAGGTTAGACGCCCTTTGGTGTGACAGCACTGTTGGGCGTTGCTTAATTTTAGATTCCATGTGGTAGGTACCACATGTGTGTAAATTAACCTAACTGGTACCTACCATGCAAGAAAAAAAGAAACCAAATTTTGACCGCACTAAAAGCACCATGAAGAACATCCGTTTTGAGGATGAGCTGTTGGAACAAATCGAGAAAGCTGCGGGGAAAGGAAATTTTAGTAAGTGGGTGAAAGAGGCGTGCCTGGCACGCCTTAAATTATTTGAAAAAAAATAATCCTATTATTCGTAGTTAACTGGAATACTGTTTATGATAGTATCAAGAGTAACGTGGACTATACTACTTGAATAGAAATCCTTTTTTTTGATTTTGCTTTTCAAAAAACTGTATTTAACTGTGAAATATAAAAGTAAATTTAGTATGTAATCACTTTTTTCTTTCTTATTTTTTGCATCTATCAATAAAATAGAGTCTTCAAAAGAGAATCCATTATTAATCAATGCTAGTGATAACTGTGATTTAGAAAAGTATGGGGTCTTATTTTCAGCGCTCAAAGCAATAAGTATTGTCCTTACACACCATGATATTCTTTTATTTGCCACTGGCCAGTTAATAATTTTATCTTTATTTTCAAATATTTTTAGCGCTAAGTAAAATGCAACCGATGCCTCATCTATATAACTATTTTTAAATCTAAAGGATGACTTCAGTTGTGTGAAAAATACTTCATTAAATAAACATTTCCCCTCTTTTATTATATGTAAAAAGAATAAATCACCATTACATGACATATCTAATGCTTTTGTTGGGGAGTAAAATGAAAAATTCACACTATCGATATTTCTTACGGTAAATTTTTTGGATTCGTTAATGCCTAATAAATCTATGTCGGATTCAATAGTCTGATCTCCTCTGGCATGGCTGCCGAAGAGAATTAGGCATTTTAGATTTTCATCTTCAAATATCATAACCGAGCTACGCTAATTTTATTGATTAATGTGGGCAAGCTGACACCATACCAAAATAAACCAAGAATCATATTTGATAATAATATAAGCTGTTGATTTGGTGGGTCAGTGGCAAGAGAATATTTTGTGTATCCAGCAAGAAATGTAATATCTAGACTTTGGATCATACTTTTAAGAAGATTTTGAGTCCATGGACTATCTGATGTTGGAATAATTGGTAGTTGGAAATAGTAAACAGCTGTAAAAATTGTGAAAATTATCCCGCCGAAAAAGACACATCTTAGAAAGTTACTACCCCACCCATTAATTAAGCCAAAGCAATTCAGCATTGTTTTCTCGATCGGAAATAATAATGAACGTGCTTTTTTATATAAATAGAAAGAAATGTTTTTGATTTTATTTCCTTTCTTGGCTGCATCGAAATAATGGCTGGCGGCTAATTTGATCTTTGATTCTCTTTCTTTTAATCGTAGTTTAAATAATGTTTTTGTTGCATTGTAATAAATATCGTCATCTCCAATAATAGAAACCGAATTAAGTATGTTCCGTGCAAGTTTCACTTGAGATAGATACATTCTATAGACTTGGTCTTCTTTATTCAAATTATGCTCTTTACAATATTCTGAAGTAGCGTATTTGAAAGAGTTAAGAAGTAAGTTTCCAGATGATATTATACAGTTTTCAAAATTAGTTTTCCCACCAGAAATGGATATTTTTCTAAATTTACACGAATCATTAAAAGCACAGGTATAGAATTTGGCTAGTGAGAATGAACTTTCATTAAACATACAATTATCAAAATTGACATAATGTAATTCAGAGTGACCAAAATATATTTTTTTAAACTCGCAATTCTTAAATGTTATTTTTTGGTCTTTATTATTTCCTCTGAAATCACAGTTTTCAAAAATTGCATCTTCAATTACTATTCTTTTTGTATTAGGTTTTTCTGCTGTTTCTTGAGGTTGTGTATTTAAATCGATAACATAATTTTTTAAATGATCACCATTATTTCTGATGCTATTTACATCTTTGATATTGACTAATTTGAATCTTTCAAGGTTAACATTCAAATCATACACAGATTCCCAATAGCAGGTATGTCGATGATCGTCTACAAATGATAGCGCTTGCGCTTCATCAGTATTAGTTTGTATTAGTCGTGATGTAGTCATTTTTCAATAATGTTTAAGTAAAAGGATTAGAAAGATGAAATAATTAACATCAGAAATTATAGTATTTTGGCGGAAGATCACAGGAGTCGAACCTGCCCGGGACCGCTGGCGGCCCCAACTGGATTTGAAGTCCAGCCACCTCACCGGAGATGACGATCTTCCGCGCCTCGATTGCTACATGGAGGCGGGGCGCATTATAGCTACTTCCAAACGTTTCCACACCCCCTCACTCACTTTTTTAACTTCCGTTTCTCCATACCATGACCAGTTTCAAATAAATCCCCGCAAAATCCATTACTTACACTTAGACACATTTTCAGACGCTACCCTGATCACAGAAAACAAGAATCGTAATTTGATAACGAGATATCGGAATACCCGCGCTCACAGGGATGGTTTACAAGAACTGTAACCGGTATCAGTGCGTGTGAAAGTGCTAACAAGGATGCGTAATGAAAAGTGAGATTTTGTCCGTTAAAGAGAAGATTGGCTACGGCATGGGCGATGCCGCCAGCCACATCATCTTTGATAACGTTATGTTATATATGATGTTCTTCTATACCGATATTTTTGGTATCCCGGCCGGTTTTGTCGGCACGATGTTCTTACTGGCTCGCGCGCTGGATGCTATCTCAGACCCTTGCATGGGACTGCTCGCCGACCGCACCCGTTCACGCTGGGGGAAATTCCGCCCGTGGGTGCTGTTTGGTGCTCTGCCATTTGGTCTGGTCTGTGTGCTCGCCTACAGCACGCCGGATCTCAGCCTGCACGGCAAAATGATTTATGCCGCAATCACCTACACGCTGCTGACCCTGCTTTATACCGTGGTGAATATTCCCTACTGCGCGCTGGGCGGTGTAATAACCAATGACCCAACGCAGCGTATCTCTCTGCAGTCATGGCGCTTTGTGCTGGCGACGGCGGGCGGCATGCTCTCCACCGTGCTGATGATGCCGCTGGTGAATCTGATTGGCGGCGAAGATAAAGCGTTGGGCTTCCAGGGCGGGATTGCCGTGCTCTCGGTTGTGGCGTTCCTGATGCTGGCGTTTTGCTTCTTTACTACCAAAGAACGCGTGGAAGCGCCGCCGAGCAGCAACTCAATGCGTGAGGACCTGCGCGACATCTGGCAGAACGACCAATGGCGCATCGTCGGCCTGCTGACCATCCTCAACATCCTGGCCGTCTGCGTACGCGGCGGGGCGATGATGTATTACGTCACCTGGATTCTGGGTACCCCGGAAGTGTTTGTCGCCTTCCTCACCACCTATTGCGTCGGCAATCTTATCGGCTCTGCGCTGGCAAAACCGCTGACCGACTGGAAATGCAAAGTCAGCGTCTTCTGGTGGACGAACGCCCTGCTGGCGGTCGTCAGTCTGGCGATGTTCTTCGTGCCGATGCACGCCAACCTCACCATGTTTGCCTTCATCTTCGTGATTGGCGTACTGCATCAGCTCGTGACGCCAATCCAGTGGGTGATGATGTCCGATACCGTTGATTACGGCGAGTGGTGTAACGGAAAACGTCTGACGGGGATCAGCTTCGCGGGCACGCTGTTCGTGCTGAAGCTGGGTCTGGCGCTCGGCGGGGCGATGATTGGCTGGATGCTGGCGGGCGGCGGTTACGATGCCGCAGCGAAAACCCAGAACAGCGCCACCATTAGCATCATTATCGCATTGTTCACGATTGTCCCAGCTATTTGTTACCTGTTGAGTGCCGTGATTGCCAAACGCTTCTATACCCTGAAAACGCCGTATCTGACGGAAATCATGAGTCAGCTGGCTCACGGTGCGCACCGCAATCAGCAGGATTTTTCGACGAAAGAATTACAGAACTAAGGAACCAACGATGAAAATTAGCGACGGAAACTGGCTGACGCAGCCTGGCCTGAATTTAACTCACCCGATTCAGGTGTTCGAGGTCGAACAGCAGGGTAACGAGATGATTGTCTACGTTGCGCCGCGCGATGTGCGTGAACGTACCTGGCAACTGGATACTCCACTCTTCACCCTGCGCTTTTTCTCGCCGCAGGAAGGCGTGGTTGGGGTGCGTATGGAACACTTCCAGGGCGCGTTGGATAACGGTCCACACTATCCGCTGAACGTGCTGCAGGACGTCAATGTAAAGATACAAAACACCGCTGAATTTGCCGAACTGAAAAGCGGAAATTTGAGCGTGCGAGTCACTAAAGGTGAGTTCTGGTCGCTGGATTTCTTGCGTAACGGCGAACGTATTACCGGCAGCCAGCTGAAAAATAACGGCTACGTGCAGGACACCAACAGCGGGAAAAACTATATGTTTGAACGCCTGGATCTGGGCGTTGGCGAAATGGTGTACGGTCTGGGTGAGCGCTTTACTGCGCTGGTACGTAACGGTCAGACGGTGGAAACATGGAACCGCGATGGCGGCACCAGTACCGAGCAGTCTTACAAGAACATCCCGTTTTATCTCACCAACCGTGGTTACGGCGTGCTGGTAAACCATCCGCAGTGCGTGTCGTTTGAAATTGGCTCTGAGAAAGTGTCAAAAGTGCAGTTCAGCGTTGAAAGCGAGTATCTGGAATATTTCGTCATCGACGGCCCTACGCCGAAAGCGGTGCTGGATCGTTATACCCGCTTTACTGGTCGTCCGGCGCTGCCGCCAGCCTGGTCATTCGGTTTGTGGCTGACTACATCGTTCACCACTAATTACGATGAAGCGACGGTGAACAGTTTTATCGACGGGATGGCCGAGCGCAATCTGCCGCTGCACGTCTTCCATTTCGACTGCTTCTGGATGAAAGCCTTCCAGTGGTGCGACTTTGAGTGGGATCCGGTGACCTTCCCTGACCCGGAAGGCATGATCCGCCGCCTGAAAGAGAAAGGGCTGAAGGTCTGCGTATGGATAAACCCCTATATCGGCCAGAAATCCCCGCTGTTCAATGAACTGAAAGAGAAAGGTTATCTGCTCAAGCGCCCGGACGGCTCCCTGTGGCAATGGGATAAATGGCAGCCGGGCCTGGCGATTTATGACTTCACCAATCCTGAAGCCTGCGAGTGGTATGCCAACAAGCTGAAAGGTCTGGTGGATATCGGCGTTGACTGCTTCAAAACTGACTTTGGTGAACGCATTCCTACTGACGTGCAGTGGTTTGACGGTTCCGATCCGCAGAAAATGCACAACCATTATGCGTACATCTACAACGAACTGGTATGGAACGTGCTGAAAGAGACCGTCGGTGAAGAAGAGGCAGTGCTGTTCGCCCGTTCGGCCTCGGTCGGCGCGCAACAGTTCCCGGTGCACTGGGGCGGTGACTGCTATGCCAACTATGAATCAATGGCCGAAAGCCTGCGTGGCGGGTTGTCCATCGGCCTGTCCGGCTTTGGCTTCTGGAGTCACGATATTGGCGGCTTTGAGAATACCGCCCCTGCGCACGTCTACAAGCGCTGGTGTGCGTTTGGGCTGCTCTCCAGCCACAGCCGCCTGCACGGTAGTAAATCCTACCGTGTGCCATGGGCGTACGATGATGAATCCTGCGACGTGGTGCGCTACTTCACTGAGCAGAAATGCCGCATGATGCCGTACCTGTATCGCGAAGCGGCGCGCGCCAATGAACTCGGAACGCCGATGATGCGCGCAATGATGCTGGAGTTCCCGGACGATCCGGCATGTGATTATCTCGACCGCCAGTACATGCTGGGCGATAGCGTGATGGTTGCGCCGGTGTTTAGCGAGGCGGGTGATGTGCAGTTCTATCTGCCGGAAGGACGCTGGACGCATCTGTGGCGTAACGACGAGGTGGCGGGCAGCCGCTGGCATAAGCAGCAGCATGACTTCCTGAGTCTGCCTGTTTATGTGCGCGACAATACACTGCTGGCGCTGGGCTGCAATAACCAGAAGCCGGACTACGCCTGGCACGAAGGGACGGCGTTCCAGCTGTTCCATCTGCAGGAGGGTCGGGAGGCGATTTGTGAAGTCCCGGCGGCTGACGGTTCGGTTATCTTCACGCTGAAAGCGACGCGCACGGGTAATACCATCACCGTGCAAGGAAGTGGCGAAGCGCGTAACTGGACGCTGTGTCTGCGTAATATTACGCAGGTTAGCGGCGTGAAGGGCGGCTCGTCTGTGGGCAGTGAGTGGGGAACGGTTGTCACGCCGGATGCGATTGTGCTGACGATTACCCTGTAAGTAAATCTCAACGTGGGCTGGATGGCGACGTAATGCGTTTTATCCGGCCCACGCTGCGAGCAGCATTCCAGATCTGAAAATCTAAAACATCCTGAATTAAATTTTTAACTCCCCATATTTGCGAGCGGTGTCACTCTGATTCCCACGAAAAATGTGATCTGCGCCGTAAATATCTCACTATTTCCTCTTTTTGTCTTATTTCTGTCCGGATTACTGGACACGATTTAGTATTGTTGGCGCATCGTAGTCCTCTTATATTTATCATCACGGATTACACGTGGAGCATAAATGCTTCTTTATAACCTAAATAATTCGAGTTGCAGGAAGGCGGCGACGCAGCGAATCCCCTGAACGTACATAAGTACGTGACTGGGGTGAGCGAGGAAAGCCAACGCACATGCAGCTTGAAGTATGACGGGTATAGATATTTAATCTGGTATGTAATAAGGGTAAATAATGCAAATGATTACCTCGCGACAAAACAGATTATTAAAATTTCTTCTGTCTAAGAAGGAATATGTCACGCTGCTGAAAATTGCCGAGTATTTATCTGTTTCAGAGAAAACTGTGCAGCGCGATCTGCGCTTACTGGAACCATGGTTATCAGAATGGAAAATAGCCATCGATAAACGTGCTGGTGCTGGGGTGATATTAAGTGCCGATAATATTACCGACCTTTTATATATGGACCAGTTATTAGGAACGGAGGGTGATGATGCTGACGGCATGATGAATAATTCACGGCGAGTAAAGATAGCTTCACAATTATTAAGCGAAACGCCGCATGAAACGTCGATCAGTAAATTATCCGAACGTTATTTTATTAGTAGCGCATCGATTGTGAACGATTTGAAAGTAATTGAATCCTGGATTACCCCACTGGGCCTGTCGTTGATTCGCAGTCAGAGCGGCACGCACATCGAAGGTAGCGAGAGCGGTGTGCGCCAGGCGATGGCATCGCTGATTAACGGTGTGATTAACCATAATGAACCTGGTAACGTGGTTTATTCACGCCTTGACCCGGGCAGTTATAAAGCCTTAGTGCATTACTTTGGCGAAGAAGACGTTTTATTTGTCCAGACGTTATTACAGGAAATGGAGAACGACCTGTGCTGGTCGCTCGGCGAGCCTTATTACGTCAATATCTTTACCCATATTCTGATCATGATGTACCGCATCACGCGTGGCAATGCGCTTCCGAGAAAAGAAGAGAGCATCACTACCTGTGATGAGAACATATTTTCCATTGCCAGTCGCATGATTCAGCATATCGAAAAACGCATTGCCCACCCGCTGCCTGAAGACGAAGTCTGGTTTATATATCAATACATTATCTCCTCGGGTGTGGTGATTGAAGAGCATAATGACGTGAGTGTGATTGGTCATATGCACTCCAGCGACGAAGCGCGTTTGATTACCCATCGGTTGATTGCCACCTTCGCCGAGATGGTCGACAGCGATCTTAGCCAGGACACGGCGCTGTATGACGGATTGCTGATCCACATTAAGCCGCTGATTAACCGACTGAACTACCAGATCCGCATTCGTAATCCGTTGCTGGAGGATATCAAAGGCGAGTTGCAGGACGTGTGGCGTCTGACCCAGTGTGCGGTAAATCGGGTGTTTAGCGGTTGGGGCGAGCGGGCCGTGTCGGAAGATGAAGTGGGATATTTAACCGTGCATTTTCAGGCCGCAATGGAGCGTCAGATAGCGCGTAAACGCGTACTACTGGTCTGTTCAACGGGTATCGGCACTTCTCACTTACTCAAAAGCCGTATTCTACGCGCCTTTCCGGACTGGACTATCGTCGGCGTGGTGTCGGCAGGCAGCCTGCCCTCTGTACTGACGGACGATATTGAACTGGTGGTATCGACGATTAATTTACCCGCGGTTGCCATGCCGGTCGTGTATGTCACTGCCTTCTTCAATGATGCGGATATTAAGCGGGTAACAGAAACGGTTATTACGGAAAAATTACATCGGGCGACGTCGCTGGTCGTTGAAAATTAATGTCTGAACTCCATGAGGTATGATTGATGGACATCACGAAAATACTCAATACAAATCGCGTTATTTTGGACATGAAGGCTACAAGCAAAACGGAGGCTATTGAGGAACTGACGGATATTCTGCAAAAAGATGGAGCAATTAGCTGTCGCGAAACGTTTATTCAGGATGTCTGGCAACGTGAGTCAGAAGGCTCGACCGGCTTCGAAAACCATATTGCGATCCCGCACGGGAAATCCTCGGCGGTGGTCAATACCACGCTGGCGATTGGGCGTACCCGCCAGGAGATTCCCTGGGAAACCCTGGACGGCAGCAATGTACGGTGCATTATTCTGTTTGCCGTACGTCTTGAAGATCAAAACACCACCCATATTCGTCTGCTTTCGCAGGTTGCTGGCGCGTTGGCAGATGACGACATTATTGAACAACTATTAGTTGAAAGTAGTCCACAAAAAATTATTGAGCTTTTTAGCCAATATGCTGAATCCAATGTCTGCTAAATAAAATGTGGAGCATGTTATGAATATTGTTTGTGTTGCCGCCTGTACGGCGGGTATTGCGCACACCTATATTGCCCGTGAGAAGTTAATTAAAGGTGCCAAAGCGCTTGGTCATAATATAAAAGTTGAAACCCAGGGCACCATTGGCACAGAAAACGAACTGCTGACAGAAGATATTTCTGCGGCTGATGTCGTAATTCTTGCTGTCGATGTAAAAATAAAAGGGGAGGAGCGATTTTCAAACAAACGCATTGTGCGAGTAAAAACTGAAATCGTCATAAAGTCGCCCATTCAGTTTCTTGAAAAGGTCGAAAAATCATTAGTTAATAATAACCAGTAGCGATCCTCATTCTGGAGGGATTTCACATGAGTGAAAATAAAATTCCGCTATCTCAGGAAATAAAAAAACATTTATTAACGGGAATTTCGTGGATGATCCCGTTAATTGTCGCCGCCGGGATCTGTATTGCTCTCGGGCAAATACTTGGCGGCACTAACGTCGGTGAAAAAACAGGAACCATTCCCTGGATGCTCAACCAGATTGGCGGCTGGGGGATGGGGTTAATCGTACCGCTGATTAGCGCGGCGATTGCGTACTCCATTGCTGACCGTCCGGGATTCGCGCCGGGTCTGATTGTCGGCTTCGTCTGCGGAGAAATTCATACCGGTTTTATCGGCGGGATGCTGGGCGGATTTCTGGTCGGTTATACCGTCCTACTGCTCAAGCGCTATATCCGTTTGCCGCAGTCGATGCAGGGGTTGATGCCCATCATGGTGCTGCCGGTACTGAGTACCGTTATCGGCGGCCTGTTGATGATGACGCTGATTGGCAAGCCGATTGCCTGGCTGCAGGACGCGTTGATTCATCTGCTGGAGTCTATGCAGGGCGGATCCCGCTTTCTGATGGGCGCTATCCTCGGTGCGATGGCGACATTCGACTTCGGTGGGCCGGTGAATAAAACCATGTCGTTGTTTGCTGACGGCATGCTGGTCAGCGGCGTGTACGGTCCGGAAGCGGTGAAGTTTGTCGGTTCGATGATCCCTCCATTTGGCATTACGCTCTCTTTCCTGCTGACGCGTCACAAGTACACCCGTGCGGAACGTGAGGCGCTGAAGGCCGCATTCCCGATGGGGATCTGCATGATTACCGAAGGGGTCATTCCGATTGCGGCACGCGACCTGCTGCGCGTGGTGGGCTCCTGCGTGGTGGCATCGGCGATTGCGGGTGGCCTGATTATGGTGTGGGGTGTCGAAAGCCCGGTACCGCACGGTGGCATGTTTGTGGTTCCGCTCTTTACGCATCCGCTGCTGTTTTGCCTGGCGCTGGGGATCGGTACGGTGATTTGCGGCGTCATGCTGTCGCTGTGGAAGAAACCGGTAACCGAGCGTGATGAAGAGTTTGACGAACTCAGCGATCAAAAGCTGAAAGACGAAGAAATCACCTTCACCCTGGAATAACCGGAGGCCGTATGTTTGCCGATATGAAAAGCATGGTGACCAAAGCCTGGCGCGAGCAGTACGCGCTGCTGGCCATCAACTGTATGAACCTGGAAAGCGCCCGCGCAGCGGTGCGAGTGGCGGAGAAACACCGTGCGCCCATCATTCTGAATTTGTATCAGGGGCATCTGGAGCATTTTCCGGCCCCGATAGCGGCAGCGGTGGTCAAAACGCTGGCAGAGGAAGCCTCGGTACCGGTCGCGCTGGCGCTGGATCATGGAAAGGATCCTGTACGCATTCGCCAGGCTTTTCGCGCCGGATTCAGCGGCTTAATGATCGACGCCTCCGCCTTTGCGCTGGAGGAGAACATTCGCCAGACCCGGGCGGTGGTTGAGCTTGCAGCCAGCGTTTCTCTGTGCGTGGAAGGCGAGCTGGGTCATTTGGCCGATGCTCCGTGCTATGACCACGCCGCTAACGCTGATTTGATGACCCAGGCCGCCGACGTGGAACCCTTCATCCAACAGACCGGGATCGATTTGCTGGCGGTGTCGGTGGGTACAGCACACGGCATGTACGCGCCGGGCATTACACCTGCTATTGATTTCCTGCGGCTGGAGGAAATAGCCCGGTTATCAACGGTGCCGCTGGCGCTGCATGGCGGCAGCGGAACGCCGTTTGACCAGCTACAGCGCTGCCCGACGTTTGGTGTCGCCAAGATAAACGTTGGTGCGGCGGTTTTCGAAGCCGGAAAGGCTGCGCTACTGCATACCCTGTGTCGCGACACATCCGGTGAACTCGTTGATGCCCTGGCCCTGATGGAACAGGCCTGCGAGGAAGCCATTATTCCGTACCTGCAGGCCAGCGGCGCTATCGGCAAAGCCTGATTCATTTTCTGTAACGCCTTCTATGCCTCTGCGATGACGCACTGGCAGGGCTTTCTACACCCTGAAACTGGAGAATTAACATGTTAGTTTCGATGAAAGAATTACTGCAACCTACCCGTCAGCACGGTTTTGCCATCGGCGCATTCAACGTGGCGGACAGCTGCTTTGTACGCGCAGTAGTGGAAGAAGCGGAAGCGACCAACACCCCGGCGATTATCTCCATTCACCCCAGCGAACATGATTTTGTCGGCGATGCGTTTTTTAGCTACGTCCGTGATATCACCATGCGTAGCCCGGTTCCCTTTACTCTGCATCTGGACCACGGCGCTTCGGTTGAGCATGTCTTGCGGGCGATTCAGTGTGGGTTTACCTCGGTGATGATTGATGGCTCGCTGCTGCCATATGAAGAGAACGTGGCGCTGACCCGCGAAGTGGTCAAACTGGCGCATGCGGTAGGTGTTTCGGTGGAAGGGGAGTTGGGAACGATTGGCCAGACCGGGACGTCAGTGGAAGGCGGCGTGTCGAAGGTTACTTATACCGATCCTGCTCAGGCAGAGGATTTTATCGCCCGAACCGGTGCAGACACGCTGGCGGTGGCGATTGGAACCGCGCACGGGATCTACCCGAAAGGGATGCAGCCAGAGCTGCAAATGAACATCCTGCGCGATATCGCCGGACGTGTGGATATTCCGCTGGTGCTGCACGGCGGTTCCGCGAACCCGGATGCGGAAATTGCCGAATCCGTGACGTTGGGCGTTGGCAAAATCAACATTTCCAGCGATATGAAATACGCTTACTTCCAGAAAGTCCGCGAAATTCTGGCGAAAGAAACCTGGTGGGACCCGAACGTAATCTATCCGGAAGCCATTAGCGCCGCGCGGGACGTTATCCGCCACAAAATGAAACTGTTCGGTTCAACCGGCAAAGCATCACTTTACTAACGGCATGCAGGCGGGGCGACCCGCCTCTTTCGCAACAAGGAAAAGTGGAATGAAGCGTTCACACATTAATTATGCCGTCGATAAAGCGCATGCCATCGCTGAGACTTTTCGGGT
The DNA here is from genome assembly GCF_030332405.1 of Citrobacter sp. Cpo147. Taxonomy (NCBI): domain Bacteria; kingdom Pseudomonadati; phylum Pseudomonadota; class Gammaproteobacteria; order Enterobacterales; family Enterobacteriaceae; genus Citrobacter; species Citrobacter sp. Cpo147. The sequence continues at coordinate 124,197 of NZ_JAOWHX010000034.1, forward strand.
CTGTCTGCCTGATTTTGCGTATTTTACGGTCGATGCCTGGCGGCAACAGGATCAAACTCTGTGGCGTGAAGTGCGCGATCTCCAGTTGGGCTGGGATATTACCGACTTCGGGCACGGAGATTTTGCGCAAACGGGGCTGACGTTACTAACGTTGCGCAATGGTTTGATGGGGTCAGCGGACTACCCCAAACCGTACGCCGAAAAGATGTTGCAAATTCAGCAGGATCAGCAAACGCCATGGCATTTTCATCGCCATAAAATGGAAGATATCGTTAATCGCGGCGGCGGTGATTTGTGTATGCAACTGGCGTGGGCCACGCCTGATGATGAGTATGACGCCCGACGCGTTGTTGAGGTTAGCGTGGATGGTCAGCGGCGTACAGTTAACGCTGGCGAGACGCTGGTATTGAAACCGGGACAAGGAGTGTGCCTGCCACCGCGCTTGTATCATCGCTTTTGGGCGGAGAAGGCGTTTGTGCTGGGCTGGGAAATCTCGATGGTCAATGACGACCAGCATGACAACCACTTTTTGGAACCTGGCGGTCGCTTCCCGTTGATTGAAGAAGACGAGCCGGTGAAATGGCTGTTGTGCAGTGAATATATTCGCTTATGAGCGTGAGTAGGCCCGGTAAGCGAAGCGCCACCGGGCAATAAATCATTGTGCAGGTGGTGGTGCAGTGACTTCACTCCCCGAAACCACGCCCGCCTGCATGGTTTGCGTTACCTGCTGTTTCTCCACGTTCACCGCATGCAGCTGACCGTTGACCGTTGGCTTGAGCGGCACATAGGCCTGAATATTGCCGCTGGCGGTAAGCTGGATGTTGCCATCGCCGGAAAGCGGCAGTGCGGGCCAGCCCCACTGCTGCAGGATCGTCATTGGCACGCCGCGCCCGTTCAGACTGACCTGCGTCTGGCGCTGAGGTAGCTGCGAAATGCTGGCAGTGGCCTCCAGCAGTCCTTTTTCCGTATAGGCGCTCAGTTCGCTGAAATTGATGGTGCTGCTGTTTGCCGTCAGCGCCAGCGAAGGGCGACGCACGTCGGTACGGTTAAAGGTAGCGGCAGCGGCGTTGAGGGTGGCGCTACCGCTCCAGATCCCCCACTGATTGTTCTGTACCAGCCCGAGGTTAGCACCGTAGCCGTCCAGCGCGGTGAGCTGCCACGGGAAATTGGGGTCGATATCTATCACCAGATTACGGCTGGCACTAAATTTCTTCAGCGTCAGGCTGTTTAACCACGCTGGCAGGGGTTTCATCCACAGCTGCTTCCAGTTTTCCGGCAGCGTGTATTCCAGACCAGCAATAGCGGCATCGTCAAGGACCAGTGCTTTGTTGCTGCGCATCCAGTTTCCGGATGTTCTGACCATACCGCCTTCCCAGCGGGTGGTGAACTGGCGCAGCGCAATGCCCTGAGGTGAGAACTCGGCGTTCAGAATCGGATCGAAGAAATGCAGAGAGCCGTAAATAAACTCGCTGGCGTTCATCGACAATTTTCCTTCCTGAGTTTGCCAGTCGTCCTTGCTGAAGGTCATGTTGCGCAAGCTCAGATCGAGATCCGTCACCGCCCAGTCGGGGCCTTGCAGACGGGCATCCGTCACTTCCAGACGACCAATTTGCAGGGAAGGAATAGTGCTTAACGGGGCAAAGAAGTCGGCCAGCGATTTGTCGCTTTGCAGCCGGATATCGTTCAGGCGCAGATTCTCCACAACCCAGCTCCCGTCTGCATTGCGTTGCGCTACGCCGGTTAATGCCCCACGCGCCACGTCAGCGCCAATATTGCTTAGCGTCACCCGGTCATGGTCGATGCTGCCTTCAATCAAGACGTTGGTAGTTGGAACATCGTTGAGCGTCAACGAACTGGCGCTGAGCTGAATTTGCGCTTTGCTCCCGAGAATTTTACCTGCCTCAGGGCTCCAGGGAATGACGCCGCCGTTAACGCGCTGGGCGCTGAGGTTCCACTCGCTGCCGGGGCTGTTAAGCGCCATATCCTGCAATTGCAGGCGATCGGCCTGGAACGGCAACGGCGCTGTTTGCTGGGAAAGATTCAGCGTGCCGTTTTGCAACAAAATGGTGTCTACGTGCAGCGGGTCGGTGATTTGGCGGCTACTCAGCCCAATATCGACCGTTTTAGCGACCAGCGTTGCGGGCTGACCATCCCGGCCAAAGGTGACGTTTTCCAGCAGAATATGGGAAGGGGAAGAAAACCGGTGATCGATGGCATCAAACGCCAGATGGTAGCTGCTGTTCTCCGAAACCCAGGCGCTGACGTGCTCTGCCCCCCAGCGGGTTTGCAGTAGAAAATAAAGGCCGAGGATCGCCACTGCAAGGGCGATCAGCACGTAAAGAAGCAGCTTTCCAATAAATTTCATGGTCTTCCATCCCGCGAAGTGCACATAGTCAAGTTATGCACGATTTATGCGCAATGCTCAAGGCGGGAATGGTGAAAGAGCGTTACAGCGGCGTTGATTCAGAACCAACGCCGTATTTTGCTTATTGCTTTTCTGGCGGGAATACCAGATTCAGAACGATTGCGGTAATACCGCCAGCGGCGATACCGGAAGAGAGCAGGTTTTTCACCCAATCCGGGGCGAACTGGAGAATCAGCGGCTGCTGGGAAACACCCAGACCAACTGCCAGCGACAGCGCGATAATCAGAATCGCGCGGCGGTTCAGCGGCTCGCGGGACACAATACGCACACCGGATGCTGCAATAGTACCGAACATTACCAGCGTTGCGCCGCCCAGTACCGGCTCAGGAATATGCTGTACAAAACCGCTGACTGCCGGGAACAGGCCCAGCGCGATCAGCATCAGCGCCACCACAAAACCAACGTAGCGGCTGGCGACGCCCGTTAACTGAATAACCCCGTTATTCTGGCCAAAACAGGAGTTCGGGAAGGTGTTGAACACGGCGGAAACAAACGAGTTCAGACCGTTCGCCAGCACGCCGCCTTTCAGGCGCTTCATATACAGCGGACCAGAAACCGGCTGCTCGGAGACATCAGAGGTGGCCGTAATATCGCCGATGGTTTCCAGTGAAGTGATCATAAAGACCAGCATCAGCGGCAGCAGTAAACTCCAGTCGATGCCCAGGCCATAATACAGCGGCGTTGGCACCATCAGCAGGTCCTGACTTACCGGTGCGGTATTTTGCGGCAGCATGTCCATAAACCAGGCCAGCAGATAGCCTGCCGCCATCGCAATCACCAATGACGCAACGCGCAGGTAAGGGTTGCGTTGACGGTTAAGCAGGATGATTAGCGCCAGCACCACGCCTGCCAACAGTAAATTCTTCGGCGCACCAAAGGTGTTGTCGCTCATTGCGGCATAGCCACCGCCAATCGATGTCAGACCCACCTGAATCAACGACAGGCCGATAATCATCACTACCACCCCTGAGACCAGCGGAGTAATAATACGACGCGCCAGGTGCAGGACACGCGAGATAACCATCTCGGTGCAGCTTGCCAGCATCAGTGTACCGAACAGCGCCGCCATCATGGTTGGGACATCTGCGCCACCGGTTTTTAGCGCCGTACCGCCCATAATCAGTGGCGCAACAAAGTTAAAGCTGGTGCCCTGAATGGATAGCAGCCCTGAGCCTACTGGTCCCCAGGCTTTGATCTGAATGATAGAAGCTACGCCGGAGGCGAACAGCGACATACTGATAATGTGTTGAGTATCCTGAGCCGGTAAACCAAGCGCCTGGCAAATTAACAGAGCAGGGGTGATCACCGCGACGAACATGGCCAGCAGATGCTGACAGGCGGCAAACAGGGTCTGGGCTAACGGGGGGCGATCTTCAAGACGGTAAATCAGTTCACTGTTGTGAGTCTGCGCAACCGGTTGCGCATTTGTTGACTCTACGGCGTTAACGGACATCAGAGGCAATCCCATGGTGGAAAAGCGGTGATTTTATCTGACCAGGGCAGAAAAGCAAACGTTTGCCAGCAGGTATTCTTAATATTTAAAACGGATAAACAAACATTTTTATATAACTTTTCATCATTTTCTGCTTAAAATCCACTCCGAAAACTCAATAAGAGCTAAAAATCGGTCTGGAATGCATCGTGCGTGATTGTGCTAAACGCACTAATGGAGCTGTAAATGTTTTATCTCGATACGTTATCAACGCTGGTTGCGGCAACCCTTGTGTTGCTGCTGGGACGTAAGCTCGTCCAGTCTGTTTCCTTCCTGAAAAAATACACCATTCCCGAACCCGTTGCAGGTGGATTGCTGGTGGCGATTGCGCTGCTGGTGCTGAAAAAAAGCATGGGTTGGGAAGTGAACTTCGATATGACCCTGCGCGATCCGCTGATGCTGGCCTTTTTCGCCACTATCGGTCTGAACGCCAATATCGCCAGTCTGCGTGCTGGTGGCCGCGTGGTGGGTATCTTTCTGATTGTGGTTGTTGGCTTGTTGCTGATGCAAAACGCCATCGGTATTGGTATGGCGACCCTGCTGGGTCTGGACCCGCTGATGGGTCTGATCGCTGGCTCGATCACCCTCTCTGGTGGACACGGAACCGGGGCCGCGTGGAGCAAGCTGTTTATTGAACGTTATGGCTTCACCAATGCGACTGAAGTGGCGATGGCTTGCGCAACGTTTGGTCTGGTGTTGGGCGGACTGATTGGCGGCCCGGTGGCACGCTATCTGGTCAAACACTCCACCACGCCAGACGGTATGCCGGACGATCAGGCCGTGCCGACCGCATTTGAAAAGCCGGACGTTGGGCGCATGATCACCTCGCTGGTGCTGATTGAAACCATTGCTCTGATCGCTATCTGTCTGACGGTGGGTAAAATCGTTGCGCAAATGCTGGTTGGAACAGTGCTGGAATTGCCGACCTTCGTCTGCGTGTTGTTTGTTGGGGTGATCCTCAGTAACGGTCTGGCGCTACTGGGTTTTTATCGGGTGTTCGAACGTGCAGTTTCGGTGCTGGGTAACGTAAGTCTGTCGCTGTTCCTGGCGATGGCGTTGATGAGCCTGAAGTTGTGGGAACTGGCTTCACTGGCCTTGCCGATGCTGGCAATCCTGGTTGTGCAGACTATTTTCATGGCGCTGTACGCGATATTCGTCACCTGGCGCATGATGGGTAAGAACTACGATGCCGCCGTGCTGGCAGCCGGACACTGTGGTTTTGGCCTCGGCGCGACGCCGACGGCGATTGCCAACATGCAGGCGATTACCGAACGTTTTGGACCATCCCATATGGCGTTTCTGGTGGTGCCGATGGTGGGGGCGTTCTTTATCGATATCGTCAACGCGCTGGTGATTAAGCTGTATCTGCTGTTACCGATTTTCGCGCAATAACGGCTGTGCGGCGGGGTAACATCCGCCGCAGCTATGAATTAACTACGCGTTGGAGTAGCGTTCGGTTTCCGGCATCCAGCGCTCTATCAGTGCCAAGGCCTGTTGCGGATAACGTTCGTGAATATGGCGGGCAATGCGCTGAACTTCCGGGATAATCGCCTGATCGCGCAGTAAATCTGCGACCTTGAATTCTGCCGTTCCGGTCTGGCGAGTACCTAACAGCTCGCCGGGGCCGCGAATCTCTAAATCTTTTTGCGCAATCACGAATCCATCGTTGCTGTCTCGCAGAACCTGCAGGCGTTTCTGCGCGGTTTTAGACAGCGGTGATTTGTAGAGCAGGACACAGTGGGAGGCCACCGCGCCACGGCCTACGCGACCACGCAACTGGTGCAACTGGGCCAGACCTAAGCGTTCCGGGTTTTCAATAATCATCAGGCTGGCATTGGGTACGTCCACGCCCACTTCAATCACCGTGGTGGCAACCAGCAGATGCAGTTCACCCTGCTTAAAGGCCGCCATTACTGACTGCTTCTCAGCGGGCTTCATGCGCCCGTGTACCAGGCCAATATTGAGTTCTGGCAGCGCCAGTTTAAGCTCTTCCCACGTCGCTTCTGCCGCCTGAGCTTCCAACAAGTCAGACTCTTCAATCAGCGTACAGACCCAGTATGCTTGACGTCCTTCGTGGGTACAGGCGTTGCGCACGCGATCAATAATATCGCTGCGGCGGGTATCCGGAATGGCGACTGTGGTGACCGGCGTACGCCCCGGAGGGAGTTCATCGATAACCGATGTGTCGAGGTCAGCATAGGCTGTCATCGCCAGGGTGCGCGGAATCGGCGTGGCGGTCATGATTAGCTGGTGTGGATGGAAACCCTGCTGCTGACCTTTCTCCCACAGTGCCAGACGCTGATGTACGCCGAAGCGGTGCTGTTCGTCGATGATAACCAGCGCCAGCCCGTTGAACTGCACCTGTTCCTGGAAAATCGCGTGCGTGCCGACAATCATCTGCACCTGACCGCTGGCGATAGCTTCCTGTTGCGCCAGACGCGCTTTACCTTTCTGCTTGCCCGCCAGCCAGCCCACTTCAACGCCCAGTGGCGCGAACCAGTTGCGGAAGTTATTTGCATGCTGTTCAGCCAATAATTCGGTAGGAGCCATTAGCGCAACCTGTTTACCATGTGCGATAGCCCGCAGCGCAGCCAGCGCGGCAACCAGCGTTTTACCGGAGCCGACATCACCCTGCACCAGGCGCATCATCGGCACATCCAGCGCCATATCGCGTTCAATCTCAGCGGTAACGCGGGCCTGCGCGCCAGTAGGTTTGAACGGCAATGCTGCCAGCAGCTTATCTTTTAGCGCGTTGTTAGCACTTAACGGCTGGGCGTGAAAACGCTGTGCCCCGGCGCGTAGCGCCAGCATGCTGAGGTTATGCGCCAGCAGTTCTTCGAGAATCAGACGTCGCTGCGCCGGATGTTGTCCGGTTTCCAGATCGCTGAGTTGCAGCGACGGTGGGGGGCGGTGCAATGTGCGCAGTGCTTCGGGTAGGCTCATCATGCCCTGTAACAGCTCTGGCGGCAGCAGTTCGGCAATGGCGCAGGTATCGAGCAGATCCAGTGCCTGATCGGTCAGCTTGCGCAGCGTGGCCTGCTTCACACCTTCGGTGGTTGGATACACTGGTGTGAGTGTTTCCTGCAATTCTGGCGTGCTGAGATCGCCTTGTACGCGGTATTCCGGGTGAATCATCTCTGCGCCGTATTTCCCGCGTTTGGCTTCGCCGTAGGCCAGAACCCTACGCCCGGTAGCAAGGCTGTTTTTCATCGCTGCACTGAAGTTGAAAAAGCGCATGGTGAGAATCCCCGAGCCATCGCTGATTTGACAGGTCATCATCCGGCGGCCGCCGAAGGTGATATTGCAGTTCAGCACTTCGCCTTCAACGGTGGCATAGACACCCGGCAGCAGTTCGCCAATTGGGTACAGATGGGTACGGTCTTCGTAACGCAGAGGAAGGTGGAGCAGGAGGTCCTGCACGGTGTGCAGGCCAATTTTCGCCAGTTTACTGCTTTGCGCTGCGCCAACGCCGGTCAGAGAGTTGAGTGGGATGGCATCCAGTAAACGGCCTTTCATCGCGTTTATCTCGCAGATTGCATAGTGGCCCACCACGTTGCATCGGCTTCAATTTCGCCCTGCGTGTTTACGTGAGGGTAGGGAAGACCTTTGCGCTTAGCGACATTCGCCAGCACCGGATAACCGCCTTCAAACAGTAAGCGCTGTTGCTCATCTTGTGGCAGCATGCTGTTTTCTCGGCGGTACATCCCTGCGTTTTGCCGCTGGCGCTGTGCTTCGTACAGAATCAGCGCAGAGGCGACAGAAACGTTCAGCGACTGCACCATGCCAGTCATGGGAATGATGATGTCCTGATCAGCCAGATCCAACGCTTCCTGAGTGATGCCGGTTTTCTCCTGGCCCATCAGGATGCAGGTGGGGCGCGTGTAATCAATCTCGCGAAAATCCACGGCTTTATCTGACAGATGGGTTGCCAGGACCTGCATGCCCCGGCTTTTTAAATGTGTGACCGCATCGCCAATAGTCGGGTGGGTCTTGACTTGCACCCAACTGTTACTGCCTGCGGCAGAAGAGAGCATAGTGCGCATGCGGCTACCCGGCCAGACGGCGTGGACTTCATGCACGCCGACCGCATCTGCAGTACGAATAATCGCAGAAACGTTATGAGGTTTGTGAACCTGCTCCATGCAGACGGTCAGATCGGGCTGACGACGTGCGAGCATCTCGCGGATACGTGCATAGCGCTGTTCATTCATAAGACTAGTTTCGGTTACGGGTGACTTTTATCACGTCCGGCATGACGCGGATTTTGCGCATGATATTCGCCAGGTGCACACGATCGCGAGCGGTCAGGCGAATAAAGGCGCTATAAACGCGGCCATCTTTCTCTTCCGTATTCAGACTTTGAATATTGGAGGTGGTCGTGTTGATTGCCGCCGTCAGGTTCGCCAGAGCACCCTGGTGGTTAAACATATCCACCTTAATCTCGGTGATGAATTCCTGCTCCGTCTCTTTATCCCATTCCACCGCCATAAACTTCTCTGGCTCTTTCTGGTAGCCACGAATATTACGGCAGGACTCATGGTGGATCACCAGACCTTTACCCGGACTGACGTGGGCAATGATTGGATCGCCTGGAATTGGACGACAGCATTTCGCGAAGGTGATCAGTACGCCGTCAGCGCCTTTGATCGGCAGATGACCATGGCCGGATTGTGCTGGTACGTTCGCTGTTGCTTCGCCCTGCTGGAGGTTTTTCGCTACCACCACGCTCATGGCGTTACCCAGACCGATTTCTGCGAGCAGATCGTCAAGCGTGGCGAGCTTCATGCGCTCAAGCTCACGCTGAATGCTCTCTGGCGGGATCTCAGCCAGTTTACGGCTACCGCCCAGGGCATGGTTGAGCAGTCGACGCCCCAGACTGACGGAATCATCGCGCTTGAGGTTTTTCAACAGTTGGCGAATCTTGGCGCGCGCTTTCGAACTGACGACGAAGTTTAGCCACGCGGCATTCGGACGTGCGCCCGGCGCGGTAATAATCTCAACTGTCTGACCGCTAAAGAGCGGTTGTGAAAGCGGGTAAGGCTGTCTGTCTACGCGTGCGCCGACGCAGGCGTGACCGATATCGGTATGCACAGCGTAGGCGAAGTCGACAGGTGTTGCACCGGCAGGCAGTTCGACAATGCGCCCTTCCGGTGTGAAAACATAAATCTCATCCGGGAAGAGATCAGATTTAACGCTTTCAATAAATTCAAACGAGCTACCGGCGCTCTGCTGCAGTTCCAGCAAGCTTTGCATCCAGCGCTGAGCGCGGATTTGCGCAGTGGTGCTGCTTTCGCCGCCGTGCTCTTTGTAAGCCCAGTGCGCAGCGACACCCATCTCTGCCATCTGGTCCATGTCTTCAGTACGAATCTGTACTTCAACCGGGACGCCATGAGGGCCGATCATTGAGGTGTGCAAAGACTGATATCCGTTCGCTTTCGGAATGGCGATATAGTCTTTCACGCGACCAGGGCGTGGTTTGTACAGGCTGTGCATCTGGCCGAGTACGCGATAGCAGGTATCGGAATCATGAACGATGACGCGAAATGCGTAGATATCCATGATGGAGTGAAAACGCTGCTCTTTGAGCACCATTTTGCAGTAAATAGAGTACAGGTGCTTCTCACGCCCGCTTACGCGACACGGAATACCTGCCTCCTGCAAACGCCCTTCGATTTCCGAGAGGATTTTTTGGATCATCTCTTTGCGGTTGCCGCGAGCGGCTTTAACCACTTCTTTAATCACGCGATAGCGGTTTGGGTACAGCGCTTCAAAACCCAGCTCTTCCAGCTCGGTTTTAATGTGATGAATACCTAAACGGTGTGCCAGCGGACTATAGATTTCGAGGGTTTCGCGGGCGATGCGGCGACGCTTGTCCGGGCGTAATGAGCCCAGCGTGCGCATGTTGTGGGTGCGGTCGGCAAGTTTGATGAGAATGACGCGGATATCCTGCACCATCGCCATAATCATCTTGCGAAAGTTTTCAGCTTGCGCCTCTTTCTTATCGCGAAACTTAAGCTTATCAAGCTTCGATACCCCTTCTACCAGCTCTGCAACGCTTTTACCAAAAAGCTGTTCCATGTCCTGATAGGTGGCTGGGGTATCTTCAATCACGTCATGCAGCAGCGCAGCCATCAGCGTTTCGTAGTCGAGTTTCATCTCGGCCAGAATGCAGGCTACCGCTACCGGGTGCGTGATATAGGGTTCACCGCTTGAACGTGTCTGGCCCTCGTGAGCGTCACGTGCAACGAGATACGCCTGCCGAAGACGCTTAATCTGGTCTTCCGGCAGGTAGTTTTGAATCAGTTGATTCAGGCTTTCAAACAGATACAAGGGCGACCCGCTTTGTGATTAACGACGACCTTCAGCAATAGCGGTAACGGCTTGTAATTCAGCGGCTTCCTGCTCTTGCTGTTCCTGGCGCTCACGCACGTCGAGGATCTGGTTGTTGATCAGACCTTCTTCGATTTCGCGCAGCGCGATAACGGTAGTTTTATCGTTTTCTTCCGGTACGAGCGGATCCTTTCCGCCTACCTGCATCTGACGAGCGCGACGCGCGGCGACCAGTACCAGGTCAAAACGGTTACCAATTTTCTCTACAGCGTCCTGAACAGTTACGCGTGCCATACTTAAAATGCTCCACAGGTGAAGAAATGACTGGGCATGATACTGAATGTGGGTTCAGTCTGCCAACAGTTTGCTGATTAAAGCGTCATGACGCTGCTTTTGGCGGCTCATGCGCAGACGTTCGGCGCGAATGATGGTTTTCAAATCGCCCAGGGCGGTGTCGAAATCATCATTCACAATAAGATAATCATATTCGGCGTAATGGCTCATTTCTGCAACAGCTTGCGCCATACGTTTCGCGATCACGTCTTCGCTATCCTGACCGCGGCCACGCAGGCGGCGGTCCAGCTCAATCTTAGACGGTGGCAAAATAAAAATACTGCGCGCATGCGGCATTTTTTCACGAATTTGCTGCGCACCTTGCCAGTCGATATCTAAAAAGACGTCTACGCCGGATGCTAATACTTGCTCAATGGTTTCACGCGAGGTGCCGTAGTAATTACCGAAAACCTCCGCGTGTTCCAGGAACGCGTCTCTACCAATCATGGTTCTGAATTCATCATGGTTCACAAAGAAATAGTGTTCACCGTGCACTTCCCCCGGGCGCGGTGCGCGCGTGGTGTGCGAAACAGAAACCTGGGTGTCATACAACGGTTGGGTTTTTAATAAAGCCTGAATCAGGCTGGATTTACCCGCGCCACTGGGGGCAGAAACAATATAAAGCGTGCCTTGAGCCATGAGTATCTTAATGTATGTGATTGTCGAAAGAGAGCCTACATACGGGCTTATTATACACGTAGCCGCTATGTGACGTAGCCCTTGTCACACTTTTTGCGCATGTTTATTGCGTTTTGCGTACCAGTTTCCTGTTTTATCGATGATTTGCAGCAATACATGTAAATGTCCGGAAAGCTGTTCGCAGGATGAATTTTTGCCGCTCTGTTTCTATTTCACTTCGCGCTATACCTGCCGGGAAACGTATCGTTCAGCGGAGATAGCATGGGATTATGGAAATGCATAGGGCTGGTTTTGCTAATGGGGTATCTACCCGCATGGGCGGTATGCCCCGTCTGGTCGCCTGCCAGGGCAAACGAGGAAATTTCACGACTACAGCAGCAGATTACACAGTGGAATGACAGTTACTGGAAACAAGGGGAAAGTGCCGTAGACGACGGCGTTTATGACCAGCTCAATGCGCAACTAATTCAATGGCAGCGCTGTTTTGGCGATGAAGCCCCATCAGATCTTTCTGTGCCCCCAATAAGTGGCACCGTCTCGCATCCTGTTCCCCATACGGGCGTTCGAAAACTTGCTGATAAGCAAGCGCTACAGCAATGGATGCACGCTCGCAGCAATCTCTGGGTGCAACCGAAGGTGGATGGCGTGGCGGTGACGTTAGTCTATCGCAATGGCAATCTGGTACGGGCGATTAGCCGTGGTAATGGCCTGCAAGGCGAAGACTGGACGCAAAAGGTTCTACAGATCCCTTCCGTACCACATTCCACCAGGGGGAAACTCGCTAACAGTACGTTGCAGGGTGAGATATTTTTGCAGCAAGAGGGGCATATTCAGAAGCAGAGCGGGGGAATGAATGCCCGCTCGAAGGTTGCTGGATTGATGATGCGCCAGGGCAATCCGGAAATGTTACGCTCGCTGGCAATTTTTATCTGGGCCTGGCCTGATGGTCCGGCGGTCATGTCTGAAAGACTGGAGCAGCTCACGGCTGCCGGGTTCAGTTACACGCAACGCTATACTCAGGCCGTGAAGAATGCCGATGACGTCGAAAAGTCGCGCATCAGGTGGTGGAGTTCAGCATTACCTTTTGTGACGGATGGTGTCGTGGTGCGAACGGCAAAAGAACCACGGGCACAGTATTGGCTACCCGGACAGGGTGACTGGCTGGCGGCGTGGAAATATCCTCCTGTTGCAAGGGTGTCTGAGGTAACGGGTATTCAGTTCTCCGTTGGTAAAAGTGGGAAAATCGCGGTGGTTGCATTGCTGACTCCCGTCATGCTGGATGATAAACGCGTACAGCGTGTAAATATTGGCTCCGTCCGACGCTGGAATGAATGGGATATCGCGCCTGGCGATCAGGTTCTGGTGAGCCTGGCCGGACAAGGGATCCCCCGTATAGACGAAGTGGTCTGGCGCAGCACTCAGCGTACTAAGCCAATACCCCCCGAGGGGCGCTTCAATTCATTAACCTGTTTTTATGCCACTGCGGAGTGCCAGGAACAGTTTGTTGCCAGACTGGTCTGGCTGGGTGGCAAAGAGGTGCTGGGGCTGGAGGGGATCGGCGAGGCGGGATGGCGAAAGCTCCATCAGGCGTATCGCTTTGAACATATCTTTTCCTGGCTAGGATTAACCCAGGCGCAGCTACAGTCCACACTTGGTGTAATCAAAGGGGAGAAGCTGTGGCATCAGTTCAACCTGTCGCGCGATCTCCCGTTCACGCGCTGGGTGATTGCTATGGGAATACCGTTAACACAGGCAACGCTAAATGCCAGCCGGGATAGTTCGTGGCAGCAGTTACAGGCGCGCAGTGAACAAAGCTGGCGGCACTTGCCTTTCATGGGGGAGCGGCGGGCACGCCAGGTGATGCAGTGGCTGGAGAATAGAGAAATCACTGCGCTGAGCAACTGGTTAGCTGCTCAGCGGATCGCGGGCTTTATGCCTTAATGGCCTTCATGGCGATAGTAAAATACCGGTAGCCCTAACTTCAGGCGCAGCGCCAGCAGTCGGGCGGTAAAGCCGAAGAGCAGGGTAGAGATAACCACTACATCGTGACTGGAGACATAATGTTGCAGCACGATGTACAACACAGCAGCGGCGAATGATACGCCAGCATACAGCTCTTTCTGGAACACTAACGGGATGCGTTTGCAGAACATGTCGCGTAATACGCCACCGAAGACGCCGGTCGTGACCGCAGCGACCACGGCGATAATCGGTCCATGGCCCATATCCAGTGCCACCTGAGCACCGATAATAGAAAAGACCACAAGGCCCAGCGCATCCAGTACGAGGAATATTTTGCGCAGATAGGGCATGACGGGAGCAATAATGGTGGTGAGTACCGCAGCGGTCGCCACGATAATGACGTATTCAGGGTGCTTTACCCAGCCAAGAGGATAGTGGCCGAGAAGAATATCGCGTACCGATCCGCCGCCAATGGCCGTCGCGGTGGCAATGATGATGACGCCAAATGTATCCATACGACGACGCCCAGCCGCAAGCGCACCGGTCATGGCTTCGGCAGTAATACCAATTAAATATAAAACGTGTAACAGCATGTATTCCCCCTGATTTGCTGGGGGCTAAGGTTAACGATTTGTGCGCCTTGTCACGATTGAGATTTTCTAAGGTGAAGTGATTTTAATAACTACAGCTAATGCGAATTTGCTGAAAATGCTTGGTGATATGCGCTTTGTATTATGAGCTTCAATAAAGAATGATGAGAAAATATAATTCGAATTGAACAAGGGAGTATCAAAGCGTCGGGAAAAATACGTAGCCTCGCCATTTATTGGCGGGCTACGTAGAATGGTTGCTTACTCGATGTTCTGAATCTGCTCGCGCATTTGCTCGATCAGTACCTTCAGTTCAATCGCGGAATTCGTCACTTCGGCATTGATAGACTTGGATGCCAGAGTGTTCGACTCACGGTTGAATTCCTGCATCATGAAGTCCAGACGACGGCCAACGGCCTCTTTTTTCTTCAGAATGTTGTAGGTTTCTTTGACGTGGGCTTCCAGACGATCTAATTCTTCTGCCACATCGATACGCTGCGCCATCAGCACCAGTTCTTGCTCAAGGCGGTTATTCTCCAACTGCACTTGGGCATCTTCCAGTTTGGCTACCAGACGCTCGCGCTGCCATTGCAGGATTTCCGGCATATGAGCACGCACTTTTGTGACTTCAGCACTGACGCCTTCCAGACGCTGCTCGATCAGCGCTTTCAGCGCCTGACCTTCGGTTTCACGCGCAACGATGAAGTCATCCAGCGTACCATCAAGCGCGGCGAGGATTTCGGCGGCAATGGCGTCCAGATCCTGCTCCTGGGCAGCCATTACGCCTGGCCAGCGCAGGATATCAACCGGGTTGATTTCACCTTCATCGCTCTGCATTTTGACCCAGTTAGCAGCGCTAACGAGCTGTTTAGCGAGTTTTTCATTCAGAATCAGCTCGCCTTGCGCGCTGGCATCAGGCTCAAAACGCAGCGTACATTCGACTTTACCGCGCGTCAGACGCGTGCGAATACGTTCGCGAACAACGGGTTCGAGACTACGGAACTGCTCCGGCAGGCGAAAATAAGTTTCCAGATAACGCTGGTTTACCGAGCGCATTTCCCAGGTGGCGCTACCCCATTCACCCTTGATTTCACGCCGGGCGTAGGCGGTCATGCTGCGGATCATAGACGTTCCTGTTTTTAAAGATGAGATGGGAGGATTATAGCCATCAGCGTCTTGTCAGGATAGGAATAACAGTCGGAAGTCCGTATAATGCGCAGCCACATTCGTTTCAAGCCGGAGATTTTATCATGCGTCCAGCAGGTCGTAGTGCCAATCAGGTGCGTCCCGTCACCCTGACCCGTAATTATACAAAACACGCTGAAGGCTCCGTGCTGGTCGAATTTGGTGATACCAAAGTGCTGTGTACCGCCTCTATTGATGAAGGCGTACCGCGTTTTCTGAAAGGTCAGGGCCAGGGCTGGATCACCGCAGAATATGGCATGCTGCCACGCGCCACCCACACCCGTAATGCCCGTGAAGCGGCGAAAGGTAAGCAGGGCGGTCGTACCATGGAAATCCAGCGTCTGATCGCCCGCGCGCTGCGCGCAGCCGTTGACCTGAAAACGCTCGGTGAATTCACAATTACGCTGGACTGCGATGTTATTCAGGCCGATGGCGGTACGCGCACCGCATCAATTACCGGCGCATGCGTTGCGTTGGCTGATGCGCTGAACAAGCTGGTGGCGAGCGGTAAGCTGAAAACTAACCCGATGAAAGGGATGGTCGCTGCGGTTTCCGTGGGCATTGTGAATGGTGAAGCACTCTGTGATCTTGAGTACGTTGAAGACTCTGCTGCTGAAACCGACATGAACGTAGTGATGACTGAAGACGGTCGTATTATAGAGGTTCAGGGCACGGCGGAAGGCGAGCCGTTCAGTCATGAAGAACTTCTCACCCTACTGGCATTGGCCCGAGGGGGAATCGAATCCATTGTAGCGACGCAGAAGGCGGCGTTAGAAAATTGATTTTAAAGGCGACTGATGAGTCGCCTTTTTTTTGTCTGTAATAAAGTGAGATGAGGAGCGAATCCATGAAACCGTATCAGCGTCAGTTTATTGAGTTTGCGCTTAGCAAGCAGGTACTAAAGTTTGGCGAATTTACGCTGAAATCCGGGCGCAAAAGCCCCTATTTCTTCAACGCCGGGCTGTTTAATACCGGGCGCGACCTGGCACTGTTAGGCCGTTTTTATGCCGAAGCGCTGGTGGATTCCGGTATTGAGTTCGATTTGCTGTTTGGCCCTGCCTACAAAGGTATTCCGATTGCGACCACAACGGCCGTTGCGCTGGCGGAACACCACGATAAAGATTTGCCGTACTGCTTTAACCGTAAAGAGGCGAAGACCCACGGTGAAGGCGGGAATCTGGTCGGTAGCGCACTAGAGGGACGCGTGATGCTGGTGGATGATGTTATCACCGCAGGTACGGCGATTCGCGAGTCGATGGAAATTATCCAGGCGAATGGCGCCACTCTGGCGGGGGTACTGATTTCTCTCGATCGTCAGGAACGCGGTCGCGGCGAGATTTCCGCGATTCAGGAAGTGGAACGTGATTATGGCTGCAAGGTGATTTCTATCATTACCCTGAAAGATCTGATTGCGTATCTGGAAGAGAAACCAGAGATGGCGGAACATCTGGTGACAGTACGGGCCTATCGCGAAGCGTACGGCGTTTAATAACTGCGCGGATGGCGCTGCGCTTATCCGGCCTACGTAACCCCGTAGGCCGGATAAGACGAAATCGCTACTGCAATTGAGCGGCAACCAACGGCCAGCGGGTGTCAAAATCATCCGTTGGGCGGTATTTAAATTCGCTACGTACAAACCGGGACAGCATACCTTCGCAGAAAGCCAGTAACTGACTGGCCAGCAGCGTTTCATCCACGGTGTAGCCTTCACCTTCACGCATTCTTTTTTCTCGCAGAACCTGGCGCAACTGCGCTTCAATGCGCTCAAAAAGTTGGTTAATGCGACCTTGCAGACGGTCTTGCTCGAACATCAACGCGTGTCCGGTCAGAATTCGTGTCAGGCCAGGATTACGCTCACCAAACCCTAAAATCAGCAGAACGATCAGGCGCAGACGCGCGTTGGTGTCCTTTTCATCTTTCAAAATCAGATTGATACGCGTAATCAAACTATCTTCGATAAACTCAATCAGGCTATCGAACATACGGGTCTTGCTGGGGAAATGGCGATACAATGCCGCTTCGGATACGCCAACTGAGGCTGCCAGCTTTGCTGTGGTGATGCGTTGGCTACCATCGCTGGACTCAAGCATCAGTGCCAGAGACTGAAGTATTTCTTCGCGACGATTCCTTTTCGCAGTTTGCTTTTCTACCATGTTACAAAATACCCCTGAAAATAAGCTCTTGCCAGGCAGGCATCCACACAGCGACCGCAAACTGATGTTTGCGGTGTGTTATTGCGTTATTACGCTATGGGATACTTTTCTGCGGGTTACTTGCGCCCGGAATGGCCGAAGCCACCTTCGCCACGATCGGTGGCTTCAAACTCTTCCACCAGATTAAATTCAGCCTGCACGACCGGTACAAATACCATTTGCGCGATACGTTCGCCCGGCTCAATAGTGAAGCTGTCCTGACCACGGTTCCAGACGGACACCATCAGTTGGCCCTGGTAGTCGGAATCAATCAAACCAACCAGATTGCCCAGCACGATACCGTGCTTATGGCCCAGCCCGGAGCGCGGGAGCATTACCGCTGCCAGAGAAGGATCGGCAATGTGGATAGCTAACCCGGTTGGCACCAGCGTTGTTGCGCCCGGCGCCAGCTCTACGGCGTCATCAAGACAAGCACGCAGGTCAAGTCCGGCAGAACCAGAAGTGGCGTACGTCGGGAGCGGAAATTGTTGCCCTACGCGCGGGTCCAGAATCTTAACGTCGATTTTTTTCATCATAACGGGTCACGATCTCGTCGAGTAATAATTGGCCCAGGAGTTCTTTACGCTCAAGCGGTAAGACTTTGTCTCCATCCTGCCAAAAAAGGTGTAATGCGTTGCTATCGCTGTTAAATCCTTGAGTTGACAGCGAAACGTCGTTCGCACAGATCACATCAAGGTTTTTGCGGATGCGTTTTTGCCGGGCATATTCTTCCACATTATTTGTTTCGGCGGCAAACCCAACGACAAAAGGACGGTTAACATCCAGTGCGGCAACACCGGCGATAATGTCCGGGTTTTTGACCATTTTTACTGTTAATTCATCACCCTGCGTCGCTTGTTTTTTTATTTTTTCGTGGGCGACAGTTTCAGCGCGATAATCAGCGACTGCAGCGCAACCGATAAAAATATGCTGTTGTTGCACCGCAGATTGCACAGCGGCTTCCATTTCCAGCGCGGTCATCACATCAACCCGCTGAACAAATGGTGGTGTGGATAACGAAACCGGACCCGATACCAGTGTGACGTTTGCCCCGCGCTTTGCGGCAGCGGCCGCGATCGCAAACCCCATCTTCCCGGAACTGTGGTTGGAAATATAACGCACGGGATCAAGCGGTTCACGCGTCGGACCCGCCGTAATCATGATGTTGAGATGTTGCAGATCGTTGACAGGTGAAAAATGTTCTGCCGCCATATCCACAATCGTTAACGGATCCAGCATGCGCCCAGGGCCGATATCACCACATGCCTGACTACCGCTGTCAGGACCCCAAATGAGTAAACCGCGTGAGGCAAGAATACCCAGATTGTGCTGGGTCGCGGCAGCGCGGTACATCTGCTGGTTCATGGCTGGCAGTACAGCAACAGGAGCAGGCGTTGCCAGACAAATCGTTGACACCAGGTCGTTGGCCATACCTGCGGCGACACGAGCAATCAGGTCTGCTGTAGCGGGTGCCAGGATGACCAAATCGGCCCATTTCCCCAGCTCAATGTGGCCCATCGCGGCTTCGGCTGCGGGGTCAAGCAGGCTGTCGGAAACGGGATAACCTGAAACCGCCTGTAAACTCAGGGGAGTAATAAATGCTTTTGCCGCTTCGGTCATCGCCACGCGGACATCAGCGCCGCGTTCCCGTAAACGACGCACCAGCTCAGGGGTCTTGTACGCAGCAATACCGCCACTGACGCCAAGTACGATTTTTTTACCGGCCAGGCTCATCATGATCTTTCCTGTTGGGTTTCACCAGAAGGCGGATATTTTATCACAATCCGCAATTTGTCGTGCTTTTGACCGTACTCCACTTTGCGAGGCGCTACGAAGAAGTGAAAACAGCACGTCGATTCACCGTCGGTGTTATGCCACTATGCGGACGCGAGAGGAGGGAGAAGCATGGAAAATACAGGAAGTATGATGCCCCGGGAAAAGCTGTTGGCGCAGGGGGCCAGTTCTCTGACCGATGTTGAGCTTTTGGCTCTTTTTTTACGTACCGGCATGCAGGGTAAAGATGTGCTTACGCTGGCGAAAGAGATGCTTCAGCATTTTGAGTCGCTGTATGGCCTGTTGTCTGCTGATTACATGGATTTTAGCTATGTTCAGGGAATCGGTATCGCGAAGTACGCACAGTTGAAGGGGATTGCGGAGCTGGCAAGACGCTACTACAAAGTGCGAGTGATAGAGGAGCGTGCTCTACTTAGTCCGGAAATGGCGCGAGAATTTCTGCAAAGCCAGCTTTCGCAAGAGGAACGCGAGATCTTTCTGGTGATCTTTATGGATTCTCAACATCGCGTGATTAAACACAGCAAACTTTTTTCCGGTACGCTTAGCCATGTCGAGGTACATCCGAGAGAAATTGTCCGGGAAGCGATAAAAATGAATGCTTCTGCGGTGATCCTTGCGCATAATCACCCTTCGGGGTGTGCAGAGCCGAGTAAAGCAGATAAACTCATCACCGAGCGTGTTGTGAAATGCTGTCAGTTCATGGATATCCGGGTGCTTGATCATCTGGTCATTGGGCGCGGAGAGTACGTTTCTTTTGCGGAACGCGGTTGGATTTAACGCACTTTACGCGATCCATCGGGATCTTTGTCTGTTCGGGACTTGAGCACATCGCTGACTCAGCGTATACTACGCCACCTTTGAGAATCTCGGGTTTGGCATTTGGGCCTGGCAATCGAGAGTTCGCAAATACGCAAAATCATTCTTGTTGCGTCCAATGACGAGGCAACATTGAAAGATTAAGTGTATTGAACTGCGATAACCGGGCTGAGAAGCCTGACGAGGCGCCAATACCCCATACGAAGCTCGAGCTAATTTGATTTTTGGAGAATAGACATGTCCCGAGTCTGCCAAGTTACTGGCAAGCGTCCGGTGACCGGTAACAACCGTTCCCACGCACTGAACGCGACTAAACGCCGTTTCCTGCCTAACCTGCACTCTCACCGTTTTTGGGTTGAGAGCGAGAAGCGTTTTGTCACCCTGCGTGTATCTGCTAAAGGTATGCGTGTTATTGATAAGAAAGGCATCGAAACAGTTCTGTCTGAACTGCGTGCCCGTGGCGAAAAGTACTAAGTACTAAGAGGAAATAAATCATGGCTAAAGGTATTCGTGAGAAAATCAAGCTGGTTTCTTCTGCTGGTACTGGTCACTTCTATACCACTACGAAGAACAAACGTACTAAGCCGGAAAAACTGGAACTGAAAAAGTTCGATCCAGTTGTTCGTCAGCACGTTTTATACAAAGAAGCGAAAATCAAATAATTTTCGTTTTGATGTAAAGAAAAACCCTGCCTCGGCGGGGTTTTTTGTTTTCTGGCCGTCCCCATATTAATGAGACCTGACATACCGCCGGAGATACTATGCCTGAATTACCTGAAGTCGAAACCAGCCGCCGTGGTATTGAGCCGCATCTGGTGGGAGCAACGATTATGCACGCGACGGTGCGTAACGGTCGTTTGCGTTGGCCAGTATCTGAGGAAATCTATCGTCTGAGTGATCAACCTGTCCTCAGCGTACAGCGGCGCGCGAAATACCTGCTGCTAGAACTGGCGGATGGCTGGATAATCATTCATCTGGGGATGTCGGGTAGCTTGCGTATCCTTCCTGAAGAGCTTCCGGCAGACAAGCACGACCACGTTGACTTAGTGATGAGCAACGGCAAAGTTCTGCGTTATACCGATCCCCGTCGCTTTGGCGCCTGGCTGTGGACTAAAGAACTGGATGGACATAATGTCCTCGCCCATCTTGGCCCTGAGCCGCTGAGCGACGATTTCAACGCCAATTATCTACAGCAGAAATGTGCAAAGAAGAAAACGGCGATTAAACCCTGGTTGATGGATAACAAGCTGGTGGTGGGTGTGGGTAATATCTACGCCAGCGAGTCGCTATTTGCGGCTGGGATTCATCCTGACCGTCTTGCGTCATCGCTGTCGAAAGATGAGTGTGAATTGCTGGTACGCGTTATCAAGGCGGTGTTGCTGCGTTCTATCGAGCAGGGCGGGACGACGCTGAAAGACTTTCTGCAAAGTGACGGTAAGCCTGGCTATTTTGCCCAGGAGCTGCAGGTCTATGGGAGAGAAGGTGAACCGTGTCGTGCATGCGGCGCACCGATTGTTGCGACAAAACACGCCCAGCGTACAACGTTCTATTGCCGTCGCTGTCAGAAATAGTGTCATTGCTGGCCGGATGCTGCATCCGGCCAGGTGCATTACTTCAGTTTACTCATTAACGCCTGATGGACGTTTTCCGGCAAAAAGTGTGTCACGTCACCCTGGTGGCGGGCAACTTCTTTCACCAGTGACGATGAGATAAAAGACCACTCTTTAGATGGCATCAGAAAAACGCTTTCCAGTTGCGGCATAAGATGGCGGTTCATATGGGCCAGCTGCATTTCATATTCAAAATCGGCTACCGCGCGCAGGCCACGGATCAGAATGTTCGCCTGATTATCACGGGCAAAGTTTGCCATCAGATCGCTGAATCCCAGCACTTCCACATTGCCAAGATGCGCTGTTGCCTGTTGTGCCAGCTCAACGCGCTCTTCCAGAGTAAACATCGGCTTTTTACTGGGGCTTGCGGCAATCGCCAGAATTACGTGATCAAACATGCTTGTAGCACGCGTCACGATATCAAGGTGGCCGTTAGTAATAGGATCAAAGGTTCCTGGATAAATCGCCCGTTTTTGCATGACTTGCCTCAATGCGTTTTGGGTGGCAGGTAAGGTTCCAGCAGTTGCAGCAGACGCTGTAGCGCGCCCTGATTTTGATACAGAACTTCAACTGCGTGACGGCCATAAAAATTACGATAATCTGCATCGGTCAGTAAGGAAGAGACCTCTTTCACCAGCGTAGTTGCGTCGGTGACGGTGATCAATCCGCTTGCCTGTTCGAGACGGGCGCAAATATCTTTAAAATTAAACGTATGTGGTCCCATCAACACCGGAATAGCATGCGCTGCCGCTTCCAGCGGGTTGTGTCCACCACGTTCAACCAGTGAACCGCCGACAAAAGCAAGGTCGGCAATGCCATACAGCAACATCAGCTCACCCATGGTATCGCCGATCACAACCTGAGTGCCTGATGATGGAACTTCACCCGAAGAACGAGTGGTATAGCTTAGTCCAGCCTGGCGTACAAGGTTAATGGCATCCGGGAACCGTTCTGGATGTCTGGGAACCAGAATCAATAAAAGATTCGGGAACTGATTTAATAACGCCTGATGAGCGGCAATGATGATGCTTTCTTCACCGTCGTGGGTGCTGGTTGCAATCCATACCGGGCGGTGAGGCGCCCATTGACGACGTAATGTCACCGCTTTTGCGGCCAGTTGCGGTGTGACGGATATATCAAACTTCAGGCTGCCAGTAACGGTGACTTGATTGCTTCTGGCGCCAAGCGTAATAAAACGTGCGCCATCTTCTTCGTTTTGTGCGGCAATCAACGTAATTCGACGCAGTAGTCTGCCAACAAATTTACCTAATTTCGCATAACCAGCGGCTGAACGAGCAGAAAGCCGTGCGTTGGCAATGACCAGAGGAATGTGGCGCTTATGGAGTGCCGCGATCAGATTTGGCCACAGCTCGGTTTCCATAATTAACACCAGTTTGGGGTCAACTTTATTCAGAAAACGGTTCAGGGCATCCGGTAAATCGTAAGGCAGATAAATATGCTGAACGTCAGTGCCAAAAGCAGATTGTACCCGCTCGGAACCGGTTGGCGTCATGGTGGTGACCGTGATCGGCAAGTCGGGATAACGGTGGCGCAGAGCGCGGACTAATGGGATTGCAGCCAGCGTTTCGCCCACAGAGACCGAATGAAGCATGATGCCGCCGGGTTTTAGCGGGCGGCGATAAAAGCCGTAGCGTTCGCCCCAGCGTTTACGGTAGGCCGGAGCCTTACGTCCGCGCACCCAAAGCCGTATCCAGATCAAAGGCTGAATAAGGTAGAGCAATGTGGTGTAAAGCAACTCAAGCATGGGCGTTAGCTGGCTAATGGATGTGCTGTGGATTCTATGTATTTACCCGGTGCTTTGCTATTACTTTTGCCATTCAGGGACCAATTAGACGCTAAAGTGGTCAATCTGACGTGTGATAGACCATTAAGTTACATTCTGGCGTAACTCTTTGAAATTAAAGTCAGGGGCTAGAGAGGATAACAAAATTGGTTTTAAAGTTGACATTAATCTGCGCTAATGAATTGATTGGAAAGACGAAAAGAAAAATGTGCTTAACTTTTATTCGTATCGGATTGCCACTAAAGAAGTGGTACACTAGCGCGCAAAATTTTAGTGCGATATCAGTAATCAGGCAACTGTTGAGCTTGGGGCGGTAGCGTGCTTTTTTTTGCTTAACGGTATCGGACACTCTCAACAAAAGAGCCGCTTGTGGAAAAGTTATTCAGAAATATCCTGGTCATTAAAATGCGTTTTCATGGCGATATGCTGCTGACAACCCCCGTCATCAGTACATTAAAACGTAACTATCCTGATGCCAAAATCGATGTGCTCCTTTACGAAGACACAAAGCCGATTTTATCTGAAAATCCGGAGATTAATGCGCTATATGGAATCAGTAAGAAAAACGCCACGACAAAAAAGAAAATCGCTAATTTCATTTCATTAATAAAAAAATTACGCCAAAACCAATATGATTTAGTAATCAACTTGACCGATCAGTGGCTGGTTGCACTATTGGTCCGCTTTTTGTCCGCTGATACAAAACTTTCTCCTGATTTCCCGCACCGTCAGAAGCCTTTCTGGCAGAAGAGCTTTACGCATCTTGTGCCGATTACTGGCGACCATATCGTCGAGCGTAACCTGTCGATTCTGAATCCACTTGGGCTTAAAACACTCAAGCACGAACTGTCCATGCACTACGCTCCTTCCCATTGGAAAAATATCCATGAACAGCTAAAACAGCTCAGCGTGGGTGAGCGCTATGTGGTTATTCAGCCAACCGCACGTCAGATCTTTAAATGTTGGGATAACGAGAAATTTTGTGAGGTTATTGATGCCTTACAGGAACAAGGTTATCCGGTTGTGCTGACCTCTGGACCTGGGAAGGAAGACCAGGAATGTATCCATGATATTGCTGAGGGATGCAAATTATCTCCCGTCACCGCGCTTGCGGGTAAAACGACGTTTCCTGAATTGGCTGCTCTCATTGATCATGCGGCGTTGTTTATCGGTGTTGACTCCGCGCCTATGCATATTTCCGCAGCGGTGAAGACCCCTATCATTTGTTTGTTTGGCGCGACGGATCATATCGCATGGCGGCCATGGGCGGAAAATGTCACGTTGCTATGGGCTGGAAACTATCAGCCAGTACCGCCAAGAGAGCAGCTGGACCGCAGTTATAAATATCCGTCAGTTATCCCTGCGGAGGATGTTATTAACGCCGCCTGGCAAGTGCTCAATGGCGACGCGCCAGAAATTGAGGTGAATGCACAATGATTGTTGCCCTCTGTCTGTACAAATATTTTCCCTATGGTGGGCTACAGCGTGACTTTATGCGTATCGCTAAAACGATCGCGGCGCGCGGGCATCATGTCCGAGTCTATACACGAGCCTGGCAAGGGGAGCGCCCGGCGGAATTTGAGTGCGTTGATGTCCCGGTTACCTCACATTCCAACCATGGAAGAGATAAACAGTATCAGACGTGGGTTCAGCAGCATTTAACTCAGTACCCGGCAGACCGTGTCCTGGGTTTTAATAAAATGCCGGGGCTGGATTATTACTACGCAGCGGATGTGTGTTATGCGGCGAAGGTAGCGAAAGAAAAGGGGTTCTTGTATCGCTTAACGGCGCGATACCGTCACTACGCAGCCTTTGAGCAAGCTGTGTTTAAACCAGGGATGAAGACAAAGTTGCTGATGCTGACTACAAAACAAATCCTTGATTTTAAAATGTATTACCATACGGAAGACGAGCGCTTTCAGCTTCTTCCGCCCGGCATCTATCCCGATAGAAAATACAGTAGCCAGGCCCCCGGTAGCCGTGAACGTTACCGTGAAGCCATCGGCATCACTCCGGATCACTTCTTATTGTTGCAGGTTGGTTCTGATTTTTCACGAAAAGGGGTCGGCCGCTCAATTGCCGCTGTCGCCGCACTGCCTGAGGCTATCCGTCGTCAAACCCAGCTCTTTGTTGTTGGTCAGGATAAACCTCGCGCATTCGCTGCACAGGCAGAAAGAATGGGTGTGAAAGAGAACGTCCATTTCTTTGCTGGGCGTGATGATGTTGCACATCTGATGGCGGCTGCGGACGTGTTATTACATCCGGCGAAGCAGGAAGCTGCGGGAATTGTACTGGTTGAAGCTATCGCGGCGGGTTTGCCTGTGCTCGTGACGGAGGTCTGCGGTTACGCACCTCACGTAGCGGCGGCAGGATGCGGTGTTGTATTGAGTGAACCTTTTGAGCAACATGCGCTTGATGACGATTTGCATAAGGTCCTGGCGGATAGTTCTCTTCGTGAAAAGTGGGCGAAAAATGCGCGGCATTATGCGGATACGCAGGATCTTTATAGTTTGCCAGAACATGTAGCGGATATTATTACAGGTGAATTGCATGGTTGAGTTAAATGAACCCTTTGCCACATTGTGGAAGGGAAAAGACCCATTCATCGAGGTTAGAAAGCTTCAGGGTGAGGTCTTTCGGGAACTAGAAACCCGTCGCACACTTCGTTTTAGCGTTGCTGATAAGAGCTATTTTTTGAAGTGGCATCGAGGTACCACTTATAAAGAAGTCATTAAAAATCTACTGTCACTTCGTATGCCGGTACTGGGTGCCGACCGTGAGTGGAATGCCATACACCGTTTAGCCTCCTTAGGCGTTGATACGATGCATGGCGTTGCATTTGGCGAAACGGGTTGGAATCCGGTAAAGAAAACCTCTTTTATCATTACCGAAGATTTAACGCCAACTATTAGCCTGGAAGATTATTGTGCGAATTGGAGTGTTGAACCCCCGCACCCGCACGTAAAAAGAATGCTGATTCAACGTGTAGCCGATATGGTTCGCGCGATGCATCTTGGCGGTGTTAACCATCGTGATTGTTATATTTGCCATTTCTTACTTCATCTTCCATTTGATGATAAAAATGAAGATAGTCTAAAAATTTCGGTGATCGATCTGCATCGGGCACAAATTAGAAATAAAGTGCCATTACGTTGGCGTAATAAGGATCTTACTGGACTTTATTTTTCATCCGATAATATTGGATTGACGACTCGAGATTATTATAGATTTTTAAAGGTATATTTCAACCGTAACCTGAAAGATATTATTAAGAATGAGGGTGTGTTCATTGAACAGGTTGAAGGAAAAGCCAGAGCCATTCGCGAAAGAACAATTCGAAAATCATTGTGATTTTAACTGTAAAAATATGTTGTAAATGGAATTTGTATTTCATGGAATGAATTCATACTATGTCTCTTCTTGCATTTTTTATTTATAAATATGTGTCGGGTTTTGTTTCAATAGGGTTTATATGAATTCAAATACACAAATGCAAGCCTCGTGTAAAGGTATTGCAGTTTATTTGTTGTTAATTTCATTTTGTGTTCTATGTTTTGTTTGGCCTATACAGAATTCTATCTTGCCAGCCAATAGGAACTTCTCCATATATTTAAGTGCAGCTCTAACTTTATACTTTTGCGTTTGTAGAAAATATGTATCTATTGAGCTTAGTCAACTGGCGAAATATGCTGTCGCTTTAATTCTTATTTTTCTCGTGTTTACACTGGTCAATGGGTTATTTGTTGCAATTGATGTGGGGAAAATGTTGCGCGGTTGGCAGGGACAATACCTGCGTGCGGGGCTATTATTCTTCGTTGGACTCTTTTTGTATCCAATCTGTAAGTATCATTTTAAATATATAACGGCCAATAAGGTATTGTCTTTAGTTGTTCTGTGTTCGCTAGGGGTGATATTTATTCACCTGCTGCAGAATATCTATTTTTATATCAAGACGGGAACGATACTCTGGGGTGAGACGTGGATTGTACCAACTCGCACCGAGATGAGCTTTCAGATAAACATGGTTACGGGAATTTTACTGGCAGAACTTGCCTGTCGACTGTTCCTGGGCCGTAAGTATCTTATTTTCAGCAACAAATTGATGGCTGCCTTTATTTTGCTGTGCTTCATCTGTTCAGCATTAGCGAAGACCCGCTGGGGCACTATTGGTCTGATTGGTAGTACGATTTCTATCTGCGTATTTATTGCCTTAAAAGCAATTAGCCGAAAGAACTTGCCGAAGCTCTGTCTGGCTGCACTGGTCGTTACGATAGTAGTAGGCATTATAGGCTACACTTCCTGGCATCAGGACTCCCGCTGGAAAAGCCTAAGCATGGATATGGTTGCTGGCTGGGATCTGGGTATGCACAGTCGTTGCTATAACGGTTTTGATGGCCCGTTGATGCAGGACAGCACTGGCCGCATAATGGATGACTCGAATAGTTGCCGGGCATCGTTCTTCCGTCAGGGGAGCGAACTGATCGCTGAATATCCGTTTGGTGCGGGTCCGCGAAAAGATGCATTCTTAGTGCTTCTGCAGGAAAAATATCACGACCCTATTATTCAGCAATCTAACAGCCATTACGGGTTGATTGATGTCGCGCTTCAGAACGGTGTCCTTGGGCTTATCAACTGGCTGGTATTCGTCATGTTGATGATCCTTATTGGCTGGCGTGCATTCTCTCGTGATTTAATAATTCCGGGTCTGTACTTGTCTCTTTTCACGGTGAGCTTCTTGTTCCGTAGTGGTGTAGATAACATGATGCGTGATCACTACCTTGAGCAAAACCTTGCGTTATCAGGTTTAATGCTGGGTCTGATCTTTACGAGTAATAAAATATCACGGGCTAAAAAATGAAAGTTTTAATTATTCGTAGAGATAACATTGGCGACTTGATACTGACAACGCCGCTGATCTCGACTATTGCAAAAGACATGAATTGTAAAGTTGATTTGTTGGTTAACACCTACAATCAATCGATTATCGAAAATAATCCTCATGTAGGTAAAGTTTTCTTATACAGCAAGCTGCACCACCGTTCTAAAGGCACATCTAGCCTTAAGGTATTGTTTCAGCGCCTGAAGACGATTATCGATCTGCGTCGTGCTAAATATGATGTCGCGATTATTGCCAAAGAGCATTGGGATAAACGACCTTTACAGTGGGCAAAATTAGCGGGTGCTAAAAGAATTATCGCTATTGGTAATGACTGCCCGGACATTGTCACCGATGCTATTCCTGAAACTCAGGAGCAGCTTCATCTGGTCAATTTATTGAATAGATTAACGGGACCGCTAGGCTGTACTTCTAAACCAGGTCCGCTGGAGCTGTATGTCACACCACAAGAACTGGCTGATATAAAAGCAAAGATAGAATTTCCACAGGACAATTTACCTGTTTATGGGTTGCAGATAAGTTCCCGAAGAGAAGAACAACAATGGCAAAAAGAAAAGTTTGTTGAGCTTGCTCATAAACTTGCAGCCATACAGGCGTGCCATATTATGTTATTCTGGTCTCCAGGAAAATCAGATAATAAATTACATCCCGGTGATGATGATAAGGCTGATTTTATCAGCGCGCAATGTGCCGATCTGCCGATTATTCCAGTAAGAACGAATAGCGTTCGTGAGCTGATGGCCGGTATGTCACTATGCGATCAGATTGTGACCAGCGACGGCGGTGCCTTGCATATTGCTGCTGGGGTGCGTAAACCAGTGGTGGCGCTGTTCGGCAACAAGGCTGCATGGCTATGGACGCCATGGGGTGTGCCGTACGAAATGCTGCAAGGAAAAGATTATGATGCTCGCAATATTAGCGTCGATGATGTATTTACGCGGTTTGTAAGTCTGCAGGAGCAAGTGCGTAAAAATACGGCAATGGATGAAGCATAAGTTTACTTATTGCTATAGATAAGTTGATATATTGATCTCTATCTGGCGATAGATTAAATAGGTTTTATTTAATGATTAGAGCATTGAGAAAAAAAATTCAGCTATTACTGGTTAATCTTTTTTTAATGATATACACCCGTAAGAAAGATTTTTCTTTTAGTCAGCAAGAATTTGAAAATCAGGATAAAAATCAGCTGAAGAATATCCTGATTTATTCTTCAACGGCGCTGGGTGATTTCATGATGAACTCTCCAGCAATTCATGCGCTCCGCCAGACATATCCTTCTGCGACAATCACCCTGATTTGCCACAAAAAGATGTATGACTTCCTCAAAGGGGGGAGTGACTGGGACGATCTTATCTCATGGGATAATAAACTCACTACCCTCCCGGCATTGGTTAAAGAGATCAAGAAACGTGGAACGCCAGACCTGACGGTAATTCTTCACTCACATACACCTTATGATTTCCTTAGCGCCATTATTGCTGGCACAAAGTATGTTTTTGTGGATAACGATAAGCAGGACATCCCACTCGTAAGTAAATGGGCAACCAACAGAATCAGTAAATTCGTTGGGCATACTATTCAGCGAAAGCTGGAGCTTATCATGCCGTTGCTGAATGAAAAGCCAGACAACAGTATGCACCTGCCGTTTCCTGTCGAACGTACGGTGAGCGAGGAAGATTCAAAGCTGCGTTGGATTGGTTTTCAAATGGGAGCATCATCCTTTAAGAAATGCTGGCCTGTTGAGCGATTTGTCACTTTCGCAAACCAACTTTTTGCTCATGATGATGTGCGTGTCGTCCTGATTGGTGCGCCGAATGAAGTGCCTCTGCAGGACGAATTTTTGCAAAAGCTGGATAGCCACTTTCATGACCGCGTGAAGCCACTTATCGGTAAAACGACGCTTAAAGGGCTTATTCAGGAAGTGAAGAATATGGACCTGCTGGTAACATCTGATACAGGACCTATGCACCTTGCCGTGGCAATGCGGGTACCGACGGTGAGTATGTATGTGATCACCTCACCTTATCTTTATGGCCCCTATCAGGACCCTCAATTGCACAAGGTGGTTTACAAAGCCTATACGACGCTGGATGAAATTAAGTATCGTTCAGCGCTAGAGAAGGTGAGTTGCGAAGAGATCATGGCGCATGTAAAACCATTCCTGTAGTAAGCTTACCGATGCTCTGCATGTTCTGATAAGCGTGCAGAGCCCCCGTCCCGAGTCGGGGGGTTATACGTCGGACGGTAGGTGTGTTAGTACTTGCTGAGCGGTGAGTAACGACAGTTTTCCTTCCGGAGCAATGCACGTTAACTGATTCTTACCGTAGCCACCAATGAGCCCTGGGTCGGTGGGACCATATAGCGTAACGTTTGGGCGATTGAGCGCGGCGGTCAGATGACTAAGGCCAGTATCAACCGAAACTACAAATTCAGCACCGGCGAGGATACGCGCAATTTCCTCAAGACTCATCCTTGGCAATACATCGACATTATCAAATCCTTTCGCAATTCTTCTTGCTCTTTCCTCTTCATGCGCTGCTCCCCATGGAAGTTTAATGCGAATCCCTGTCTTCGGTATCAGCGTAATAAGGTCCCGCCAGTGTGCTTCTGTCCAATGCTTATCATCTCGCGTGGTCGCATGTAAAAATACAGCGTAGGGCTGCGAATTGGACGTTTGCTGTTTTACAAAATGCTGCGCAATCGCGTAATCACCCTGCGACTGCGGTTTAACATATCCCAAGCTTTTGGCGAACAATTCACGCGTACGTTCTACCGCGTGCTGCTGTTTGGCTATGTGATGTTTGCGATTATAAAACAGACTTGCCAGCGGTTCGCGGGCTGTGCTCCAGTCCATACCATGCTTGATGCCACGTGCCAGACGTGTCACCAACGCCGCGCTTTTAACCAAACCCTGAGCATCGATTATCGCGTCATACTGCTGTAAACGCACCGCATCACGAAACGCTTTACGCTCGGCTTTAATCGGCGCTGAAAACCAGGCTTTACGCCAGCGACGGATCGCCACTGGAATAACCCGGTCAACGGCTGAATGCCAGGAGGGGATTTGAGCGAACCCTTCTTCCACCACCCAATCAAATTGAATACCCGGAATAGCCTGCTGAGCATCGGTTAATGCGGGCAACGTATGCAGTACATCGCCCATAGACGACGTTTTAACGATCAGAACCCGCATCCGTCAGGCTTCCTCTTGTAACAACAGATCGTTGAGTTCTTCCAGTACGTGCTGGGGTGTAATGTCAATCAGGCTCTGATGATAGCCTTCTGCCGCATCGCCCTTACGCACTTTGTGATAACCCGTAATCAGGCGAATGACACGCGCCTTGTGGGAAAGCGGAGGCGTAAAATCCGGGCTGCTTGGACCATACAATGCGACCAGTGGACGGTTCAGCGCTGCGGCCACGTGCATTAATCCAGAGTCGTTGGTGACCACCGCTTTGCAGGCTGCGAGAAGGATGACAGCCTGCTCCAGCTGTGTTTCGCCCGCCAGATTACGGCACCATGCCTGCTGTTCAACGCTCAGCGTCGCCAGGATCTCATTGCCGGCTTCATGGTCTTTTGCTGAGCCAAACAGCACAATCTGATGGCCTTCATCGATCAGCTGCTTTGCCAGTTCTGCATAGTGGTAATGTGGCCAGCGTTTCGCTGGGCCAAATTCCGCACCTGGGCAAAAACCGATGATGGGGCGTTCAGCTGAAAGGGAGAACTGGCTACAGGTTAGCGATTTTTCACCCTCGCTGACCTGCAACTGTGGCCATAGCAGAGGCTGCGGCAAATCTTTGGCCGTCAGCATCACGCCTTTATCATAAGCCAGAGCCACATAGCGCTCGACCATCAGTGGCCATGCTTCTTTATCCAGTACGCGCGCATCGTTTAGCAGACCGTAGCGCATCTCGCCACGCCAACCTGTACGATGGGGAATACCCGCAAAGAACGGCACCAGAGCGGATTTAAACGAGTTAGGCAGCACATAAGCGCGGTCATAGCGCTTCTCACGCAGACTGTGGCCGAGTTTACGGCGCTCGCCGATCTCCAGCGCGCCGTGCCCCAACGGCATGGCGATAGCTTCGTTGACTTCTGGCATGCGCGACAATAACGGACGGCACCATGCAGGTGCCATCACGTCGATTATCGCCTGGGGATAGCGCGCCTTGAGCGTGCGATAGAGACTTTGCGACATCATCATGTCGCCCACCCAAGACGGGCCAACCACCAAAATTTTCATACTTACGCGTCGCGGTTCAGCCAGGCCATATATTCCGTGACGCCTTCGGCGACGGTTTTAAACGGCTTGTCATAGCCCGCTGCGCGCAGGTTCGTCAGATCTGCCTGGGTAAATGCCTGGTAGCGGCCTTTCAGTTTTTCCGGGAATGGAATGTACTCAATGCTGCCTTTTTTGTGGTACGCCAGCGTAGCATCGGCAACGGCCTGGAAAGATTCCGCACGACCTGTACCGAGGTTAAAGATGCCGGAAACCCCGTTTTCCAGGAACCACAGGTTTACCGCAGCTACGTCGCCTACGTAAACGAAATCACGTTTGAAGTTTTCACTGCCTTCGAACAGTTTTGGTGTTTCGCCATTGTTAAGCTGGGTGTTGAGGTGGAAAGCAACGCTTGCCATGCTGCCTTTGTGGCCTTCACGCGGTCCGTAGACGTTGAAATAGCGGAAGCCAACAATCTGAGAATTGGCTTCTGGCAGGATCTGACGCACGTACTCGTCGAACAGGAATTTTGAGTAGCCGTAGACGTTCAGCGGTTTCTCATATTCACGAGACTCGATGAAATCAGAAGTGCGACCGCCGTAGGTGGCGGCAGAGGATGCGTACAGGAACGGGATTTCACGTTCCAGGCAGTAGTGCAGTAGCTCTTTGGAGTATTGATAGTTGTTATCCATCATATACTTGCCGTCCCACTCGGTGGTTGAAGAGCATGCGCCTTCGTGGAAAATCGCTTCGATATCGCCGAAATCTTCCCCGGCCATAATCTGGATCAGGAAGTCTTCCTTGTCCATGTAGTCAGCAATATTCAGATCCACCAGGTTAACAAACTTGGTGCCGTCTTTCAGGTTGTCCACCACCAGAATGTCGGTGATACCTTTATCATTCAGAGACTTAACGATGTTGCTGCCGATAAAGCCCGCGCCGCCGGTAACGATGATCATAAATGTAACCTTTGAATTATGGAGTCAGAGACAATCTCAGACACGAATACTTCTATCATATCACTACATGGCTTAGGCTTCAGCCATTCACCGATAAGCCGTGCGGGTACACGTGATTTATGCTTCATTTTGAAGAAGTGATGATGCGTCATCTCGTATCAACGTATAGCTTTGGGTAATATGTGCTGAAATTTGCCCAGTCTGGAGAATTGAAATGCGTGGGGATTTTTACAAACAGTTAACGAACGATCTCGAAACCGCACGTGCGGAAGGATTGTTTAAAGAAGAACGCATTATTACATCTGCCCAGCAGGCGGATATTACCGTGGCGGATGGAAGCCACGTTATTAACTTTTGTGCGAACAACTATCTGGGGTTGGCTAACCATCCGGAACTGATTGCAGCGGCAAAAGCGGGTATGGATTCTCACGGATTTGGTATGGCTTCGGTTCGCTTTATTTGCGGTACCCAGGACAGCCATAAGCAACTGGAGCAAAAACTGGCGGCATTCCTCGGAATGGAAGATGCCATCCTTTACTCTTCCTGCTTCGACGCCAACGGCGGTCTGTTTGAAACGCTGCTGGGCGCAGAAGACGCAATTATTTCCGATGCCCTGAACCACGCTTCTATCATTGATGGCGTGCGTCTGTGTAAAGCAAAACGTTTCCGTTACGCCAACAACGATATGGTGGAACTGGAAGCTCGCCTGAAAGAAGCGCGTGAAGCAGGCGCTCGCCATATCCTGATCGCCACTGATGGCGTGTTCTCTATGGATGGTGTGATCGCTAATCTGAAAGGCGTTTGCGATCTGGCGGATAAATACGACGCGCTGGTCATGGTTGATGATTCCCATGCCGTCGGTTTTGTCGGCGAAAATGGTCGTGGCTCCCATGAATACTGTGACGTGATGGGTCGCGTGGACATCATCACCGGTACGCTGGGTAAAGCACTCGGCGGCGCATCCGGTGGTTACACCGCAGCGCGCAAAGAAGTTGTTGAGTGGCTGCGTCAGCGTTCCCGTCCTTATTTGTTCTCCAACTCACTGGCACCGGCGATTGTTGCGGCTTCCATTAAAGTGCTGGAAATGGTTGAAGCTGGCAGCGACCTGCGCGATCGCCTGTGGGCGAATGCACGTCAGTTCCGTGAGCAAATGTCTGCCGCAGGCTTTACGTTAGCCGGTGCGGATCACGCGATCATCCCGGTCATGCTGGGTGATGCAGTAGTGGCGCAGGCGTTCGCCCGCGAGCTGCAAAAAGAGGGGATTTACGTTACCGGATTCTTCTATCCGGTGGTTCCAAAAGGCCAGGCGCGTATCCGTACCCAGATGTCTGCGGCGCATACCCCTGAGCAGATTACGCGTGCTGTTGAGGCGTTCACACGCATTGGTAAACAACTGGGCGTTATTGCCTGAGGATGTGAAATGAAAGCGTTATCCAAACTGAAAGCGGAAGAGGGCATTTGGATGACCGACGTTCCTGAACCGGAAGTCGGTCATAACGATTTGCTGATTAAAATCCGTAAAACAGCCATCTGCGGGACTGACGTTCACATTTATAACTGGGATGAATGGTCGCAAAAAACCATCCCGGTACCGATGGTCGTTGGGCATGAATATGTCGGCGAAGTTGTTGGCATCGGTCAGGAAGTTAAAGGCTTTAAAATCGGCGATCGCGTTTCAGGCGAAGGTCATATCACCTGCGGGCATTGCCGTAACTGCCGCGGTGGACGTACTCACCTGTGCCGCAATACGACCGGTGTCGGTGTAAACCGCCCTGGCTGCTTTGCGGAGTACCTGGTGATCCCGGCATTTAACGCATTTAAAATCCCGGACAATATCTCCGACGACTTGGCGTCTATCTTCGATCCGTTCGGTAATGCAGTGCACACGGCGCTGTCGTTCGATCTGGTTGGGGAAGATGTGCTGGTTTCCGGTGCGGGTCCAATCGGTATTATGGCGGCGGCGGTCGCGAAGCATGTTGGCGCACGCCACGTGGTGATCACCGACGTTAATGAGTATCGCCTTGAGCTGGCACGCAAAATGGGTATCACACGCGCGGTCAACGTGTCGAAAGAGAATCTGACCGACGTGATGGCTGAACTGGGTATGACCGAAGGGTTTGATGTGGGCCTGGAGATGTCCGGGGCGCCGCCAGCGTTTCGCGCCATGCTGGACACCATGAACCACGGTGGCCGTATTGCTATGCTGGGTATTCCGCCATCTGATATGTCCATCGACTGGACCAAAGTTATCTTTAAGGGGCTGTTTATTAAAGGTATCTACGGTCGTGAGATGTTTGAAACCTGGTACAAAATGGCTGCACTGATCCAGTCTGGACTGGATTTGTCGCCGATCATCACCCATCGATTCTCCATCGATGAATTCCAGCAGGGCTTTGACGCGATGCGTTCAGGCCAGTCAGGGAAAGTGATCCTGAGCTGGGATTAGTATTAAGCCAGTAAGAATGAATAGCCAGATATGATTAATATCTGGCTATTTTTTACTTGCCGCGAATTTTTCGTGAAAGTCGGCGAAGCTTTTCTTTCAATAAAATCAGGTTATAAACGAAGCCATGACCCTGAATATCGATATTGTATTTATTCCGGAGCGTGAGGATATCGTTCGCCTGGCATATTTTCATAATGCCTTTGCATGAAAGATCGATAACTTTAAGTTCACCAGATGGCGTTCTAATAAAATTTCCAGGGTGAATGTCATTCGATGCAAGACCTGCATTGTGAAGTTTAATAATACAGTTTTTCACCTCTTCGGCATTACTTTTGTTGATTTCGGCAAGGGGTTTTCCATCAATGTATTCATGCACGGTTGACACTTCAACACATTGACGAAAGTGACATTTTTCGGCAACGTAGTACAGATCTGCAGTACAGGCGCGTTGCTCTGGAGTTAAGCGTGCCAGTCGTTTAATCATATGTGAATAAAAGGGCCCGGAAATAAAGTTTAGCGCTTTTTTTTCAAAGCGATTGTCTATTTCACGATCGTTCTTGACAATAAACTTTTTATTTTCATATTCGACAAGATGGACGCTGCGAAAACCATTTTCAGCATTCAGTTGTTTCCCTTTTATTTCATTATTTGATATTTTTTTCATCAACAAAGGGAAATTAATTTTTTCTTTCTTGAAATAAACATTAAAGTCATTTAATTCAACCTTACTAATGTTCATTAAATTCGCCTTCGTATATTAATCTGTTGTGGATAGTTATGCTCTGTATTATACAAAATTGTATCGACGGTGGTTAGTTAATACATGCTTTTATGTAAAAGACACATAAACAACAGTGTTATGCTCTATCTAATTGAAAGTAATTGATTAATTGCTTTCCGTTATGAAAATTTCATGACTTAAAGCATCAATGTAGCAAGAGTGCTTTGGTCATCATTACATTTGCACTGTTCATTTTGTGATAGAGATCAAGTTAGTATAACAAAATCCTTTGTCATACACAGGTAACAACTAAGTTGGCTATTCGTGCTGTTTTTTGTTTCTCGGACGTGTAAGTAAATAGGTTATCAATCTAGCTAATATAAATTTATAGGAATGCTGGCCTATTTCTCTGGAAATTGTACCTCTTGTTAAGCCTTAATAATATCTTAATAATTGGGTGATAGAGTAACGACAATCCCATAGATTAGATGATTACCCTACGATGCAAAGTAAATATAAATTAAGCGTTATTATCCCGTTATATAATGCCGGTAGTTACTTTCGTGACTGTATGGAGTCGTTAATTGCGCAGACCTGGAAAGATCTTGAAATCATTATTGTAAATGATGGTTCTACGGACTGCTCAGTCGATATTGCGCAATACTATGCAGAAATATATCCCCATGTTCGGCTGCTGCATCAGGCCAACCAGGGTGTCTCTGTCGCGCGAAACCTTGGCCTGGATGTCGCTGTGGGGGATTACATCGCATTCGTTGATGCTGATGATGAAGTCTATCCGGAGATGTATGAGACATTGATGGGAATGGCCTTGCAGGACAACCTTGACGTTGTACAAAGCAACGCAGACTGGAGTTCGCGGGAAACATCCCGAGTCTGGGTATCCATTCCAACAGATCGTCTGCGTTCTACCGGTATTCTCTCCGGCCCAGACTGGTTGCGTATGGGGCTTGCTTCGCGCCGCTGGACGCATGTTCTCTGGATGGGGGTATATAGAAATGACCTCATTAAAGAACACAATATAAGATTTATCCCTGGGTTACATCATCAGGATGTCATGTGGAGTACGGTGTTTATGTTTAATGCCACTCGTGCGAAATATACGGAAAAACCATTATATAAATACTACCAACACGATGGCTCAATTAGTCACATGAAGCGGCAGGGTGAAGCGAATTTAAACTATCAACGGCACTATATAAAGATCACTCGCCTGCTGGACGAACTTAATCATAGCTACGCTAACCGCATCACTATCTATCCTGAGTTTAAGCAACAAGTGATTTATGAGGGACTGCGAGTATGTCATTGTATTCGTAAAGAACCCGATCCACAGATCCGCCAGCGCATGATTGCTGAAGTATTTGTATCGGGTATGTTCAAGCGTATGGTGAGTAATATCTGCAGCGTAAAGCTGGGTTATCAGGTGCTGTTGTGGGCTATCCGTTTTAGCCAGTGGCGCGATAAATCATTGACGCCGCGCCGCCTGGCCCATTTAACGCTGGATAGTAAAGACTGATTATTGCCAGCCCTGCCACTGCAGGCGCATATACTGCACCAGCGTGCTTTGGGTGATGCTTTCGCCGAGCACGCTGAAGAAGCGGCTGGCGTACACCGGCTCTAACGGCTGTTTCGGTTTGCATAATTTCACCCCGCGGAAAGGATTACGCGGTGCATCAGGTGTACCGTTCTTCGGTGGCGTGAGGTTTGGTCTGGACGTATCCACCTGTGGTTCATTGAGCAAGCTGCTTGGGCGAACCAGCGTGATGTCGGCTGGCAGGCTATACAGCATCTGCTGCAGGACGCGAACCGTAGACGGGTGAGGGTGGCCAATGGCGATTGCGGAACCGTTGCGGCGCGCAAGCTCGACGGCACGATTAAACTGACGGCGAATATCGGCTTCGTTTTGCGTGTCATCCAGGAAGACTTTGCGTTTGATGACCTTCACACCGGTACCTGACGCTGCGCGCATTGCCTGGCTGTTACCGATGGTCATGCTGTCCAGGAAGTAGAGGTCGTAGCGTTCCAGCGCCTGCATCACCTTCTGCATGCCGAAAAGACTGGAGGTCATCGCGCTGCCCATATGGTTGTTCAGACCGACCGCATTCGGTACTTTGCTTACCGCGTCGCGAATGATCCTCTCAATCTCTTCGCTGCTCATTTCCGGGCGTAACGTGTCTTTCTCTAACGGCTGCTTACTCAGCGGTGCCATTGGCAGATGGATTAAGACTTCATGCCCGCTGTTATGCGCTTTGATTGCCATTTCACGCGCATGTGGGGCGTTAGGCAGAACGGCAACGGAGATGGTAGAAGGCATCGCCAGTACCTGGTTTTCAGTGTGTGGGCGATAGCCGAAATCATCAATGACGATGGCGAGTTTGCCAGCAAATACAGGTGTTGCGAAGGCCAGCAGACTGGCGAGAGAGAGTAGTAGACGACGAAATTGTTGTGGCAAAACTTATCTTCCCAACCACGGCTGTGGATTGACCGCCTGACCCTGGCGACGAATTTCGAAATAGAGTGCCGGCCTGCCCTGACCGCCGCTGCTACCCACAAGTGCTATAGGCTGCCCGGCGCGAACCTGCGTACCGACGCTGACCAGTGCGCTCTGGTTATAACCGTACAGGCTCATATCGCCTTTACCGTGTTCAACGACGACCACCAGGCCATAGCCCTGCAGCCAGTCCGCCAGAATGACGCGACCATCGGCAATGGCTTTAACTTCGGTGCCTTCGGATGCGCCAATAACCATCCCCTTCCAACGTAGCTCACCCTGCAGCTGTTCGCCATAACGATGTAGAGTTGGACCACGAACGGGCCAAAATGCCTGACCGCGTGGCGAACCCAAACCGCCGGTACGCGACATCAGTGATTTTTCACTTTCGGTCGGTTTATAGGTTGAGCCTTTTCGTGACGCATCCTGTTGCTTATCGCGTACTGCCTGCGCCTCGCGTGCTTCACGTTCCGCACGCGCTTTGGCTGCGGCTTCGGCGCGGGCAATGCTGTTGCGCAGACGGGATTCGTTGGCGCGCATTTCGCCCAGTTGCTGTTGACCCTGTTGAATCGATGATTCCAGACTCGAAAGCGTTTTCTGGCGTTCGTTACGTGCCTGTTCCAGCTTAGCCTGCTGAGCGCGCTGTTCGTACAGTAGCGTCTGCTGTTCGCTCTGCTTATCTTCCAGCTCGGCTTTTTGCGAGTCGACCTCTTCGCGGGTTTGTTTCAATTGCGCGATAGTTTCCTGTCGCGCCTGGTTCAGATAGCCGAAATAGGCCTGCAGGCGTTGCCCGCGCTGGCTTTCTTCACCGCTAAGAATGAGCTGAATGCCGGTGTGTTCGCCCTGGCGAAAAGCTGCGTCGAGTTGGGCTGCCAGGCTGCGTTCTTGTGCGGCCCGCTGTTTTTCCAGCTTCGCGAGTGCTGCGTTCATCTCTGCGATTTGTGCATTCAGCTGCGCCAGTGAGTTTTGCGTTTCGCGCAACTGCCTTGCGGCAACGGCGATGGCTTGTTCCTGAGCTTTAAGCTGGGCGAGGAGGGTGGCGCGTTGTTGTTGTTGTTGACGTACCGCGCGTTCTTTTGCCGCGATATCGGCCTGAATAGATTTGAGCTGGTCGCGTTCGTCCGCGTGGGCGGAAAAGGCGCACAGCAATACGCCAGCGCTAAGCGCGCTGGCGTAGAACAAGGGCCTGACTGAAAACTTACGCGGTTTCACGGCCCGAGTGATGGTATTAATCGCCTTTCCCCTCATGGGGAGGGATTATTCCACGATGAACAGCGGCTTACCAGTCATCTCTTGCGGGATTTCCATACCCATCAGCGTCAGCATCGTCGGGGCGATATCAGAAAGTTTGCCGCCTTCGACTGCTTTAACGTTCTTGCCACCGACATAAATCAGCGGAACGGGCAGGTTGGTGTGCGCAGTATGCGCCTGACCGGTGGACGGATCGCGCATTTGCTCTGCGTTACCGTGGTCTGCGGTGATCAGCAACTGACCCCCAACGGATTCAACCGCTTTCGCGACCTGTTCAACGCAGTGATCCAGCGCTTCAACCGCTTTAACCGCTGCTTCCATCACCCCGGTATGACCAACCATGTCGCCGTTCGGGTAGTTACAAATGATGGTGTCGTATTTTCCGCTCTCAATCGCCGCAACCAGTTTTTCGGTCAGCTCAGCAGAGCTCATCTCCGGCTGCAGATCGTAGGTCGCAACTTTCGGCGAGTTGATCAGGATGCGATCTTCGCCTTTGAACGGCTCTTCTACGCCGCCGTTGAAGAAGAAGGTTACGTGCGCATACTTTTCGGTTTCGGAAATACGCAGCTGCGTTTTGTCGTGCTTCGCCATCCACTCGCCAAGGGTGTTAGCCAGAGATGCTGGTGGGTAAGCAACCGCAGTTTTGATGTCGGCCGCGTATTCGGTCAGCATCACAAAGTTGAGGTTAACGACTTTCTTACGGGCGAAGCCGTCGAAATCAGCGTTAACAAACGCACGAGTGATTTCACGCGCACGGTCAGCACGGAAGTTCATGAAAATCAGCGTATCGCCGTCTTCCATGGCGGCTTCAGCCTGGCCTTCAGCACGGATCACGGTCGCTTTCACGAATTCATCGTTTTCGTCGCGGGCATAAGCAGCCTGCAGGCCTTCAACCGCCGTAGCGAACTGGAACTCGCCTTTGGCCAACGTCATCAGGTCATAAGCCTGTTCAACGCGATCCCAACGGTTGTCGCGGTCCATCGCGTAGTAACGACCGATGATGGACGCTACGCGGCCTTTGCCCAGCGCGGCAAATTTCTCTTCGAATTTTTGCAGTGAATGTTCAGCGCTGCGTGGCGGAGTATCACGGCCATCAAGGAAAGCGTGCAGATAGATTTTCTCAGCCCCGCGTTCAGCAGCCATTTCTACCATCGCCATGATGTGATCTTCGTGGCTGTGAACACCGCCCGCAGAGAGCAGACCCATGATGTGTACCGCTTTGCCGCTATTTTTTGCCTGGTCGACCGCATTGGTCAGCACCGGGTTAGCGAAGAAAGTACGCTCTTTAATTTCTACATCCAGACGGGTCAGGTCCTGATACACGATGCGGCCCGCGCCCAGGTTGACGTGACCGACTTCGGAGTTGCCCATCTGGCGATCGGGCAGGCCAACTTCCAGGCCAGACGCATCAATCAGGGTATGCGGACGTTTTGCCCACAGGGCATCCATTACCGGGGTTTTGGCATTAAAGATGGCGTTATCCTGGCTGTCTTCGCGATAGCCATAGCCATCCAGAATCACCAGTACCATAGGTTTTTTAGAAACCGACATTGCGACAACCTCACACTTAATAGATAAAAAATAATTGCGTAATTTTACTACAGCTGAATCGATAAAGTAGCCCCGGAAGATCAAATAATCGACCAGAGCGCGCCGCAGAGGGCGTGGTTTTAGGTTTTTTTTTCCGTAGCGCCCCGCAAAAATGCAATCCAATGCACGCTCTGGCTGTATTTGCGCCAACGCGCAGGTATACTCCTTTCCTGGTTTTTTTAATCACTGAGTCGGGAGTTGTTACCCCCCATGCAAGAAATTATGCAATTTGTTAGTCGCCACCCTGTATTGAGTATCGCCTGGATTGCGTTACTGGCGGCTGTATTATTTACCACGTTTAAGAGCCTGACTTCCAAAGTGAAGGTGATTACGCGCGGAGAAGCCACACGTCTCATCAATAAAGAAGACGCCGTTGTCGTGGATTTACGTCAGCGCGACGACTTCCGCAAAGGTCATATCGCTGGCTCCACTAACCTGCTGCCGAGCGAAATCAAAGCCAACAACTTTGGCGAACTGGAAAAACACAAAAACAAACCTGTTATTGTGGTTGATGGTTCAGGCATGCAGTGCCAGGATTCAGCAACTGCGCTGATCAAAGCCGGTTTTGAGCAGGTGTCTGTACTGAAAGATGGCGTAGCGGGCTGGAGTGGTGAGAATCTGCCACTGGTTCGCGGCAAGTAATTTACCCGTCTTCTTTCATGCCGCAGGGTAAAAAGAACACTGGAGATAAGTCATGGCCAATATTGAGATCTATACCAAAGCAACCTGCCCGTTTTGCCATCGCGCAAAGGCGCTGTTAAACAGCAAGGGTGTGAGTTTCCAGGAGCTTCCGATTGACGGTGATGCCGTGAAGCGTGAAGAGATGATCAAGCGCAGTGGCCGTACTACGGTTCCGCAGATTTTTATTGATGCACAGCACATTGGTGGTTGTGACGACTTGTATGCGTTGGATGCGCGTGGTGGACTGGATCCGCTGCTGCGTTAAGGCGTACCGAAGTATTTAAAGGACAACACTAAAGGGTTTTCTCAACATGTCAGAACAAAATAACACTGAAATGGCTTTCCAGATCCAACGTATTTATACCAAGGATGTGTCTTTCGAAGCGCCAAATGCACCGCATGTTTTCCAGAAAGATTGGCAGCCAGAGGTTAAACTGGATCTTGATACCGCATCTACCCAACTGGCAGATGACGTGTATGAAGTAGTGCTGCGTGTCACCGTAACGGCTTCCCTGGGTGAAGAAACTGCGTTCCTGTGCGAAGTTCAGCAGGGCGGTATTTTCTCCATCAGTGGTATCGAAGGGACTCAAATGGCGCATTGCCTGGGCGCATACTGCCCGAACATTCTGTTCCCGTATGCCCGCGAATGCATCACCAGCCTG
Source organism: Citrobacter sp. Cpo147 (assembly GCF_030332405.1). Lineage (NCBI taxonomy): Bacteria > Pseudomonadati > Pseudomonadota > Gammaproteobacteria > Enterobacterales > Enterobacteriaceae > Citrobacter > Citrobacter sp. Cpo147. The sequence goes on from NZ_JAOWHX010000034.1 coordinate 167,309, forward strand.
GTTTCACGTGGTACGTTCCCGCAACTGAACCTTGCGCCGGTCAACTTTGATGCGCTGTTCATGAACTATTTACAGCAGCAGGCTGGCGAAGGTACTGAAGAACATCAGGATGCCTGATGAACCAAAGTAATGCTTCAATGACTGTGATTGGTGCCGGCTCGTACGGCACCGCTCTTGCCATCACCCTGGCAAGAAATGGCCATCAGGTTGTCCTGTGGGGCCATGATCCTAAACATATCGCGACTCTCGAGCACGATCGCTGCAACGTCGCGTTCCTTCCTGATGTGCCTTTTCCCGACACGCTGCGCCTGGAAAGTGATTTAGCCACAGCGCTGGCCGCCAGTCGTAATATTCTGGTGGTGGTGCCGAGCCACGTCTTTGGCGAAGTGCTGCGTAACATCAAACCATTGATGCGTTCTGACGCACGACTGGTCTGGGCGACAAAAGGTCTGGAAGCGGAAACAGGGCGTCTGCTGCAGGATGTCGCGCGTGAAGCGTTGGGGGACTCAATTCCACTGGCGGTTATTTCCGGCCCGACGTTTGCCAAAGAGCTGGCTGCGGGCATGCCGACGGCGATTTCTCTGGCCTCGACGGACGACACCTTTGCTGACGATCTCCAGCAGTTGCTGCACTGCGGCAAAAGCTTCCGCGTATACAGCAACCCGGATTTCATTGGCGTACAGCTTGGCGGTGCGGTGAAAAACGTCATTGCCATTGGCGCAGGGATGTCTGACGGCATCGGTTTCGGCGCGAATGCACGAACCGCATTGATCACCCGTGGGCTGACCGAAATGTCTCGTCTTGGTGCGGCGCTGGGGGCCGATCCTGCCACCTTTATGGGGATGGCGGGTTTAGGCGATCTGGTGCTGACCTGTACCGACAACCAGTCGCGCAACCGTCGTTTTGGCATGATGCTCGGCCAGGGGATGGACGTGCAGGGTGCGCAGGACAAAATTGGCCAAGTGGTTGAAGGCTATCGCAATACGAAAGAAGTTCGTGAATTGGCGCACCGTTTTGGTGTTGAGATGCCAATAACCGAGGAAATTTATCAAGTATTGTATTGCGGAAAAAACGCGCGCGAGGCAGCATTGACGTTATTAGGCCGTGCACGCAAGGACGAGCTGAGTCGCCACTAGCTGTAAGGAACTGTTGAATATAACGACCCGATCCGCGAAGAACGGATCGGTCGTTTTGCTACCTTCTGGAGTACGCAATGCCGTGTGAAGAACTGGATATCGTCTGGAAAAACATTAAAGCGGAAGCCCGGGCACTGGCGGAATGTGAGCCAATGCTGGCCAGTTTTTACCACGCAACGCTGCTCAAGCATGAAAATCTCGGCAGTGCGCTAAGCTATATGCTGGCGAATAAACTCGCTTCTCCAATCATGCCCGCCATTGCGATTCGCGAAGTCGTAGAAGAGGCCTACGCGGCCGATCCTGAAATGATTGCCTCAGCGGCCTGCGATATTCAGGCAGTACGCACGCGCGACCCGGCTGTCGATAAATATTCCACTCCACTGCTGTATCTGAAGGGCTTTCATGCGCTTCAGGCCTACCGTATCGGTCACTGGCTGTGGCATCAGGGGCGTCAGGCGCTGGCGATATTCTTGCAAAATCAGGTGTCCGTTACCTTCCAGGTAGACATTCATCCGGCGGCAAAAATTGGTCGTGGGATTATGCTCGATCACGCCACCGGCATTGTGGTCGGTGAAACCGCGGTGATTGAAAATGACGTCTCTATTCTGCAATCCGTCACGCTGGGCGGGACCGGTAAAGCCGGCGGTGACCGCCACCCGAAAATTCGTGAAGGCGTGATGATCGGCGCGGGAGCAAAAATTCTCGGCAACATTGAAGTCGGGCGCGGCGCGAAGATTGGCGCAGGTTCGGTCGTGCTACAGCCCGTACCGCCGCATACCACCGCCGCAGGCGTACCGGCGCGCATCGTCGGCAAGCCTGACAGCGATAAACCGTCTATGGATATGGATCAGCATTTCAACGGGATACATCATACGTTCGAATACGGCGATGGAATCTGATTTCGAGCTATCTTACTTGTCATCTTGAACCCGGGCTGTGCTCGCCATCCTCACGTACTACGTGTACGCGCAGGTCGGCAAGCGCAGTCCGTGTCCAACCTGACTGCTCCGATAACGCTCGAAAAATAATGGTAAATTCTTTCGTAGGTCGGATAAGGCGTCAGCCGCCATCCGACAAAAATCAACTACGCAATACCGCGCCGGGATAACCTAACTGGCGCCAGGCCTCATACACCACCACCGACACCGCATTCGACAGGTTCATGCTGCGACTGTCCGGCATCATCGGAATACGAATTTTTTGTTCAGCTGGCAGTGCGTCTAGGATGCTGGCTGGCAGACCGCGAGTTTCCGGGCCAAACATCAGATAATCCCCATCCTGATAGCTTACCGCGCTATGCGCTGGCGTACCTTTGGTGGTCAGGGCAAACAGACGTTGCGGATTTTCTGCGGCGACGAAGGCGGCGTAATCAGGGTGGCGCAGCACGGCGGTAAATTCATGGTAATCCAGCCCGGCACGGCGCAGGCGCTTGTCGTCCCAGGTAAAGCCCATTGGCTCAATAATATGCAGACGAAAGCCGGTGTTGGCGCAAAGACGGATAATATTGCCGGTATTTGGCGGGATTTCTGGTTCGAATAATACGATGTTTAGCATGCTGCCCCCTTAAGTACGGGGCAGCATAGCAAATTAACGTTTACGCCGCATTTCCACGTTTGGGCTGCATCGGGTAGTCAGCCACCTGTTTGCCCAGTTCTTGTACCAGTGAATCACGGCTGATTTCGCTAATCGATTTTGCACCGGTCAGGGTCATTGCCACCCTCATCTCTTTCTCGATCAGATGTAGCAGATTCGCCACCCCGGCCTGACCGTGGGTGGCCAGCGCGTACAGATAAGCGCGTCCCAGCAGAACACTATCCGCGCCCAGCGCAATCATACGTACGACGTCCAGGCCGTTGCGGATCCCACTGTCTGCCAGAATGGTGATATCGCCTTTTACCGCATCGGCAATGGCGGGCAGCGCGCGAGCTGAAGACAGCACGCCGTCTAACTGGCGACCACCGTGGTTAGAGACAACAATACCATCCGCGCCAAAGCGTACAGCGTCTCGGGCATCTTCGGGATCGAGGATCCCTTTGATCACCATCGGACCATCCCAAAATTCGCGGATCCACTCGAGGTCTTTCCAGGAAATCGACGGGTCGAAGTTATTCGCCAGCCAGCCGATGTAATCCTCAAGACCGGTAGGTTTACCAAGATAAGTCGAGATATTACCTAAATCATGTGGGCGACCGTTCAGGCCAACGTCCCATGCCCATTGTGGATGGGTGACTGCCTGCCAGTAGCGGCGTAGTGCGGCATTTGGGCCGCTCATCCCGGAATGTGCGTCACGGTAGCGTGCGCCCGGTGTTGGCATATCGACGGTAAAGACCAGCGTGGAGCAACCCGCCGCTTTGGCGCGCTCCAGCGCGTTGCGCATAAAGCCGCGATCGCGCAGAACATATAGCTGAAACCACATCGGACGTTTGATGGTTGGAGCGACCTCTTCAATCGGACATACGGATACCGTGGAAAGCGTAAACGGAATGCCTTTGGCATCAGCGGCGGCGGCGGCCTGAACTTCGCCCCGGCGCGCGTACATGCCACACAGACCGACAGGTGCAAGGGCCACTGGCATGGAGAGCGTTTCGTTGAACAGCTTTGTCTCCAGGCTCAGGTCGGACATATTCTTCAGCACGCGCTGGCGCAGCGCCACCTCCGACAGGTCTGCCACGTTACGGCGCAGAGTGTGCTCTGCATACGCCCCACCGTCTATATAGTGGAACAAGAAGGGGGGTAGGATGCGCTGGGCTGCGGCGCGATAGTCGCTGGCTGCTGAAATAATCATGCGTTGTTCTCCCTGCTATTCTCACCAGGGTCACCGGGCAGGCGGGTGATACGCGCCTGGCGGGCCTGATCTTCATCAAATCGTTTAATCGTAGTGTGGACAAAACTGAGGTGCGCCATCATTGCTTTACGCGCTCCGTCGGCATCTCCGGCAACAATCGCATCCAGGACGGCCTGATGCTGCGCCGTCAGTTGCGAAAATACGGGCGGCACAAGGTACATACGCTGGCGGCTCTGTTTCACCGAAGACTGCAATACGTCGAAGAAACCGCGCATGGTCTGTAACAGCACCACGTTGTGCGAGGCTTCCGCAATGGCGAGGTGAAAGCGAACGTCTGCCTGCGAGGCGAGATCTGGATCTTCGCTTTGTGTGGCCTCGAAACAGAGTCTGATCTTCTCTTTGTCGGCAGCAGTGGCACGCATAGCTGCATGCCAGGCGGTGCTGGCTTCGATGGCGTGGCGGGCTTCCAGAATATCGAAACTGTAATCAGGATCGTCCGCCAGCAGGGTTTTCAGCGGCTGAACGATGTTTTGTTCAGACCATGCTTCATGCTGCCAGCGGATAAACGTCCCGCCGCCACGACGGCTAATCAACACACCTTCACTCACCAGCTTGGCTAACGCCTCGCGCAGCGAGTTGCGCGATACGCCGAGCTGTACGGCCAGTTGGCGCTCAGCGGGCAACTTCATGCCCGCCTCCAGCTGTTGTTCTTCAATCAGCGCCCGCACACGAGATGCGACTTCGTCTGACAGGCGTCTGGGCATCACTATCATGGAATCATCCAGGTTAAGACATAGGCCTGCAGCGTGGTAATCACACCCACCATGCAGGTGAAAATCAGGCTGTGCTTCACGGTAAAGCGGAACAGATCAGACTCTTTCCCCACTAATCCCACTGCCGCACAGGCGATAGCGATAGATTGCGGAGAGATCATCTTGCCGGTCACGCCGCCGGTGGTATTTGCGGCCACCATCAGCACATCCGAAACGCCGATTTGCTGAGCGGCCGTGGCCTGCAGGGCGGCGAACAATGCGTTTGATGAGGTGTCGGACCCGGTCAGGAATACCCCCAGCCAGCCGAGGAATGGCGAGAAGAAGGTAAACGCGCTGCCGGTGTGCGCCAGGGCCAGTGCCAGGGTGGATGAAAGCCCGGAGTAGTTAGAGATAAACGCGAACGCCAGCACCATCCCGATGGAGTAGATAGGCAGCGCCAGATCTTTCAACGTGCTGCCAAAGGTCTGCAGCGCAGCAGATGGCTTCATCTTCAGCCAGACGATAGACAGCAGGGCGGCAAACAGTATTGCGGTACCGGTCGCGGAGAACCAGTCAAATTTGTACACCGCCGCGTAGGCCGTGGCTTCGTGTACGACCGGCGGCATACGGGCAACCAGCTTGTCGAGGAACGGAACCGGAATATTGACCACCCAGTGGTACATCGCGCCGCCGGGCGCAAACAGTGCTTTAAACGGCGGTATGCTCCACAGCGTGACGGTAGCGGTCAGGAACAGGAACGGTGACCAGGCGCGTACCACCTGCCCAGCGGTGTAGCGGGTGCGCGACAGGTCCATATCGACCTGCGAAGCGCCCATATCGCCAAAACGGAAGATGCGTACCGGCTGCCAGCGTTTCAGGAACAGCGTCAGACACACCAGTGAGACCAGAGAAGAGATAATGTCCGGCAGTTCCGGCCCGATAAAGTTAGAGCTGAGATACTGCGCGATAGCAAACGAGCCGCCAGCGACCATCACCGCAGGCCAGGTTTCTTTGACGCCGCGCCAGCCATCCATAATCGCCATAATCCAGAACAGCACGATAATGGTCAGGAACGGCAGCTGACGCCCTACCATCTGGCCAATCTCGAAGCTGTCCAGTCCGGTAACCTGACCGGCAACCAGAATCGGAATGCCCATTGCGCCAAAAGCGACCGGCGCGGTATTTACGATCAGGCACAAACCTGCCGCATACAGCGGGTTAAAGCCAAGACCAACCAGCAGTGCGGCGGTAATCGCTACCGGAGCGCCAAAGCCTGCCGCTCCTTCGAGGAATGCCCCAAAGGAGAAACCGACAATCAGCATTTGCAGACGCTGGTCTGGGGTAATCGAGAGTATCGAGGAGCGGATAATGTCGAACTGCCCGGTCTTCACCGAGATTTTATAGACGAATACCGCGGCGATAATGATCCAGGCAATCGGCCACAGACCATAGAAGAAACCGTACACTACGGATGCCAGAGCGTGATCGACCGGCATTTTGTAAAACAGCAGGGCGACCGACAAAGCGATCACCACCGTCCATGACGCCGCAACATAGCCTTTGAGCTTGAGCTTAATCAGGGCGAAGAAAAAGAACAGGATAGGGAGCGATGCGATCAGACTGGAAAGCCAGATGTTACCGGCCGGGTCGTAGTTCTGTTGCCAGAGATTCATTGCAGGTCTCCTGGGGGCCGCCGACATAATGGAATGAGTCTGTGCTCATCTCCAGGTCACATTATGTGTAAAAGTGGCCCTGCCAATATTGTTGTGTAGGGGTAATGACAATGAATGGTTAATCAAATGTTATTTATTGGCAACGGTATTGTACGCACATTTTAATGAAATGTGAGGTGCTGGTAGGATCTGGTTAAAATTGGTAGGGCCAATTGCGAGGGGAAATGAAGGACCGGGCAAGCGGATGTTGCCCGGTGGGAGATTAGAACTCGCTCTTCGCGAAGCCCGTCATCTCTTTCAGGCCCATTTCACGGCCAAGCTCGGTCATCGGGTGGACGACGATCAGGCCGCGCACGCTCTTCTTCAGTTTGCCCATGTCAGCCTGCTCTTTTTTGGTGATGGCCCGACGGAACGGAAGTTTTGTCAGCTTTTGCGCTTCTTTGCTCAGCTTCTGGCTGTGAACTTCACGCAGGCGTGCGATCTCGGCTTCCAGAGTTTCTTTCTCTTTTTCCAGCTCGGCGTATTTGTCGGCGGCTTCAACCAGGGACAGGTCTGCCTGCTGGTGGCGAATAGCGTCCAGACGATCGCTCAGGCGTTTAATTTCGTTTTTTTCGACTTCTTTCATAGGATAGCTTCTGATAAAAATAGGATGAATATCCTATAGTATGCGCGCAGAGCGGGATTATTCACAACTGCTCGAAGATAAATAATCAAATACCGTAAGTATTAATTAGCTAATGATAATGTTACTGCATTGATTAACAAGGAGTTTTAAGCGATAAGATCGGCCGTGGTGCTTTTTATTGGCGTGTTCGTGGTGAAGCACGTTTTCCTCAATATAAACACCCAACTGATCCTAAACTTAAATGATCAACCGCACAGGCTGAGCGCGGTTAATACATGGAGGAGGGAAGATTATGGCGAAAATAGGTGAGAACGTTTCGGTCCTGATTGATAAAACTGTCGATTTTATGGCTTCAAGCCAGGCTTTTCGCGAATATTTGAATAAAACACCGCCGCGCAACGTTGTCCCTTCAGAAATACCGCAGGAAAACGCGCAGCTGTATCTGCAACGTCTGGCGTACTATCGGCAGCTGTATCGACCGCAGCAGGAAGAGAAATAAGCAAACATCGTCTTATTTTTGAAAGGCTTTTTTTAAGCTGATTTTAGAAATCAGCTCGGTCAGGGAAAGGACCATGGTGGATCGTACCATCTGCTGGTAACGCTGGATCTGCATGGCATGCAAACCAGAGTCTGAGGTATCAAACTGGGGTGGCGGCGGGAGTGCCGTCACGCAGTGAAGTTCACCAAACGGTCCAAGAATTTCGTCGTCGGTGAATGCGTATTCGTTGCCGTCGTGATTCAGCTCCTCCCGCAGCGCCATCAGGAGCTCCGCATCTTCGTACTCCGGGCGACTGAGTACGCCCAGGCCGTAGATTAACTTCAGACGAACAGAAAGATCGCCCAACGGACCATCGCCGTCGAGCAGCGGTTCTACGGCGTATTTCACCGCATAGTCGTCTTTGCGAAATACCTGAAGCACAAGGATATTCACCGCCTCGGTGAGCAGTTCTACGGCGGTGATGAGGAAGCTGCGTACGGTTTTGCCAGCATTCAGACGCTCAAGCACACGATTTTCAAAGGCCTGCGTTTGTTCCATTATTGCCTGCATATCTGACAATCTATTATTCAGGCGCAGGATATCCTGCGCCAGGTCCTGCATCATTTCTTTGCGTTATACGCGTTAACAGCCTCAAGCACGACATCACTGTTGGCATCCAGCCCGGAAACTTGCGCCAGCGCGGCCTGTGGACCTTTTTCGTCAATCAGTGCGGCCAGTTCCTGTGCCTGCGGATCTTCTTCGCTGCGATAGTGCATCGCTGCCGCAATACCGGTAACCAGATTCGCATGCGGCAAACCATATTCCAGCGTACCCAGCAGTGGTTTAATCAGGCGGTCGCCTGCGCTAAGTTTACGCAGCGGCTGACGACCCACACGCTCAACGTCATCTTTCAGATACGGGTTTTCAAAACGGCCGAGGATTTTCTGAATGTATGCCGCATGTTTTGCTGCATCAAAGCCATAGCGTTTGATCAGTACCGCGCCGCTCTCTTCCATCGCACCTTTTACCACTGCGCGGATTTTCTCGTCGAGAATCGCGTCACGGATGGTCTGATGACCGGTCAATTTTCCGAGGTACGCGGTTATAGCATGCCCGGTGTTCAGCGTGAAGAGTTTACGTTCGACAAATGCCATCAGGTTATCAGTTAATTCCATTCCTGGGATATTTGGCAGTTCACCTTTGAACTGTGTTTTGTCGACAATCCACTCACTGAAGGTTTCTACGGTAACTTCCAGCGGATCGTTGGTTGCTGAAGCCGAAGGCGGAACAATGCGGTCCACGGCAGAATCGACAAAGCCAACATGTTCTTCAACCCAGGCTTTATCTTCATCTGCTAACGCGTTCATTACATGGCCTTTCAACTGAGTCGTTCCGCGCACCATGTTTTCACAAGCGATGATATTTAGTGGAGTAGTGATTCTCTGCGCCTTGCGTTTAACCAGCCCTTTGGCGATGGCCGGAGCGATACGCTCAAGCACGACCGGACCGACGGCGGTAGTGACTAAATCTACGTGGGCAATCAGTTCAACAACATCATCGCCGATGCTGCTCACGGCGTTGACACCGGAGACGGTATCAACCTGCTCGTTTTCACCCACGACATGAACCTGATAGCTATGACGGGCATTCAGGGCATCGAGCACGACCTGATTTACATCCGCGAACGTCAGCTGTATCCCCGCGTCCGCCAGCAGTTTGCCGATAAAGCCACGACCGATATTACCTGCGCCAAAATGTAATGCTTTCATAGTATTAACCTTCATTAATGTTTTTACCCAAGAGGGCTGGGGTGAGGCTTTTCCCTCAACCTAACCCTCTCCACAAGGGAGAGGATATCGCCTTCATATTTCGAACTGCAGATGCGTTGGCTCTCCTCGCTCACCCCAGTCACGTACTTATGTACGCTCCTGGGGATTCACTGCGTTGCCGCCTTCCTGCAGCTCGAACTATTTTGGAGATACTTAAGCGTTAAGCTTTTTTACCCGCCAGCAGTTCCAGAACTTCATCCACGCTGGTGGTATGGGCCAGACGTTCGATCACGGATTCATCATCCAGAGCGTTGGTCAGGCTGGTAATCACCTGGATGTGCTCGTTGTTACGCGCTGCGATGCCAATCACCAGGCGGGCAATATCGTCTTCTTCTTCACCGAAGCGAACGCCTTCCGGGTACTGGCAGAACACCACACCGGTTTTCAGCACGCGGTCTTTGGCTTCAACCGTACCGTGCGGTACTGCGATGGACTCACCCAGGTAAGTCGGGGTCAGTTTTTCACGGTCCAGCATCGCCTCAACGTATTCTGGCTCAACGTAACCGCCTTTCACCAGTTGCTCACCAGCAAAGCGAATCGCTTCTTCTTTGTTAGCCGCTTTACGGCCAAGGAAGATGTTCTCCGCACCCAGTTTGAACAGGTGGGTATCACCCTCTTCAAAGCTGTCTTTCAGGTGGTCGCGAACTTTCTCCTCGTTCACGTTGTGGCGCTGCGCAGCGACCAGACGTTCGGTCAGGTTGGAGTACAGGCCACTGTCGAGGAAGTTGGTCAGCGAAATGTGCTGTGCCTGAGGCACCTGGCGCATCGCGCGTTCAGTCAGGTCACGGTGGGTAATGACCAGATCCACATCCGGCGGCAGATTGTTAATCGCGCTGTTAGTGACGGAAATCTGAGACAGCCCCGCATCCTGCACTTTCTTACGCAGTACGCCCGCACCCATGGCGCTGGAACCCATACCAGCATCGCAGGCAACGATGATTTTACGCACATGGCTCAGGTCGTTGGTTACATCGCCAGCCGCCAGCGGAGATGCGCCTTTGGATTCCGCTTTCATGTCGTGCATACGACGGGTTGCGGCATCAATGTCATCATCTTCTTTCACTTTGCTGGTTTTCAGCAGAATGGCTGAGACCACAAAAGAGACTGCCATAGCCGCGCAGATAGCAGCGATGTTAGCGAAGTAAGCACCCTTCGGCGTCATTGCCAGCACGGCCAGGATAGAACCCGGAGACGCCGGAGAAACCAGACCGCCGTTCAGGATAGTCAGGGTAAATACGCCAGTCATACCGCCGAGAATAACGGCCAGGATCAGGCGCGGGTTCATCAGCACGTACGGGAAGTAAATTTCGTGGATACCACCCAGGAAGTGGATGATAGCCGCGCCGCCTGCAGACTGCTTAGCGCTGCCGCGACCGAAGAACATGTACGCCAGCAGGACGCCCATACCCGGACCCGGGTTAGCTTCAATCAGGAAGAAGATGGATTTGCCCATCTCATGGGACTGCTGAATACCCAGCGGTGAGAAAATACCGTGGTTAATGGCGTTGTTGAGGAACAGGATTTTCGCCGGTTCAACGAAGATAGATGCCAGCGGTAGCATGTCATGGACAACCATGAAGTTAACGCCTGCCGCCAGAATTTTTGACAGCGCTTCAACCAATGGGCCAATGCCAAGGAATGCCAGAATGGCGAGGATCATACCGATGATGCCAGCGGAGAAGTTATTCACCAGCATCTCAAAACCGGATTTGATCTTACCGTCTACCCAGTTGTCGAAATGTTTGATAGCCCAGCCGCCCAGCGGACCTGCGATCATCGCGCCGAGGAACATTGGCATATCTGCACCGACGATAACGCCCATGGTGGTGATAGCGCCAACCACGCCGCCACGCTCGCCGCCAACCAGCTTACCACCGGTATAACCGATCAGCAGCGGCAGCAGATAGGTGATCATCGGGCCGACTAGCTTCGCCAGCGTTTCGTTCGGCAACCACCCTGTCGGAATGAATAATGCGGTGATAATACCCCACGCGATAAACGCGCCGATATTTGGCATCACCATGTTGCTGAGGAATCGACCAAAGCTTTGCACCTTGATCTTAATATCGGATGACATAAAAACACCCCTTCTTATGTTTGCTATCGCGCAGGCTGAAAGCCCGAGGTTTGTTAATGTAGCGGCAGGAGGTAGCCGGACCCTGTAGATACTGCGAAATCTGGCACTGAATCGTTCAACTGTCCAGTCGACGGACTTTTATGTGACATTCGTCACGTAAATATAGGGTGTATGGCGTTAGTTAATGTGATTTGCATCACAAATTAACGGTACAAAAAAACATCACAGGGTTAGATTTAATGAAAAATGGGGATTAAATGTGAACTAATTCACATTTTTGGTTTTGCTGTTTGTTGAATCTTTGTGATGTGGATCGCAAAGTATTTTCATCTGGATTTGAGCAGATGTGATCTGCGGCAGATTCTACTCCTGACATTTTTATTGCAAAACAAAGCAACTTCTCGCCAGAAAAAATATTTTTTTTGTGATATGGCGAAAACCCCTAACTGCAGTTATGTTCAAAACATCAGCCAGGGTGCATACGGCTGCCGGCATAAAAAAACTCTAATTAGCGTGAATTCGAGGCAGGTATGTTTCTAAATTATTTCGCACTGGGCGTGCTGATCTTCGTTTTTCTGGTTCTGTTTTACGGAATCATCGCCATTCATGATATTCCCTATAACATGGCTAAAAAACGTAACCATCCCCATGCCGATGCCATCCATACTGCAGGATGGGTGAGCTTGTTCACTCTTCATGTTATTTGGCCGTTCCTGTGGATCTGGGCCACGCTCTACCAGCCTGAAAAGGGATGGGGAATGCAGTCACACATCACACCGACCGGAAAGGAGTCAGACCCTGAGATTGCCGCGCTGGCAGCGCGAATCACCCAGTTGGAAAAAAGACTGGATGGGGAGAAAAAAACCGATAACTCCACCTTTCCGGAGATTTAATCATGGATTTGTTGATAGTCCTGACCTATGTGGCCTTTGCCTGGGCCATCTTTAAAATATTCCGTATTCCGGTAAACCAATGGACCCTTGCTACCGCTGCATTAGGTGGGGTGTTCATTGTTGCGGGATTGATTTTATTAATGAACTATAACCACCCGTATACCTTTACGGCGCAAAAAGCGGTTATTTCAATTCCGGTCACTCCGCAAGTCACAGGAATTGTTAGTGAGGTAACGGATAAGAATAATCAGCTCATTAAAAAAGGCGATGTGCTGTTTAAGCTCGATCCGGTACGTTATCAGGCGCGTGTAGACAGACTGCAGGCCGACCTGGTAACCGCGACGCATAATATCGACAACCTAAAAGCGCAACTGTCGGAAGCGGTCGCTAATACTACCCGCGTGTCTGCGGAACGTGATCGCCTGTATAAGGATTATCAACGTTATTTGAAAGGCAGCCAGGCGAAGGTTAACCCGTTCTCTGAAAGCGATATCGATAACGCCCGGCAAAACTATCTGGCACAGGATGCGCTGGTCAAAGGCTCGGTGGCAGAACAGACGCAGATTCAGAGTCAATTAGACAGTATGGTCAACGGGGAGCAATCTCAGGTTGCATCCCTGCGTGCCCAGCTCGCCGAGGCTAAATATAATCTTGAACAGACGGTAGTTCGTGCCCCCAGCAACGGTTATGCCACGCAGATTTTAATTCGTCCGGGGACTTACGCAGCAGCATTACCTTTGCGTCCGGTAATGGTGTTTATTCCTGAACAAAAACGGCAAATCGTGGCGCAATTCCGCCAGAACTCGCTGCTGCGCCTTAAACCAGGCGATGAAGCGGAAGTGGTGTTTAACGCGCTGCCTGGCCAGGTTTTCACCGGCAAGCTAACCAGTATTCTTCCGGTCGTTCCGGGTGGTTCTTATCAGGCGCAGGGGGCGTTACAGTCCTTAACGGTGGTGCCGGGTACCGATGGTGTGCTGGCAACAATTGAGCTGGATCCGAATGCCGATGTGGATGCGCTGCCGGACGGTATCTATGCCCAGGTCGCGGTCTATTCTGACCATTTCGCCCACGTGTCGGTAATGCGTAAAGTGCTGCTGCGCATGACCAGTTGGATGCATTACCTTTATTTGGATCATTGAGACTGCCATCACCTGCCATTTTCAGTGACCTGAGCCATACTAAGCGGTGTCCCACTATCGTAGGGCACCGCTTTTTTGTTGGCAAAAAGGACCCGGCATGAAACTCATTGGCAGCTATACCAGCCCTTTTGTGCGTAAAATTTCGATTCTGTTACTGGAAAAGGGCATCACTTTCGAATTTGTGAATGAACTCCCCTACAACGCGGATAGCGGCGTGGCGCGCTATAACCCGTTAGGCAAAGTACCTGCGTTGGTCACCGATGAGGGCGAGTACTGGTTTGACTCTCCTGTCATCGCGGAATATATAGAGCTACTGGATATTGCACCAGCCATGCTGCCGCGTGATCCGCTGGCTGCGCTGAAGGTACGCCAGTTGGAAGCGTTGGCAGACGGTATTATGGATGCCGGTTTAGTTTCGGTGCGCGAACAGGCTCGCCCTGCAGCGCAGCAGTCAGAAACTGAATTGTTACGTCAGCGTGAGAAGATCACCCGTAGTCTGGATGTGCTGGAAGGTTATCTGGCGGACGGTACACTGAAAACGGATACGGTTAACCTGGCAACCATTGCGATTGCCTGCGCCGTCGGTTATCTCAATTTCCGTCGGGTCGCACCTGGCTGGTGTGTGGACCGTCCGCGTCTCGTCAAACTGGTGGAAACGCTCTTTCAACGCGAGAGTTTTGCCCGTACAGAACCGCCAAAGGCTTGATGCGTATTATGTCCGCCTGAGCAAAGTCACGGTACAATCCTTCCTATATCGATATCCCTCTCTACGGTGGAGAGGGTCACCAACAGCCAGGCCCTTTCATGACAAGCGACTTGCGTTCACTCTACAGCCAGCTTCCTGCTATCGATCGTTTATTGCGCGATAGCGCCTTCTCAGCCTTACGTGAATCTCACGGTCATACCCGGGTGGTTGACCTGCTGCGTCACATGCTCGACGAAGCCAGAGAAGCTATTCGCGACACGCATGCGCTCCCGGCATGGTGTGAAGACTGGGCGCAAGAAGCCAGTGCCCGGCTGGAACGAGAATCACAAAGCGCACTGCGTCCAGTGATTAACCTGACCGGAACGGTGCTGCACACCAACCTTGGTCGCGCGTCGCAGGCCGAAGAAGCAATTGAGGCGGTGGTACAGGCGATGCGCACGCCGGTGACGCTGGAATACAGTCTGGATGATGCCGGTCGGGGACATCGGGATCGGGCCCTGGCGGATTTACTCTGCCGTCTGACGGGGGCGGAAGACGCCTGTATCGTCAATAACAATGCGGCAGCTGTTCTGCTTATGCTGGCTGCCACGGCGAACGGCAAAGAGGTGGTTGTGTCTCGCGGCGAGCTGGTGGAAATAGGCGGCGCGTTTCGTATTCCGGACGTCATGTGTCAGGCCGGATGCATTCTACGCGAGGTGGGGACCACCAACCGGACGCATGCGAAAGATTACCGCCAGGCGGTGAATGAAAATACCGCTCTGCTGATGAAAGTGCATACCAGTAATTACAGCATTGAAGGCTTCACAAAGTCGGTGGATGAGGCGGAGCTGGCCGTCATTGGCCAGGAGCTGGATGTTCCGGTGGTGGCGGATTTGGGCAGCGGTTCGCTGGTCGATCTCAGCCAGTATGGCTTGCCGCAGGAGCCGATGCCGCAGCAACTGATTGCTGCTGGCGTCAGTCTGGTGAGTTTCTCCGGCGATAAACTGCTGGGCGGGCCGCAGGCCGGGATAATTGTCGGTAAAAAAGAGATGATCGCTCGTTTGCAGAGCCATCCGCTGAAACGCGCATTACGGGCAGATAAAATGACGCTGGCTGCTCTGGAAGCGACGCTACGGCTCTACCTGCACCCTGAAGCACTGGCGGCGAAGTTGCCGACGTTGCGCCAGCTCACCCGCTCACAAGAGGCAATCCACGCGCAGGCACAGCAATTACAGGCACAGCTTGCAGAACATTACGGTGATGAGTTCGCCCTGAATGTGATGCCTTGCCTGTCGCAGATTGGCAGCGGCTCACTACCTGTTGATAGGCTGCCCAGCGCGGCGCTAACCTTTACCCCACATGACGGGCGCGGGAGCCGCCTCGAAGCGTTGGCAGCCCGTTGGCGTACGCTGCCCGTGCCGATTATTGGGCGAATTTATGATGGCCGCTTATGGCTGGATCTGCGCTGCCTTGAAGACGAGACCCGGTTTATGGAGATGATGCTGAAATGATTATTGCAACCGCCGGACACGTTGACCACGGAAAAACAACGTTATTACAGGCGATTACTGGCGTAAATGCCGACCGTCTGCCGGAAGAAAAAAAGCGCGGCATGACCATCGATCTCGGCTATGCCTACTGGCCGCAGCCGGACGGGCGGGTGCTGGGGTTTATCGACGTTCCTGGACACGAAAAGTTTCTGTCCAACATGTTGGCGGGGGTCGGCGGCATCGATCACGCGTTGCTGGTGGTGGCGTGTGATGATGGCGTAATGGCGCAAACCCGTGAGCATTTGCAAATTCTGCAGCTGACGGGCAATCCGCAGATCACCGTGGCGCTCACGAAAGCCGACCGCGTAGACGAAGCAAGAATTGAAGAGGTGCGTGCGGAGATTCAGGCCACGCTGGGGAATTATGGTTTCGCGGAGTCGGTGCTTTTCGTCACTGCGGCCAGTGAAGGCCGTGGCATCGAGGAACTGCGTGACCATTTGTTGCAATTAACGTCGCGCGAGCATGCCCGCGATCACAGCTTCCGCCTGGCGATTGACCGCGCCTTTACGGTCAAAGGCGCAGGGCTGGTGGTGACCGGGACGGCGCTCAGCGGTGAAGTGAATGTCGGTGACACGCTGTGGCTCACGGGCGTCAACAAACCGATGCGCGTACGTAGCCTGCATGCACAAAATCAGGCCACCGACCGCGCGCAAGCGGGACAACGTATTGCGCTGAATATTGCCGGCGATGCGCAAAAAGAAGAACTAAACCGTGGCGACTGGCTGCTTTCCGATGCGCCGCCAGAGGCTTTTACCCGCGTGATTGTTTCTTTAGAACATGCCGCGCCGCTGATGCAGTGGCAACCGCTGCATATTCACCACGCGGCTAGCCATGTTACCGGGCGTATCTCGCTGCTTGAAGGGACACTGGCGGAACTGGTGTTTGATACACCACTCTGGCTCGCCGATAACGACCGTCTGGTGCTGCGCGATATTTCTGCCCGTACGACGCTTGCTGGCGCGCGCGTGGTCACGCTCAATCCGCCGCGTCGCGGAAAACGTAAGCCGGAGTATTTGCAGTGGCTGTCGGCGCTGGAAAACGCGCAGACTGACGGTGACGCTCTGGCGCTGCACCTGACGCGTGGGGCGGTGAATATTCCTGACTTTGCCTGGGCGCGTCAGCTCAATGGCAACGGTATGCGTCCGTTGATTGAGCAACATGGATTTATTCAGGCGGGATACAGCCTGTTGAATGCCCCCGTTGCCGCGCGCTGGCAGCGGAAAGTTCTCGATACGCTGGCGACCTACCATGAGCAGCACCGTGATGAACCAGGGCCCGGGCGCGAGCGCCTGCGCCGTATGGCTTTGCCGATGGAAGACGAAGCGCTGGTCTTGCTGCTGATTGAAAAGATGCGCGAGAGTGGCGCCATCCATAGCCATCATGGCTGGTTGCATTTGCCGGAACATAAGGCGGGTTTCAGCGATGAGCAGTTGGCAATCTGGCAAAAAGTAGAACCGCTTTTTGGCGATGAGCCATGGTGGGTGCGCGATTTGGCAAAACAGACGGGCACGGATGAGCAGATGATGCGTGTGGCATTACGTCAGGCGGCGCAGCAAGGCATCATTACCGCGATCGTGAAAGATCGTTATTACCGTAACGATCGAATTGTGGCCTTTGCCAATATGATCCGCGAACTGGATCAGGAACGGGGATCGACCTGTGCAGCCGATTTTCGCGACAGACTTAACGTCGGGCGCAAATTGGCTATTCAGATTCTGGAATATTTTGACCGCATTGGTTTTACTCGTCGTCGGGGAAATGATCATTTATTACGCGATGCATTGCTGTTCCCTGAAAAATAATGAAACAATTAATTCATGGATTAAATGAATTAATACAAAATAGATGTTGATTGAAATAAGCACATTAGATTATGAACCTAATGTGCTTTTTAATTGTGAGTGTTATTAAAATAACAACCACGATCATATTTTGTTGGAAATTTCACTCGTATGCTTCCTACCTCTTTTGAGTAATTAAGGATCGTACAATGGCTGCTTCAACATTTTTTATTCCTTCTGTGAATGTAATTGGCGCTGGTTCATTAAAAGATGCAATGAATACAATGGCGGAATATGGTTTTCGCCGTACGCTGATTGTCACGGACGCCATGCTGGCGAAATTAGGTATGGCGAGTGAAATTCAAAAAGCGCTGCAGGAACGTGATATTTTCAGCGTAATTTATGATGGTACGCATCCTAACCCTACGACCAGTAACGTTGCTGCTGGCCTGAAAATGCTGAAAGAAAATGACTGTGATAGTGTTATTTCTCTCGGCGGCGGTTCCCCGCACGATTGTGCGAAGGGGATTGCGCTGGTGGCGGCTAACGGCGGCGATATTAGTGATTACGAAGGCGTTGACCGCTCTGCAAAACCGCAACTGCCGATGATTGCCATCAACACCACGGCGGGTACGGCATCTGAAATGACCCGCTTCTGCATCATTACCGATGAAGTACGCCACATTAAAATGGCGATTGTGGATAAGCATGTTACACCGCTGCTGTCCGTCAATGACTCCTCGCTGATGGTCGGTATGCCGAAGTCTCTGACGGCGGCTACCGGTATGGATGCGCTGACTCACGCTATTGAAGCCTATGTTTCTATTGCCGCGACCCCTATTACCGATGCGTGCGCGCTTAAAGCCGTCACCATGATTGCGGAAAACCTGCCGGTCGCCGTGGAAGAGGGCAGCAATGCTCAGGCGCGCGAAGCCATGGCCTATGCGCAGTTCCTCGCAGGTATGGCCTTTAACAATGCCTCTCTGGGATACGTGCATGCGATGGCGCACCAGCTGGGTGGCTTCTACGATTTGCCACACGGAGTATGTAATGCCGTACTGCTGCCGCATGTACAGGTATTTAATAGCAAAGTGGCTGCCGCCCGCCTGCGCGATTGCGCCTCGGCAATGGGTGTGAACGTTGCTGGTCTGAGCGAAGAGCAAGGGGCAGAAGCCTGCATCGCGGCGATCCGCGAACTGGCGCAGAAAGTGAATATTCCAGCCGGGTTGCGTGAGCTGAACGTGAAAGAAGAAGATTTTGCCGTTCTGGCGACTAACGCCCTGAAAGATGCATGTGGTTTCACTAACCCGATTCAGGCGACACATGAAGAAATCATGGCGATTTATCGTGCTGCCATGTAATTCGTGATACCTGTCGTAAAGCAGTAAAAGGCTGGCGAATTATTCGCCAGCCCCGTCTACCCTTGTAGTACCCCTACAGCAAGGAGACGGTCATGACCAATAACCCCCCTTCAACGCGTATTTACCCCGGCGAGTATGGTTACCCTCTGAAGTTAAAAGCCCGATACGATAACTTTATCGGCGGTGACTGGGTCGCCCCGGCGGACGGTGAGTATTACCAAAACCTGACACCGGTGACCGGGCAACTACTGTGCGAAGTGGCCTCTTCCGGCAAAAAGGACATCGATCTGGCACTGGATGCCGCGCACAAAGTAAAAGACAAGTGGGCGCAGACATCCGTGCAGGACAGAGCGGCGATTCTGTTCAAAATCGCCGATCGTATGGAGCAAAACCTGGAACTGCTGGCGACGGCAGAAACCTGGGATAACGGTAAACCCATCCGTGAAACCAGCGCGGCAGATGTGCCGCTGGCGATTGACCATTTCCGCTATTTCGCGTCCTGTATTCGTGCACAGGAAGGGGGAATCAGCGAGGTTGATAGCGAAACCGTGGCTTATCACTTCCATGAACCTCTTGGCGTGGTAGGGCAAATTATCCCGTGGAACTTCCCGCTATTGATGGCCAGCTGGAAGATGGCGCCCGCCCTGGCAGCCGGTAACTGCGTGGTGCTGAAACCCGCGCGCCTGACGCCACTGTCCGTACTGTTGCTGATGGAAGTCATCGGCGATCTGCTCCCGCCTGGCGTGGTGAACGTGGTCAACGGCGCAGGGGGGGAAATCGGTGAGTATCTGGCGACGTCAAAACGTATTGCGAAAGTGGCGTTTACCGGCTCAACGGAAGTCGGGCAGCAGATCATGCAGTACGCTACGCAGAACATTATTCCTGTCACGCTGGAGCTGGGCGGGAAATCACCCAATATCTTCTTCGCGGACGTGATGGATGAAGAAGATGCGTTCTTTGACAAAGCGCTGGAAGGTTTTGCATTGTTTGCCTTCAACCAGGGCGAAGTGTGTACCTGTCCAAGTCGTGCGCTGGTACAAGAATCCATTTACGAACGTTTTATGGAAAGAGCCATTCGTCGGGTGGAAAGTATCCGTAGCGGCAACCCGTTAGACAGCGTGACGCAAATGGGCGCGCAGGTGTCGCATGGTCAACTGGAAACCATTCTGAATTACATCGACATTGGTAAGAAAGAAGGAGCAGATGTTCTCACCGGCGGGCGGCGCAAGCAGCTGGATGGCGAGTTAAAAGAGGGTTACTACCTCGAACCGACCATTCTGTTTGGTAAGAACAACATGCGGGTTTTCCAAGAGGAGATCTTCGGGCCGGTGCTGGCTGTCACGACGTTTAAAACCATGGAAGAGGCGCTGGAAATCGCTAATGACACCCAATATGGGCTTGGCGCTGGCGTCTGGAGTCGTAATGGAAATCTGGCGTACAAAATGGGACGTGGGATTCAGGCGGGGCGAGTTTGGACCAACTGTTACCATGCTTACCCGGCACATGCGGCGTTCGGCGGCTACAAGCAGTCGGGTATCGGGCGCGAGACGCATAAGATGATGCTTGAGCATTATCAGCAAACCAAATGCCTGTTAGTGAGCTACTCTGATAAACCACTGGGGCTGTTTTAATTTCACGTCACCTACTGCCCGGTCGCGTTTAGCGTACCGGGCATCAAGTTATGTCCTCAGGTAAGTGGCTGGGGTGAACGAACGCAGCCAACAAAGAAGCAGCTCAAAAGACGACGGGGTATATATAAACCCATATATCGTTATATAAATAAGATAATTGCATCCAATCTGGTCATTCCAATACTATTATCAACTCTATTGTTTAAATCAAATTGCATCCGAAATTCTTAATTTAAATCCCTGAGGCAAATATGTTCCTTAATTATTTTGCATTAGGAGTGCTTATTTTTGTATTCCTGGTCATTTTTTACGGGATTATTATTCTGCATGATATTCCCTATCTAATTGCAAAGAAACGTAACCATCCTCATGCCGACGCAATACATGTTGCGGGTTGGGTTAGTTTGTTTACCTTACATGTTATTTGGCCCTTTTTATGGATCTGGGCAACGCTTTATCGCCCGGAGCGCGGATGGGGTATGCAGAGCGCGGATTCTTCCCTGATCCAGCTTCAGGCAAGGGTTGCGGATCTGGAAAAGAAACTGGGCGAGGCCAAGACCTCTCCGGCGGAGTAATATCGATGGATTTACTGATTGTTCTGACCTATGTGGCGTGTGCATGGTCAATATTTAAAATTTTTAAAATTCCTGTAAATAAATGGACAGTTCCTACCGCGGCATTAGGCGGTATATTCATTGTTTGCGGACTTATATTACTGATGAATTATAACCATCCGTATACATTTAAGGCACAAAAAGCGGTAATTTCTATTCCCGTGGTGCCGCAGGTAACGGGTGTAGTGACAGAAGTGACGGATAAGAAGAATACGCTAATCAAAAAAGGCGAGGTTCTGTTTAAGCTTAATCCAGGGCGTTATCAGGCGCGGGTCGATCGCCTGAAGGCTGATATTGTCACCGCACAGCATAAAGAGCAGGCTCTGGTTGCGCAGTTAGACGAAATGAAAGCCAACACGCAGCGGGCAAAGGCCACGCGTGACAAACTGGCAAAAGATTACCAGCGCTATGCGCAGGGGAGTCAGGCGAAGGTGAATCCTTTTTCTGAACGCGATATCGATGCGGCGCGCCAAAACTACCTGGCGCAGGAAGCCTCGGTGAAATCCTCCGTTGCAGAACAGCAGCAAATTCAGAGTCAGTTAGACAGCCTGGTACTGGGTGAGAATTCGCAAATTGCCAGCCTGAAAGCACAGCTAGCGGAAGCAGAGTTCAACCTGGACCAGACCGTGGTTCGCGCGCCCAGCGATGGTTACGTCACGCAGGTGCTGATGCGCCCAGGAACCTATGCCGCCGCACTGCCGATGCGTCCGGTAATGGTATTCATCCCGGATCAAAAAAGACAAATTATCGCCCAGTTCCGTCAAAACTCGCTGTTGCGGCTGGAGCCAGGCGATGAAGCGGAAGTGGTGTTTAACGCTCTGCCGGGTAAGGTGTTTAGCGGTAAACTGGCCGCCATTAGTCCGGCAGTACCGGGTGGTACATACCAGTCGAACGGGGCACTGCAATCTTTAAACTCTACGCCCGGTTCGGAAGGGGTGATCGCCACGATTGAGCTGAACGACAATGCGGATGTGAACGCGTTACCTGATGGGATTTACGCCCAGGTCGCCGTTTACTCTGACCACTTCGAACATGTGTCGGTCATGCGCAAGGTCTTACTACGGATGACCAGCTGGGTGCATTACCTGTATCTCGACCATTAGACGCAGGCTATTTTGCTTGCTCAGTCTGCTGCTCCAGCGACTGAGTAAGCTGCTGGCGGATCTCTGCCAGCATCTCATCAAGAATAAACTGTACCCGCCATGGCTGATATTCGCGCTTGCGGAAAATCGCCACCAAATCCAGCCACCATTCATGTTGTTCTGAGAAACATGGAACCAGCAATCCTGATTGAACGTCTTTTTGTACACTCGCATTCGGCGCAAAAACAATGCCCAGATGGTTACGTGCCAGCGCCAATGCAGACTGTGTATTGTCGCAGACATAATTTCCGGTCACCCGATAATCGTGCATTTCCTTGCTGCCAACGGAGGTGAAGCGCCAGATATTGGCATCATCTATCATCATGGAATCAATAAGGATGCAGGAATGTTCTTCCAGTTCATCCGGACTCTTAATAGGATGTTCTTTGATATATTCAGGGCTGGCAAAAGCCGTTACTGCATATTTGGTAATGAAACTAGCGACCAGTGATTCATCTTTAGGGTGTGCATAGGTGATTAAAACATCACAATCATCAGGAAAGTCGACACCCTCATAAAATGCCTTTCGTTCAAGGTTACATGTTTTAAGTGAGAGGCTAATGCCGCCGATATTCTGGATTTTTGCAATAACATGTTGCGATAAGTAAGCAATAATACCGGTTGGGGCATATACCGTTACTTTGCCACGTTTCTCGTGCTTATAATCAGCAATGAAATTATTTAACTGCTCGTTTCTGTCTAACATGTCATTGATGTAAGGAAGTAACGCTATACCAAACGGCGTGAGGGTCAGCTGCCGGGTGGTGCGGTCAAACACCTTTAATCCAACTTTTGATTCAAAATCAGCAAGATATTTACTGACATTGGCCTGCGCGATGCCGAGAACAGTAGCGGCATGACTGATATTTTCACTGGCAGCGATTACCGAAATAATCTTCAGCTCCCGGTGTTTAAGTTGTAATTTATTCATCGCCAAGCCCAATATATATAATTTTTTATATATTACTATATAAATATGAACCTTGCACCGATGAAATTGTAAGCATTATTATGCACCAGCTTTGTAGCTTATTTTAAAATGGAATGTTGGCATGTTAATTAAACACAATATTGTGGCGCTGCTCGCCTTTTCTTTTATGGCGAGTGCAACTGCCGCAGAGTTTTCTATTGGCGCTGGTGCTGTATATAATGAATCACCTTATCGCGGATATAATGATAATGTTCACGCAGTACCGCTTGTCAGTTACGAAAGTGAATCATTTTATTTTAGGCAAACAACGCTAGGTTATATTTTGTCTAAGAGTGAAAGTAATGAATTTAGTATTACTGCCTCTTATATGCCGCTTGAGTTTGATCCCGGCGATAATGACGATCATGCGATGAAAAAGCTGGATAAGCGTGACGCAACTGCAATGGCGGGTGCCGCGTGGTATCACCATGAAAGATGGGGTAGCGTGAAAGTCTCCGCCGCTGCGGATGTGCTGGACAACAGTAATGGCTGGGTAGGGGAAGTTTCACTGTTCCGTCCAATGCCGATGGGCAAGCTGACGCTGACGCCATCGATTGGCGTGCTCTACTATGACGAAAAATTCAATGAATACTACTACGGCAT
This sequence comes from Citrobacter sp. Cpo147, assembly GCF_030332405.1. Classification (NCBI taxonomy): domain Bacteria; kingdom Pseudomonadati; phylum Pseudomonadota; class Gammaproteobacteria; order Enterobacterales; family Enterobacteriaceae; genus Citrobacter; species Citrobacter sp. Cpo147. Next base: position 191,033 of record NZ_JAOWHX010000034.1, read on the forward strand.
ATCGGGTAATGAGTCCCGTCGTAGTGGCTTATCAAGCTATTCCCCAGGCGATAGTTGGACACCGTATGTTGGCCTGTCCGCTAAATACGCATTGACCACTAACCTGACGCTGCTTGCAAGCGCCAACTATAGCGCACTGCCGGATGACATTAAAAATAGCCCAATGGTTGATCGCGATGACAGCTTCACCTTTATGTCCGGTCTGACCTGGCGTTTCTGATTTAAATATGTGCCTGATGGCGCTTTGCTTATCAGGCCTACGTGGATGGGTTTTGTAGGCCGGATAAGACGTGAAGCGTCGCCATCCGGCACGGTTTAATTACTGCTCGTTTATCCAGATACGCATTTCGCCTTCACCACGGTTTGCCCAGCTAAACCACGGAATAAACGTCAATGTATGCGCCTGACGCGAAGTTGGGGAAGCATCGTAGTGCCACAACGATTGTTGTGCTGCATCGGCTGTACTTTGCTTCACGCCTTCAGCCTGAATTAACATTTTATGGCTGAACAGCCCCTTACCCTCGAATACTCTGAACTCACTCTCTTTTGGCAACCACAGATTATGCAATTCCTCGCCGTTGTCGGCTTGCTCCAGGCAATACACCAGCGGTCCACGCTGAATAGCGACCTTACCAGCAACATGGCGCACTAATGGATTTCCGTACACCCGACGCACCGGCATTGGCAGGGTCAGACTGAGCGTATCGCCTTCCTGCCAGGTTCGGCTGATGTGCAAATAGCCTTTGCGAATATCCTGCTCAACTGGCTGACCATTCAGTAAAACCTGCGGTGCGGTGCACCAGTCTGGCAGGCGCAGGGCCAGGGTGTGATATATCGACTGCGGTGATTCGATGGCGATTTTCACCTGCTCATGCCATGGATAATCCCCGCTAATGCGCAGCTTGAGCGAGCCATCCGCCACGGGGACTTCCATGCTATTGCCCACGTACATATTGATATACAGCGCGTCCTGACGTGGTGTGTAGATGTAATGACCAATTGAGGTTAACACGCGGGCGATATTCGGCGGGCAACAGGCGCAGCCAAACCAGCGCTGACGAACGGGTTTCACGTGGTCATAAATATGATTGAATTTTAATGATTTAGGATGCACTTCCAGCGGGTTCACATAGAAGAAGTGCTTGCCATCGAGCGCCATCCCGCCCAATACAGTGTTATACAGGGCGCGCTCCATCACGTCGGCATACTGGCTGTCTGCCTCCATCTCCAGCATTCTGCGGGCGAACATCATTAGACCGATTGAGGCGCAGCTTTCCGCATACACGGAGTCGTTAGGCAGATCGTAATCACTGCTAAACGCCTCGCCGCTGCTTTGTGAACCGATCCCGCCGGTAATGTACAACTGACGCTGGGCCATGTTTTTCCACAGACGCAGGCAATCCTGACGTTTGCCTTCGTCCTGGCTCAAGCGTGCCAGATGCGCCACGCCGGTCATCAGATAAACAAAACGTACTGCATGACCGATCGCCGTTTGCTGTTCTGAAATGGGCTGATGAGCCTGGCTATAGGGTTTATCCTTCACCATCCATGCCGGGCCGTAAGTATGCCAGTAAGAGGTTTGGCCACGCTTTTCGTACTCTTCATCATAGAAATGGGGTTGCGCGCCGCGTTGTTCCACAAAGTAATTTACCAGCGCCATATAGCGTGGTTGCTGGGTCACTTCGTATAAGCGCATTAACGCCAGCTCAATTTCCGGGTGTCCCGGATAGCCGCGCAGTTGATTCTCTCCAGGTCCGAAAACGTTATCGATGTGGTCTGCCAAGCGGCACACTACGTCTAAAAGACGACGTTTTCCCGTCGCCTGAAAGAACGCGACGCCTGCTTCGATCAAATGACCTGCACAGTACAACTCATGACACTCGGCAAGGTTAGTCCAACGTTCATCCGGGGCTTTTACTGTAAAGTATGTATTGAGATAGCCGTCTTCACACTGCGCAGCGGCTACCAACTCGATGACCTCATCTGCGGTTTTCTCAAGTTCCGCATCAGATTTCTGGCACAGGGACCAGGCGACTGCCTCCAGCCATTTCGCTACGTCGCTATCCTGAAAAACCATGCCGTAAAATTCGCCATCCTGCAGTCCTGCGGCGATACGAAAGTTCTCTATTGCATGACTTGGTTCCGCCTCTGCAATGCGGTCATTGAGCGCATCCCATTGGTAGGGGATCACGACATCACGGACTAACTGTTGGTATTGTCCGAGGAACGGATCGCTGACGGTGAGCTTATGCAGGTCGACTTCCAGTACGTTCATTTCGTGCTCCTTAAGGCTGTACATGACGCTGACGCAGATCGGTGGCAATGCGCGACATCATCGGATTATTGAGTTTGCAGATGCGGACAGACAGCGCCAGCAGCAGGTGGAACAGTGCGGGCAGCAGCGTTTCCATCGCGGTAATTCCTTGCAGCGAACTGGCGGTTTGATTACCAGCGCCTGGCTGATAGGCGACAAAAATAAACAGCAGGCTGATGATCCCCGCGCTCGAGGCCCAGGCCAGCTTGATGAAAAACAGGTTGAAGGCGAAATTCATGCCGGAAGAACGCACGCCGGTTTTCCACTCGCCGTAGTCGTCGGCAAAGGCCATCAGCGAGAAGTGCAGTGGCAGCGTGAAGCCCAGAATAATGCCGTTGCCGAGGATCACCGCCAGCCATAATGTTTGATAAGCCGGACCGGTCGGCAGGAACCACATCATCACTGCCAGGGCTGCCAGCACCAGGTTGGTGTAGTAATAGAGTTTGACGGTATCTATACGGCGGGTCAGCGGGCTGACAACCACTGAACCGATGATGGACGCAAAGGTCACCATGGTGAAAAACAGCGACGTGTAAGCTGTACTGCCTTCCAGCACGTAGGTAATGAAATACATGTACCCGCCGCCACGAATATTGAAGACGTTAATCAGCAGAAAAGACATCACCAGCATCAGCAGCAACTGGTCATTTTTGCGTAGCCCACCAATGTGTTCACGCAGGGTAAATTTCCCCATCATCGCCAGCGGCACACGCTCGCGAACCCAGAAGAAGCAGCACAGGAACATCACCACAGCGATGGCGCACAGGATGCCCACGCCGAACTGATAACCCTGCGCGGCATTGCCCTGACCCAGAATATCCACCATCCACGGCAGACCAACGGAGACAAGGAATCCCGCCACGCCGCACAGCACAAAGCGCCAGGACTGACAGGCGATCACCTCGTTATGGCGGGTCGTCATGGTGTTGATCAGCGCACAATACGGTACGTTGATGGCGGTATAGCCGACAGAAAGCAGTAGATAGGTGCCGAATGCCCAGGCGATTTTTACGCTCATGCTGGCGTCAGGGACGGTAAACGTGAGTACGCCAATGATGCCAATGGGAATTGCCACCCACAGCTGCCATGGGCGAAAACGCCCCCAGCGGCTTTGCGTGCGGTCGGCAAGTATGCCCATTATCGGATCGGAAATGGCATCAAATACGCGCAGGGCAATAAACAATGTGCCGACCAGCGCGGGCGTTAACCCGAAGACATCGGTGTAGAAAAATGTCAGGAAGTTCATGATCAGACAGGTAATTACCGTCCCGCCAGCATCGCCTAACCCATAACCTATTTTTTCACGCAGGGATAATTTGTCGTCCTGGGCACGCTGTGCCAAATCAGATGTCGTGATCGGAGCCGAAGTCATAAATAACTCCCGGAGAGGATGTTCAGAAAGTATCCCGCTACGTTGCGGGTTATTTGTTTGTAATTTGCAAAGTACGTTATTTATTCTGCACGAAATGTTTGGGTCAACAAGGGAAGAGAAAAGTATAAAAAGATAACAATTCCGACTTCATTATAAAAATGTGATTTCGATCCGGCGAAAAGAAAGTTTATCGTGAATAATCAATGATAAAGATCGGTTTAAATAATGCAATAAGCGGGAATTTGAATATATATGCTCGAATTATCCATGTCTCTTCCGATTAAAGTGCAAAATGGTGGGCTATTTATTTCCCGAGGCGTGGGAAGCCATCCGGCGCGGCAATTGCAATCCTGGGAAATCATCTTTGTCGAAAAAGGGACATTAACGATTCGCGAAGGCCAGACCGTTTTTTGCGTGAATGCTGGAGAAAGTTTGCTGTTATGGCCGCAGCGTTCGCATATTGGTGTGGGACAGTTTCCGGCTGATTTGAAATTTTACTGGCTACACTTTGAGGTGACAGCAGAAAACGATGCTTCACTTACAGAACCGTTGCTTGCGATTCCTCAGCATGCCCGGGTTAGCGAGCCACAATATATTATTTCGCTGTTTCGCCAGTTCTTACGCGAGCAGGAAAATATTCATCGCAGCATAGCGCTGGAACTGATCCTACTGCTGATTTTGCAGCAAATCTCCGCGGCGGCTAGCGAGCAACCCGCAGATAGCCCCGGTAATGCGCTGGCATGGAAAGCGCAACAAATAATCCACACCCAGTTCCACCTGCCGATTAGTGCTTCAACTCTGGCGAAAGAACTGCATTGCAATGCCGACTATCTGGGGCGTGTATTCCGGAGCGTTTTCCGGCTGACGCTAACTGAAGCGTTGCATCGCCAGCGGGTAAGGGCGGCAGAAAAGCTGTTGATCAGTGACTCGCTGTCGCTTACCGAAGTGGCGATTAAATGTGGGTTTAATGATGTGGGTTACTTTCGCAAAATCTTTCGTAAACATGCCAGCCTGACGCCTGCGGCGTGGAAACGGCGCTACTGCAAAGAGCATATTAATTCGGCGTAAATGAGGATCGCCGGGTGGTGCTATGCTTACCCGGCCTACAAAATGACAGACCAGTGCAAGCACAGCGCCGCCGGACGTTAGTTTTGCCCGTAATACGCATTCACACCGTGTTTACGCAGATAGTGTTTATCCAGCAACTCAGGCTGCATATCCGGCAACTGCGGAGCTAACTGGCGCGAGAAAAGCCCCATGTAAGCGCATTCTTCGAGTACCACTGCGTTATGTACAGCGTCTGCGGCATCTTTACCCCAGGCAAACGGACCGTGTGAATGTACTAACACTGCCGGAACCTGCAGCGGATTGAGATCGCGTTGCTCAAAGGTCTGAATGATCACTTCACCGGTTTGATATTCATATTCACCATTGATTTCCTCAACGGTCATCAGCCGGGTACACGGAATTGAACCATAGAAATAATCGGCATGCGTGGTGCCCCATGCCGGGAGATCAAGACCCGCCTGCGACCAGATCGTCGCGTGGCGTGAGTGAGTATGGACGATCCCACCGATCTCAGGGTAGCGACGGTATAGCGCCAGATGGGTTGGCGTGTCAGATGAGGGTTTTTTACTGCCTTCAACCACGTCGCCGCTGGCAATATCCACCACCACCATATCGTCGGCGGTCATCACGTCATATTCCACGCCGGACGGCTTAATCACCATCAGCTTACGCGTTTCATCCACAGCGCTGACGTTACCCCAGGTAAAGGTGACTAAACCATGAGCCGGAAGCGCCAGATTGGCCGCCAGCACATCGGCTTTCAGTTGTTCTAACATGGAAATCCTCCTTCCTGCATACGTGCTTCTATCCAACGTCGTGCCTGGATAATTTCCAGTACCGGCTCTTTTGCTTTTTCAGTCCACATTTCAATCAGAAACGACCCGCGATAGTTCAGCTCATGCAGCGTTTTGAAGATACCAACAAAGTCCACGCACCCTTCGCCAAAAGGCACATCGCGAAACTGGCCCGGATGGGTTTCGGTTACCGGCAGCGTGTCTTTCAGGTGGATAGCGGCGATACGGTCGATGCCCAGCGTCAATTCGGCAGTGACGTCATTACCCCATGCGCTGAGGTTGCCCACGTCCGGATAGACGGTGAACCACGGCGATGACAGCATTTCATCCCACTTTTTCCACTTGCTAATTGAGTTCATAAAAGCGGTATCCATGATTTCTACCGCCAGCATGACCTGCGCGGCGGCGGCTTGCTCGACTGCCCATGCCAGCCCTTCGGCAAAGCGCTGCTGCGTACCTTCGTCATGTTCCTCGTAATAGACGTCGTAACCTGCCAGTTGAATAGTGCGGATACCCAAATCGCGCGCGAGACGAATGGCTTTGGTCATGATGTCGCGTGCCCGAATACGGACTGATTCATCGCGGCTGCCAAAGGGAAACCGACGGTGGGCGGACAGGCACATTGAAGGGATTGCCACGCCGGTTTCTAACATTGCGCTCACCAGCGATGCACGCTGAGCAGGACTCCAGTCGAGACGCGACAGACGTTCATCGGTTTCATCCACCGACATCTCGACGAAATCAAAACCGCAGCTTTTCGCCAGCACCAGACGCTCCGGCCAGGAGAGGTCTTTCGCCAGCGCTTTTTCATAGATACCTAACGGATGATTACGCATACTGTGCTCCCCAGATGGCGTCGATTTGCGCATGGAATTCAGCGGCAACCTGCGTTGGGTTTTGTGCCCCAGCCAGCGCGCGTCCGGCGATAAAGGCTTTAACGTTGATATCGCGAAACAGCGGCAGGTCGGCGGGCGTAATCCCGCCGGTAATCGACAACTCCAGACCGATATCGGAAAGCGCTTTCATGCGCGCCAGATCCGCTTCTCCCCATTGTTGTCCGCTGGCCTGAGCATCGCGGCCACGATGGTAAATTGCCTGGCGAACCCCAACGCGATACCAGTCACGGGCATCATCCAGCGTCCAGTTGCCGAACAGTTCCATCTGAATTTCGCCGCCGCAGGACTGCGCGACGCCATGGCCTTTCTCCACCGTCGCCAGTGGGGCAGCGCAGATGATGGTCATCCAGTTAGCGCCAGCGCCAAATGCTTGCTGTGCGAGGGTTTCACCCGCATCGGCCACCTTCCAGTCGGCGACGATGATTTTATTTGGACACTGAGTACGCAGCGCTTTCACGGCAGCCAGGCCTTCGGTTAAGCAGAGAATCGTCCCTGCCTCAACGATATCGACGCTCTCTTGTAGCAGTGCGACATCGTGTTGGGCCGCCTGCAGGTTGGTGTGGTCGAGCGCCAGTTGCAGTAATGGTCGACTCATCATTCATGCTCCTTAATGCGGGCGTGATAGCCCTGTAGTGCGGTAATTAAATTCTGGTATTGGCGGTATTTACGCAGGTAGCTCGCATGCGCCGTAGCGTCTGGCAGCAGTGTGCGAACCGGGTGCTGTAAGCTGCGCTGCGCGTCGCTGAAATTGTGATAAACGCCGGTGCCTACGCGGGCGGCGAGCGCAGCGCCAAAGCAGCCGGTCTCTTCAATCTGTGGCAATTCGATACGTAAACCGCTGACGTCTGCCAGCATTTGCATCCAGATGTCGGAGTGGGCCGGACCTCCAGTAACGCGCAGGGTATGTGCCTGCGGAAAACGTTCGCGCATGCGGTTCAGGTGGGTCATATGGCTGAAAACCACGCCTTCGTAGATGGCTTGTAATAAGTGGGCACGAGTGTGTATAGCCTGCATGCCATAAAAGCCGCTGGTCATCTCCAGCCCGGCGTTGCTGCCGTACAAAAAGGGCAGAAAGAAAAGCTCGCTACCGGCTTTCGGTAAGCTGGCAACGGCCTGATTAATCTCATCAAAAGAGAGTTCGCCCCACTGGGCGGTAAACCATTCCAGATTGCCGGAAGAGGTTGGGCTGGCTTCGTGAACGATGTACTGCCCGTCATTTACATAGCGACCATAGACATAGGGATGGGGCTCGTGGTCGCGCAGGCCGTGAGCGATCCCGCTGGTGACGGCCCAGGTACCCATCACCGCGTTGAGGGTGCGTTCATCTTCGATACCGGCGCAGAGTGCGGTGGAAACCACATCAAACAGTCCGCCGACGACGGGGGTACCCGCCGCCAGACCGGTGATGGCGGCTGTCTGAGCGGTGATTTCCCCGCATATTTCTGCTGAACCAACGATGGGGGGCAGGGCATTGTCGATTTCACTGATGCCCAGCCACTGGGTCAGCCTCGGGTCGTACTGACCCGTGGTCATGTTGTAGAGGTTCGACTCGGAGATATTGCTCTCTTCGCAGCCTTTGACGCCGGTTAAGCACCAACGCAGGTAGTCATGACCCATCATGACGCTTCCAATTTGCGCGTAGCGCTGAGGGGTGTTCTCTTTCACCCAGCGCAGGAGCGATGCCGGATGCCCGGTCCACAATGTCTGGCGGGTGACCGGGTAGAGCTGCTCAGGGATCCCATCCTGCTGCCAGCGCTGAACGATGTCCATCGCGCGTCGGTCAGAAGAGAGAATGGCATTGCCTAGCGGCTTATCTTGCTTATCGAGAAGGAACAGACCTTTGCCCTGAGCGGATATGCCGACGCCTTTGATTTGCTCACCGCACACGCCTGTACGCTTTAACAGCCCGGCAATGGTCGCGACGCACTGTTGCCACAGTTGGTGCATATCGCGTTCGGCGTAACCTGGTAATGGCGATATTGTCTGCAGCGATTGCCGGTTAATTCCCTGTTCATGACCTTTGGCATCATACAAACCTGCTTTCAGATATGTACCGCCGCAATCAATACCCAGCCAGAAGGTCGCTTTCTCACTCATCTTTGTTATCTCATTTTTGCCGGATGGCGCTGCGCTTATCCGGCCTGGGACGGTTGCTAGCTGTAGGCCCGGTAAGCGAAGCGCCACCGGGCATTGTTTTAAGCTGTACGTTTATGTGGATTCAGCGTCTTTAGCGGCGCGGCGCCGGCATCGCATTTCGCTGGCAGCAGCAGCGCCATCAGCGCGGCCAGAGCCAGTGAAATGGCCAGGCAGTAAACGCCCGCATCTTTGCTGTACAGGGTGATGAGAACGCCGACCGCGTAAGGGCCGCAGAAGCCACCGAGGTTGCCGAGAGCGTTGATGACCCCACGTGCGCCACCTGCCATTTCTGCGCTGAACAAACGCGCCGGAATAGTCCAAAACACGCCCGCAGCCGATTGCAGGAAGAATCCGCAGCCGACCAGCGCGGCATAAGCCAGCCAGACGTTATTTTTCAGCGCCACAGAGAGGAACATGCACAAGGCGAAGCCAATCAGCGGCAGGCAGACGAACAGCTTGCGTTTACCGGTGCGGTCAGAGAGTGAAGAGAACAGGAACATCCCGGCAATTGCGCCGACGTATGGCAGAATGGCGAGCATGCCGACCTGTCCCATGCTGCTGTGCGTCAACTCTTTGAGGATGGTAGGCAGCCACAGGGTGTAACCGTAAATCCCGGTCTGATAGAAGAAGTTCAGCGCGATTAGCTGCCACATGGTTTTATCGGACAGCACTGCACTCAGAGAGGCATTTTTGACTTCGGTTCCGGCAATGGCTTTTTGCTCGGCGGCCAGCGTCTCAACGAGGTAATTTTTCTCGGCCTCAGAGATCCAGCGCGCTTCCTGTGGACGGTCGTAAACGGTATAGGCCCACAGCACCAGGACGACGACAGACAATAAACCTTCAATGATAAACAGCCAACGCCAGTCGAGAACGGTAATGATCCAACCCGAGAGCGGGGCGGTGATGATCCCGGCAATCGGCACAAACATAATCACAATCGCATTGGCGCGACCGCGTTCTGCATCGGGGAACCAGTTACTGATCATCGTCAGCACGACCGGCAGCATGCCGCCTTCGGCAACGCCGAGTAAGAAGCGCAAAACCAGCAGTTGATACTGATTTGTGATTAAGCCCGTCAGAACGGAAATGACCGCCCAGGCAACCAAGGACCAGCCGATAAATTTCTTGCCGCTGCCGTGAACGGCAATTTTTCCGCCTGGAACCTGCAAAAACAGATAGCCGATAAAGAAAATACCGCCGGCCAGACCGGCCATGGTGGCGGAAATACCTAATTCCTCATCCATTCCGCCGGGCATCGCGAATGCGATATTGACGCGGTCCATATAAGAAATAATACAGGCGATGAGAATAGGTGGAATAATCCGTAGCCAGCGCTGACGGGGTATGTCTTGAAGTGTAGGGCGAGAGGTCATGTTCATATTAATATTCTCGTAGAGTAGTATTTTATTTTTATAGTTTTGCTTTATTTAATGCGGCGATACCGTCGCGCAATATCGCTACACGATGGTTCACATCTGCACTGGCATTTATTTCCAGCAATTTAATGCCAGAAAATTGCAATGGCTCAGCTCCTGCGCAGGCGAATAATTCGTGGGCATGCTCTGTGGTCATTAGACCTTCTGGACAGAAAGGGGCAAACGGTGCATGTAAGTCCTGCCACTCGCCGTATTCCCCCGTAAGCGTGGTGCCGGAGAACATCAGTGCGCCCAGTTTCCCAGCCCGTTTGGTCTGCTGCGTGTGGGTCAGCGGTAGAGTGAGGCTCTGCCCTTCAATAGCCGAGCGCGCCCAGTTAATGCACACGCTGATGTCATATCCGGCTATCGCGTCCAGCACGTTGTCTAACGGTAAAAATCCTTTGCGTGGCGCGGGGCCTGTCATGGCATCGCAATGTTCCAACACCAGATCACAGGACCAGTCCCAGCGGGTAATGTCTTTCAGCGAACGAGCAAACGCGTCGGTGGCCTGAGCGACGTTCGGGTTGCCCGCCAGCGGGGCAGCATGCAACTCCAGTGCAATCACTTTTCCGCCGTTGGCCGCATTGATATGGTTGATTTTCTGCTGCAGATGACGGTAATACGCCACGCAGGCTTTACGCTGTTCTTCATCGCTGGAGGCCAGCCCGAAACCACCATTAATACCGCGACGGCGCATGGTTTCCATAATGGCCGTGACCACGATTTGCCAGTCGCCCGGCGTATGGCGTAATAACCATTCGTCGCCTAACGGGTGCAGATGTTCAAGACAGGGCTGCTCCAGTCCGCGAATATCCGGGGTATCGGAGAGTTGTCGCCAGAATTCCTTCTCTTCCTCTTCACTCTTTTGGTGAAATGAGGGTGCACAGGGGTACGCACCGATAATATAACCGGTAGTGTTAGCTTTCATTTTTTGTGCTCCTTTTATAAAACTGAAATAGCAACCTTCACGACTATTTTGCGGATCGGTGTGGCGACAGTTTTATGACATGCTGGACGATGAACATCCTGCGGGAAAAATATGGCGTAACTTCCCGGAATCATTTCAATAAAAGATTCATGTTCGCTGGCGTGATAAAAAATAATATCGCGCTGTTCTAATAGCGATTCACTGATTTGGTTATTCCCGGTATCAATGGCAATCCCGATTTTCTCTTCACCCCAGGCCAGAAACTGAATATCAAGATAGCGGCGATGCACCTCAGGACGATTTTCGGCAACGTCACGCGTGGTTAAATCAATAATTTGCGCGAAGATATTTTTACCGTCGATCTCCACCACGCCCGGCTCCAGTTTGCGAAAATCTGTGGTGCGCAGAAAGTCGAGCGCCCTTTCAATCGCAGCAGGCAAATGGCATGGGTTAGGTTGAGCAATATGTCCGAAGATCATGGTGTTGCTCCTTACAGGGCCTGAATTTTTGCCCAGACGCTGTCGTCAACGGTGATACCGTTCCGGCGATTTTCTTCCAGTAGCTTTGTAAACTCGTGGCCCGGCAGACGTACAGGCGTGTTTTCATCTGCGCGTTCGGCGGTGGTGATGAAATCCATAATCCGCTGTAGCTTGGCATCACGGGTGGCGCCATCAATCAGCTTATCCACTTCAATGGCGATAAATATCTGTGAAACGCCATATTCATCGCTGTTATCCTGGGTGACTTCCGCAACGGAAGAGCCATCAGAAAGCAGAGTGGCAATCATATCCAGCACAATCGACAGACCTGAACCTTTCCAGTAACCCATTGGCAATATGCGACGGTTTTTTTCTATAACGCCCGGCTCTTTGGTGAGATTGCCTTCATCATCAAAGCCACCATCTACCGGCAGTTCGCGACCGGCCAGGCGATTCACTTCCAACATGCCGTAGGAGAACATGGACATCGACATATCAACCATGGTGATTGGCGATGAGGGGATCGCGACGATCAGCGGGTTAGTGCCAATGCGGCACTCTTTCGAACCCCACGGCGGCATGACGGCAATCGAGTTAGTCCAGCAGATACCGATGTAACCTTTCTCCGCCGCCTGCCAGCCATAGCTGCCACCGCGCATCCAGTGGTTGGCGTTACGCAGTGCGACCAGGCCAATACCGTGATCGGAGGCCAGCTCAATGGCTCTGTCCATCATCTTTTTCGCCGTCAGATTGCCGATCGAACGCTGAGCATCCCATTGTTCAATCGCCCCCAGGCTGGTAATGCGTTGCGGTTTGGCCTCAGGAATGATGTCGCCGTTATCCAATTGCTGAATAAAACGAGGAAAACGATTCACACCGTGCGAATAAACGCCGGACTCGGTAGTGCGCGCAAACATTTCGGCACAGGCATCGGCGGTTTCAACGGCAATACCGCGTGCCAGCAGTACCCGATTGAACGCATCTTTCAACTGCTCAAAAGTGACTTTCATTCCTGTTTCCTTGTTTAAATTTGATCGCTTTTTTATCTCTAAATTTCACTATGCGAAATCTGATTTCAAATATAGCGATCAAATTTTGACAGATCAACGGGGTGGTCTATTTTTTAAAATCATCAAAATCAAATGGTTGTGTTTTTTCGGTTCAGATCGTGAACTGAAACACACTTTGCGCTACCATCAGAGCGCGACGAAAAGGGGAGCGGAAGCGATGGGCACAAAAGAGAGTGAAATGACGCAAGACAAAGAGAGGCCAGCCGGAAGTCAGAGCCTGTTCCGTGGTTTGATGTTGATTGAGATTCTGAGTAACTATCCGAATGGGTGCCCATTGGCCCATCTGTCTGAACTGGCCGGGCTGAACAAAAGTACTGTGCATCGACTCCTGCAAGGGCTGCAGTCCTGCGGATATGTCACGCCTGCACCTGCTGCGGGTAGCTATAGGCTGACCACCAAATTTATCGCCGTTGGGCAGAAGGCGCTGTCGTCACTGAATATCATCCATGTTGCCGCTCCACACCTCGAAGCGTTGAATATTGCTACTGGTGAAACAATCAACTTCTCCAGCCGTGAAGATGACCACGCGATTCTGATTTATAAGCTGGAACCGACGACGGGCATGCTGCGTACTCGCGCTTATATCGGTCAACATATGCCACTGTATTGCTCCGCGATGGGTAAAATTTACATGGCGTTTGGGCATGCGGATTATGTGAAATCTTACTGGGAGAGCCATCAGGATCTTATTCAGCCGCTGACCCGCAATACCATTACCGGTTTACCGGCGATGTACGACGAATTGGCGCAGATCCGCGAAAGCAGTATGGCGATGGATCGGGAAGAGAACGAATTGGGCGTTTCCTGTATTGCCGTGCCGGTGTTTGATATTCATGGTCGGGTGCCGTACGCAGTGTCAATTTCACTCTCTACCTCGCGACTTAAGCAGATAGGGGAAAAAAATCTACTCAAGCCGCTACGGGAAACCGCGCAGGCCATTTCAAATGAGCTGGGTTTTACCGTTCGCGATTAGGCACATGCCAGGCGTCGTTCAGGCACCTGACACTATTTAACCGTTTCCCCTGTCCGATCAAAGCGTCAGGGGCGGTCTCTCTGGCACTCTGTGGTTTTCACGCAGAAGGAGGGGGCAATGAACGCGTTTATTATGGCGGATGCGGCAAAATGTATTGGATGTCGTACCTGTGAAGTTGCCTGTGTCGTCGCGCATCAGCAAAACCAGGACTGTGCGTCGGTCTCTTCTTCTGCGTTTATCCCGCGGATTCGGGTAATCAAAGACGACGCCTTTACCACGGCGGTCGCCTGCCATCAATGCGAAGACGCTCCCTGTGCGAATGTTTGTCCAACTCACGCCATTCGTCGTGAACATGGGCATATCTTCGTTGAACAGGCACGTTGTATTGGTTGTAAAAGCTGTATGCTGGCCTGCCCGTTTGGGGCAATGAATGTCGTTGCCCGTTCGTCGCGGGTGCAGGCGATAAAATGCGATTTGTGCTGGCATCGCGAGGCGGGACCAGCGTGTGTCGAAGCCTGCCCGACCAGCGCGTTGCAGTGTGTTGATGCCGTCAGTATTCAGCGCCAGCGCCTGCGTTCACAGCCGCTGTGAAGTGAGCCCGACCCACACCTGGGTCGGGTTTGCGTTAGCCTTCCAGCCAGGCGCGTTCGATCTCTTCAGCCAGAATCTTCACGCCAGCTTCGATTTTCTCAGGTTCTGGTACGTAGTTCATCCGCATGCACTGATGGGTATGCGGCCAGGGTTTATCCAGACCTGGGAAGAAGTAGTCACCAGGAACCATCAGTACGCCGCGCGCTTTCAGGCGCTGATACAACAGTTCGGTGGTGATCGGTAAATCTTTGAACCATAGCCACAGGAAAATCGCGCCTTCAGGTTTATGGATAAGGCAACGATCTTCAGACAAGTAGCGGCGAATAATCGCAATCGTCTCCTGAACGCGCTGATAGTAAAACGGCTTGATAACCGTTTCGGACAGGCGTAGCAGATCGTTACGTTTAATCATCTCGCACATCATCGCCGGTCCCATCCCGCCAGGTGCAAGGCTGATGATGCCGTTCATATTGGTAATCGCAGTGATGATTTTTTCATTCGCGATAATGATACCGCAGCGGGAACCCGGCAGACCCAGCTTGGAAAGGCTCATGCACAACACAATGTTGGGGTTCCACAGCGGGCGTGCTTCGCTAAAAATGATGCCAGGGAACGGTACCCCATAGGCGTTATCAATCACCAGTGGGATCCCATGCTGGTTGGCCAACCGGTCCAGCTTCATCAACTCGTCGTCGGTGATCACGTTGCCTGTCGGGTTAGTGGGGCGCGACACGCAGATCATCCCCGTCTCTTCACCGATGTGCAGGTGTTCAAAATCAACGTGATACTTAAACTGGCCTTCCGGTAACAGCTCAATGTTCGGACGTGCAGAGACGAAGAGATCTTCTTCCAGCCCGGAATCGGCATAGCCAATGTATTCCGGCGCTAACGGGAATAACACTTTTTGCGTTGTTCCGTCAGCGCGGCGTCCGGCGAACAGATTGAATAAGTAGAAAAACGCGCTCTGACTGCCATTTGTCAGTGCAATATTTTGTGGCTCGATATCCCAACCCTGCTTCTCACGTAGCAGTTTCGCCAGTTCAGACAGTAGCTCGGTTTTCCCTTGCGGACCGTCATAATTGCAAAGCGCATCAGTGGCTTTGCCGTTTTCCAGCATATCTGTCAGCAGAGACTGGAAGTAATTTTGCATCTCTGGAATTTGCGCCGGATTACCACCGCCGAGCATGATGGCGCCTGGGGTGCGTAAACCGTCGTTGAGGTCCTCCATCAGGCGGGTGATGCCTGAATGGCGGGTAAATTTGTCGCCAAAAAGTGAGAATGTCATAGCAGGGGGTCTGTCGAACTGAGTAGTAAAGTGGCTAACCATAGCGCTACCTATGGCAGGGTGCAAATCAGGGGGGAGGGGCTGGATTGATGTTTTATGCTACAGATGTTTACCTGGCTGGTTTTTTATTTTGTGTTGAGCTTCCCGCTGTATGCACAGCGAGAAGCCTGTTGGGATCAGGGCTGACCGGCCCACACCACCATCACCTTATCGTCGCCATGCTCGCGGATAAATCCGTATCCCTGCTTCAATGTCAGCGTGGTCTGTTTACCGGCACCGATGGCGGGATGTCTGGCCCGGAACTGACTGATGCGTTGCCAGTGAGCGACGCTGGCGGCAGATTTCCCGGTCACATCCGGCCAGTTCATTTCTGAGCGCGTACCCTGCAATGGGTCTGAACCTGTTGGTCCAAAGGGCCGGGCCGACTCGTCGCCGTAAAAGAGTTGTACCGCGCCTGGCGCCAGCAGCAATAGCTCGGCGGCTTTGTCTCCACCTTCGCGGAACAGACGCGTATCGTGCGAGGATAGATAGCTCAGAACGTTGAAATCTTGCAATTTTTCCGCCATCTGTTGCCAGGTGAGATCCATACTCGCCAGACAATCGACGGCCTTTGCCGCCTGCTCCTGATAGTCGAAATTGATCATCGCATCAAAGCCGTGACGGTAATAGTCGCTTTGCATCACGCCGTGACCCCAGGCCTCGCCGGTCATCCAGAAAGGTTTGTCATCAAGCGCTTTATCCGGGTTCGCTTTCTTCCATTCAACCAGTGCCGCGCTGGCCTGTGTTTTTAACTGCTGCCAGGCGGGAAGTTCGACGTGTTTGGCGGTATCGACCCGAAACCCGTCAATCCCGTAATCACGCACCCACTGGCTGAGCCAGTGGGTCAGATAATCGCGGGGCGTGTAACCAGCAATAGCTTTAGCGTGCGTATCCGGTTTGTGTTGATAAAAGTTTGGTAGCCCGGAAGGCGTGGTGGATTCGGTTTTCAGATCGGGCAGGAAAGCCAGCGACATGGTCAGGTCGTCAAAACCCGGATTGTCGTAATCGCCAATATCGGTGCGGATCCAGTTTTTCCCCCACCATTTTTCCCAGCCTGCTTTATCGCTGAAGTTGATGTAATCATTAAAGCTGTGCCAGCTTTGCCCGGCGGCTGGCTTCCAGTCCGTCCAGCGTTCACCGAGCGTGTTTTTCAGTTCATCGCCCGACAAGTACAGGGTCCCAAACTGATACTCCTGCATATCCGCCAGCGTGGCGTAGCCGGTATGGTTCATGACGACATCGAACAGGATGCGAATGCCGCGCTGGTGCGCACCGTCAACCAGCGCACGCAGGTCAGCTTCATTACCCATATTCGCGTCGAGCGTGGTCCAGTCCTGAGTGTAATAGCCGTGGTAAGCATAATGGGGGAAATCACCTTTGGTGCCACCGCCGACCCAGCCGTGGATTTGCTCAAACGGCGCGCTGATCCACAGGGCGTTGATGCCTAACTGTTGTAGATAGTCGAGTTTGCTGGCCAGACCGCGCAAATCGCCCCCGTGGAAAGTGCCAATTTCCTGCATGCCGTCGTTGCGACGCCCATAGCTGTGGTCGTTGCTTGGGTCACCATTTACAAAGCGATCCGTCAGGACGAAGTACACCGTAGCGTTATGCCAGTCGAAAGCGGCTGGGGCGTCAGTTTCCGCCCGTTCCAGCAGCAACAGTCCGTTACTGGCTGCAGCAGGCTGTAGGGTAATCGACCCATTTTTTACCGTTGCCGTTTGCTGGCTGTAGAAATCACGTACCACGGCACCTTCCGGAAAGGTCTGGCTCACATCCAGTGTTAACGGCGAACCATCCCATTTCGGGCACTGGCGAATCTGGGTCGTGACAGGGTCAGCGGCGCTTTTTACCGAGAGCATCAACGTTGGCGTTCCGGAGCGGGTATCCACTTCCAGCGTGTAATCGCCGTCTTTGAATAAGCGCCACTGCGGCGGGGCGCCTTCACACGGTTTTAGCGACAGCATCTGGTTGAGTTTTATTGCATCAGCAGGCTGCCAGCACTGTTGGTCAAAATTCAGGATTAGAGGACGAGTACCCTTCGTCAACGCTGCATGGCTGACGAATTTACCCGTACCTTCCGCTTCGAAGGTGGGGAGTCCCTGAGAAGTCCATGATGAGGCGATGGCAATGCCGGGCATGAGCGCCAGCGCAACGGCGGCAAGTTTCATAATGCTGTCCTTGGTGCTGCGATTTTCGCCAGTTTGCCAGTGAAATCAGGCCGGAAACTCCTCCTTTGAGTCGATTCCGCCAGGAGGAGAAGTGAGGGTGAGCGATCGCGCGCAAAAAATGAACTTATTTTGCGATAACCTCCACATTTTCTTCGAATTAATAGCACCCTGAACCGTTAATGCGTGACATGGTTTCAGAATTGGACTATTCCTTTGGGTGCTCTTGACGGCTATTTTTGATATGATTTGAGATTCATCTCTCATTTTTGTGAAAAATATAAGGTGTTGGAATGTATAAATCCGACCAGGAGACCTAATGATATTGACTCCCATTCGACGATATGGGGCAATGATTCTTATGTTACTCACCGTTGCATTTTCGGGTGAGGTGCTGGCAAAGACACACACGGCGACAACGAGTCACAAGCCCCAGGTAATCAAGACAAGTAATACACAGGTAAGCAGTAAACAAGAGTATTCTCGCAATAGTGCAAAGAGTAGTTCACTTCCTGATTTGCGAAAATACCCTTCCGGAACACCAAGGAAAAAAGCGTTTCTCCGGACGGTTATGCCTTATATTACCAGTCAAAATGCTGCCATTACGGCAGACCGTAACTGGCTGATTTCAAAACAGTACCAGAACCGCTGGTCACCGACTGAGCGTACGCGTATGAAAGACATCGCGAAGCGCTACAAGGTGAACTGGTCTGGCAACACGCGTAAAATTCCGTGGAATACGCTGCTTGAGCGCGTAGACATTATCCCGACCAGTATGGTGGCAACCATGGCTGCGGCTGAAAGTGGCTGGGGTACGTCGAAGCTGGCGCGTAGCAACAACAACCTGTTTGGCATGAAATGTGGCAAAGGTCGTTGTAACAATGCACCGGGTAAAGTGAAAGGCTACTCACAGTTTGAATCGGTGAAAGAGTCGGTAAATGCCTACGTCATTAACCTGAACACGCATCCGGCTTACTCTTCTTTCCGTAAGTCACGTGCGCAGCTGCGTAAAGCCGATCAGGAAGTCACCGCTACCGCGATGATTCATAAGCTGAAGGGTTATTCCACTAAAGGACAGAGCTACAACAACTATTTGTTCGCAATGTATCAGGATAACCAGCGTTTAATCGCCGCGCATATGTAATTCTGTGTGCCGGATGGCGGCTTCGCCGCATCCGGCAATATTCCTCACAGCAACACTTCGCTGTTCACATCGCGATACTCTTTGGGCGTCGTGTCATACTCTTTCTTAAAGACCGAATAAAAGTATTGCAGAGACGGATAGCCGCACATCTGTGAAATTTCGTTGATTGAAAGCGTGGTAGAAATCAACAGGCTGCGCGCTTTTTCCAGCTTTTCGGCATGAATCACGGCGTGGATAGTCTCTCCGACCTCTTCTTTAAAACGCTTCTCCAGATTCGAACGAGAAATCCCCACTGAATCCAGCACTTGTTCAACCTTAATACCTTTACAGGCATGGTTGCGGATAAAGTGCATCGCCTGAATCACCGCCGGATCGGTTAATGAACGGTAGTCGGTTGAGCGGCGTTCAATGACGCGCACCGGAGGAACCAGTGTACGTTGCAGCGGCAGCTCTTCATTTGCCAGTAAACGATGTAAGAGTTTAGCGGCCTGATACCCCATCTGCCTGGCTCCCTGGGCCACGGATGACAGCGCCACCCGCGACAGATAGCGGGTCAGTTCTTCGTTGTCGATCCCAATCACACACAGCTTTTCCGGTACTGGAATATGCAGGTGCTCGCAGACTTGCAGGACGTGCCGTGCCCGCGCGTCGGTAACGGCGATAATACCGGTTTGCGGCGGTAGTGTTTGTAGCCAGTCCGCCAGACGATTTTGCGCGTGCTGCCAGTTTTCCGGTGCGGTTTCCAGCCCCTGATAGACAACGCCGCGGTACTTCTCTTTGGCAACCAGCTGGCAAAACGCATATTCACGTTCCGCGGCCCAGCGTTTGCCGCTTGAAGAAGGCAGACCATAAAACGCAAAGCGGTTAACCCCTTTCTCTTTCAGATGCAGGAAAGCGCTTTCTACCAACGCGTGGTTATCGGTGGCGATGTAATGAACTGGGGGATAATCTTGCTCCAGATGGTAGGAGCCTCCAACGCCGATAATGGGAACCTCCACATCGGCAAGTAATTGTGCAATGTCATCATCGTCATAATCAGCAATAACGCCGTCGCCTAACCAGTCTTTAATATTATCGATACGGGCGCGGAAATCTTCCTCAATGAATATATCCCACTCGGATTGCGATGCCTGTAAATATTCACCCACTCCTTCTACCACCTGGCGGTCATAGGCTTTATTGGCATTAAATAACAGAGTGATGCGGTGACGTTTATCAAACATAAGAACCTGTCCTGGAAAGGTTAACGTGGGCCTGTCGATACTAGCAAAATCGCAGGTACGACTGCTTGATGAAGCGTGACAAATTTCTTATTTGCCTGGTGCTACGCAAAATTCACATACTGCCAGTGGGATGACAATTGCCATTTTTTATCTGCGCATTACGGTTTTTTGTTTATTGGCTAACCTTCGATCGCGATCGCTTTTTTATTTCGTTTTTCAGAGCGTTTTTTTGGGAGCCAGCGCACGTTTGGGTATTCTCTTAATAGCGGTGTGAAATAACGTAATTGAGCAATAAATCAGGAAATTCCAGTATAGCTACATCGCAGTTTACTTACCGTATTACCTGATTATGGAGCTTATTATGCCGGCTTATTTTGACCAACTCGATCGTGTTCGTTTTGAAGGCACTCAATCCACCAACCCGCTCGCATTTCGCCATTACAACCCTGACGAAATCGTATTGGGCAAGCGCATGGAAGATCATCTGCGTTTTGCTGCCTGCTACTGGCATACCTTCTGCTGGAACGGGGCGGATATGTTCGGTATGGGCGCTTTCGATCGTCCATGGCAGCAGCCTGGTGAAGCTCTGGCGCTGGCGAAACGCAAAGCGGATGTGGCATTTGAGTTTTTCCACAAGCTGAACGTGCCTTACTACTGCTTCCATGACGTGGATGTTTCGCCGGAAGGTGCGTCTTTGAAAGAGTACAAAAACAACTTTGCGCAGATGGTTGATGTGCTGGCGGCAAAACAGGAACAGAGCGGCGTGAAGCTGCTGTGGGGTACAGCAAACTGCTTCACTAACCCACGCTACGGTGCGGGTGCGGCCACAAACCCAGATCCAGAAGTGTTCAGCTGGGCAGCCACGCAGGTGGTTACGGCCATGGATGCCACGCACAAGTTAGGTGGTGAAAACTACGTTCTGTGGGGCGGTCGTGAAGGTTATGAAACGCTGCTGAATACCGATCTGCGTCAGGAGCGTGAGCAGATTGGTCGTTTCATGCAATTAGTCGTGGAACACAAACACAAAATTGGTTTCCAGGGCACTTTGCTTATCGAGCCGAAACCGCAGGAACCGACCAAGCACCAGTACGACTACGATGCGGCGACCGTGTACGGATTCCTCAAGCAGTTCGGTCTGGAAAAAGAGATCAAACTGAATATTGAAGCCAACCACGCTACGCTTGCAGGCCATTCGTTCCATCACGAAATCGCCACCGCTATCGCGCTGGGTCTGTTTGGCTCTGTCGATGCCAACCGCGGCGATGCACAGCTGGGCTGGGATACCGACCAGTTCCCGAACAGCGTAGAAGAGAATGCCTTGGTGATGTACGAAATCCTGAAAGCGGGTGGCTTCACCACCGGCGGCCTGAATTTTGATGCCAAAGTACGTCGTCAGAGCACCGATAAATACGATCTGTTCTATGGTCATATTGGCGCGATGGATACCATGGCACTGTCGCTGAAAATTGCGGCCCGTATGATTG
The DNA here is from genome assembly GCF_030332405.1 of Citrobacter sp. Cpo147. Classification (NCBI taxonomy): domain Bacteria; kingdom Pseudomonadati; phylum Pseudomonadota; class Gammaproteobacteria; order Enterobacterales; family Enterobacteriaceae; genus Citrobacter; species Citrobacter sp. Cpo147. The sequence continues at coordinate 212,409 of NZ_JAOWHX010000034.1, forward strand.
AAGACGGTGGCCTGGATCAGCGTGTGGCTAAACGTTATGCCGGTTGGAATGGTGAGCTGGGCCAGCAAATTCTGAAAGGCCAGATGACGCTGACAGAAATTGCGCAGTACGCTGAACAACACAACCTGGCGCCAGTGCACCAGAGCGGTCATCAGGAATTGCTGGAAAATCTGGTAAACCATTATTTGTTCGACAAATAACGGGTCTCTGAGAACGTCCGTAAGCCCGGTCAGCTAGCGCTACCGGGCCTTTCTTTAAGGAACGATGCCTTATGTATATCGGGATAGATCTTGGCACATCAGGCGTAAAGGCCATTCTGCTCAATGAGCAGGGCGATGTGGTGGCTTCACAAACGGAGAAACTCACCGTCTCGCGCCCGCATCCGTTATGGTCAGAACAAGACCCTGAGCAGTGGTGGCTGGCAACGGATCGCGCGGTAAAAGCACTGGGTCAGCAGCATTCACTCCGCAAGGTGAAAGCGTTGGGGATTGCCGGGCAGATGCACGGCGCGACGCTACTGGATGAACAACAGAAGGTATTGCGTCCGGCTATCTTATGGAACGACGGTCGCTGTGCTGAAGAGTGCGTGATGCTGGAGAATCAGGTTCCGCAGTCTCGAGCGATCACTGGCAACCTGATGATGCCTGGCTTTACCGCGCCAAAACTGCTATGGGTGCAACGCCACGAGCCGGAGATTTTCAACCAGATTGATAAAGTCCTGCTGCCGAAAGATTACCTGCGTTTGCGCATGACCGGTGATTTTGCCAGCGATATGTCTGATGCGGCAGGGACAATGTGGCTGGATGTCGCGAAGCGTGACTGGAGCGATGTCATGCTGGCTGCCTGTAAACTGACTCGAGCACATATGCCTGCGCTCTATGAAGGCAGCGAGATTACCGGAACCTTATTGCCAGACGTCGCCAAAGCCTGGGGAATGGAGGAGGTTGCGGTGGTTGCCGGAGGCGGTGATAACGCGGCGGGCGCGGTTGGCGTAGGCATGATGAATGCCGGTCAGGCGATGCTTTCGCTGGGGACATCCGGCGTCTATTTTGCGGTGAGTGATGGTTTCCTAAGCAAACCGGAAAGTGCGGTTCACAGTTTTTGCCATGCTTTGCCTGAGCGATGGCATCTGATGTCTGTAATGTTAAGTGCGGCATCGTGTCTGGACTGGGCGGCAAAATTAACCGGACTGGTGAGCGTTCCTGCGTTGATTGACGCTGCGCAACAGGCGGATGAACACGCGGAGCCGGTCTGGTTTTTACCTTATTTGTCCGGCGAGCGTACGCCGCATAACAATCCGCAGGCCAAGGGCGTATTTTTCGGTCTGACGCATCAGCATGGTCCGGCAGAACTGGCACAGGCGGTGCTGGAAGGTGTGGGTTTTGCGCTGGCTGACGGTATGGACGTGGTACATGCCTGTGGCATTCAGCCCGCCAGCATTACGCTGATCGGCGGCGGGGCACGTAGCGAATACTGGCGTCAGATGCTATCTGACATCAGCGGATTGCAGCTGGATTACCGTACCGGCGGTGACGTTGGCCCTGCACTCGGCGCGGCGCGCCTGGCGCAAGTTGCCATGAATCCGCAAACGTCGTTATCAGAGTTACTGCCTCAGCTTACGCTGGAGCAGGCGCATTATCCTGACGCGGAGCGTCATGCTCGTTATCAACAGCGTCGAGAAACCTTCCGTCGTATCTATCAGCAATTACAACCGCTGATGTCCTGACCACTTTCCCCTCTGGCTAGCAGAGGGGAATTTGCCGCATGCATATATCCACAAAAATAATAAATTACACGTATGGATGTATTCTGAAAGTCCTGTGTAGTCGCTTTTTTCTGTGTTGTCTTTAGCGGGTTATTCATATTGTATCCATGATGGATAAGGAGATCCCAATGAAGACAACCAGGCTGTTGCCATGGATATTATTCCTCTCAGGCATACTGACTTACAGTATCGGTTTATGGCGCGCATGCCCGTTACTGAGCGGCAAGGGGTATTTTTTGGGGGCGCTGATGACGGGGATGTTCGTTACGTATGCCTATCAACGTGCAGTAAATCTCAATCAAATTGATGAACGCTTCGCTTCCGTGTGTCAGATGGTGGCGCTCATCACGATAGGGTTGTTGCTGGTGGGGGTGTGGAATGCCCCGTTGGCACCCTTTGAAATAGGGTTATACCCGGCAGCATTCTTCGTCTGTTTAATGGGGCAATTTTTACTGCAGCGTTCGCGTAATCAGGCGCTGCCTGGAGACACCTAACTCACCAGCCTGCGCGTATCGATACGTTGCAACAATACGGACAGCAGCAGGCTTCCCGCCAGCGTGGCGCTGAAAATCCACAGCATATCCAGCGGTGGCCAGTTTTTGAGTTCAATTCCGTTGGTACGTAGTGCGTGAATGATCAGCGCATGAAAACCATATATGCCCAATGAATGGCGAGAAATAAGGCCCAGTAGCGGCAGAGTACGTGTGCTGAGCGTATTTTTGACCAGCGTCAGGAGCGAGGCGGCGCAAATAAATACCGCTGGGCCGCAGTAGAGGTACCAGGTGTCGGCAAAATTGCCTCGCCAGCGCAGTTCATGCAATGTGCCACGAGAAATAATAAATACTGCGGTAATAAATACCGCCGCACAGAGCCAGCTGAGCGCACGCTTTTGCGTATCCATCATGCCAATCGCCCGGCCCAGCATGCCGTACAGGATGTAATAGAAAGTATCGCCACTGATGTACAGGTTGACAGGGAGCCACTCAAAGCCGCCGATTTTTTGCGAGACGGTGTTGGGATTGGCAATCACCCCAATCACAACCATGAGCGCCAGTAGCATCTTGCCGCTGATATTTTTCACCTGTATCAGCGGAGAAACCAGGTAGATGACGGCGATCGCGAAGAAAAACCACAGATGATAGAACACCGGCTTTTGCAGCAGGTTCTTCAGCGACAGCTCAGCGTTGATCGAGGTAAACAGCAGGATATAGGCCAGCGCCACGCTGCTGTAAAACAGAATGCAAAGCGCGATGCGCAGGAAATGGCGCGGTTTGGCGCTACGCTCACCAAAGAACAGATAGCCCGAAATCATAAAGAACAGCGGAACGCTGACGCGAGAGGCTGAATTGAGCACGTTAGCCAGATCCCAATTCAACGGGCTGACGCTTTGCGCATTGGTGATGTACCAGGTTGTGGTGTGGATCATCACGACCATTAAACAGGCTATCCCGCGCAGGTTATCAATCCAGAAAATTTTGGGCTGCATCAGTTCCTCTGTGTCCATTAAAAAAAGTCTGACCGATATTTTGCGAACGTAGCTCACTGGAATAATCCGAGTTCTTACGCTAAAGCTTGAGATGGTCTGATGAGATTCTCAAAATAGGATCTGTTTCCAGACACTAATAATAAGACTGACCAGCAAACCAGGCGGTAATAAAATGATGATGAAGTATTTCTTTCCCGCAATCGCTACCCTTTTGCTGGTAGCGTGCGCTGAAACACAATCGTCTGCACCTGCGCAGAAAGCGCAAAAGGTTAAGGTCAGTGCCACGCGTTCGCTGGATATGGAGTCATTGTGCAAAAATGAGGCGGCGCAACGCTACAACACTGGCACGCAGAAAATTGATATCTCCGGCCTGGAACAATTCCAGGGCAGCTATGAGATGCGTGGTTCTACCTTCCGTAAAGAGAGTTTTGTCTGTTCTTTTGATGCAGACGGGCAGTTTTTGCACCTTTCCATGCGCTAAGTTCCCCCTTTTTCCCGTTTCGTACTGTATATCTTGCAGCCAGCGGGTATACTGATCGCTTCCTTTAAATCCACACGTATCCAGCACGAAATAATATGCAAAAGTTTGATACCAGGACCTTCCAGGGCTTGATCCTGACCTTACAGGATTACTGGGCTCGCCAGGGCTGCACCATTGTTCAACCATTGGACATGGAAGTCGGCGCGGGAACATCTCACCCAATGACCTGCCTGCGTGCGCTGGGGCCGGAGCCGATGGCGACTGCTTATGTGCAGCCTTCTCGTCGTCCGACCGATGGCCGCTATGGCGAAAACCCGAACCGCTTACAGCACTACTATCAGTTCCAGGTAGTGATTAAGCCGTCTCCGGACAACATTCAGGAGCTGTACCTGGGTTCTCTGAAAGAACTGGGTATGGACCCGACCATTCACGATATCCGTTTCGTGGAAGATAACTGGGAAAACCCGACGCTGGGTGCCTGGGGGCTGGGTTGGGAAGTGTGGCTGAACGGCATGGAAGTGACGCAGTTCACCTACTTCCAGCAGGTTGGTGGTCTGGAATGTAAACCAGTAACCGGGGAAATTACCTACGGTCTGGAACGTCTGGCCATGTACATTCAGGGCGTAGACAGCGTTTACGACCTGGTCTGGAGCGACGGCCCGCTGGGTAAAACCACTTACGGCGACGTGTTCCATCAGAACGAAGTGGAGCAATCCACCTACAACTTCGAATACGCCGACGTGGACTTCCTGTTCACCTGCTTCGAGCAGTACGAGAAAGAAGCGCAGCAGCTGCTGGCGCTGGAAAATCCGCTGCCGCTGCCTGCGTATGAACGTATTCTGAAAGCCGCCCATAGCTTCAACCTGCTGGATGCACGTAAAGCCATCTCCGTCACCGAGCGTCAGCGCTATATCCTGCGCATTCGCACCCTGACCAAAGCAGTGGCAGAAGCTTACTACGCTTCCCGTGAAGCCCTTGGCTTCCCGATGTGCAACAAAGACAAATAAGAGGCGGCCATGTCTGAGAAAACTTTTCTGGTGGAAATCGGCACTGAAGAGCTGCCACCAAAAGCACTGCGCAGCCTGGCTGAGTCCTTTGCTGCAAACTTTACCGCGGAGCTGGATAACGCTGGCATCGCGCACGGCAACGTTGAGTGGTTCGCCGCGCCGCGTCGTCTGGCGCTGAAAGTCGCGAATCTGGCGGAATCTCAACCCGATCGCGAAGTTGAAAAACGCGGTCCGGCCATTGCCCAGGCGTTTGACGCTGAAGGCAAACCGAGCAAAGCGGCAGAAGGTTGGGCACGTGGCTGCGGCATCACGGTTGATCAGGCTGAGCGTCTGACTACCGACAAAGGCGAATGGTTGCTGTACCGTGCGTATGTAAAAGGCGAAAGCGCAGAAACGCTGCTGCCAAACATGATCGCCACGTCACTGGCGAAGCTGCCTATCCCGAAACTGATGCGCTGGGGCGCGTCTGATGTCCACTTCGTGCGTCCGGTTCACACCGTGACCCTGCTGCTGGGCGACAAAGTGATTCCGGCAACGATTCTGGGCATTCAGTCCGATCGCGTGATCCGCGGGCACCGCTTTATGGGCGAGCCGGAATTCACCATCGATTCTGCCGATCAGTACCCGGAAATCCTGCGTGAGCGCGGCAAAGTAATTGCGGATTACGCTGAGCGTAAAGCGAAAATCAAAGCCGATGCTGAAGAAGCGGCGCGTAAGATTGGCGGTAACGCTGATCTGAGCGAAAGCCTGCTGGAAGAAGTCACCTCGCTGGTGGAATGGCCGGTAGTGCTGACCGCGAAGTTCGAAGAGAAATTCCTCGCAGTTCCGTCTGAAGCGCTGGTACACACCATGAAAGGTGACCAGAAGTACTTCCCGGTTTACGCGAACGACGGCAAACTGCTGCCGAACTTTATCTTCGTTGCCAACATCGAATCGAAAGATCCGATCCAGATTATCTCCGGTAACGAGAAAGTCGTTCGTCCGCGCCTGGCGGATGCCGAGTTCTTCTTCAATACCGACCGTAAAAAACGTCTGGAAGACCATCTGCCGCGTCTGCAAACCGTGCTGTTCCAACAGCAACTGGGTACGCTGCGCGACAAGACTGACCGTATCCAGGCTCTGGCGGGCTGGATTGCTGGTCAGATTGGCGCTGATGTTAACCACGCAACGCGTGCTGGCCTGCTGTCCAAGTGTGACCTGATGACCAACATGGTCTTCGAGTTCACCGACACCCAGGGTGTGATGGGCATGCACTACGCGCGTCACGATGGCGAAGCGGAAGATGTAGCCGTGGCGCTGAACGAACAGTATCAGCCGCGTTTTGCCGGTGATGATCTGCCGTCGAACCCGGTAGCTTGTGCCGTGGCGATTGCTGACAAGATGGACACCCTGGCGGGTATCTTCGGTATTGGTCAGCATCCGAAAGGCGACAAAGACCCGTTTGCGCTGCGTCGTGCTGCGCTGGGTGTGCTGCGTATTATCGTTGAGAAGAACCTGAATCTGGATCTGCAAACGCTGACCGAAGAAGCGGTTCATCTGTATGGTGACAAGCTGACCAACTCCAACGTGGTGGATGACGTTATCGACTTTATGCTCGGTCGCTTCCGCGCCTGGTATCAGGACGAAGGTTACACCGTCGACACCATTCAGGCCGTACTGGCACGTCGTCCGACTCGTCCGGCTGATTTTGACGCACGTATGAAGGCGGTTTCGCACTTCCGTACGCTGGAAGCCGCGTCCGCGCTGGCTGCCGCGAACAAGCGTGTATCGAACATCCTTGCGAAGTCTGAAGAGACGCTGAATGACCGCGTGAATGCGGCGACGCTGAAAGAGCCGGAAGAAATTGCGCTGGCAATGCAGGTGGTTGTGCTGCGCGATAAGCTGGAGCCTGTCTTCGCTGCCGGTCGTTACCAGGAAGCGCTGGTTGAGTTGGCGGAACTGCGTGAACCGGTTGATGCGTTCTTCGAGAAAGTGATGGTCAACGTAGAAGATAAAGATCTGCGTATTAACCGTCTGTCTATGCTCGAAAAACTGCGCGAGCTGTTCCTGCGCGTGGCGGATATTTCTCTGCTGCAGTAATGGCCCTGCGCTGACTTAGAAAATGCCGGATGGCGGCTTCGCCTTATCCGGCATTTTTTTATGTTATTAGCGCAACTGCAATTTTGTCAGACAGGTCTGGCTGTCTTCCATCGTCTTAATAGGATACTTCGCCGTTTTACCGTTGTAGCTCACTGCGATGGTGCCTTCCATATTGCGCGGTAGCCATACCCCGACAAAGCCATTACGGCCGCTCTTCATCGCTTTTTGTACCACCACATCACCCTTGTTATCCGTCACTTTGACATTGAATGTCTTCTCCGGCATTTCGCCCTGGCAGCCAGAAAGGCTGTGGTTGAAGCAAGGATGTGTTTGCCATTCATACGGGGCAAACGACAGATAGAACTTGTCACCGAGCGGCAGGGTATAAACCTGATCGCCCGAAGAGAGCTTCAGCGCGGTGCTGGTGATGGACGCTGAATACGGCAGCGGGCGACTCTGCGGTGATTGATCGATCGTTTCTACGATTTGTTCGACGGATTTCCCGCTAAGTCCGTGTTCGGCCAGAAAAGTAGCTTCCGGCGTTGCCGCGAACGCAGTACCAGTGGTGAGCAAACCTAAAATCAGCAGCAGTGAGGATTTCGACATAGCTTCAATTCCTTGTGAAAATTGTGGAATATAGACTGGCTCACTATAAAGCTTGCCCTTAGGGAAAGGTCAAAGGGGCGACGGGTAAAGTAATGCAAAGAAGCGTTTAGGTGGGATGTGCTGCGAAGTACAGATAAAAAAAATCCCCGCCGTTTGGCAGGGATTCAGAATTTTTGAGCTTTTTAAGCTTACAGGCTGGTTACGTTGCCAGCTGCCGGGCCTTTAGCGCCGCTTTCGATGGTGAAGGAAACTTTCTGACCTTCGTCCAGAGATTTGTAGCCATCGTTCTGGATAGCAGAGAAGTGTACGAACACGTCTTTAGAGCCATCGTCAGGAGTGATGAAGCCGAAACCTTTGTCAGCGTTGAACCATTTTACGATACCAGTCATTTTACCGGACATAGTGTATTACCTTTTAAAAAATAAGTGTGCCTTTCGGCGATATGGCGTGCTTTACAGATTTTTTAACAGTAAAGGAAATGCTCACTACGAAGGGTATCAACGATAACTCTTGAAGGGACTTGCCTTACTAACTGCTGTAATGGTCTGTACGTCAAACCGTTGAGGGCATTAACTCATTTTACGCATGTGGATGCAACTACTATTTTCTTTTTTGTGGATAACCTTCGTAAGAGAACGGCCCTGTAACAGGACCGTTCTTAAGCAAAATTGAAAAATAGTTCAATCCATCAGTTGCTTACTTAACCTAGGGTCTGCCTGAATCAGGCGCATTAACTTCAATTCGGTAGTGGAAGGCTTTACGCGTTTAGACTCCCATTCATGAACCATCGCGACCGTCACGCCCATCACTCGGGCAAAATCATCTGTTTTTAAACCTGTCCCTCGTCGTAGCTGTTCAAATTCGGTGAAAGGGTTGGTTTTTTGCGGCAGAGTGACCGTCTGCGATACATCTTTAAAAACAATCTGCTCCAGACTGCTTAGCAGTTCAAACATAGGATCTTTGTATTCCATTGAGAACTCCTACAAATCACACAGCGGGATCGTGAATTTCTTCGAAGCTCATTAAGAGTAGTCGGAAAAAATGAAGCCGGATTTAAGGTTTGTGTGATGGATTCGTTTCAGCGGATCGCAGGTGATAATCTTTTGCTGGCTAACGAACTGATAAAGGTCGGGATCTCCGAACGATCGATTCCGATTGTAAAGATGACTAAAATATGACGCCGAGTGGTAAATGCAGCATTGTTTAGCAAAACGAACGGTGGTGGGAACGGTTATTTTCCCCCACAAGATTACGCGGAAAGGGTATCTTGCGGGGCTGACCTGGACTATCCTTGTCAACGTCAGGCACGCGGGTGTCGTTGTGCGCATTTTTGGGTGAAAGGAGTATTAAAATGGCGACAGGTAAGTCCTGCTCTCGCTGGTTTGCGCCTGTTTTGGCGCTCTTAATGGTAGTTGGCCTGAGTGGGTGTTTTGATAAAGAAGGCGATCAACGCAAAGCGTTTATCGATTTTCTGCAGAATACTGCAATGCGTAGCGGAGAGCGTTTACCAACGCTGACCGCCGATCAGAAAAAACAGTTTGGCCCGTTTGTGTCCGATTACGCGATTCTGTATGGCTATTCGCAGCAGGTTAATCAGGCGATGGACTCCGGTCTGCGCCCGGTGGTTGATAGCGTAAATGCGATTCGTGTTCCTCAGGATTATGTGACTCAGCGTGAACCGCTGCGTCAGGCAAATGGTGCGCTAGGTGTATTAGGGCAACAGTTGCAGAATGCGAAACTACAGGCAGATGCTGCGCATGGCGCGCTGAAGCAGGGCGAAGATCTGAAGCCGGTCTTTGATCAGGTGTACAACAAAGTTGTTACTGCACCAGCAGAGGCCTTACAGCCGCTGATCCCTGCCGCGCAAATTTTCACGCAGCAGTTGGTGCAGGTTGGTGATTTTGTGGCGCAGCAGGATACGCAGGTGAGCTTTGTCGCCAACGGTATCCAGTTCCCAACGTCACAGCAGGCAAGTCAGTACAATACGCTGATTGGCCCGTTGGCTGCTCAGCATCAGGCATTTAATCAGGCCTGGACTGCTGCGGTGAATGCCGCTCAGTAATTAAGATACGGTAATACATGAAAGGCCGGGTGAGCGTAAGCGCACCCGGCCTTTTGTTTATGATGCGACCTGCGGGTTTACGCAGTTCTTCTCAACGCGTCCTTGCAGCGCATCGATTAAGTTATCCACCGCACAGGCCGCCATGTTGTAGCGCGTTTCGTGCGTGGCTGAACCAATGTGCGGTACGGCCACCACGTTGGGCAGTGACAGCAGCGGTGAGTCTACCGGTAATGGCTCTTGCTCAAATACATCCAGGCCAGCGGCATGAATTTCGCCTTTTTGCAGGGCGGCAATCAACGCTTTTTCATCGACCACCGGGCCACGTCCGGCGTTAATGAAAATGGCGGAAGATTTCATTTTGGCAAACTGCTCGGTGCTGAACAGATGATGCGTTTCGTCGGTTAACGGCAGGATCAGGCAGACAAAATCAGACTCCTGCAACAGCGTATCGAGGTCGCAGTAACGTGCATTGAAGCGCTCTTCTGCTTCCTGATGATGACGGCGCGCATTATAGAGAATCGGCATGCTAAAGCCGAAATGCGCACGTTGTGCCAGCGCCAGCCCAATGCGGCCCATACCGACAATCCCCAGCGTTTTGTGGTGTACATCGGTACCAAACCAGTCCGGTCCGATACTTTTGGTCCATTCGCCGACCTTTACCCGTTCGGCAACTTCCACTACGCGGCGAGCGGTGCTTAACACCAGCGCCATTACCGTATCGGCGACGGTTTCCGTCAGCACGGTTGGCGTGTGCATCAACAGCACCTTACGCGCGTTGAGGGCATCGACGTCGAAGTTGTCATAGCCTACGGAAATCGTGGATGTCGCACGCAGCCTGGGCATTTTCTCCAGCAGAGCGGTATTGACGGCTTCACTGGAGCCCAGCAGACCTTCTGCATTGGCAAAAGCGTCGGCGTGCTGTGCGACCGTTTCCGGGCGCAGGTTAGGCACCTGAGTCACAGTAAAATGCTCTTCCAGGCGATGCAGTAAATCGTCAGGTAACGCTTTATAGAGAATAATGGACGGCTTCATGCGAATCTCCGTAAGTTAAATTTAAGCGTGGCGTGCGCCAACCGGAATTTGGGAATTATTAGCAGGCTTAACAATTAAAGTTAGCCACACTGAGACAAAAAGCGCTACCCCCATAAAAATGTACGAGGCGGACGGGCTGCCGGTAGCGCCATTGAGGTAGCCGACAAACCATGAACCAAAGAATGAACCTAGCGCGCCCATGCTGTTGATCAGCGCCATTGCCCCACCGGCGACGTTGCGCGGCAGCATTTCCGGGATGATGGCGAAGAAGGGACCATAGGGGGCATACATTGCCGCGCCTGCAATAACTAACAGCGTGTAAGAAATCCAGAAGTGGTCTGCGCCTACGGCCCAGGAGCCGATAAACGCGAAAGCGGCTATTAATAACAGTGGCCAGACAAACAGCTTACGGTTTTGTAGCTTATCGGATGCCCAGGAGACGAGGATCATCGCCGCCGTTGCCGCCAGATACGGTACGGATGACAGCCAACCAACTTCCACCATCCCCAGGTTTGCGCCGCCGTTGCGGATAATCGACGGCAGCCACAGGACAAAACCATAGACGCCAATACTCCAGGCGAAATACTGCATACACAGCAGGATGACGTTACGTGAGCGGAAAGCCTCGCTATAGTTACGTACGGCTTTGATGCCTTGCTGCTCTTTTTCCAGTTGTGCCTGAAGAGCGGCTTTTTCAGATTCTGACAGCCAACCGACCTGAGACGGTTTGTCTTTTACCAGCACCCACCAACAGAACGCCCAGATGATGGCCGGGAAGCCCTCAATGATGAACATTTCCCGCCAGCCCAGCGCCTGAATCAGGTAACCGGAAACCACGGACATCCACAGGACGGTGACCGGATTACCGAGGATCAGGAAAGTGTTTGCGCGCGAGCGTTCAGATTTCGTAAACCAGTTGCTGATGTAAATCAGCATTGCCGGCATCACGGCGGCTTCAACGACGCCAAGAATAAAGCGGATGGCGGCAAGCATTGGAATATTGCTGACCATGCCGGTTAACGACGCGCATGCGCCCCAGAGGATCAGACAGACAAAAATCAGTTTTCGTACGCTGCGGCGTTCAGCGTAAATTGCGCCCGGGATCTGAAAGAAGAAATAGCCGAGGAAAAACAGCGCGCCCAGCAGGGAAGAAATTCCCTTGGTAATGCCGAGGTCCTCGTTGATACCGGCGGCGGAGGCGAAGCTGAAGTTCGCGCGGTCAAGGTACGCCAGGCTATACGTGATAAACACGATTGGCATGATGTACCACCAGCGTTTTGCTGCATTAGTTGAGCTATTCATAGACTGCCCTCTGGTTATGCTGATACGCCGCCTCTGTATGTAGGGTACAGAGTTGGCCGGGAGTTTATTCCCCTAATTGTTCACGTGTGGGTAATCCTTCGCTGTCGCCCTGAACCTGAATGGCCAGTGCGCCAATTTTATTGCCGCGGGTCACCGCCTGATGCAGCGAGCAGCCTTCCAGCAGGGCGCTAATAACGCCTACGGCAAAGCCATCTCCTGCGCCGACCGTATCGACCACATTGTCGACTTTTACCGGTGCCACGCAGCCTTGTTCGCCGCTGGCGGTTTTGTACCAGGCGCCATCAGCCCCGGTTTTCACGATCACGGCCTTCACGCCATGGCGCAGATAAAAGTCGGCGATGGCTTCAGGCGTTTGCTGACCGGTTAAAATCATGCCCTCTTTTAACCCTGGTAAAACCCAGTCAGCCTGAAATGCCAGGCGGTTCAGCTTTTCCACCATTTCGGCTTCGCTTTTCCACAATACCGGGCGCAAGTTCGGGTCGAACGAGATGGTCTTCCCCTGGGCCTTCATGGTGCGGGCGGTATGCGCCAGTAGTTCATAAGAGCTGGCAGAAAGCGCTGCCGCTACGCCACTCAGGTGCAGGTGGCGCGCGCTGGCGAAATAGTCCTCGTGATAATCTTCAATGCTGAGGTGGCTGGCAGCGGAACCTTTACGGAAATATTCCACAATGGGATCGGTTCCATTTTCAACCTTAGATTTAAGCTGAAAGCCGGTAGCGTAACGCCCGTCCTGGGTGACTCCCTGCGCATCAATCCCTTCTTTTTCCAGCGACTTAACGATAAAACGGCCAAAGCTGTCGTTGCCAACGCGGCTCACCCAACCGACCTTCAGGCCCAGACGAGCAAGACCGGTCGCTACGTTAAGCTCAGCGCCTGCAACGCGCTTGATAAACTGCTCCACATCCGCCAGTTCGCCGGTTTGCGTGGCGACAAACATCGCCATCGCTTCACCAATAGTGACCACATCCAGTGAATTTTTCATGCGTTACTCCTCGCGTAACAGCTCGACGTAGCGGCGGGTAACCGCCGCCAAATCCTGCCCTTCCAGGGGGAACTCAATGCCGCGCGGGACATCGTTGGGCAGCGTTTTTAGCAGCGCCAGCCAGCGCGGATCGGCTGCATCAGGTGGTACGGCGCGGTAGCTGTCGTGATATGCAACTGCGGCTTTGACATGGATATAGCCAACGGTTGACGCCAGGTTTTGTGCTGCTTCTTCCGGGGAGTCGCCCACCCACAGCCAGTTGCCCATATCGAAGGTCAGAGATATCGGCAGGTTTTGCGCCTGACAGGCTTCGTTAAAGCGCTGCATTGGCTGCAGGCGTCCGCAGTCGGTCTGATCGTTCTCGACAACCAGCTCCATTCCGCTGTTGTCCAGCCATTGGCGTAGAACGTCGAACTGTTCGGTATGGGAAAAATGGCCGAGGGAGACTTTTAACCACAGTGCCTGCAAGGCCTGCGCTTCCTCAAGTAGTTCTGGAAGACGGGGGTTGAGGTTACCATCCTCAAGGAACAACGGTTCAGGCGCTGAGTAACAGGCCAGCAGGCCGAAGATTTCGATCGCAGAAGCCATCGTTGACAGTGTCTTCAGCTCGGCGTCGGTTAATAGCTCGCGGCGGATTTCGACGCCGTCAGCACCGGCTTCAGCGATGATGGGCAGCATTGCCGTTTGCCCGCCTGCGGCCCGTACCTGGTCGTGGCCGTAAGCGGCGGTGACCACCATAATTTTTCTTTTCATGGAAACTCCAAACTAGCGTTCTTGTTATAACGCTAGATGGAACCGGTTCCAAAGAAAAGCCCATGATGTCGAATTTATGATCACCATCACGAAGGTAATTTAACGGGCGGTAGAGCCTCGCACGATCAGCTCGCCGGAGAAGACCTGTTCCTGAATGGCAGCGGAGCCGCCATCAATCCGGCGCACAACCTGCTCAACGGCGGTGTAACCAATCTGCCAGGTGGGTTGTTTCAACGTGGTAATACCAACGCCCGCCAGCTCTGCCCACTCCAGTTCGTCAAAGCCGAGTAAGCCAATGTCGCTCCCCCAGTTGAGGCCAATGCGTTTCAGGGCGCGGGCTACTTGTAGCGTGAGGGCACCGTTGGCAGAGATAACGGCTTTGCGCATGCCACGATGCTGCTGGTGAAACTGGCGCAGGGTGTCGTCCAGTTGCGTATTGTCCGTGAGCGGGACTTCGGCATTTTGCGCGATAACACCGGGGTATTGCGCGAGCGTGGTGCGAAAAGCGCTCAGGCGTTCGCGGCGGGTATTCACCATGCCGAGTGGTTCGCTGAGGAACAGGATGGCTTCAAAACCTTGTTCGACCAGATGTTCGGTGGCAACCGTTGCCGACTGGGTGTTATCCAGCCCGACCATATCACAGGCGAAATCGGGAATTTTACGGTCAATCAGTACCATCGGCAGCGCAGACTGTTGCAGGCGGTTCAGCCCCTCTTCGCGCATCCCGACGGCGTTGACCACAATCCCTTCGACCTGGTAGCTGCGCAGCAGGTCGAGATAATGCAGTTCCTGATCCACTTCGTTGTTGGTGTTACACACCAGCGGAGTAAAGCCTTTATCGCGGCAGGCGGCTTCAATACCACTTAGCACGTTGACGGAGTAGGGATTAGTAATATCGGCGATGATCAGGCCAATCAGGCGGGTACGACCGTGTTTCAGGCCTCTTGCCATCAGGCTGGGACGGTAGTCGAGATCGGCAATGGCTTGTTCAATGCGGGCCAGCAGCGCGTCGGAAAGCAGGTGCTTTTCACCGTTGAGATAACGTGAAATGCTGGTCTTGCCGGTTTTTGCAGCTTTCGCCACATCGCTGATGGTTGCCCGTGTTGATTTGCTCATCGCTGATTTCCCTGAATTTGGTGACAACACCTTAACGCGAAAATCAACGATGGCAAGTGCTTCATGCCGGATGGACGCGGACTGTCTCCATCCGGCACAAAACGTTACTGGATCGGGCTTAAGGTAATTTCTACGCGGCGGTTTTGCGCTTTACCTTCCGCTGTGCTGTTGCTGGCGATTGGATTTGCTGGGCCCATACCCTGAGTGCGGATGCGGTTAGCTGCGACCCCTTGAGTGATCAAGGCGCTGGCAACGGAGTCTGCGCGCTGCTGCGACAGACGCATATTCAGATCCTGGCTACCGGTGCTGTCGGTGAAGCCCAGCACGTTGACGGCGGTTTTATTGTACTCTTTCAGTACCATCGCCACGCCGGTCAGGGTGTTAGCACCCGCAGGCTTCAGGTTGGCACTGCTGCTGTCGAAGGTGACGTTGTTTGGCATGTTCAGAATGATGTTATCGCCACTGCGCGTCACGCTGACGCCCGTTCCCTGCATTTTTTCGCGCAGTTTCGCTTCCTGCACGTCCATGTAATAGCCGATACCACCGCCAACGGCCGCGCCAGCCGCTGCGCCAATCAGTGCGCCTTTGCCGCGATCTTTCTTCGAAGAAGAGAGTGCGCCAATGCCCGCGCCGACCAGAGAGCCAATACCTGCGCCAATGCCGGATTTACCCGCTTCGCGTTCGCCGGTGTAAGGGTTTGTTGTGCAGCCAGAAACCGCCAGGGCGCCGCTCACGATGGCAGCAATAACAAATACACGTTTCTTCATCTTAATTCCTTAATGACTTTTTCTTCTTTGCCACAGCGACCGTGGCGGTTGATTATGACGTGTGAACATGAAGAAAATTCCAGGGAAGACTCTGAAATTTGTAAGTAACATTGAACGGCATAATAAATAAGCCGTCACATCGCATTCAGGAGCGCCATCTTGGCTAATTCACCCGCACATTACTCGGTGTTAACCGCCGCCCACTGGGGACCAATCCTCGTCGACACTGATGGTGAGACGGTTTTCTCCTCGCGTGGCGCGCTGCCCACCGCTCATCCCAACTCTTTGCAAACCGTGGTGCGCGACCAGGTTCACAGTAAAACGCGGGTACGTTTTCCGATGGTGCGTAAAGGGTTTCTCGCCTCGCCGGAGAACCCACAGGGCGTACGTGGGCAGGATGAGTTTGTTCGCGTCAGTTGGGACGACGCGCTGAATCTTATCCATACGCAGCATAAACGCATCCGTGACAGCTACGGCCCGGCCTCAATTTTTGCCGGTTCGTACGGCTGGCGTTCCAACGGCGTGTTACACAAAGCGGCGACCCTGTTACAGCGTTATATGGCGCTGGCGGGCGGTTATACCGGGCATCTGGGGGATTACTCGACGGGGGCTGCGCAGGCGATCATGCCGTACGTGGTGGGCGGGAACGAAGTTTACCAGCAGCAAACCAGCTGGCCGGTGGTGCTGGAGCACAGCGAAGTGGTGGTGTTGTGGAGCGCCAATCCGCTCAACACTCTCAAGATTGCCTGGAACGCGTCCGATGAGCAGGGCCTCGCGTACTTTGAGGCATTGCGCGACAGCGGTAAACGTTTGATCTGTATCGATCCGATGCGATCGGAAAGCGTCGATTTCTTTGGCGATAAGATGGAATGGATTGCCCCGCATATGGGGACCGACGTAGCGCTGATGCTGGGCATCGCGCATACGCTGGTGGAAAACGGCTGGCATGACGAGGACTTTCTCGCCCGGTGTACCACCGGATATGACCGTTTTGCCGACTACCTGCTGGGTAAATCTGATGATGTTGCAAAAACGGCAGAATGGGCGGCAGGTATTTGTGGCATTCCGGCGGCGAAGATACGCGAACTTGCGGCGATATTTCACCAAAATACCACCATGCTGATGGCCGGATGGGGAATGCAGCGCCAGCAGTATGGCGAGCAGAAACACTGGATGATTGTCACCCTGGCCGCCATGCTCGGACAAATCGGGACGCCAGGCGGCGGTTTTGGGCTGTCGTACCATTTTGCCAACGGCGGCAACCCAACGCGCCGGGCTGCGGTACTGGCTTCAATGCAGGGCAGCGTTAAAGGCGGCACCGACGCGGTAGATAAAATTCCGGTGGCACGAATTGTTGAAGCGCTGGAGAACCCCGGTGGTTTTTACCAGCACAACGGCATGGACCGTCATTTCCCGGACATTCGCATGTTGTGGTGGGCGGGTGGCGCTAACTTCACCCATCATCAGGACACTAACCGTTTAATTCGCGCCTGGCAAAAACCGGAGCTGGTGGTCATCTCGGAGTGTTTCTGGACCGCAGCAGCAAAGCATGCCGATATCGTGCTGCCAGCAACCACCTCCTTTGAGCGTAATGATTTGACCATGACCGGCGATTACAGCAACCAGCACCTGGTGCCGATGAAGCAGGTCGTACCGCCGCAGGACGAAGCGCGAAATGATTTTGATGTCTTTGCCGAGCTGAGTGAGCGCTGGGAAAAAGGCGGATATGAACGGTTCACCGAAGGTAAAAGCGAACTGGCGTGGCTGGAGACTTTTTACAATATTGCCGGGCAACGTGGGGCCAGTCAGCAGGTGACATTGCCGCCTTTCGCCGAGTTTTGGCAGCGCAACGCCCTGATCGAAATGCCGGAAAACGCCGCCAGCGCACAGTTTATCCGTTTTGCGGATTTTCGCCGCGACCCGCAGGCGCATCCGCTGAAAACGGACAGCGGAAAAATTGAAATCTACTCCGCGAGGATTGCAGGTTACGGTTACGCGGACTGCGGGGGGCACCCGATGTGGCTGGAGCCGGATGAGTGGTTCGGTAACGCCGAACCGGACCAGCTACAGCTGCTTTCCGCCCATCCGGCGCACCGTTTGCATAGTCAGCTTAACTACAGTGCGCTACGTGAGCAGTACGCGGTAGCGGATCGTGAGCCGATAACGATTCATCCGCAGGACGCCCACGCGCGCGGCATTGCGGATGGCGATACGGTCAGGGTGTGGAACCAGCGCGGGCAAGTTCTGGCAGGCGCGGTGGTGACGGCGGGTATTAAACCCGGCGTCATCTGTATTCATGAAGGCGCGTGGCCTGATTTGGATCTCGCAGTGAACGGTATTTGTAAAAATGGCGCCGTCAACGTGCTGACCAAAGATCTCCCCAGCTCGAAGTTGGGGAATGGCTGCGCGGGCAATACTGCGCTGGCGTGGCTTGAAAAATATAGCGGACCAATGTTGGCGCTTACGGCGTTTGATCCGCCTGCCAGCCCATAATCCACGTGGGGTGGTGAGTCTCTTCCTGCCATGCGCCGTCTTCAATGCGAAAACCCAGCGCATGGTAGAAGTTCACCGCTGATTGATTCTTCTGGTAGACCTCAAGGCTGAGTATCGAAAAGCGCTGCTGGACATGCTGCACCAGCGCTTTGCCGATCCCACTTCTGATGGCGGCAGGTGCGACAAACAGCGCGCCGAGAAAGCGATCATCAATCACGCTGGCAAAGCCTTTGAGCTCGCCTTCTTCTTCCCAAACCCAGGTTTGCGCGGCTGGCAGATAAACATCCCGCACCACGGATTCACTTTCGCGCCAGTAGCGCTCTTCGATAAACGGATGGGCATGGATTGTGCTTTCCATCCACAGCGCCAGAATTGACGGCAGATCTTCAGCCTTGGATTCACGAATCATGTTGTTCTCCCGGATAACAGATGCAGCTGGTGACATGGTCGTTGACCAGGCCGCACGCCTGCATAAAGGAGTAACAAATGGTGGTACCGACAAACTTAAATCCGCGTTTTTTTAACGCTTTAGACAGCGCGTCTGACGCAGGCGTGGAGGTGGGAATATCACTCAGGTTGGCGGCGCGAGTCACTTGCGGTTGGTTATCAACAAATGACCAGACGAATTCGCTAAACGACTCTCCGTTTTGCGCCATCGTCAGAAAAGCGCGAGCGTTGCCGATAATGGCCTGAATTTTTCCGCGATGACGAATAATGCCGGCATCCAGTACCAGCCTTTCCACATCCTCTTCGGTCATGGCCGCCACTTTTTCCGGATCAAAATGGTGGAAAGCGTGGCGATAATTTTCCCGTTTCTTGAGTACGGTAATCCACGATAACCCGGCCTGCTGACCTTCCAGGCAGATCATTTCGAACAGTTTATTACCATCAGTTTCGGGGACGCCCCATTCCTTGTCGTGGTAGGCAATGTAAAGTGGATCCTGGCTGACCCATCCGCAACGCTGCATATTCTTCCTCGCTGTTTTTACTGGCGTAAAAATTTCATTCGGCCCGCCTTGACGCGCCAGCTAAAAAGACAATATTTAATACAGGGCCTGATGGGCCCGATATCCTTCACACAATGACAATAATATCGCCGAATTCGGCTCTTTTCTGGAGTCGCGTTGATGATTATAAGAAACAGTAGTGGTCGCCAAAGGTTAACTCTGGCGAGCGTCGTAGTTTGTGCGCTGTCCATCAATACAGCATATGGCTGGCAACAAGAATATATCGTTGATGCTATGTCAGGGCATACGGCTGAACGTTATACATGGGACAGCGATCACCAACCACGTTATAACGACATTCTGGAAGAACGTATTCGTTCCACTCAGAACGTGGCGGGTCCCGTGGTGAATCTTGCAGATGAGACGCCTATGGATGCGACCAGCGGCATGAGTATGGGCTGGAACTTCCCGCTGTCCAGGCAGGTAACGACCGGTCCGGTTGCCGCACTGCATTATGACGGTTCAACCACATCTACTTACAACGAATTTGGCGACAGCGCGACTTCGGTAACGCAGAACGATCCGCTGTGGCATGCCAGCGTGAGCTCGTTGGGCTGGCGAGTCAATTCGCAGTTCGGTGATGTGCGACCGTGGGCGCAAATCAGCTATAACCAGCAGTTTGGCGAGAATATCTGGAAGGCGCAGTCGGGTCTCAGCCGCATGTCAGCAGCGGGTCAGGACGGTAACTGGGTGGATGTCACCGTCGGTGCGGATATGCTGTTGAACCCGCACATGGCGGCTTACGCAGCGCTTTCGCAGGCTGAAAACAGCACCAACAACAGCGACTATATGTACACCATGGGAGTGAGCGCCAAATTTTAACGTAAGTAATCAGCACATAAACATCTTGATTACATGTTGAGATCAACAATCACACGCACTCCAGCGATAGCGTGTACTAACTCATGCGATAAAATTCAGTAACCCGACTTTTTGTCTCGTCATTCATTCCACATTCCAGGCATTTCATTCCGTCCTGGCGGCATTTCATGCCGTTTTCTCCTGCTCATAAAAGCGCTTCGGTATGGTTGTTGGCAGAGAATTTCCCATTTTGTTTATGCAGGAAGACTGCCATGAAAACTTCTGATTATCAGCGTACCCGCTGGCTGACACTGATCGGCACCATCATTACTCAATTTGCTTTAGGTTCTGTTTATACCTGGAGCCTGTTTAACGGTGCGCTCTCTTCTAAGCTTGATGCGCCAGTGAGTCAGGTTGCCTTTTCCTTTGGCCTGCTGAGCCTCGGGCTGGCAATTTCTTCTTCCGTCGCCGGGAAACTGCAGGAACGTTTTGGCGTGAAATGCGTCACCATGGCCTCCGGTATTTTACTGGGTGTCGGCTTCTTCTTAACCGCCCACTCTGACAGCCTGATTATGCTGTGGCTGAGCGCCGGTGTATTGGTCGGTCTGGCGGATGGAGCAGGCTACCTGTTAACACTTTCCAACTGTGTAAAATGGTTCCCTGAGCGTAAAGGGCTGATTTCCGCCTTTGCCATCGGTTCTTACGGTCTTGGCAGCCTCGGTTTTAAATTCATCGACAGCCAACTGTTGAGCACTGTGGGTCTGGAAAAAACCTTCATGATTTGGGGCGCGATTGTGCTGGTGATGATCGTATTTGGCTCCACGCTGATGAAAGACGCGCCGAATCAGGAAGTGAAAACGAAAAATGGCGTGGTTGAGAATGACTACACCCTGGCGCAGTCCATGCGTAAACCGCAGTACTGGATGCTGGCAGTGATGTTCCTGACGGCGTGTATGAGTGGGCTGTATGTGATTGGCGTGGCGAAAGATATTGCACAAAGCCTGGCGCATATGGATGTGGCAACGGCGGCAAATGCGGTTACCGTCATTTCTATAGCTAACCTGTCCGGTCGTCTGGTTCTGGGGATTCTGTCCGACAAAATCTCTCGTATTCGCGTTATCACCATTGGGCAGGTCGTTTCGCTGGTCGGTATGGCGGCACTGCTGTTCGCCCCGCTGAATGATGTGACCTTCTTTGCGGCGATTGCCTGTGTAGCATTTAACTTTGGCGGTACCATCACCGTGTTCCCGTCACTGGTGAGCGAGTTCTTCGGTTTGAACAACCTGGCTAAAAACTACGGTGTCATTTACTTAGGTTTCGGTATCGGCAGCATTTGTGGTTCCATTATCGCCTCGCTGTTCGGCGGTTTCTATGTGACCTTCTGCGTTATCTTTGCGCTGTTAATCATCTCACTGGCACTCTCCACCACCATCCGCCAGCCACAGCGTAGCGTATATACCGAGGCGCACGCCTAAACCTATTAGTAGTCTGATTAATACCTGGCGCATATATTTACAAAAATATATGCGCCATTTGCATTCTCCATAAGCACTTTTTCACCCTCCTGTGGTCTACTTACCCGCGCCCGTAGACATTTCACCTCTGCTGTTGTCGCATTTTCCCCTGCCTGGTCTGTTTGACTACTGCACAGGGTGTTTTTATCCCGATTCCCAGGGTTTGTTTGCATGAGATACATTAAGTCGATGACGCAGCAGAAACTCAGTTTCCTGCTGGCAATCTATATCGGTTTGTTTATGAACTGTGCTGTATTTTTCCGGCGCTTTAGCGGATATGCACACGAGTTTACCGTCTGGAAAGGACTCTCTGCGGTTGTTGAATTAGCCGGCACTGTGCTGGTGACCTTCTTTTTACTACGGCTTCTCTCTTTATTTGGTCGGCGCGCCTGGCGTGTCCTGACAACCTTAGTGGTGCTGTGTTCTGCCGGTGCCAGCTATTACATGACCTTCCTGAATGTGGTAATTGGTTACGGTATTATTGCCTCCGTAATGACCACGGATATTGATTTATCGAAAGAAGTTGTTGGCTGGCATTTTGTCGTGTGGCTGGTTTCGGTCAGCATTTTACCGTTGGTTCTGATTTGGAGTAATCGCTGCCGCTATACCCTGATGAAACAGATCCGTACACCTGGCATGAGATGGCGTAGCGTGGCGGTGGTATTGTTGGCTGGCTTGATGGTATGGGCGCCGATTCGCCTGCTGAGCATGCAACAGAGAAGCGTTGAGCGAGCAACGGGAATCGATTTACCCAGCTATGGCGGGGTAGTGGCGAATTCCTATCTGCCGTCAAACTGGCTCTCCGCGCTGGGTCTGTACGCCTGGGCACAGGTGGATGAATCCTCAGACAACAAATCGTTGATGAACCCGGCGAAGAAGTTTACCTATGTTGCCCCCAAAAACCTCGACGACACCTATGTGGTCTTTATTATCGGCGAAACGACCCGCTGGGATCATATGGGGATTTTTGGCTATGAGCGTAATACCACGCCAAGGCTCGCCCAGGAGAAAAATCTGGCCGCCTTCCGTGGATATTCCTGTGATACGGCAACAAAACTATCGCTGCGTTGTATGTTCGTGCGTGAGGGTGGGGCAGAAGAAAACCCGCAGCGTACTCTGAAAGAACAAAACGTCTTCTCCGTGCTCGGCCAGTTAGGGTTCAAGACCGATCTTTACGCGATGCAAAGCGAGATGTGGTTCTACAGTAACACCATGGCGGAGAACATCGCCTATCGTGAGCAGATTGGCGCAGAGCCGCGCAACCGTGGCAAGAACGTTGACGATATGCTGTTGATTACCGAGATGCAGCAGTCTCTACAAAATAATGAAGATGGTGGCAAGCATCTGATTATTCTGCATACTAAGGGCTCGCATTTTAACTACACCCAGCGCTACACCCGCGAATATGCGCAGTGGAAGCCGGAATGTGTCAATGTTGATAGTGGCTGCTCGAAGGCCCAGATGATCAACTCATTCGATAACTCGGTAACCTATGTTGATCACTTTATTACCAAAGTGTTTGATCAACTACGCGATAAGAAAGCGATCGTGTTCTACGCCGCCGATCACGGTGAGTCGATTAACGAGCGCGAGCACCTGCACGGTACGCCGCGTAAAATGGCGCCACCTGAGCAGTTCCGCGTTCCTATGATGGTGTGGATGTCTGACAAGTATCTGGAAGACCCCGACCATGCGAAGGCGTTTGAACACCTTAAGCAAGAAGCTGATATGAAGGTGCCGCGTCGTCATGTTGAACTGTACGACACCATTTTGGGTTGCCTCGGTTATACCTCGCCAAATGGTGGTATTAACGAGAATAACAACTGGTGCCGTATCCCGGACGCGAATAAGGCTACAGCCCAGTAACTGAGCTGCTGACTTTCTCACCGATCAAATGGCATTTTGATACTAAGGGATTGACGGGCGCGCAGCTGAGCAGTAAGATGCGCCCCGCATTCGGTGATTGGCGCAGCCTGGTAGCGCACTTCGTTCGGGACGAAGGGGTCGGAGGTTCGAATCCTCTATCACCGACCAAATTTAAAAAGCCCGCTCTTTGAGCGGGCTTTTTGCTTTCCGGAATCCACGAGGATGAGAACCTCCGGGGGCAAGAGGTTCGACTCGAGCGTAGCGAGAGAACGTTGCGTCAGCAACGGCCCGCAGGGCGAGCCACGTAGTGGCGAGTAATCCTCTATCACCGACCAAATTAAAAAAGCCCGCTCTCTGAGCGGGCTTTTTGCATTTGTGGCTTTTGTAGGCCTGATAAGCGAAGCGCCATCAGGCAAAACATCACGCTATAACAGACATTGCCGGATGCGGCGCAAGCGCCTTATCCGGCCTACAGGCGAAGCGCCATCAGGCAAAACATCACGCTATAACAGACACTGCCGGATGGCGGCGCAAGCGCTTTATCCGGCCTACAGGCAAAGCGCTGGCAGGGCGTATTTTTTGTTTTTCCGACCCCATGTTTGACCTTCATTTTATCTGCAAAAATTGTGCACCACTTCCCACTGACTGTTAACGATTCTGTGACATATTCCATTGCCTTTTTTTATATTTGCTTGAAACTTTTTTTGCGCTACTTATGGCTGAAGCTGGCATTTTACGCTGTGCGCTTTAACGTTCATGGTATTAATCGCTCAGATATGCAGCATTAATTTAGAAAGTTTGAATAAATTGCATAAATGTTAATCACCAAATGTTGCGAAATATGAAGATGTTTATTCTGGCATAGTACGCGTAGCACAAATTTCCCTGCTGAAAATGTCCTTCCGCACTTTTTTTAATCTTTGTTTGTGAATTCTCACCGTTGGCGTAAATCACGGTGACCTGTATTGACGTTTTCACATTCTGTTGACAGATTGTAGGGTATGAGGGGCATTTCATGGAGAATCCGCACTGCAACTCAGTCGCTTATGTGAACGGAATCCCCATCCTCTTAACGCCGACCCGGCCGGGTAAAAAACAAAAAAGGCCAGGCGGTGCAAACCCACTGCAAAGGGTAAAACAACAAACATCACATTTGGAGCAGAAGAATGAGTATTTCCTTGAAGAAGTCAGGGATGCTGAAGCTTGGTCTGAGCCTGGTGGCTATGACCGTCGCAGCAAGCGTACAGGCTAAAACTCTGGTTTATTGTTCAGAAGGATCTCCTGAAGGCTTTAACCCGCAGCTTTTCACCTCTGGCACCACCTATGATGCCAGCTCCGTACCGATCTATAACCGCCTGGTCGAGTTCAAAACCGGTACGACTGAAGTGATCCCGGGCCTTGCTGAGAAGTGGGAAATCAGCGAAGACGGCAAAACCTACACCTTCCACCTGCGTCAGGGCGTGAAGTGGCAGGACAACAAAGAATTTAAACCGACGCGCGATTTTAACGCCGATGACGTGGTGTTCTCTTTCGATCGTCAAAAAAATGCCCAGAACCCGTACCATAAAGTCTCTGGCGGCAGCTATGAATACTTCGAAGGGATGGGTCTGCCGGATCTGATCTCCGAAGTGAAAAAAGTGGACGATAAAACCGTTCAGTTCGTGCTGACTCGCCCGGAAGCGCCGTTCCTGGCTGACCTGGCGATGGACTTCGCTTCTATTCTTTCCAAAGAATATGCTGACAACATGCTGAAAGCCGGTTCTCCGGAGAAAGTGGATCTGAACCCAATTGGTACCGGTCCGTTCCAGCTGCAGCAGTACCAGAAAGACTCCCGTATTCTGTATAAAGCATTCGAAGGTTACTGGGGCACCAAGCCGCAGATCGACCGTCTGGTCTTCTCCATTACGCCTGACGCTTCCGTGCGTTACGCCAAACTGCAGAAAAACGAGTGCCAGGTGATGCCGTACCCGAACCCGGCAGACATCGCGCGCATGAAGCAGGATAAAAACATCAACCTGATGGAACAGGCGGGTCTGAACGTTGGCTACCTCTCTTTCAACACCGAGAAGAAACCGTTTGATGACGTGAAAGTCCGTCAGGCGCTGACCTACGCGGTAAACAAAGAAGCGATCATCAAAGCGGTTTATCAGGGCGCTGGCGTTGCCGCGAAAAACCTGATCCCGCCGACTATGTGGGGCTATAACGACGACGTTAAAGACTACACCTACGATCCTGAGAAGGCCAAAGCGCTGCTGAAGGAAGCTGGTCAGGACAAAGGCTTTACCGTTGAGCTGTGGGCTATGCCGGTACAGCGTCCATATAACCCGAACGCACGTCGTATGGCAGAAATGGTTCAGGCTGACTGGGCGAAAATTGGCGTTCAGGCCAAGATTGTGACCTACGAGTGGGGCGAGTATCTGAAACGCGCCAAAGCGGGTGAACATCAGGCGGTGATGATGGGCTGGACCGGCGACAACGGGGATCCGGACAACTTCTTCGCCACCTTGTTCAGCTGTGCGGCAGCGAAAGACGGTTCCAACTACTCTCGCTGGTGCTACAAGCCGTTTGAAGACCTGATCCAGCCAGCGCGTGCGACCGACGATCACAACAAACGTATTGAACTGTACAAGCAAGCTCAGGTTGTTATGCACGACCAGGCTCCGGCTCTGATTGTTGCTCACTCCACCGTGTACGAACCAGTGCGTAAGGAAGTGAAAGGCTATGTGGTTGATCCATTAGGCAAACACCACTTCGAAAACGTCTCTGTCGAATAATTAAAAGCAATTAAGGAAGCGCTGCGCCCCGGTGATGTGTAGGCCGGATAAGCGCAGCGCCCTCCGGCGTAATGCTTTACCCGCGATGCAGTTTGCGTGGGATAAGATTTGTGAGCAATACAGACTCACGGTTCCAGGCCGTGCGTCATTAGAGAGAATCCGGGTTATGTTGCAGTTCATTCTCCGACGTTTGGGACTCGTCATCCCCACGTTTATCGGTATCACTCTTCTCACCTTTGCCTTCGTCCATATGATCCCCGGCGATCCGGTTATGATCATGGCGGGTGAGCGTGGGATCTCCCCTGAGCGTCATGCTCAACTGTTGGCTGAACTCGGTCTGGATAAGCCGATGTGGCAGCAGTACCTCCACTATATCTGGGGGGTTATGCATGGTGATTTAGGTATCTCACTGAAAAGCCGCTTACCGGTGTGGGAAGAGTTCGTACCTCGCTTCAAAGCAACGCTGGAACTCGGCGTCTGCGCGATGATTTTCGCCGTCGCAGTGGGTATCCCAGTGGGTGTACTTGCTGCCGTTAAGCGCGGCTCTATTTTCGATCATACCGCCGTTGGCCTGGCGCTGACCGGTTACTCCATGCCGATTTTCTGGTGGGGCATGATGCTGATCATGCTGGTTTCCGTGCAGTGGAACCTGACGCCAGTTTCTGGGCGGGTGAGCGACATGGTGTTCCTTGATGATTCCAATCCGCTAACCGGCTTTATGCTTATCGACACCGCCATCTGGGGTGAAGAGGGCAACTTTATTGATGCGTTGGCGCATATGATCCTGCCTGCGATGGTGCTGGGTACCATTCCTCTGGCGGTCATTGTGCGTATGACCCGTTCATCGATGCTGGAAGTGCTGGGTGAAGATTACATCCGTACCGCGCGCGCCAAAGGCCTGACCCGTATGCGCGTCATCATTATTCACGCTCTGCGTAACGCGATGCTGCCCGTGGTGACCGTTATCGGCCTGCAGGTTGGTACGTTGCTGGCCGGGGCGATCCTGACCGAGACCATCTTCTCGTGGCCGGGACTGGGGCGCTGGCTGATCGATGCGCTGCAACGCCGCGATTATCCGGTGGTGCAGGGCGGGGTGCTGCTGGTCGCGACGATGATTATCCTCGTCAACCTGCTGGTAGACCTGCTGTACGGCGTGGTGAACCCGCGTATTCGGCATAAGAAGTAAGGGGCCATCATGTCACAGGTTACTGAAAATAAAGTTATTGCTGCACCGGTGCCGATGACTCCGTTGCAGGAGTTCTGGCACTATTTTAAACGCAACAAAGGTGCGGTTGTTGGGCTGGTGTACGTTGTGGTGATGATCCTGATTGCGGTCTTTGCCAACGTCCTCGCACCCTACAACCCGGCAGACCAGTTCCGCGATACGCTGCTGGCTCCTCCCGCGTGGCAGGAAGGCGGTACCATGGCGCATCTGTTTGGTACTGATGATGTAGGCCGCGACGTGCTGTCCCGCCTGATGTACGGTGCGCGTCTGTCGCTGTTGGTCGGCTGTCTGGTGGTAGTTCTCTCCCTGCTGATGGGCGTGGTTCTTGGGCTGATCGCCGGTTACTTTGGCGGGATTGTCGATAACGTCATCATGCGTGTGGTCGATATCATGCTGGCATTGCCGAGCCTGTTGCTGGCGCTGGTGCTGGTGGCGGTATTTGGCCCCTCGATTGGCAACGCCGCGCTGGCGCTGACGTTCGTGGCATTGCCGCACTATGTCCGTTTGACGCGCGCCGCTGTGCTGGTGGAAGTTAACCGCGACTACGTCACTGCATCTCGCGTGGCGGGAGCCGGCGCGATGCGCCAGATGTTCGTCAACATTCTTCCTAACTGTCTTGCGCCGCTGATTGTTCAGGCGTCGCTTGGCTTCTCTAACGCCATTCTCGATATGGCTGCCCTCGGCTTCCTGGGGATGGGCGCACAGCCGCCTACGCCGGAATGGGGCACCATGCTCTCTGACGTTCTGCAGTTTGCCCAAAGCGCCTGGTGGGTTGTGACCTTCCCGGGGCTGGCGATCCTGTTGACGGTGCTGGCATTTAACCTGATGGGTGACGGTCTGCGTGACGCGCTCGATCCCAAACTGAAGCAGTAAGAGGTTCGAGATGGCGTTATTAAATGTAGATAAATTATCGGTGCATTTCGGCGACGTAGGTTCCGAATTCCGCGCCGTAGACCGCATTAGCTACAGTGTGAATCAGGGTGAAGTGGTTGGCATTGTAGGAGAGTCCGGCTCTGGTAAGTCCGTCAGTTCGCTGGCGATTATGGGACTGATTGACTACCCAGGCCGCGTTATGGCCGAAAATCTGGAGTTTAATGGTCGCGACCTGAAGCGCATTTCTGAGAAAGAGCGTCGCCAGTTAGTGGGCGCGGAAGTGGCGATGATCTTCCAGGACCCGATGACCAGCCTTAACCCCTGCTACACCGTCGGCTACCAGATTATGGAAGCCATCAAAGTGCACCAGGGCGGCAACAAAAAAACGCGTATTCAGCGGGCAATTGACCTGCTGACGCTGGTGGGGATCCCCGATCCGGCCTCGCGTCTGGATGTCTATCCGCACCAGTTGTCCGGTGGAATGAGCCAGCGCGTGATGATCGCGATGGCGATTGCCTGTCGTCCAAAACTGCTGATTGCCGACGAACCGACAACGGCGCTGGATGTGACTATTCAGGCGCAGATTATCGAGCTACTGCTGGAATTGCAGCAAAAAGAGAACATGGCGCTGGTCTTAATCACGCACGATCTGGCGCTGGTGGCTGAAGCGGCACACAAAATCATCGTGATGTACGCCGGTCAGGTAGTGGAAACCGGGGCCGCGCAGGATATCTTCCGCGCGCCGCGTCATCCTTACACCCAGGCGCTGCTGCGCGCGCTGCCGGAGTTTGCTCAGGACAAAGCGCGTCTGGCCTCACTGCCGGGCGTGGTTCCCGGTAAATATGACCGCCCGAGCGGTTGTTTGCTGAACCCGCGCTGTCCCTATGCGACCGACAAATGCCGCGCTGAAGAACCTGAACTGAACCTGCTGGAAGGCGGTCGTCAGTCGAAATGCCACTACCCACTTGATGATGCCGGGAGGCCTGGGCTATGAGTACGCAAAAGGCCGCTTTGCCACAGCCGCTGTTGCAGGCTATTGATCTGAAAAAACACTACCCGGTGAAAAAGGGTATGTTCGCCCCGGAGCGCCTGGTGAAAGCGCTGGACGGCGTCTCCTTTACCTTAGAGCGTGGTAAAACGCTGGCGGTGGTAGGCGAGTCGGGCTGTGGGAAATCCACCCTTGGCCGCCTGCTGACGATGATTGAAGTCCCGACCGGCGGTGAGCTGTATTACCAGGGACAGGATCTGCTTAAGCACGACCCGCAGGCGCAAAAGCTGCGTCGGCAGAAAATCCAGATTGTATTCCAGAACCCGTACGGTTCCCTGAACCCGCGTAAAAAAGTGGGACAGATTCTGGAAGAGCCGCTGCTGATCAACTCCACGCTCAGCAAAGAGGAGCGTCGTGAAAAAGCATTGGCGATGATGGCGAAAGTGGGGCTGAAAACCGAGCACTACGACCGCTATCCGCATATGTTCTCCGGCGGTCAGCGTCAGCGTATTGCCATCGCTCGCGGTCTGATGCTTGACCCGGACGTGGTGATTGCCGATGAACCGGTCTCAGCGCTGGACGTTTCGGTGCGTGCGCAGGTGCTGAATCTGATGATGGATTTGCAGCAGGAACTGGGGCTGTCATACGTCTTTATCTCGCACGACCTGTCGGTTGTCGAGCACATTGCCGATGAAGTGATGGTGATGTATTTAGGCCGCTGCGTGGAGAAAGGGACGAAGGACCAAATCTTCAATAATCCGCGTCATCCGTACACGCAAGCGCTGCTCTCCGCAACACCGCGTCTGAACCCGGACGATCGCCGTGAGCGTATCAAGCTGACCGGTGAACTGCCAAGCCCGCTGAATCCGCCGCCGGGCTGTGCGTTCAACGCCCGCTGCCGTCGTCGCTTTGGTCCGTGTACCCAGCTTCAACCGCAGTTGAAAGATTACGGCGGTCAACTGGTAGCTTGTTTTGCCGTTGACCAGGATGAAAACCCACAGCAATAAACCTGGGTTATGACCCGATAACCGGAGCCTTGTGCTCCGGTTTTTTTATATTTTCTCTTTACGTCCACAATGTGAGTCCTTTGGCAGAACATTATTCCACAGCGTCTAGAATGTAGTCAGATTTCCTCTAGTCACAGAAATATCTATTTCGCAGTTGCTAACTACCAGGAGCAAATGTGGTCACGATACGCTGGGATATTAAAACAATTGATCGTCTGTCGATGGTTGAGGATGTCCTGAAGGAATTTTCCTGCTGTGATATCAATATCATCTCCATGAAAGTGACGCCTGGGCGGATCCTGATTAAATCCTGGTGCCGCCAGCTACAGGATATTTCCTGTGTGCAATCCTGTTTAAGCCAGCGCGCCGATATTATTAATGTTGCTTATCTCTGTGAGGAGATAAGCGAGCTGTCAACGCCGGAGCCGGAACGCCCGCGCTATTTCTCTGACATTATTTGCAGCAGCCAGAGCATGCACGCGCTTATCGAAAAGGCGATAAAAATTGCCGACAGCAAATATACCGTTCTGATCCGTGGCGATACGGGGACTGGTAAAGAGCTGCTGGCCCGGGCTATCCATAATTCCGGGCAGCGACGTTTTTATCCGTTTATTCCGGTCAACTGCTCTGCGCTACCTGAGTCGCTAATGGAGAGTGAATTCTTTGGCTATGAGAAAGGGGCTTTCAGCGGCGCGGATTGTAAAGGCAAAAAAGGGCTGTTTGAAATGGCCGATAAAGGCACCCTTTTTCTCGATGAGTTTGGCGAAATGTCGCTGAGCTTACAGGCTAAACTCCTGCGCGTGCTTCAGGATGGCGGGATTCGGCGCGTTGGCGGGGCACATATTATTCCGGTCAATGTGCGCATTATTGTGGCAACCAATGCCAATCTGGAAGAGATGGTGGAACAACGTCTGCTGCGCGCCGATCTCTATTACCGCATCAACGTGCTTTCACTGACCATCCCACCTTTGCGCGAGCGCCCACAGGATATCAGCCTGCTGATTCGCCACTTTGTGCAGAAATACGCGAAGGAATTCCAGCGGCGGATCATTCTGGATAAAGCCTGTTTTGATGCCCTGCACCATCACACCTGGCCGGGAAATGTGCGCGAACTGGAAAATACCATTATTCGCCTGATGCTGATGGCCGAATCCGATGTTATTACGCGGGAAGAATTAGGGATGGTGAATTTGCCTGCCGTTGAGCGGGGCGCGACAGAACGTCCTTTTAAAGAGCAGGTTCTGTGTGCTGAACGCCAGCTCATTGAACAGATGGTGGAAGATAATGTGTCGTCACGGCATATTGCCAAAGCGCTGGGCGTGTCGCACACCACGGTGCTGAATAAAATTCGCGGCTATCAGCTGGAGAGTGTGGGTTAAGCGCCGCCAGCGTCTGACGGCGCGATATACGTGGGTTATTCAATCAGCTTCAATAAGGGCGACAGGCACAGCAGAATTCCGTACAGCAGGATCAACCAGGTTTTCAGCCCGCGTAGTTTTTCCAGTTGCGTTACTTTATAGATCAGGAAGAACGGAATAATACACGACACAATCCCGTAAAGCGGACTACCTAGCTGGAAGAATACCAGTACCGATACGCGAAATGACACCCAAATGACCAGAGTGATAACAATAAAGGTGCAAATACCCAGCGTGAGTACTAACGGATTAATTTTCTCAACGTCAATGACGCGGCTCAGAACGTTGAGAATAATACCTTTGATCGCCTCGTGGAATCCCAGATAAATACCAAAGAACGCGGTTAATACGGCGAAGATATTTAATACTGTTGAGGTGATATGAATAATCTGCCCAGGAATGACCTGAGCCGCCAGTGCCAGTGCGGAAATATTTTGTTCGAAAGCCGAAACGGCCTCTTCATGGCTAATAGAAAAGGTAAAAGAGAAGGAGAAAAACAGAATGACAGCAATCAGAGTAATGTAACTGATGCGATGCGTACGGATTGCCATACGCGTAGCCAGCACCCGATCCGTCACCCGTTTGCGGTAGGCGATGTTCATTGGGTTCAACACCTGAATAAACACCGCTGAGAAGAAGCAGAACGGGATGGTTAGCAGTACATCACGAAAGAAGACAGATGCTTCAGGGAAGGCGCTGATATTAGCGAAGTTCCAGTGCGGAACCATCGCAAAACCAAATACGATGATGATACCTACTTTGACCACCACCATCGGGCCGGAGATTTTGAACAGCAGCTTTTCTCCCCCGGAAGCAATGGCGACCAGCACGGCAAAAATGGCCACTTTATAGATTATCGACTGCGAAAGATCGGCCTCGGTCAAGCCGAAGGTTTTGATATATGAGGCGCTGTCAAAAACCACGGATAAGGAATAAATAAATATGCCGTGAATAATCATCAGAAAATAGATGACGCCAAGAAATACGCCCCAGTTTTTTCCCAGGTAATGACTTATAATATCCGTGTAGTCATTACAAGTTTCGCTTTCTGATAATGTCTTTAAATAAATATCCTGCACAATATAAGTTGCCGGATAAGCAATAATAAAGGCAACGATAAATACCCAAATGCCTGTTAAGCCAATTTGTACCGGCATCAGTACCGTTCCGGCACCAATGGCCATGCCGATGCACAGTAATACCCAGCCAAAATCGTATTTCGTAAACGGTATTTTTTTTGAGAATGGTACGGCGGTTGCTGTATTGTTGCTTAATTGTAATGTGTTGTCCTGCATAGAACCCCCTGCCCAAAATACACGTTCTCCCCGAAAGAGGATCACGCGTATTGCCAGACTGTTGTGCCTTGATTCTCAACAACCTGAACCGAACGGCGTCGGTTCAGGCCATATTGGTCAGAATGTTGCCTTTCTGATGGCGTGTTCAAGGTCGTTAATAATATCTTCTGGATCTTCAAGACCCACAGAAAGACGGATAAGCCCGTCGGTAATACCTGCTTTAAGCCGTTCCTCAGGTGCAACGGGCGAATGTGTCATAGACGCTGGGTGCTGAATGAGGGTTTCGGTATCACCGAGACTGACCGCGAGGAGGCACAATTCTACAGAATTGATCATCCGCCTACCAGCCTCGAGGCCGTCGGCGATTTCGAAGCTGATAATTCCACCTGGCAGGCTCATTTGCCGCTGGCCCAGCTCATACTGCGGATGCGAAGTCAGGCCAGGATAATACACCCGAGTAATGGATGGATGCCCTTCGAGGAAGCGGGCGATTTTCAGCGCATTTTCACAGTGACGTTCCATACGAATGCCCAGCGTTTTAACGCCGCGCAGTGTTAACCACGCATTGAAAGGACTCATGCAGCCGCCGGTGATATCTTTCAGGCCTACAAACCGCGCCTGGTCGATAAACTCCTGCTTACCAACAATGATACCCCCAATCACATCCCCGTGACCGTTGATATATTTGGTGACGCTGTGAACCACAATATCCGCGCCCAGTTGCAAAGGCTGCTGACAGTACGGCGACATAAAGGTGTTATCCACCACCAGCAATGCGCCCTGTTGATGGGCGATACCGGCCACCGTTTCAATGTCGACCAGCGACAGCGTTGGGTTGGCGGGCGTTTCGATATACACAACTTTGGTTTCTGGTCGCATGGCGGCGCGGATTTCTTCAGGCTTTGCTGCGTCGACAAAGCTGACGTTAATCCCAAACTTCGGCATGCTGTGCGACAAAAACGCGTGGGTGCAGCCGTAAATCGCGCTGGCGGAAACGATATGGTCACCCTGCTGGCAAAGCGTCAACAGCGTTGTGGTGATAGCAGAAATACCGGACGCGGTTGCCAACCCGGCTTCACCTCTTTCCAGTACAGCCAGCTTTTTCTCCAGCGCATCGGTGGTGGGGTTACCCAAGCGGGTGTAAATGTACCCGGACTCTTCGAGCGCAAAGCGGGCGGCACCTTGTTCGGCGCTGTCAAAAACAAACGTTGAGGTCTGGAAAATAGGCGTACTAAGCGCGCCAGTTGAAGGGTCGGGTTGTTGCCCCGCGTGAACGATCTGGGTGTTGAATCCGTAAGTACGACAGTCAGACATGATATCTCCTTTAATTCGGAACAGAACAGCTCACAGTCAAAATAGCAATCGCTGTGCCAGAAAATGAACTGATAGATATCAATGCGTTATGTTTTTGTCTGAACTAATGGTCGGCAGAAATGTTGCCAACTGGAAAGAATCTTTCCAGCGTGCTGGTGAGAAAATGGGTGAATTGCGAGGCGCTACGCAGAGCGCAATATTGCGCAGTGATATGGCAAGTGGGCTGCCGTAGAATCAGCGGCAAGCCGGGAATTCCCGGTGAGGCGCAATGTTGCGGGGGCTTGATCCCCGGCGGCATCGGTTGCTGGAAAGAGAAAACCCCCGCACGTTGTTCGGTATAAACCTGGCAACAAAACGGGGGCTGACTTGAACCTGAACAACTCAAGGATAGCCGTGAACAGTTGCCATTGCAACACAGGCGGCTATATGACGCTCGCACAGTTAGGCGTGGCCTTCTGGCACGATTTAGCGGCTCCAATCATCGCTGGCACCATTGCCAGCCTGATTGTGAGCTGGCTGCGTAACAGGAAGTAATGCGCTTTGTAGGCGTCTGCCTGCCGTGATGACAACATGCGCCCGAACCAGGCCGCAGGGGGCGACCTTGCGGCCTTTTTCGGCTTAAATGCAGATAAATCTCGTCGCCAGGTGCCTATCCTGTCGCGATAATGCACGCTGGGAAGTTTTCAGATACCGCCTCTCTTAATACCGCTACGATCGGGTATACTCTGACGGCAGTTTCGTCTATCCGTGGAGAGTCAGTTTGCGTGTCAGTCGCTCGTTAACAATTAAGCAGATGGCAATGGTTGCGGCCGTTGTTATGGTGTTCGTTTTTATTTTTTGCACCGTTTTGTTGTTCCATCTGGTCCAGCAAAACCGCTATAACACGGCTACGCAACTGGAAAGTATCGCTCGCTCCGTCCGTGAGCCTCTGTCGGACACTATCCTGAAAGGGGATATTCCCGAAGCGGAAGCCATTTTAAAAAGTATTCGGCCAGCGGGCGTGGTAAGTCGCGCCGATGTGGTGCTGCCCAATCAGTTTCAGGCGTTGCGGATGAGCTTTATCCCTGAACGCCCCGTTCCTGTTACGGTGACTCGCCTGTTTGAGCTTCCGGTACAAATTTCGCTGCCGATCTATTCCCTTGAGCGTTCAGCTAATCCGCAACCGCTGGCGTATCTGGTACTGCAGGCGGATTCGTACCGCATGTACAAATTCGTGATGAGTACGCTCTCGACGTTAGTGACCATTTACTTACTTTTGTCGTTAATATTGAC
The DNA here is from genome assembly GCF_030332405.1 of Citrobacter sp. Cpo147. Classification (NCBI taxonomy): domain Bacteria; kingdom Pseudomonadati; phylum Pseudomonadota; class Gammaproteobacteria; order Enterobacterales; family Enterobacteriaceae; genus Citrobacter; species Citrobacter sp. Cpo147. The sequence continues at coordinate 247,715 of NZ_JAOWHX010000034.1, forward strand.
CGTCGCCATCTCCTGGTGCATTAACCGCTTGATTGTGCACCCCTTACGTAAAATTGCCCGTGAGCTGAACGACATTCAACAGCAGGATCTGATTGGCTATCAACTGGCATTGCCGCGTCTACATCAGGATGATGAGATTGGTATGCTGGTGCGTAGCTACAATCTTAATCAGCAGTTGATTCAGCGACATAGCGAAGAGCAAAGCGACTTTGCAATGCGTTTCCCGGTTTCCGAACTGCCCAATAAGTCGTTTTTAATGGGGCTGCTGGAGCAGGTTGTTACCCGCCAGCAGACGACGGCGCTGATGATTGTCACCTGCGAAACCCTACGTGACACCGCGGGGGTGTTAACCGAAACTCAGCGGGAAATCCTGCTGCTTACGCTGGTCGAAAAACTCAAGTCGGTATTAGCCCCCAGGATGGTGCTTTCCCAGGTGAGTGGCTATGACTTCGCCATCATCGCCCATGGTGTAAAAGAACCCTGGCACGCTATTACTTTAGGTCAGCAAGTACTCACTATCGTTAACGAGCGATTACCTATTCAGGGTATTCAACTGCGTCCTACCTGCAACATTGGGGTAGCAATGTTCTATGGTGATTTGACCGCAGAACAGCTTTACCGCCGCGCCCTGTCGGCCGTGTTAACCTCGCGCCATAAGGGTAAAAATCAAATTCAGTTCTTTGATCCGTTACAGATGGAAGAGGCGCAGCAGCGTTTGACGGAAGAGAACGATATTCTCAGCGCGCTGGATAATCAGCAGTTCGCGCTTTGGATGCAGCCGCAGGTGGAAATGTCCAGCGGTAAGGTATTGAGCGCAGAAGCATTATTGCGGATGCAGCAGCCGGACGGAAGCTGGGAGCTGCCCGAAGGGTTAATCGACAGGATTGAGTCCTGCGGCCTGATGGTGACGGTTGGTTACTGGGTGCTGGAAGAGACGTGCCGCCAGCTGTCAGCGTGGCAGGAACGGGGTCTGATGCTGCCGCTGTCGGTGAATTTGTCCGCGCTACAGCTGATGCACCCGAGTATGGTCTCGGACCTGCTGGAGTTGTTAAACCGCTATCGCATCAAGCCTGGTACGTTGATCCTGGAAGTGACTGAAAGCCGACATATCGATGATCCCCACGCTGCGGTGGCCATTTTGCGCCCATTGCGTAATGCGGGAGTACGTATCGCACTGGATGACTTTGGCATGGGGTATGCGGGCCTGCGACAGCTGCAGCACATGAAGTCGCTACCGGTGGATGTCCTCAAAATCGATAAGATGTTTGTCGATGGGGTACCTGAGGATTGCAGCATGATCTCCGCCATCATTCAGTTGGCCCACAGCCTTAATTTGCAGATGATCGCCGAAGGTGTCGAATCCGAAGCGCAGCGTGAATGGCTATCACAAGCCGGGGTGGAAGTGGCACAAGGGTTCCTGTTTGCCCGACCGGTCCCGGCAAATATCTTCGAAGAACGTTATCTGGCGCCGGAAAGCGCTGATTACAAAAGTTAAAAAAGGTCTCGCTTGTGCGAGCCAGCTCAAAATTTTTAACATTTCTGTATCAATTATGATCCAGGTACATTTCTGTCAAGTTGTGTGGGTGTTACCTTAAGGCCGCAGGTTAAACAAAACCTTACAAGACCTGTGGTTTTTACTTTAAGGACACCCTATGAAAACCTCTATATTCAAAAGCCTTTACTTTCAGGTCCTGACAGCGATTGCCATAGGTATTCTCCTTGGCCATTTCTACCCTGAATTAGGCGCCCAAATGAAGCCGCTTGGTGATGCTTTCGTTAAGCTCATCAAGATGGTCATCGCACCTGTCATCTTCTGTACTGTCGTTACCGGCATTGCAGGCATGGAAAGTATGAAAGCCGTAGGCCGCACTGGCGCGGTTGCACTGCTCTATTTTGAAATTGTTAGTACCATTGCGCTGATCATCGGCCTCATCATCGTCAACGTGGTGCAACCCGGTGCCGGGATGAACGTCGATCCGGCGACACTGGATGCCAAAGCGGTTGCAATGTACGCCGAACAGGCAAAAGACCAGGGGATCGTAGGTTTCCTGATGGATATTATCCCGGCGAGTGTCATTGGCGCGTTTGCCAGCGGTAACATCCTGCAGGTATTGCTGTTTGCGGTAATGTTTGGTTTTGCGCTGCATCGTCTGGGCAGCAAGGGCCAGATGATTTTCAACGTGATTGAAAGTTTCTCGCAGGTTATTTTCGGCATCATTAATATGATCATGCGCCTGGCGCCGATCGGTGCTTTCGGTGCTATGGCCTTTACCATCGGTAAATATGGCGTCGGAACGCTGGTGCAACTGGGTCAGCTAATCATCTGCTTCTACATCACCTGTATTCTGTTTGTGGTGCTGGTGCTGGGTTCAATTGCCCGCGCAACTGGCTTCAGTATCTTTAAATTCATCCGCTATATCCGTGAAGAACTGTTGATCGTTCTGGGGACTTCTTCTTCCGAGTCCGCGCTGCCGCGTATGCTCGATAAGATGGAAAAACTGGGCTGTCGGAAGTCGGTTGTCGGATTGGTTATACCCACGGGCTACTCGTTTAACCTTGATGGGACATCAATCTATCTGACAATGGCGGCGGTGTTTATCGCTCAGGCAACCAACAGCCACATGGATATCTTCCATCAGATAACCCTGCTGGTGGTGCTTCTGCTCTCCTCAAAAGGTGCAGCGGGTGTGACCGGGAGTGGCTTTATTGTTCTGGCCGCGACTATCTCTGCGGTGGGTCACTTGCCGGTTGCTGGTCTGGCGTTGATTCTTGGTATTGACCGCTTCATGTCTGAAGCCCGTGCGCTGACCAACCTGATTGGTAACGGTGTTGCAACTGTTGTTGTGGCTAAATGGGTGAAAGAATTGGATACCAAAAAGCTGGATGACACGTTGAATAATCGTGCGCCGGATGGCAAAACGCACGATTTATCCTCTTAATCTCGTCACTTATGCCCGTAGTCCCTTCCAGGACTGCGGGCGTTTGCGCATAATTACCCCCTGTGCCTGAAACCGTCGATTCGGCGGCTCGGGATTTTTTCACTTCTTCCGTGACATTTTTATGTTCTCGCGGTCTAACACGAAGTGTTTTTAACGTCATATTCAGAGAGTCCTTTCGAGGGCTGTCTTTTTATTTCCAGGATAGTTGATCAGGGGTTCACATGCAGGGCACAAAAATTCGACTTTTAGCGGGCGGCTTGCTGATGATGGCCACTGCCGGCTATGTGCAGGCAGATGCGCTCCAGCCTGATCCAGCATGGCAACAGGGCACGCTGGCAAATGGTTTACAGTGGCAAGTGTTAGCCACTCCCCAGCGCCCGAGCGACCGTATTGAGGTTCGCCTGCTGGTTAATACCGGTTCACTCACCGAAAGTGCGCAACAGAGTGGTTTCAGCCATGCGATCCCGCGTATCGCGCTGACGCAAAGCGGTGGCCTCGATGCCTCGCAAGCCCGTTCACTGTGGCAGCAGGGGTTCGATCCCAAACGTCCCATGCCGCCGGTTATCGTTTCCTATGATTCCACGTTGTATAACCTCAGTCTGCCTAACAGCCGTAACGATCTACTGAAAGAGTCACTTTCTTATCTGGCGAATATCTCCGGTAAACTGAGCATTACCTCTGAAACGGTCAATCATGCGCTGAATAGCGAAGATATGGTTGCAACCTGGCCGTCAGATACCAAAGAAGGGTGGTGGCGTTACCGTCTGAAGGGATCAACCCTGCTGGGGCACGATCCCGCCGATCCGTTGAAAACGCCTGTAGATGCGTCGAAAATTCAGTCTTTCTACCAGAAATGGTATACCCCGGACGCGATGACGCTGATCATCGTCGGTAACGTTGATGCACGCAGCGTAGCTGAGCAAATCAATAAAACCTTTGGCGAGTTAAAAGGAAAACGCGAAACGCCTGCACCGGTACCCACGCTCTCTCCGCTGCGAGCAGAAGCCGTGAGCATTATGACCGATGCGGTACGCCAGGATCGCCTGTCTATTATGTGGGATACGCCGTGGCAACCGATCCGTGAATCTGCCGCGTTATTACGTTACTGGCGCGCTGATTTAGCGCGTGAGGCGCTGTTCTGGCACATTCAGCAAGAGCTAACCAAAAACAATGCCAAAGACATTGGCCTCGGATTTGACTGCCGGGTGCTGTTCCTGCGCGCGCAGTGCGCGATTAACGTTGAGTCGCCGAACGATAAGCTGAACGCCAATCTGGGTACGGTTGCGCGTGAGCTGGCGAAAGTGCGTGATAAGGGACTGCCGGAAGAAGAGTTCAATGCGCTGGTAGCGCAAAAGAATCTGGAACTGCAGAAGCTGTTTGCCACCTATGGTCGTACCGATACCGATATTTTGATCAGCCAGCGTTTGCGCTCGCTGCAAAATCAGGTGGTGGATATTGCGCCTGAACAGTACCAGCGTTTACGCCAGAGCTTCCTCAACAGCCTGAGCGTTGAGATGCTGAATCAGGACCTGCGTCAGCAGCTATCGCAAGATATGGCGTTAATTCTGCTGCAGCCGAAGGGCGAACCTGAATTCAATATGAAGGATCTGCAGGCGACGTGGGATAGCATTATGGCGCCCGTTACCGCAGCGGCAACGTCTGTTGAAACGGATGAATCACACCCTGAAGTGACGGATATCCCGCCTGTACAGTAAAGGGTATCGTAACCTGTAGGCCGGGCAAGCGAAGCGCTCCCGGCTTACCCAGTGCCGGATGCGGCGTTAACGCCTTATCCGGCCTCCAGGAACAATAAATTATTGCGGCATGGCGTCGCGGGGGATAATCGCCCCACGATGCTGAATGACGGTGCTTGCCGTCAGGTGGCCTCGTTTTGCGGCTTCGGCGGCATCGCCACCGGTCAGACGGACCGCCAGATACCCGGCGCTGAAGGAGTCTCCGGCCGCAGTGGTATCGATCACTTTCTCTTTCGGCAATTTAACGGCCGGAATGTCGATCAGTTCTTCGCCTGCAATGGAAACCAGGCAAGAGTCTGCGCCACGCTTCACAACCACTTCCTGTACGCCAGCCGCGTGAGTACGGGCAATTACCTCGGCAACGGGTTTTTCACCCCACAGTGCGTCTTCATCGTCCAGCGTCAGGAATGCGATATTGGTGCATTCCAGCATTTGCTGATACACCTGCTGGGTTTCTTCTTTGCTGCTCCACAGACGTGGGCGGTAGTTATTGTCAAAAATGACTTTTCCACCGTTGGCACGGCATTCACGCAGCAACGACAGCAGCTTGTCACGACTTGCCGGGCTTAAAATCGCCAGGCTGATTCCGCTCAGATACAAGTAGTCAAATGTCGCCAGCTCTTCGCAAATCGCGGCAGACTGCTCGCTCTCCAGCCAGAATTTTGCGGCGGCTTCATTACGCCAGTAATAGAAGGTGCGCTCGCCAGTGCTGTCGGTCTCAATGTAGTAGAGACCCGGCAGGCGGTTTTCCATGCGCTGGGTTAATGAGGTGTCCACGTTTTCACCCTGCCAGGACTCCAGCATTTGTTGGCTAAAACTGTCGGTACCCAGTGCAGTCACATAGTGTACGGAAAGTGCCGCCGCATCGACCTGACGGGCGATATAAACGGATGTATTCAACGTGTCGCCACCGAATCCGCGCTGAACGTCAGCGCCTTTCTGTGACAGCTCAATCATGCATTCGCCAATCACGGCAATCTTTCTGGACATAGTCGTAACCTGCTCTGAAAAAAATTAGCGTTAGTGTGCGCTGTGGGTGTTAAGTGGTCAACTATATTAAAACATCGTTCCATTATTTTTTTGAGCCAGCACGTGTTCTGCGTCGTTTTTTGCCGCTTAGTTTCTATTTTGCGTACGGCTGAACGTAAAGTTCTGCGCCTGAGCGCCGATAACCTTTGACGAGTCCGGTCAGTCACACTCTTATTTACAGGACATCTCAGATGATAAAGCAGGTTACCCAGCAGCTCATTACGCCCGATGCGAGTATTGAAAGCTTGCTGGAAAGACGCTATTGGCTGCAGTGCGAGCGTGCTTACACCTACCAGCCAATTTACCAGACCAACGGACGGCTGATGGCCGTTGAACTGCTGACCGTCGTGAGCCATCCTGATAACCCTTCCCAACGTATTGCACCAGACCGCTATTTTGCTGAAGTGGCTGTACGGCATCGTGTTGATGTAGTGAAAGAGCAACTTCTGCAGCTTGAGCTGAAAGGGGGCTTTTTCAGAGCCAACAACCTGCTGGCTTCTGTGAACGTCGACGGACCAACGCTCATTGCGATGCGTCAGGATCCCGAAATCCTGAAAATCATTGAAGGCCTGCCGTGGCTGCGTTTTGAGCTGGTGGAACATATCCGCTTGCCGAAGGGGGCGTCGTTCGCCTCAATGTGCGAGTTCGGTCCGCTCTGGCTGGATGACTTTGGTACCGGAATGGCGAACTTCTCGGCGCTTAGTGAAGTGAGTTATGACTATATCAAAGTGGCGCGGGATCTGTTCGTCATGCTGCGCAAGACGCCGGAGGGACGTAATCTCTTCACACTACTATTACAGCTCATGAACCGCTATTGCCGCGGTGTCATTGTCGAAGGCGTTGAAACGCTGGAAGAGTGGCGTGATGTGCAAAACTCACCGGCTTTCGCGGCCCAAGGCTATTTTCTCTCTCGTCCAGTGCCCCTGGATACCCTCGAAGACGTAATTCTGTCACTTTGATGAGGGCGTAGCGCACCTCCTTTTCATCCTGCTGGACTATCTTTAGGACAGGCAAGGAAGGAAGTAAGGAGGTTAGACATGACGAGAACAGGTAAAATAACCACTTCAGTAATAGGGGTTTTCTTGTTGTTGATCGTCGTACTCATCATTGTGATTGCGACATTTGACTGGAACCGGCTCAAACCGACCATCAACCAGAAAGTCTCTACAGAACTCAACCGGCCCTTTGCTATACGGGGTGATCTGGGTGTGGTTTGGGAACGCCAGAAGCAGGAAACTGGCTGGCGTAGCTGGGTTCCGTGGCCGCATGTTCATGCTGAAGATATCATCCTCGGCAACCCGCCGGACATTCCCGACGTCACCATGGTGCATCTCCCGCGCGTTGAAGCTACGCTCGCCCCGCTGGCACTGCTGACAAAAACTGTCTGGCTCCCGTGGGTCAAGCTGGTCAAACCCGATGCGCGGCTGATCCGCCTGTCGGAGAAAAACAATAACTGGACCTTTAACTTAGCTGGGGACGAAAACCGCGATCCTGATGCGCCGCCATCCGCATGGTCTTTCCGGCTGGATAACATTCTGTTCGACCAGGGACGTATCGCCATTAACGATAAGGTGACGAAGTCGGAGATTGAGATCCTGGTCGATCCGCTGGGTAAACCGTTGCCCTTTAGCGAAGTGACCGGCGCAAAAGGTAAAGAGAGCAACGCCCGCGTCGAGGACTACGTGTTTGGGCTGAAAGCGCAAGGGCGATATAACGGCGAACCGCTAAGCGGTAGCGGAAAAATAGGCGGAATGCTTGCGCTGCGTGGCGAAGATACGCCTTTCCCGATTCAGGCTGATTTCCGTTCGGGCAATACGCGCGTAGCGTTTATCGGCACGATAAACGATCCGATGAACATGGGCGGGGCGGATCTGCGGCTTAAATTCTCGGGAGATTCGCTAGGGGATTTGTACGATTTGACCGGCGTACTGCTCCCGGATACGCCGCCGTTTGAAACCGACGGACGTCTGGTGGCGAAAATTGACCCGGAAAAATCCTCTGTTTTTGATTATCGCGATTTCAATGGCCGTATTGGCGACAGCGATATTCACGGAACGCTGGCCTACACCACCGGTAAGCCGCGACCCATGCTGAAGGGTGATGTGGAATCACGCCAGCTGAGGCTGGCCGATTTGGGGCCGCTGATCGGGGTGGATTCAGGTAAAGGGGCGGAACGGGCAAAACAATCTGAACAGCGCAAAGGTGAGAAGAGCGTTCAGCCTGTGGACAAGGTCTTGCCGTATGACCGTTTTGAAACCGATAAATGGAACGTGATGGACGCTGACGTGCGTTTCAAAGGACGGCGTATTGAGCATGGCAGTAGCCTGCCGATCAGCGATCTCTCCACTCATATCATCCTGAAAAATGCCGACCTGCGCCTGCAACCGCTGAAATTTGGTCTTGCGGGAGGCAGCATTGTCTCCAGCATCCATCTGGAAGGAGATAAAAAGCCGATGCGGGGGCAGGCGGATATTCAGGCGCGGCGGCTGAAGCTAAAAGCGCTGATGCCCGATGTGGAACTGATGCAGAAAACGCTCGGTGAAATGAACGGGGACGCCCGGTTTAGCGGAAGTGGAAACTCGGTAGCGGCGCTGCTGGGTAACAGCAATGGCAACCTGAAACTGCTGATGAATGACGGCTTGATCAGCCGGAATCTGATGGAAATTGTGGGCTTGAATCTGGGGAACTATCTTGTCGGGCAGATATTTGGTGATGACGAAGTGCGGGTGAACTGCGCGGCGGCGAATCTGGATATTGTTAACGGCGTGGCGCGTCCGCAGATTTTTGCTTTCGACACGGAAAACGCAGTCATTAATGTCACTGGTACGGCGAGCTTTGCGTCGGAGCAACTGGATTTAACCATCGATCCGGAGAGCAAAGGGATTCGTATTATTACTCTGCGTTCGCCGCTGTATGTTCGCGGCACCTTTAAGAATCCGCAGGCTGGCGTGAAGGCCGGACCGCTGATTGCGCGCGGTGCGGTTGCTGCCGCATTAGCCACGTTAGTCACTCCTGCGGCGGCCTTGTTGGCGCTGATTTCGCCGTCAGAGGGTGACGCGAATCAGTGTCGGACGATCCTGTCACAGATGAAGAAGTGATGTCTGGCCGGATGTTTATCCGGCCTGGATTTCATGCTCAACGTAGGCCGGATAAGGTGGTTACACCGCATCCGGCAAAAGAATCACAACGACTGATGGCGGGTTTCGTGGGTCAACAGCAGTGCAATCAGCGTTAACGCCGCCATCGATGCCAGATACGTACCGACAGCCGCCAGACCATAATTCGCCTGCAACCATGCGGCGATGTATGGGGCAACCGATGCGCCGAGAATTGACGAAACGTTGTACGAGAACGACGCCCCCGTATAGCGCACTTCGGTCGGGAACAGCTCCGGCAGCAGTGCGCCCATCGGGCCAAATGTCAGACCCATCAGGCTTAAGCCCAGCAACAGGAAGGCGAACACCAGCACCGGATTGCCAGAGCCGAGCAGCGGTTTAAAGGCAAACAGCGCAAACAGAATGATCAGCGTGGTGATGATAAGCATGCTCTTGCGGCGACCAAACGCATCGGCCAGCAGGCCCGCCACCGGTACCATGACGCCAAAACCAATGACCGCCATCATCAGCATCCACAACACTTCATTACGCGGCAGGCCAAGCCCTACAGGCGCTGCGGCGGTACTGAACGTCATCGAATAGACGGTCATGATATAGAACAGCGTATAGGTCGCCAGCATGATGAACGTGCCGAGGATCGTCACGCGAACATGTTTTGTCAGTAGAGTACCCAGCGGGATTTTCACCTGTTTTTTCGCCGCGGCTACTTTGGCGAAGACCGGGGATTCATGCAACGAAACGCGGACGTACAGACCGATAATCACCAGCACAGCGGAGAAGATGAACGGTACGCGCCAGCCCCAGCTCATGAACTGTTCGTCGGTCAGCAGCCAGGAGAGCAGCAGAAAGGTACCGTTGGCGAAGAAGAAACCGATAGGCGCGCCCAGCTGCGGAAATGATCCGTACAGCGCGCGTTTGCGCGGTGGCGCGTTTTCCGTCGCCAGCAACGCTGCACCGCCCCATTCACCGCCCAGACCTAAACCCTGACCAAAACGCGCCAGAGCCAGCAGCAGCGGGGCGAAAATGCCGATAGTTTCATAGCCCGGCAGCAGGCCAATGACGACTGTCGAGATCCCCATTGTGAGTAGTGAAGCAACCAGCGTGACTTTACGGCCGACGCGATCGCCGAAATGTCCGAACACCGCGGAACCGATAGGTCGGGCCACAAAGGCGATAGCAAAAGTGGCGAGGGACTGTAGCGTAGCCGCGGTCGGATCCCCCTGCGGGAAGAATATATGGGGAAACACGATCACCGCGGCGGTGGCGTAAATATAGAAGTCGAAGAACTCAATGGCGGTGCCAATGAGCGAGGCGACGACAACTTTATTGCGCGAGTTGACCGGGGTGTGTTCCTGTTCGTTGTCGAGTGTTGTGGCTGTTGCTTGCATAATATTTTCTTATTTTTGGCCGAACGAAAGGTCATATTACGCACAGCAAAAGAGACATTTCAATCTGTAACAAACTTTGAGATCGGTCAAAAATAGAGCAAAAAGGGGATAATTTTTAGGCTTGAGATTTCACTTCCATGAAATGCTTCACACAATTTAAAACTTGGATGATAAAACCAGTTTCTGGTTAAATAAAAGTTACGGGTTGGATTTATTCACTAAATCAGTGAGAGCAGGCGGCATTATAATTGTCGGATGGCTACGCTGATCCGGCCTACAAAACTCTCCCGTAGGCCGGATCAGCGTAGCGCCATCCGCCATAAATGATGAATTAGCGGTGGGTTTTCCCCGGCATACGCGGGTCGTCTTTGTATTCCGCTGTGGCAATCCAGGCTGCGCAAAACAGGGTCAGACGAGCGAAGAAGTAGAAGAACGCCATCAGTCCAAGCACGGAACCAAATGCCGCGCCTGACGGCGACTGCACCAGTGATGGCAGCGTATACGTCATGATCATTTTGATGACTTCAAATCCTAGTGCCGCGATAAAGGTACCGCGTATGAGCGCTTTCTTACGCGGTCGGTGACGCGGTAGCCGCCAGAAAATCCAGAAGAACAGCAGGTAGTTGGCGAAAATAGAGATGGTCAGGCCGATCAGCCGCCAGGCGGGTTTCAGCCATTCGATACCGTCGAGATACAGCGCAGAGATAATCATCTGCTGGGCGGAACCGGCGATAGAGGTAATGGACAGAGTAACAATCAGCGCAACCAGTAAGCCAATCAAGGAAACAAAATCACGCAGATATTTGACCCAAATTTTTTCCTGATCCTGCGGCGTACGTTCCCAAACATCCCGCGACTGGGCACGAATCGCTTCGCGCAGGTTCCCCATCCAGTTAATGCCGGAATAGAGCGCGATGCCAAGCCCTACCAGACCTACAGTGGTACGTTGCTGAACGGCGGTATTGATGGTGTTTTTCAGCGTAGAAGCGAGCGTCGGATCGCTGACGTTCAGCAAAATCTTGTTGAAGATATCCTGCAACAGCGTAGGGTGCGAAGCGAGAATAAAACCCGCGGCGGCAAACGACACCATCAGGATTGGGATCATCGACAGAAACGAGAAGTAGGTAATGGCGGCACCAAACTGATTTCCCATACGATCGTTAAACCGCTCTGCGGCACGAATAAGATGGGCGATGATGGGCTGACGTTGAATTTTATCGGCGAAGGTCAGAGCCGTTTTCAGCGCCTGGTTCGCTTTAGCGTTTTTCTCCGGCTCGGCGGAGGCTGGTTTATGTTCTGGCGTAGGGTGTTTTGCGTCTTGTTCCTGCGTCATCCGATCGGTTGTCCTTATTTTGTTCACTCATGACATTATAGCCTGCTCAGGGGCGCATCCTGAAAAATGGACTAATCCACATAGTCTTTCATCACACCAGTCAGCCATTCCATAAACAGATGTACCCGGCGGGAGAGGTTGCGCCGATGCGGATAAAGCAAAGAGACTGGCATTGGCTCGGCGCGATATTGCGGCAACACTTCGACCAGCGTACCGGCGCGCAGGGCATCACGCACGCCAACGCGCGGCACCTGAATAATGCCCAGACCGGCAAGGCATGCCGCGTGATAGGTTTCGGTACTGTTTACCGTTAGCATGCCGCCGGTTTTAACCCATTGCGTGCCATTTTCTGTCGCCACTTCGAAACCTTGCGCACGCGTTCCTAAATTGACCGAGTAGTGCACCACCGCATGCGAGGCAAGATCCTCCAGATTTTCCGGATAACCAAAGCGGGCGAGGTATTGCGGGCTGGCGCAGTTAATCTGCGTGAGTTTCCCCAGCGGACGCGCAATCAGCCCTGAATCTTTCAGCGCGCCCACGCGTACCACACAGTCGAAACCTTCGCGGATCAAATCCACCAGGCGGTCGCTGCTGCTGAGTTCGAGTTCCAGGCCCGGATACTGATGCAAAAAGCTCGGTAAGCGGGGCATCACCAGGTTCCTTGCTACACCGACCGGCATATCAACGCGCAGCTTGCCGCTGATGCTGGACGGATCGTGATGGAACAGCCCATCCAGCTCATCCAGATTACTCAACAGATCTTTCGCGCGTTCGTAATAGATCATGCCGTCTTGCGTGAGCTGAACGCGGCGGGTGGTGCGGTGCAACAACTGCGTGCCCAGATGATTTTCCAGAGCCTGGATCTGGCGCGATACGCTACCTTTAGGAAGTCCGAGGGTGTCTGCGGCGCGCGAAAAGCTCTCCAGTTCTGCGACGCGGATGAACAACTGCATTGCGTGAATTTTATCCATTCTCATGCCCTATTGTTGTTCTAAATGAAACAGTAATGCGCAGTTAGCAGTATTTATTGTTCTTCTATCACCTAATAAGCTTTTTCTCAATCTTCACAACACCTGAAATGAGGTTTCTTATGACGCAACGTATCGCATTGGTGACTGGCGGCGGCCGCGGACTCGGTAAAAACGCGGCGCTGAAGCTGGCGAGTAAAGGAATCGGTATTATCCTGACGTGGAACAGCAATGAAAAAGAAGCGCAGCAGGTTGTGGGGGAAATACGCCAATCTGGCGGTAAAGCGGCGGCATTACCGTTAAATGTCGGCGATATTTCTACATTCCCTCAGTTTGTTCAACAGGTGCAGGGAACGTTACAAACGCAGTGGCAAAGTAACGCGTTTGATTATTTATTGAACAATGCCGGAATCGGCATCAACGCACCGTATCCGGCATTTACTGAAGCGCAATTTGACCAACTTTTGAACATCCATTTTAAGGGGCCCTTTTTCCTGACGCAGAGCCTGCTACCGCTGATAAATAAAGGTGGTCGCATCCTCAATGTCTCTACCGGGCTTGCCCGCTTTGCGCTACCGGGTTACAGCGCATACGCAGCCATGAAAGGTGCGATGGAAGTGCTAACCCGTTATCAGGCAAAAGAGCTGGGAGAGCGCGGCATAACGGCGAATATTATTGCGCCAGGCGCAATAGAAACGGATTTTAGCGGCGGAAATGTGCGGGATAATGCGCAATTGAATGCGTACATTGCATCGCAAACGGCGCTGGGACGCGTTGGTTTGCCTGATGATATTGGCGACGCCATTGCTGCGCTGCTCAGCGATGAACTGGCCTGGATGACGGCACAGCGTATCGAAGTATCCGGCGGAATGTTCCTGTAAACCCATAAGGTGCTTATTCAACAGGTCACGGCATGCGTTGAATAAGCACTTAATGCTAGATTGTATTTTGTAACAGATTTATCCATTGTCGTTGATATCTTATTTTTAGCTAAAAATATAAAATCATATTAATTAATATTCATTGTCTTATCATGAGCATCGAATATTAAGACTTTCCCTAGTTTTCGAACCTGTTTTTGTTCCTTTGTATGATCCTTCGGGTTGAGCTGTAACTATTCATAACTTCTGCTTCTTTCTTCTCTGTCTATCGGTAAAATGGCCCCCGCCAAATGGTGACTTCTTATTTTACCCTATGGGTAATACCCTTCCGCATGTTAAGGCTAATATCCTATTCGGATGGAGATAAATAATGCAGGTAGTAATGTTTGACAGGCAGTCAATATTTATTCATGGAATGAATGTAAGTTTGCAGCAACGTATTCCAGGAGTGGATGTTCAGGGTGTCAGTCAGGCAGATGAACTTTGGCTGACGCTGGAAGATAAACCCGAGGCATTAGTTATATTGGATGGCGACCTTGATGCTGAGTTCTGCTGTAGCTTGCTGCAACAGATAGCAGAGCGCTTTGCGATGGTGAAGGTGCTGGTGACCGCAACGGACTGCCGTAAAAAATGGTTGCAAGAGGTCACTAAACTGAACGTGCTGGCCATTGTTCCGCGCGATTCTGACGCGGAAACCTTTACGCTGGCCCTCAATAGCGTCGCGATGGGTATGATGTTTATCCCCAGAGACTGCATAACCGCTACCGAAAGCGGTGGGCAAAATATCAGATTGCTCAGCGCGCGCCAGCGGGAGATTTTGACCATGCTGGCCGCCGGAGAATCTAATAAACAAATTGGTCGACTGTTAAATATCAGTACCGGAACGGTAAAAGCCCATCTTGAGTCGTTGTATCAGCGCCTGGAGGTAAAAAACCGTACGCAGGCGGCAATGATGTTAAACAACACCATTTACTAGGAACATATTTCACAGTCAGAATATTTCTGGCTGTGAAATAGACACCGGCCAGATATTTTTAGCGCAAAATTGGGTAATTCCTACGCTGAATATCCACGTAATTAATGCTTCCAGCTGAAACCTGTCTTTTATTTGCGTCATTTCCTTATAGATGAATGCCTCGCAGATACTCATATCTGCGAGCAGCAATGTTTCTGCCTGCATCACCGTAATTGGGGTATCAAAGGATTCATTGGCGGAGATTTCGTGCCCGTAACCAATGACCCAGATGCCTTTTTTGTCCTGATACTTTTCCAGCGACAGGCCCTGCCATTGCTTAATAAATGCGATACAGGCGGGCGTGAAATGTGTCGAACGCAGCGGCATAATCATCTCTGTGCAAAGAGACCTATTCTAAAAAAAACACGCCGTTACGCTAGTTGCCTGACAGCCAGTATTTACCGCAAAACGACCTATGCCTTGGGCGGCTGATATTCCTGTTTTAACAGACCAAAAATCCAGTCATCGTGCCAGGTTTGATGTAGCCAGTAGCTTGCGCGTAGCGTGCCTTCATGAATGAACCCGACCTTTTCCAACAGACACCGTGAGGCTTCGTTTCCTGCGGTGACACAGGCGGTCAGTCGCCGCAGACCGCCGCTGGCAAAGGCGTATTCACACACGGCATGCAGAGATTCAGCGCCATAACCTTTACCCTGCGCCTCTGGGGCGAGCAGAAAGCCAACCTCGGCACATTCATTGTTCTCCTGAATGTATCCGGTCACGCCAAGCGGTGCTCCCGATGTCTTATCGCACAAGAGCAGACATAGCCAGTGCGGGCTGCCGGGAAACCATTCAGGCTGGCGGGAGTCGAAGGCTGTCCGTACTTCCTCTTCAGTACGTGCGTCAGCGACAAAACGCATCACATCTGGGTTCTGCTGTAGCGTTAAGAAGAACGTCCAGTCATTTTCTGTCAGTGGGCGGCAGAGCAGACGTGATGTTTGCAGTACAGGCACAGGCTTATCTCCAGAATAATTTTCAATGATTGTGCGGAAGTCACTGTAAAACTTATTTATTTGCTATATGAATGTGTTCTAGTCTACATCGGCACAACGTTGCGTTTAAAAAAGATAATTACATACCATTGTGAGGCCGCACGTTTTGGGTCCTTTTAGGGAAGATGATGACCAATAGCGCGTTACAAGCGACATGTACACCCTTTGAACATTGTCTGGGGATTATCCGCCAGGCGTCGGTAGAAATATTACTGCTTCTAGGCGTACATGCCGCAGAAGGCAAAGACCCGCGGTGGTTTCTCGAACAGCTGGATCAGGCACGACTGAATCTGGGCGGCTGGGGGGCTGTCGCCAGACGGTTGCAGATGAATGATGCGCAATTGAGCCAGTTCACTCTGCGGCTACGTCATCTTCAACAGAGTGTACCCCAATATGAAAATGGCCAGGACGTCAGTGAAAACCAGCTGATTTCAGCGCTGCGCTTTGTGGCTTCTCTGGAACAATTACGCCAGCAACAGCCCATCCTGAAGTATCAAACCGAAATTGCACCTGTGGAGCCGGATGCTCAGATGCGGGCGCAGCGTCAACTTCGCGCAATAGAATTAACCCTCAAATCTCTGATTGCACGGGTATGGCCGGATCAACATCCTCTCAACAGCTTTCTGAAACAGCACTTTGGTGGTGAACGTCTGCGTCGCTGGCTAAAGTTGGGCGAAGGACGAGATGCGCTGGACGGTATGATGTTTAGCGAGCTGGCACTGATGGTCGTCGATAAGAAATTATTCGTTCGCCACTTTACGCAGATTTTTAACGATACTTCAGTGCTCATGTCATTTGTTGAGCCGCGCATCACGCTACGCATGTTTTTGGATGATTGCCGCCTGGCTCGTAACTGCGTTATCGCGCAGCAGCCGCTGGCGTCGGTACAACTGATGTTGCTGGACTACCAGTACCGACAGATAACTCATCCTGTGCAACGGGCATTTGAAGAACGGCGTACGCGCATTAATCCTGCGTCGTATCTGGAATCTGATGAGGCCATGGTCCGCCAGTTTTGGGAAACAGCAAAGCAAAAAGACGAGCAAGCGGGAGGCGATAAGCATGAAATCGCAGACAGTATTGATCCGCCGGAAAAGCGGGCCAAGCGCACGGCGGAAGAACGTGAACAGCTGATTTCCGGCATGTTGTGGGTAGCGGTCGGCGTGATGGTGCTGGCGATTTCGCTGGGTGCGTTCTGGTTATTCACTTCGCCGGCGCCACAGTCGTCTTCCGGACAATCCGTTGAAATTGTGCAGGAGGAACCGCGACGCGATGCCCCCACCGCACGGGAGGCGGTGACCCGAATGGGCATCACCTGGGATGCCTTTAACATGCGGGCGGCTATCGATCGCAATGACATCCGCGTGACGTCACTGTTCCTGCAGGGCGGGATGGACTGGAAGCTGGCGTGGACGGAGCAGGCATTTTCGGCGGGCAATACTGAGGTGTTGAGACTGCTGCTGCGTTACCCTTCGCAGATGGATGAAAGCAAACCATGCCGACAGTTTATGACTACGCTCAGCCATGCGATGTCGAATGGGGCATCGCTCACTTCGCTGCATAAAAGTTATCTGCAAAGTTTTTGTTCCGTGCCTGCGGTCGTTGCGCGTCAGCAATATGATCTTGAGCAGGCCGAGCTGCGTGTTCGCGCCCAGCCAAGCCCTGAGAACAAGAAATGGCAGAAAATTCACGCCGAGCTGTACGATGCAATTAACTGAAAGCCTGATGACTCAGACCGTCAGCCGCTAGGGTTCGCCATACAAACCGATGAGTCGGCGCACCACGCCATTGGTCCAGCCAAAGCCGTCCTGCAACGGATATTCCCCGCCGCCGCCTTCGCGCGGCGCGGCGTCAGCTATGTGGTATTTTTCGATAAGTTTGTGGTGTTCCTGATAAAAGAGATTCACCGTTTTCAACCAGTTACGGGCAATTTCATCCCCGAGATGGTCGTCACCGTACAGTTTGAAGCCCTGGATCGCCATCCACTGCAGCGGCGCCCAGCCGTTGGGTTTATCCCATTGTTCCCCGGTTTCATGCTCTGTGGCTAAAATGCCACCGGGCGTGAGCAGGCGACTGCGAACCGCGTTAGCAAGCCGATCGGCTTGTTCATGCGTTGCCATACCGACATACAGCGGCACAATACTGGCGGCAGAGAACAGGGCCATTTGTTCGCGCCGCCAGTCGTAATCGCGATAGCAGCCGTTTTCATCGTCCCAGAGATAGCGGTTTACCGCATCACGACGATCGCTGGCTTTCTGGCGAAAAAGTGCTTCCGTTTCTTTGTCACCTTTTAGCGCGGAAATATTGGCAATAGTGCTTTCCAGCTTGTAGAGGAATGCGTTCAGGTCAATTGGGATGAACTGCGTGGTGCGTATGCTGGCAAGGCGGCCTGCGTCGCGTAGCCAGCGCGATGAATAATCCCAGCCAGAAGCCGCGCCCGCGCGTAAATCCCGATACACTTCATTGGGCGGGCGACCCGAATGCTTGGCGGTCTCGACGTCTTCAAGCCATGATTCATCGCGTGGCGTATCACGATCGTCCCAATAGCGGTTAAGTAGAGAGCCGTCAGACATTCTGATCACGTGGCGGTAGGCCTGGTTGAGTACCAGGGAATCGGCGCCATCCATCCAGAACGCGTACTCCATTTTTAGATGATCAAGGTAACGACGCGCGCCGCGTACGCCATCCTCTTCAAACAGTTCCACCATCAGCGCAAATACCGGCGGCTGTGAGCGACTCAGATAGTAAGTGCGGTTGCCGTTCGGGATGTGACCATAGTTTTCAATCATCCAGGCAAAGTTATCTGCCATACATTTCAGCAGATCTTCGCGGCCGCTCTCTGCCAGACCCAGCATGGTAAAGTAGGAATCCCAGTAGTAGGTTTCGCTAAAACGCCCGCCTGGCACAATGTATGACTGCGGTAACGCCAGTAGCGAGGACCAGGGAATGTGATCCTGCGGCTCGCGCGTCAGCACCGGCCACAGTTGATCGATATGCTCTTTCAGCGAACTTTCCGGGTCAGAAACGTATTCGCTGGAGGGCGTTTCCGGGAGCCAGAAATGGTTCTCGACGAAGCGTCGCAGATCGAAGTCCCGATGGCGTTTAACCTTGCGATAACGAATTAAAATGTCGAGCGGGTCCATTTTGGGCGCACAATCTGGGAAGGTTTTACTATCCGCAAACAGTTTGGATGACTGGACGTGTTCGAACAGTTCGAGATAACGATCGGCAGGGGTTAACGCATCTGAAGCGGGGAGCCCTTCAATCATCTCCGGCTCAGGCTCTGCCTCAATCATTTCATCCAGCTTTAACTCGCACGGATCCATTTCATAAAGCAGATCGATGTCGATCGTCATTTCTTCAGAAGGGGCGTGGGGTAGTTTCTGGTTGAGCATAATGAGAAAGACCTCCGATGGACGTTGAAAGATTAAGGCTATTGCCCGGTCGTCAGTTAAGCGTAGACATTCGCTTCGGTGTCGGGTGAGTAAAGCGTGCGGTTGATCACGTTTTAATGCTGAGCAAAATTTAAAGAATCAGACTATCCCAATGAAAATAATGGATAATTCAAAGTTCTGCATAATCTGAATATATTCCATTTTCAGAGCATTCGATTGCAACGAGGTGTGAACAGAGACAGGTAACGCCTTATCTCTATAATAGGCGCAGGCTATTCTATTGATAGTTCTCCCCCATGTAATTGCTTGATACTTATCAAAATAGTAATTCCCTCATTTCCTATGATGGTCAGGTCTGACAAAGACTGCGCATTAATTATTCTAATTTTCTGGGTCACAATAACTCACAACGGTGAGGGTAAAATAATGAAAATCATTACCCGTCTTACCGCGATTGCCATAGCTGGCATCGTGATTTGTTATTTTGGATTATCCGGTTATGTGTGGTATCACGATAATCAACGTAGCAAACAGGCTGATGTTCAGGCCTCTACGCTGGAAGAAAATAATAAGGTATTAGGATTTTTACGCGAAAAAGGATGCGATTATTGTCACACGCCTTCAGCTGAATTACCTTTCTATTCTTCTTTTCCTGTCGCTAAGCAGTTGATGAATTATGATATTCAACTGGGATACAAATCATTCAATCTTGAAGCCGTTCGTGCGGCGCTGGTCGCAGATAAACCCGTTTCGCAAAGCGACCTGAATAAAATTGAGTGGGTGATGCAGTACGACACCATGCCGCCAACGCGATATACCGCGCTGCACTGGGCCGGGAAGGTCAGCGATACGGAGCGAGCCGAGATCCTGGGCTGGATTGCGAAACAGCGTGAGCAGTATTACGCCAGTAACGATACCGCCACGCAGCATCGTAATGAACCGGTGCAGCCGATACCAGAAAGCATCCCAACCGATGCCCGCAAAGTAGCGCTTGGCTTTACGCTTTACCACGACCCGCGTATTTCAGGTGACAGCACGATTTCTTGCGCGCATTGCCACGCTCTGAATGCAGGCGGCGTGGATGGCCGGAAAACGTCGATCGGCGTAGGCGGCGCCGTTGGCCCGATTAATGCGCCGACGGTGTTTAACTCGGTCTTCAACGTTGAACAATTCTGGGATGGTCGTGCGCCAACATTGCAGGCGCAGGCAGGCGGCCCGCCGTTGAACCCTATCGAAATGGCGTCTAAATCCTGGGATGAAATTATCCAGAAACTGGATAAAGATCCGCAATTGAAGCAAGAGTTTATCGCGGTTTATCCGCAGGGATTCAGCGGGGATAATATTACCGATGCGATTGCTGAGTTTGAGAAAACGCTAATTACGCCAAATTCGCCGTTTGATAAATGGCTACGCGGCGATGAAGCAGCGTTAACTGCTCAGCAGAAACATGGCTATCAATTGTTTAAAGATAATAAGTGTGCGACCTGTCATGGCGGTATTATTTTAGGCGGGCGCTCATTTGAGCCATTGGGTTTGAAAAAGGACTTTAATTTCGGTGAGGTCACTGCCGCAGATATTGGCCGCATGAACGTCACTAATGAATTACGTGACAAGCTGCGTCAAAAAGTCCCGGGCTTGCGTAACGTTGCGCTGACCGCGCCTTATTTCCATCGCGGTGATGTGCCTACGCTCGATGGTGCGGTAAAACTGATGCTGCGTTATCAGGTGGGTAAAGAACTGCCGCAGGAAGATATCGACGATATCGTGGCGTTCCTCGAAAGCTTAAACGGCGTGTATACGCCATATATGCAGGGTAAATAACCTCTGGCGTTATCCAGCCTGACGCGTTTTGCAGGCTGGATAATTCTTCTTTACCTGGCGAGTATTTACCTCTGCTCATCCACAAATATTCCCCACAATTCTTCTACTGCTCTGGACATTCTGCCCGCAGGCCGAAACAGTCGGATATCAATGGGTATCCATAACCCGCTCTTCTGTGAAGCCGCCGCGGCGATCGTCCCGGCCTGAACGTCCGGGGCCGCCAGACTTTCCGGCAGCCAGGCAATGCCGTCCCCGGCTTTGACCATTGCCAGCAGCGTGGCGGCCAGATCGGCGGTGAATGCGATGTCCATACCGCGTCGGGCATGATTCACCGATGACGTGTTCGAGAGGATCCTCCCCAGACCGGATTCTGCAGAGAAGGAGAGAAACGGAAATTTTTTGCCCCCCGTAGCCTGCCAGAGCGGCTGATGAGAGCGGGGATCGCATTTGGAGTAAGGTAATAACATTTCTCGACCGAGACGGACGCTAAGATATTTCGTCTGATCGAGGTTGATGTGCATGTGAGGGTGGTAATAACACAGCAGAAACTGCGCATCCCCTTTTTCAATCATCCGTTCACAGGCGCTGAGCGTGTCTGACAGCAGGCGAAATGAGCCGAAACGGGCGATTTTTTCATTATTGCGCATCAGCGCCGGAAAAAATGAGAACGACAGGGAATGCGTTGCGGAGAAAATAACATCCGGTCGGGAATTTCCCGCCGCTTCGATGGTTTCATTTCTCAGGGTGTATAGCGCCCGGATCAGTTCAGGCACCTGAGCGACGAAAACTTCCCCCGCACGGGTCAGGCTGACACCACGGCGGTTACGTTCAAAAATCGGCGTTCCAAGCCACTCTTCCAGCGAAACAATGCGCCGACTGAATGCGGGCTGCGTCACATATCGGGAAGCGGCTGCGCGGGAGAAATTGAGTGACTGCGCCAGCGCAACGCAGTCTTCAAGCCAGGTGAGTTCCAGGTGATGCCGATTTTGCATTACAGCCAGCCTCTTTGGCATTAGATCAGTAAATAGGCACTGCTTAAGATGGAGAAATACAGGACGATGGCGTCCTTAAATGCTGCCTGAGTGCATTATGCCAATAATAAACCGGCATGAGTTATCACTTTTTACAGGCGCGTAAGTGCAAGCATAACTGACCAAGAATCCGCCGGAGAAAACATGCGTATCCTCGATGTTGTAGAAATTACCAAACCCATCGCTTCCCCTATTCGTAATGCCTATATCGATTTCAGCAAGATGACGACCAGCCTGGTGGCCGTTGTGACTGATGTTGAGATAGAGGGCCGCCGCGTGGTGGGATACGGATTTAATTCTAATGGCCGTTACGGCCAGGGGGGATTGATCCGCGAACGCTTCCGTAACCGCATTCTGGACGCTGACCCGGAAAGTTTGTTGAATGCCGAAGGCGATAACCTGGATCCGCATAAAATCTGGGACGTCATGATGAGTAATGAGAAGCCGGGGGGCCATGGTGAGCGTTCGGTGGCTGTGGGTACGCTGGATATGGCTATCTGGGATGCCGTTGCCAAAATTGCCAACAAGCCGTTGTTCCGTCTGCTGGCTGAGATGAAGGGTGTTGAGGCGAATCCACGCGTCTTTGTCTACGCGGCGGGGGGTTACTATTATCCGGGTAAAGATCTGAGCGCGCTGCGTCAGGAAATGCGAGGCTACCTGAACCGCGGCTACAACGTGGTTAAAATGAAAATCGGCGGCGCATCGTTGGAAGAGGACCGTCGCCGTATCGAAGCGGTGTTGACTGAAATTGGCGATGAAGCGCGTCTTGCCGTTGATGCCAATGGACGCTTTAATCTGGAAACCAGTATTGCCTATGCCAAAATGCTACGAGATTATCCATTGTTCTGGTACGAAGAAGCTGGCGACCCGCTGGATTATTCTCTCCAGGCCGCGCTGTCAGAATTTTACCCAGGTTCGATGGCGACGGGTGAAAATCTCTTTTCTCATCAGGATGCGCGCAACCTGCTGCGCTACGGCGGCATGCGCCCGGATCGCGACTACCTGCAATTTGACTGTGCGCTTTCCTACGGTCTGGTCGAATATCTGCGTACCCTCGACGTACTGGCGCAGTTTGGCTGGTCCCCATCACGCTGCATACCGCATGGCGGTCATCAGATGTCGCTGAACATTGCGGCGGGTCTTGGTCTCGGGGGGAATGAAAGTTATCCGGATCTGTTCCAACCGTACGGCGGTTTCCCGGATTCAGTTAAGGTGGAAGAGGGTCATATCGTCATGCCAGAACTGCCGGGCATAGGGTTTGAAGGTAAATCTGACCTGATTAAAGAGATGCGCGCGTTGGCCGAATAGCGCGGGCGGCGGTGACATAACACCCCTCCGGTTGCCGGAGGAGTGTTACTTAAGCGTGTAGTGAATAACGTCTACACATGGGCAATTAGCGCATAGTGACGAATTCTTCTGCCGCAGTCGGGTGAATAGCGACGGTGTTATCGAAGTCTTTCTTAGTCGCGCCCATTTTCAGCGCCACCGCGAAGCCTTGCAGCATTTCGTCCATGCCAAAACCGATGCCATGAATACCAACAATCTTCTCTTCCGGACCCACGCAAACCAGCTTCATGCGGCACGGCTGGCGGTGTGAAGTCACGGCAGTGTACATCGCGGTAAACGATGATTTATACACTTTCACTTGGTCATCACCGTGCTGTTCACGAGCCTGCTGCTCGGTCAGGCCCACGGTGCCAATTGGCGGGTGGCTGAAGACCACGGTCGGGATGTTGCTGTAGTCCAGATGTTCGTCCGGTTTGTTGTTAAACAGACGCTCGGACAGGCGACGGCCCGCGGCAACGGCAACCGGCGTCAGTTCAACGGCACCGGTGTTGTCGCCGACGGCATAAATACCCGGCACGCTGGTGTTCTGGAATTTATCAACGACGATGTAGCCTTTTTCATTGGTTTTCACGCCGGTAACAGCCAGATTGAAGTTGTCCGTTTCTGGCTCACGACCAATCGCCCAAATCAGGCAGTCTACCGTTTCGCTACGACCATCTTCCAGTTGCAGGGTCAGGCTGCCGTCAGCGTTTTTAACAACCGCTTTTGGAATCGCGTGAGTATGCAGAGTCGGGCCTTCGGCGTTCATCACCTCAACCAACGTTTCGACGATCATCGGATCAAAACTGCGCAGCGGCGCGTGTTTACGCACGAACAGGTGAGTTTCTGCGCCCAGGCCGTTAATCACACCAGCCAGTTCAACGGCGATGTAGCCTGCGCCAACAACGGCTACACGTTTTGGCAGCGCTGGCAGCTCAAAGAAACCATTAGAATCAATACCATATTCCACGCCAGGAATGTTCGGATGGCTCGGGCGACCACCGGTGGCAATCAAAATATGATCGGCAGTAATGGTTTCACCGTTTACTTCAATGGTTTTGGCATCCACAAAGCGCGCAAAGCCTTTGATCACATCGACATTATTTTTGCCCAGCACGTTGTCGTACGAGGTATGAATACGATCGATATAAGCGGTACGCGTGGCGATCAGTTTATCCCAGTCGAACTTATTGATGGTGGTGTCGAAACCGTAATCCGGACCGTACATGTGGATCGCTTCGCGGACCTGTGCGGCATGCCACATCACTTTCTTCGGTACGCAGCCAACGTTAACGCAGGTGCCGCCTAACTCTTTGGCTTCAATCAGTGCGCATTTTTGTCCGTACATTGCTGCACGGTTAATGGAGGCAATACCGCCGCTGCCGCCGCCAATAGCGATGTAATCATAGTGCTTGGTCATGACCGCTCCTTTATGTTCATTGTAGGGCGGAGAAGCGTTACGCCATCCGCCAAAATATTCGCGATTGTATACCTGATATTAAAAGGTTCCACCGATGGCTGCGATTACTCCGGCACTATCCAGCTTACGGAAGTATGCCCGGTTCCTGTCGGAACCAGTTTGCTGTGCAACCACGGCAGGACGTTGTTCATCTGCTGCTCCAGCTTCCACGGTGGGTTAATCACAATCATGCCGGATGCCGTCATGCCGCGCTGATCGCTGTCCGGGCGCACCGCCAACTCAATTTGCAGAATTTTGCGGATACCGGTGTCTTCCAGATCGTGGATCATGCGCTTGATTTGTTGGCGCAGAACCACTGGATACCACAACGCATAGGTGCCGGTCGCGAAACGTTTGTAGCCTTCGTTAATACCGGTCACTACTGCCTGGTAGTCGCTTTTGATTTCGTAGGGTGGATCGATAAGGATCAACCCACGACGGGAAACCGGCGGTAATTTTGCTTTCAGCTGCTGATAACCATCGGCTTTGGCCACGCGAGCGCGCTCATCTTTCTGGAATTCGCCGCGCAGCAGAGGGAAGTCGCTCGGGTGCAGTTCAGTTAATTGCAGGCTGTCCTGTTCGCGCAGCAGCTGGCGAGCAATTAACGGAGAGCCCGGGTAGTAGCGCAACTGACCGCTACGGTTGAAGTGTTGCACCACGCCAATGTAGGGTTCCAGTTCTGCAGGCAAATCGTCCTGCTGCCAGATGCGGGCGATCCCTTCCAGATATTCACCGGTACGTTCGGCATGCTCACTGCTCAGCTGATAACGGCCAGCGCCAGCATGGGTGTCCAGATAGAGAAACGGTTTTTCTTTCTCTTTGAGCGACTCGATGATCAGGCTCTGAACGGTATGTTTAAGGACGTCGGCGTGGTTGCCTGCGTGATAACTGTGGCGATAACTGAGCATGGGTAATGAAATTCCGCTGAAATGACGATTTGCCACAGTTTACAGCAGATCGGCACAGATTACCCGTAGGCCCGGTAAGCGCAGCGCTACCGGGCGTCTTTCCGTCACGGTTAGCATTGAAATCCTCTACACTTAACCCCATTGTACAAATTAATATGCACAGCGCCGGATACGCGCTTCATTCACTCTTTTCAACAGGACCGCGCTAATGACCAATCCATTGCTGATTCCCTTCGAACTGCCGCCGTTTTCTAAAATTCAGCCTGAGCACGTTGTGCCTGCCGTCACTCAGGCGCTGAACGATTGCCGTGAAAATGTTGAGCGAGTGGTTGCGCAGGGCGCGCCGTACACCTGGGAAAACCTCTGCCAGCCGTTGGCGGAAGTTGACGATGTGCTGGGGCGTATTTTCTCTCCGATTAGCCACCTGAACTCGGTGAAAAACAGCCCGGAACTGCGTGAAGCCTACGAACAAACGCTGCCGCTGCTGTCTGAATACAGCACCTGGGTTGGACAACATGAAGGCCTGTACAAAGCGTACCGCGACCTGCGTGATGGCGATCATTACGCCACCCTGAATACCGCACAGAAAAAAGCGGTTGATAACGCGCTGCGCGATTTTGAGCTTTCAGGTATTGGTTTGCCGAAGGAAAAACAGCAGCGCTATGGTGAGATCGCCACCCGCCTGTCTGAGCTCGGCAACCTGTACAGCAATAACGTCCTCGATGCCACGATGGGCTGGACCAAGCTGGTGACCGACGAAGCGGAACTTGCCGGGATGCCGGAAAGCGCGCTGGCCGCCGCAAAAGCTCAGGCTGAAGCCAAAGAGCAGGAAGGCTATCTGTTAACCCTGGATATCCCGAGCTACCTGCCGGTGATGACCTACTGTGATAACCAGGGGCTGCGTGAAGAGATGTATCGCGCTTACTCCACGCGCGCGTCTGACCAGGGGCCAAACGCGGGCAAATGGGACAACAGCCCGATAATGGAAGAGATCCTCGCGCTGCGCCACGAGCTGGCACAGCTGCTGGGCTTTGAAAGCTACGCCTTTAAATCTCTGGCTACCAAAATGGCGGAGAACCCGCAGCAGGTACTCGACTTCCTGACCGACCTGGCGAAACGTGCCCGTCCGCAGGGTGAGAAAGAACTGGCTCAGCTGCGCGCCTTCGCGAAAGCGGAATTTGGTGTTGATGAGCTGCAGCCGTGGGATATCGCTTACTACAGCGAGAAACAAAAACAGCATCTCTACAGCATCAGCGACGAGCAGCTGCGTCCTTACTTCCCGGAAAACAAAGCCGTTAACGGCCTGTTTGAAGTGGTTAAACGTATTTATGGCATCACCGCCAAAGAGCGCACCGATGTTGACGTCTGGCATCCGGAAGTTCGTTTCTTCGAGCTGTACGACGAAAACAACGAGCTGCGCGGCAGCTTCTATCTTGATCTGTATGCCCGTGAACACAAACGCGGTGGGGCGTGGATGGACGACTGTGTCGGCCAGATGCGTAAGACAGACGGCACATTGCAAAAGCCGGTCGCTTACCTGACCTGTAACTTTAACCGTCCGGTGAACGGTAAACCTGCGCTGTTTACCCACGATGAAGTGATCACCCTGTTCCACGAGTTCGGCCACGGTCTGCACCATATGCTGACCCGTGTCGAAACCGCGGGCGTTTCCGGTATCAACGGTGTGCCATGGGATGCGGTCGAACTGCCGAGCCAGTTTATGGAAAACTGGTGTTGGGAGCCGGAAGCGTTGGCGTTTATCTCTGGTCACTTTGAGACCGGTGAACCGCTGCCGAAGGAACTGCTGGATAAAATGCTGGCGGCGAAAAACTACCAGGCAGCGCTGTTTATTCTGCGTCAACTGGAGTTCGGTCTGTTTGATTTCCGTCTGCACGCGGAGTTTAACCCGCAGCAAGGGGCTAAAATCCTCGAGACGCTGGCGGAAATTAAAAAACAGGTCGCCGTGGTGCCGGGCCCAACGTGGGGCCGCTTCCCGCATGCCTTCAGCCATATTTTTGCTGGTGGCTACGCAGCGGGTTACTACAGCTATCTGTGGGCAGACGTACTGGCGGCAGATGCCTTCTCTCGCTTCGAAGATGAAGGGATTTTCAACCGTCAGACCGGACAATCGTTCCTCGATAATATCCTTACCCGTGGCGGTTCTGAAGAGCCGATGGAACTGTTCAAGCGCTTCCGTGGCCGCGAGCCGCAGCTGGATGCAATGCTGGAGCATTACGGGATCAAAGGCTGATTATTCACGTGAAAATCTGCTTAGTAGATGAAACAGGCGCCGGAAACGGCGCCTTATCTGTTCTTGCCGCCCGCTGGGGACTGGAACACGATGAAGATAACCTGATGGCGCTGGTGATGACGCCGGAACATCTGGAACTGCGCAAACGTGATGAACCCAAA
Source organism: Citrobacter sp. Cpo147 (assembly GCF_030332405.1). Classification (NCBI taxonomy): domain Bacteria; kingdom Pseudomonadati; phylum Pseudomonadota; class Gammaproteobacteria; order Enterobacterales; family Enterobacteriaceae; genus Citrobacter; species Citrobacter sp. Cpo147. The sequence continues at coordinate 275,482 of NZ_JAOWHX010000034.1, forward strand.
CTCGGCGGTATCTTTGTCGATTTCGTGGGCGGGGCGATGGCCCATCGGCGCAAATTTGGCGGTGGACGCGGTGAAGCGGTGGCGAAGGCGGTTGGCATTAAAGGCGATTACCTGCCGGATGTGGTCGATGCGACAGCTGGGCTGGGGCGCGATGCGTTTGTACTGGCCTCGGTAGGCTGCCGCGTACGAATGCTGGAACGTAATCCGGTGGTTGCGGCACTGCTTGATGATGGCCTGGCGCGCGGCTATGCCGACCCGGAAATCGGTCCGTGGCTGCAGGAACGTTTACAGCTGATCCATGCGTCGAGTCTGACGGCGTTAACCGATATCACGCCGCGCCCGCAGGTGGTGTACCTCGATCCGATGTTTCCACATAAGCAGAAAAGCGCGCTGGTGAAAAAAGAAATGCGGGTGTTTCAGTCATTGGTGGGGCCGGATTTAGATGCGGATGGGCTGCTGGAGCCTGCGCGTCAGTTGGCCACCAAACGTGTGGTGGTGAAGCGCCCAGATTACGCGCCGCCGCTGGCGGATGTCGCCACGCCGAACGCGGTTGTGACGAAAGGGCATCGGTTTGATATCTACGCTGGGACAGCATAGTTTGTAGGTCTGTGCGCTGTGCTGCCTGATGCGTTGTGCTTATCAGGTCTACGGCAGCGTGTCTTTGTAGGCCGGATAAGGCGTTAGCCGCATCCGGCATTATCCATTAAACAAACGGTGCCAGCGGGTCGGCAATCTCAAATGCTACTGCTCGGTCTGCTTTCGGTGGGTAAATCAGCTCGCTGACAATCGACACCTTCAGCTTCTTCGCTTCTGCGCGCGTCAGTTTTACCTGCTGATCCCATCCTTCGCTATACACCGCACCCCAGGCACCAAGATCCAGGCAGGTGACGTAGTTTTCCTGACGATATGGCAGTGGTGTTACGTTTAACAGGTCTGCCGCAGCGTTATTACCGGCAAATTTACCCAACAAAATCGCGTGCTGACAGGTCATTAACGCATGGTTGCCTTTGTCGTCGGTGGCGGCATAGGCCACATCGCCAGTGGCGTAGATATCATCGTGACCCACAACCTGCAGATTGGTATTCACATGCAGACGGCCCTGGCGATCGCGCGGGGCATTAATCTGTGCTGTCAGGCTATTGGCCTGTACGCCGACGGTCCAGATAACCGTTTGAGAGGCAATCACCTGCCCATTTTTCAGCGTGACGCCGGAGGCATCCACGCTTTCTACTTCCGCATTGACCAGCCACTCGACGCCCAGTTCAGCAGAGGCTTCGATAATCACGTCACGTAATTCCTGGCTCCAGCGTCCGCCTGGCTGAGCACCGCGTTCAACTACGACAACTCTGGTCTTAGCATCAGCACCCAATATTTCGCGCAAACGACCCGGTAATTCCAGCGCCATCTCTATCCCGGTGAAACCACCACCACAGACCACCACGGTATTGCGAGCCTCACTTTCCGGTTGTAATGCCAGATTGTTAATGTGCTGCTCCAGTACGGCGGCGCTTTCGAGTTGGTCGAGGTCAAACGCGTGCGCGGCGGCACCGGCGACGGCGTCGCGGTTTACATGACTTCCGCTGGCGAGCACCAGGCGGTCATAGCGACGCAGATGAGTGTCACCGTTGGCATCTTTCCAGCTCACCTCTTTAGAGTCCGGGAGGATTTGCTCGACGTGACCTTGCAGGAAGTTGACGCCGGTAACGTCAAACAACGGTTGCAGTGGTGCGACCAGCGTATGAACGGCGCTTTCATAAAATCGTGGGCGGACACGCAGCTCCGGTTGTGGCGCAATTACTGTAATATCAATTGCCTGCTGATGTTTATCCGCTAGTCGTGCGGCGCTTAATGCTGCCCACATACCGGCAAAGCCGGCGCCCACGATCAGAATTTGTTTACGCATTGGGGTTTTCTCACTGGTGACTACGAATTATTTACTCGGATTTTATTTGTCGTAGTTATGAATTGCAATGCGATCGAGATCCTTTTTGCCTCAAAGAGCGGTGTTTTTTGATTATCTATTTGATAAATATGTATTTAAAGTTATGTTTTGAAAAGGGGTTACTTTGCTGTCTGGAATGAATGAGATGAAAAAGCTACAATAAACTCAGATTCATTTTGGCTGAGATAAGAGAATGGCATTCTACAGTTCGGGAGTTGAGTACGGCATTCATAGCCTGATGTGTATGGTCGACAGTAAGGGCGACGCGCGGGATATGAGCGTGCGGGAAATAGCCGAACTGCAAAGCGTACCGTATGACTATCTGGCAAAAATTTTCACCCGTCTGTCCAAAGCGGGTCTGGTGCGCAGCATTGAAGGCAAAGGTGGCGGTTTCCAGTTAGCTAAACCCGCTGAACACATCACGGTGCTGGATGTGGTGAATGCTATTGATGGCGATAAGCGCATCTTTGAGTGTCGTGAAATTCGCCAGCGGCTGGCGGTATTTGAGGAACATCCACCGGAGTGGGCCTGTGAAGGCATTTGTGGCGTGCGTTCGGTAATGGACATGGCCCAGCAGCGAATGGAAGAAGCGCTCGGCCAGCATACGATTCTGGACTTGGCGCGCAAAATGTACCGCAAAGCGCCGGACACTTTTGTGGTAGAAGTGCAGGAGTGGATAGACGCTCGTAAAGGGTAGTGAGTGAAAATGCCCGATAGCGCAAGGCGACCGGGCATGTTGAATGTAGGCCAGACAGGGGCAATAGCCGCCATCCGGCACTGAAGGTTATTGCTCGGTGCTCGGCGTATTAATCATGCGGTTCAGCCATGGCACCATAATCGCCATCACGACCGTTACGGCCAGGGTGACAAGGCCAATCTTACTGAAGACGTTGGTATAGATAGGCAGCGTTTGCAGCGGGTCGGTGATGTTCTCTTGTACGGCGGTGAACGTAGCGACATAACCCCCCATCAGGAAGGCCGCGGCCTGCGTCAGGAACCACATCCCAAGAATGAAGCCCATCAGATGTTGTGGCACGAGAGCAGCGACCATAGCCAGTCCCAGGGCGCTAATCAGCAGTTCACCCAGGCTCTGGAACAGATACACCAGCACGATAAACCACGGCGACGTCAGCCCTTGTGCATCGGCAAACCACATCCCGGCAGCGGCGGCCGTCAGGAAGCCCAATGAGCACAGGAACATACCGAGCGTAAATTTCATCGGCATGGTCAGGTCTTTGCCTTTGTTGCCCAGACGGGTATAGATTGCGGCCAGTACCGGACTCGACAGTACCACCCAGAACGGGTTCAGCGCCTGGAAGCTCACCGGGTTGATGGCGAAACCAAGAATTTCATGGTGTACGTTATTGATCGCAAAGAAGTTTAGCGATGTCGGCATCTGCGCGTACAGCACGTAGAACACCACCGCTTCCAGCATCAGGATAAAGGCCACGAACATCTTGTTGCGCCCGGTTTTATCCAGTTTGAATGCCTGACGGAAGAAGATGATGGTCACGACAATCGACAGGACGATCAGCACCAGGTTGGCAATCTGCACGTTGTGCATCAGCCAGGCGCAGATAAATACCATCACTACCGTACCGGCCAGCACGTACAGCAGGTTACGGAAGTTCAGTGGCTTATGGTCTGGCTCAGAGCCGATATTTTTCACCATTCCGCGGCAGGCAAAGTAGACCAGCAGCGCGACGATTAGTCCGGCTCCGCACAGGTTGTAAGTCACAGCGTAGCCAAACTTATCGGCAATCACCGGCGCCAGCGACAGTGACAGCAGCGAACCGATGTTAATCGACATATAAAACAGGGTGAAAGCACCGTCCAGACGGGCGTCTTTCGGGGGATAGCATTTTGACAGCAGGCTTGCCGGGTTGGCTTTAAATAGCCCGTTACCAACGGCAATGGTACCCAAAGCAATAAAGATTAGATCCGGCTTAAGCAGCGACATCCCGGTCATGAAGTAGCCGATTGCCAGCACAATGGCACCGAGTACCAGCGTGCGCTTGGTGCCTAACAGGTGGTCGCCGACGTAGCCGCCGATCGAGATCAGGCCGTAAACCAGTGCGGCAAAGGCACCAAAGGTGACAAATGCCTGTTCTTGTGAAAATCCGAGCTGCTTAACAAAAAATACCGCCAGGATGCCCTGTACGCCGTAATAGCCAAATCGTTCCCATAATTCCACAAAGAAGATCATGAAGAACGGACGAGGTTGCTGCAGCAAGCCCGTAGGTGCAGTTTTATTCATATTCCATCGCCTTTCAAAGCCATCCCGAAAAGTATGAACGCGTATGCTTAAACGCGCCGAAAAAGTCTTATTTTGTTATAGACTGCGGTTATTGGCCGCAAGGGTAGAGTATTATAGAGATGGTTTTCGATCCAATTAGTTGATCACACTAATTATGATTTATTAGCTGGATGGATGTACTAATTGTGACCGAATGATAAAAACAAAAACGCCCGCAAAGGCGGGCGTTTACAGGCTTAACGACTTGCAGTGGGCCGGGTTAACTTCCGGCGGCAAGCATTTTATGCTTCTTCGTCGTCACGCAGCGGAACAATCAACATGTCGACGTGGACGGTGTTGATCAGTTGGCGCGCGGAGGACATCAGTTTGCTCCAGAAATCCTGGTGGTGACCACAGACGACCAGATCCATGTCGTATTTTTTGATGGCATCAACCAGAACCTGACCCAGGTCGCCGCTACCGCTCAGGGTTTCGGTGATAGGGTAGCCTGCATTGGTGGACAGCTCGGTTAACGCGTGGTGGGTTTCTTCAGAAATGCGTTTCTGCATGTCGCCCAGATTCACGTCGATAAGCCCGGTGTACAGGTCAGAATAGTTTACGTCAACGTGGATAAGGGAGACTTTAGCATTGTAAGGTCGCGCCATAGAAACCGCTTTTTCAACCAGAACTTTGCTTTCCGGAGAAAGATCAACCGCGATAAGAATGTGTTTATAAGCCATAGTGTTACTCCTTCCATAAGTTGTCGATGACTAGCCTGCTGGCGTTATATGCCGCCGCGTCATCCGCGTCCTGCGAACCTTGTGCGCGGGGCTAGCCCAGTCGTAAAAAACGTACCATATAAGGACTATCCTTACATTATAGCGACCAGGATAATCCGTCAATCCGCCTTGCTTGCCAAATAGTTAAACAAATTTTTAAGTTAATTGCATTGATAGCGATTAACCTTATGGCAAAAAAATTAACTAATCTCCTACACTATCTAAAGAGGCGTTCGGATGCGTGATACTAACACGAACGGTTTCGGCTGCACTCTTCATTGAATGGTTTGGCAGGGTATCGGGGAGCGGTAGTCCCGGAAAGGAGTTCCGTGGGCGGGTCGCCGGGGAGGAGGTATGATAAGCACCATTGCATTATTCTGGGCTTTATGTGTCGTTTGCATTGTTAATATGGCGCGCTATTTTTCTTCGCTACGCGCACTGTTAGTGGTACTTCGTGGTTGCGATCCATTACTTTACCAGTATGTAGATGGAGGGGGCTTTTTTACCTCGCATGGGCAACCGAACAAGCAGATGCGTCTGGTGTGGTATATCTACGCTCAGCGTTACCGCGATCATCATGATGATGAATTTATTCGCCGTTGTGAGCGGGTTCGCGGTCAGTTCATTCTCACCAGCGCGCTATGTGGCCTGGTGCTAATCAGCATGGTTGCGCTGATTATCTGGCACTGATTCCAACAACAGATACAAAAAAAGCGGGTCAGCTTCCTGACCCGCTTTTTTACCGTGCATTCGCTTAGATAAGCTTCAGGGACAGCCAGTACAGCACCCCGGAAAGAATAATCGCAGCCGGCAGGGTGAAGACCCAGGCCATCAGAATGCTGGTTACCGTTTTACGCTGCAATCCGCCGCCATCAACAACCATCGTCCCCGCAACGGAAGAAGAGAGAACGTGGGTGGTGGAAACGGGCATACCGGTGTAGCTGGCGAGGCCGATAGAGACTGCGGCGGTCATCTGCGCCGACATCCCCTGGGCATAAGTCATGCCTTTCTTACCGATTTTCTCGCCGATGGTGGTGGCAACGCGACGCCAGCCAATCATCGTACCAATACCCAGCGCCAGTGCGACGGCCATAATGATCCAGATAGGCGCGTACTCAATGGTGCTCAGCATGTCAGCTTTCAGTTTTTTCAGCAGACGCTGATCGTCAGCGCTTACGCCAGGCAGCTTAACCACTTTATCGGTGGTATCAGAGATGCACAGCATAATACGGCGCAGCTGACCACGCTGTTCGACGCTTAACTTGTCATAGGTTTCCAGGTTCGCCAGCATACCTTTCGCACGTTCCAGCGCGTTGATTGTATTCGCCGGGTGGCAATGGAACTCTGTCGTCGTCGCGGGGGCCGCGTCCGTCGGGGACGGAATCAGCTGGTCTACGCCTGTGGCCTGTTTAAGCAGGTCAGGGCGCTGCTGGAAGAAGACTTCGACGTTATTGATTGCATCACGGGTACGGGTAATCTCGTAACCGGAAGCATTCATATTCACCACGAAGCCTGCAGGCGCTACGCCAATCAGCACCAGCATCACCAGACCAATGCCTTTCTGCCCGTCGTTAGCGCCATGAGAGAACGCTACGCCGATAGCGGAGAGGATCAGTGCAATACGGGTCCAGAACGGCGGCTTTTTCTTGCCATCTTTCTTTTCACGTTCTGCTGGCGTCAGGTGGATACGGGCACGTTTTTTTGTACCGCTCCAGTAACGACGCAGAATGAAAATAAGACCGCCTGCAACCACCAGACCAACAATTGGCGAGATGATAAGCGAAGCAAAAATACCGATAACTTTCGGAATGTTAAGTGCGTCCACCACCGAGGTGCCGGTCATCAGTGCATTGGTTAAACCAATACCGATAATGGCGCCAATCAGCGTGTGGGAGCTGGATGCAGGTAAACCAAAGTACCAGGTACCCAGGTTCCAGATAATTGCCGCCAGCAGCATGGAGAACACCATGGCAAGGCCATGTGACGATCCCATATTAAGCAGCAGATCCGTTGGTAGCATATGCACGATGGCATATGCCACGCTGAGACCACCCAGCAAAACACCAAAGAAGTTGAACAACGCAGCCATGACCACCGCCAATTGCGAACGCATTGCACGGGTATAGATCACGGTTGCGACAGCATTGGCTGTGTCATGGAAGCCGTTAATTGCTTCGTAGAACAGCACAAAAGCCAGAGCAAGCAATAGTAAAAGCCCGGTATGTAAATCTAGGCCAGCAAACAAATGTAGCATAGGACGTTACGCCATTTTGAGGACATGAACGCGGCGCATTATCAGTGACTTTGGCGGCGCGGGCAAAGTGAAATATAGAGTTTTTTTGATTTGTCTCCTGCTTTGTTTTACACCACTAAAGAATTATCCTATATATTTCAGTTAAATACACTTTATCGGTAGTTTGGTGCTGGTGCGACCACTGAGGAATCTTTACAATTCACACCCGCTTTTTAGAGAGGATCGCAACGTGGAAAGGTTTGATACCGTTATTATAGGCGCTGGCGCAGCGGGTATGTTTTGTGCCGCGCAGGCAGGACAAGCAGGTAGTCGAGTACTGCTGATTGATAATGGTAAAAAGCCAGGGCGCAAGATTCTCATGTCTGGCGGGGGACGCTGCAACTTTACCAATCTTTATGTCGAACCGGCCGCCTATTTGAGCCAAAACCCCCATTTTTGCAAATCGGCACTTGCGCGTTACACGCAGTGGGATTTTATCGACCTGGTGGGCAAACACGGTATTGCCTGGCATGAAAAAACGCTGGGTCAGCTGTTCTGCGATGATTCCGCTCAGCAAATTGTCGATATGCTGGTAGACGAGTGTGAAAAAGGTAACGTAACTATGCGGTTACGGAGCGAAGTCCTGAGCGTGGTGCAGGATGATGAAGGTTTCACCCTCGAACTGAATGGCATGACGGTCGGCACGAAAAAACTGGTTATCGCTTCAGGTGGGCTTTCCATGCCGGGTCTGGGGGCAACGCCGTTTGGTTATAAAATTGCCGAACAGTTTGGTCTGAAGGTGTTGCCAACGCGCGCGGGACTGGTGCCCTTTACGTTGCATAAGCCACTGCTGGAGCAGCTTCAGGTGCTCTCTGGCGTGTCGGTCTCCTCCGTTATCACCGCCGAAGACGGCACCGTATTTCGTGAAAATCTGCTCTTTACACACCGAGGACTTTCGGGCCCAGCTGTTTTGCAGATTTCCAGTTTTTGGCAGCCAGGCGAATTTGTCAGCATTAATTTGTTGCCGGATGTTGACCTTGCGAGCTTCCTCGACGAACAACGTAGCGCACATCCTAACCAGAGCTTAAAGAACACCTTAGCAATGCAGTTGCCAAAGCGTCTGGTGGAATGCTTGCAGCAGTTAGGGCAAATTCCTGACGTGTCTCTGAAGCAGCTTAACGTGCGCGATCAACAGACGCTGGTTGAAACGCTGACCGAGTGGCGGGTGCAGCCGAACGGTACGGAAGGGTATCGTACCGCTGAAGTCACGTTGGGCGGCGTCGATACCAACGAGCTGTCATCGCGCACGATGGAAGCCCGCAAAGTGCCAGGGCTCTACTTTATCGGCGAAGTGATGGACGTCACCGGCTGGTTGGGAGGCTATAACTTCCAGTGGGCGTGGTCGAGTGCCTGGGCATGCGCACAGGATTTGGTATTGTCCGAGGACAATAAAGTTGTACACAAAGCACTAAAGTTGTAACCATTCTCAAAAAACGACGCTAATGTTGTATACTTACTGAATGTGTGGTTATAGGGTTGGAGACTATAAAATGCACATATAGGTACGTATCAATGTCGTTTTTAGGGTACGATCATGGCTAGGGGTAGTGACCTGCCCCCACGATTAGATACAACACTCAGTTAGTAACGTCGGAATCTTCATTCTCAGAATGACCCTTTCTCCAGCCCGCTGCAAATTCAGACGGTGTCTGATAATTCAGCGTGGAGTGCGGGCGGCATTCGTTATAATCCTGCCGCCAGTCATTAATAATTTTCCTGGCATGAACGATATCGCTGAACCAGTGCTCATTCAAACATTCATCGCGAAATCGTCCGTTAAAGCTCTCAATATATCCGTTCTGCGTTGGCTTGCCCGGCTGGATTAAGCGCAACTCAACACCATGCTCAAAGGCCCATTGATCCAGTGCACGGCAAGTGAACTCCGGCCCCTGGTCAGTTCTTATCGTCGCCGGATAGCCTCGAAACAGTGCAATGCTGTCCAGAATACGCGTGACCTGAACGCCTGAAATCCCAAAGGCAACAGTGACCGTCAGGCATTCCTTTGTGAAATCATCGACGCAGGTAAGACACTTGATCCTGCGACCGGTGGAAAGTGCGTCCATGACGAAATCCATCGACCAGGTCAGATTGGGCGCCGCCGGACGGAGCAGCGGCAGACGTTCTGTTGCCAGCCCTTTACGACGTCTTCTGCGTTTTACGCCCAGGCCACTGAGGTGATAAAGCCGGTACACGCGCTTATGATTAACATGAAGCCCTTCACGGCGCAGCAACTGCCAAATACGACGGTAGCCAAAACGCCTGCGCTCCAGTGCCAGCTCAGTGATGCGCCCTGATAAATGCGCATCAGCAGCCGGACGGTGAGCCTCATAGCGGCAGGTCGACAGGGATAAACCTGTAAGCCTGCAGGCACGACGTTGCGACAGACCGGTCGCATCACACATCAACATCACGGCTTCCCGCTTCTGGTCTGTCGTCAGTACTTTCGCCCAAGAGCCACCTGAAGCGCCTCTTTATCCAGCATGGCTTCGGCAAGCAGCTTCTTGAGTCTGGCGTTCTCTTCCTCAAGCGACTTCAGGCGCTTAACTTCAGGCACCTCCATACTGCCATACTTCTTACGCCAGGTGTAAAACGTGGCATCGGAAATGGCATGCTTGCGGCAGAGTTCACGGGCGGGTACCCCAGCTTCGGCTTCGCGGAGAATACTGATGATCTGTTCGTCGGAAAAACGCTTCTTCATGGGGATGTCCTCATGTGGCTTATGAAGACATTACTAACATCGGGGTGTACTAATCAACGGGGAGCAGGTCA
>NZ_JAOWHX010000035.1:0-205737 GCF_030332405.1 Citrobacter sp. Cpo147
TGACCTGCCCCCACGATTAGATACAACACTCAGTTAGTAACGTCGGAATCTTCATTCTCAGAATGACCCTTTCTCCAGCCCGCTGCAAATTCAGACGGTGTCTGATAATTCAGCGTGGAGTGCGGGCGGCATTCGTTATAATCCTGCCGCCAGTCATTAATAATTTTCCTGGCATGAACGATATCGCTGAACCAGTGCTCATTCAAACATTCATCGCGAAATCGTCCGTTAAAGCTCTCAATATATCCGTTCTGCGTTGGCTTGCCCGGCTGGATTAAGCGCAACTCAACACCATGCTCAAAGGCCCATTGATCCAGTGCACGGCAAGTGAACTCCGGCCCCTGGTCAGTTCTTATCGTCGCCGGATAGCCTCGAAACAGTGCAATGCTGTCCAGAATACGCGTGACCTGAACGCCTGAAATCCCAAAGGCAACAGTGACCGTCAGGCATTCCTTTGTGAAATCATCGACGCAGGTAAGACACTTGATCCTGCGACCGGTGGAAAGTGCGTCCATGACGAAATCCATCGACCAGGTCAGATTGGGCGCCGCCGGACGGAGCAGCGGCAGACGTTCTGTTGCCAGCCCTTTACGACGTCTTCTGCGTTTTACGCCCAGGCCACTGAGGTGATAAAGCCGGTACACGCGCTTATGATTAACATGAAGCCCTTCACGGCGCAGCAACTGCCAAATACGACGGTAGCCAAAACGCCTGCGCTCCAGTGCCAGCTCAGTGATGCGCCCTGATAAATGCGCATCAGCAGCCGGACGGTGAGCCTCATAGCGGCAGGTCGACAGGGATAAACCTGTAAGCCTGCAGGCACGACGTTGCGACAGACCGGTCGCATCACACATCAACATCACGGCTTCCCGCTTCTGGTCTGTCGTCAGTACTTTCGCCCAAGAGCCACCTGAAGCGCCTCTTTATCCAGCATGGCTTCGGCAAGCAGCTTCTTGAGTCTGGCGTTCTCTTCCTCAAGCGACTTCAGGCGCTTAACTTCAGGCACCTCCATACTGCCATACTTCTTACGCCAGGTGTAAAACGTGGCATCGGAAATGGCATGCTTGCGGCAGAGTTCACGGGCGGGTACCCCAGCTTCGGCTTCGCGGAGAATACTGATGATCTGTTCGTCGGAAAAACGCTTCTTCATGGGGATGTCCTCATGTGGCTTATGAAGACATTACTAACATCGGGGTGTACTAATCAACGGGGAGCAGGTCAGTAGGCGTCTCAAATCCTATTTGGATTATGAAAATGCGCTAGGTGACGGCATAGGAGTGGGCTATGGCCAAAGTTATCAGCCCTGGCTTAGAGCTCAGGACGTTAAATCCCGTGGAAACCGTTCGATAGTCTTTGGCCTTAAGACGTTTCGAAACCATCATCTCCTTTCTTCTGTCGAAAGTAACTTTTTCTATCTGGCTGAGTTTAATGACTCGGTGATTGATATCCGGGAACAATTCCCACTCTTTCCTCTCCGGCTTACCCAACAAATAGCAAATCATCTACATTTTCAACATCCTATGGTGAGGGGAGTAAGAGGAGTACCTGTCGAAGTTCTGAATGTTATGACAACCGATTTTTTACTGACCTTGAGAACTCCTGAAGGCGGACTTCGATACAAAGCTATAGCAGTAAAACATAACGAGAGCATACCTGAACGCGAAGCCCAAAAACTTGAAATAGAGAGGATGTTTTGGCAGTTGATTGATGTTGAGTTTCAAATTTATGTTGGCTCGGAACTCAATAACGTCGTCGGTAAAAATATTTGCTGGGCTACTTCTGTATTAAGAGATGGTTCTGAATTTTATGATAAATATCCTCTTGATAAAATCCTATGGAAGCTTAAACCAGATGTTTATCCCATAGTAGGACTACGTGCAATGATTTCATCAATCTTTAGGGTAGATGCACAAGAAGCGATGATGTTATTGCAGGCAATGATTGGATTAAAAATGATAAATGTTGATTTATCATATCCAATACTCGAAACCGGTCTGATAAAGATAATTTCCAATGACCACTATATAGGACTGAACGCAAATGGATATTATTAGGAATTCAGTCTGGCTCTCTCAAGGCACTGATTTGCTTGCAGAGGGACTTTACCGTGTTTTGGATTTTGACAGAAAGGTCGATTTGTTAATTTTGTTTAAAATAAAATCAGAAAGAACGGGTAAGCCAATCCCTTTCTCATTTTCAATGTTTAAATATTATATTGAATCAAATAGCATAACTTGTAAAGATTATATATATCCTTCATATATGTTAGTAGATGAGAAAGAATTAACAGATAAAGACAGAGGAAGGCGAGATGAAAATTACAATATCATTAAAGATCTTGTAGATGACAGAATGTTTCTGTTCGACTATGCATTACATAAAAAGTCGCACCTTTTAATGGATTACTCAAGAAATAAAAAAATATCACAATATACTATCAGAACGCTTCTGGCGTTGTATTGGCGACATGGGCAGGATATTTATGCATTGCTACCCGCATTCTCGAACTGTGGCGCCGCTGGGAAAAGTAGAATCAAACATGAAATTAAACTTGGGAATTCCAAAAAAAACAGAGCATTACCTAATGAACGATCACGTGTTTTCATTCTTAATGAAAGAGATATAAATAATATTAGAAAATCTCTCATTACGTATCATTATAAAGTTAACGGAGATACGATAAAGAAAACATTAGAGAGACATATTGATTTGTATTTTAGGGATGAAATTAAAACAGCAAACCTAGAAAATAGAGCTCCATATGTTCCTTCTTTAAAACAATTTTCATACTGGAATAAAAAACTCTTCACTAAAGATTTCTCGATAAATAAGAAGAACACGAAAAAAGAAATAGACCTCAAAATGCGGGCGCTTTTAGGTAGTGTGGCTAATACAACTGTTTTGCCGGGTGATGTTTTCGAAATAGACTCAACTGTCGCTGATGTACATCTTATTTCGAGTTTAAACAGACGAAAAGTCATTGGGCGTCCTACTATTTATACAGTGGTGGATCGTGCAACAAGAATGATTGTTGGCCTTCATGTTTCTTTATACCATGCTTCATGGCGAGCCGCCCGACAAGCGTTAGCAAATTGCTTTATGCCAAAAAAAGAATATTGTAGATTATTTGGAATCTCTATTACTGATGATGATTGGCCTTGTTCTCACATTCCATTAACATTGATGTGTGACAACGGGGAGATGATTGGTCTTAAACCTCAGGAAGAGATGACCCCCCTGACAAAACTTGAGTTTGCGCCAGTCGGTAGAGGCGACAGAAAAAGCATTGTTGAACGCTGTTTCGGCATTCTGAATGATGAGGTTATTCATAGGCTTATTGGAACAACACGAAGGGGAAAGATTGTTAAAGGAGAGCCAACACCGCAATCCAGGGCTTGTTTAACGATTCAGGAGGTCACGTCTTTACTGATTCGGGAGATACTTGCACATAATCAGAGAACGTATGAGGAACTGGCTTATATCAATCCCTTACTGATTGAAAATGATCTCGTAATATCACCAAAAAATAGTTGGATGATAAGCTTAAAGCACGGGAGATTCAGCGCAAGAGCCGTTGGGGCCGACGAAGTGATCGCACGATTGTTAATCCCTGTGAACGCTAACATTACCGCCGGTGGGATTCAGTACAATAATCTTTTTTATGAATGTGATCCTGAAATTGCATCAGGTGTCAGAGTATTTGGAAGAACCACTTGTGAAGCAAGAATAGATGACAATTGCGTAGATTATATATATGTAAGATTTGACAAAAATAGCATTTTCAAAAAACATTACCTACTTAAGAAAAGAGATGTATTTAAAGGGAAAGCTCATCTTGATACAGATGTAATGGCTGATTGGGTAGATACTCAAAAAGAAATTAATTTATTTACTCTGGATTCGCTCAGCAATATCAATAATAAAGATGAATTTAACAGGAAAGGTAACGAAAGATTAAATGAAATATACGAATCTCGCCGGGTACATGGTAAAGATATTAAAAAGAACAGGAAAAATGAACTTGATTCATTAGGGCGAACTCATGTTGCTAATGGAAGATCTGAACCCCTACTTCCTTCATCCAGTAATGTTCTGCTTTTGCCTGGCCGGGAGGAGAAACAAAGATGGTTAAAAGGTAAGAAGAAGACTGAGGACGCAGAATAATGAACCTTATACGGCGCGTTTCAGCGATATATAAAGAACAGGAGTTACCTGAGTATCGTGGCAATCCCTTAATTGAAGCACTTCCTGAAGCGCTTACGGAAGATGAAGTACTTCTGGAAATGAGTTATTTCCCCGAAATTGACGAAAAAATCCGCTGGACTGCCCCGGCGAATGTTAGAGAGCAGTATGTCGAACGTATAAAGAAATTCCGTTGCCCTCAAACCAATCTTATCCAGGCTTATAAGATGATCTTACGGGCACTTAGGGAAAGCTATGCAGCTCGTAATCCTTTAAAAAGCGGAACAATTCAATATCTTCATTACTATGGAAATGAGCGTCCTGATATTGAGCCAGAAAGTGGATATTTTAAATCCCAGGCTGAAACTATTACGATAGTTGGAATGAGTGGTTCTGGAAAAACTACCATGATTGAGCAAGTCATGGATCATTTCCCTCAGATTATAGAACACAGCAGCTATAAAGGAGTTTTTCCCGGCTTCAGTAAGCAAATTGTATGGGTAAAGATTAATTGTCCATACAATTCAAGTGTGAGAGACCTTTGTGAAGAGATTTTACAAAAATTAGATGATGCAATTGGTATTGAACGAACTACACCTGAGATTAGAAATGGTGCTCTGGCTCGCCAGATTGCACAAAGAATTAAATCATCATTTTTGGGTATCCTTGTTATTGATGAAATGCAGAGGCTTAAATTTTCAAGAACCGGGGGTGAGAGTAAGTTGATTGATTTTTTACATGAAATTGTAGATTCCATGGGGGTATCTATGGTTTTTTGTGGAAATCATCCTTTTGACGAGACGCTGACAAAGAAAATGAGAATTGCCAGGCGGGCAGAGTCTGGTGGTTACATGAAAATTAAGAATGTTAGATACGATTCACAAGACTGGCAATCGTTTATTCATTATTTATGGCCATTACAATGGACAAATGTTGAAACTCCATTAAATGATGAGTTAAACGAAAAATTATTCATTTTATCTAAAGGCAATATTGGATTGGCTCAGATGATTTATCGGGGGGCACAATTAAAGGTTATCGGTAGCGGCAATGAAATCATCACTGGCGCAGTCTTGTCGGCCTCTGTACCGGTACTCGTGAGTCATACGGAGGAATATAAGGATACTCCACTCCCGGGGGCCGCGACTGAAGATGAGGAAGCTAAATGGCTCTCTGCATCTAATGAGGGTGATGCTTCGGCTAAAATCATGGCAGAGAAGTCCCTAAAGTCTTTGATCCCTGGGGATATAGACAGGCCACAGCACAAGGAATTCGTAGGAAAAATAGACGAGGTTTTGCGCAATTTCGACGAGAAAATACTGTCTCTTGACCACGATCTTGTTATCAACAGAACAGCTGAAAAGAAAAATACCTACGATGCTCTTCAGCGTTGCGGGCTTATAAATATAGATCCACTTAATAAATTGTAATGAGGTAACAGTTCGTAACGGTCAAAGAGAGGTGTGGGAAATGAGAATGTTGCCTGTTTTGCCTGATGAATCCTTGTTCAGCCGGTTTTGTCGGACAACTACCGTGTACGGTATGTCCCCATCTTCTCTGTTAACGATCATTTTCAACAAACCTGATATGAACGTCCATCCAATTCTCAATTCAGGATTAAAGGCTATTTCTCTTCATACATCCGAAAGTGCAGATCAGCTCTGGCATGAACAGACTTTACTCCCTCTTTTTGCCTGGGCACTACCAATCAGTCGTAATGAAATTATGGATTTCAACACGACCCCTGCCAGGCTTAATCGATTGTGCCGCCTTAGTAATTTTTCACTAGGGCAGCGCACACTATTGAAGTTTTGCCCGGTTTGCGCTCGTGAAGATACTTTTCATTATGGTGTTACTTATTGGCATCTGGCGCATCAGCTTCATGGGGTTACAACCTGCCATCGGCATCCGGTAGCGCTTGAAAGCATCCATGTCCCTTCTTCACCGCACATACGTATTGGACTGATGCCTCCTGTTTCGTATACAGAACAACTTAGCAATGAGATAGACTTCGATTTTGCTAAGTTTTGTTATGAGTCCCTAAATATAATCAGAAGAAAAGATATTACACACCCCAATTACATGGATGTACTTAAAAAGTTGAATTTATTATCATTGGATGGAAATTTAAAGAAAAATGTATTCTACGCACATGTTTATGCTAAGTGCCAGTTATTTGGGGAGGGTTCATCGGGACTTATACCAACATCCCTAACTGATTATCATTACTGGGAGCCTATACTCAAAGACAAATGTTGTCAGCATCCCACAAAGCATCTTTTGCTTTGTTATTGTTTGTTAAATACTTGCTGGCCAACGTATGCAGGAAGTCGTACTAATAAAAAGAAAGAAATCTTTAAAAGTCATAAGAAATACAGTTTTCATATAGTTGAAAATAATACTAGTGTTAGCAACCTTGGGAAGGAATTTAGTCGCAGCAGATGTTACATTAAAACACTTATTTATAAAAAATACCTGAGGGCGTTTAAGCGAAACACAAAAATTAATATATTCACTGAATTGCTTATCAAGTCTATGGCTGTAAGGGGGTTTAGTCTGGCATCCATAGCTGAGAAAAACTCATTATCGGAAGGAGCTGTATCCTCTGTAATTTCATCTTGTTACGGTTTATGCTCATGGCGTAAAAAATGTAAAAAAGATTCTTTAAGACGGCGTCATAAGCAGAAAATATTAAGATTTATACATAATCAATCCGTTTCTATAACACGAAAGTTAGTCAAAGAAAGTTGTTATGCAAGTTTCTATTGGCTAAATAAACATGAATGTGACTGGCTTAATTCCTGTCTTCCTAAAACAATACGATGCTATAAAAATAAAAGAGTAGACTGGAGCGAGAGAGATATTATCTCATCATCATTAATAAATGATGTTTTATCTCAGGGGCAGTACTCGATGTCACTTACAAGTCTAGATGCTTTACTGGGAGGGCATGGCTGGCTTTTGAAATACAGAGATAAACTACCAATGACAATGATACTTCTCAGAAAAATGGAACTAATTAAATAAGAGGGAGTTATATGGTTTACGAAAATGAATTGTGGCACAGTTTTCTTCTGCGTTCACAGATAATGTATAACTTATCCAATTGCAGGAACATAATATCAAAGCATGGCGCACTAAGGTACGATGCCTTTCCTCGTTTCGAACTGATTGATATGTACAAATTGCATAGCTTGCAGGATATATATGACATTCTTGCCACTAGAAATGGTTATATACTAACTTCCAATATAGTGTCGTTATCTTCTGGTGTTTACGGGTATTTTAACGCTGTTGAAGATGCCTGTCGGAAAAATTTTCACATAACTAATTCATATCCATTGGTAAACATCTCAAACATTCGTTACTGTCACAAATGTATTGTTGAAGATATACACTCTAAAGGTATTGGTTATCTGCGTCATAGATGGTTGTTTGAATCTAAATGTGCAGTTCATAGTACCAGTTTATATGAGGTTTGTTTTGATAACTATTTGAATGCAGTGAAAGGACTTAGTGACTTAATTATAAGTGGAATAAATCCTCATGGTTATTGTTCCCTTGTGGTTGACGTTTCAAACCCTTTCAAAAATCCAGTGTATATATTACCATGTGCACGTAATAAAATTTTAAAATGGATTTCGGACAATAAAAATATGCTGATTTACTTTCTCTTTGATCTCTTCAAATGTAAGTCGCATTCAAGTTTATCTAAGGTTATCGAAGTCAAGATAATGCATGATAGATATATTTCTGCGGTGTTCAAGATGTTAAGTGAAGTTAATTTTTGTAATTTCAACTCATTTATTTCTGATATTTTTGAGGACGTAAGTTATGCCTCTATCGGACTTGATGATTATTCTGTTAATGTGCATTTTCTCAGGCTAAGGGCTGCAGATTGTAAATTTTGCCAGTTGAATGGTAAATATTTTTGCTCACTTTACAATGTAAAACTTCTTCGCTAATTTCACTTCATTTATAAAATACTAAGAAAGCTAGTTAGATAAGGTTTTATATTTTGACTGGGGCAGGAATAAATTATCACTCATAGAGTTTCCCTGGGGGTTACCACCTGTGTATGATGCCGGTTAGCAACAACGTCTAAAAGACCTGCGATCACGTGGGTCCCTCTCCAGCAAAGGGGCAAGGGGTGCTATATAACGGTGTACTGCTTACCCAATACGGCCTTGTATTTGAAAGATGCCGCATCTTGGCAAGATTCGTATTACAGCCTATAGTCTGTTAATGAGCATTACAGCCTATATGCTGTAAATCCCTGCGTTATGCTTGTTAACCCGTCGATACGGAAGGTCACTTATGAACACTCAATACGCTTTGAAGACTTTGAATCAGTTACGTCCTGTTTTAATCGGCTTTCGCAAAGCCAATGGACTGACGCAAAAAGATGTTTCTGAACGTTTGGGTATAACACAGCAAACTTATGCCCGACTAGAGGCCAACCCTGCAAGTGCGGGTTTTGAGCGTTTGTTTAGGGTGTTCAGCGTCCTTGGAGTGGAGATCGTACTTTCATCCAGGGAACCATTGTCAGATGCAAAGCCCGAATACGGAGCTATGCACAATTATTCTTCACTTCCAGCCAGGCGGGAGAAATGGTGACGCCTGGCGCTTCCCGGTCTAATTTTTCTTCAACAAGATTAACCCCTTAGCGGCCTGAAGTATCAGGTTGCGATAGAGCCTTTCATTTCTTCTGTTATGTTAAATACACCATTTTGAGCTATTTCGCTCGGCCTTAAATTATCTCTTCATTCTTCAGTGAAAATTTTATGTCGATCACATTATTGATGAATTTAGGAAATAATCCGTAAATGAAAATCTATCTTCTTTTAAATTCATCAGTGTCAGTAGCAAATATTACGCATAAAAGAATGGTTATTATTATCATTTAAATTATAAAGCTCATGAGTCAATTCCAAAAAATATAATAAGCATTGAAATCATTACCCGTGATTCTGGAGTTTTAACTTTGCCATGTAACCAACCACAAGTTAGTTTCCGGTGTTTTGAGGGGCAGTAAAGTTCTGAAAGCGCGACCAGATCATAATCCCGAAATGTCGTTAAGATATTCTGAATAACGGTTATCCCTGCTTGTTGGCAGGCATTTGAAAATATATTTTGTATTCAGGTTGCAGCAAAACGCTTTCTTACACACAGGACTTCATATGCGGCTCAGAAAATTAAAACTGAAAAACTTCAGAGGCTACAGAAACTCTACTGAAATCATTATTGATGAAAGCATGACGGGTATTGTCGGTCGTAATGACTTTGGGAAATCAACGCTTCTGGAAGCGCTGGCTATTTTTTTTGAAACAGAAGGAATGAAGGCTGACAAGAATGACATGAACTGTTTCAGCCTAAGAGAAGGGGACGGCCGTTTTGAAATAGCCTGTGAATTTGATGACCTGCCCGATTTTATCATGATCGACGACAGGGTGCAGACCACGCTCGCCTCAGAACATCTGCTGAATGAGGACGGCAATTTTGAAATCGTCAAAACGTTTAAAGCAACGACCTCAGGAAAACCGGAGCAGACCTGCATCCGCTGCATCCACCCGGATGAGGAGCCCCTGAGAAATTTACTGGGCATGAAAATTTCTGAGCTCAAGGCGGTGGGAAAAGAAGTTGAAAAAAATGTGGCGGATAAACGCACTGCATCGTTATGGCGTCAGGCCATCAGGGAAGCCGCAGCCCCCTATACCTGTTCGGAAATTATGCTGGATGTCGATAAAGAGTTCGGAACCGACACAAAATCATTATGGGGTAAGATCCTCGATTTGCTGCCCACGTATGCGATTTTCAAAGCCGACAGGGAAAGCAGCGACGGGGATTCCGAAGCTAAAAACCCCTTACAGCAGGCCGTAAAAGACGCTCAGGCTGCGCTGCAGGACAAAATTACAGCGCTGGAAAATGAGATTCAGGACAGCGTCCTGGATGTCGCACAGAGAACGCTGGATAAATTACGTGAAATGGCCCCCGAACTCGCCAGTGAACTGACTCCACGATTTAAGGAGAAACCCAAGTGGACCTTCAATTTCACCCTGGACGGGGAAAATGGCATCCCCATCAATAAGCGCGGCAGCGGGATAAGGAGGCTTATCCTGTTGAATTTTTTTCGGGCTGAGGCTGAAAAGAATGTCGCGGGGACGCCCAGAAATGTGATTTATGCCATAGAGGAGCCTGAAACGTCACAGCATCCGAACTATCAGATGATGCTGATGAAAGCGTTACTGGCACTGGCAGGCCAGCCGCACCGTCAGATTATCGTCACCACCCATGTCCCGGCGCTGGCCGGATTAATCCCTGTCGAAGGCGTACGTTATGTTACCCGAAATGAGGCGGGTGAACCCGTAGTAAAAATGCCGGATGACGCAGTGCTGAAGGAAGCCACTGAAAGCCTGGGGGTGCTGCCAGAGACCGGTATGGAAAGGGCGCAGGGGATTGTTCTGGTAGAGGGAAAGTCGGATGTTACTTTCCTGAGGCATGCGGCCAGTTCATTAAAACAGTCAGGTGCGCTGCCAGCCTCTCTGGAGGACGTGAAAATAGTGCCAGTCCTCATAGGAGGGTGTGGTAGCGTCAAACACTGGGTTACATTGAATCTGGCCAAAGATCTGGGGCTTCCCTGGTGCGTATTTCTGGACTCCGATATTGGGGGAGACCCTGCACAGGTTCTGTCCATCCAGAAGCGTAAAAAAGAAGTAGAGGAGGCCGGTAAGGTATTTTTCGCTACGCGCAAACGTGAGATAGAAAACTATCTGTGCCCGGATCTTATCGAGGAAATTACTGGTGTAGCCGTCACGTTTACGGACACCTGTGACGCTAAAAAAATAATCGGCCGGGCTGTGGGAATGAAACCCGATAATGTACTAGATAAATTCTGGCCTCAGATGACATCAGAAAGAATCATCTCAAGATCAACCTATCATGACGGAACGCAGGAGAGAAGCGAGCTGGTTGAGATCCTGAGCGACATTGTATCCATGACGAGATAATGTATTAAATAAGCATCTCAGGTGCATATATTCCGGTCCTCAACAAAGGACCGGAGTACAGAGTAGTAAAAACCCGAAATTAATCGGGTTTGAATTATATAAAGATTAACCGACTCCCGCGCCCAGGAACGATGTAAAATCACGCTTGTCGTGACATTTCTACAATGTTTACTTTTGACTATCAAGCCATTTATTCATCTGCTCAATTTCACCTTTTTGAGCTTTAATGATGTCCTGCGCGAGCTTTCTCATTTTCGGATCTTTTCCGTATTTGAGCTCGGTCTCAGCCATTGCTATTGCCCCTTCATGGTGCGCTACCATGCCTTTCGCAAAAGCCTTGTCGGGATCGGACTCATTTACGGCAGCCATCATTTTGTCATGCATGTCTTTCATGCCAGCCATATATTCCTGTGACGAAGCCGAGGTAGACATATCAGTCATTTTCATTTCTGAATGTTCTGCTGAAATCGCTGGCAGGGATAACATTAATACTGCAAATAAAGTGTTTCTGGCTTTCATAAAAAATATCCTTTTAGCGTTGATGCCCGTTAACTGTAGCAGAATCTGATAAAAATGCCCCCTGTAGGGGGCAAAGATGTTGCCATATATCCGGTTACGGAAAAATCTATCAAGGAAATAAGGACAGCACAGATACTTCCCTCGCCGTCAGCCTGCACTGAGCATGCGACGATGCGCTTCGGCCATGGCCTGATGTGGGCCAGACTGACCGTTATTCATAAATTCATGGGCAACTGCAGCTCTTTCATGCTCATTCATTGCCGCTAATGACTTCGACGGCCCGGTAGGGGAAACGGTCTGACTTCCCATCATCCTCTGATGACTTTCCACCATTTTCTGGTGCGCATCCGCCGACCCGTTCGTCATGGTTTCATGAGCAATAATGGCCTGTTCATGCTGGTCCATACCGGCCATACGAGGTGCAGTCCCCTGGATCCCGACAGGAGCCGCAGCAGACTGCATCTGGTGAGCAGGTGCCTGTGCATTGTTGACCCGCTCATGGATATTCACGGTTTCAGTGGCCCAGGCCGAAGAAATTAAGCCAAAGCCCAGCAAGGATGCTAATACGATATTTTTCATGATAACTCTCCATTTCTTAATTAGTGATGTCCGGGGGAGTACAACCGGTGTTTTCAGTTCCATAACTGAAACAGGTTCGGAAGTGTTTATTTCTCCGGGAGGGGACTGGATATTCATTTCCTGGCGTCCACTGACGCCGGATATTGATAAAGCAATCCAGCCTTCCTGATAAGTTGCACTAATTATATCGAATGGCTTCTGTTTGCTGCATGTCAGGCTAATGACATCTTTGTCATTTAAATCTTTATTCCCAGCACTGGGTGTCCGGAATCATTTTCTCCAGTCTGGGCACGGATAAGATAAAACGCGTTGAGTGTACGTCCGATTCCACCTGCACTCTTCCGTGATGTGCTTCCACGATTGACTTCACAATCGCAAGGCCGATGCCGCTGCCTTCTCCTTTTCGTTGTCTGGACGGATCCACCCGATAAAAACGGTCAAACAACCTTGATAAATGCTCTTCAGGGATTGGTTTCCCCGGATTTTCAATCACAAGGTCAAAAAAGCTCTCCTGCTCTCTTATTGAGACGGTGATTGCCTGTCCCTCTGGGGTATAACGCAGGGCGTTGGATAACAGATTATTGATCGCTCTTCTGAACATTTGTGGATCTCCCTCAACCAGGCAGGGCATCCCGTTAAATTTGAGCATAATATTGCGTTCTTCGGCCCAGGCTTCGAAAAACTCGAAGACTTTCATGACTTCTGCTCTGAGGTCAAACCGAACCCTGTCAGGTATCAGCTGATTATTGTCCGCCTGTGCCAGGAACAGCATGTCGCTGACCATTTTGGTCATCCGGTTATACTCTTCAAGGCTGGAATAGAGGACATCCTCAAGTTCCTTCTGCGTTCGATCCTGACTCAGAGCGATTTCAGTCTGCGTCACCAGATTGGTGATGGGTGTTCTGATCTCGTGCGCGATATCGGCAGAGAAATTGGCCTGGCGGGTAAAAACATCCTCAATCTTTCCAATCATATGATTGAACGAGATAACCAGCTGCTCCAGCTCAATGGGAACGCGTGTCGGTTCCAGCCGCGCATCAAGATTCTCGGAGGTGATGTTTTTAATGGCATTGCTGACATTACGAAGGGGCAGGTGCCCCTGACGGACAGCAATGCGAATGATCAGAACAATCAGCAGGCTTATCACGACGGCAATCGCAATCAGATTTTTTTTCAGCGCATCGAGGTAATGGAGATGGAAATTAATGGAGAGGCCAGTCAGCATGACATAGTTCTGCTGTTTGCCCTGAAATGTCGCCTGGCCAGAGGAGGCGATAATCCGGTACGTTTCCATCTTCATTCCGGACCCGGTATCCATCGCTCTCGCAGTATCCTCCACCGTCCAGAGAAAGACATCCCGTGCGCGGCTGTGCTCGCTAAAATCGGCTGAATTCACGGCCGGGCGTAGTGCTGCCCCCTGCGCAGAGCTGTACAGCACCTCACCCCGGGGATTGAGGAGCAAAAGGGCAACGTTGCGGTAGCTGGCGATCGATTCCTTTATTTTGCTTACTTTTTTTTCATCCGGATCTGCCGGGGACTGGAGTATACGGCTCAGTGTGGTGCTGATTTGTTGCAGATCGCTGACATCCTGCTCGGCAAAATGCTTTTCAACAGAATGCAGCATAAACCAGGTGAAGGCGATAAACGCCAGTATTGTGGACAGGCTGATAAAAAAGGTCAGCCGCAGAGCGAGTGAGAAAGGTCGTCTGGACGGTTTGCTATGCATCCGGGATCTCCAGCATGTAGCCCACGCCCCGCACTGTCTGGATCAGTTTTGTCCCGTAATCGTTGTCTATTTTAGCGCGGAGTCGCTTTACTGCGACATCAATCGCGTTAGTGTCGCTGTCAAAATTCATGTCCCAGACCTGAGAGGCAATCAGGGAGCGGGGAAGAACTTCTCCCTGATGGCGAATGAAGAATTCCAGCAGGCTGAACTCTTTACTGGTGAGCACAATGCGGTTCCCGGCGCGGCTGACTTTTCTGGATACGAGATCAACCGAGAGGTCAGCCACTTTAAGCTGGCTTTCCGTGATCATCGTGTTTCCCCGCCTGAGGAGGGTTCTTACCCGGGCGAGCAGTTCAGCAAACGCAAAGGGCTTCACCAGATAATCGTCCGCACCCAGCTCAAGTCCTTTGACCCTGTGTTCAATCGTGCCAAGGGCCGTCAGCAGTAATACCGGCATCCCCTTTCCGGCACTGCGCAGCATACGGATGATATCCCAGCCGTTTACATCAGGCAGCATGATATCCAGGATGGCTAAATCATACTCGGCTGTCATGGCAAGATGATATCCGGTCAGACCATTATCAGCGTGATCCACGACGAACCCCGCCTCTGTCAGCCCCTTGCTGAGATATTCACCTGTTTTAATTTCGTCTTCAACGATTAATATTTTCATCATGCTCCCCGGCTGGCTGCTAATGTCATTTTATTGCGCCCACGATCGTTATCAACGGATTACAGCAAAAATGACAACATTGTCATTATCCTGTCACCCGGCAAACAGAGAGCGTTCGGTAAAGTATCCCTATCAATACTCTGGACTTCGTTTGAACCATTTACCAGGTCTGCCTGTACGAGAAGCGTTATGTTCAAATTAAAATTACTCAGCATCAGTACCATATTCATCCTGGCTGGTTGTGTTTCTCTGGCACCTGAATATCAGCGTCCGCCAGCTCCGGTTCCCCAGCAGTTTTCATTGTCTAAAAACAGTCTGACGCCTGCGGTAAACAGCTATCAGGATACGGGCTGGCGAAACTTTTTTGTCGATCCCCAGGTCAGCAGGCTGATCGGTGAAGCCCTGAATAATAACCGTGATTTGAGAATGGCTGCCCTGAAGGTTGAAGAGGCTCGGGCCCAGTTCAACGTCACGGATGCAGATCGTTATCCCCAACTGAATGCCTCATCCGGGATCACATACAACGGTGGTCTGAAAGGTGACAAGCCGACCACACAGGAGTACGACGCGGGTCTGGAGCTCAGCTATGAGCTCGATTTTTTTGGCAAACTTAAGAACATGAGTGAGGCTGATCGCCAGAACTACTTTGCCAGCGAAGAAGCCCGTCGTGCCGTACACATCCTGCTGGTCTCCAACGTTTCACAGAGCTATTTCAGCCAGCAACTGGCGTACGAACAACTCCGTATTGCGCGGGAAACGCTGAAAAATTATCAACAGTCTTATGCATTCGTTGAGCAACAACTGGTGACCGGGAGTACGAACGTTCTGGCGCTTGAACAAGCCAGGGGGCAAATCGAAAGTACCCGCGCCGAAATAGCCAAACGAGAAGGCGATCTGGCTCAGGCAAACAATGCCCTGCAACTGGTGCTGGGAACGTACCGCGCAGTTCCGTCAGAAAAAGGGATTAAAGGTGGGGAGATCGCACCAGTAAAATTGCCACCAAATCTGTCGTCACAAATATTGCTGCAGCGTCCGGATATTATGGAAGCGGAATACCAGTTGAAAGCGGCTGATGCCAATATTGGCGCAGCGCGAGCGGCTTTTTTCCCGTCCATTACCCTGACCAGTGGTCTCTCCTCAAGCAGTACGGAGCTGTCCAGCCTCTTTACGTCAGGAAGTGGAATGTGGAATTTTATTCCTAAAATTGAAATTCCTATATTTAATGCTGGCAGGAACAAAGCCAATCTGAAGCTGGCTGAAATTCGCCAGCAACAGTCCGTGGTTAATTACGAACAAAAAATTCAGTCAGCCTTTAAGGATGTTTCCGACACGCTTGCGCTGCGCGACAGCCTTAGCCAGCAACTTGAGTCACAGCAGCGTTATCTTGATTCACTTCAGATAACTCTACAGCGTGCCAGAGGATTGTATGCAAGTGGTGCTGTCAGTTACATCGAAGTGCTGGATGCAGAACGTTCCCTCTTCGCGACGCAGCAAACCATTCTCGATCTTACCTATTCCCGACAGGTTAACGAAATTAATCTGTTTACCGCGCTGGGTGGCGGTTGGGTAGAGTAAATTTATTCAATTAATCAGGAAATTAAAATGCGTAATTCACTTAAAGCCGTTTTATTTGGTGCCTTCTCTGTCATGTTTTCTGCCGGTCTTCATGCTGAAACACATCAGCATGGCGATATGAATGCTGCCAGTGATGCTTCGGTACAGCAGGTTATCAAGGGCACCGGTATCGTTAAAGGCATTGATATGAATAGTAAAAAGATTACCATTTCGCACGAAGCAATCCCGGCGGTGGGCTGGCCTGCAATGACCATGCGCTTCACTTTTGTTAATGCAGACGACGCTATCAATGCCCTGAAAACCGGCAACCATGTCGATTTCTCGTTTATTCAGCAGGGCAATATCTCCTTACTCAAAAGCATTAACGTTACGCAATCCTGATTAACAGTCCGGAGCGAATACATCCAGTGCGCCTGAACATTCATTATGGGATTACTGTGAATGAATAATCGTGCGCATATGCCAGGTGTTTTGATTTTTCAGCGAGAAATTGTATGGCTTCTTTAAAGATAAAATATGCTGCAATAATTATCAGCAGCCTCATAGCAGGGGGGCTGATATCGGTTACTGCCTGGCAGTATTTAAACTCATCACAAAAAACAGTACCAGCAGAACAAAAGGCACCGGAGAAAAAGGTACTTTTCTGGTATGACCCTATGAAACCGGATACCAAATTTGATAAACCCGGAAAATCGCCTTTTATGGATATGGACCTTGTGCCGAAATATGCTGATGAAAGTGGCGATAAAAGCAGTGGCGGGATCCGTATCGATCCAACTCAGGTTCAGAATCTGGGATTAAAAACGCAAAAAGTCACGCGAGGAATGCTGAATTATTCTCAGACAATCCCGGCTAATGTCAGTTACAACGAATATCAGTTTGTCATTGTGCAGGCGCGTTCTGACGGTTTCGTCGAAAAAGTGTATCCCCTGACGATTGGCGATCATGTGAAGAAAGGCACTCCGCTTATCGATATCACCATTCCTGAATGGGTTGAGGCACAAAGTGAGTTTCTGCTGTTATCCGGTACAGGCGGTACGCCAACCCAGATAAAAGGGGTTCTGGAGCGACTTCGTCTGGCTGGTATGCCGGAAGAGGATATTCAAAGGCTGCGTTCAACCCGCACAATCCAGACCCGTTTTACCATTAAAGCACCTATTGATGGTGTCATTACTGCATTTGACCTGCGCACCGGCATGAATATTTCCAAAGATAAGGTGGTGGCTCAGATTCAGGGGATGGACCCGGTCTGGATCAGCGCTGCAGTGCCAGAATCTATCGCCTATCTGCTGAAAGATACGTCGCAGTTTGAAATTTCGGTACCGGCTTATCCGGATAAAACATTCCATGTCGAAAAATGGAACATTCTTCCCAGCGTGGATCAGACAACCCGCACGCTTCAGGTCCGCCTCCAGGTTACTAACAAGGATGAGTTTCTCAAGCCGGGCATGAATGCCTATCTCAAACTGAATACCCAAAGTCAGGAGATGCTGCTGATACCAAGCCAGGCCGTTATCGATACCGGCAAAGAACAGCGCGTGATTACTGTTGATGATGAAGGCAAGTTTGTGCCGAAACAGATCCACGTTCTGCATGAATCACAGCAACAGTCCGGCATTGGCTCCGGTCTTAATGAAGGCGATACCGTGGTGGTCAGTGGCCTGTTCCTCATTGACTCCGAAGCCAATATTACGGGCGCGCTGGAACGTATGCGCCACCCTGAAAAAACAGAAAACAGTATGCCAGCAATGTCTGAGCAGCCTGTAAATATGCATTCAGGGCACTGAGGAGACGACGATGATTGAATGGATTATCCGGCGCTCTGTCGCCAACCGTTTCCTGGTCATGATGGGCGCACTGTTTCTCAGCATCTGGGGCACATGGACGATAATTAACACGCCGGTCGATGCGCTGCCTGACCTGTCAGATGTGCAGGTCATTATTAAAACCAGCTATCCCGGACAGGCTCCGCAGATTGTAGAAAACCAGGTCACCTATCCGCTTACCACCACCATGCTGTCCGTACCTGGCGCAAAAACCGTGCGTGGCTTTTCACAGTTCGGTGATTCGTATGTGTATGTCATTTTTGAAGACGGGACCGATCTGTACTGGGCCCGTTCGCGCGTGCTGGAATACCTGAATCAGGTTCAGGGCAAACTGCCTGCGGGTGTGAGCTCTGAAATCGGTCCGGACGCCACGGGAGTGGGCTGGATATTTGAATATGCCCTGGTCGATCGCAGCGGAAAACACGACCTTTCAGAACTGCGTTCTTTGCAGGACTGGTTTCTGAAATTTGAACTGAAGACCATCCCGAACGTGGCTGAGGTAGCCTCGGTTGGTGGCGTGGTGAAGCAGTACCAGATTCAGGTCAATCCGGTAAAACTGTCCCAGTATGGGATCAGCCTGCCCGAAGTGAAACAGGCTCTTGAATCGTCTAACCAGGAGGCCGGTGGTTCATCCGTTGAAATGGCCGAAGCGGAGTATATGGTCCGTGCCAGCGGTTATCTTCAGAGCATTGATGATTTTAATAACATCGTCCTGAAAACAGGTGAGAACGGCGTGCCGGTTTATCTGCGGGATGTTGCCCGCGTGCAGACCGGGCCCGAAATGAGGCGTGGTATTGCCGAGCTGAACGGCCAGGGAGAAGTCGCTGGCGGCGTGGTGATCCTGCGGTCGGGTAAAAATGCGCGCGACGTTATCACGGCAGTGAGGGATAAACTGGAGACGCTGAAGGCCAGCCTGCCGGAAGGCGTTGAAATCGTGACCACCTACGATCGCAGCCAGTTAATCGACCGGGCGATTGATAACCTCAGTTCCAAACTTCTGGAAGAGTTTATCGTGGTGGCCATCGTCTGTGCTCTGTTCCTGTGGCACGTACGTTCTGCCCTGGTGGCGATTATCTCTCTGCCGCTTGGCCTGTGTATCGCCTTTATCGTCATGCACTTCCAGGGACTGAACGCCAATATCATGTCGCTGGGAGGGATAGCGATTGCCGTCGGTGCGATGGTGGATGCCGCCATTGTGATGATTGAAAATGCGCACAAACGGCTTGAGGAGTGGGATCATCAGCATCCGGGTGAGCAGATTGACAACACCACCCGCTGGAAGGTGATTACCGACGCCTCCGTGGAAGTGGGACCCGCGTTGTTCATTAGCCTGCTGATCATCACCCTGTCCTTTATTCCTATCTTTACCCTGGAAGGGCAGGAAGGTCGTCTGTTTGGCCCGCTGGCATTCACGAAAACGTACTCCATGGCGGGAGCGGCCGCACTGGCCATCATCGTCATTCCTATTCTGATGGGATTCTGGATCCGGGGGAAAATTCCTGCAGAGACCAGTAACCCCCTGAACCGGGTGCTGATCAAAGCGTATCATCCTTTGCTGCTGCGGGTCCTCCACTGGCCAAAAACAACCCTGCTGGTTGCGGCCTTGTCCATTTTCACGGTTATCTGGCCACTGAGTCAGGTGGGCGGTGAATTTCTGCCGAAGATTAACGAGGGCGATCTGCTGTATATGCCGTCGACCTTGCCTGGCGTCTCTCCGGCAGAAGCTGCAGCGCTCCTGCAGACAACAGACAAGTTAATCAAAAGCGTTCCTGAAGTGGCTTCTGTATTTGGCAAGACCGGTAAAGCAGAGACCGCAACGGATTCCGCGCCGCTCGAAATGGTGGAAACCACGATCCAGCTCAAACCTGAGGATCAGTGGCGTCCCGGCATGACAATTGACAAGATTATTGATGAACTCGACAGGACAGTCCGTTTACCGGGTCTGGCAAACCTCTGGGTGCCGCCTATCCGTAACCGTATTGATATGCTCTCAACCGGGATCAAAAGCCCGATAGGTATCAAAGTGTCCGGGACTGTTCTGTCCGATATCGACGCGACGGCGCAGAGTATCGAGGCGGTAGCCAAAACCGTGCCTGGCGTGGTGTCTGTCCTGGCTGAGCGACTTGAGGGCGGGCGCTACATCGATATCGATATCAACCGGGAGAAAGCCTCCCGCTACGGGATGACGGTAGGTGATGTCCAGCTGTTCGTCTCTTCAGCAATCGGAGGTGCTATGGTGGGTGAGACAGTTGAAGGGGTGGCCCGGTACCCTATTAACATTCGCTACCCGCAGGATTACCGGAACAGTCCGCAGGCGCTGAAACAGATGCCGATCCTGACCCCGATGAAGCAGCAGATCACGCTGGGCGATGTCGCGGATATTAACGTCGTTTCTGGACCAACCATGCTGAAAACCGAAAATGCCCGGCCAGCCAGCTGGATTTATGTTGATGCCCGCGGCAGGGACATGGTGTCGGTGGTTAACGACATTAAGACGGCCATCAGCGAGAAAGTGAAACTGAGACCGGGAACCAGTGTGGCATTCTCCGGACAGTTTGAACTGCTTGAGCATGCCAACAAGAAACTGAAGCTGATGGTGCCGATGACGGTGATGATCATTTTCATCCTGTTGTATCTGGCATTCCGCCGGGTTGACGAAGCCCTGCTGATCCTGATGAGCCTGCCGTTCGCCCTGGTTGGCGGAATATGGTTCCTGTACTGGCAGGGCTTCCATATGTCAGTGGCGACCGGAACCGGGTTTATCGCCCTGGCCGGGGTGGCAGCAGAGTTTGGCGTGGTCATGCTGATGTATCTGCGTCATGCCATTGAAGTGCACCCGGAATTGTCCCGTAAAGAGACGTTCACACCGGAAGGTCTTGATGAAGCCCTTTATCATGGTGCCGTGCTGCGTGTCCGGCCGAAAGCCATGACCGTGGCGGTGATCATCGCGGGTCTGCTGCCGATACTCTGGGGAACCGGCGCAGGTTCAGAAGTCATGAGCCGTATTGCGGCCCCCATGATTGGCGGGATGATCACAGCTCCGCTGCTGTCCCTGTTCATTATTCCTGCCGCCTATAAACTCATCTGGCTGCGCAGACATAAAAAGAGCGTGTCATAACCCTGAAAGGACACCCCTGCGGGTGTCCTTTTGCATAAATTCACCCTGACGTCAGGGTTTACATCGATAACATACAGAGGTGAGTATGAAAAAAATAATTTTAATGGCCCTGGCTTTTGGCCTTTCACTTCCGGCAATGGCAGGTGAAAAAGTAATAGACATGTACAAGTCTGAAAACTGTGGTTGCTGTTCCCTGTGGGGCAAGGCGATGGAAAAGGACGGGTTTGAGGTACGGACCCACGTCATGAATGATCAGGCTCTGTCAGCCCTGAAAGAAAAATATGCTGTTCCTGCTGAGCTGAGAAGCTGTCATACCGCAGTTACTGGTAATTTGATCATTGAAGGTCATGTGCCTGCCACAACGATACATAAGGCAATGCAGTCTGGTTCAGGGATTTATGGCCTTGCCACCCCCGGTATGCCTGCGGGAAGCCCGGGAATGGAGATGGGGGCCCGTAAAGAGGCTTACGATGTTATCGCATTCTCTCCGGAGGGCAGTAAAAAGATCTTCCAGCGAATCGAATAGTCAGCGGAACGGCTGATAACGGGACGTCGGCAGCAGGCACTCCTGTGCCGGCGACATTCGTGGTAATCGCATCCATGACATACCCTGAAGACAGAAAATGCTTCAGGCATGCATAAGGAGAGTTACTGTGAAAAATGACAATGTAGTGCAACACAACAACCAGACTGCTTCTGAACAGACATTATCCCCGGACGAGAGCCACGTATTGCATAAGGTGAGAGATCCCGTGTGCGGGATGGCATTCCTGCCCGACAAGGCGCACAGCAGCATTCGATACCAGGACCATCAGCTTTATTTCTGCTCTGCCAGCTGTGAGAGTAAATTTACAGCCCATCCCGACCGTTATCTTACCGAAGATGCCAGTGAACATTCCCACCACCACCACGATCACCACGAAGTCAGCCCAGACCAGATAAAACAGCCTCACCATCAGGCGGAGAAAGATATTTCTGAAGGTGTGTGGACATGTCCGATGCACCCGGAGATACGCCGCAGTGGTCCCGGAAGCTGTCCTGTCTGTGGAATGGCACTGGAACCGCTCGTAGCCACGGCATCGACGGGGCCGAGTGATGAACTTCGCGACATGACAAGACGCTTCTGGCTGGGGTTGTTGCTGGCGTTTCCGGTTCTGATACTCGAAATGGGATCTCATCTGTTTCCCGCCTTGAGGAATACAGTACCGCCACAATACAACACATGGCTGCAACTGCTTCTGGCCTCTCCAGTCGTGTTGTACTGCGGCTGGCCATTCTTCGCCCGGGCCGGAATGTCGTTGCGTAACCGCTCCCTGAATATGTTTACCCTTGTTGCAATGGGGACCGGCGTAGCCTGGGTTTACAGCGTCATTGCAACCGTCTTCCCCTCCTGGTTTCCTGCATCGTTCAGAAACATGGATGGCCTGGTGGCCGTTTATTTTGAAGCCGCAGCAGTAATTACGGTGCTTGTTCTGCTGGGACAGGTTCTTGAACTGCGGGCACGGGAACAAACCTCAGGTGCCATTACTGCGCTTCTGAACCTTGCCCCCAAAACAGCCAGGCGGCTGGATCATGACGGTCATGAAACGGATATTAATGCAGAAGATGTCCTGCCTGGCGATAAGCTCCGCATCAGACCTGGAGAGAGTATTCCGGTCGACGGTATCGTGGTCGAAGGCAAAACAACTGTTTATGAATCGATGGTGACCGGGGAGTCTATGCCGGTTACCAAAAAAGAGGGTGAACCTGTCATTGGGGGGACGATTAATCAGACAGGTAGTCTTATCATCCGAGCAGAGAAAGTCGGTGATGAAACGATGCTCTCACGAATTGTTCAGATGGTCGCTGATGCACAGCGTTCGCGAGCCCCCATCCAGAGAATGGCTGACAGCGTTTCAGGCTGGTTTGTTCCTCTGGTGATACTTATCGCGGTTGTTGCTTTCGTGATCTGGTCTGTCTGGGGGCCCGAGCCCAGGATGGCGCACGGTCTGATTGCGGCTGTGTCGGTCCTGATTATTGCCTGTCCCTGCGCGCTGGGGCTGGCCACGCCGATGTCGATAATGGTGGGGGTGGGCAAAGGAGCCCAGGCCGGGGTGTTAATCAAAAATGCCGAAGCCCTTGAGCGTCTTGAAAAAGTGGACACGCTGGTTGTCGACAAAACAGGCACGCTCACGGAAGGTTCGCCTACGGTGACAGGAATTATCAGTCTCAGTCCGGGTGGGGAAGCCTCTCTTTTGCGTGTAACGGCCGCAGTGGAAAAAGGCTCGCAGCATCCGCTGGGTATGGCAGTCGTCAGAGCAGCACAGGAAAAGGGGATCGCAATACCCGCAGTCACTCATTTCGATGCGCCGTCGGGTAAAGGTGTCACAGGCGATGTCGAAGGTCAACGGATTGTTATTGGTAATGAACTGGTTATGCAGGAAAACAGTATCGTTGTTGATAATCAAAAGGCCGTTGCGGATACGTTGCGGATGGAAGGCGCTACCGTTATCTATGTGGCCACGGACGGGGACCTTGCAGGCCTGATAGCTATTTCGGATCCCGTGAAAGCAACCACGCCGGATGCACTTAAAGCGTTGCGTCAGGCGGGGATCCGCATCGTTATGCTCACCGGGGATAACCAGCTTACCGCTGAAGCAGTCGCACGGAAACTGGGAATAGATGAGGTTGAAGCCGGGATTCTGCCGGATGGCAAAAAAGCAGTGATAACCCGACTGAAAGCGTCTGGCCATGTGGTTGCGATGGCCGGAGACGGTGTGAATGATGCCCCGGCGCTGGCAGCGGCTGACGTGGGAATAGCCATGGGAACGGGTACAGATGTGGCAATTGAAAGTGCCGGAGTCACCCTTCTCAAAGGCGACCTGATGATACTGAACAGGGCCCGTCATCTGTCAGAGATCACCATGAAAAATATCCGACAGAATCTGTTTTTTGCATTTATCTACAACGCACTTGGTGTGCCGGTGGCTGCAGGCCTGCTTTATCCTGTGTATGGAATACTGCTGTCGCCAGTTATTGCGGCGGCGGCCATGGCTCTTTCTTCCGTCAGCGTCATTGTGAATGCGTTGCGTCTGAAAAGTGTCAGGCTCGGGAAATAACACTGAGTGAAGGGTCTGTTATGAACAGAAGGAGTCCAGTATGAAAAGTACCACCTATGCGCTTATTGCTGTCGCCGCGATCGCGGCATTTGCCCTCCTGCGAGAACACTGGTCACATGTGGCAGGTTACTGGCCATATCTGTTATTGCTGGTCTGCCCGCTAATGCATCTTTTCCACGGCCACGGAGGGCATGGGGATCACCAACATCACGGAAGTGAAAACAATAAAAAAAATTAATCCGGCAAACGGGGCCGCGTCGCGGTCCCGTTATCAGTCCAGGTATCGTTCGTAGTCTCTGGCATGCGCAAAGGCATGCTGTTCGAGTTTGTTATCAGCGGGTGCCGATGCCCGGAACGCCAGTGAATTAACAGGATTGTTATTGATGACCAGCTCGTAATGTAAATGAGGACCGGATGAACGTCCGCTGTTACCGGATAACGCAATAGCACCTCCCCGGGTAACTCTGGCCCCTTTAGTAACGAGTATTTTATTGAGGTGGAGATAGCGAGTTTTAACACCGGCTTTTCCCGTTACTTCAACAAAATATCCCATGGTACTGTTGTATTCGGCCCGGGTGATTTTTCCGTCGATGACGCTGACTATTTTCGTGTTCATGGGCATGGAATAATCAATGCCATTATGGGGACTCACTTTTCCCGATACCGGGTTAAGTCTTGCAGGATTGAAAGGTGAACTGAGTCTTGCTGTGGCTGGTAACGGATAATCGAGACTGCCTTTCCCGGAAGTATCGGAAAGATTATAGAACTTTTTGTCTGATATACGATACGCCGTGTAATTAAATGAGCCGGACGTAAATTTATAAGCCACTACACGTGATTTTCCCGCTTTCTTTTGCAGTACGAGTTTTAATGATTCATTTTTTTTCAAATGCCGAAGATTAAAGCGGGAAGGCAAAGAGCGCTGAAGGATAGCGATCTCGTTCGATTCCAGCACCGAGCGGGTGGCTGAAAGGTAAGCATTTTCTTTTACGACATCGGTAGAATACATTTACTGGAATTCGCCGTTAGCATGAACACTGCGGCGTATGCTAGGGGTTTTCAGGAGGCGTGTCATCTGCCAGTTAATCGGGAGCACCGTTGATGGTCGTCATTTTTGTAACATATCTTGTTTCCCGTTTGCTCCTGAAGATCTGGGAACTGTATGACCAGCCTGACGGTGATGATTAACGGGACTGAAACAGGTTACGGCAGAGCAATATGGGGCTCATGTCCTGCTACGTAACCCGTCAGTAAAGCCCTGCTAAGCACTAACCCGCCTGCAGTTACCTGGAGGAATACAGGCCGCGAAGCTTTCTTGCCTGTGTCTGATGAGCTTCCGCACCGGCATTATTGACCTGCTCATGCATGAGGGCGGCTTTCTCTCCGGCATTCAGTTCGTTAAAAGAAGAAGAGGAGGTCTTTGAATTTGCACCACTGTCGGACAGCATTTTTTTATGTTCCTCAATCATTTTCTGATGTGCATAGGACGCGCTGTTGTTCATAAATGAATGAGCAACAATGGCCCTTTCATGTTCATTCATTTCAGAGAATGAGGGCGTGTTGTTTTTATTAACCCTGTCCGGTAAGTTTTCATGCGTCGAGGAATTCACATGACTGACGGCTGAGGCATTATTAACAAATCGATGTGCTTCATGGGCAATATCACTGGACTGAGCAAAAGCTGCCCCACAAAATAAAGCTGTAAACGCAGTGGCCGTGATTAATATATTCATGTGTAATTACCTTCTGAGGTACATAAAAGATGTCCTTATGATCATATATAAAAATAATCAACCTGTGGGGAAGATGACGTAAATGTAATACAGCTATGTACATTACACGATTGTAATGAATTTGTTTCTTAAGGTGTGCTAGATTCATTTCATTGTAAGTGGATGAACCAGTAATTTAATTTAAATCGGTTCTCGAATTCTGTCAGTAACCATACTTTAAATAAGGGAATGCGCATGCTGTTGAAAACGTCTCGACGAACTTTCCTGAAGGGGTTAACCCTCTCTGGCGTAGCCGGAAGTCTTGGCGTATGGAGTTTCAATGCGCGTTCCAGTCTGAGCCTGCCAGTTGCCGCATCCCTGCAGGGTACTCAGTTTGACCTGACCATTGGTGAAACGGCCGTCAATATCACGGGCAGTGAGCGTCAGGCCAAAACAATCAATGGAGGCCTGCCGGGGCCCGTTCTTCGCTGGAAAGAAGGTGACACCATTACCCTGAAGGTCAAAAACCGTCTTAATGAACAGACGTCCATTCACTGGCACGGCATTATTCTTCCGGCCAATATGGATGGTGTTCCGGGGCTGAGTTTTATGGGCATAGAGCCTGATGATACCTACGTTTACACCTTTAAGGTTAAGCAGAACGGGACTTACTGGTACCACAGCCATTCCGGTCTGCAGGAACAGGAGGGGGTATACGGTGCCATTATCATCGATGCCAGGGAGCCAGAACCGTTTGCTTACGATCGTGAGCATGTGGTCATGTTGTCTGACTGGACCGATGAAAATCCTCACAGCCTGCTGAAAAAATTAAAAAAACAGTCGGATTACTACAATTTCAATAAACCAACCGTTGGCTCTTTTTTCCGCGACGTGAATACCAGGGGGCTGTCAGCCACCATTGCCGATCGGAAAATGTGGGCTGAAATGAAAATGAATCCGACTGACCTCGCGGATGTCAGTGGCTACACCTACACCTATCTCATGAACGGGCAGGCCCCGCTGAAAAACTGGACCGGACTGTTCCGTCCCGGTGAAAAGATACGCTTACGGTTTATCAACGGCTCGGCAATGACCTATTTCGATATCCGTATCCCCGGGCTGAAAATGACGGTCGTGGCTGCAGATGGCCAGTATGTAAACCCGGTTACCGTTGACGAATTCAGGATTGCCGTTGCCGAAACCTATGATGTCATTGTGGAGCCTCAGGGTGAGGCCTATACCATCTTCGCACAATCCATGGACAGGACCGGTTACGCTCGAGGGACACTGGCCACGAGAGAGGGGTTAAGTGCTGCCGTTCCCCCCCTCGATCCCCGTCCTCTGTTGACCATGGAAGATATGGGTATGGGGGGAATGGGACATGATATGGCAAGAATGGACCACAGCCAGATGGGAGGCATGGATAACAGCGGAGAGATGATGTCTATGGACGGTGCTGACCTTCCGGATAGCGGGACATCCTCCGCGCCCATGGATCACAGCAGCATGGCCGGTATGGATCATTCCCGGATGGCCGGAATGCCGGGTATGCAAAGTCATCCTGCGTCAGAAACGGATAACCCACTGGTTGATATGCAGGCGATGAGCGTCTCTCCGAAATTAAATGATCCGGGTATTGGTCTTCGAAATAACGGAAGAAAGGTTCTCACGTACGCGGATTTGAAAAGCCGCTTTGAGGATCCTGACGGACGTGAACCTGGCCGTACCATAGAACTGCATTTAACCGGCCACATGGAAAAGTTTGCCTGGTCATTTAACGGAATCAAGTTTTCAGATGCCGCACCGGTGCTGCTGAAATACGGTGAGCGGCTCAGGATCACGCTGATCAACGATACCATGATGACTCACCCCATTCACCTGCATGGTATGTGGAGCGATCTGGAAGATGAAAACGGTAATTTCATGGTTCGTAAACACACAATAGATGTTCCCCCTGGTACAAAACGCAGTTACAGAGTGACAGCAGATGCGCTTGGCCGCTGGGCGTATCACTGCCATTTGCTCTATCACATGGAAATGGGAATGTTTCGTGAAGTCCGGGTGGAGGAATGATGCGAATGAAGAGAAATTTGAAGGCCATACCTGTTCTGGTCGCCGGTTTGTTTACCTCACAGCTTTCTATTGCGGCGGGCTCCGTCTCTGCAGATCCCCACGCCGGGCACGACATGTCTGCCATGCAGATGCCAGCAGATGAGAATTTCACTGAGATGACGTCAATGGAGCCCATTGTAACTGAGAGCAGAACGCCAATTCCGCCTGTTACCGATGCCGACCGGAAGGCTGCATTCGGCAATTTACAGGGGCATGCGATTCACGACAGTGCGATTAATTATCTGGTTCTGCTGGATCAACTGGAATGGCAACGGTCGGATAACACCAACAATTTCAGCTGGAGTGTTAACAGCTGGATTGGAGGCGACACAGATCGGATTTGGCTAAAGAGTGAAGGTGAACGAAGCAATGGGGAAACGGAGGCGGCTGAAGCGCAGTTACTCTGGGGACATGCGGTTGGCCCATGGTGGGATTTGGTTGCGGGTGTCAGGCAGGATTTCAGACCTGCTTCTGCCCGGACCTGGGCTGCTGTCGGTTTTCAGGGGCTGGCACTCTATAATTTTGAGTCTGAAATTACGGGTTTTGTCAGTAATGGCGGAAAAGCAGCCCTTCGTCTGGGAGGAGAATACGACGTTTTACTGACTAACCGGCTCATACTCCAGCCATCCTATGAGGTGAATTTCTACAGTCAGGATGATGAATCGCGGGGTCGCGGCAGGGGACTGACTGACACAGAGCTGGGGCTCCGGCTGCGCTATGAAATACGCCGTGAGTTTGCACCCTATATAGGCGTTTCCTGGAATCAACTTTACGGGAAAACATCCGATATGGCGAAAAGAGAAGGTGAGAAAGACCATCAGGTAGTATTCCTGGCGGGAGCCAGAATCTGGTTTTAACGCACTGATATAAAACACTCAACTAAACAGGTAAATAAAATGTCGATTTTAAATAAAGCCATTCTTACAGGTGGCCTCGTTATGGGCGTTGCTTTCTCTGCTATGGCCCATC
The DNA here is from genome assembly GCF_030332405.1 of Citrobacter sp. Cpo147. Lineage (NCBI taxonomy): Bacteria > Pseudomonadati > Pseudomonadota > Gammaproteobacteria > Enterobacterales > Enterobacteriaceae > Citrobacter > Citrobacter sp. Cpo147. Next base: position 29,097 of record NZ_JAOWHX010000035.1, read on the forward strand.
CGGAATTAAAAAGCTCTGTGCCACAGGCTGATTCAGCCGTAGCGGCCCCGGAAAAGATTCAGCTTAATTTCTCGGAAAATCTGACCGTGAAATTCTCAGGTGCAAAATTAACGATGACGGGTATGAAAGGCATGTCATCACATTCTCCGATGCCGGTCGCGGCAAAAGTGGCGCCAGGCGCTGACCCTAAATCGATGGTCATTATTCCGCGAGAGCCTTTACCCGCTGGCACTTATCGTGTTGACTGGCGCGCGGTTTCTTCAGATACGCACCCTATTACCGGTAATTACACCTTTACAGTGAAGTAATATTATGAACGACCTGATTATGATTGTTATTCGTTTTCTTCTTTATCTGGATTTGATGGTAATATTTGGATTGCCATTTTTTCAGATATATGGAATAAGCGGTGTCAGACATGAAACCTATAACCTGACTAATTTCAGGTCGTTTATAACCTTTGCTGTTGTTACAGGCATCATTCTTACTGGCATTAATATGCTCCTGGTATCTAATGCCATGAGTGGAGTAACTGACCTCAGAGAATTATCCATCCATGTTATCGAGATGGTGATAGAAGAAACTGATGTGGGTATTAGCTGGATTGTCAGGCTCTGTGCCCTGTTTACCACACTCGGTGCTTTGTTCCTTTACACTAATAAGAGAGTATTGTCCTGCCTGCTGATGACGATGAGTGGGGGCGTGGCGCTGGCTACACTTGCCTGGGGAGGACACGCCGTTATGCATGACGGTCTGCATTACTATCTCCATTTACTGAGCGATCTGACCCATCTCGGCGCTGCAGGTGCCTGGACAGGTGCTCTGGTTGCATTTGCTATCCTGCTGATGCGCAGAAACGAGCATAATGCACAGAGCGTCATTGTGATATCTGACTCCCTGGCAAAATTTGCCACGGCAGGAACGGTGATTGTTGTAGCCCTGATCCTGAGTGCGCTGGTCAACTATCTGTATATTGCTGAGGGTAACTTAACTCCCTTATTCAACAGTTCCTGGGGGAGGATATTGCTTGCCAAGACGGCTCTGTTTGTTCTGATGCTTCTTCTGGCTGCAGCAAACCGGTTTCACCTGGGTCCCCGGCTTGAAGTTATGGTCAGGGAAGGGAATTATGATCGCAGCGTTGCCCTGATGCGAAACAGCATCCTGACAGAATTCGTTGTTGCGATTATCATTCTGGGCGCCGTAGCGTGGCTCGGAATGCTTGCTCCGTCTCAGGTCAGCTAGGGGACAGCCAAAGCTCATGCGTGAGATTTTTACTTTCATATCAGCGAGTTGACCATGCAGCGTATTTTAATCGTTGAAGACGAACAAAAAACAGGTCGTTACCTGCAGCAGGGACTGGTTGAGGAAGGCTATCAGGCCGATCTCTTTAATAATGGCCGCGATGGTCTCGGGGCCGCGTCGAAGGGACAGTATGATTTGATAATACTGGACGTGATGCTGCCTTTCCTCGACGGGTGGCAAATCATCAGCGCACTGAGGGAGTCCGGGCACGAAGAACCGGTCCTGTTTTTAACCGCAAAGGACAACGTGCGGGACAAAGTGAAAGGACTGGAGCTTGGCGCAGATGACTACCTGATTAAGCCCTTTGATTTTACGGAGCTGGTTGCACGTGTAAGAACCCTACTGCGCCGGGCACGCTCGCAGGCCGCAACAGTCTGCACCATCGCCGATATGACCGTTGATATGGTGCGCCGGACCGTGATCCGTTCGGGGAAGAAGATCCATCTCACCGGTAAAGAATACGTTCTGCTTGAGTTGTTGCTGCAACGCACCGGAGAAGTGTTACCCAGGAGTCTTATCTCGTCCCTGGTCTGGAACATGAATTTTGACAGTGATACGAATGTGATTGATGTCGCCGTGAGACGTCTGAGAAGTAAAATTGATGATGACTTTGAGCCAAAACTGATCCATACCGTTCGCGGTGCCGGATATGTCCTGGAGATCAGAGAAGAGTGAGGTTCAAAATTTCCCTGACCACACGCCTGAGCCTGATTTTTTCTGCGGTGATGCTTACGGTATGGTGGTTATCAAGTTTTATCCTGATTAGCACCCTTAATGGCTATTTCGATAATCAGGACCGCGATTTTCTGACAGGTAAACTTCAGCTCACCGAAGAGTTTCTTAAAACAGAGACGTTCAGGAACAAAACGGATATTAAGTCATTATCAGAAAAAATAAACGATGCGATGGTGGGGCACAATGGCTTATTCATTTCTATAAAAAACATGGAAAATGAAAAAATTGTTGAACTCTATGCCAAAAATTCTGTTGTTCCAGCGGCCCTGCTTAATAAGTCGGGTGATATTCTCGACTATATGATCCAGACGGAAGAAAATAACACCGTGTACCGCAGTATCTCGCGGCGGGTTGCCGTGACGCCGGAACAGGGTAAAAGCAAACATGTCATCATTACGGTTGCCACGGATACTGGGTATCACACCCTGTTTATGGACAAACTCAGTACCTGGCTGTTCTGGTTCAATATCGGTCTGGTCTTTATTTCTGTTTTTCTGGGCTGGCTGACCACACGTATTGGTCTGAAACCGCTACGGGAAATGACCAGTCTGGCTTCCTCCATGACCGTACACAGCCTGGATCAGCGTCTAAATCCCGATCTGGCTCCGCCGGAAATCTCTGAGACCATGCAGGAGTTCAATAATATGTTTGATCGCCTGGAGGGGGCATTCCGGAAACTGTCAGATTTCTCGTCTGACATCGCGCATGAGCTGCGGACACCAGTCAGTAATCTGATGATGCAGACGCAGTTTGCACTGGCTAAGGAAAGGGATGTTTCGCATTACCGCGAAATTTTATTCGCTAACCTGGAAGAACTGAAAAGGTTGTCACGAATGACCAGTGACATGCTTTTTCTGGCACGTTCAGAGCATGGTCTGCTGCGGCTGGATAAACATGATGTGGATCTGGCAGCCGAACTGAATGAATTACGTGAGTTGTTCGAGCCCCTGGCAGACGAAACAGGAAAGACAATCACGGTTGAAGGAGAGGGCGTTGTTGCCGGAGACAGCGATATGCTCCGACGTGCTTTCAGTAACCTGCTTTCCAATGCAATCAAGTATTCTCCCGATAACACCTGTACAGCGATACACCTTGAGCGTGACAGTGACTGTGTGAACGTGATGATTACGAATACGATGTCCGGCCAGGTTCCCGCTAATCTGGAACGTTTGTTTGACCGGTTCTATCGCGCAGACTCATCAAGGTTCTACAACACGGAAGGCGCGGGGCTGGGCTTATCAATTACAAGGTCGATCATTCATGCTCACGGCGGCGAGCTGTCAGCAGAACAGCAGGGGCGTGAAATTGTGTTCAAAGTGCGCCTGTTAATGGATTAATCCCGTTGTTCAGGAGAAACCTGGAAGGTGACAAAATTGTCATCATTCAGTCACGCGATAAACAGAGGCGGTTTTTTATAATTATTCATAAATCAGGAGCAGCGTGATAACACAATCACCTGGTTCCTGGAGTGATGATTAACCCGCCCTGAGATCAACTGCTTTCTCTGTTATAAGCCATTGATTGTTTGGGTATGTAAACACCGGAGACCCAACCATGAAAAAGATTCTCGTATCATTTGTTGCCATTATGGCTGCCGCTTCATCTGCCATGGCTGCAGAGACAATGAACATGCATGACCAGGTAAATAATGCACAGGCACCTGCCCACCAGATGCAGTCATCTGCTGAAAAAAGTGCAATTCAGGGAGACAGCATGACAATGATGGATATGAGCAGTCACGATCAGGCCGCAATGTCCCATGACATGATGCAAAACAGCAATTCTGCTGCCCACCAGGACATGGCTGAAATGCATAAAAAAATGATGAAAGCTAAACCCGGAGCTACCAACGAAACAGCAAAGTCATTTTCTGAAATGAGCGAGCATGAGAAGGCCGCAGCTGTACATGAGAAGGCGAATAATGGTCAGTCTTCCGTTGTTCACCAGCAGCAGGCTGATAAGCATCGCAGTCAGATCACCCAGAATTAACCCGCAGCTCCACTTGTTAGACCCTCATTTGACGCCGAAGTCACTGGCTTACGCTCCCGTCCGGGAGCGTTTTTTTTTCCCATATATCAAACTTTAACTCTGAAGAGGTGGAAGTATCTGACCAACACTGTCACGTAACGCCAGATAACTACAAAAACACCTTTTTCCTCCTGTAAATTGCAGTTCCTGCAAGAACATCAAGGCATAATGTTGGAACAGCGTGTGATACACACTTAGCATCATGTTTTGTATGTGTTTTTTTTAAAACTTTACAACTTTAAAGTCTTTTTCAGGTTAAAGGATACAACTTTAATGTCTCTACACAGGTATCTGGTGAGTGAATTTGTTTACCTCTGTTACAAGGAACTGACTCAGGCATGCGTTTCTTAACTCCGGGAATGATAAGATAAATCAGTTAAAAATCGTACACAGAAGGGAACGGGATGCACATGGTTATTCCTGAGGTAAAACAGGAGCGGCTCTATCAAAAGATAGCCAATCTCATCATTAAGCTCATCAACGATAGTATTTTTCCGCCGGGAAGCTTCTTGCCCCCTGAACGTGAACTGGCGAAGCAACTTGGCGTGAGTCGGGCATCGCTCAGAGAAGCGTTGATTGTGCTTGAGATCTCAGGGTGGATCACCATCCAGTCCGGTAATGGCGTGATTGTTACTGATAAAAAGCATTCTGCCAGTGATTATACGGTTGAAGAAATCCTCTATTCACGTGAGTTAGTCGACAGCCATTGTGCGCGTCTTGCTGCCCAGGCCGGGAAAGATGAGCTAATTAGCCAGCTTGAAGCGCTGCACCTCAGCATGGAAAAAGCCATTAGTGAAAACAATGTCCACGGTTTTTACTCTCTCGATAAGCTATTCCATTTAACGGTATCTGAAGCCAGTCAGAACCGCGTTTTGCTCGATATGTCGCGTATGTTGTGGGAGCAACGCGTTAACATCCCGTATGCCGGACTGGACAAACGCTCCGGCAACCGGGATGTGTTAACCAGTATGAATCAGCAACATAAAGCAATTGTGGATGCGATTCGCCAGGCGGATGCTGACGGCGCTTATCAAAAATCTCTGGAACATCTGGCTTACGTCAGGCAGATCGTGGGTCTTTGAAACAATAAGCGTTAATAACTCAGAGCGGCTACCGCTGCACGCGCGCCTAAGCTGTGCAATTGCTGACAGGCAGCGGTGACATGCTCAACAAAGTCGGTGTTATCGCGCAGATCCCGCCCAAAGATGGTGTCAATTGCCAGTAGTGCCCTGACACGCTCCCCAGTTGATGGATAGTGCTGATAAATAGCCCTAAACTGTTCCGCCAAAGGATCGACCACTTCAATTGGATTGCCTTTTTCATCTATACCACTGACGTAGCGTATCCAGCCTGCAACGCCCAGAGCCAGGCGACGGTAGTTGTCTCCTTGTTCAAGATGAAGCCGAATGGGGTCCAGCAAGCGTTGCGGTAATTTCTGACTGCCATCCATAGCAATTTGCCAGGTTCGGTGCTTCAACGATGGATTGCTAAACCTTGCGATCAGCAACTCCGCATAACCTGCCAGGTCTGTACCTTCAGGCATCGACAGCGTTGGAGCCTGTTCATCAAGCATTAACGCCAGCGCAGCGTTGCGATACGCCGGGTTTGTCATCGTATCGGCAATCGTCTCGTAGCCACCCAGATAACCAAGGTATGCGAGGAAAGAGTGACTGCCGTTGAGCATACGCAGCTTCATCATTTCAAACGGCACTACATCTTCCACAAACTGCGCGCCAACCCGATCCCAGTCCGGACGACCATTAACAAAGTTATCTTCGATAACCCACTGGCGGAACGGCTCGCAGGCAATGGCACAGGGATCGTACACGCCAAGCTGCCCGGCGATTTGCGCTAATGCCTCATCCGTTGCCGCTGGGACAATGCGGTCCACCATCGTACAAGGAAACGTAACATGCGCGGCTATCCAATCGGCCAGTTGCGGGTCGCGGGTCGCTGCCAGCCCCAGGACAGCTGCTTTCGCGACATGGCCGTTCTCTCGCACGTTGTCGCAGGAAAGCACGGTAAAGGCCTTTAATCCCTGCTTGCGACGCAATGCCAGAGCTTCGACAATATAGCCAATCGCCGATTTTGGTGACTGCGGGTTTACAATGTCATGCTGGATAAACGGGTGATTCAGATCCAGTTCGCCGCTGGCGGGATCGGTACAATAACCTTTCTCGGTAATCGTCAGTGAAACAATGGCGGTTTCCGGGCGCGCCATTGCGCGGATAATTGCATCTCCGCCATCGAATTCTGGATGCAGAGCTTCGTTCATCGAACCGATGATTTTAAGTTCTGTATTTTGCGCCCCACGCTCGGCAACGGTATAAAGCAGATCCTGCGCCTTTAGATTTTGAATTAGCGTGGCATCGTTTCCGGGCATCAGGTTAACCTCGCAGATACCCCAGTCGCTATCGCTGCTTTCCAGCAGATGATGGGTATAAAGTGCCTGGTGGGCTCGGTGAAAGGCCCCGCAGCCAAGATGTACGATTCGAGAAACCAGGCGTGAACGATCCCAGCATGGGCGCGGGGTGGAAATCTGAGCGTTGGCGAGATTTTGTTCCATGACAACCTCCTGTCATTGAAGATCTTCTTTGATGATGTGCTATCAAAGACCGGTCCTGACGGAATGAAAAACCGCATAGCGATGGACACCATGCGGCAATAATCTGATTAACTGAAAAAGGCGCGCCGGATAGCCAGCTCAACACCACGTACTTCAGCCAGACCTTTCAGACGCCCAATAGCGGAATAACCGGGATTGGTTTTCTTTTTCAGATCGTCAAGCATCTGGTGACCATGGTCTGGTCGCATGGGGATCAAGACGGCGTTACCATCATTTTTACGGCGCTCTTCTTCTTCGACTATCGCTTTCACCACGTTGTACATATCGACATCACCGGAAAGATGTGCCGCTTCATGGAAGGTTTTGGGATTATCTTCGCGTTGCGTGGAGCGCAGATGGGTAAAGTAAATCCGTGGGCCGAACTGTTTAATCATATCTACCAGATCGTTGTCTGCGCGCACCCCATAAGAGCCTGTACACATTGTGAAGCCATTCGCCATACTGTTGACGGTTTCCACCATCCACTGCATATCTTCGATGGTGGAGACAATACGCGGCAGACCAAGAATTGGGCGCGGCGGATCGTCTGGGTGCACGGCCATGCGTACGCCAACCTCTTCCGCAACCGGGATGATAGCCCGCAGGAAAAAGGCAAAGTGCTCGCGCAGGGCCGCTTTGTCGATATTTTGATAAGTCGCCAGGTGGCTACGGAATTGGTCCAACGTGTAACCTTCTTCGGCGCCTGGCAGACCGGCAATAATGTTTCGTGTCAGCCGCGCCTTGTCCTCTTCGCTCATGGTGGCGAAACGCTCACCCGCTTGAGCTATCTCATCCGCGGTGTAATCTGCTTCGGCTCCCGGACGTTTGAGAATATGCAGCTCAAAGGCGGCAAACTCAATCTGGTCAAAGCGCAGGGCTTTTGAGCCATCGGGCAATTCATATTCCAGATCTGTGCGCGTCCAGTCCAGAACCGGCATGAAGTTGTAACACACGGTATAGATGCCACATTGGGCAAGATTACGCAGCGTCTGCTGATAATTGCTAATCCAGAGATCGTATTGCCCCGTATGGGTCTTGATATCTTCATGAATCGGCACGCTTTCCACGACGGACCAGACCAGACCGGCTTTCTCTACGATCTCTTTGCGTTTGAGAATTTCTTCTACTGACCAGATTTCACCGTTTGAAATATGATGAAGCGCTGTTACTACGCCGGTTGCTCCGGCCTGACGAACATCGGACAACGACACGGGATCGTTCGGGCCATACCAACGCCAGGTTTGTTCCATTGTTTTATCTCCTGGGAAAATTAATGAAAGGTCGCATTGATCTTCAGATAGCGTTCCGGGTATTGATCGAGTTCTTTTACAGCGGCAGGAACCTCATCAATACTCACTACTTTGCTGACAACATCCGCAGGATTGATGTTCAGCGTTGCAAGCATCTGTAACGCTTCTTCAAACTCGCCTGCGCTGGTGCGGGATCCGCGAAGATCCAGTTCCTTAAACGTGATCAGATTGGTGGGTAACGATGTTTCCTGTTTTGGCCAGCCGGTGAAGGCAATACGACCAGCAAAAGAGGCCAGATCCAGCGTTTCGCGAATCGCGCTGTTAGCGCCAGAGGCTTCAACCACGACCTGGGCCATCGTGCCCTGCGTAATATCTTTTATCGCGTCAACAACCTGCGTATTCGAGGGATTGATAACGTACGGGACGCCTAGCGATTTGGCATACTGGAGTCTTTCTTCCACGATATCGATCAGGATAGGTGTCGCGCCATAACGTAATGCGCTCAGTGCCGCCATCAGACCTATCGCACCCGCCCCAATGATGGCGATATGTTCCCCTGCGGTGAGTTTGGCCCGATGTAGCGCATGTAGCGCAATGGTCAGCGGTTCTGCCAGCGGAGCCATCTCGGAGGCTACGTCATCAGGGATTTTGTGAATCAAATGCGCAGGGTGAGCAACCACCTCCTGCATTGCACCATCAATATGTACGCCAATTACTTTTAGATTCTCACAACAATTTGTTCTGCCTACCGAGCAGGGATAACAGTGACCACAATAGATATAAGGGTCAACAATTACGCGGTCTCCTTCTTTTATGTTGGCCGGCATACCATTGCCTTCTTTAATAACAACGCCGGTAACTTCGTGGCCAATAATACGTGGGTAGGTTACTAAAGGATTAGTTCCGCGAAATGCACCAATATCAGAACCACATATTCCGGCAGCATCAACTTTAATCAGCACTTCATTATCTTTCTTTTCAGGATAATCAACCCAGCGGGTTTCAATTTCACCGGGTTTATTGATGTAAACAGCTTTGACTTTCATTTTCTTTCAATCCTTTATTTTTGACAAATACGAATACCAGGCAGCTGGAAACAATCGCAATAGCACCAGCAAGATAGAATGCGTAATCATATTTACCGCTGAACTGAACGATGAATCCGGTGACCAGCGGGCCAATAATCCCGGAAATATTCGCTAGCCCATGCATGGCTCCGCCGACGCTACCAACTTTATCTTTATGCACTACATCCTGAATAACAGCCCAGTAAATTGGCCCGGTCAGATACAGCAGGAAGAGCGAGACAGACATCAGTCCAACGGCGCTGCTGATGGTGGTGACTGTGCCTGAAACACCAACACAAATCGCCGCACCAGCCAGGCACACGCCGAGAATAAGACGTCGAGAAAGCAGGGCATTTCCTGTAACGCGATAGATAAAATCAGAACATACGCCGCCCAGAACCATACCGATTGCGCCTATCACCCACGGGATCACGGTTGCAATACTAATTTCTTTAATATCAAGATGTAATGAGTGATTCAGGTAGCTTGGAAACCATGTCAGGAAGAAAAAGAGTATGTAGTTATAGCTAAAGAAGGCCAGCGTCGTTGCCCACACCATCGGCTGTTTCATGTAGTAGCCAAGAGAAGGCATTGCTTTACCGTCATCCGCTAAAATAATGTCGTCATGGTTTTCAAAATCGACACGCTCTTCCAGGGCAAGGTGTTTACTTTTGGAGGGTTTATCACTGGCAATGAAGTACCAGAGAATGACCCAGGCTAAACCAAACAGGAAAATAATCCCAAATGCCGGACGCCAGCCTAATGAAAGTGCCAACAGGCCAACGACCGGACCAGAAATTGCACCACCTAACGGTGAACCGGCGCTAAAAATACCAATCGCAGTGGCTGATTCTTTACGCGAAATCCAGTTATTGATGATTTTATTGCCGGCTGCGCTAACTGGTCCTTCGGCCATGCCAAATAATACGCGTACGGCCAGCATAGTCCATAAACCGGTAACTAAACTGGTCATCCCACAAAATACTGACCAAAGTAATGCGGCGACCAAAAATACTGTCTTAGGACCAAACTTGTCGCTGGCCCAGCCACCGATAAAGTTAAACAGTGCGTAGCCAACAAAGAATGCGCTGAAAATCATACCCATTTCAGCGGCATTAAATCCTAATTCCTTTTCAATGAGTGGAGCGGTGATCGACAATGCTGAACGATCCATATAGTTAAGCATGTAAACTATAAATAGAAGAAAAACGATAAGCCATCCCATTGTTTTTCTTTTCATGATATATCCTCTTATTGTGGTCTAGCGGCCTGACCACAATATTTAAATCCTATTTTAAGATCACCATCATTTTGATGTGAATGTGATCGACATAACGAAAATCAATGTGGAAAATAACGATAAGTAAAGAGAGTTAATCGTAATCTAATGAATTTAAATGACTTTATTTGTACCTTGGTAATTTGTGATAGATCTAATCGTATACTCAAGTCTATTTATTGCGGGTTTGCATTAACGATGCGCCGAGGAAACGACGTATGTTCAGCATAGGTCTGGTATTAGCGCTGAGGGGATGTCCAGCCATCGCATAGAGGCATGCAGGCATCAGCCAGAAATGCCACGGCAAACGTTGTTAATGTAATCATTTGTTAACAATTGTGCTACATATCACAAAATCAAAGTCAACCGGTAAAGTCGCTTTGACACGCTTTCCGTTACCTTCTAGAGTGGAAAAATACAGATTTTAGATAAGAGACTATCTGTGAAATTAAGATGGTCTCTTATTGCATTTTTTTAGCTAATGGCGACCTTCTTCCGAATATTATGAAGGGGAAAGCCATGTCCGCATGCTCATTCTCGAATCCGATAAAAATCCGTGGTGTTGATGATGTTATTCATTGCATCGACTCACGCGGAAAAATCAATGGCAGAGCCGGTGTTATTTGGTGGTTAGCGCTAGGTGGCCTGTTTCTTGACGCTTTTTCAAATTCAGCCCTCAGCGCTGGATTAAATCCAATGACCCGCAATTTAAATCTGAGCGCGACCGAAGTTGCGCTGCTGACCTCATTTTCATCGTGGGTTGCCATATTATTTAACCCCATCGGCGGCTGGATTGCCGATCGCTGGGGGCGTGTTCCACCGCTGATTATTGCCAAAATAATGGCGGTGATCGGTGCGTTGCTGGTGATGTCGTCCTCCAGTTTCAGCACTATTATCATAGGCCGCTTCTTCGTTGGCGTCTCTTACGGAATGGATTTTGCCGTGGCCATGGCGATGTTAGCGGAGTTCACCCCGGTGAAACTAAAAAGCCGTTTAAACACCTGGCAAGGGGTGTGGTATGTCGCTGTGTGTTTAAACCTGGCATTGGCGTTGATGTTTTATTCCTGGGATGTTGGAGATGCTATCTGGCGTTATTCTATTGCCGTAACAGCATTATGCGGACTGATTGTTCTGTTCTTCCAGTTTCGTTATTTAGTTGAAAGTCCGGTATGGCTGGCGAGAAAATCACGTCTTTCTGAGGCCGTGATCGCTATGAATAAAATATACGGTGAGAATTTTATTCTGGCACCAAAGACGGAGCAAAAACCGGTCATTGGGCAAGCGGAAAAAGGTGCAAAAAATGTTCTGCTAATATTCCGTGGTGTTTATTTATCGCGTACGATTCTGGCTTCTACGGTTCAGATCTGCCAGTCAATACAATATTTTGGTGTCGGCTGGTATTTACCGGTTATTAGCGCTGCGATGTTTGGTAAGAACTTTGTATATGCAACATTGTGCTCACTGTTTTTTAACGTTTTCGGTATCGTTGGCGGCTTCCTGTCGCCCGCTATAGGTCGCCGTCTGGGCTTGCGCCGTTCGTCGGCGATCGGTTTTGCCGTGGCTTTTCTCGTACTGCTTACGCTGGGACTGTTCAGCGACAGTATGCCGCTGTGGGCCTCTTTGCTGGTCCCTGCGCTGTTTATTCTTTGTCACTCTGGCGGGCCTGGCGCAAATGGGAAAAGCCTTTCATCACTCTCTTTTCGCAGTGAACTGCGGGCGGGTGCCAACGGTGTGGTGGGGGCGCTTGGCGCAATCGGTGCGGCGCTTGGGTTGTTTATTTTCCCCGTCTTCCGCGATCTGTACGGTCTGCAAACAACTTTCCTGATCATGTCCGCTGTTCCGCTATTTGCGAGCATCGTCTGTTTTGCGATCCCGTGGGATCCCACTCGCACGACCATCCAGCCGGATAACGAGCCTGGTGCTCCGCAGTTCGAATCACCCCATTCATCCTATCCCGAGTCGATGGCCCCCGAGTCAAACAGGAGCACGAAATGATTGAATATGAAGATGTCATTCTGGCGATAGATGAAGGGACATCTGGTACGCGCGCGGCAGTGGTGGCGCGAAATAGCCAGGTCCACTGCCTGGAATACCAACCGCTTCAGGTCAGTAGCCAGCGCCATGGCGTTGTTGAACAAGATGCTGATGAAATATTACAGGCCACCATTGCCGTGTGTCGCGCAGCGATTGCCAACGCCCAGCGTAGCAAGATGCGCATTGTGGCGCTGGCGATTGCTACGCAACGCTCCACGGCGGTGCTCTGGGATGCAGGCACTGGCAAGGCGCTGGCACCTGCGATGGTTTGGCAGGATGCACGTTTTACGGATGAACTGGCGCAACTAGCCCCCTACTGGGATGCGAAGCTGCTGCCGCTCATTGGTCGGCCGGTCGGGATACGCTCTCCTTACCTCTGGGCGTCATACCATATCACCAACACATCGGCAGTGAAGAAAGCGCACCAGGCCGGAACGCTGGTGTTTGGCACCGTTGACAGCTGGTTGCTCTGGCATCTGGCGCAAGAAAAAAAATGTGTCACTACCCCTACTAACGCCACGTCTGCTGGGGCGTATTGCCTTAACGAGCATCAGTATCATTTGCCCTGGCTGCAGGCGTTGAATTTCCCAGCATCATTGCTGCCATCATTACATGATGATGCTGATGATTTTGGCACCACGTGTGAAGATATCCTCGGAATTAGCGTCCCGATCCGGGCCTGCGCCGGAGATCAGTTTGCGGGGGCTATCGGCCTGGGCTGTACTGAACGCGGACAGGCTTTTTGTATGCATGGGACCGGCAGCTTTGTCGACTTGATGATGGGGCCGACGGTACCGACGCTGAATAAGAGTTGTGAAAGCACGCTCACAATGACGGCTCGCCGCCAAAAAGGGCGTTCACACTTCTCTGTAGAAACTTTCGTTCCAACTACCGGTTCGGCTTTGAACTGGGTGTGCGAAAAGCTGCACTGGTTTGACTCGCCCGAACAAATTAGCGAGTTGGCTGCGCAAGCCAGTGATTCTGGCGGCGTGAGTTTCATTCCGGCATTGACGGGTCTGCGTGTTCCTCATCTGCAACCGCAGGCCCGCGCCTCCCTTAACGGTATTTCAATCTCGACCACGCGCCCGCAGGTGGCTTACGCCATTCTGGAAGGTATCGCGCATTCGGTCGCTGCCTGTATTCGTGCGAATGAAGCGGCAACCGGCATACCCGCACAAGAACTGGTGGTTGGGGGCGGGTTATCCAATAGCGATACGTTATTGCAAATCCAGGCTGATGTTAGCGGGATCCCCGTACGGCGGATGGCCGAAACAGCACGGGCCAGCTTACGTGGTGCGGCATTTCTGGCAGGGGCCGATGGCCTGCTGTGGGACTCGTTGCCTGATGCCTGCGCCACGCTCAAAACAGCGCGCCTGTTTGAACCCAAAATCAGTCATGACCTTCGCGAACAAAAAATAAACCGCTGGGAGATGCGTATTGCGCTCGAAATAGATGCCGCCAGCAGCTTCACTTCAGCTAATCAGGAGCGTACCCACTCATGAAGTTTTTCCCCTCGCGAAAGCCTAACAAAACACGTAGTGAAATGTACGGCGCAGAGCCGTTGCGTCTGCATCGACCTGAGCAACTGGACCGACTGGAAAGCGAAACCTACGACATCCTGATTGTCGGCGGCGGCGTGACAGGAGCCTATGCGGCGCTGGATGCCAGCCTGCGTGGCTATCGGGTCGCGCTGATTGAAAAAAGCGATTTCGCTTCGGGGACGTCATCCAAGTCATCAAAAATGGTGCACGGTGGTCTGCGTTATATCGAGCAGGGGAACCTGGGGCTGGTGCGTCACTCTTTGCTCGAACGCCAGCGTATGCGCCGGAACGCTCGCCATCTGGTGCAGCGGCTTCCTTTTTTATTTCCGGTGCTTGATAAGAATGGCGTGTTTGATAAGCGCATGTCTTCGGCGTTTGAAAGTCTGCTCTGGACCTACGATCTCGCCGGCGGATGGCGGGAAGGTATCCTTCACCAAAAATTGACTCCGGCGGAAGTACTGTCGCACTGCCCAACGCTGAAAGAGGAACAACTCTCCGGTGGTTTTATGTATTTCGATGCCCGTGTTGACGATGCCAGATTAACGCTCGCCCTGGTGCGCACGGCGGCGTTTCATGGGGCGACGGTGACTAACCATGCCGAAGTCATTGAAACCACACGTGACCAGCACGGCAAAGTCAATGGGGCCATTGTGTATGCCGATGCCCGAGAAATTCGGATCAAAGCGCGGGTAGTCATTATGGCGACGGGCGTCTGGCTGCGTGACTGGAACGGGCTGAAAAAAGGGGAGGCGTCCCCTCTGAATATTCGCCCGGCGAAGGGAGTTCACGTCGCGATCCCATGGATGAAGATTCGCAATGATTGCACCGTGACCATCCCGGTTGCCGGACGCAGTCGACGCGCGACCATAACGCGCTGGGGTAACGTCTCCTATCTGGGCACCACGGATGAAGACTATCAGGGCGATCTGAACGATGTTAACTGTAATCGCACTGAGCTGGACTTTCTGCTGGAAGGGGCCAACTCGGCGCTGAAAACGGATCTGCGCCCGGAAGATGTGGTGGGAAGTATCGCCGGTTGCCGTCCTCTGGTGGGCGTGGCGGGTGGAAAGACCGTTGAGATGAAGCGTAACCATGAGATCCGGGTTTCAGCGGACGGGCTCATTACCATCGTCGGCGGCAAACTGACGACATCACGTCATATGGCGGAAGAAACCATCGACGCGGCCAGCAAAATACTGGGTCGTAAGAAGGCCTGCTCAACGAAAACTGCGTATTTGCTTGGCGCGGCGGGTTATGACCCGCAGGCCATTCTGGCCTCAGGTGGTCTGTCTGCGCATCTGGGCGAGCGCTACGGTACTGAAGCCCATTTTGTCAGTGACATTATCCAGGCCGATCCGTCGCTCATGAAGCCTATCGTCGCAGGGCTTCCCTATACCGAAGCGGAAGTGGTGTACGCCGTGCGCCATGAGCTTGCCAGCACTGTTGACGATGTGCTGTCGCGCCGAATTCGTGCTCGCCTGATGGCGCGCGATGCATCAGCCGCTGCCGCTGAACGCGTTGGGGAAATACTGCAACAAGAACTCCGATTACATCCTGAGCACGTGGCTAAACAGGTCGCCAGCTATCAGGCCGCAATTAAACATGAAAAATCAATGCTTATGGGGACATCAGAATGATCAGTAAAGAAGCGATTAAACGTGGTTACAACCGTGGAAATTATACCGTTGGCGCACATACTCGTCCCGCATGGGCAACGGATATCACCCGCAGCGGTGGCGCAAAAGGAATGCAGGTTGATCCCGTTGCAATAAGCGAAGCAACGTTTGACCGTCTGCGGGTCATTGCCGATGAAGTGCTGACGTCTGAGGCCGATGTGATTTCCTGGACCCGTGACTGGTGGGCCGGTTCGATGATTGCGGAAACCCAGGGCGCCCCCGCCACCTCAAAAGGGGTGATTGTGCGCGTTTCCACCGTGGAACAGATTCAGGACGTGATGCGTCTTGCCAGTGAATCCGCCATCCCGGTCACGGTTTCTGCCGGGCGGAGTAACGTTACCGGAGCCGCCTTGCCGTTGCGTGGGGGGATCGTGCTGGATGTTTGCGAACTCAATAAACTTATCGACTTTGACCCGCAAAGTCAGATTGTTGAGGTAGAAGCCGGCATGTTTGGCGATGTTTTCGAACAAACCATCCAAAAAGAGTACGGTATGACGATGGGCCACTGGCCGTCTTCGTTTGGCATTAGTACCGTGGGTGGGTGGGTCGCCTGTCGTGGTGCGGGGCAGCTTTCTACCCGCTATGGCAAAATTGAAGATATGGTTTTTGGGATGGATGTGGTACTTGCCGATGGGCGCTTAATCACCGTGGGCGGTTATGCACGCAGCGCTATCGGACCGGATTTACAGCAAATGTTCATTGGTTCGGAAGGCACGCTGGGTGTGATTGTGCGTGTGCGTTTGAAGCTGCATCGCCTGCCGGATTATGGCCGCGCCATCGCCTGGGGTTTTTCCAGTTTCGCCAGTGGACTGGAGGCATGTCGCGAAATCTTACAGCATGGCGCGAATCCGGCGGCACTACGTTTGTACGATAATCTGGAAAGCGGCGTGCAGTTTGGTCTGCCAGAGACCAATGTCCTGCTAATTGCGGACGAAGGACAGCCAGACATGGTCGACGCGGTGCTGGCTATCAGTGAGCGTGTTTGTAAGCAGAGCGGAGAGGAACTTGACGGTGAGGCCATCTTTGAACGCTGGCTGGATACCCGGTATCTGACGGGCAAAAGCGCTGAAGGCTTTAAGAAAAGCCCCGGCCTGGTGGCGGACACGCTGGAAATGGTGGGACGCTGGCGCGATCTCAGCGCGGTATATGATGATGTGGTGGCTGCGATTAACGCTGTACCGGGGACGCTGGCTGGTTCAGCGCACCAGTCTCACGCCTACGTCGATGGCGCATGCCTTTACTTTTCGCTGCGTGGCGATGTGGCCGTTGAGCAACGCGGGGCGTGGTATCGTGCCGCATGGGACGCGGCAAATGCGGTGCTGATTAAACACAATGCCTCCCTCAGCCATCACCATGGCGTTGGGCTGCTTCGTTCCCCCTATATGCAGGCCTCATTAGGCGAATCGCTTTCGGTTTTGGCCGATATTAAAAAGGCGCTGGATCCGCAGAATATCCTGAACCCGGGAAAACTGGGGTTAAGCGCTGAGCTTCACTCACATCGGGCAGGTCAATCATGATCAAAAACCTTGGCGTGCTTCTGGCACGCCATCCAATCATCATGGCGATTTACGGCATTGAGCAACTGAAAACCGCGCTGTCCAGCAAAGCTGAAGTCTGCATTATTGCCAATATTGATCTGATTAAGCTCCAGCCAGTGATCGAACTGCTGTCGAAGGCGGGAAAGTACGTCATCGTCAATATCGACAGTTGTAATGGGCTGTCGCAGGATAAAGGTGGCATCGATTATGTGGCTGAAACAGGGGCGATGGGGCTGCTCTCTACGCGTTTGCAAACCGTACAGCGTGCGAAAAAATGTGGGCTGGTGACCATGCAGAAAATCTTTGTCACTGACCGTTCCACCTGGCTACGCAGCCTGAAAGCGGTGGAGCAAAGCGAACCTGATTATGTGCAACTGATGCCCGCGCAGATGCTGCCGTTGCTCCCGCAGGCCGATCGTAATGTGTTGCCGCCGATTGTGGCGTCCGGGTTTGTCTGCAATGAGGAGCATGCTCAGACAGCACTGTTGCACGGCGCGATAGCCGTCTCAAGCAGCGACAGTGCGTTATGGGATGTGAATCTTCTACGTTAACCACCGGGAGCCAAAAATGGAAAATACGCAGCTGTTTGTTGTCGCACATTATTTTGCCCAACCGACGATGGGCGACAAGGTAAACGATGCGCTCAGCATGCTGGCGGAGGCGACGCGTAGCGAGCCTGAAAATATCACCTATGAGTTTTTCCGTTCCACGGAAGACGGCGATCGCTTTGTGATTGTTGAGACTTATCGTTGCGCACAAGGTCTTGAACTTCACCGACAAACGGAACATTTTCAACGCATTGGCATTGGAATTATTACTCCGCTGTTGGAGCGTAAAGAGGTGAAAAGCTTTCACATTCCTCCCGATGAACCGCGTAGGTAAACGCTGTCTTTCTTACTACAAGGAATACATCAATGAACCATGTTATGAAGGATTTTTCGTTTACGACGGTAGCGGAGATCATCGTCGAATGGGCGGGTGCGGCACGATTAGGAGAGATCCTTCAGCAGCGGTTTAGCGCGCGTCGTGTATTGCTGGTAACCGACCCAGGACTGGTCAAAGCAGGGATTCTGCCGCCTGTTCTGCATAGCCTGCAAGACGCAGAATTTCAGGTGACGGTTTATGATCGGGTTCAACCCGATCCGCATGAACACTTTGTTCGCGAAGCCATACAGGTAGCACGCGATAGCCACTGTGACATGGTTATTGGCCTGGGCGGCGGCTCCTCGCTGGATGTCGCGAAGCTGGTGGCTGTGTTAATCAACTCTGAACAAGAGCTGCCGGAGCTTTACGGGATTGGCAAGGTTATCGGCCAACGTTTGCCGCTGGTAAATATTCCCACTACGGCAGGTACGGGGTCTGAAGTCACCAATATTGCCATTTTAACGACGCATGATGACAGCAAAATGGGCATTGTCTCCCCGCAGCTGTATGGTGATTTGGTGCTGCTGGATGCGCAACTGACGCTGGGGTTACCGCCGGTCCACACCGCTGCCGCCGGGATAGATGCGATGGTGCATGCGATAGAGGCCTATACCGGCAAGCATAAGAAGAACCCGCTTTCGGATGCGTTGGCCCGAGAGGCGTTACGTTTAATCAGTCGCCATCTGGTGACCGCATGTCGTGACGGGAACAACCGTGAAGCACGAGAAAATGTTCTGCTGGGCGCGATGCTGGCAGGCCAGGCTTTTGCCAATTCCCCTGTGGCGGCAGTGCATGCGCTGGCTTATCCCTTGGGCGCACGACACCATATTCCACATGGGTTGTCGAATGCGCTGATGTTGATTCCAGTGCTGCAGTTTAACGCGTCAGCGGCGGCTCCACTTTATGGTGAGCTGGCAGCCGTCATTGGGGTGAAGGTGACAGGGGACGTGGCAAACGATGCCCGGTCGTTTATTGCCGGGATGGTGAAGATTATTGCCGCAACCGGCGCACCGAACAGGCTGCGTGACGTCGATGTACCTGAAAAGGACCTGCCGCTGTTGGCCCACGATGCTATGCAGCAGACCCGTTTACTGGATAACAATCCCGTGACGCTTACTGAAGACGATGCGTTGCGACTTTATCAGCAGGCTTTTTAAGCACTACAGGTGTCCGGTGAAGGAATTGCCGGGCACGATTTTCTGCCTGCAACATACCTGCTACAACCGAATAGACATATTGAATCCAGGTGGTAGTATTCAATAGACAGCAGTAATGAGTATGCGTGTTTCATTTCCGGCCAGGAACGCTGATGATGACAACATTACTACCCGATTTCACAGCATTTTCATCATTCACTTCCTTCGCGGCGCAGGTTGCTTACATGCCTGTCTGCTCTCTGGCCATTGTTTCTCATTCCTTCTTATCCCGGATGGAATCTCCCGCTGAATAGCTGTTCAGTGGGCTTTGTGACACGCATCGTTTGATAACAGGGATTACGGCGGGTCGAATATGGATAAGTTTAAACGTCATATGATGTGGTGGGTGGCGGGCATCCTGGTCGTGGTGGCCGCGATAGCATGGTGGATGCTTCGTCCTGCGGGAATACCGGAGGGGTTTGCAGCCAGCAACGGCAGAATTGAAGCCACTGAAGTGGATATTGCCACCAAGATTGCCGGGCGAATTGACACGATCCTCGTGTCGGAAGGGCAGTTCGTCCGTCAGGGTGAGGTGCTGGCGAAAATGGATACCCGCGTGCTGCAGGAGCAGCGGCTGGAAGCGGTAGCCCAAATCAAAGAGGCCGAAAGTGCGGTGGCGGCGGCGCGGGCGCTGTTAGAGCAGCGGCAAAGTGAAATGCGCGCCGCGCAGTCGGTGGTAAAACAGCGTGAGGCGGAACTGCAGTCGGTCTCTAAACGCCACGTCCGCTCCCGTTCGCTATCTCAGCGTGGGGCTGTGTCTGAGCAACAGCTGGATGACGACAGGGCTGCGGCAGAAAGCGCACGCGCTGCACTGGAATCCGCAAAGGCGCAGGTCTCTGCGGCAAAAGCCGCCATTGAAGCCGCTCGTACCAGTATCATTCAGGCGCAAACCCGCGTAGAAGCCGCGCAGGCTACCGAACGTCGTATTGCGGCTGATATTGATGATAGCGAGCTGAAAGCCCCGCGGGATGGTCGCGTACAGTACCGCGTAGCTGAACCTGGCGAGGTGCTTTCCGCAGGCGGTCGCGTGCTGAATATGGTCGATCTCAGCGATGTCTACATGACGTTCTTCTTGCCAACCGAACAGGCTGGTTTACTGAAGATTGGCGGAGAAGCGCGGCTGGTGCTGGATGCTGCGCCGGATCTGCGTATTCCGGCGACCATCAGCTTTGTGGCTAGCGTCGCGCAGTTCACGCCGAAAACGGTCGAAACCAGCGATGAACGGCTGAAACTGATGTTTCGCGTCAAAGCGCGTATCCCGCCAGAGCTGTTGCAGCAGCATCTGGAGTACGTGAAAACCGGTCTGCCGGGCATGGCGTGGGTGCGTGTTGATGAAAGTCGCGCCTGGCCTGACGACCTGGTGGTGAGGTTGCCGCAATGACGCATCTGGCGCTGGTTCCCGTTCCTCCCGTGGCGCACCTTGACGGCGTGAGTCAGCATTACGGGAAAACGGTAGCGCTGAACAATATCACGCTGGATATCCCTGCCCGCTGTATGGTGGGGTTGATTGGCCCGGATGGCGTCGGAAAATCGAGCCTGCTGTCGCTCATCTCCGGCGCGCGGGTCATTGAACACGGCAACGTGATGGTGTTGGGTGGCGATATGCGCGACCCAAAACATCGCCGGGATGTCTGCCCGCGCATTGCCTGGATGCCGCAGGGGCTGGGGAAAAACCTGTATCACACGCTGTCGGTATATGAGAACGTCGATTTCTTTGCCCGCCTGTTTGGGCATGACAAAGCGGAGCGTGAGGCGCGGATTACCGAGCTGCTGAATAGCACCGGACTGGCACCGTTTCGCGACCGTCCTGCCGGGAAACTCTCGGGCGGGATGAAGCAAAAGCTGGGGTTGTGCTGCGCGTTAATCCACGACCCGGAACTGTTAATTCTCGATGAACCCACCACCGGGGTCGACCCGCTGTCCCGCGCCCAGTTCTGGGATCTGATTAACAGCATTCGCCAGCGGCAGACCAACATGAGCGTGCTGGTGGCGACCGCTTACATGGAAGAAGCTGAGCGCTTTGACTGGCTGGTGGCGATGAACGCCGGGGAGGTGTTAGCCACCGGGAGCGCGCAGCAGCTACGTGAGCAAACCAACAGCAACACGCTGGAGCAGGCGTTTATCGCGCTGTTACCTGAAGCCCAGCGCCAGGCGCATAAACCGGTAGTGATCCCGCCGTATCACGCTGAGCAGGAAGAGATTGCCATCGAGGCGAAAAACCTGACCATGCGCTTCGGTAAATTTGTGGCGGTGGACCACGTTAACTTCCGCATTCCGCGCGGGGAAATCTTCGGTTTTCTCGGCTCCAACGGCTGCGGTAAATCCACCACCATGAAAATGCTCACCGGACTGCTGCCCGCAAGCGAAGGCGAGGCGTGGCTGTTTGGACAAGCGGTTGATCCGAAGAATATCGATACCCGCCGCCGGGTAGGCTATATGTCGCAGGCATTTTCGCTCTACAGCGAGCTGACCGTCCGGCAAAACCTCGAACTACATGCGCGGCTGTTCCATATCCCCGAATCAGAAATCCCTGGTCGGGTGCAGGAGATGAGTGAGCGCTTTTCGCTGACCGATGTCGAAGATGCGCTGCCCGGTGCACTACCGTTGGGGATCCGTCAACGCCTGTCGCTGGCGGTGGCGGTGATCCATCGCCCGGAGATGCTCATTCTTGATGAACCGACCTCCGGGGTCGATCCGGTGGCGAGGGATATGTTCTGGCAACTGATGGTTGATCTGTCGCGTCAGGACAAAGTGACCATTTTTATCTCCACCCACTTTATGAACGAAGCGGAGCGCTGCGACCGCATGTCGCTGATGCACGCCGGAAAAGTACTGGCCAGCGGTACGCCGCAGGAGCTGGTGAAACAGCGTGGAGCTGCCAGTCTGGAAGAGGCGTTTATCTCCTGGTTGCAGGAAGCGGCAGGCCCGGCGCCGGAAGCTCAGTTAGCGCCAGCCAATGTCCCGACAGTGCATGAAAACAGTAAGCCGCCGCGGCAAGGCTTTAGCCTACGACGCTTGTTCAGCTACAGCCGCCGCGAGGCGCTGGAGCTACGACGTGACCCGGTACGCTCCACGCTGGCGCTGATGGGCACAGTGATCCTGATGCTTATCATGGGCTACGGCATCAGCATGGATGTAGAAAACCTGCGTTTTTCGGTGCTCGATCGTGACCAGACCGTCAGCAGCCAGGCGTGGACGCTGAATCTGGCGGGATCGCGCTATTTTATCGAGCAACCGCCGCTCACCAGTTATGACGAGCTGGACAAACGGATGCGTTCAGGCGAAGTTGCGGTAGCAATTGAAATTCCGCCAAATTTTGGCCGCGACATCGCGCGTGGAACGCCGGTGAAGATTGGCGTCTGGGTCGATGGCGCAATGCCAAGCCGTGCTGAAACGGTCAGGGGTTACGTGCAGGCGATGCACCAGACCTGGCTGCAGGATGTGATGGCGCGTCAGCCAAATGCCAGCGGGCAAAACGGGCTGATGACCATTGAAACTCGCTATCGTTACAACCCGGATGTGAAGAGTCTGCCGGCGATTGTTCCGGCGGTGATCCCACTGCTGTTGATGATGATCCCTTCCATGCTCAGCGCCCTCAGCGTAGTGCGTGAGAAAGAGCTGGGGTCGATTATCAACCTGTACGTTACGCCCACGACCCGCAGCGAGTTTTTACTCGGCAAACAGTTGCCGTACATCGTGCTGGGTATGCTGAACTTCCTGCTGTTGTGCGCGCTGTCGGTGTTTGTGTTCGGCGTCCCGCATAAGGGGAGCTTTGTGACCCTGACGCTGGCAGCGCTGCTGTACGTCACCATTGCCACCGGGCTGGGGCTGTTAATCTCCACGTTTATGAAAAGCCAGATCGCGGCCATTTTTGGTACGGCGATTATTACATTGATCCCGGCGACGCAGTTTTCCGGAATGATCGATCCAGTTGCCTCGCTGGAAGGGCCGGGTCGCTGGATTGGTGAAATTTATCCGACCAGCCATTTTCTGACCATCGCGCGTGGAACGTTCTCTAAAGCGTTGGATCTGACCGATCTCTGGCCGCTGTTCATTCCGCTGGCGGTAGCCATTCCGGTGGTGATTGGTCTGAGCGTATTACTGCTGAAAAAACAGGAGGGGTGATGCGCCGATTACGCAATATTTATAACCTCGGCATCAAAGAGTTGCGCAGCCTGCTGGGTGACAAAGCGATGCTGACGCTGATCGTCTTCGCCTTCACGGTTTCGGTTTATTCTTCCGCGACCGTCCTGCCGGGTTCGCTGCATCTGGCACCGATTGCTATTGCCGATATGGACCAGTCGCAGTTGTCGAATCGGATTGTGAATAGCTTTTATCGCCCGTGGTTTTTACCGCCGGAGATGATCACTGCCGATGAAATGGATGCCGGGCTGGACGCCGGGCGCTATACCTTCGCCGTAAACATTCCGCCTGACTTTCAGCGTGATGTGCTGGCCGGACGACAACCGGATATACAGGTTAACGTCGATGCCACGCGGATGAGCCAGGCGTTTACCGGCAACAGCTATATCCAGAATATCATCAGCGGCGAGGTAAACAGCTTTGTGGCGCGTTACCGCGATAACAATGAGCCGCCGGTGGCACTGGAAATGCGCATGCGCTTTAACCCTAATCTGGAACCCGCCCGTTTTGGCGCGGTGATGGCGATCATCAATAACATCACCATGCTGGCGATTGTGCTGACCGGTTCGGCGTTGATCCGCGAACGCGAGCACGGGACTATTGAGCATCTGCTGGTGATGCCGGTGACGCCGTTTGAGATTATGATGGCAAAAATCTGGTCGATGGGGCTGGTGGTGCTGGTGGTTTCCGGTCTGTCGCTGATGCTGATGGTGAAAGGCGTGCTCGGGGTGCCGATTGAAGGTTCAATTCCGTTGTTTATGCTGGGCGTGGCGCTGAGCCTGTTCGCCACCACCTCGATCGGCATTTTTATGGGCACGCTGGCGCGTTCCATGCCGCAGTTGGGACTGCTGATGATTCTGGTGCTGCTGCCGTTACAGATGCTCTCAGGTGGCTCCACACCGCGTGAAAGCATGCCGCAGGCGGTGCAGGACATTATGCTGACCATGCCAACGACCCATTTTGTCAGCCTCGCGCAGGCGATACTTTACCGCGGCGCAGGGTTTGACATTGTCTGGCCGCAGTTTCTGACGCTGCTGGCGATTGGTAGCGCGTTCTTCCTGATAGCACTGCTGCGTTTCAGAAAGACGATTGGCACGATGGCGTAATCATTATTGCCGGGGGCGCTTCGCTTGCCTGGCCTACAGACGGTAACAGACGTAGGCCGGATAAGGCGTAGCCGCCATCCGGCATCCCGCAACGAAACAGGCAATTACTCTTCTTTCGGCAGGCACTGTAAATGGCCGTGGCGCACGCCGCGCTGGGAAATCACGTCATCGGCAAAATGCTGCACATCGCCCATGTCGCCTTTTAGCACGGCGATTTCCAGGCAGTCGTCATGGTTGATGTGCACGTGCAGTGTGGCGACCGATAAATCGTGATGGTGGTGTTGGGTAGAAACAATACGGCTGGCCAGATCACGCTTCTCATGCTCATAAACATACGAGAGCACCGCGAAGCCCTGAGTGCCGTGTTCAAGGGTAGTTTCCTGCGCCAGTGCGCCACGCAGAATATCGCGGATCGCTTCGGAACGGTTGTTGTAGCCACGGCGCTGACTCAGGCCGTCAAGCGTTTCCAGTAAATCGTCATCGAGGGTAATGGTGACTCGTTGCATCTGCAGTTAACCTTTCATGTGGCGCGTTGGCGCACAGGGAGTAAGGGGAATAGCGTATTTTGTAACACACGTCCGGCATCCGGGGAAAAGGTTAATGTTCTCGCAATAAACGCAGCAGAGTACTGACCTGTTCATCCAGCGGGGCAAGCGTATCTTTAACGATCAGATGCAAAGGCGTGGCGCGGCGAGCACCATGGCTTAACGGCAGTGGGCGTAAAAGCCCCTGATCAAGCTGCGTCTGAATACGTTCCTCAGGCAGCCAGCCGTAACCGACCTGATACATCACCGCATCAATCGCGGCATCAATGGTCGAGAAGGTCCAGGCATCACGCGCCGGTTGTTGTGGGTTATCGCGATCGGCAATGCGAATCAGCGGCCAGGCGCGTAATGCGTCTTCATTCAGCGGCGCATCCAGCATGCAGAGTGGGTGATCGCGGTGGGCCACGGCCACGAAGTCAATATTCATCAGCCATTCGCCGCGTCCGGTGACATCCTGACGCCGGGTCAGGACCATTACGTCCGCATCGGCATGTGCTGCCAGTCGAGCATCACCATTCTCCAGGACTTCGGTCAGACGCACCTGCGTTTGCGGCCAGGCCTGCTGAAACTGTTTGAGAATGGCGAACAGGCGTTTGCGTGGGAAGATGCTATCTACCATCAAATCCAGCCGCGTTCGCGTACCGTTTTGTAACGTTGCGGCCCGGGTTTCCACCCATAAAAAGGCCTTCAGTAACGGTTTGACCTGATTGAGCAATAGCTCTCCGGCCGGGGTCAGGACAGCCCTGCGTCCTTCCGGGGTCAGCAGCGTTACGCCAAGTCGCTCCTGTAACAGTGCCAGATTGTAGCTTACCGAAGACTGGCTACGGTTGGTCTCTTCCGCTGCTTTAGCGAAGCTGCCCAGCTCCACCACTTTCTCCAATAGGGCCCACTGCTCGAGGGTTGTTTTGTGCATAACTCATCTAATAATTGAATGAATTTGATGCAAATATAGCGTTATTCATCCAATTTTTGAAGCGTTAAGATCCTCG
Source organism: Citrobacter sp. Cpo147 (assembly GCF_030332405.1). Classification (NCBI taxonomy): domain Bacteria; kingdom Pseudomonadati; phylum Pseudomonadota; class Gammaproteobacteria; order Enterobacterales; family Enterobacteriaceae; genus Citrobacter; species Citrobacter sp. Cpo147. Next base: position 55,055 of record NZ_JAOWHX010000035.1, read on the forward strand.
CATCAAGTAAGAGGAGAACGAATATGAGCGCGTTTGATAAACATGATTTGAGGGGATTTGTCGGCAAACATCTGGTCTATACCTACGATAATGGCTGGAATTACGAGATCTACGTGAAAAACGACACTACGCTGGATTACCGCATTCACAGCGGTATTGTGGGAAATCGTTGGGTGAAAGATCAGCGGGCCTATATTGTGCGGGTCGGGGAGAGCGTTTATAAAATTTCGTGGACCGAACCGACCGGGACCGACGTCAGCCTGATCGTAAACCTGGGTGACAAACTCTTTCACGGCACCATCTTTTTCCCTCGCTGGGTGATCAATAATCCGGAAAAAACGGTCTGCTTCCAGAATGACCATATTCCGCTGATGATGTCGTACCGCGATGCCGGCCCGGCGTATCCCACCGAGGTGATTGATGAGTTCGCGACCATCACTTTCGTACGTGACTGCGGCGCGAACAACGATGACGTTATTGCCTGTGCGGCGAGCGAGCTGCCGAAAAACTTCCCGGAAAATTTACGCTAAGGCTTCCAGGCGCTGCACGGCGTCTGCGGTCAGGGTAAACGGCGTGGGGGTGCACACCGCCAGGCTCAGGGTATCGAGCTGGCACTGGCTGACGGAGAGTGAGGAAGTTAGCGCGGTACTGTCGACGCTGACGATTTGCCAGGCGCTACCGCCGCGCTGTTTCACGATAGCTTCTTTACGCGTCCAGATGCGCCAGAACGCCGCCAGCTGTTGCTCTGGGCGTTCGGCCTCGACTTCGGCATGCTCACCAAGACTGAATACCGTATTTGCCAGCGTTTGCCAGTTATCGCGCGGGCGCACGACTTCTATATCGCAGCCGACTTCCCCTTCGTCGCTGAGCAGCAGGGCGATATCATCACCGCTGTGGCTGAGATTGAACCACAGCGGCGTGTCAGCAGAAAAGGCCGGTTTTCCTTGCTCGCCATAGACGATGTCTGGTAATGGCGAAAGGGCATGGGAAAGCAGCACGCGACCGGCCAGCCAGCGCGCACGGCGAGCACCTTGCGGCGCTTGCTCACTCAGTGCGGCAGGCAGTGCGCCAGCGCTTAAAACAGAAACTTTCCCAAGAACGATCCGGTACATATCACGGCCAACGTTTAATGATGATAGAAGTATTTATGCCGCCAAACGCAAAGTTGTTGCTCTGCAAAAACTCGCAATCAATCTTGCGGGCTTCACCCATAATGTAATCCAGCGCGCCACAATTGGCATCTGGCTGACTCAAATTTAGCGTAGGCGCAAACCAGCCTTCACGCATCATTTGCAGACTCATCCAGGCCTCTAGTGCGCCACAAGCGCCAAGGGTATGTCCAAAATAGCTTTTAAGCGAGGATAGCGGAACATTATCACCATAAATTGCAGAGGTTGCCTGACTTTCTGCAACATCACCACGATCGGTTGCGGTTCCGTGCGCTGAAATATAGCCGATATCCCGGGCACTAATACCTGCCATATTCAGTGATTTTTCCATGCAAATCTGCATTGTTTCGCGCTGCGGCTGGGTGATATGGGCAGCATCGCAGTTAGTGGCAAAGCCAACGATTTCACCATAAATCGTTGCTCCGCGCGCTTTAGCGTGTTCCAGCTCTTCCAGCACTAGCGTACCTGCACCTTCTCCGATGACCAGACCATCGCGTTTTTCATCGAACGGGGATGGGGTGGTTTTCGGCTCGTCGTTGCGCTGGCTGGTTGCGAATAACGTATCAAACACGGCGGCTTCGGAAGGACACAGTTCTTCTGCGCCGCCGGCGACCATCACCGTTTGATAACCGTGTCGAATGGCTTCCCATGCATAACCAATTGCCTGGCTACCGGATGTGCAGGCGCTGGATGTCGGGATGACTCGCCCACGCAGACCGAAAAACAATCCGGTGTTAACGGCAGTGGTATGCGGCATCATTTGCACGTAGGTCGTGCCGGTGATGTTATTGGTGTGTTTCTCGGTCAGCATGGTCGCGAACTCGCTCACTGGACCGGTACTACCGGTTGATGAACCATAAGCGATCCCGGTTTCACCGTTAGTCAGTACCCGATCGCCAATCAGCCCGGCCTGCTCAAGCGCCAGCTCTGTTGCGCGGGTGGACATCAGCGATACGCGCCCCATGGCGCGAATTCGCTTGCGGGTATAGTGTTCCGGCAGAGTGAAGTCGTCGATCGGCGCTCCCAGCAGTGTGTGCAGTCCGTCATAAACCTGCCACTCCGGCATTTTGCGTACCGCATTTTCATATGCCAATAACCTGGCGGAGACAGCCTGCCAGTTTTCCCCAAAGGCGGTGACGCCGCCCATGCCTGTAATCACGACACGACGTGTCATAACATCCCTCCATTGATGGAAATCACCTGGCGAGTTACATAGCCCGCCACATCCGACATTAAATAACTGGCAAGCCCGGCGACTTCTTCAGCCTGACCTATTCGTTTCATGGGAATCATCGACATCGCCTCTTTCAATGCGGCTTCTTCCATCTCGATCATCCCGGTATCAATGAGTCCCGGCGCAATGCAGTTTACGGTAATTTTGCGTTTTGCCAGTTCGATAGCCAGCGCTTTGGTGGCACCAATAATTCCGGCTTTTGCCGCACTGTAATTGACCTGACCGCGGTTGCCCATCACGCCCGAAACCGAAGACAGTGTGATGATACGGCCCCCCTGGCGTGCGCTGATCATCGGCATAATGCACGGATGAATGACGTTGTAAAAGCTGTCGAGGTTGGTATGGATCACCGAATCCCAGTCGTTATCACTGAGCGCAGGGAAAGCGGCATCCCGAGTGACTCCAGCGTTGCTGACAATGCCGTACCATGCGCCGTTTGCCTCAATATCTTGCGACAGTATTTCACGGCACTGCTCGCGATTGGCAACGTCAAATGTCAACAGGCGCCCTGCGCCGTCAGCGGCGAGGATAGCATCCAGCGTTTCTTGTGCTCCTTGCACATCGCGATGATAGTGTACGCCGACCACAAAACCGTCCGCGGCCAGTTGTCTGGCGATGGCGCGACCGATACCTTTGCTGGCACCCGTAACTAAAACTGAACGGCTCATGTGGACGCTCCTTGTTGAAATAGCGTGTTAATTTCTTCTGATGTCGGCTGGAAGGTGTTGACTCGACCGGTTGCCAGCGTCTCGTTGTCTGCCTGGATGGCACATTCAAAGCTACCGAATCGTGCATCCTGCATCAGCAATTTGACATGGATGCTCAGCTTCTTCCCGGCAGGCAGAACACCTGTAGCACAGACTAACTCACGTGCGCCCAGTACCATGCCTAACGTAATACTCGCCTGACCTTGTTGCTGGCGGTGCCAGCCAGACCAGACGCCAATGGTCTGCGCCATCAGTTCTAGTGCGAACCAGCCAGGCAGATTGCCATCAGGGTCGAGAAAAGGGGCCAGTACGCTGTTTGCTGATACCGTCACGTGGCAGGTGGCGGTTTCGTCCGCCACACTGACGACCTCTTCAAGAAGCAGCATCGGCGCATCATGCGGTAAATAGTTACCCGGTGGTAAAAAGTGGCTCATGAGGTTCTCCCGAGCAGGATGCTGGCATTATTGCCACCGAAGGCAAATGAATTAGACAAGATAACCGGGCGAGTCAGCGACTGCGGCTGTTCAATGATGCCGCAGGCTGGCAATGTTTCATCGCGTGGCGATTGGCTAAAATCCTGCGGTGGCAGCGGCAGTTCGCGTTGCAGAATCAGCATACTGATCGCTGCTTCGGTGATCCCCGCAGCGCCCAGCGTGTGCCCGGTCAGATGTTTGGTTGAACTGCACGGGATCGTTTCGCCAAATAGCGCGCTCACGACGTTGGACTCAATCTGATCATTTAACGGTGTGGCGGTTCCGTGCAGATTGATATAGCCCACGTGTTCCGGCGTCATTCCTGCGTCGTTAAGCGCCTGGCCGATGGCGCGAATGGCACCTTCCCCCTGTGGATGGGGAGCCGAAATATGGTACGCGTCGCTGGATTCGCCGACGCCAAGGAGCGCGATAGGCTGTGGCTCGCGGGTTAATACCATCAATGCGGCGCCTTCGCCAATGGTGATCCCACAACGGTCGCGGCCAAACGGCTGACACAGCGTTGGGGAGAGTGATTCCAGACTGTGGAATCCGTTGATTGGCATTCGGCTTAGCGTATCCGCACCGCCGACAATGGCGATATCGACCAGACCTGATTCGATCAAACGACGTCCGCTCATGATAGCCCTTGCACTGGACGAGCAGGCGGTTGAGAGCGTAAAGGCCGGGCCATCCAGCGCCAGCCAGTGGCTAAGAAAACGCGACGGATCGCCCAGTTCCTGTTGCGGATAGCGCCAGTCAGTGCTCTCTTTGCCGTTGAGCATCAAATCTACGTGAACGTCACCCTCATCCAGACCGGAGGTGCTGGTGCCGAGAACAACAGCAATACGATCGCGACCAAATCGGGCGATAGCGTCGTCCACCTGTGGCTGGATTTGCATCAGTGCTGCCAGCAATAGCTGGTTGTTGCGCGAACGATGAGCGCTAAAGTGCTGAGGAATAGCGGGCAGCTCACCGTCAACGCCTGCTAACACTGCGGATGGGTGTCCTTGCAGCCAGCCCGTGCGCGGGCGCATTCCCGGCGCTACGCCACGAGTGAGGTTGGCTGCGATTTCATCAGTGTTATTGCCCAACGCATTAATCATGCCAACGGCAGAAATGTAGATCATCTCAGTCACCCAGGTATTGAATGGTGATGTGGTATTTAAAAACGTGCTGTTCAATGCTGATCGGTTCGCGTTTTCCTTTTCGATTCAGATACGTGATTTCCGTGACCACTTTGCCGCGGGCATTGCGCAGCTCACGCGTGTCACCCGTATCGACGAGCGTCCAGCCTGTGGGTAATTGCGGTTGCCAGGCGCTAATCGGCCAGTGACTGAGCATCACGTCAGCCAGCACCTGGCTGGCTGGCGGCAATTGTGGAACGATGATCGATTGCTCGGTGTGCAGTCCTTTTTCATCGTAAGTCACGAGGAACAGGCGAATGCCGACTGATGACAGCCCGGCAAGTGTGATTTTCTTGTCATCAGCATTGAGCATGACCAACAGTGACTGAGTTTTGCCGTTGAAACTTCCGGTTAGTAGCTGTTGTGAATTCACCGCGGGAGAAATCCCCGGGGCAGGTAGCGTTACACGAGTCCCCGGCTCTAACCAGGCTTGCGGGCGGCCTTTCTGTTCCGGCTGCGAGTGGCTGCAACCGGCCAGCAGCAACGTGGCGACGAGCGCAGCGGTACGCCAGAATGTCTGTTTAATCATCTTCTTTTTTTCTCTTTTTTTCCTGGCATAGCCAGCGGTGACAGCAGGAAGGCGGTGAAAATACCGCTCACTAGCACAATGCCAAAACTGCTGATTGCCTGAGTGGCGCTAAAGACCAGCATGCCGAGCGTCAGGAGCGTGGTCATCATCGCCAGCGTGATAGCCAGCAGCGATGTCAGTGGCGTACCGCGTGGATTACTGAAAAACAGCGTGTAGTTAATGCCAATTCCCAGTACCAGCACCAGTGCCAGCAGCGAGAACAGGTTGAGCGCATGACCGCTCAGGGCCAGTACCGCCAGACCGCAACCTAAAGACAGCACTGAGGGGACCAGGCTAATTAAGCCCTTACGCCAGCCAAGCCGAATGACGGCGCCACAGGCAATCACCGCCAGCGCAATGCACAGCAGACCGGTCAGAATATGGCGATAAAGGGCAAACAGGTTGTCAAAGCTGCTCTTACGATCCACCCACGCCACGCCGGAATATTTCGCGCTGAGCGTATTTAAAGCATCACTTTGTTTCACCCCTTCAACGGGAACCAGTACGCTGCTTTCGCCATCAGCCAGAGACAACCATAGCAAGCGCCAGCCTTCACTGGCCGGGCTGGCAAGCCAGGCATCGACGGTTACGGGCATGGCGCTAAGATCGGGGTTCACCGTTGCCAGACCGGCGTTGTTTAAGGCTTTCGTGATGGCGGGCGCGGCATCTTTTAGCAGAGACAGATCCTGCTGTTGCCGGGCGAGTGAATTGAGCGGAATGGTGCGATATCCGCTGAGTAACCCGTCTTTTTTTGCCTGTTCCAGCGCGGGGATAAAGGTTTCCAGCCGCTCCAGCGTTTGCTGAGCGGATTTGCCGTACACCACAAACCACTTCTGGTCGACGCTTTGCCCGGTCAGGGCGGTAATCGCTTTTTCCTGAGCAAGAATTTCCTGCGGCAGCGCCTGTAACTGGGAGATATCATCGTCTACGCGTAGCGTCGCCATACCTGCCAACGAGAACAACGCCAGCACCACCGGCAGGCCAACGGATAATTTCTTATTCCGCCGCCATGCAGCAAGCCAGCGTAGCATGAGTACCATTGCCGGCACTGGGCGTACCGGCAACCGACGACACAACCACGGGTGCCAGAAAATGACCGTCAGGCAGGAGGCGCTCAGACCTACCGCCGCGAATACCGCCATCTGGCGAATACCGGGGAAGGGGGCAAGCATCATAATCAGATAAGCCGCTACGGTGGTGAGTAGAGCCAGGAGCAGGGCATTGCGCACTTTGGCAAGGCTTTGCCATGGCGATGTTTCCGCACCGTGCACCATCCGTTCGGTCAAATAGTAGAGCGTATAGTCGGCGGAAATACCGATGATGCTCATGCTCATCACCAGCGTCATCAGATGGAGCTCGCCAAAAATCAGCAGCGTGACGACGGTCCCCGCCAGCGCACCAATGCCAATCGAAATCAGGCACAGCAGCAGCGGACGCAGCGAACGAAATACAGCCACGATGAGCAGGATCACCCCGAGCACAGTGGCTATGCCGAGGGTAGAGATATCTTGTTTCGCCTGCTGGCTGGCGTAATCGCTATAGAACAGCGTCCCGCGAGACAGCAGTTGAGCCTGTGGATAGTGGGCTTTGAGCTCACTTTCCAGCGTATTCAGCGTGGTGACCAATTGATGCGTCTGTTGCATATCAAACGATGAGCCGGTCAACTCGCCATGTAACAGATACCAATAGTTGCCTTGCTCATCCTGGGTGACAAGCCAGCCGTCCATCAGGCGCAGACGCTGCCCGGTTTTGGCCATGGCCAGCTGCGAGCCTCGCATCAGCATGAAGGGATCGTTTTGTAGCTCTTTGCCACTGACGCCGGAGAATGTGGAGTAAAGTTGGGACAGGATCCACTGGGCCTGTGCTTCGCCGCCGTTTTGCAGCCGGGCGCGGGTCTCGTTATCTATCAGTCCGTTACGATGTTGCCAGAAGAATGCCCCCCAGGCCTGCTGGCTGTCGGCATCCATTGGACCTTTTACCTGGGCTAGCGCGTGCGATTTTTGCAGTAAAGCCAGCCAGTCCCGGGCTATCGCTGGGTCCGGTTGCTTACCGGGACTCACCAGCCAGACCACCTGACGGTCAAGGCGCTGCATAAATCCCTCGTTCAGATCCGGAGGTATAGCGCCCAGCGTCTGCTTTGGCAACATGGCCAGCACGCTGCTGTTAAGGCGGGCCTGAGGTAGCAACGTCAGAAAGATGCCCAGCAGAAGCAGGCAGACGACTCCCCATAACAGCGCGGGGCGTTTACTGGGCGGCAAAGCGTTGGCGTTCGTCATCGGTCAGTTGCGCTGGCGTTAGTTGGTGTTGGGAAAGCGCGATATCGGTGCGATCCCCCTGCTTATCGTTGAGATGAATGCTCTCCAGGTAAGTCTTTCCGGCTAAATCAATCGTCGCAAAAATCTTATCCAGCGGTGTGGTGATTGGCGTCAGGCGTAGCGTCCAGCGACCTTCTCCTAAGTCTGCAAACTCCACGCGGAAGTTTTGTTCCAGCACTTTACGATCCGCCTGGAATAACGCCCGTAGCAGATGATTAAACTGGAACATTTGCGGGTTATTCTCAGCGGTAATGGTCTGCGGTGGTTGACCGTTAATTGCCTGAACCATCCGTTTGTCGTCCAGCAGCAGCTGCATCGGGAACGGGGAGGTTTGATCCCACAGCAACCCCTGGTCGCGGGCGATCAACATCTTGCCCTGAGATCGCAGCGGCTGCGGCAGATCCTTTATCGTCCGGGTTTGATCGAAGTGGGCGCGAACCACCGGTTGTTCGGTAAAACGCTGTTGTAGGGAGTCGAGCGTCAGGGCACTGACGAAAGGGCTGACGAGCAGCACGAGCAATGGCCATAATTTCATGGTGTCACTCCCATCCGTTCAAACAGAATATCCGGGCTGACAAAGCACAGTTCACGGCTTTTTTCGTCGACGGCGACCTGGATGGTGTAGCCTGTTGTGGCGCGTTTACCTGTTTCGGCATCAAAAATTTCGTAGCCGATACGCAGGCGATTTTCGTACTCTTTAATTTGGGCGCGTACACGGATACGCTGCTCGAAAGTCAGCGCATTGCGATACTTCACCCGAGTGTCGACCACGGGCCACAGATAGCCAGATTCTTTCATCTGCCGATAGCCATAATCGAATTGGTTCAGCAGTGCCTCACGGGCAATCTCGAAGTAACGGAAGTAGTTACCATGCCACGCTACGCCCATCATATCGACGTCGTGAAACGGAATAGTTAGCTCGACTTCAGCCGTAAAGCGGGGATCGTTAAGCACCCTTTACTCCTTGTCATTGGTATCCGGCAGTTGCCAGAAATCGAAAAAGTTAAACCAGTCGAGGGGCGACTGAAGCGCATAGTGCTCAAGGCGTTCGGCGTAGCGATCGACAGTATTCTGTAATGCCTGTTGTCGTGTGGCGCGCGGTAAGAGCAGTGGGTCGGCAAACGGTTCGCAGTAAATGTGGAGTTTCTCCTGCTGGCGCAGGGCAAAAATCAGATCTACAGGGCAGCGTAAAATAGACGCGAGAATAAACGGGCCCTGAGGGAATGGCGCGTTTTGCCCCATAAAGCGGCTCCAGCACACGCGCCACTCGCCGCCGCGTTGGGGATTGACTGCGATGCGATCGCCTACGATGGCTACCCATTCACCGCGCTCCAGTTTCTCTTTGAGCAGAATGGCAGTATCTGGACCAATACTGTTCACCGGGAGCAGATTTAATCCAGCCTGCGGGGCCATCTCTTGCATGATTTGTTTAAAGCGTTGGGCGTTATCGCTAAATACCAGCGCATTGATTGTTTTACTGCCCTGTAGCTGGGCCAGTGCCCGACAGGCCTCGACATCGCCAAGATGTGAAGCCAGTAGCAGTTTTCCCCGAGGATCGCTGATATTCAGCGTCGTTTCTGCACCTGGTGCAAAAATCACATCGCGACCGAAGTGCAGCTCACCGCGCCAGCTGGCAATCTTATCCAGCATCGCGCCGCCAAAACGCAGGAAATGCTGATAACTGGTCAGGTTTGGCGGTACTGGCATCCTCCGTGTGATCAGTTGCGCCCTTACGCGGCTAATCCAGCGTTGAGAGGCTTTTCGGGCAGTTGAAGCGCTGAGCCAGTATACGCCGACGACAGGATACAGCAGCAGGGAGAAGGCTTTGCGACCCAGTACACGCCAGACCAGTAGCATCAGGCGCATTCCCCACAACCCTTTGACTTCCTGTTGCTGCGCCCAGTGTGTCGATGAACGACGACAAAGCAGGGAGGGGATGCGTGGCAACATGCCAAAGAACAGGCGAGTGTGCATCAATGAAATGTGCAAATTGTCTTTAAGCGCGTCGAAATGGGATAGCCCGTCCTGCGGATAGGTGACTCGCGTGGGGATAAAATAGCTGGTGTTGCCTTGCCAGTAGAGGCGCACCATCACTTCAGTATCAAAATCCATCCGTTTGCCGAGCGTTACGCGCTGTGCCAGTTGCAGCGTAGGGGCCACCGGATATACCCGAAAGCCGCACATACTGTCTTTGAGTTGCAACGAGAGCGTTTCTATCCACACCCAGATATGGGTTACCCAACGACCGTACAGGCGCGAGCGAGGAACAGAATCATCGTAAATCGGTTGTCCGGAAATCAGTGCTGTCGGATGTTCTTTTGCCAATGCAAGCAGCCTGGGAATATCTTCAATGGCATGTTGCCCGTCGGCATCGACCTGCACGGCATGACTGAACCCGGCATCTGCCGCCGTCTGCATTCCGCGAATAACCGCTGCGCCTTTGCCTGCGTTGATGGGCAGGCGAATTAACGTCAGATTGCTGTATTCTGCCGCCAGGCGTGCCAGTTCATCTCGTGTAGTCTCGTCGCTGCCATCGTCCACCACAATGCAGGGGAGATTGAACGGCCGAAGACGATCCAACACGTCTGACATCATCGCGCCGTGGTTGTAGCAGGGGATCAACACGCATGGGGAAAAGGTCAGCGGCATAACCGAATCTTCCCGCTGCTGGCGGTATGGCGCACGTCACCGTCGTGGCGCTGGTAGCTAAAAGAGAGCATCTGACGCGCTTCCTGCCAGCTCAGACTCAGGGTGACAGTGGCCTCTGGCAATAGCGGTGACTGGAACTTCACGTTTTGAATACTGTGAAAACGCCAGCCTGGGACCAGCAGCGTGGTGGCGTAATCCATCGCCCAGTTCAGCTGTGCAACGCCCGGCAGCAGTGGCTGCACGCTAAAATGCCCGCTGAACCAAAACAGAGACGGGTCGAGTTGTAAAACAATCTCAGCCTGATGAGGCAGTGCCTGATGGCGCTCGATTTCATGGGGTTTCATGAAATAACTCCTGTAATTGCGCATAGACACGCTTGTTCATACTGTTGACCGGAATCTCATCAATCACCCGCCAGTAGCGGGGAACCGCGACAGGCTCCAGCCAGGGCAGCAGCGAACGTCGCCAGGTCAGTTCTTGCGGTTTACCACCGCACTCAAGCCAGCGTTGCCGGGCTTCGTCATTCAGTACCAGCAGGACGCCAACGCCCTGACGTCCTCCACGTGAGACCGGCAATGCCGCGACTTCACAGATACCATCCAGTGCCAGTAAACGTTGCTCCACTTCGCTGAGTGAAATGCGTTTCTCTTCAATTTTGACCACCCGCCCGCGTCTGCCCATCAGGCGGAACTGTCCGTTTTCGATAAACTGCAGAACATCATCGAGTAACAGGCCATCATCAGCGTTAATTAGCGGTGAAAACACACGAAATGCGTCGTCTTCTGGCTGGAATCTGACGCCGGGAAAAGGCAGCCATGCCACATCATCCTGGTGGCGATAGCGCCACGCAAGGATCCCGGTTTCAGTGCTGCCGTAGATCTCATCGGGCCAGACATTAAGCCAGTCAGCAGCCTGCGTGACGTCCTGCCAGGGCAGCATACCGCCCGCAGACAGAATCAGTTCTACCGGCGGCGGTGTCAGGTTGTGGTCGAGGCGTTTCAGAAACGCCGGGCTGCTGATAAACGCATACCGATGCTCAGCGCTCAGTGCCGCCAGTTGTTCGGCATACCAAAGCATCGCCGCGTGCAGCGGCAGGCCTAAGGCCATCGGCAAAAATATACGGAACGTCAGGCCATACAGGTGTTGCGGTACCACTGACGCGACCACCCGGCAACCTGCCAGACGATCGGCAAAGCGTGTAGCGAGCAATGCCGCTTCGCTATCCAGACGAGCGATCGGTTTGATCACGCGTTTCGGCTGGCCGGTCGAACCGGAAGTGAATAGCTCCACAAAGGCGTCACTGCGTATTGCCGGGAACGTGATGTCGTGAGCCACGGATGTCATGGCGGAGCCGACCACCCGCAGCGTTCCCTGCCAGTCCATCGCTTTATCGCTCAGTACGCCGTCAAACAGCAAGTGCTGCTCGTTTAACAACGAAACGCGACAATGTCCTGGGATCACCGGTGTTTTGCCGGCATGGAGTGTTGCCAGCAGTGCGACGATGAATAAATAGCTGTTCTCGAAGCACAATGCCCAGCGTTCACCTTCCTGCTGTCGCAGATATGCTATCAAATGGGCCACATCATGGCGCAGATGGCCAAGCGTCCAGGTATGCTCTTCCTGCCACGCAACAGGAACGTCGTCCGGACGTGGGGCACAGAGCCATTGAGCGAGTGTGAGGGGCTGCTTCATTGGGTATCTCGTTTTATCACCAGTTGGCGAATTAACCACTCGCCTACCATCAATGTTCCCATTAGCAGATAGGAAACCATGCCGTTCCAGGTGGTCCACAGGGTCATATCGCCATTCAGTGCGGTAAAGAGCGCAACGCTGCCATTGATGATGAAAAAGGCGCACCAGATTTGTGTCACACGGCGCGTGTAGCGCACGCCCGCATCGGGCAGATTTGGGTCGCGCAGTCGTGCCAGACGTTCAACAATGGGCATTGCTGACCATAACGATCCACCAAAAACCGACAGCATAACGGCGTTTACCACTACCGGATAAAACAGCAGCAGCTGGTGCGTTTTGAGCAGATAACTGGCAATGCACAAGGTTACACCCGCGACCGCCACTACCTGTGTCACGACGCGCAGCGGCCCCGCCTGTCGCCGGGTCTGGCGAAAGCGTAAAAAAAGGAGTAGCGCCATCAACGGTAGCAACCAGTGCAGACTGTTATGCGCCAGGCCAAACCAGATCAAAAACGGCCAGGCCAGCAACAGTAGACCTGTCAGCAGTTGTACGACTGGCAACGAGCGTGTGCCCGACACGGAGAATTACGCTTCTTTGAGAAGGCGTTCTACCGCATCGACGACATCTTGTACGGTGCGTACTGCTTTGAACTCTTCCGGCTTGATTTTCTTACCGGTTTTCTTTTGCAGATGCACGATCATGTCGACGGCATCGATGCTATCGAGTTCCAAATCTTCGTACAGGCGCGCCTCAGGCTTGATATCTTGCGGATCAACTTCAAACAGCTTGACCAGCAGCGAGGAAACTTCAGCGTAAATGGCTTTTTGTTCGGTCATAACGGACTATCCTCAGGCACGTTGCGCGTGAATGAAAGATGCCAGCGTGGCGACGGAGAAGAAGTGCTGACGCATTTCTTCGCTCTCTGCTGAGAGGATCACGCCATACTCGTTTTTCACCGCCAGACCCAGCTCCAGGGCATCGATTGAGTCCAGACCTAAGCCATCGCCAAAGAGTGCCGCTTCGGTTTCAATATCATCAGCTGTCAGTTCGTCGAGATTCAATGTCGTTATAATGAGATTTTTGATTTCAAGATAAAGCGCTTGCATCATTAATTCCTGAAAGAGGTAAAGTACCTGGTTGTAATTGAAGCAAAAGATGCCGGTTCAACTGCCTTGCGGCCAGCGCCGGTTCTTGTGAGTTTGCGTCGTAAAATTGGTCGATCTTAACCCGTTCGTGTACTGAAATGGTAAACATCGGTTTTACAGATGGGACGTTGTACCATTGGCTTTCTTTATCCAGCATTTGTTCGCTGCAGTTAATAGTCACTATGCGTAAATCACTGCTGCAGCGCACGGCGATATTTGCTGCACCACGTTGTAACGTCATTGTTTCTCCGGGGCGTGTACGGGTTCCCTCGGGGAAAATTAAAATGGTATCGCCTTGCTCAAGACGTTGCTGGCAAGCGGGCAATAGCGCATCAGCCTGGCTGTTAATCAGATAATCTGCGGCCCGGACTACGCCGCCGAGAAAAGGATTTTTTAGTAGTGCACTTTTCACCAGACAGTCGGTTTCTGGCATGACCGAGGCCAGTAGGACATAGTCGATGAGCGTCGGGTGGTTGGCGACGACAAGACACCCTTGTTCGTTGCGTAAAATGTCTCGTCCTTCAATTTGGTAATCCAGCACGCCTAGCCGCTTCGCCACGGTTAAGAAGAGACGAAAACTGGCAGCGATACTGCGTCTGGCGATACGCCGACGTCGGGCTTTATCCCATACCGCGATCAGCAGGACGTTAAACCAAATCGTAGACAGGAGGAGCCCGCCGAGGCCAAACAGGGCAAAGCAAAAACCGGTCATCACCAGTCGCCATACCCGGTTAAGCCGCAGGATCATCGTGCTCATCCCTGACTCCACTGCCACTGTACGCGTTCGCCAGGCAGGGTAAACGCCCTGGCATCTTGTAAGTAATGTTGTAAAAACAACAGGCTTTGCGGCAATGTTGTCTCGCTCTGTGCGCTGTGTGGACGGGTTTCACATTGCCAGCTATCACCGGATTCAATAACCAGCGCGACGGCAAACGGCCATGTTGGCATGTCTGGTGGTAACTGTGGGTGATAAAACTCGGGCAGAAAACCGTCGAAATCGACCATCAATACGCGCTGATATCCCGCCTGCAACAGCCCGATGACTTCGCATAACCCCTGCTGGAATGTATCCCTGCCAGCAGAAAGCGAGGAGGAGACAATCGGTTTTTTCGCGGCGATGGTCAGGTTACCCACAGCAGAGTTATGGACAGAGAGGGCGAAATCGGTCGGTGAGAGCGCCTGCTCAGTCGCGAGAGCGTGCAGGATCCTGTAGTTACGCTCCAGTTCACCATGGCGGCTGGTATACAAAACGGCATTGATATCATGACGACGTAACATCGCCAGACCGCAATCGACGGCCAGTTTGCTGCCGGAACTGAGGCGGCGAGCTGTCATCATCGGTAACTCATTGAGCTTAGCCAACGGCGCGGTGGGATCGATGGCGTGCGAAAGCCGTGACCATTCATGCCACTGTTCTGTTTCGCTTAACCCAGGCGCCCTGGCCTGCCAGTCGATAATATTGAAAGCAAATTTCATCAACGCGTATCCGCGGTAAATCGGTTGTTCCGATTGTTTCTTATTTTTTCTTCTGACATATCAATAAAGTATGCCCAACACCTAAGTTATCGTGGCGTTCATCTACCTGAAAACCTGCCTGATTCAGATAGTGATAAAACTTCTCTACGCTGTAGAAACGGCTGTTGCCATTCGCCATACAGGTAAAATAAAGCGAAGACGCATTCAGGCTAAATGAGGCAGCCTCAAATTTTTGGGCATCCCAAAACAGCTCCATAATGCACAGCTTCGCGCCTGGCTTCATCACCCGAGCAACGTTGCTTAGCATAGCGATAATTTGTTCCGGGGAAAAACAGTCCAGGAATTGACTCATCCACCAGATATCAGCGCCGTCAGGTAAAGGCGAGTCGCTAAGCATATCCACAGCATGGAAATTTATGCGATGAGATAATCCTGCATTTTCTATATTTTCGCGGGCAAGTGCAATTTGTTGCGGCAAATCTAAGAGGGTGACTGTAATATTGTCATCATGCTGACAACAACGTAATGCCCATTTTCCGGTATTTCCGCCGACATCGTACAGGGTTGCAGGGGCGCTGGCGAATACATATGGCAATGCGGCATCAAATGCGCCATCTGAATAGTAATGATCAAAAGCAAACCAACTTTCACGCGCAGCCAGCGGTAATTGTGATAGCGCAGGATAGATTGTTGGCCAGTCGCCAAAAATTTTTAGTCCCGCGGGTTTTCCATCTTTCAACGCATTTTCAAGATAGAACAATCCTTGGTAGCAAACATCCTGAGTGAAGTCCATATTCACGCGCGTCATCGTGTCATGTAAAAGAAAATGACCGACTTTAGCGAGGTAATAATATCCTTCTTTGTGGGTAATGATTCGCCCACTTAACCCCATATCCAACAGGATGCTGGCGGCATATTCGTTGATGGTGCTGTTTTCGGTAATTTCGTCGAGCGTGGCGCCGCGTTTACCTTGCTTGTCTAGCCAGGTGAGTACTCCCGCATTTCGCAGACACAACGCGGTTTGAAAAAGCATAGGGGCAAAGGCGATACGTTGTGCTTCAGTAATGGCATCCAGTGCGCTAAGCGAATCCTGTTCGTACATGTGGGGACAACCTGTTAAATGGCAGATAATAAGAGTATCGGGCCTTTTCGGCCCGACTTTAGGCATAATTACAGATTGGCACCGGCTGACAGATTAAGCTGGATGTCTTTATCCAGATTGCGTACCCAGCGGTTATAGTTTTTGTGAATTTTTCCACCAGAGGCCTGCAGGTTGAGGCTGCTGTCGTATTTGATGTCATAGCTGGTGGCGGTATAAGTGATACGGACTTCAGCCACATGATCGCGGGTTTGTTGGCGAGCTTTAATAACACCTGGTCCGGCTTCAGACATGACCCATTGGCGTTGAATACCGGCTTTAAGGATCGCGGTTTTAACCTGGTCCTGAGTATGTCCCGCGCTCACACTGGTATGAACTTGATCAATCGGCGCAGTACGTGCGCAACCCGCCAGAGCACCGACAACGGCAATGGCCGCAAACCACTTAATATAATGTTTCATTAAAGCTCCCTATCAAAGTACCGTTTATACGTGTTAAATAATAAACTCCGAAATCATGGGCACCTTGTATTGCCTATGATTATATTTAAGCTAAATTAGCATTTTATTTCATATGATTGGTAGCAAGGTAATGAGATGACCGGATAGTAATACCCCAGGACTTTCTTCAACGGAAATTTTTCAGCATCATCATTGGCGAGAAGTATAGATTTTTAGAGAAAATGTATCAAATAAAATAACCTTTAAAGATAAGTAGATAGTTTACGTTAAATGCTTTGGGGGGATTCATTTTTTTTATGCGTTTTGGCAAAGAAACCATCATCTTGGCTTATGTATTTTCTTTATAAAGAATGAAATCCCTTTCACTCTTTATTTAAGATAAGCTTCTATATATAACTACGTTGGCGTCATTTTAACGGTCATATAAAAATATAAAAACTACCTCGGTTGGTAGTTTTTCAGGGAAGCCGACTTTTGGACCTGCCTGGCCCCAGCAAAATGGCCAGTTTGCTGCCGCCTGTGGTCGTTTCCATCCAGATTTTACATACGCTGGTTAACGGCACGGAGAGCAACATGCCGACCGGACCGAGCAGCCATCCCCATACCAACAGAGAGAGGAAGACGATTAGCGTCGATAATCCCAGCCGATGCCCCATCATTCGGGGTTCGAGAATGTTGCCAATCACCATATGCACCACCAGAAACAGTGCGCCAACCAGCACGCATTCGTAAATGCCATTAAATAGCAGTGCCTGGATCATGGGCGGGACGGCGGAAATGACCGAGCCAATGTTGGGCACGTAGTTCAACAGGAATGCCAGTACACCCCACATCAGAGCAAACTGAATCCCCATCAGTGCCAGTCCCAGCCAGATTATGGCACCGGTCCATAAGCTGAGCAGCGTTTTCAGCGCCAGATAGTGTGACACGCCCTTCAGCGCCCGATGTAGCCCCGCAATGTGGATTTGCGGATTATTCAACGCAAAACGCATCTTATAGGGGACATGACGCACCTCAAACAGCATAAAAACTACCGTCATCACCAGCAGAAAGACGCTGGCCATGGCACCAGAAAGACTCGTCATCAGCGTGGTTGTGAAGGTCATCAGCTTGTCAGAGTCCATGCGTTGCAGCATGCGCTCCGGGGACATATGCAGATTCAGAAAAGGCACCATCTCTTGCAAATACAGAACCTTGCGCGTTAGCTCCTTATTGTATTTTGGCAGCAGGTCCATAAATTCAGTGATTGATGACGCCAGCACGCCAACCAACGCCGTAAGAACGATCAGCATCACCACCACGACTAAGGTAATAGCGATTGGGCGACCGACTCCCCGGCGGATAAACCAGGTGACAAGTGGATTCAATACAATGGCAAAAAAGAGGGCCAGCAGCAGCTGCACAATGATATCCGCCGCAGCATGGATACCTGCGAGGATCACCACCAGAGCGGCCAGTTTGAGCAAAATGTGCAAACCCGTTTTATCGGGCTGGGTGGTTATCATGTCTTCTTCCTGTTTGCGTTTTTGCATTAAGTGTAGCGGCTGGCTTGCGACTGATATTCCTAAACTGGCTACTGATTTCTGCTCTGCAACATGGTAGAAATGAAACACTGTTGTGAAAACGTGGTGACCCTCCATGCCCGAACCCGTCGCTGAACCGACGCTTAGCGGTTTACGCCTGAACCTGCGTATTGTTTCTGTGGTGATGTTTAACTTCGCCAGCTACCTGACCATCGGCCTGCCGCTCGCGGTGTTGCCTGGCTACGTCCATGATGTAATGGGATTTAGCGCTTTCTGGGCTGGGCTGGTCATCAGCCTGCAATATTTCGCTACGCTGCTGAGCCGTCCGCATGCCGGTCGCTATGCCGATCTGCTGGGGCCAAAGAAAATTGTGGTATTTGGGCTGTGCGGCTGCTTTTTAAGTGGCCTGGGCTATTTACTGGCGGGATCAACGAACGGCTGGCCGTTGGCCAGTTTGCTGCTGCTATGTCTGGGGCGCGTGATTCTCGGGATCGGGCAAAGCTTTGCCGGGACCGGATCTACGCTGTGGGGCGTGGGGGTGGTTGGCTCAATGCACATCGGACGGGTGATTTCCTGGAATGGCATCGTGACCTATGGCGCGATGGCGATAGGCGCGCCGCTGGGTGTTCTGTTTTATGCCTGGGGTGGCTTACAGGGGCTGGCGCTGACCGTGATGGGCGTGGCGCTGTTGGCAATCCTGCTGGCGCTCCCTCGTCCGGCGGTGAAGGCCAGCAAAGGCAAACCGTTGCCATTTCGCGCGGTGCTTGGGCGCGTCTGGTTGTACGGCATGGCGCTGGCCCTGGCCTCCGCTGGATTTGGGGTAATCGCTACCTTCATTACCTTGTTCTATGATGCCAAAGGCTGGGATGGCGCCGCATTCGCGCTGACGCTTTTTAGCTGCACGTTTGTCGGTACTCGTTTGTTGTTCCCAAATGGTATCAACCGCTTAGGCGGGCTGAATGTGGCGATGATCTGCTTTAGCGTCGAGATTGTCGGGCTGTTACTGGTCGGGATGGCTTCGATGCCGTGGATGGCGAAAATCGGCGTTCTGCTGGCTGGGGCTGGGTTCTCACTGGTTTTCCCGGCGCTGGGCGTGGTGGCGGTAAAAGCCGTTCCTCAGCAAAATCAGGGCGCTGCGCTGGCGACCTACACGGTGTTTATGGATTTATCGCTGGGGGTTACCGGGCCGCTGGCCGGGCTGGTCATGACGTGGGCGGGTGTGCCGGTTATCTATCTGGCGGCGGCAGGGCTGGTAGCGGTGGCGTTATTGCTGACCTGGCGGTTAAAAAAACGGCCTCAGGTGGTGTCACCGGAGGCCGCGTCATCGTCTTAACCGTTACTGGATAACCAGCGTGTTAATGATGTTTTCTGCGGTAGTCTGCGCTTTTTGCTGATCGTCAGCAGGCAGCGTGATTTGCAGCGTCAGCAGTTGGTTGTCCACTTTACCCAACACCACGGAAGAGTATGCGGTCTGGCCTTTGGCCGAGATGATGCTGTCTAACTGCTGCAGCGTGTGGCCTTTCAACTCAATAGATTTATTGGTGACGACCTGCAGCTGAGGGTCACGGCTACGCTGCTGATCTTCCAGACGTTTTGCCAGCACAGCCAGATCTTCGTTGGTGTTGTCGCCAACAATCACAATCACCGCTTTCTGGCCGGTTGCGTCAGAATATACGTGCATATTGTTCGCCTGGGTGCCCAGCTTGCCGCTCTGATCGGTCATATCAGCTGGCAGGGAAAAACTGAGTTTGCCGTCCAGCAGGCTGACCGGTTGTCCGGTGGCGTTACTTTCTGCGGCAGCACCCTCGGCTGGCGCTTTTGTATCGCTATTATCACAGGCCGCAAGCCCCATAACCAGCAGGCCAATACCGACATATTTAACCAGATTGCGCATTGACTTCTTCCTTTCGATAAACGGCCATAACGGCTCATTCGTCCATCTTATCACAACTCGGAAAATGAACCTTTAACTCGTCTGCAATGCAGAGATTTCAGATTTATCTGCCAGCCTTTTCAGTAACATATTCAGCAGCACGCCATACATTGGCAGGAAGAAAATAATGCTGATCAGCACTTTGAAGCAGTAATCGACCAGTGCGATTTCCATCCAGTGCTCGGCCATAAAGGCATCCGGGCTGCGCCAGAAGGCGATAAAGAAGAAGGCCAACGTATCGCTGATATTGCCAAACAGCGTGGACGCCGTCGGTGCCAGCCACCAGCGACGGTTCTGACGCAGGCGGTTAAAGACATGCACATCCAGAATTTGTCCCAGCGCGTAAGCCATAAAGCTGGCAGCGGCGATACGGGCGACAAACAGATTAAAGTGCAGCAGTGCGCCGAATCCTTGCCACGATCCCATATAGAACAGTGATGAAACGACATAGGAGATCAGCAGCGCGGGGATCATAACCGCAAAGATGATACGTCGAGCCAGCGGCGCGCCAAAAATACGCACGGTCAGGTCGGTCGCGAGGAAAATAAACGGAAAGCTAAACGCGCCCCATGTGGTATGGAAACCAAAAATGGAGATTGGAAGCTGCACCAGATAGTTGCTGGAGGTGATCACCAGCAGATGAAATAGCGATAGCCAGAACAACGCTTTTACGCGCTGAGTTTGTGTAAACGGAGTCATATTGTGACCTTTTTGTTGGATGGGGTGAGGGAACCCAATAAAAAACCGTCGCATGATACTGCTTTAAGAGCACATTGCAATGGTTGTTTTTCACGCAATCGTTAACCTGATTGGCTTACGCCACAACAGAGCGTAAAATAACACCGTTTTTGTATGAATGAGACGACGATGAGCGACCTGTTTACTTCCCCCGACCATACTCTTGATGCCCAGGGGCTGCGCTGCCCGGAACCGGTAATGATGGTGCGTAAAACCGTACGCGGCATGCAGGCCGGTGAAACGCTGCTGATTGTCGCCGACGATCCGGCAACAACCCGCGATATTCCTGGCTTCTGTACCTTTATGGAACATGAGTTGGTGGCCAAAGAGACCGACTCGCTGCCGTACCGCTATCTGGTGCGCAAAGGGCAGTAATCTTGTTATGCCGGATGGCGCTAACGCTTCTCCGGCCTATAAAGACTGAGTAACCTGTAGGCCTGATAAGCGAAGCGCCATCAGGCGAGAAACAGGCACTACCCTTTACGCAATAATCGCAGCGCGTTAGCGGTCACCAGTACCGTTGCCCCCGTATCCGCCAGCACCGCCAGCCACAATCCGGTTATCCCGAGCAGCGTGGTGACGAGGAAAATCCCTTTCAGACCCAGCGCAATCGCAATGTTCTGGCGAATATTGGCATGGGTAGCCCGCGCCAGCTGAATCATTTGCACCAGACCACGCAGGCGGTTGTGGGTCAGGGCTGCATCGGCGGTTTCCAGCGCGACGTCGGTCCCGCTTCCCATCGCAATACCAATTGTGGCCGCTTTCATTGCCGGAGCGTCGTTGATGCCGTCGCCGACCATCGCCAGCGGCGACTGTTGGTTAAGATGGGTAACGGCCTGCACCTTATCTTCCGGCAAGAGTCCCGCTTTGAATTCGAGGCCCAGTTCACCGGCAATGGCGGCCGCCGCACGCGGGTTATCGCCGGTCAGGATCACACCTTTCACGCCAATCTGATTAAGCTCGCTGATGGCGCTGCGAGCGTCATCGCGCAGCGTGTCCTGTAGGGCCAGCACGCCGAGAACAGCATCGTTACGTAGCACCAGCACCACCGTTTGGCCCGCGCTTTCCAGCTCGCTAATCTGTCCGGCAAAGGCGTCGGCAGGCTGTTTGCCTGCGGCGCAAATTAGCACGCGCTCGCCGTCGACCAGCGCTTCAATTCCAGAGCCAACCAGCGCCCGTTGCTCTTTTGCGACAGGAATAGTCAGTTCGCGCGTTTGCGCTTCCCGAACAATTGCTTGTGCCAGCGGGTGCGTCGCGCCTTGCTCTACCGCTGCCGCCAGTGCCAGCAGTTCAGCCTCACCAATACCGCTTGCCGGATGAATCGCCGTGACGCGTGGTTTACCGATGGTCAGGGTGCCGGTTTTATCAAACGCCACCTGCGTGACTCTACCTAACTGTTCCAGCGCGGCCCCGCCTTTGATTAACGCCCCACGACGCGCCGCGGCGGCCAGACCAGAGGTAATGGCTGCGGGCGTTGAAATCACCAATGCACAAGGGCAGCCAATCAGCAGCAGCGTCAACCCTTTATAAATCCACTCCTGCCAGGATGCGGCAAACAGCAGTGGCGGTACGAGGGTGACCAGCAGCGCAACCGCCATAATGGCTGGAGTGTAAATCCGGCTGAAACGGTCAATAAAGCGCTCAATGGGAGCGCGGCGTTCTTCCGCTTCTTCAATCAGCTTCAGAATACGGTCAATGGCGCTGGCACCCGGTTCTGAGAGCACTTCCAGCGTTACCAGACGATCCACGCTGGTGGCACCCGCCGGGACTTTCTCGCCGGTGGCGCGTTCAACCGGGATCGATTCGCCGGTCAGGGCGCTCTCATCAAAGCTGGCAAAGCCGGAGACCAGTTTGCCATCGGCAGGTAAACGCCCACCCGCGGCAACTTCAATAACATCGCCAGGGCGGAGGGTATTGATAGCCACCTCTTCGCGCTCGCCGTTACGCAGGCGTGTGGCGGTTTCCGGTTTGAGCGCCATCAGTGCGCTGACACCTTTACGGGCGCGGCTGGCGGCCCAACCTTCCAGACGCTCGCCAATTAAAAACAGCAGCAGCACCATAGCGGCTTCCGCCGTCGCGCCGATAAACAGTGCGCCAATGGCGGCGACGCTCATCAACGTTTCAATGGCAAAGTAGCTGCCGGTTTTCATCAGACGCAGGGCCTGACGGGCAATGGGATACAGGCCGACCAGCGTGGTGGCGATAAACGCTATCTGACCGAAGGGGTGATTGAACTGCTCCAGCCCCCAGCTAATCGCCATCATGATAATCAGCGAAATCAGCGGCAGGTTTTCTTTAAAACGTGACTCGGGGGCGGCTTCCGTCGCGTGCTCATCGCGCAGGGTATAGCCTGCTTTTTGCACCGCGTTTTCAACTTGCTGGCGGATATCGGAACCGGCATCGACCACCAGTTTTTCAGTGGCGAACAGAACCTGGACCTGGTTGACGCCGCTGACCTGGCGGACCGCATTCTCTACTTTGCGGGCGCAAGCTGCACAGTCCATGCCCGCCACTTTCCAGGAATAGCGGGTACCTATTACGGTATCGGATACGGTTGGTGTTGTGGAGCAGCTTCCTTCGCAGCAGCAGTCATCCACCTTTTGTGGCGCAGGCGCTGGCTTGAAAGAAGAGAATTGTGGGACTTTTTTGCCACGGGTATCGGGTGTCGACATGGCATCCTCCGGTTGATAATCATTTCGTATTAACCGGAGGATACACTCTGGAGTCGACTCCAGAGTCAAGCGTTTTAAAGATACAACGAACGAACAATCAGGAAATGCCCGGCGAAGTAGCAGGCGGCGGCAATGGCGTTATCGGCCCGGAAGCGGCGACGGTAATGGCTACCCAGCCAGACAATGTTGCCGATGAACAGGAGGGATGCGCCCATAAATGCCGACAGCGCCGGGGCGGTCGGTCGAAAGAACCACAGCTCACCGGCCATCCAGACCATCATCAGCGTGATGCCGATGAAGGTGCAGATAGCGACACGCAGCTCTTCCAGACGCGTCCAGATCACGGCGATCAGCAACGCCCCCAGCACTACCAGCACCAACGGCAAAGGCCAGAAGAACGACAGCGTCATTTGGCTGGCGAAGTAAATGGTATACAGCAGATGCGACAGGAAGAATGCTCCCACGGCGTACAGCAGGCGTTGGCGCGGTAACAGCGTCAGCGCATCGCCCAGCAGCGAGGCAAGCAGGCCAGCCAGCACCAGATAGCTGATAGCGTTAAACATTGGCGCCTGCCAGGCCAGCAGTGCCAGCAGGAGTAACGTCAGGGGCTTAAAGACCCAGCGTTGCCAGGCAGGTCCACGATAGGAAGCATCCACGAACAACCATGCGGAAAGACAGACAGCGATAAACGACCAAAGCATCTTAGTTCCTTGAATTCGTTATTTTTTCGTAAGCGGGGTGCTCACGGCTCTACTGTCCAGTGTAGAGGTCGACACAGCCAGATGACAACACCATAACAGGCGATGTATGCTTATTTCCGCATTTTCTGATGGGTTAATAATATGAGCAAGCCACCACTTTTTTTCATTGTTATCATTGTCTTAATCGTTATCGCTGCGTCGTTTCGCTTTGTTCAGCAGCGGCGAGAAAAAGCCGATAATGATACGGCACCGCTGATGCAAAAGCAGGTGGTGGTAAGTAACAAACGGGAAAAACCGCTTAACGATCGGCGATCCCGCCAGCAGGAAGTGAGCCCGGCAGGTACCAGCATGCGCTATGAAGCCAGCTTTAAGCCACAAAATGGGGGGATGGAGCAGACGTTTCGTCTTGATGCGCAGCAGTACCACGCGTTAACGGTCGGGGATAAAGGCACGCTGAGTTACAAAGGTTCGCGATTTGTTGATTTTACGCTTGAACGCTAAGGTGTCATCTGACTGATGCCGGATGGCGGCATACGCCTTATCCGGCCTACAGATTTTTCGCCCCAGCCCGCAACGTGCCGCCGGGCGAAAAGATCACAGCTACTTCTTCAACTGATCTTTAATCTTCTTCTGCCACACCAGTAGCTCAAAGACGCCGAACAGAAAAATACGGATTTTCTCTCCGTTGGTCATCTGCGGGCCATCTTTAGGCATGGTGCTTTTTAGCAGCGCCAGCTGCATGCCATGCATCAGCACCATAAATATCAGTGCGACGTTAACGAAGATGTTAAGCGGGCGTGGAAAGGGTTGGAAAATATTCAGTAGTAAAAATGCCCAGACGCACAGCATCAGCAGGCGTCCCAGGTTAATCAGCATCGTGCTCTCCTCGTGCTTCACGTTGGTACAGGCGATAGGCGACCTGTCCGGCGACTTTCTCACGGTATAGCGACCAGTTCACCGGAACCGGCGGTAAGCCGTTTTCTACTTCGCTCTCAACGTAAATATACGCTTCATTTGCCAGCCAGCCATGAGTTTCCAGAAGAGTTAATGTTTCTTCCAGTAATCCTTTGCGAAACGGCGGGTCAACAAATACCACGTTATGCGGCGTACCTGCCTGAGCCAAAAATGTCAGCGTATTGGTATTGACGACGCGGGCATGGGAGGCTTTTAGCGTGGCGAGATTCTTTTGTAGCTGCTGAGATACCGCGCGATCCATCTCCAGAAGCGTCGCATTTGCCGCATAGCGAGAGAGGGCTTCCAGCCCCAGCGCGCCGCTGCCGGCGAAGCAGTCCAGACAGTGAGCATCGACCATTACCGGGGCCAGCCAGTTAAACAATGTTTCGCGCACACGGTCGGTGGTCGGACGTAAGCCGGGGCTGTCCGGAACCGGGAGTTTACGGCCACGCCATTGCCCGCCAATAATGCGGATCTGGCCGCTACCAGAGTGATTCGGTTTTTTCATTTCAATTATTGCTCAATCCGCTGCTGACGTGTCATTCCAGGCGGTGATGTGAGTTAAGTTAAGTGATAGACTATTTCATCATTTTTTTAGCTGCTATGTACATAGCGTTGACGCTGTGCCATGAAGCAACAGCGGGGGAGTGTAGTCGCAAATGGCGAAAGAGAAAAAACGTGGCTTTTTTTCCTGGCTGGGCTTTGGTCAAAAAGAGCAGGCACCGGAAAACGAGACAGAAGTAAAAAATGAAGAACAACAACCGGTTGCTGAAGAAACTACCGTCGTTGACGAACAGCCGCACGTTGAGGAAACCCGTAGCGAGGCTGAAACGCAAGCCTTTGCAGCTGAAGTCGTTGAAGTAACTGAACAGGTTGCGGAAATCGAAAAACTGCAGCCGGAAGAAGAACCTGTCGCCGAACAAGCGCAGCCGGAGATTGAGCCGGTTGCTGAATCCGTTGCTGAAACTGTAGTGGAAACGCCAGCTGCGGTGGTTATCGAACGCGAAGAATTGCCGCTGCCGGAAGAGGTGAAAACCGAAGAAGTTACTGCCGAAGAGTGGCGGGCCGAAGCGGAAACCGTGGAAATCGTTGAGGCGGCTGAAGAAGCGGTTATGGTGGTGCCGGTAGAAGAACCTGCTGTAGAAGAACCGGTAGAAGAAGAGGTGGTCCAGGAGCAGGAAAAACCAACCAAAGAAGGTTTCTTTGCGCGTCTGAAACGCAGCCTGCTGAAAACAAAAGAAAACCTCGGTTCCGGATTTATCAGTCTGTTCCGTGGTAAAAAAATCGACGATGATCTGTTTGAAGAGCTGGAAGAGCAGCTGCTGATCGCTGATGTGGGTGTAGAAACGACCCGCAAGATCATTGCGAATCTAACGGAAGGCGCCAGCCGCAAGCAGCTTAAAGATGCGGAAGCGCTGTACGGTCTGTTGAAAGAAGAGATGGGCGAGATTCTGGCGAAGGTTGACGAACCGCTGAACGTTGATGGCAAAACACCATTTGTTATCTTAATGGTTGGTGTCAACGGTGTGGGCAAAACCACCACTATTGGTAAGCTTGCGCGTCAGTTTGAGCAGCAGGGTAAATCGGTAATGCTGGCGGCAGGTGATACTTTCCGTGCGGCGGCGGTAGAACAGCTGCAGGTTTGGGGTCAGCGTAACAACATCCCGGTGATTGCTCAGCATACTGGCGCGGATTCCGCGTCCGTTATCTTTGATGCCATCCAGGCGGCGAAGGCGCGTAACGTAGACGTGCTGATCGCTGATACCGCAGGGCGTTTGCAGAATAAATCGCACCTGATGGAAGAATTGAAAAAAATCGTTCGCGTCATGAAGAAGCTGGACGAAGATGCGCCGCATGAAGTTATGCTGACTATCGACGCCAGCACCGGGCAGAATGCGATAAGCCAGGCCAAACTGTTCCATGAAGCGGTGGGCTTAACCGGTATCACCCTGACCAAGCTGGACGGTACGGCGAAGGGCGGGGTTATCTTCTCGGTTGCCGATCAGTTTGGCATCCCTATCCGCTATATCGGTGTGGGTGAACGTATCGAGGATTTACGTCCGTTTAAAGCGGACGATTTTATAGAGGCACTTTTTGCCCGAGAGGATTAACAATGATTCGCTTTGAACATGTCAGCAAGGCCTATCTCGGTGGGAGACAAGCGCTGCAGGGAGTGACCTTCCATATGCAGCCTGGCGAGATGGCGTTTCTGACCGGCCACTCCGGCGCGGGGAAAAGTACCCTGCTGAAGCTGATTTGTGGAATTGAACGGCCCAGCGCCGGGAAAATCTACTTTAGCGGGCATGACATCAGCCGTTTGAAAAACCGTGAAGTGCCGTTTCTGCGTCGTCAGATTGGCATGATTTTTCAGGATCACCACCTGTTGATGGACAGAACCGTGTTTGACAATGTGGCAATCCCGCTGATCATCGCGGGCGCCAGCGGGGATGATATTCGTCGCCGCGTGTCAGCGGCGCTGGATAAGGTCGGGCTGTTGGACAAAGCGAAAAACTTCCCGATTCAACTCTCCGGCGGTGAACAACAACGCGTCGGCATCGCCCGCGCGGTGGTGAACAAACCTGCGGTGCTGCTGGCGGATGAACCAACGGGGAACCTGGATGACGCGCTGTCAGAAGGGATCCTTCGCCTGTTCGAAGAGTTTAACCGCGTCGGGGTCACGGTATTAATGGCCACGCACGATATTGGCCTGATCTCCCGTCGCTCCTATCGCCAAATGGTTCTGAGCGATGGACATCTGCATGGAGGCCTGGCGCATGAATAGACGTGACGCTATTAACCAAATCAAACAGTTCGGTGGCCGACTGGATCGCTTTCGTAAATCGGGCGGTGCGTCGGGTGACGGCGGTCGCAACGCGCCAAAGCGTGCGAAAGCCGCGCCAAAGCCGAATTCGCGTAAAACCAATGTCTTTAACGAGCAGGTACGTTATGCGTTTCAGGGCGCGTTACAGGACCTGAAAAGCAAGCCGCTGGCGACGTTTCTGACGGTGATGGTCATTGCCATCTCCCTGACGCTGCCTAGCGTGTGCTACATGGTTTATAAGAACGTAAACCATGCGGCAAGCCAGTATTATCCGTCTCCGCAGATCACCGTTTATCTGCAAAAAACGCTGGATGATGATGCGGCGGCGCGGGTGGTTGGTCAGTTGCAGGCCGAGCAGGGCGTGGAGAAAGTGAATTATCTTTCTCGTGACGACGCGCTGGGCGAATTCCGTAACTGGTCTGGCTTTGGCGGCGCGCTGGATATGCTTGAAGAGAACCCGCTTCCGGCCGTGGCGGTTGTTATCCCGAAACTGGACTTTCAGGGTACGGAGTCGCTGAACACGCTGCGTGACCGCATCGCACAAATCAACGGTATTGATGAAGTGCGAATGGATGACAGCTGGTTCGCTCGCCTGGCGGCGCTGACGGGCCTTGTCGGACGCGTTTCCGCGATGATCGGCGTGCTGATGGTGGCGGCGGTCTTCCTCGTCATCGGTAACAGCGTGCGGCTGAGTATTTTTGCGCGTCGCGATACCATTAACGTACAGAAACTGATTGGCGCGACGGATGGCTTTATCCTGCGTCCGTTCCTCTACGGCGGTGCACTGCTCGGTTTTTCCGGTGCATTTCTTTCACTGATTTTGTCAGAAATTTTGGTGATGCGTCTGTCGTCAGCGGTGACTGAGGTGGCACAGGTATTTGGAACTAAGTTTGATATCAATGGCTTATCATTCGATGAGTGCCTGTTATTGCTGCTGGTGTGCTCAATGATTGGCTGGGTGGCAGCCTGGCTTGCCACGGTTCAACATTTACGCCACTTTACCCCCGATTAAAAAATCTCTGGTATAATCTTTCCCTGCACTGAGTAGTTCGCTCTGCAGGGAAAGAGTCCCTGTGATCTCTTCCCGGCGTATTCATTGTGATGTCACATTTTGTGCGTAATCTATACACATTACGACATGGAACTTGTGGATAAAATCACTGTCTGATAAAAGATTGAATGATATTCTCGTTGCTCATAAGCTCTGGCATGGTTGTTGCTACTGGTTTTTGTTAATTAGTTTTTAGCCAATGCGCCAGATGAAAAGATTGAGAGGATTTGAATGACCAAAGAAATGCAAAATTTAGCTTTAGCCCCTGTTGGTAACCTGGAATCTTATATCCGGGCTGCGAACGCGTGGCCGATGTTGTCGGCTGACGAGGAGCGGGCACTGGCTGAAAAGCTGCATTACCAGGGCGATCTGGAAGCAGCTAAAACGCTGATCCTGTCTCACCTGCGCTTTGTTGTTCATGTTGCTCGTAATTATGCGGGCTATGGCCTGCCGCAGGCGGATCTGATTCAGGAAGGTAATATCGGCCTGATGAAAGCCGTGCGCCGTTTCAACCCGGAAGTGGGTGTGCGCCTGGTTTCCTTCGCCGTGCATTGGATCAAAGCTGAGATCCACGAATACGTTCTGCGTAACTGGCGTATCGTTAAAGTCGCGACCACCAAAGCGCAGCGTAAGCTGTTCTTTAACCTGCGTAAAACCAAACAGCGTCTGGGCTGGTTTAACCAGGACGAAGTTGAAATGGTTGCTCGCGAGCTGGGTGTTTCCAGCAAAGACGTGCGCGAAATGGAATCCCGTATGGCGGCACAGGACATGACGTTTGACATGTCTTCAGACGATGAGTCTGACAGCCAGCCGATGGCCCCGGTGCTGTATCTGCAGGATAAATCTTCTAACTTTGCCGACGGCATTGAAGAAGATAACTGGGAAGATCAGGCCGCGAACAAACTGACCCACGCAATGGAAGGTCTGGACGAGCGTAGCCAGGACATCATTCGTGCCCGTTGGCTGGACGAAGACAACAAGTCGACGTTGCAGGAACTGGCCGATCGCTACGGCGTTTCCGCTGAACGTGTTCGTCAGCTTGAAAAGAACGCCATGAAAAAACTGCGCGCGGCGATCGAAGCGTAATCTTCCAGCCGCCCTGGAAATGCTGATAAACCCTGGATGAAAATCCGGGGTTTTTTGTTTTTATCTCTCCCCCTCTCTCCTGACGTTTATGCTTTTTGTCATCAAGTTGTTATCTGCATGTCAAATTTAGCTATTCCAAAATAATAAAAATCGGGTATGTTTTAGCAGAGTATGCTGCTAAAGCACGGGTGGCTATCCAATAATCGAAATAAAGTGCTGAACAACAACATCACAACACACGTAATAACCACAATAATGGGGATTGTCAGGATGAATATGAAGGGTAAAGCGTTATTGGCAGGATGTATCGCCCTGTCTTTGAGCAATATGGCGTTTGCTAAGGATATTAAAGTTGCCGTCGTCGGCGCGATGTCCGGTCCGGTAGCGCAGTATGGCGATCAGGAATTTACTGGCGCAGAGCAGGCGATTGCAGATATCAACGCCAAAGGCGGGGTGAAAGGCGACAAACTGGTCATGGTGAAATATGACGATGCCTGTGACCCGAAACAAGCGGTAGCGGTAGCTAACAAAGTGGTCAACGACGGGATTAAATATGTTATCGGCCACCTGTGCTCGTCTTCCACTCAGCCTGCGTCAGATATCTATGAAGACGAAGGCATTCTGATGATCACCCCAGCGGCAACGGCGCCGGAGCTGACCGCGCGCGGTTATAACCTGGTGATGCGTACCACCGGTCTGGATTCCGATCAGGGCCCAACCGCTGCCAAATATATCGTTGAAAAAGTGAAGCCGAAGCGCATTGCGATCGTTCACGACAAACAACAGTACGGTGAAGGCCTGGCGCGTTCCGTGCAGGACAACCTCAAGAAAGCCAACGCTGACGTGGTGTTCTTCGACGGGATCACCGCTGGCGAGAAAGATTTCTCTACGCTGGTGGCGCGTCTGAAGAAAGAGAATATCGATTTCGTTTACTACGGTGGTTACCACCCGGAAATGGGGCAGATTCTGCGCCAGGCACGCGCTGCGGGTCTGAAAACCCAGTTTATGGGACCAGAAGGGGTAGCGAACGTGTCGCTGTCTAACATCGCGGGTGAGTCTGCAGAAGGCTTACTGGTAACGAAACCGAAGAACTACGATCAGGTTCCGGCGAACAAACCGATTGTGGACGCGATCAAAGCCAAGAAACAAGATCCGAGCGGTGCATTCGTATGGACCACCTACGCCGCGCTGCAATCCTTGCAGGCCGGTCTGAACCAGTCTGACGACCCGGCTGAAATTGCCAAATACCTGAAAGCAAACTCAGTGGAAACCGTCATGGGGCCGCTGTCATGGGATGCGAAGGGCGATCTGAAAGGCTTCGAATTCGGCGTGTTTGACTGGCATGCAAACGGGACGGCGACCGACGCCAAATAATTTTCCTGGCGCCTTTCGCGCTGCAGATGCGTTGGCTACGTTATTCAACCCCGGTTACTTACTTATGTAAGCTCCCGGGGACTTCATAACTTGCCGCCTTCCTGCAACGTGAAATTCTTGGAAAATTGCGAGGTGGTTTTTTATTTTTTCTCCCAGCATGTAGGCCGGATAAGCGTCAGCGCCATCCGGCTTTTTTATCTTTTTTCCCAGCCATTCTCCTGGGCTGTAAACCCTAACGCCTGCATAAACGCGGCCATCACGCTGCGGTCTTCAACGCCGACGTCGGCCATCCACCATGAACTCACATCAGGGTTTTCCCGGATGACTTCTTCGATCAAATACTGCCCGACGCCGCGACGGCGGGTGATATCGCGTACGCGCAATGAATCTAATGCACCTTGCGTGCCGCTCAGGGTTACGCGAACTGCGCCTAACAGACGCTCGTTAAAGCGTGCAGCGTAGATCCGGTGCGTTTCATCTACGCTTAACGATGAGGCGGAATATTCCGGCCAGATTTTGCCCAGATCAATCTGGTCCTGGTCGCTAAAGTTATCTAAACGAACGATGGTCAGCTTCATTAACAGCATGTCCAAATCACAAAAGATGGAATGAGTGTACCGAAATAATTCACCCGGATGCTTTCTCTTTTTTATGTGAATAACCAGATTAATAATTTTGTAACAACGGTAATGACAGTTTGAAACCGTAGAGATTGAAAAATAGGCAGAATAATACCCTGGGATGCAGCATTTTATTCGGCTCTTTGTGCCGTTATTTTATGCTGACAAACGTGCTTTTTTTTGTTTATCTATAGTGAAAAGCAGAATATTATCTTTTCTTAATCGACTGAAAAATAGAGATTTTAGCCTGATTTTGCTTAAAAAACTGCGCTAAACCATTAATGAGACTGGTAAAAATAGTGCAGTTCAAAAAAAGCACAGACTGCTTTTTAACCACATAAATACAAAATATTAATTACGTCACGAATGGGGATTCAGGTAATGAAACGGAATGCGAAAACAATCATCGCAGGGGTGATAGCACTGGCAATGTCACACGCGGTCATGGCGGAAGATATCAAGGTCGCTGTTGTCGGCGCGATGTCAGGTCCGGTCGCGCAGTGGGGCGATATGGAATTTAATGGCGCACGTCAGGCCATTAAAGATATCAATGCCAAAGGCGGGGTCAAAGGCGACAAACTGGTTGCTGTGGAATATGACGACGCCTGCGATCCGAAACAGGCCGTTGCGGTAGCGAACAAAATCGTCAATGACGGCATTCAGTACGTTATTGGTCATCTGTGCTCATCTTCCACGCAGCCCGCATCAGATATCTATGAAGATGAAGGCATTCTGATGATTTCTCCGGGTGCCACAAACCCGGAACTGACCCAGCGCGGTTACGCTCACATTATGCGTACAGCGGGCCTGGACTCCTCTCAGGGGCCGACCGCCGCGAAATACATTCTGGAGAAGGTGAAGCCACAGCGTATCGCCATCATTCACGATAAACAGCAATACGGTGAAGGCCTGGCGCGTTCGGTGCAGGACAGCCTGAAAGCGGGCAAAGCCAACATCGTTTTCTTTGACGGTATCACCGCCGGGGAAAAAGATTTTTCTGCGCTGATCGCTCGCCTGAAAAAAGAAAATATCGACTTTGTTTATTACGGCGGCTACTACCCGGAAATGGGGCAAATGCTGCGCCAGGCGCGTTCCGTCGGGCTGAAAACCCAGTTTATGGGACCTGAGGGCGTCGGCAATGCGTCGCTGTCTAACATCGCCGGTGATGCTGCTGAAGGCATGCTGGTAACCATGCCAAAACGCTATGACCAGGATCCGGCGAATAAGGCTATCGTCGATGCGCTCAAAGCTGACAAGAAAGATCCAACCGGACCATACGTGTGGATCACTTATGCAGCCGTCCAGTCATTGGCGACAGCAATGGATCGCAGCGGTAGCAAAGAGCCGTTGGACCTGGTGAAAGATCTGAAAGCACACGGGGCTGATACCGTGATTGGGCCGCTGAAATGGGACGAAAAAGGCGATTTGAAGGGATTTGAGTTTGGTGTCTTCCAGTGGCATGCAGACGGTTCTTCGACCGTTGCGAAGTAATACCTGAAGACGAGTTATCCCACCGCCCGTGCAAAACGGGCGGGTTTAAAAAGGTTACCTTATGTCCGAGCAGTTCCTCTATTTCTTGCAGCAGATGTTTAACGGCGTCACGCTGGGAAGCACCTACGCGCTGATCGCCATCGGTTACACGATGGTGTACGGCATTATCGGCATGATCAACTTCGCCCACGGCGAGGTGTATATGATCGGCAGCTATGTCTCCTTTATGATCATCGCAGCGCTAATGATGATGGGCATCGATTCCAGCTGGCTACTGGTCGCGGCGGGCTTCGTCGGCGCGATTGTGATTGCCAGCGCCTACGGCTGGAGCATTGAACGCGTGGCGTATCGGCCCGTGCGCAGCTCCAAGCGCCTGATCGCGCTGATTTCCGCTATCGGGATGTCCATCTTCCTGCAAAACTACGTCAGCCTGACAGAAGGTTCGCGCGACGTGGCGCTGCCCAGCCTGTTTAATGGCCAGTGGACTGTCGGCAGTAGCGATAACTTCTCTGCTTCAATCACCACCATGCAGTTGGTTATCTGGATCGTAACCTTCCTGGCGATGCTGGCGCTGACGCTGTTTATCCGTTACTCCCGTATGGGCCGCGCCTGCCGTGCCTGTGCAGAAGACCTGAAGATGGCCAGCCTGCTCGGCATCAATACCGATCGCGTGATTGCGCTGACCTTTGTGATTGGCGCGGCAATGGCGGCGGTAGCGGGCGTGCTGCTCGGTCAGTTCTATGGTGTAATTAACCCATACATCGGCTTTATGGCCGGGATGAAGGCCTTTACCGCGGCGGTACTGGGCGGCATCGGCAGCATTCCAGGGGCGATGATCGGCGGCCTGATTCTGGGCGTTGCGGAAGCGCTTTCCTCTGCTTATCTGAGTACTGAATACAAAGACGTCGTTTCATTCGCGCTGCTGATTCTGGTGCTGCTGGTGATGCCGACCGGTATTCTGGGTCGCCCGGAGGTAGAGAAAGTATGAAACCGATGCATTTTGCAATGGCGCTGCTCTCTGCCGCTATGTTCTTCGTCCTGGCGGGCGTCTTTATGGGTGTTCAGTTAGAGCTGGACGGTACCAGGCTGGTAGTCGATACCGCCGCGGATATCCGCTGGCAGTGGGTATTTATCGGCACTGGCGTGGTCTTTCTTTTCCAACTGCTACGTCCAGCCTTCCAGAAAGGCCTGAAGAGCGTCTCCGGACCGAAATTTATTCTGCCGGCGATTGACGGCTCCACCGTTAAACAGAAGCTGTTCCTGGTGGCGCTGCTGGTGATTGCCGTGGCGTGGCCGTTTATGGTGTCACGCGGTACGGTGGATATCGCCACGCTGACGATGATTTATATCATCCTCGGCCTCGGCTTAAACGTGGTGGTGGGGCTTTCCGGCCTGCTGGTGCTGGGCTACGGCGGCTTCTATGCCATCGGCGCTTACACCTTCGCGCTGCTGAACCACTATTACGGTCTGGGCTTCTGGACCTGTCTGCCGCTGGCGGGGCTGGTTTCCGCTGCAGCAGGCTTCCTGCTCGGCTTCCCGGTATTGCGCCTGCGTGGTGATTATCTGGCGATTGTGACCTTAGGCTTCGGCGAAATCGTCCGTATTCTGCTGCTCAACAACACCGAAGTAACCGGCGGTCCAAACGGTATTAGCCAGATCCCGAAACCGACCTTTTTCGGTCTGGAGTTCAGCCGTACCGCCCGTGAAGGCGGCTGGGATACCTTCAGCAACTTCTTTAACGTCAAGTACGATCCGTCTGACCGCGTCATTTTCCTCTATCTGGTGGCGCTGCTGCTGGTGGTCTTCTCGCTTTTTGTTATCAACCGTTTGCTGCGTATGCCGCTGGGTCGCGCGTGGGAAGCGCTGCGTGAAGATGAAATTGCCTGTCGTTCTCTGGGCTTAAACCCTACGCGTATCAAGCTGACAGCCTTTACCATCAGCGCCGCGTTTGCCGGTTTTGCCGGTACGCTGTTTGCCGCGCGCCAGGGCTTCGTCAGCCCGGAGTCCTTCACCTTTGCCGAGTCGGCCTTTGTGCTGGCGATTGTTGTACTGGGCGGAATGGGCTCACAGTTTGCGGTGATCCTCGCGGCCATCCTGCTGGTGGTGTCACGCGAGCTGATGCGTGATTTCAACGAATACAGCATGTTAATGCTGGGTGGTTTAATGGTACTGATGATGATCTGGCGTCCGCAGGGCTTGTTGCCGATGACCCGTCCACAGTTGAAGCTGCAAAACGGGGAAGCAAAAGGAGAGCAGGCATGAGTCAGCCATTATTATCCGTTAACGGCCTGATGATGCGCTTCGGCGGTCTGCTGGCGGTAAACAACGTTGAACTGGAACTGCGACCGCAGGAGATCGTTTCGTTAATCGGCCCGAACGGTGCGGGGAAAACCACGGTCTTTAACTGTCTGACCGGTTTTTATAAGCCGACCGGCGGGACGATTAAGCTGCGCGACCAGCACCTGGAAGGGCTGCCGGGTCAGCAAATCGCGCGTATGGGGGTGGTACGTACTTTCCAGCACGTGCGTCTGTTTCGCGAAATGACGGTGATTGAAAACCTGCTGGTGGCGCAACATCAGCAACTGAAAACCGGCGTCTTCTCCGGCCTGTTGAAAACCCCGTCGTTCCGTCGCGCGCAGAGTGAAGCGTTGGATCGCGCCGCCACCTGGCTTGCGCGTATTGGCTTGCTGGAGCATGCCAACCGTCAGGCCAGTAACCTGGCCTATGGCGATCAGCGCCGTCTGGAAATTGCGCGCTGCATGGTGACCCAGCCGGAAATCCTGATGCTCGACGAACCCGCTGCTGGACTCAACCCGAAAGAGACCAAAGAGCTGGACGAGCTGATTGCTGAACTGCGTAACCATCACAACACCACCATTTTGTTGATTGAGCACGACATGAAGCTGGTGATGGGGATTTCTGACCGTATTTACGTGGTGAACCAGGGCACGCCGCTGGCGAATGGGACGCCGGAACAGATTCGTAATAATCCGGATGTTATCCGCGCCTATTTAGGTGAAGCATAATGGGGGCGAGGCTTAATATGGATAAAGCGATGTTATCGTTCGACAAAGTCAACGCCCACTACGGCAAGATACAGGCGCTGCACGACGTCAGCTTGTATATCAACCAGGGTGAAATCGTTACTCTGATTGGTGCCAACGGTGCGGGAAAAACCACGCTGCTCGGCACATTGTGTGGCGACCCGCGAGCGACCAGTGGGCGAATCGTCTTTGATGGTAAAGACATTACCGACTGGCAGACGGCGAAAATCATGCGCGAAGCGGTAGCGATTGTGCCGGAAGGGCGTCGCGTGTTTTCCCGTATGACGGTGGAAGAGAACCTGGCGATGGGCGGCTTCTTTGCCGAAAAGGACCAGTTTCAGGAACGCATCAAATGGGTGTATGACCTGTTTCCCCGTCTGCATGAACGTCGTATTCAACGTGCGGGAACGATGTCCGGCGGTGAACAGCAGATGCTGGCGATAGGCCGTGCGCTGATGAGCCAGCCGAGGCTGCTGCTGCTTGATGAACCGTCGCTGGGTCTGGCGCCGATTATCATCCAGCAGATTTTTAACACCATCGAACAGCTGCGCGAACAGGGGATGACCATCTTCCTCGTCGAACAGAACGCTAACCAGGCGCTGAAGCTCGCCGATCGCGGCTACGTGCTGGAAAACGGTCATGTGGTGCTGGAAGACACCGGTGATGCGCTACTGGCTAACGAAGCGGTGCGAAGCGCGTATCTGGGCGGTTAATCATTCTCTGAATAGACAAGGGGCCTGCTGTGGCCCCTTTTTATTGCTCTATGTTATTATTGAGAATAGTTATCAATAATAAAAATGAACATGGAGAAAGGATGATTCGTTCAGGTACCTGCATGATGATTGGCAGTTTGTTTTTGACGCTTTCACTAACCACCCAGGCCTCAACACCGCCAGCGTTTGACCCGCGCGATCCCGCTATCTGGGAAGAGAAACCGGACAACCCGTTAGCGCAATCCGACTCGCCCTGCGAAGTGTTTACCAGCTCGGTATGCCCAGGCTGGGATGATGATAAATCGGATATCCAACGTGAACGTGAGCGGCGAGAGCAGCAGCGTTTACAGAATGAATATGAACGACGCTGGCGTCGGGATTAATCTTCCTTGCTGGAGCAGCAGATAACGCCATCAAGGCCGGAGAAGGTATAGCGATATCCGGCTTTGTTGTGCACCACCCCGCATTTTCCTGTCACTACGCTTTCACCGCCTTGCCATCTGTTTGTCGCCTTACTATCTTTTTTTGTAATAAAAAAGTTATTTTTCTGTCATTCGAGCATGTCATGTTACCCCCGCGAGCATAAAACGCGTGATATCGCGCATCCGGCACAACAAGAGAGATAACCGATGATATCGTTACGACATACAGCTTTAGGACTGGCACTTAGCCTGGCATTTGCAGGTCAGGCACTGGCGGTCACCACTATCCCGTTCTGGCACTCAATGGAAGGCGAACTGGGTAAAGAAGTTGATTCACTGGCGCAACGTTTTAATGCAGCCAATCCCGACTACAAAATTGTTCCGCAGTACAAAGGCAACTATGAGCAGAGCCTGAGTGCAGGAATTGCTGCTTTCCGTACCGGAAACGCGCCTGCGCTGCTGCAGGTTTATGAAGTGGGCACGGCAACCATGATGGCCTCAAAAGCCATTAAACCGGTCTATGAAGTATTCAAAGAGGCTGGCATTAACTTCGATGAGTCTCAGTTCGTACCGACCGTTTCCGGTTACTACACCGACTCTAAAAGCGGACACTTGCTCTCCCAGCCGTTTAACAGCTCCACTCCGGTGCTGTACTACAACAAAGATGCCTTCAAAAAAGCCGGTTTAGACCCGGAGCAGCCGCCGAAAACCTGGCAGGATCTGGCGGAGTACACCGCGAAGCTGAAAGCCGCAGGCATGAAGTGCGGTTACGCCAGCGGCTGGCAGGGATGGATTCAGATTGAAAACTTCAGCGCCTGGAACGGTCTGCCGGTAGCAACCAAAAACAATGGCTTTGACGGTACTGACGCGGTGCTGGAGTTCAATAAACCGGAACAGGTGAAACACATCGCTCTGCTGGAAGAGCTGAACAAAAAAGGTGATTTCAGCTACTTCGGGCGTAAGGACGAATCCACTGAGAAGTTCTACAACGGGGATTGTGCCATTACCACCGCCTCTTCCGGTTCGCTGGCGGACATCCGCCACTACGCTAAATTCAATTATGGCGTCGGGATGATGCCGTACGATGCCGATGTGAAGGGCGCGCCGCAGAATGCGATTATCGGTGGGGCCAGCCTGTGGGTGATGCAGGGTAAAGATAAAGCAACCTACGAAGGCGTGGCGCAGTTCCTCAACTTCCTGGCGAAGCCTGAAATTGCTGCCGAATGGCACCAGAAGACCGGCTATCTGCCGATCACCACCGCTGCCTACGACCTGACCCGTGAACAGGGCTTCTATGAGAAGAACCCTGGGGCTGATATCGCCACCCGCCAGATGCTGAACAAGCCGCCGTTGCCATTCACCAAGGGACTGCGTCTGGGCAATATGCCGCAGATCCGCACTATTGTGGATGAAGAGCTGGAAAGCGTCTGGACCGGGAAGAAAACCCCGCAGCAGGCACTGGATGCCGCCGTTGAGCGTGGCAATCAGTTACTGCGCCGCTTTGAGCAATCGACCAAGTCTTAAGTGTATAAGTGCCGGATGGCGCTGCGCTTATCAGGCCTACAAGTTCGTAGTTTGTAGGCCGGATAAGGTGCTTGCACCGCCATCCGGCACCTTCCAGGAAAAGAACCTACATGTCTTCATCCCGTCCGGTATTCCGCTCGCGTTGGCTTCCCTATTTGTTGGTGGCTCCGCAGCTGGTTATCACCGTTATTTTCTTTATCTGGCCCGCCGGTGAAGCGCTGTGGTACTCGCTACAATCCGTTGATCCGTTTGGTCTTTCCAGCCAGTTTGTCGGACTGGGAAACTTTGTCGCGCTGTTTCATGACCCGTACTACCTCGACTCATTCTGGACCACCATTAAGTTCAGTACGTTAGTCACGGTAAGTGGTCTGCTGGTGTCGTTATTTTTTGCGGCGCTGGTGAATTACGTGGTGCGCGGCAGCCGTTTTTACCAGACGCTGATGCTGTTGCCATACGCCGTCGCGCCTGCCGTCGCCGCCGTATTGTGGATCTTCCTGTTTAACCCAGGACGTGGGCTGATTACCCATTTTCTCGGTGAGTTTGGCTATGACTGGAACCATGCGCAAAACAGCGGTCAGGCGATGTTCCTGGTGGTGTTTGCATCGGTCTGGAAGCAGATTAGTTACAACTTCCTGTTCTTCTTTGCCGCACTGCAGTCTATCCCGCGATCGCTGATCGAAGCTGCTGCGATTGATGGCGCAGGGCCGGTTCGCCGCTTCTTTAAGCTGGCGCTGCCGTTGATAGCCCCGGTCAGCTTCTTTCTGCTGGTGGTGAATCTGGTTTATGCCTTCTTTGATACCTTCCCGGTGATTGATGCCGCCACGGCGGGTGGGCCGGTGCAGGCGACCACGACGTTGATTTATAAGATCTATCGCGAAGGCTTTGTCGGGCTGGATCTCTCCGCCTCGGCCGCGCAATCGGTGGTGCTGATGTTGCTGGTCATTATTTTGACGGTGGTGCAGTTCCGCTATGTGGAAAGTAAGGTGCGTTACCAATGATTGAGAACCGTCGTGGGCTGACAATATTCAGCCATGCCATGTTGATTATGGGGATCATGGTGATCCTGTTTCCGCTGTACGTCGCGTTTGTCGCGGCGACGCTGGACAACAAAGCGGTGTTTGAAACGCCGATGACGCTGGTTCCCGGCACGCAGTTGCTGGAGAACATGAAATACATCTGGGTCAACGGCGTGGGCGTCAACAGCGCGCCGTTCTGGTTGATGATGCTTAACAGCTTCATCATGGCATTCAGTATTACGGTAGGGAAAATCACCGTCTCCATGCTTTCCGCATTTGCCATCGTCTGGTTCCGCTTTCCGCTGCGCAACCTGTTCTTCTGGATGATTTTTATCACCCTGATGCTGCCGGTTGAGGTGCGAATCTTCCCCACCGTGGAGGTTATCGCCAACCTGAAAATGCTCGACAGCTATGCGGGTCTGACGCTGCCGTTGATGGCATCGGCTACTGCGACCTTCCTGTTCCGTCAGTTCTTTATGACCCTGCCGGATGAGCTGGTTGAGGCGGCGCGAATTGACGGTGCGTCACCGATGCGTTTTTTCCGCGATATCGTACTACCACTGTCAAAAACCAATCTGGCGGCGCTGTTCGTTATTACCTTTATCTACGGCTGGAACCAGTATTTGTGGCCGTTGTTAATTATTACCGACGTCAATTTGGGCACTGCGGTGGCGGGTATCAAAGGCATGATCGCCACCGGTGAAGGCACCACGCAGTGGAACCAGGTAATGGCTGCCATGCTGCTGACGCTCATCCCTCCGGTAATCATCGTGTTAGCCATGCAGCGCGCCTTCGTACGCGGTCTGGTCGATAGTGAGAAATAAAAATGGCTGGTTTAAAACTACAGGCAGTAACCAAAAGCTGGGACGGCAAAACCCAGGTAATTAAACCGCTGACGCTGGACGTCGCGGACGGGGAATTTATCGTGATGGTTGGGCCATCCGGTTGCGGAAAGTCTACGCTGCTGCGGATGGTCGCCGGGCTGGAGCGGGTGAGCGGTGGCGATATCTGGATTGATAATAAACGCGTCACCGAGATGGAGCCGAAGGATCGCGGCATAGCGATGGTCTTTCAAAACTACGCGCTCTACCCGCATATGAGCGTGGAAGAAAACATGGCCTGGGGGCTGAAAATCCGCGGGATGGGCAAGGAGCACATTGCTGAACGGGTAAATGAGGCGGCGCGTATTCTCGAGCTGGGTGAGCTGCTCAAACGTCGTCCGCGCGAACTTTCTGGCGGTCAGCGCCAGCGCGTAGCGATGGGGCGAGCGATTGTGCGTGACCCAGCGGTCTTCCTGTTCGATGAGCCGCTTTCTAACCTTGATGCCAAGCTGCGAGTACAGATGCGTCTGGAGTTACAACATCTGCATCGCCGCCTGAAAACCACTTCGCTATACGTGACGCACGACCAGGTTGAAGCGATGACCCTCGCCCAACGGGTGATGGTGATGAACAAAGGCATTGCCGAGCAGGTAGGTACGCCGGTTGAAGTGTATGAAAAACCTGCCAGCCGCTTTGTGGCGAGTTTTATCGGCAGCCCGGCGATGAACCTGCTGGACGGGTGCATCAGTACCTCGGGCACCCATTTTGAACTGGAGGGCGGCATGACGCTACCCATCGGCAGAAGCGCGAGAGAGTCTATTGGCCGTAACATGACGTTGGGTATCCGCCCGGAGCATATTGCGCTAAGCTCGCAGGCCGAAGGCGGTGTGCCGTTGGTTGTTGATACACTGGAAATGCTGGGCGCAGATAACCTGGCACACGGACGCTGGGGCGAGCAAAAGCTGGTGGTGCGACTGGCGCATCAGCATCGCCCAACGGCAGGCAGCACGCTGTGGCTGCATTTGCCAGAAAATCATCAACATCTTTTTGATGGCGAAACAGGACAACGCGTATGAGTAACTGGCCTTACCCCCATATTGTCGCCCATCGTGGCGGCGGTAAGCTGGCCCCGGAAAACACCCTGGCGGCGATCGACGTGGGGGCGCGATACGGGCATACCATGATCGAGTTTGACGCTAAATTGTCGAAAGACGGTGAGATCTTCTTACTGCATGACGACAACCTGGAGCGAACCAGCAACGGCTGGGGCGTGGCAGGCGAGCTGAACTGGCAGGATTTATTGCGCGTGGACGCCGGCGGCTGGTTTAGCGGTGAGTTTAAAGGTGAACTGCTGCCGCTGCTCTCGCAAGTGGCCGAGCGCTGCCGTCAGCATGGAATGATGGCAAATATTGAAATTAAACCCACAACCGGTACCGGAACGTTAACCGGCAAAGTCGTGGCGCTGGCTGCGCGGGAACTGTGGGCGGGAATGACGCCGCCACTATTGTCATCCTTTGAAATTGATGCACTTGAAGCGGCGCAGCAGGCGGTACCTGAACTGCCGAGAGGCTTGCTGCTTGATGAATGGCGCGAGGACTGGCGCGAGCTGACCACACGGCTTGGATGCGTCTCTATTCATCTTAATCACAAACTGCTGGATGAAGCGCGTGTGGATGCGCTGCGCGATGCGGGGCTACGTATTCTGGTATATACCGTCAACCG
The DNA here is from genome assembly GCF_030332405.1 of Citrobacter sp. Cpo147. NCBI lineage: Bacteria > Pseudomonadati > Pseudomonadota > Gammaproteobacteria > Enterobacterales > Enterobacteriaceae > Citrobacter > Citrobacter sp. Cpo147. The sequence continues at coordinate 97,453 of NZ_JAOWHX010000035.1, forward strand.
ACCCCAGCGCGCGGCGGAACTGCTGCGCTGGGGCGTGGACTGCATCTGTACCGATGCCATTGATACGATTGGTCCGGATTTCCAACCTTTTTAAGGCCCAATCGTTTTTAACGGAACGTTAGGCTGCGGCGTGCTGGAGGGCTTCAGCATGTCGCCGTTCTTTTTCTCTGACAGCATATGTTGCTTATTCAGAGAGCTGTCCGGGTTACGGGTTCCACTCAACATCCCACCGTTGCTGTTGGGCAGCATTTGCTGCTGACCGGAATTTAGCTCGCCTGGCTGAGACTGAAGGACCCGCTGGGAGTTGGTGTTAATTTGGTTTTCCAGATGCTGTTGCTGCATACGCGTCTGCGTTTGCAACTGCTGGTTGAGCATCCCTTTCTGCTGAATTTGCTGCGTTTGCATTTGGGTTTGCATACGCTGCTGACTCGGGATCTGATAACCGGGTTGGTTCGGGTTATTCATGGTGTTGATGGGCTGTGCAAAGCCTGCAAACGGCAACAGCATGGCTAAAAGTAAGAGTCGTTTCATCGCTTTTCTCCTCTCGGGGATCTCTTAAGTTTACTCCTTTCTCGCCGTTACGATGATTATTTCAGAGTTATGCACCAGGCTTAGTGGGGGCCGACCCCCATACATCTGGAGAATAACGATGATAAAACCGACGTTTTTACGCCGGGTAGCCATTGCTGCTCTGCTCTCAGGAAGTTGTTTTAGCGTTGCTGCCGCGCCGGCTGCACCACCACCGGTATCTTACGGAGTCGAGGAAGATGTGTTCCATCCCGTACGTGCTAAGCAAGGGATGGTGGCCTCTGTGGATGCTTTAGCTACCCAGGTTGGTGTGGACATTCTTAAACAGGGTGGGAATGCCGTCGATGCCGCCGTGGCCGTTGGCTATGCGCTGGCGGTGACGCATCCCCAGGCGGGCAATCTGGGCGGCGGTGGTTTTATGCTGCTGCGTACCAAAGACGGTAACACCACAGCGATCGATTTTCGTGAAATGGCGCCTGCTGGCGCGACCCGTGACATGTTCCTCGATGAGCAGGGCAACGCCGATGCGAAAAAGTCGCTGACGTCGCATCTGGCATCCGGTACGCCGGGTACCGTGGCGGGTTTCTCGCTGGCGCTGGAGAAATACGGCACGATGCCGCTGAACAAAGTGGTGCGCCCGGCGATGAAGCTAGCGGAAGAGGGCTTTGTGGTTAATGACGCGCTGGCCGACGATCTGAAAACCTATGGCAGCGAAGTGCTCCCTAATCACGAGAACAGCAAAGCCATTTTCTGGAAGGACGGCGAGCCGCTGAAAAAGGGCGACAAGCTGGTGCAAAAGAATCTGGCGAAAAGCCTGGAAATGATTGCCGAGAATGGCCCGGATGCGTTTTATAAAGGGGCGATTGCCGATCAGATAGCCGGGGAAATGCAGAAGAACGGCGGGCTGATGACCAAAGAGGATTTAGCCAGCTATAAAGCCGTGGAGCGCACGCCGATAAGCGGTGACTATCGCGGGTATCAGGTCTTCTCCATGCCGCCGCCGTCCTCTGGCGGTATTCACATCGTGCAGATCTTCAATATTCTCGAAAACTTCGATATGAAGAAGTACGGATTTGGCAGCGCCGATGCTATGCAGGTTATGGCTGAAGCGGAGAAATATGCTTACGCCGACCGTTCAGAGTATCTGGGCGACCCGGATTTTGTGAAAGTGCCGTGGCAAGCGCTGACCAACAAAGCCTATGCTAAAACGCTTGCCGATCAGATTGATATCAACAAGGCTAAGCCTTCCAGCCAGATCAAACCTGGCAAACTCGCCCCGTATGAAAGCAACCAGACTACGCACTTCTCGGTAGTGGATAAAGACGGCAATGCCGTGGCGGTAACGTATACCCTGAATACCACCTTCGGGACCGGCATCGTGGCGGGTAACACCGGCATTCTGCTGAATAACGAAATGGACGACTTCTCCGCTAAGCCAGGCGTGCCGAACGTTTATGGACTGGTGGGCGGTGATGCTAACGCGGTTGGGCCGAAGAAGCGTCCGCTGTCATCGATGTCGCCGACTATCGTGGTAAAAGACGGGAAAACCTGGCTGGTGACCGGCAGCCCAGGTGGAAGCCGAATCATCACTACTGTGCTGCAAATGGTGGTCAACAGCATTGATTTCGGGATGAACGTCGCCGAAGCGACCAACGCGCCACGTTTCCATCATCAGTGGTTGCCGGATGAACTGCGCATCGAGAAGGGCTTCAGCCCGGATACAATCAAGCTGCTGGAGCAAAAAGGACAGAAAGTGGCGCTGAAAGAGGCGATGGGCAGCACGCAGAGCATCATGGTTGGACCGGATGGCGCACTGTATGGTGCTTCTGACCCGCGTTCCGTGGATGATTTAACGGCGGGATACTGATTTTTGATTAATAGCCCGGTGTCAGGCACCGGGCGTTTTGTTGGCTATGCCGTGAGTAACCGCGCTGGATTATCAATACAGAGCTTGCGAAGAGTATCGTTGTCTACTCCACGGGCAGCCAGATAGGCGAGGAAAACATTCGGGACAAACCCCCAACCGTTCCCCCCATTTTTTGCCCACATCTGTTTGAGAAAAACATCATGGCTTAAAACTATCTGATCGGCGTAACCCAGTTCAATCAGATGAGCTACCGCATCTGCGGTCTCCTGAACGCCTGGGGCGATACCTTCTTTAGGGAAGGTAATGTCCAGACCAATCATGTCAAATTCAAGCCACACGCCGCGGTCGAGCATTTTACGTTGATAGGCAACATCTTTTCCTGACGGGTCCGAGTGTGCCAGCGAAACTTTTGCCGGAGAGACGTTCATCTCTTCAAGGACAATATCCAGTACCTCATCACCCAGCCGCAGCCACCCTGGCATATGGATATTCATCGCCGTATGGGGATTATTACGTTGTGCCAGAGACGCCGCCCGCAGACTGTTACGTTCCGCTTGGGTAAATGCGGGTGACACGCCAATTTCACCGATCATACCGGCGCGAATATCCGTCTCGCCAATCCCCTGATTCAGTTCCTTATCAATCAGTGCGGCTAATGAATCGACAGGTTTATGGATCCTGGTGCTTTCAAACTTCTCCAGATAAGGTCCTGATGAAGCAACGATATTCAAACCGGTTTTTATTGCCACTTCCCGTAACGATGAAGCGTCCCGACCGATAGACTCAGAACCCGTCGCGTCGACAATCGTTCTGCCTCCTAGTGACATAAAATTATTGATTTCAAAGATGACATCATCAATCTCTTTTCTGTCCATGTTATCGGCGCAGCAGTATGGGTCGTGTTTCAGTCCCCACTGAAGGTCAGCACTGACTTTTTTTCCTACCAGTTGCTGTGAAAAAGCATAATGTGGTTCATCAACAACGGATGACAGATCGTTAAACAGATGCTCATGCGGGAGCGTTAGCCCCATATCAGTGTGCGCCACTGGGCCTGTCACGGTTTGCAGGAAACCTTTCATCCTGACACCTCCATTTTTTGCGCCATTTTGGATGCTCTGTATTCAGGAATGGTGGTAACAATTGCGCCCACTAACGCGAACAACGTGCCGATGATGGTGACCAGATAGACCGTATTGCCTAAGGATGGGATCAATTCATCAATCAATACCGACCCAAGCAACTGGCCTGCGGTAGATGCTACACCCAGCATTAGCAGACCTAAGCCTCTGACCAGAATCGCCATCAGCCCGATGGACAGCAGACCCAGCGGGCCACCGAGATACATCCACCACGTATCGGGTAACTGGACGGTGACATGGCCTAATGCGACACGTATCGCCAGTGCAGCGCCCAGCACACAAAAGCCGACAATGAAGTTCCAGGTAATGGAAACCAGCATAGAGCCCGTGGCCTCGGCAACTTTGGCATTTCCAGCAGGCTGCCAGCCAGCGAGTAATCCTGCCAAAAATGGAAGGATAGCGAGCAGGATAAAGGAGGTTGAATGCCACTGTGGCGACACGACAAAAATCGTGGCAATAACCGCGAACAATGCGCCAGCAACGCGCCATGGGGTGAAATATTTCTTCTCATCCACACCGACACCAAAACGGTCGCACAGTAGGCCGGAAAGGAGCAGGGCGGAAATTAATGCAGTTTGAAACGTGGCAACGCCCAACGCGCTGGCTGATGCCCCTTCCGAAAATACAACCATCGCTCCACATAATCCGGCAAACCAATTCCACAGCGGGATTTTTCTCTTTTTAATCAGCGTCGGGATCGATGCGAATTGCTGGCGTGTTTCTTTACGCGCAATAATAATGAAAAACATGACGACCAGACCGCTGGCGAACGAGATTACTGCACAAGCATTACCATCTTGCAACCAGTGTCCCAATTGCCCATTAACGGCAGACTGCATTGGGGAAAGCATACCGGCTAAGATGGTTGCAAGCATCAGTAAGGGAGTTGAGTACTTATTTTTGTTCATACATCAATCCTTGTATTTTATAAAAGGAGTAACTTTCGTTACTCCATTGTTTTTTATTTTCTGGCGATGAATTGAAGCGTGTTAACCCACAGGTCGGTATAAAACGGCCAGGACATAAATTGCTGTGTTCCCCAGTGTGGAGAACAGTCGCTCATGAAGCAGGCGGTTTTACCCTGTTGGTATTCACCGAACACTAACAGCGGGTCATTATTTATTGTTAAAACAACATCGGCATCTTCTCTGGCGACAACCTGGTTATATCCAAGAAATACCGGGTAGTCTGAGAATCCGTTAACGACAGGATGTTCCGGGGAGATAGCCTCAGCGCAGATACCCTCTGGTTTTTCTACCCGGTCATCGCCGTCAAGCATAATAACTGGCAAAACCTCGGCAAGAATGGTGTTCTTGTAATTAGCCTTGGCCTCAATGCCCATAAATGACAGATAGCCGCCAATCATGAGCAGACCACCACCATTTCTGACATACTCTTTAATTGATTCCAGAGCATTTGGCTTTATTTTTAGCTGATAGAACGTCTCGTTTTGCAACAGGAACGTATTGCTGCCGATATCGCTAATAACAATGACATCATAACGGTTTAGTTCATCAATGCTTTCTGGAAATGCAATTTGCACGGTGTGAGCCGGCATATAATCAATTTCTACACCACCTTTCTTTAAGCATTCAAGCAACCATGTAGCACCTTCTTCATATTTACTGGAGGTAAAACTGTCATAGCCTTTTGAATGAATCATGTGAATATGCCAGGATTCTCCAATAAAGAGCACCTTTAGTTTTTTCTGCGTATTGTTCATAGTCTGCTCCTTGATTTAGTGAGTAGAGATAGTTTGTTTGTAATGTGAGCCCTGAATGCGATGAAGAACGGATTCGTTTTCTGGCATGTCAGAGGCATTGGGTGTTTCAACAGCAAGCGAGGCGAATGCGCTCGCGTAGCACAATGCAGATGCCAGTGATTTTCCTTTAGCAAGGCCAGACGCGAGTGCGCCATTGAAGGCATCGCCAGCGCCAGCCGTATTTTTTACAACGGCCGGAAATGCCGGAGAATAGATGAATTGCGTTCCGTCATAAGCGAGAGAACCTTTGCTACCCAATGTGATAATGGTATTTTTGACACCTTTTTGATGAATAATCTTTGCTGCACATTTGGCTGATTCAATATCGTTGACGGACATGTTTGCCAGCAGACCAGCTTCGGTTTCATTTGGCGTGATATAATCGATGTCATCAATGATGGTATTAACCATTTCATTATATGGCGCTGGGTTAATAATGACCGGGATATCATTTTTCTGTGCGAGACGAATGGTTTGTTGAAGTGCCTCGTAATTTGTCTCCAGTTGTACGAGAACAATATCTGAATGAACGATGGCTTCTTTTTGTATGGTGATTTCATCAGGTGAAATTGTCATGTTAGCACCTGGATAGATAGCGATGACGTTATCCCCGGTATCTCCATTCACCATAATAGTCGCTGTACCTGTCTGTGTTTCTTTGGTCTGATAGATAACGCTTTTATGGATTTTTGATGAGTTTATAAAATTAATGGCGTAATAACTGAAATGGTCTGACCCTACTTTAGTAATAAAATGCACATCAGAATCGGCATAGCTTGCCGCTAATGCCTGATTGCATCCTTTACCACCGGGCGAAAAAATAAATTTATCGGCAAGCAATGATTCGCCTGTCGAGGGTAGCCTCGGTAGGTAACTGATAATATCAACATTGAACGAGCCAATAACACATACATTATTCTTCATGGCAGAGAGACCTTTTTTTATTTTCTGCGCTGATTCATATTTTTCCAGCACATAAGCAATTTCGTTTTTTGCAACGTTATCAAGAGAGTCAAGGGTAATAAATGCACCACCATGACAGCGAGTGAGATATCCCTGCCCGGCAAGTTCATTGAGATCTGAGCGAATAGTTTCCTTTGTTACCTTGAGACTTTTCGCCAGATTTGAAACTTTTACAACTCCCGAAATACTGATTTCTTTCAATATTCTATGATGGCGTTCAAATTTCATTTTTTACCTCACCGTGGTTAAGTTAGTCCCAGGGGAAGTATATTGTTGTGATTGTCACCATAAAGTGATGGCAGAAACCAAAAAAAAACAAAAATGTAATATTAATATTATTAAAGTTACGAAAAATAGCGATGAAGATAGAAAGCTGAATAACCATATAATTCAGGTGGTTGTTAAGCCGGAACATGGCGGTGGGGGAAGGCGATAGGCTGTAATCAACAACTCTATGCCAGGACTGGATGGCGCTTCCGTTCTTGAATTTTTCGGTGGGATATAAAATAGATTGGCCTACAGCGTTCTGAACGATGTAGGCCTGACCGGTAGGTTATGGCGCATATCCCTGCAGTGATTCGGACCAGCGGAATATTTGGCTGCTTTTATCCTGTAGGCTAACGCGCTCTAAGTCATAAAATCCGTGCGTCTTTGCCGAGCGCATTTTGAGAATGTACTTACTTTCGCTGATGTCGTGCTGCCTTGTGCCGTCTTTATTCCAGTCTCCAGCAATGTCCGAATAGTAATAAACAAGGTCAGAAAACACGTTGATTATCTTGCTGTCTTTGATGGTGTAGAGTTCCAGCACTTCATAAAATGCGCCGCCGCCGGAATACGCATCAGAGTATCCACCCCGCACCCCGAATGCCAGGGTATCGGGTGCTATCCGGTACGGTGCCAGATCCAGCTTTGTATAATAAGCCAGCGGTCTGACGGACTCATCATCGCTCTCTTTTTCAGCGGCTTTATTCCACTCTGAGAGCTGGTTTAACGGTTTTTCCGAGCGTGCAATCGGCGTTAGCTGTGGATTCTGCCAGGAAAAAACGCCGAGATATAATTTATTAGCGTGCCCGTTGCTGTAGTTTTCCGGGCAGGTGTTATCCGCGTATTTTTTTGCTTGCACGGCGTCAGCCTTATTATCGGCGAAACAGGCAATGCCAATATATTTACCGTCTTTTCCCCAAGATTTAGCACCAGTCAGGATCAGGTTGTCAGGATCTTCATTCGGTGCAACCCAGGCAATCCACTGCTTTTCAGATAAGCCCTGAGGAAGCTCACCAAATCCTTTCGCGGGTGTTGCTCCCGCCATTTGTTCAGCGAAAATCTGTTTACCTTCCGGATGTTGGATGGCACTGGGTACAGAATCGAGATTTTGTACGGTAGTGGCAAAAGCAGGGGAGAGCGAGGCCAGCAACACCAGGGGAAGGTACTTTTTCACTATTGCGTCCTTTCAATAAGCAGGGCGATATGACTCGCCCTTAAATTTATTTCACGCGCGCCATAAAGTAGGCATCAACATACTCACCGTTGCGCAGGCCGTATTTCTTACCGGTGCCTTCGATTTCAAAGCCGTACTTCTTATAGACTGCTACAGCAGGCTCATTATCAACAAATACCGTCAGCTCAATGCGCTCGACGCGCAGCCAGTTGTCGCACATGTCGATCATCGTACGAATCAGCGCGCTGGCAACGCCACGATTGTGCCACCTGGCATCCACGCAGATACCAAAATCGGCCACGTGGCTGCGGCGCGGGCGCTGCGCGACCTCAATACAGAGATGCCCCACGACGATACCGTCAATGCAGGCAACCAGTTGTTTGACACCGGCTTGCTCGGTTAGCCGCGCTTGCCACATTTCGAGAGAAGGATGAGGAACCTGTAGCGTGTTGTGGTACACCTCCGGCTGGGCGTGGATCTGACGAATTGCGTCGTAATCTTTCGGTTCAGCGTGGCGTATCACTATCTCACTCATTCCTTATCTCCTGCAGGGTTAATTGTGCATTTACACTCGCTGAGAAAGAAAAATCCGTCAACTGCATTTTTTTGCAAAAAGAAGTAGACAAGTGCGAATGAGAATGATTATTATTGCTCTGCGTTCAGGGGAACCCCTACGGAGAACCTGAAAGCACGACATTGCTCACATTGCTTCCAGTATTACTTTAGCCAGCTTTTGCTGGCTTTTTTTTTGGGTTTTGTTTCAGCCTGGCTTACTTGTCATTTTGTCCCCGGGGTGGGGCGACTGATGCCGGATGGCGCTTGCGCTTATCCGGCCTACAGCTGAGACCTGGGTTTTGTAGGCCGGATAAGGCAACGCCGCATCCGGCATGATGACAGGATGGATTCAGTCTCCAGCCGCTTTGCGCTATGGTGTAGACAATCATCTTCAAAAGGATCGTCTCATGACCTTACACTGCGCATTTATTGGTTTTGGTAAAAGCACCACCCGCTACCATTTGCCGTACGTCCTCAACCGCAAAAATAGCTGGCACGTCGCGCATATTTTCCGCCGCAACGCCAGGCCGGAAGAGCAGGCGCCGCAGTATTCACATATTCACTTCACCAGCGATCTCGACGAGATCTTAAACGATCCGCAGGTGAAGCTGGTGATCGTCTGTACCCATGCTGACAGCCATTTTGAATACGCCAAACGCGCGCTGGAAGCGGGTAAAAATGTGCTGGTTGAGAAACCCTTCACCCCAACGCTTGCGCAAGCAAAAGAGTTGTTTGAGCTAGCGCAAAGCAAAGGGCTGACCGTTACGCCGTATCAGAATCGTCGTTTTGACACCTGTTTCCTCACCGCTAAAAAAGCGATTGAGAGCGGCAAGCTCGGCAAGATTGTTGAGGTTGAAAGCCATTTCGATTACTACCGTCCTGAAGCAGAAACCAAGCCGGGACTGCCGCAGGACGGCGCGTTTTATGGTCTGGGCGTACACACCATGGATCAGATTATCTCGTTGTTCGGACGCCCCGATCATGTGGCCTACGACATCCGCAGCCTGCGCAACAAAGCGAACCCGGACGATACCTTTGAAGCGCAGCTGTTTTACGGCGACCTGAAAGCCATTGTTAAAACCAGCCATCTGGTGAAAATCGACTATCCGAAGTTTATCGTGCATGGCACCAAAGGCTCGTTTGTGAAGTACGGTATCGACCAGCAGGAAACCAGCCTGAAGGCTAATATCATGCCGGGTGAGCCAGGTTTCGCTGCCGATGATTCCATTGGAATGCTGGAATATGTCAACGATGACGGCATCACGGTGAAAGAAGAGGTGAAGCCGGAAGTGGGGGACTACGGCCGCGTCTATGATTCGCTGTACCAGACGCTGACCGCCGGTACGCCTAATTACGTCAAGGAATCTGAAGTTCTTACCAACCTGGAGATCCTCGAACGCGCCTTTGAACAGGCAACGCCTGCCACGATAACCCTCGCCAAATAGCCTGCACAGACTCCTCTGGTCTTGTTCATATTTTTTGAACAGAGGAGTCAATTTTCACCCTCTATGATCCCAGACGGATTGAGTCCACACTTACTCCATCGAAAACATCTGGGGGTGAACACAATGATCTACTTACGCAAAGCTAACGACCGTGGCCACGCTAATCATGGCTGGCTTGATTCTTGGCATACCTTCTCTTTTGCCAACTACTATGACCCGAACTTTATGGGGTTCTCGGCACTGCGCGTGATTAACGATGACGTGATCGATGCAGGCCAGGGCTTTGGCACCCACCCCCATAAAGACATGGAAATCCTGACCTACGTGCTGGAAGGCGCGGTAGAGCATCAGGACAGCATGGGCAATAAAGAGCAGGTTCCGGCCGGTGAGTTTCAGATTATGAGCGCCGGGACGGGGATCCGTCACTCGGAGTACAACCCGAGCAATACTGAGAAGCTGCATCTGTATCAGATCTGGATCATGCCGCAGGAGAACGGTATTACTCCGCGTTATGAACAGCGTCGTTTCGATGCCGCTCAGGGTAAACAACTGGTGCTGTCGCCGGATGCTCGTGATGGTTCACTGAAAGTGTACCAGGATATGGAGCTGTACCGTTGGGCGCTGGTCAAAGATGAGCAGTCTGTGCATCAAATTGCTGCCGAACGCCGCGTCTGGATCCAGGTGGTAAAAGGTAACGTGACGATTAACGGGACTAAAGCGACCACCAGCGACGGTCTGGCAATCTGGGATGAACAGGCAATTTCTATTCATGCCGACAGCGACAGTGAAGTGTTACTGTTTGACCTGCCGCCAGTATAAAAATACACGTCATCCTTCAAGTCGCATCTGTGTTGGCTTTCCTCGCTCACCCCGGTCGCGTACTTAATGTACGCTCCCGGGGATTCACTGCGTCGCCGCCTTGATGCAACTCGAATGATTTTGTGTATTTATCACAATAAAAACTCCTTTTTTTCTCTGCAAAGGTTCACGCACGTCCGTGGTAAACTGGGAGAATCTATCCCTTTTTAACGCTTCAGGACGATGAAAAAGAAAAGACCCGTACTTCAGGATGTAGCCGACCGCGTGGGCGTGACCAAAATGACGGTCAGTCGCTTTTTGCGTAACCCGGAGCAGGTCTCCGTGGCGCTGCGGGGCAAAATTGCCGCTGCACTTGATGAGCTGGGTTATATTCCCAATCGCGCTCCTGATATCCTTTCTAACGCCACCAGCCGCGCTATCGGCGTGCTGTTACCGTCTCTCACTAACCAGGTTTTTGCTGAAGTGCTACGCGGCATTGAGGCCGTCACCGACGCCCATGGTTATCAAACCATGCTCGCGCACTACGGCTATAAGCCTGAGATGGAACAAGAGCGCCTGGAATCGATGCTGTCGTGGAATATCGATGGCCTGATCCTCACCGAACGTAGCCATACGCCCCGTACGCTGAAAATGATTGAGGTTGCTGGTATCCCGGTGGTTGAATTGATGGACAGCAAGTCTCCGTGTCTGGATATCGCCGTCGGTTTCGACAACTTCGAAGCCGCGCGTCAGATGACTGCCGCTATTATCGCCCGCGGGCACCGTCATGTAGCCTATCTTGGCGCACGTCTTGATGAGCGTACTATCATCAAACAGAGAGGCTACGAGCAGGCAATGCGCGATGCCAACCTGGTGCCGTACAGCGTGATGGTGGAACAGTCTTCTTCCTACTCCTCCGGTATTGAACTCATCCGTCAGGCGCGGCGCGAATACCCGCAGCTCGACGGCGTTTTCTGTACCAACGATGACCTGGCGGTAGGGGCGGCCTTCGAATGCCAGCGTTTAGGGCTGAAAATCCCGGATGACATGGCGATTGCCGGATTCCACGGTCACGACATCGGGCAGGTGATGGAGCCGCGTCTGGCGAGTGTGCTCACGCCGCGTGAACGGATGGGCAGCATTGGCGCAGAACGCCTGCTGGCGCGCATTCGTGGTGAAGCAGTCACGCCTAAAATGTTAGATTTAGGTTTCACCTTGTCACCGGGCGGATCTATTTAAGCCAACAACTTTGAAGTAGCTCACACTTATACACTTCGAGCACGAATGGATATTGCTTCTCTATTTATCCGGCTGGACAATGTTACCGATAACAGTTACCCGTAACAATTTCCTGATTCTTGTACCAGTGGGGGCAACGCTTTGAGCACGACTAATCATGATCACCACGTTTACGTTCTGATGGGCGTATCGGGCAGCGGTAAATCTGCTGTCGCCAGCGAAGTGGCGCATCAACTGCAGGCCGCGTTTCTTGATGGCGATTTTCTCCATCCGCGCAGCAACATCATGAAAATGGCTTCCGGTGAGCCACTCAACGATGACGACCGTAAACCGTGGCTACAGGCGCTTAATGACGCCGCTTTTGCGATGCAGCGTACCAACAAGGTTTCGCTGATCGTCTGTTCTGCCTTGAAAAAAGTCTACCGCGACCAGTTACGCGACGGTAACCCGAACCTCTCTTTCATTTATCTGAAAGGGGATTTTGACGTTATCGAAAGCCGTCTGAAGGCGCGTAAAGGCCACTTCTTCAAAACACAGATGCTGGTTACCCAGTTTGAAGCGCTGGAAGAACCGGGTGCGAATGAAAACGATGTACTGGTGGTCGATATCGATCAACCACTGGACGGTGTGGTCGCCAGCACCATTGAGGTTATTAACCAAGGCAGTAAGTAGTGAGCACATTAACGCTTGTTTTAACAGCAGTAGGGTCCGTTTTATTACTGCTGTTTTTAGTGATGAAGGCGCGTATGCACGCCTTCGTTGCTTTGATGGTGGTATCCATTGGTGCAGGTCTCTTTTCCGGTATGCCGCTCGATAAAATCGCGGCGACCATGGAAAAAGGGATGGGAGGCACGCTCGGTTTCCTGGCGATTGTGGTGGCGCTGGGGGCGATGTTCGGCAAGATTTTGCATGAGACCGGCGCGGTCGATCAGATTGCCGTCAAAATGCTGAAATCCTTCGGTCACAGCCGCGCACATTACGCGATTGGCCTGGCCGGTCTGATTTGCGCGCTGCCGCTGTTCTTTGAGGTGGCGATTGTGCTACTGATTAGCGTAGCGTTTTCAATGGCACGCCATACCGGTACTAACCTGGTTAAGTTGGTCATTCCGCTGTTTGCGGGCGTGGCGGCTGCCGCAGCGTTCCTGCTGCCGGGGCCTGCGCCGATGCTGCTGGCCTCTCAGATGCACGCCGACTTTGGCTGGATGATCCTGATTGGCCTGTGCGCTGCGATTCCGGGCATGATTATCGCCGGGCCGCTGTGGGGTAATTTCATCAGCCGTTACGTTGAGCTGCATGTACCGGAAGACATTACCGAGCCGCACCTGGGCGAAGGCAAAATGCCCTCCTTTGGCTTCAGCTTATCGCTTATCCTGCTGCCGCTGGTGCTGGTGGGTCTGAAAACCATCGCCGCACGCTTTGTTCCGGTCGGTTCTTCAACCTACGAATGGTTCGAGTTTATCGGTCACCCGTTTACCGCGATTCTGGTTGCCTGTCTGGTGGCGATTTACGGTCTGGCGGTGCGCCAGGGCATGCCAAAAGACCGCGTGATGGAGATCTGCGGCCATGCGCTGCAGCCAGCGGGGATTATTCTGCTGGTGATTGGCGCGGGCGGCGTGTTCAAACAGGTGCTGGTAGATTCCGGTGTTGGTCCTGCACTGGGCGAAGCGTTAACCGGTATGGGCTTGCCGATCGCTATCACCTGCTTCGTGCTGGCGGCGGCGGTGCGTATCATTCAGGGGTCCGCGACAGTGGCCTGCTTAACGGCGGTCGGTCTGGTGATGCCAGTGATTGAGCAACTGAACTACTCCGGTGCTCAGATGGCGGCGCTGTCTATCTGTATCGCGGGCGGCTCTATCGTGGTCAGCCATGTTAACGACGCTGGTTTCTGGTTGTTCGGTAAATTTACCGGCGCGACTGAAGCGCAAACGCTGAAGACCTGGACGATGATGGAAACCATCCTCGGTACGGTTGGCGCGATTGTCGGTATGATTGCTTTCCAGCTGTTGAGCTGATGGAATTGCCCGGTGGCGCTTGCGCTTACCGGGCCTGGAAACGAGCACATATCGACACCGTAGGCCGGGTAAGGCGAAGCCGCCACCCGGCATAAAGTGAGTGCGTTACCCCTTCATCCACATCCTTACACCGTCGAGGAACATCTGGGTTGCCATCATCACCAGAATCAGCCCCATCAGGCGCTCCAGCGCGTTAACCCCTTTCTCTCCCAGCAGACGTAAAAACAGCGAAGACTGCAGCAAAATCACGAATGTGCCGCCCCAGGCGATCAGCAGCGCAATCACCAGGTGCCCCATCTGGTTTGGATACTGATGCGACAACAACATTAATGAGGCCAGGATTGTCGGCCCGGCTACCAGCGGAATCGCCAGCGGTACGATAAACGGCTCTTCACCAGCCGGAAGCCCGGTGCTATTCCCGGTGGCGCTGGGGAAAATCATCTTAATGGCGATCAGGAACAGAATGATGCCCCCGGAGATCGATACGGTTTCTGCACGCAGGTTAAGAAATGCCAGAATTTTCTCGCCCGCAAACAGGAATATCAGCATCACCAACAGCGCAATAAACAGCTCGCGAATCATAATCGCGCGGCGACGTTTTGGTTCGGTATGTTTCAATACGGACATGAAAATGGGCAGATTTCCGAGCGGATCCATAATCAGGATCAATAAAACTGCCGCTGAAATGATTTCATTCATAACTCAAATTCCCTGATAATTACCGCGGACTTTCTGCTTGCTTGCGCAGCGGGATAAGTCGCATTACTGATGGCTTCGCTATCATTGATTAATTTCACTTGCGACTTTGGCTGCTTTTTGTATGGTGAAGGATAGGCCAGTAGGATACTGGTTAGCATACACAGCACACATCTCTGCAGGAAAAAACGCTATGAAAAATGTTGGTTTTATCGGCTGGCGCGGTATGGTCGGCTCTGTTCTCATGCAACGCATGGTTGAGGAGCGTGACTTCGACGCCATTCGCCCTGTTTTCTTTTCTACTTCCCAGCTTGGGCAGGCGGCACCGACGTTCGGTGGCACCGCGACCGGCACACTTCAGGACGCTTTTGATCTGGATGCGCTGAAGGCGCTCGATATCATCGTGACCTGTCAGGGCGGCGATTATACCAACGAAATCTATCCAAAGCTTCGTGAAAGCGGTTGGCAAGGTTACTGGATTGACGCAGCCTCTTCGCTGCGGATGAAAGACGATGCCATCATTATTCTCGATCCGGTTAACCAGGATGTCATCACCGACGGCCTGAATAAAGGTATTAAGACCTTTGTCGGCGGCAACTGTACCGTTAGCCTGATGCTGATGTCTCTCGGTGGCCTGTTTGCCAATGACCTGGTTGACTGGGTTTCCGTGGCAACCTATCAGGCGGCTTCCGGCGGCGGCGCGCGCCATATGCGTGAGCTGCTGTCTCAGATGGGTCATCTGTATGGCCATGTGGCCGAGGAACTGGCGACCCCTTCCTCTGCTATTCTCGACATCGAACGTAAAGTGACGACCCTGTCCCGCAGCGGCGAACTGCCGGTTGATAACTTTGGCGTACCGCTGGCCGGTAGCCTGATTCCGTGGATCGACAAACAGCTCGATAACGGTCAGAGCCGCGAAGAGTGGAAGGGACAGGCGGAAACCAATAAAATTCTCAACACGTCTTCCGTGATCCCGGTTGATGGTCTGTGCGTGCGCGTCGGCGCGCTGCGCTGCCACAGCCAGGCGTTCACCATTAAACTGAAAAAAGATGTGTCTATTCCGACCGTGGAAGAACTGCTGGCGGCGCACAATCCGTGGGCCAAAGTTGTACCAAACGATCGGGATATCACCATGCGTGAGCTAACCCCGGCGGCCGTCACCGGCACGCTGACCACGCCAGTAGGCCGTCTGCGTAAGCTGAACATGGGACCGGAGTTCCTGTCAGCCTTTACCGTGGGCGACCAGTTGCTGTGGGGTGCTGCGGAGCCATTGCGCCGTATGCTGCGCCAATTGGCGTAATAGTTTGTTAACGATCAAGGGGTGAGGAATCACCCCTTTTTTTGCGTAATACAGGAGTAAGCGCAGATGTTTCATTTTTTACCAGGAGTAAGATAAAGCATTGGCTATTCTTTAAGGGTGACTTAGTACCGGAGGTATTAAGTTGTTGCCTGAAGGTGGGACGACGCAGAGAGGATGCACAATTGTGCTGCGCCGTTCAGGTCAAAAAAAGTGTCACTACCTGATGTCGAAAATCAGTTGGAAGGGGTGACACCATAAAACAGGATGACAACCATGTCCGTTCGTATCGATAGAGACGTGATTAATGCGCTAATTGCAGGCCATTTTGCGGATCCTTTTTCCGTACTCGGTATGCACCAAACTGATGCTGGACTCGAAGTCCGCGCCCTATTACCTGACGCCACCGAAGTGTGGGTGATCGAACCCAAAACCGGACGCAAAGTCGGCAAGCTGGATTGCCTCGACTCTCGCGGTTTTTTCTGTGCAGTACTTCCCCGCCGTAAAAATTTCTTTCGCTATCAGCTGGCCGTTGTCTGGCATGGACAGCAGAATCTGATTGATGACCCTTATCGTTTTGGTCCGCTGATCCAGGATATGGATGCATGGCTGTTATCTGAAGGTACGCATCTGCGACCTTACGAAACGCTGGGTGCGCATGCGGATACCATGGATGGCGTCACCGGTACGCGTTTCTCCGTCTGGGCACCCAACGCCCAGCGTGTTTCGGTGGTTGGTCAGTTCAACTATTGGGATGGCCGTCGCCACCCGATGCGCCTGCGTAAAGAAAGCGGTATCTGGGAGTTGTTTATCCCCGGTGCGCAGCATGGTCAGCTGTATAAATACGAGATGATCGATGCCAACGGTAAGCTGCGGATTAAAGCCGACCCTTACGCGTTTGAAGCGCAAATGCGCCCGGAAACCGCGTCACTTATTTGCGGTCTGCCGGAAAAAGTGGTGCAAAGCGAGGAGCGTAAAAAAGCCAATCAGTTTGATGCGCCGATCTCTATCTATGAAGTACATCTGGGTTCATGGCGTCGTCATACCGATAACAACTTCTGGCTGAGCTACCGCGAGCTGGCGGATCAGTTAGTGCCTTACGCCAAGTGGATGGGCTTTACCCACCTCGAACTGTTGCCGATTAACGAGCATCCGTTCGACGGTAGCTGGGGTTACCAACCCACCGGCATGTATGCGCCGACCCGTCGCTTCGGGACTCGCGATGATTTCCGCTATTTCGTGAATGCCGCGCATCAGGCGGGGCTGAACGTCATTCTCGACTGGGTGCCGGGCCATTTCCCATCGGACGACTTTGGTCTGGCAGAGTTTGATGGCACTAACCTTTATGAGCACAGCGACCCGCGCGAAGGGTATCACCAGGACTGGAACACGCTGATCTACAACTACGGTCGCCGTGAAGTCAGCAACTACCTGGTGGGTAATGCTCTGTACTGGATTGAACGTTTTGGGATCGACGCGTTGCGCGTGGATGCCGTGGCGTCGATGATTTATCGCGACTACAGCCGCAAAGAAGGGGAATGGATCCCAAACGAATTTGGTGGTCGTGAAAACCTTGAAGCCATTGAGTTTTTGCGCAATACCAACCGCATTCTTGGCGAGCAAGTTCCGGGCGCGGTGAGCATGGCGGAAGAGTCCACCGACTTTGCCGGCGTTTCAAGACCACAGGATATGGGCGGTTTAGGGTTCTGGTATAAGTGGAACCTCGGCTGGATGCACGACACGCTGGACTACATGAAGCTGGACCCGATTCATCGTCAGTACCATCACGACAAGCTGACCTTCGGCATGCTGTACAACTACACCGAAAACTTTGTCCTGCCGCTGTCGCATGATGAAGTGGTACACGGTAAAAAATCCATTCTCGATCGCATGCCGGGAGACGCATGGCAGAAGTTTGCCAACCTGCGCGCCTACTACGGCTGGATGTGGGCCTTCCCGGGCAAAAAACTGCTGTTTATGGGCAACGAGTTTGCGCAGGGACGTGAATGGAACCATGACGCCAGCCTCGACTGGCACCTGCTGGAAGGTGGCGATAACTGGCACCACGGCGTACAGCGTCTGGTGCGCGATCTGAACCACACCTACCGTCATCACAAAGCGCTGCACGAGCTCGACTTTGACGCCTATGGCTTTGAGTGGCTGGTGGTAGATGACAATGAACGTTCGGTGCTGGCTTTCGTGCGTCGTGACAAGGTCGGCAATGAAATCATCGTGGTCAGTAACTTTACGCCTGTGCCCCGCCACGGCTATCGCTTCGGTATCAATCAGCCAGGCAAATGGCGTGAGATCCTCAATACCGACTCGATGCATTACCACGGCAGCAATACCGGTAACGGCGGTGCGGTGCACAGCGATGAAATCGCCAGCCATGGTCGTCAGCACTCACTGAGCCTCACGTTACCGCCGTTGGCAACGATTTGGCTGGTCCGGGAGGGGTAATGACGCAACTGGCAACCGGCAACGCCACCCCCCATGGTGCAACGTATGACGGCCATGGTGTCAATTTCACACTCTTCTCGGCCCACGCTGAACGCGTTGAATTATGCGTATTCGATGAGCAAGGGTGCGAACTTCGCTATGACCTGCCGGGGCGTAGCGGTGATGTCTGGCATGGCTATCTGGCCAACGCCCGGCCCGGTCTGCGCTATGGCTATCGTGTTCATGGCCCATGGCAACCGCAGCAGGGCCACCGGTTTAATCCGGCCAAGCTGCTGCTTGACCCTTGCGCCCGTCGGGTGGATGGCGAGTTAAAAGATAACCCGCTGCTGCACGGTGGGCTAAATGAACCGGATCATCATGATAATGCCACCATCGCGCTGAAGGGCGTGGTGGTGTCCGATCATTATGACTGGGAGGATGATGCCCCGCCGCGCACGCCGTGGGGCAATACCGTGATTTACGAAGCGCATGTCAAAGGGTTGACGTATTTGCATCCTGAGCTGCCGGAAGAGATTCGCGGAACCTACAAAGCGCTGGGCCATCCAGTGATGATCGATTACTTCAAGCGCCTCGGCATTACCGCGCTGGAGCTGCTGCCGGTGGCGCATTTTGCCAGCGAACCACGGCTTCAACGGCTGGGGCTGTCGAACTATTGGGGCTACAACCCGGTAGCGATGTTCGCGCTGCATCCGGCCTATGCCTGTTCGCCGGAGAGTGCGCTTGATGAGTTTCGCGACGCGGTAAAAGCGCTGCACAAAGCGGGGATTGAGGTCATTCTCGATATCGTTTTGAACCACAGCGCCGAGCTGGATCTCGAAGGCCCCGTCTTCTCGCTGCGCGGAATTGATAACCGTAGCTATTATTGGATCAGGGACGATGGTGATTACTACAACTGGACCGGTTGTGGGAACACCCTCAATCTGAGCCATCCCGGCGTTGTGGAATACGCATGTGAATGCCTGCGCTACTGGGTTGAAACCTGCCATGTGGATGGTTTTCGTTTTGATTTGGCTTCCGTCATGGGGCGTACACCTGCGTTTCGTCAGGATGCGCCGCTGTTTACCGCGATCCAAAACTGTCCGCAGCTCTCACGCGTTAAGCTGATTGCGGAACCGTGGGATATTGGTGAAGGCGGCTATCAGGTGGGGAATTTCCCTCCGCCGTTTGCCGAGTGGAATGACCATTTCCGCGATGCGACCCGACGCTTCTGGCTCCAGCGTAATCTCTCGTTGGGTGAGTTTGCCGGGCGTTTTGCCGCATCAAGCGACGTGTTTAAACGCAATGGTCGCAAACCCAGCGCGACGGTCAATCTGGTGACTGCGCACGACGGTTTTACGCTACGCGACTGTGTGTGCTTCACAAATAAGCACAATGAAGCGAATGGTGAGGAAAATCGCGACGGCACTAGCAATAACTACAGCGACAATCATGGTAAAGAAGGATTAGGCGGCACGCTGGACCTGATTGAGCGGCGGCGCGACAGCATTCATGCGCTGTTAACCACGCTGTTGCTCTCCCAGGGGACGCCGATGTTGCTGGCGGGCGATGAGCATGGTCATAGCCAGCACGGCAACAATAACGCTTACTGCCAGGATAACGTCCTAACCTGGCTGGACTGGCAGCAGGCAAACAGCGGACTAACCACATTTACCGCAGCCCTGATCCATCTTCGTCAGCAAATTCCTGCATTAACGGGTGATCGCTGGTGGGAAGAGGGCGATGGCAATGTTCGTTGGCTGAATAAGTACGCACAACCCTTAAGTGCGGATGAGTGGCAAAACGGCCCGAGGCAGATGCAAATCCTGCTTTCAGACCGTTTTCTGATTGCAATAAATGCCACGCTTGAGGTGACAGATATCGTTTTACCTGAAGGGGGATGGTGCGCCGTTCCCCCATTTGCCGGAGAGGATAATCCGGTGCTTACGGCTGTCTGGCAGGGACCTGCGCACGGACTGTGTGTGTTCCAGAGAAGATAAAAAAGGAGTTAGTCATGGTGAGTTTAGAGAAGAACGATCGTGTAATGTTGGCGCGCCAGCTGCCATTAAAATCTGTTGCCCTGATCCTGGCCGGTGGCCGCGGTACCCGCTTAAAAGATTTAACCAACAAACGTGCCAAACCTGCTGTGCACTTTGGCGGTAAGTTCCGCATTATCGATTTTGCCTTATCCAACTGTATTAACTCCGGGATCCGCCGTATTGGCGTGATCACTCAGTACCAGTCCCACACGCTGGTGCAGCATATTCAGCGCGGCTGGTCGTTCTTTAGCGAAGAGATGAACGAGTTCGTCGATCTGCTACCTGCCCAGCAGAGAATGCAGGGTGAAAACTGGTATCGCGGCACGGCGGATGCGGTGACCCAAAACCTGGACATCATTCGACGCTATAAAGCGGAATATGTGGTGATCCTCGCGGGCGATCATATCTACAAGCAGGACTACTCACGCATGCTGATCGACCACGTCGAGAAAGGCGCGCGTTGCACCGTGGCCTGTATGCCAGTGCCTATTGAAGAGGCCAGCGCGTTTGGCGTGATGGACGTGGACGACACCGATAAAATTATCGAGTTCGTTGAAAAACCCGCCAACCCGCCAGCGATGCCTGGCGACCCGACCAAATCTCTTGCCAGTATGGGGATCTACGTTTTCAACGCCGATTATCTGTATGAATTGCTGGCAGAAGATGACCTTGATGAAAACTCCAGTCACGATTTCGGTAAAGACATTATCCCGAAAATCACCGAAGCTGGCATGGCGTATGCGCATCCATTCCCGTTGTCCTGCGTGCAGTCTGACCCGGAATCCGAGCCGTACTGGCGTGACGTGGGTACGCTGGAGGCCTACTGGAAGGCGAACCTCGATCTGGCTTCGGTGACGCCTGAACTGGACATGTACGACCAGGACTGGCCAATCCGTACGCACATGGAATCGCTGCCACCGGCGAAATTTGTTCAGGACCGTTCCGGCAGCCACGGAATGACGCTGAACTCGCTGGTTTCTGGCGGATGCATAATTTCAGGTTCGGTGGTGGTGCAGTCCGTTCTGTTCCCGCGAGTGCGGGTGAATTCATTCTGTAACATTGATTCGGCAGTGTTGTTACCTGAAGTGTGGGTGGGACGTTCGTGCCGCTTACGTCGTTGCATTATCGACCGCGCCTGCGTTATTCCCGAAGGCATGGTGATTGGTGAAAACGCGGAAGAAGATGCGCGTCGTTTCTACCGTTCAGAGGAAGGTATTGTGCTGGTCACGCGTGAAATGCTACGCAAACTGCAGATCAAACAGGAGCGATAATGCAGGTTTTACACGTTTGTTCAGAGATGTTCCCCCTGTTAAAAACCGGGGGACTGGCGGATGTTATTGGGGCGTTACCCGCAGCGCAAATAGCGGACGGCGTGGATGCCCGCGTGCTGCTCCCGGCGTTTCCTGATATTCGTCGCGGCATTCCCGATGCGCAGGTAGTGACGCGTCGGGATACCTTCGCCGGACGTATCACGCTGCTGTTCGGGCATTTCAACGGCGTGGGTATTTACCTGATTGACGCGCCGCATCTCTATGACCGCCCCGGTAGCCCGTATCACGACACTAACCTGTTTGCTTATACCGATAACGTGCAGCGTTTTGCATTGCTGGGCTGGGTTGGCTGTGAAATGGCCTGTGGCCTTGACCCATTCTGGCGCCCGGATGTGGTGCATGCGCACGACTGGCATGCGGGTCTGGCTCCGGCGTATCTGGCGGCGCGCGGCCATCCGGCGAAATCGGTGTTCACCGTCCACAACCTGGCGTATCAAGGCATGTTTTATGCAAAGCATATGGATGACATCCAATTGCCATGGTCGTTCTTTAATGTGCACGGACTGGAGTTTAACGGGCAGATTTCGTTTCTGAAGGCAGGGTTGTACTACGCCGACCACATTACGGCGGTCAGTCCGACCTACGCGCGGGAAATTACCGAGCCGCAGTTTGCCTACGGCATGGAAGGTCTGTTGCAGCAACGTCATCGCGAAGGGCGCCTTTCCGGCGTGCTGAACGGCGTTGATGAAAAAATCTGGAGCCCGGAAACCGATCTCCTGCTGGCATCGCGATATACGCGCGACACGCTGGAGGAGAAGGCAGAAAACAAACGTCAGCTTCAGATAGCGATGGGACTTAAGGTCAACGATAAAGTACCGCTGTTTGCTGTGGTGAGCCGTCTGACCAGTCAAAAAGGGCTGGATCTGGTGCTGGAAGCGCTGCCGGGGTTGTTAGAGCAGGGTGGACAGCTGGCATTGCTAGGCGCGGGCGATCCGGTATTACAGGAAGGATTCCTCGCCGCAGCGGCGGAACATCCAGGACAGGTGGGTGTGCAGATCGGCTATCACGAAGCCTTCTCGCACCGCATCATGGGTGGGGCCGATGTGATATTGGTTCCCAGCCGTTTTGAGCCGTGTGGCTTAACGCAGTTGTATGGACTGAAGTACGGCACGCTGCCGCTGGTGCGGCGCACCGGTGGGCTGGCTGATACAGTCGCTGACAGTTCGCTGGAAAACCTGGCGGACGGTATCGCCAGTGGGTTTGTATTTGAAGATAGTAATGCCTGGTCGCTGTTACGCGCGATCCGGCGTGCTTTCGTATTGTGGTCCCGGCCTTCGCTTTGGCGGTTTGTACAACGTCAGGCCATGACCATGGATTTTAGCTGGCAAGTCGCGGCGAAGTCATACCGTGAGCTTTACTATCGCTTGAAATAGATATCCAGGAATCACCTATATGAATGCTCCATTTACTTATGCATCGCCCACACTCAGCGTAGAGGCACTTAAGCATTCTATTGCCTATAAGCTGATGTTCACGATTGGTAAGGACCCGGTCATTGCCAATAAACATGAGTGGCTGAACGCCACGTTGTTCGCGGTGCGCGACCGTCTCGTGGAGCGCTGGCTGCGTTCTAACCGTGCGCAATTATCTCAGGAAACTCGTCAGGTCTATTACCTGTCTATGGAGTTTCTGATTGGCCGCACGCTTTCCAATGCACTGTTATCGCTGGGCATTTATGACGATGTCAAAAATGCGCTGGAAGGAATGGGGTTGGATCTTGAAGATCTGATCGACGAAGAAAACGACCCGGGTCTTGGCAATGGCGGTCTCGGGCGCCTGGCGGCCTGCTTTCTGGACTCTCTGGCAACGCTGGGATTGCCGGGACGCGGCTACGGTATTCGTTATGACTACGGCATGTTCAAGCAGAACATTGTTGATGGCCGCCAGAAAGAGTCGCCGGACTACTGGCTGGAATACGGTAACCCGTGGGAATTCAAACGCCACAACACGCGCTACAAAGTGCGTTTTGGCGGGCGTATTCAGCAGGAAGGTAAGAAAACGCGCTGGATAGAAACCGAAGAGATCCTCGCGGTCGCCTACGACCAGATTATCCCCGGCTACGACACCGACGCCACCAACACGCTGCGTCTGTGGAATGCCCAGGCCAGTAGCGAGATTAATCTCGGTAAATTTAACCAGGGCGACTACTTTGCGGCGGTGGAAGATAAAAACCACTCCGAGAACGTCTCCCGCGTACTGTACCCGGACGACTCCACCTATTCAGGACGTGAACTGCGGCTGCGCCAGGAGTATTTCCTGGTCTCCTCCACGGTGCAGGACATTCTGAGCCGTCATTACCAGTTGCACAAAACCTACGACAACCTGGCGGATAAAATTGCCATTCACCTCAACGACACCCATCCGGTGCTGTCGATCCCAGAGCTAATGCGTTTGCTGATCGATGAGCATAAGTTCAGCTGGGACGATGCGTTTGAGGTCTGCTGCCAGGTCTTCTCGTATACCAACCACACTTTGATGAGCGAAGCGCTGGAGACCTGGCCTGTCGATATGCTGGGCAAAATTTTGCCGCGCCATCTGCAAATCATCTTTGAAATCAACGACTACTTCCTGAAAACGTTACAGGAACAGTATCCGAACGATACCGCTCTGCTGGGGCGGACGTCGATTATCGATGAATCTAACGGCCGTCGTGTGCGTATGGCATGGCTGGCGGTGGTGGTGAGCCACAAGGTTAACGGCGTTTCCGAGCTGCACTCCAACCTGATGGTGCAGTCACTGTTTGCTGATTTTGCGAAGATTTTCCCGACTCGTTTTTGCAACGTCACCAATGGCGTGACGCCGCGTCGCTGGCTGGCGCTGGCCAACCCGTCGCTCTCTGAAGTGCTGGATGAGAACATTGGACGCACCTGGCGAACCGATCTCAGCCAGCTCAGTGAGCTTGAGCAGCACTGCGATTACCCGCTGGTAAATCAGGCGGTGCGCCGCGCGAAGCTGGAGAATAAAAAGCGTCTGGCCACGCTTATTGCCCAGCAGCTGAACGTGGTGGTGAACCCGAAATCGCTGTTTGATGTGCAGATAAAGCGTATTCACGAATACAAACGTCAGTTGATGAACGTGCTGCATGTGATTACCCGCTACAACCGCATTAAGGCCGATCCTGACGCTGAGTGGGTACCGCGTGTGAATATCTTCGCAGGTAAAGCGGCTTCTGCTTATTACATGGCGAAACACATCATTCACCTGATCAACGACGTCGCGAAAGTGATCAACAACGATCCGCAAATTGGCGACAAGCTGAAAGTGGTGTTTATCCCCAACTACAGCGTCAGCCTGGCGCAGGTGATTATTCCTGCTGCCGATCTGTCTGAGCAGATTTCTCTGGCCGGGACCGAAGCCTCCGGTACCAGTAATATGAAATTTGCTCTTAACGGCGCGCTGACCATCGGGACGCTGGACGGTGCCAACGTTGAGATGCTGGAGCATGTGGGCGCAGAAAATATCTTTATCTTTGGTAATACGGCGGAAGAGGTCGAGGCTTTACGCAGCCAGGGCTACAAGCCGCGTGAGTATTATGAGAAAGACGAAGAGCTGCACCAGGTGCTGACGCAGATTGGCAGCGGGGTGTTCAGCCCTGAGGAGCCGGGACGCTATCGTGACCTGGTGGATTCGCTGATTAACTTTGGCGACCACTATCAGGTTCTGGCGGATTATCGCAGCTACGTTGATTGCCAGGATAAGGTTGATGAACTGTATCGTCACCCGGAAGAGTGGACCACCAAGTCGATGATTAATATCGCCAACATGGGGTACTTCTCGTCGGACAGGACGATCAAAGAGTACGCCGAAAACATCTGGCATATTGATTCGGTGCGGTTGTAATAAGGGATAGGACTACCTGTAGGCCGGATAAGGCGCTAGCCGCCATCCGGCAAAAGGCCCGATAGCGATGACGCTTACCGGGCCTACAGGGCGCTCGTTGCCGGGGGCGCTTCGCTTGCCCGGCCTACGTTCGTGTACTTGCTTACGACGCCAGCGACAGCTGGTGTTTCTCGATATACTCCGCCAGCCACTGGGTCATGCGTGACTGCTGCTCAGCGTTCAGCCACATACCTTCTTTCGTGCGACGCCACAGCGCATCTTCCGCGCGACGAACCCATTCGTGATCGACCAGATATTTCAGCTCGGCCTCATAAAACTCATGGCCAAAGTCTTCACCTAACTCGGCAAGCGAGGTGGCTTCGCCGATGACCCATTCGGTGTTGCTGCCGTAGGTGCGAGAATAATGGCGTGCCAGCGACTCGGTCAGGAACGGGTATCGACGGCGCAGTTTGGCTGCGTAATCTTCGCGATCGCCGCCAATGTCGCCGCCAGGCAGAATGCACTCTTTCGTCCACGCCGGACCAATTCCCTGATAGTACGATGCCAGTTTTTCCATCGCGTGCTCAGCCAGCTTACGATAGGTGGTCAGCTTACCGCCAAAGACCGACAGCAGCGGCGCTTTGCCGTTTTCGTCGTGGATATCCAGCGTGTAATCACGGGTGATCGCCTGCGGTGAGTCAGACTCGTCATCGCACAGCGGACGCACGCCCGAGTAAGTCCAGACGATATCATCACGACCCAGTTGTTTCTTAAAGTGCGCGTTGTAGACCTTCAGCAGGTAATTGATTTCGCTTTCATCAATTTTCACTGCTTTCGGATCGCCTTTGTATTCAACGTCTGTCGTCCCGATGATCGAGAATTCGTCCATCCATGGGATAACAAACACGATACGCTTATCTTCGTTCTGCAGAATATAAGCTTGCTTCTGGGTATGTACGCGCGGCACTACGATGTGGCTGCCTTTAATCAGGCGAATGCCGTACGGCGATGGCAGGTGCATACCGTCGTCGAAGAACTCTTTCACCCACGGACCGGTGGCGTTGACCAGGCCACGCGCCTGCCAGGTGTATTTTTTGCCGGTATCGATATCTTCAGCTTCAACAATCCACAGACCGTTTTCACGGCGAGCAGAAGTGGCGCGAGTGCGGGTTAATACTTCTCCGCCTTTGCGTACGACCATTTGGGCGTTTGCCAAAACCAGTCGCGCATCGTCTACCCAGCAGTCAGAATATTCGAAACCGCGCACAATCTCAGGTTTCATTACGGAATCTGCGCCAAAACGCAAACCGGTAGAACCTGGCAAACTGGTGCGTTTGCCCAGATGATCGTACATAAACAAACCAATGCGGATCATCCACGCCGGACGCAGGTGCGGGCGGTGGGGCAGACGAAAGCGCATCGGGAAGGCGATATGCGGTGCCATTTTCAACAGCACTTCACGTTCGGCCAGCGCTTCGCTTACCAGACGAAATTCGTAGTGTTCCAGGTAGCGCAGGCCACCGTGGATGAGTTTGGAGCTAGCGGAAGAGGTGGCGCAGGCTAAATCCTGCGCTTCCAGCATCAGCACGGATAAACCGCGTCCAGCGGCATCTGCCGCGATACCGGCACCGTTGATGCCTCCACCTATCACAATCAGATCTTTGGTTTCCATGCTGGCCTCTCGCACTTTCGTTATAGCTCATTAATGTTCGTTATCGAGCATAATAGCAAAGAATCGCGCCATTGGTAACATCGGATAAACAATTTACAGTGATACATATAACATTATGGCGTTTAACTGCCGTCGGGACGTACACTAAGCAGTAACATGTCCGAAAAGCGTCACCTGCCATATAAAGAAGAGAGAGCAATGGATCAGTTTGAATGTATTAATGTCGAAGAAGCGCATCAGAAGCTGCATCAGGGTAGCGCGGTGTTAGTGGATATCCGTGATCCGCAAAGCTATGCCATGGGTCATGCCCCGCAGGCGTTTCATCTGACGAACGACACGCTGGGGTCATTTATGCGCGAGCATGATTTCGACACCGCCGTGTTGGTGATGTGTTATCACGGCAACAGCAGTAAAGGCGCGGCGCAATATCTTCTTCAGCAGGGCTATGACGCGGTTTACAGCGTTGACGGCGGCTTCGACGCCTGGCATCGACATTTTCCGGCAGAAGTGGCATACGGTTCGTAAGGCTATACCCAAATTAATTCGAGTTGCATCGCGACGGCGACGCAGCGAATCTCCGGGAGCGTACGAACAGTACGTGACCGGAGTGAGCGAGGAAAGCCAACAAAGATGCAGCTCGAAGTAAGAAGGGTATATATACTGTCCTCTTTTGTGTGGATGAAGCGACAGCAACCATGTTGATGATTACCTCTTTTGCTAACCCCCGCGTGGCGCAGGCATTTGTTGATTATATGGCGACACAAGGCGTTATCCTGACGATTCAACAACATCAGCAAACGGATGTCTGGCTGGCGGATGAGTCCCAGGCCGAGCGCGTGCATGCTGAACTGGCGCGATTTCTGGAGAATCCGGGCGATCCGCGCTACCTCGCGGCAAGCTGGCAGTCGGGTCAGACCGACAGCGGTCTGCACTACCAACGTTATCCGTTCCTGGCCACATTGCGCGAACGCGCAGGTCCGGTAACCTGGTTGGTGATGGCCGCGTGTGTGCTGGTGTTTATTGCGATGAACGTGCTGGGCGACCAGGCGGTGATGCTCTGGTTGGCATGGCCGTTTGATCCTTCGCTGAAATTTGAATTCTGGCGTTATTTCACCCACGCTTTTATGCACTTCTCGCTGATGCATATTCTGTTCAACCTGTTGTGGTGGTGGTATCTCGGCGGTGCGGTTGAAAAGCGTCTGGGCAGTGGAAAACTGATTGTAATTACCGTGATCAGCGCCCTGTTGAGCGGCTATGTTCAGCAGAAATTTAGCGGCCCGTGGTTTGGTGGACTGTCTGGCGTGGTATATGCGCTGATGGGCTACGTGTGGTTGCGCGGCGAGCGCGATCCGCAAAGCGGTATTTTCCTGCAGCGTGGTTTGATTATCTTTGCTTTGATCTGGATTGTTGCCGGCTGGTTTGATCTATTCGGCATGTCGATGGCGAATGGCGCTCATATCGCCGGATTGGCCGTGGGTCTGGCAATGGCGTTTGCCGATACTATAAATGTACGAAAACGAACTTGACTCAAGTTTTGTGGTGCCGGAAGGCGGTGTGCGTTTGGACCAATTTGTAGGCCGGATAAGCGTCAGCGCATCCGGCAAAATTTCAGGGAACCATAATGAAGCAAACACAACGACATGACGCGATCATCGAGCTGGTAAAAAAACAGGGATACGTCAGTACTGAAGAGCTGGTGGAGCATTTCTCCGTCAGCCCGCAGACGATTCGCCGCGATCTTAACGATCTGGCCGATCAGAACATGATTTTGCGCCATCACGGCGGCGCGGCGCTGCCATCCAGCTCGGTCAACACCCCGTGGCATGACCGTAAAGCGACGCAGACTGCGGAAAAAGAGCGCATTGCCCGCAAAGTTGCCACGCAAATCCCGAACGGCTCAACGCTGTTTATTGATATCGGAACTACGCCGGAAGCGGTGGCTCACGCGCTGCTTAATCACAGCAATTTACGCATTGTGACCAACAACCTCAATGTGGCGAACACGCTGATGGCGAAAGAGGATTTCCGCATAATACTCGCCGGTGGTGAACTGCGTAGCCGCGACGGCGGTATTATGGGCGAAGCGACCCTCGACTTTATTTCTCAGTTCCGTCTGGACTTCGGCATCTTAGGGATCAGCGGCATCGACAGCGACGGTTCCCTGCTGGAGTTTGATTATCACGAAGTTCGCACCAAGCGCGCGATCATTGAGAATTCACGGCATGTGATGCTGGTGGTGGACCACTCGAAGTTTGGGCGTAACGCGATGGTTAATATGGGCAGCATCAGCATGGTGGATGCGGTGTATACCGACACGCTGCCGCCTGCTGGTGTGATGCAGGTGATTGCTGACCATCATATCCAGTTAGAGCTGTGCTAAGGTAATTCCAGGCCTGATAAGCGTTGCGTATCAGGCATTAACTAAACGCCGTACCCCATCATCTTCAGCAGCTTCTGCGCATGTTGCACCGCATCCTGGCGATGTGCGACACCGAGCTTTTGGTACAAATTGCGGATGTGCGTCTTGATGGTCGTTGCCGCGACGGCCAGCTCTCCGGCGATCTGCTCGTTGCTGTAGCCCGAATAAATCAGTCCCAGAACCTGCCATTCGCGCTGGGTCAGCGGGCTGGTGCGGATAAGCTCCGGCACTTCCGGGTGAGTAAGCAGACGCTCAACGAACCCTTCATCGAAGTGGGCAAATTTATGGCGGTGGTGCTGGTTAATCTCACGCAAAATGCGCTGGGCGCGGTGCTGATCGAGTTCCGGTAAGGTATTGAGCTGAATCAGCTGACGCAGTTGTTGCGCCATGGCCTCGCCTTCGATAACAAAGTGGCTGATGAATCCGGTGCGGTTCGCCAGCTGTAGGGCGTCGAGTAACACACGCTGGGCGTCATTTTTGTGCCCTGCCTGCCAGTAGAGCTGATTAAGCAGCAACAGGTTACGGTTCAGATCGCTCATCAGGCGCAGATTGCGCGCATTTTCATTCAACTCTTCCAGCACAATCTCAGCCGGTTCAAACTCGCCGAGCAGGATTTGCGCGCGAGCGATGTTGCGCCACTGGCTTTGCAGGAAGTGGTTATTGGCGAATTCTGGTTTTGGCGTGTGGCGCAGCCAGTTGGCGGCCGAGTTTTTGTCGCCCACCATTTGCCAGTAAATCACCCGCACCTTATCGGCGTTGGAGATCCAGTCGCTGTGATAGTGACCGTTACCCAGCAGGTTTTCCAGGCGGTTGAGCAGGCTGCGAGCGTTATCGAGATCGCCCCGTGCCAGTGAACACTGAACCAGCAGCGCCAGACACTGTAGCTGTTGCTGCGGCTGGAAAGTGGAAAGCAGTTCAATACCGCTACGGGCAGAGGCTTCTGATTCGTCCAGACGCGCCCATGCCCACAGTAGTTGTGCGCGAATACGTACCAGGAATTCGTGCATCGGCAGCTGTTCCAGGTGCTGCTCTTTGATCAGCTGGAATGCTTTTTCCTGAGTTTCCCAGGCGGCCTGTAAAAAGCCCTGGGCAAACAAAATTTCGCTTTGCTGGATAAGACTCCACAGCGCGTAATGCCAGACGTCATGATGACGCGCCATTTGCTCGGTTTGCTGCATTAACGCCAGAGAGCGCGTGAGATCGCCCTTACAGTGCAGGACTTCGCCGTGCACCGAGGTGGCGACGATCCGGCTATAGAACCAGGCGATGGGTAACTCATCCAGGGCCAGTTTCGCCAGGCGTTCGGCTTCGTCAGGGTTGCCGTCGTTAATCGCTACCTGCGCCCGTAAAGCGTTGAATTCGGCGTGCAGTGTCGGCTCCATGTCGCCTTTCATTTCCTGCTCTGCGCGCGCCAGCAAGGTGTTAACCTCTCCGTAGCGGTGCTGGCTTTGCATCAGCCAGGCTTGCAACAGAACCAGACGCGGATTTTCCAGCAGACTTTCCCACGGCAGGGCTTTCAGCGACTCTTCCAGTAACGTCAGCTCGCTATGGTTAAACAGTCCCCACGCATGATTAAGCAGGATATCGCGTAGCATATGGGCGTCGCCGGCTGCCAGCGCGTGGTGGATAGCTTCGCTGGGGAAGCCTTGCGCCATCCAGCTTTCGGCGGCGGCGCGGTGTATTTCGGGCAGTTCGTTCGCCAGCTCCCATTGGCAGCGCTGGCGTAAAAAGCTGCCAAACAGCGGGTGATAGCTGAACCACTCGCCAACGTCATCCATCCGCTGCAGGAATAACCCCTGGCGCTCAATTTCTTCCAGCCGCATCTGGCCGTTTTCTTCCCCGGTAACGCGGACGATTAGCGCATCGTTCATGGAACGCAGAATGGCGCTTTTCAGCAGGAAGTGACGGGTGCCGAGGTCGACGCTGTCCAGCACTTCATCAACCAGATAATCGGACAAATGGCTGGCGTTGATCCCCGCGAGGCGTCGTGCTGACTGGTGCGCGGAATGATTGTTCTGGCGGGCGGAAAGGGCGATCAGTTGTAACGCCGTGGCCCAGCCAGCAACGTCATCGCACATCCGGCTGCTTTCTGCCGCTTCAATGGGAGAGGACAAACGGCGGTCGAAAAATTGTTTGGCTTCCTGATGGTTAAAGGCCAGCTGTTGGCTGCCTATCTCCAGCAGTTGATCGCGCACCCGCAGGTTGGCAATACCCAGTTGCGGCAGATTGCGCGACAGCACGACCAGCGTGAGGTTCTCAGGCTGGTGACGCAGGAAGAAACGCATCGCTTCGTGAATGGCCGGGTTAGAGATCAGATGATAATCATCTACTACCAGGTAGAGCGGGCGGTGCCACTCGGCCAGTTCGATAAATAGCTGGGCAAACAGTGACGTCAGGCTGGCGTACTGACGTTTTTGCACCATTGCTTCACTGGTGGTGCAGTGTCCACCTGTTGCCTGTTGGATAGCGGCGATCAGATAACTGGCAAAGCGCTCTTGCTGATTATCGCCCTCATCCAGAGAATACCAGCCTAAATCATTTTTCCCTGCCGCCCATTGTGAAACCAGCGTCGTTTTTCCATAACCAGCAGGACTTGTTATCAGGGCAAGCCTGAAATTGTTCGCGCCGGAAAGTTTAGCCAACAGGCGCTCACGAACCACCGTATGGTCGAGTCGAACCGGACGACTTAATTTAGACGGAATCAACATAAGTTAGTCACTTCACTGTGTGAAAATAGGGAAGAATGATTTTTTTTGCGCTTCGTAATTAATAGATATAAGGTCGGCCAGATTGGTGTTTTATGCAAGCTAAGCGGACTTTTTGTGTGTCTGATTTTGCACTATGTCACAAATCTATACATCTATTGCAATAAATGCTTTAAAGAGTCGCAACAGGCGTGGCGACTGGATCCGTTGTAATTTTGACTGTGTCGAAAAATCCCTCTCTTTTTATATGGTTACTCAAATAGCTAATGAATATCACCGAATTTTGTGGCCGACTTAAAAGTTTTATGTGAATTATCTTATCGGGCACAGATATTTCAGGTTAGAAACTATTTCCCTATTTACACATTGTTTCTCATCGTCATATCGCTATTTGATATTGTCGATTAATCCTTTGTTACTAATGCGTCATTCGAAGAGCGTTATGCGGGGTTTGCGCGAATTTACGGGCAATTACCTCCCCTTTAAGTGGCGGCGATCACACTTTTATGCTCATCCCCGCTCCTCCTCCCTCCCTAATCCGTGCCAGGATGAGGAATGTCAACAACGAGCCAGGCAAACTAGCGATAACGTTGTTTTATTACCTAAGGATCTGGAACCCCTATGTCACAGCCTACTTTCAACAAAGATCAATTTCAGGCTGCCCTGACGCGTCAGTGGCAGCGCTTCGGTTTACTGTCGGCTCAAGAAATGACGTCGCGCCAGTGGTGGCAGGCAGTGAGTGGGGCGTTGGCTGAGTTACTCAGCGCCCAGCCTGCGGCAAAACCGGCAAAAAATCAGCGTCACGTTAACTACATCTCGATGGAGTTTTTGATTGGTCGCCTGACCGGCAACAATTTACTCAACCTCGGCTGGTATCAGGTGGTGAGCGATGAGCTGAAAGCGCATGACGTCAACCTGACAGACCTGCTGGAAGAAGAGATCGATCCGGCGTTGGGTAACGGTGGATTGGGACGCCTGGCGGCTTGCTTCCTTGATTCGATGGCGACAGTCGGCCAGTCGGCGACGGGCTATGGCCTCAACTACCAGTACGGCCTGTTCCGTCAGTCGTTTGCCGATGGCCAACAGATGGAAGCCCCGGATGACTGGCATCGTGGCAGCTACCCGTGGTTCCGTCACAACGAGGCGCTGGATGTGCAGGTTGGGATTGGTGGCAAGGTCACCAAAGAAGGGCACTGGGAGCCAGGGTTTACCATCACCGGCCAGGCATGGGATCTGCCGGTTCTCGGCTACCGTAACGGCGTAGCGCAACCGCTGCGTCTGTGGCAGGCCAGCCATGCGCACCCGTTTAACCTGACCAAATTTAATGACGGCGATTTCCTGCGCGCAGAGCAGCAGGGCATCGACGCTGAAAAACTGACGAAAGTGCTGTACCCGAACGATAACCACACCGCGGGTAAAAAGCTGCGCCTGATGCAGCAGTACTTCCAGTGCGCCTGCTCCGTAGCCGACATTCTGCGCCGCCATCATCTGGCAGGGCGTAACCTGCACGAACTGGCTGATTACGAAGTCATTCAACTTAACGATACTCACCCGACTATCGCGATCCCTGAACTGCTGCGCGTGCTGATTGATGAGCACCAGATGAGCTGGGACGATGCGTGGGCGATTACCAGCAAGACCTTCGCTTACACCAACCACACCCTGATGCCGGAAGCGTTAGAGTGCTGGGATGAGAAACTGGTGAAAGCACTCCTGCCGCGCCACATGCAAATCATCAAAGAGATTAACGACCGCTTTAAGACGTTGGTTGATAAAACCTGGCCGGGTGATGCTGAAGTCTGGGCGAAGCTGGCAGTGGTGCACAGTAAACAGGTGCGTATGGCCAACATGTGCGTGGTCAGCGGTTTTGCGGTCAACGGTGTGGCGGCGCTGCACTCCGATCTGGTAGTGAAAGATCTGTTCCCGGAATATCACCAGCTCTGGCCGAACAAATTCCATAACGTCACCAACGGGATTACTCCGCGTCGCTGGATTAAGCAATGCAACCCGGCGCTTGCCGCACTGCTGGATAAATCGCTGAAAAAAGAGTGGGCTAACGATCTCGATCAGCTGATCAATCTGGAAAAATACGCCGACGACGCGAAGTTCCGCCAGCAGTATCGTGACATCAAACTGGCGAACAAAGAGCGCCTGGTGAAGTTTATTAAAGCGCGTACCGGTATTGAAATAACGACTAACGCTATCTTTGATATTCAGATTAAACGTCTGCATGAGTACAAGCGCCAGCACCTGAATCTGCTGCATATTCTGGCGTTGTACAAAGAAATCCGTGAGAACCCGCAGGCAGATCGCGTGCCGCGCGTATTCCTGTTTGGCGCAAAAGCTGCTCCGGGTTACTACCTGGCGAAAAATATCATCTTCGCCATCAACCAGGTTGCACAAACCATCAATAACGACCCGAAAGTCGGCGACAAGCTGAAGGTCGTCTTCTTGCCGGATTATTGTGTCTCGGCGGCGGAAATGCTGATTCCGGCGGCGGATATCTCTGAACAGATTTCAACCGCAGGGAAAGAGGCTTCCGGCACCGGTAACATGAAGCTGGCGCTGAACGGTGCGTTAACCGTAGGTACGCTGGATGGCGCAAACGTCGAAATCGCCGAGAAGGTGGGGGACGAAAATATCTTCATCTTTGGTCATACCGTGGAAGAGGTGAAGGCGCTCAAAGCCAAAGGCTACGATCCGGTGAAATGGCGTAAGAAAGATAAAGTGCTGGATGCTGTCCTGAAAGAGCTGGAAAGCGGGAAATACAGCGATGGCGACAAACATGCCTTCGACCAGATGTTGCACAGTATTGGCAAGCAGGGCGGTGACCCGTATCTGGTGATGGCGGACTTCGCGGCCTACGTTGAAGCTCAGAAGCAGGTTGACGTGTTGTATCGTGACCAGGAAGCCTGGACCCGGGCGGCGATTCTGAATACCGCGCGTTGCGGCATGTTCAGTTCGGATCGCTCCATCCGCGATTATCAGGCTCGTATCTGGCAGGCGAAACGTTAAGGGATCGCGATGGAAAGCAAACGTCTGGATAATGCCGCGCTGGCGGCGGGGATCAGCCCCAATTACATTAATGCCCACGGTAAACCGCAGTCTATTGGCGCCGAAACCAAGCGGCGTTTGCTTGATGCCATGCATCGCACCTCCGCCGCCGTTCAGGTGGCGGTGACGCCGGTGCCGAATGTCATGGTTTATACCGCTGGTAAGAAAATGCCGCTGGCGGTTGAGGGAAGCGGGGAGTTTAACTGGCTGCTGACTACCGAAGAGGGCGTGCAGCACAAAGGGCATGCCGTCGGCGGTAAATCTTTTAACCTTCCGGCGAAGCTGCCGGAGGGGTATCACACGTTGACCCTGACCCAGGGCGAGCTGCGTTCCCATTGTCGTATCATCGTGGCACCAAAGCGCTGCTATGAACCGCAGGCGTTGTTAGCCGGGCAGAAGCTATGGGGTGCATGTGTTCAGCTCTACACCTTGCGATCGGAAAAGAACTGGGGGATTGGCGACTTCGGCGATCTCCGCACCATGCTGGTGGATGTAGCGCAACGCGGCGGCGCGTTTATCGGGCTTAATCCGATTCACGCGCTGTATCCGGCGAATCCGGAGAGCGCCAGCCCGTACAGCCCGTCGTCACGTCGCTGGTTGAACGTTATTTATATTGATGTAAACGCCGTAGATGATTTCCGTCTGAGTAAAGAGGCGCAGGCGTGGTGGCAGAAACCCGCGACTCAGCAAGCTCTGCAACGCGCCCGCGATGCCGAGTGGGTTGATTATTCTGCTGTTACCGCACTGAAGATGACGGCGCTACGTATGGCGTGGAAAAGCTTCTCTGCGCGTGATGATGAGCAGATGGCGGCATTTCGCCAGTTTGTGGCTCAGGAAGGGGATAGCCTCTACTGGCAGGCGGCCTTTGATGCGCTGCATGCGCATCAGGTGAAAGAGGACGCATTGCGCTGGGGCTGGCCGGTGTGGCCAGAAGCTTTCCAGTCAGTGGACTCGCCAGAGGTAAAACGCTTCTGCGAAGAACATCGTGATGACGTAGATTTCTACCTGTGGTTACAGTGGCTGGCGTATACCCAGTTTGCTGACTGCTGGAAAACCAGCCAGGGCTTTGCAATGCCGATAGGGCTGTATCGCGACCTGGCCGTTGGCGTGGCCGAAGGCGGGGCGGAAACCTGGTGTGACCGCGAGTTGTATTGCCTGAAAGCTTCAGTTGGCGCACCGCCGGATATTCTCGGTCCGCTTGGGCAAAACTGGGGACTGCCGCCGATGGATCCGCACATCATCGCGGCACGTGCTTACGAACCGTTTATCGAACTGCTGCGCGCCAATATGCAGAACTGCGGCGCGTTGCGTATCGACCATGTCATGTCGATGCTGCGTCTGTGGTGGATCCCTTACGGTGAAACTGCCGATCACGGTGCCTACGTGCATTATCCGGTCGACGATCTGCTGTCAATTCTGGCGCTGGAGAGTAAACGTCATCACTGCATGGTGATTGGTGAAGATCTGGGTACCGTGCCGGTGGAGATCGTCAGCAAGCTGCGTGACAGTGGCGTCTACTCCTACAAAGTGCTTTATTTTGAGAATGACCATGAGAAAAACTTCCGTGCGCCGAAAGCGTACCCGGAACAATCAATGGCAGTCGCGGCGACGCATGACCTTCCTACGCTTAAAGGTTATTGGGATAGCGGCGATCTGACGCTGGGTAAAGCACTGGGCCTGTATCCGGATGAAGTCGTGCTGCGCGGGTTGTATCAGGACCGGGAACTGGCGAAACAGGGGCTGCTGGACGCGCTGCACAAATACGGCTGCCTGCCAAAACGTGCCGGTCACAAGGCTTCCCTGATGTCGATGACGCCGATTCTGAATCGCGGCATGCAACGCTATATCGCTGACAGCAACAGTGCGTTGCTGGGCCTGCAACCGGAAGACTGGCTGGATATGGCTGAGCCGGTCAACATTCCGGGGACCAGCGATCAGTACAAAAACTGGCGGCGTAAGCTCACCGCCACGCTGGAACAGATGTTTGCTGATGAAGGCGTGAATAAGCTGATTAAGGATTTGGATAAGCGGCGAAAAGCGGCCGCGAAGAAGAAGTAAAAAAGCCGGGGAATTCCCCGGCTTTCTTATGGTGATGGCTCGTAGTACGTAGGCCTGATAAGCGTAGCGCCATCAGGCACAGTTTTATCAGACCACCATACCCAGCAGCAGACACCCTACCAGACCGCAGACGGAGATAATGGTTTCCAGCATTGACCATGACTTGATGGTTTCACCGATGGTCAGGTTGAAATACTCCTTGAACAGCCAGAACCCAGGATCGTTCACGTGGGAGAAGATGACGGAACCGGAGCCAACCGCAATAACCATCAGCTCAGGGCTTACGCCGGTCGTTGCAATCAGCGGTGCCACAATCCCACCTGCAGTAATCGCTGCAACGGTTGCGGAACCCAGTGCGATACGCAGTACTGCAGCGATAGACCATGCCATCAGCAGCGGAGAAACGTTAGAGCCGTGCATCATTGAGGCGATGTATTTGTCCACGCCGCTATCAACCAGGACCTGTTTAAAGGCACCGCCACCACCGATGATCAACAGCATCATCGCGATGATTTTGATTGAGGACACCAGCGTGTCGTTAATCTGATCCATCGAACGTCCGCGGTTCAGACCAAAAGTGAACATCGCAATCAGCACCGCAATCAGCGTTGCCATGACCGGGTCACCGAGGAATTCTGCAACCGTCAGGAAAGCATGGCCTTTCGGCAGAATCATCTCCGCCACGGCGCGCATTGCCATCAGGATAACCGGGACCAGAGAGGTCCAGACGCTGACGCCAAAGCCTGGCATCTCTTCTTCAGTGAAGGTTTTTGCGCTGTACAGACCTTCCGGGATTGGCTTATCGATGCCTTTCAGGAAACGTGCGTATACCGGACCGGCGAGAATAACGGTCGGGATTGCCAGAATCGTACCAAACAGCAGAGTTTTACCCATATCTGCGTGGAAAATGGTGGCAATAGCGGTTGGACCCGGGTGCGGTGGCAGGAAGCCGTGAGTAACGGACAGCGCAGCCGCCATCGGCACACCAACGTACAGCAGCGGGATGTTAGCAGCGGCAGCAATGGTGAATACCAGCGGCAGCATCAGCACGAAGCCAACTTCGTAGAACAGGGCAAAACCGACGGTGAAGCCGGTTAATACCACCGCCCACTGAATGTGTTTTTTGCCGAATTTAGCAATCAGAGTGGTTGCGATGCGCTGTGCGCCACCGCAGTCCGCCAGCATTTTGCCCAGCATGGCGCCAAAACCCATAATCAGGGCGAGGCTGCCAAGGGTTCCGCCGACGCCGGCTTTAATCGAACCGATGACTTTATCCAGTGGCATCCCTTGCATCAATCCGACAGCAAGCGCCACCAGGACGAGAGCGATGAAGCCGTTCATTTTGAAACGGATCATCAGGAGGAGTAACAAGATTACACCGATAGCAACGATGACTAATGGCATGATTTACCTGGCCTTTACTTTGTTATGGGTAACGTCAGTGTTTAGATGACAAATTCCGATTGTCCCGACCGGGAACAGAGTATTCTCAGCACCAATGCTGGTTGCCTTCAAAACTAATCAGTTTAACTGGCTATTATGTGTGTGTTAGGTGCTGATACGAATGATACGGGTAACATGCTGCGCTTGAAAATCACCTGGACAGGCAAAATTTAAAATATGAGAGGCTGGTCAAATTATGCGGGGGATTGTTGCAGGATAAATGCGAAAAAATGTTGGGACGTAAGCCGGAGTCAGCGATTACGCTACCACCCGGCATTAATGCCCGATAGCGACGCGGGGGCGTCTTATCGGGCCTACGGATACTCTACAGGTTCAGGCGTTAGTAGTAAGAGTGCTCGCCGCGCTGGTGTTCGGTTAAATCGCGAACGCCTTTCAGTTCAGGGAATTCAGCCAGCAGCTGCTTCTCGATACCTTCTTTCAGCGTTACATCTACCATTGAACAGCCGTTACAGCCGCCGCCAAACTGCAGAATGGCGTAGCCTTCATCGGTGATTTCCATCAGAGAGACACGACCACCGTGGCCAGCCAGCTGTGGGTTGATCTGCGATTGCAGCATGTACTCCACGCGTTCCATCAGCGGCGCATCATCGGCAACTTTACGCATTTTGGCGTTTGGTGCTTTCAGGGTCAGTTGGGAGCCTAACTGGTCGGTAACGAAATCGATTTCTGCATCTTCCAGATACGGTGCGCTCAGTTCATCAACATATGCGGTCAGCAGGTCAAATTTAATGGCGGTGTCGGTTGCTTCCACGGCGTCCGGCGGACAATAAGAAACGCCGCATTCAGCGTTAGGCGTGCCGGGATTAATCACAAATACGCGGATTTGTGTCCCTTCTTCCTGATTTGCCAGCAGTTTGGCAAAGTGCGCTTGTGCAGCATCGGAAATATGGATCATAGTAATGGCCTAATAGTTGACTATTTTACTTGGTTATAATACGCCCATCATCGAGGCTCTACAAGGTTCGACACAGGCACCATACCTGGACAGTCGCCGCGCCGTTGCGTAAAAGCAGCTGCGCGATTTCCGCGACGGTACTTCCGGTAGTGACGACATCATCCACAATAACCATATGGAGTCCCTGCACCGGCAATTCAAGGCGAAAGGCATTTTTCAGGTTTTGTTTACGTAATCGGGCGCTGAGATGGTGCTGTGTGGCGGTTGCCCGAACTCGTGAGATGGTCCGGCTGTCCCAGTCGCAACCCAGCCAGCGCGCCAGCGGACGGCACAATAAATCGCTCTGATTAAACCCTCTGCGCCAGTGTCGGCGTTGCCATAGCGGGACGCTGACCAGCCTGTCCGGTAGAGGAAGATAGCAGACACGCCGAACTTGTAATACCTCCAGCAATAGCAAACGCGAAAGAGCTGAGGCTGTTTCGCTGCGTCGTGAAAACTTGAGCTGGCGGATAAGCCCGCTCAACGGCGGAACATAGTCGCTGACGGTAACCAGTCTCTGCCACGGCGGCGGTTTTTGCAGGCAGCGCCCACAGGGAATGACGGTATGAGCGGCAGGGAGTCCACATTGAGGGCACAGGCTGGCGTGTTGACGCGTTGCCCGCGTACAGACTGAGCAGATCCCCCAATGCCCTAACGTCAGGGGCATTCGGCATAGCCAGCACAATCCCGGTACTGTTAGCATAGATGCATCCTTTCAGGCTAAAAGAGAACAATAACTGATGAATGACATCTGGTGGCAGACCCAGGGTTCGGGAAATTGCCATCTTGTGCTGCTGCACGGATGGGGACTGAATGCGCAAGTGTGGCATTGCATAAGCGAGGAACTGAGCTCGCATTTTACGCTGCATCTTGTCGACTTACCGGGATTTGGTCGTAGCCAGGGTTTCGGTGCAATGTCACTGGAAGAGATGGCTGAGCGGGTATTGAAACAGGCACCGGAGAAAGCTATTTGGCTCGGCTGGAGTCTGGGTGGGCTGGTTGCGAGTCAGGTAGCGTTAACGCATCCTGAGCGTGTTCAGGCGTTGGTGACCGTCGCGTCTTCCCCTTGCTTTAGCGCGCGGGATGAGTGGCCGGGAATCAAGCCAGAGGTGCTGGCAGGTTTCCAGCAGCAGCTGAGCGAAGATTTCCAGCGTACGGTGGAGCGTTTTCTGGCGTTGCAAACGATGGGCACAGAAACTGCGCGTCAGGATGCGCGAGCGTTGAAGAAAACGGTGCTGGCTTTACCCATGCCGGACGTCGAGGTGCTCAATGGCGGGCTGGAGATCCTGAAAACGGTCGATCTGCGAGAACCGCTGTGCGCGGTGGCAATGCCTTTCCTGCGGTTGTACGGCTATCTTGACGGGCTGGTTCCGCGCAAAGTCGTCCCGATGCTGGATGCACTGTGGCCGCAGAGCGAGTCTTTGGTGTTTGCCAAAGCGGCGCATGCGCCGTTTATCTCGCATCCAGCCGAGTTTTGCGCAGCGCTGCTGGCGTTAAAACAGCGGCTATAAATCCGTTGCGTTGCCCGGTGGTGCCATGCTCGCCGGGCCTGAGATTAATGGCTGCGCGTAGCCAGATCCTCAGCGGTCAGGCCAGTAATTCTGAAGATGGTTAGTGGGTCTATACCATCAGCCTGCATAGTTGATGCAATACGTAATGCTTCCTCTCGTTTGCCTTGTTGCAGACCCGTTTGTAACCCTTCTTGCAACCCTTCTTGCAACCCTTTCCTATGGCCTTCCTGAAGACCATTAAGGTGCCCTTCCTGTCGTAATCTTTCGGCGATAGTCATCAACTTGTCCTTATGTTGGGGTAAACGTTCGGCGACTTCATGAAGAAACTCGCCAAAATGTGTGGTGTTACCGGCCTGCATTAAATAATTAAACAAGGCTTTCAACTGGTTGTCATTAGCGTGTCCTTTAACAAGCAGGATGGCCAGTTTTTCTACCAGCCCCATCAAATCGCGTTTACGAATATGCTTTTGGATGAGCTCCAACAGCGCCACCCGGCGATGCTGCATAATCTCGTCATCGGGCACAACAGTGATATCGATCAGTGGAAACGCGGTGCTATACCTGAGAAAAAAGATGACGAGACTCTACTTCCCAGGTTACCAGTAATCATCCACGAATTAATAACGATGCGTGGCTGGCTGGAGGATAGATCTTTTTTGCTGAAATAATGAAATCTGTGTGGAATCCATTACGCAAAAAAGCCGGATATCAGCGTAAACGCGTTATCCGGCCTGGATGTTTGCATCATTTGTAGGCCGGATAAGCGTAGCGCCATCCGGCAAAGAGCATCTGATTAGCGTAAAGCCCACCACTCGCGCAGGCAGGCTTTACCTTCTGGGCAACTTTTGCAGCTTCCGGAAAGACACCCGTCGGCATCTTCCTGAATCCGCACCGCTTTGCCCATCTTTTCTAACTGATTCAGCATGGCGTCAATCATGGGCTGCGGGGTATGCAGCGTGTGGCTAATTTGTGTCGCCTCCATGCGCCCCCGCAAAGCCAGTAAATCACGAACCTGAATAAGCGATGCCATTGTCGATAACCTTAGTGGCAATCGCCAGTCGTGCTGGAACAGCAGGAACTCGCCGTTCTGTTGGTTGCCAGCAGTGCGAGGTCCACGCGGCTGCGAGCTCGACGCAGAAGGCCCAGCAACACGATGTTAAACAGGATGACCGCTAAAATGCACACCAGGCTGTAGGTCGGGTGTTCTTTGTAGCTGACCGTCTGATAAAACAGCGTCGACAGAGAGTAGGCGATATTCAGGCCCCACAGAATCGAGAAGCTCATCCAGCCACGGCTGGATTCACGTGCGATAGCGCCCATCACTGAAATGCATGGTACATACAGCAGAACAAAGATCAGATAGCTGTACGCGGCGGCGGCGCTGCCAAATTTCTCGCCCATCACGCCCATTGCACCGGTAGCCATTTCACCGTCGCCCTTGCTGGCTTCGATAGGGTTAGCCAGTACGCTCAGGCTGAAAGTGTCTTTCAGGCTTTGCCAGGTTTCATCTACCGCGCCGAGCAGCTCGTCACCGAGGTGGAAATCTGCCGGGTTGAACTCTTCTTCCTGAATGTTTTCTGCGGTATAGAGCGTGTTCAGCGTACCGACAACCACTTCTTTCGCCATCGCGCCGGTGAACAGACCTACGGTTGCCTGCCAGTTATCTTCGTGAACACCAATCGGCTTAAAGACTGGGGTAATGACGCGGCTAACTGAAGCCAGAGCAGAGTCGTTGATGTTGTCGACGATTTTTCCGCTCAGTGAGAAGCTGTTAAACGCGCTGAGGAAAATGCTGACGATGATGATGACTTTACCTGCACGCAGAACGAAGCCTTTCAGACGTTGCCAGGTTTGAATGATCAGACTCTTAATGTGCGGTACGTGATATACCGGCAGCTCCATCACGAACGGCGTTGCTTCGCCACGCATGATGGTGTGTTTGAGCATCAGGCCGGTCAACACCGCCATAACGATACCCAGCACGTACAGCGAGAAGACCGCCAGCGCGCCGTTCTGACCAAAGAACGCGGCGGCAAAGACGGCGAAAATCGCCAGACGTGCGCCACAGGACATAAACGGCGCCATCATGATGGTCATCAGACGCTCACGCGGGGCGTCCAGCGTACGCGCGCCCATCACTGACGGTACGTTACAACCAAAGCCGACGATCAGCGGGACAAATGATTTCCCCGGCAGTCCCAGCGCCTGCATTAGACGGTCCATCACAAATGCGGCGCGCGCCATGTAGCCGGAGTCTTCAAGGAAAGAGAGGAACAGATACATCATGCCGATTTGCGGTACCAGCGGCAGCACGGTGTTAATCCCGCCGCCAAGGCCCTGGGCCAGGAAGATAGTCAGCCAGTCCGGGAAATGCAGCGTATAGCCAATCCACTGAATACCATGGATAAAGAGCGCCACGGAGCCAACATCAAACAACGGCTGCAGCGCGCCGCCAATGTTGATGGCAAGCAGGAACATCAGGTACATCACGAACAGGAAAATCGGCAGACCGAGGAAGCGGTTGAGGATAATTTTATCTACCGCTGTGGTGAAACGGCTCGGCTCTGCCGTCAGGGTATTACTGACGGTATCGCAGATAGCGGCAATGCACTGGTAACGTGCATCGGCAATATGTAGCGCCGGGTCGTCCATTGTCTCACTCAGGCGAGCAACAGCGGCATCAAGGTTTTGTGCTGCATCACCGGCGTAAGCACGGCTGTAGATATCGCCTTCGAGCATCTGCAGGCCTAGCCAGCGGCGCTGTTTGAGCGGCATATCTTTGGCCATTGCGTCGGCGAGGGAATCAGCTTCTTGCAGCAGCGGCTGGGCATAATGGACCAGCTCAACGGTGTCGTTTTCTTTGTAGCGATCGATCGCCAGCTTCAGTGCTTCAATGCCGCGCGCACGAGTGGAAACCAGTGGAACCACCGGACAGCCAAGACGAGCGGAGAGGGCGTCGATATCGATACGGATTTGCTGTTTCTCAGCAATATCCAGCATGTTCAGTGCAACGATACAGGGAATACCCAGCTCAAGCAGTTGCAACGTCAGGTAGAGGTTGCGTTCAAGGTTTGAAGCATCGACCACGTTGATCAACAGATCCGCGTCGCCGCTTAAAATATAGTGGCAGGCAATCTGCTCATCGAGAGATGTTTGGGATGAGATTGTCGTCAGCGAATAAGTGCCGGGTAAATCGACCAGTGTGACCTGGTGGTCCGTCGTGGCGAAATGGCCTTCTTTACGCTCAACGGTAACGCCAGCCCAGTTGCCTACACGCTGGCGCGCGCCGGTGAGCTGGTTGAATAAAGTTGTCTTGCCGGAATTAGGATTACCAATTAAACCAATGGTTAGTTTTTTCATTTTTATAGACTCACTGTATTAACAGGAAACCGCTTCCACTTCTAATAACGCCAAATCCTTCTTACGCAATACCAGACTTACGCGACGCGTTTCGATATGGATAGGATCGCCGAGCGGGGCGACGCGTACCACGTTGAAGGATGAGCCGGGTAGCATGCCAAGTGACAACAGTTTCTGACGATAAGCCGGGCTGATTTCACGGGCAAAACCGGTAATTTTCCACGCACTGTCAGGAGTGAATTGCATAGGGACCTACTTATATCTCGCTAACTGGATGATTACCTCATGGGGCGACAGGGCGGCATGAGACCAGATGATTAGCCAACGTAAGGGAAGAGTAAATAATCAACAAATCAATGATAATGAGAATGGTTTCTATCATCAATAGAATAAATGTGACGGAATGTACA
The DNA here is from genome assembly GCF_030332405.1 of Citrobacter sp. Cpo147. Lineage (NCBI taxonomy): Bacteria > Pseudomonadati > Pseudomonadota > Gammaproteobacteria > Enterobacterales > Enterobacteriaceae > Citrobacter > Citrobacter sp. Cpo147. The sequence continues at coordinate 142,404 of NZ_JAOWHX010000035.1, forward strand.
ATTGGATAATAATTTGAGCCAATTTTGATATTCCTCAATATTTATTCTGGTTGGAAACGAGTGATTCGCGGAAGTAATTATTGGGGATCTTAATGTTTAATTAAGGTTTCATCTGTTAATGAAGTGATAAATATATTGTGGTGCAAAGCGGGGCATAGATTAAATATGCCGGATGGCGACGCTCATGCGTCTTATCCGGCCTGCAAATTAATTGCGATAACCTGGCCGGACAGGGCGTTTACACCACCATCCGGCACAGGGTTTAAACTTAGCGTTTTTTACCCATCGCCGCCGCCAACGCATCCATCATCGCACTGTTGCCTGTAGGCTGTGCGTCACGGCCACGCGGTTTCGCCGCTTTTGGTGCCGGGCGATTGCCCTGAGCGCGATCGTTATTCCCGCCGCCGCGACGCGCATTGGTTTCACCCGGCTGCTCGTCCAGACGCATGGTCAGCGCGATACGCTTACGTTGCAGGTCCACTTCCAGCACTTTCACCTTCACAATGTCGCCTGCTTTCACCACGGTGTGTGGATCTTCGACGAACTTATTCGACAGCGAAGAGATATGCACCAGACCATCCTGATGAACGCCGATATCAACAAACGCGCCGAAGTTGGTAACGTTGGTGACAGCACCTTCCAGAATCATTCCCGGCAGTAGGTCGTTCATGGTTTCGACGCCATCAGCAAACTGTGCGGTTTTAAATTCAGGACGCGGATCGCGGCCCGGCTTTTCCAGCTCTTTGATGATGTCGGTGACGGTCGGCACCCCGAAGCGTTCGTCGGTAAAATCAGCGGGTTTCAGATTGCGCAATTCGCTGCTGTTACCCATCAGATCACGCAACGATTGCTCGGTGGCGGCCAGAATGCGTTCCACAACCGGATAAGCTTCCGGGTGGACGGTAGAGGCATCCAGCGGGTTATCGCCGTGGTTGATACGCAGGAAGCCCGCGCACTGTTCAAAGGCTTTAGGTCCAAGACGGCTGACTTTTAACAGTTGCTGACGGTTCTGGAATTGACCGTTCTCATCACGCCAGGCAACGATATTCTGCGCCATCATGCGCGTCAGACCAGCAACACGGGTCAGCAGCGGTACGGAGGCGGTATTCAGATCGACGCCGACGGCGTTCACGCAGTCTTCCACCACCGCATCCAGCTTACGCGCCAACTGAGTCTGGCTTACGTCGTGCTGATACTGGCCCACGCCGATAGATTTCGGATCGATTTTCACCAGCTCAGCCAGCGGATCCTGCAGACGACGGGCGATAGACACCGCGCCACGCAGAGATACGTCGAGGTCCGGGAACTCCAGCGCCGCCAGTTCGGATGCGGAGTAAACCGACGCGCCGGCTTCACTGACGATCACTTTCTGCGCGGTCACTTGCGGGAACTGCTTTTGCACGTCGAGGAAGAAACGCTCGGTTTCGCGCGACGCCGTACCGTTACCAATCGCCACCAGTTCAACGTTGTGTTTTTCACACAGCGCCGCAACGGCAACGGCGGCTTTGGCGGCCTGACCGGTATGCGGATAAATGGTGTCGGTCGCGACCAGCTTACCGGTACCGTCAACAACTGCCACTTTTACACCGGTACGCAGACCTGGATCGAGGCCCATGGTAGCGCGCAGCCCGGCCGGAGCGGCCATCAGCAGGTCATGCAGGTTACGGGCAAAGACGTTGATAGCTTCATCTTCCGCACGTTCGCGCACGGTACCCATCAGCTCCGTTTCAAGGTGCATCAGCACTTTGATGCGCCAGGTCCAGCTAACCACGCCTTTACGCCAGCTGTCTGCTGGGGCGTTGTTCAGGCGCAGCCCCAGATGATCGCGGATAATCTGCTCGCCGTGGCTCTCTTTTGGTGGCTCATCGAATTGCGGATCGGCATTCAGTGAAAGCTGTAACACGCCTTCGTTACGACCACGGAACATGGCCAGCGCACGGTGGGATGGTACGGTAGAAATCGGTTCGTGGTGATCGAAGTAGTCGCGGAACTTAGCGCCTTCCTCTTCTTTACCGCTTACCACGGTGGCGACCAGGTGGGCGTTTTTCCACAGATAATCACGTACTTTTGCCAGCAGAGCAGCATCTTCAGCGAAGCGCTCCATTAGAATGTAGCGCGCGCCGTCGAGGGCGGCTTTGGTATCCGCCACGCCGTTTTCGGCGTTGAGATATTTTGCGGCTTCCGTTTCCGGGTCGTGAGACGGTTCGTTCCACAGCAGGTCTGCCAGCGGCTCCAGTCCAGCCTCAATGGCGATCTGCCCACGGGTGCGGCGCTTTGGTTTATACGGCAGATAGAGATCTTCGAGTTCGGTCTTACTTAACGTGCCGTTGATCGCTTTCGCCAGATCGTCAGTCAGTTTGCCTTGCTCGCCGATAGATTTCAGGATTGCCTGACGGCGGTCTTCCAGTTCACGCAGATATCCCAGACGGGTTTCCAGATTACGCAGTTGCGTATCGTCCAGACCGCCGGTGATTTCCTTACGATATCGTGCGATAAACGGCACGGTGTTCCCTTCGTCAAGCAGGCGAACGGCAGCTTCTACCTGTTCAGCACGAGCCTGAATTTCACCTGCGATAATGCGGCAGAAAGAATCATTCATCATGGATAGCTTCGTCTATAGGATAAAAAATCAGGGGATAGTTATACGGATTGACTGGCAAAAATGCCAGCCATCTGCCGGGGCTTCGGATTGTTCCGGTCTCACTTCACGTATTCAATCTCATTCACGTACCAGCTGGCTTCGCCACCTGGGGTGTTTACTACTGCGAGATCGCCGACCTCTTTTTTCAATAGCGCCCGCGCCATTGGTGAGTCGATTGAGATGTAATCCTTACGACCGAAGATCTCATCGTAGCCAACAATACGGAATTTGCGGATGTCGCCATCGTCATTTTCAATCTCAACCCATGCGCCAAAGAAGACTTTGCCTTCCTGCTGCGGGGAATAATCGACGATTTTTAGATTCTCCATGCACTTGGTCAAATAACGGACGCGGCGGTCGATCTCACGCAGGCGCTTTTTATTATACTGGTAGTCGGCATTTTCGCTGCGGTCACCCAGACTTGCAGCCCAGGTAACTTTTTTGGTGACTTCCGGGCGCTCTTCACGCCAGAGATAATTCAGCTCTTGTTTAAGTTTTTCATACCCTTCACGGGTTATCAGGGGCGTTTTCATCTTATTGTTTTACCTTCGACTCTGTGATGATGCGCACAATTAGTATTACGTGAGCATATCAACAGAATAAATAATGTATTGCGAGAAACATTGTATACTTAAGCTGCTGTTTAATATGCTTTGTAACAATTTAGCCTGGAATTCATACCAGAATTCGCTGGTGACTCACGTTAGCTTTCTTAAGAATATACACTTAATTGTTGCGAACCTTTGGGAGTAATAACAATGCAAGAGAACTATAAGATTCTGGTGGTCGATGACGACATGCGCTTGCGTGCGCTTCTGGAGCGTTATCTGACCGAGCAGGGCTTCCAGGTTCGAAGCGTCGCAAACGCTGAGCAGATGGATCGTCTGCTGACCCGTGAGTCCTTTCACCTGATGGTGCTGGATTTAATGCTGCCTGGAGAAGATGGCCTGTCTATTTGCCGTCGCCTGCGCAGCCAGAGCAACCCGATGCCGATCATTATGGTCACAGCGAAGGGTGAAGAAGTTGACCGTATCGTAGGGCTGGAAATCGGTGCCGACGATTACATCCCGAAACCGTTTAACCCGCGTGAGCTGCTGGCTCGTATTCGCGCAGTCCTGCGTCGTCAGGCGAATGAACTGCCGGGCGCACCTTCTCAGGAAGAAGCGGTTATCGCTTTTGGTAAGTTCAAGCTGAACCTCGGTACGCGTGAAATGTTCCGCGAAGATGAGCCGATGCCGCTCACTAGCGGGGAATTTGCAGTACTGAAAGCGCTGGTAAGCCACCCGCGCGAGCCGCTGTCGCGAGACAAGCTGATGAACCTCGCCCGTGGTCGTGAATATTCTGCGATGGAACGTTCTATCGACGTCCAGATCTCCCGTCTGCGCCGCATGGTGGAAGAAGATCCGGCTCATCCACGCTACATTCAGACCGTATGGGGTCTGGGCTACGTCTTTGTTCCGGACGGTTCTAAAGCATGAGGCGAATGCGCTTCTCGCCACGAAGTTCGTTTGCCCGCACGTTATTGCTCATCGTCACCTTGCTGTTTGCCAGCCTGGTGACGACATACCTGGTAGTGCTGAACTTCGCGATTCTGCCGAGCCTCCAGCAGTTTAATAAGGTCCTGGCGTACGAAGTTCGTATGCTGATGACCGATAAACTGCAGCTGGAGGACGGTACGCAACTGGTGGTGCCGCCCGCATTCCGCCGGGAAATTTATCGTGAGCTGGGTATTTCCCTCTATTCCAACGAGGCCGCTGAAGAAGCCGGACTGCGTTGGGCGCAACACTATGAATTCTTAAGCCATCAGATGGCGCAGCAACTGGGTGGCCCAACGGAAGTCCGCGTTGAGGTAAACAAAAGCTCGCCGGTCGTGTGGTTGAAAACCTGGCTGTCGCCCAATATCTGGGTACGCGTGCCGCTTACGGAAATTCATCAGGGCGACTTCTCACCGCTGTTCCGCTATACGCTGGCGATTATGCTGTTGGCTATCGGTGGGGCCTGGTTGTTTATCCGTATCCAGAACCGGCCATTGGTGGATCTTGAACATGCGGCGCTGCAGGTGGGGAAAGGTATCATTCCGCCGCCGTTGCGTGAGTATGGCGCTTCAGAGGTGCGCTCCGTAACCCGAGCCTTTAACCATATGGCCGCGGGTGTGAAGCAGCTGGCCGATGACCGTACGCTGTTAATGGCGGGCGTGAGCCACGATTTACGTACCCCGCTGACGCGTATTCGTCTGGCGACGGAAATGATGGGCGAAGAGGACGGTTATCTTGCGGAGTCCATCAATAAGGACATCGAAGAGTGTAACGCCATCATCGAGCAGTTCATCGATTACCTGCGTACCGGTCAGGAGATGCCAATGGAGATGGCAGATCTGAACTCGGTGTTGGGTGAAGTGGTTGCGGCAGAAAGCGGCTACGAACGTGAAATCGAAACTGCACTGCTGCCGGGCAGCATTCAGGTGAAGATGCACCCGCTGTCGATCAAGCGTGCGGTTGCCAATATGGTGGTTAACGCCGCCCGCTACGGCAACGGCTGGATTAAGGTCAGTAGCGGAATGGAGCAGCATCGCGCCTGGTTCCAGGTAGAAGATGATGGTCCGGGCATCAAGCCGGAGCAGCGTAAACACCTGTTCCAGCCGTTTGTCCGCGGAGACAGCGCGCGCAGTACCAGCGGTACGGGCCTGGGGCTGGCGATTGTGCAGCGTATTATTGATAACCATAACGGTATGCTGGAGATTGGTACCAGTGAACGCGGTGGGTTGTCGATTCGTGCATGGCTTCCGGTTCCCTTCACTCGCGCGCCGGGCAACATGAAAGACGCATAACAAAGGGAGGCAAAATGCCTCCCTTTTTGTTGCTGTAGGCCGGATAAGGCGAAACCGCCATCCGGCACTTTTCGTTACAGCTTCGGTCCGGCGCTAACCAGCGCTTCACCTGCAGGGGTGTCGGTATATTTCTCGAAGTTCTCGATAAACAGTTTCGCCAGTGCGTTGGCTTTTTCCTGCCACTGCTCCGGAGATGCGTAGGTATTACGCGGATCGAGAATGCGAGTGTCCACACCCGGCAGCTCGGTCGGGATAGCCAGGTCAAACATCGGCAGACGGAACGTTTCCGCGTCATCCAGCGAACCGTTCAGGATGGCGTCGATAATCGCACGGGTATCTTTGATAGAGATACGCTTGCCGGTACCGTTCCAGCCGGTGTTAACCAGATACGCCTGTGCACCTGCCGCCTGCATACGTTTCACCAGTACTTCTGCGTACTGCGTTGGGTGCAGAGACAGGAATGCTGCGCCGAAACAGGCAGAGAAGGTCGGGGTCGGTTCGGTGACGCCGCGTTCGGTACCGGCCAGTTTGGCGGTGAAGCCAGACAGGAAGTGGTACTGCGTTTGGTCTGCCGTCAGGCGAGAAACCGGCGGCAGCACGCCAAATGCGTCGGCGGTCAGGAAGATCACTTTGGTAGCATGGCCCGCTTTTGACACCGGCTTAACGATATTATCGATGTGATAAATCGGGTAGGAAACGCGGGTGTTCTCAGTTTTTGAACCATCATCGAAATCGATGGAACCATCTTCGCGCACGGTGACGTTTTCCAGCAGCGCGTCACGACGGATCGCGTTGTAGATTTCCGGCTCGGCATCTTTAGACAGTTTGATGGTCTTCGCGTAGCAACCGCCTTCGAAGTTAAACACGCCGTCGTCATCCCAGCCGTGTTCGTCATCGCCAATCAGGCGACGTTTCGGGTCGGTGGACAGCGTGGTTTTACCGGTGCCGGACAGGCCAAAGAAGACTGCCACATCGCCTTTTTCCCCAACGTTTGCTGAGCAGTGCATGGAGGCAATGCCTTTCAGCGGCAGCAGGTAGTTCATTACGGAGAACATACCTTTCTTCATTTCGCCGCCGTACCAAGTGCCACCAATCAACTGGATACGCTCAGTCAGGTTGAAAGCCACGAAGTTTTCGGAGTTCAGACCCTGCTCTTTCCACTGCGGGTTGGTGCATTTAGCGCCGTTCATCACGATGAAATCAGGTTTGAAATCAACCAGCTCTTCGTCGCTTGGGCGGATGAACATGTTTTTGACAAAATGCGCCTGCCAGGCAACTTCGGTAATGAAGCGCACGGAAAGACGGGTATCGGCGTTAGCGCCGCAGAAAGCATCAATGATAAACAGGCGCTTGCCGGAAAGTTGCTGGGTGACTAATCCTTTCAGATGCTGCCAGGTTTCCGGAGAGAGCGGTTTGTTGTCGTTCTTACCTTTACCTTTGTCGGACCACCACAACGTGTCGCGCGTGGTGTCGTCACGGACAATGTACTTATCCTTTGGCGAACGTCCGGTAAAGATACCGGTATCAACGGCAACGGCGCCCAGATTCGTTAACACGCCACGTTCATAACCTTCCAGGTTTGGATCAAGTTCTTCCTGGAAAAGCGTGTCGTAGTCTGGATTGTAAACGATATCCTGAACGTCATTGATACCATAAGCCTTGAGATCTTGCGGGGTTAAACTGTTGTTCACACGCATTTCACTGCTCCTTAGCCAATATGTATTACCTGGAATAGTAAGGTTTTTTAGGGATTGTTAACCGCGACAAGGCTCATAGATTTACGCATCCGGGAAAATCACGGGCGACCGAATGCGCTGCGACTCCTGTCACAAAGAGGCAGATATTATGGCAGGAAACCCTTTTTTGTTGTGGAAAATGTTCTTAAAACGTTAATGGAGAGTGTTTTGGGCGGAAATCTTGTGAGTGTAATCGCATTCATGTAAGAAATGAGCGTGGGTTATACATAAACAATATCGATTCACTTCCCGTCGTCGTAGTCCGAAATCGTTCTACCAATGCTCAAAATTGTGAAGTTGATGCGATAATTAGCTTTTCCCTTCATTCTGGAAACTGACATGGATAGTGCTGAAATTTCACGTACGACGCGTTGGGGCATGATATTTATCGGCCTGTTGCAGGGGATATTATGCTACCTGCTGATGACATATCTGGTACCCCATAACGACGGCTGGCTGTTCTATGGCCTGCCTGCGACGATTGCGATCACCTCGGCCCTTTTGCTTACTGTTGTTTCTTTCAAACAACGCGCGCTGTGGTACTGGATGGCGCTGATCTTTGTTGTCGTGCTGGCGATGAGTGTCTGGCTAAAGTGGCAAGTCGAGGACAGTGATAAGTGGCGGCAACATGAAGTTTTTATGTTCTACGGTTGGCGCTTACTGCTGATGGCGATGCTAGCTTTGCCCTGGATTCAGTACTCGCTTCATGTCTCTCGTGAGCAGGCGCGTTACCCGCATTTTTATCGGCAATTGTGGCTTAATGCGTTGACGTTGCTGATTGTCTTTGTCGCCAACGGTTTGTTCTGGCTGGTGCTCCTGCTATGGAGCGAGATGTTTAAGCTGGTCGGTATTCCCTTCTTCAGCACGCTCTTCTTTGATACCGACTGGTTTGGCTATGTGGCCTTTGGTCTGATTACCGCACTGGCAGTGGTACTGGCCCGTACACAGTCGCGTCTGGTCACGGCGGTACAAAAATTACTGACGTTTATCGCCACCGGTCTGTTACCTCTGGTCGCGCTGTTGGCGCTGATGTTCATACTGACCTTACCCTTCACCGGGCTGGAGGCTATTTCGCAACGCGTGTCTGCGGCTGGGTTGATGTCAACGCTGACGCTGCTCCTGTTGCTGTTGATAGCTATCGTGCGTGAACCGCAAAAAGAGGCGTTACCCTATCCTGGCGCGTTACGCTACCTGATCAAATGCTCTCTGATTGTCGCGCCCATCTATATGCTGATTGCCGGTTGGTCACTGTGGGTGCGAATACAGCAGTACGGTTGGACGCCTGAGCGCGTTTATGGCGTGCTGGTGGTCGTGGTGCTGCTGGTATGGTCGTTTGGCTATCTGGCCAGCATTTTGCGCCGCGGGCGCAATCCGCTTGAGCTTCAGGGGCCGGTCATTCTTGGCGTTTCGTTGCTGGCGTTGGGGCTGTTGGTTCTGCTGTCATCGCCGGTTATTGATGCCTGGCGCATCAGCGTTAACAGCCATATGGGGTTGTATCACAGCGGGAAAATTAAACCGGATCAAGTCAGCCTGTATATGTTGGATCACAGCGGAAAACCGGGGCGCGCAGCGTTGGAAGCATTACAAAAAGATGTGGCGTTTAATCAAGACAGTAAACGCAGACGCGACTTGAATTCTCTGCTGCAAGGGCGCCGGGATCCGGTTAAAGAGCTAACCGCAACACAGTTAGTATCGAAGGTTGTGATGGCTCCGGGGAGCCAGAAGCCAGACGATGCGTTCTGGGCGTTTGTCAAAACACAAGGGTATCGCATCACCTCTTGTGCTGAGCAGAATGCGTGCGTACTGGTGAGTCAGGACCTCAATGCGGATGGTCATCCTGAGCAGGTGTTATATGCCTTTGGCGATGGGGAGAGTCTGGTCTTCGGCATGCAGAAAAACAAATGGGATTTGTTAGCGGTCGCCACGCTACCTGAAGGATTCACTAAGGATAAATTGCTGCAGGCGGTAGCGAATCAGCAACTGGGCTCAACCCCCAGAATCTGGCGGGATATCACTATTGATGGCAAAAGACTGCCGATGACTTATTACACCGAGTGAGTGTGTTGCCGACATCGTTTTTGCCGGATGGCAGCGTGAACGTCTTATCAGGCCTACGACAGTTTTTCCGTAGGCCTGATAAGCGCCGTGCCATCAGGCAAGACAGTGATTAATGCACCTGGGGATCGGCAGGGGAGGCATTGCTGCGGATCTCAGCAATATCCATGGCGTTAAACAGATAGTGACTACCGCAGTAATCGCAGTGCATATCGATCTCGCCTTCTTCCGCCAGAATGCTGTCCACTTCTTCGTCCGGCAACGTTTTCAGTGCGCCTGCGCAGCGTTCGCGTGAACAGGTGCATTTGAACTCAACGTCCTGCGGATCGTAGAGAGTAACTTCTTCTTCGTGGTACAGGCGCCACAGCACTTCGTTGGCCGGCAGCGTCAGCAGCTCTTCGGCTTTGATGGTTTCAGTCAGGGCTGTCAGGTGATCGAAATCATCTGCCTGCGCGTTTTGCGCCGGCATTACCTGCAGCAGCATTCCGCCAGCAGCGGGTTTGCCATCAACGTCGCCAGTGCGGATGAACAGGCGTGTCGGCAGCTGTTCAGAACGCATGAAGTAATCTTCCAGACACGCTGCCAGCGTGTCACCTTCCAGACCGACCACGCCTTGATAACGCTCGCCTTCTTCCGGGGTAATGGTGATCACCAGGTAACCGTTGCCCACCAGCGTTTTCAGATCGGCATCTTCAGGAATATCACCCTGCATGCGGGCCACGCCGCGCATCTGCTGATTGTTGTTGCCGTTGATGACGGCCAGGCTCAGCGGACCATCACCCTGCAACTGCACAGTGATATCACCGGCAAATTTCAGCGTGGCGGTGAGCAGGCTGGTGGCAACCAGTAGCTCAGCCAGTACGTTTTTGACCGGTTGCGGGTAAGTATGATTTTCGAGGATCTGTTGCAGGGTTTCCGAAACGGTCACCAGTTCGCCGCGCACGGCAAAGTTTTCAAACAGATAACGATGTAATTGGTCATGTTGCGGCATAATCATCTCTCTTGCAGGTGACAGTCACTCGCTGTCGCCGTGTTTAAATCGTAACAGGTCGCGGCGCTCTTTCTTGTCCGGTCGTCTGTCCGGGTGCGGCATGGTTAACGCGTTAAGTTTACGCGCCAGCGCCACTTTTTCGCGTTTTTCCACGCTTTCCGCGGTTTCTTCATACAGCGTAACGGCTTCCGTTGCCGGGCGACGCTGCTCGGTAATGGCCTTGATAATGACCGTTCGCTCGTCATTTCCCTGGCGCAGGGTGAGGGTGGCGTTCAGCTCGACAATCTTGCTTGGCTTACTGCGCTGGCCGTTGTAGTGCACCTTACCGCCTTCAACCATTTCGCGGGCTAGCGCACGCGTTTTGTAAAAGCGTGCAGCCCACAGCCATTTATCCAGCCTGACTTCAGCAGAGGGCTTTTCTTTCATGGCGTCTCCTTCACATCAGTGAGGGGATCAGTCGGCGGTAGTCATTCAGTGACGGATGGCGTGCGTACTGTTTTTCGGCGATGCCGGAGTCGGGATTGGTCACGCCGAGGCAGTAACGAATACCGTACAGAGCAGCGGCGTCGAGAATGGGTTCGCTGTCGTCAATAAACAGCGTCTTCTCTGCACTCATTCCCGTTTCTTCAGCCACAGCGTGCCATAACCGCTGATCCTCTTTGGGATAACCAAATGTGTGGGTGGAAAGTAATAAATCAAGGTGTGAGGCCAGACCGGTATGCTCAAGCTTCACCGCCAGATTATGCGGATGTGCGTTGGTGAGCAAAATACGGCGCTTGCCGCTGGCTTTTAAGGCATCAAGAAACGGTACGGTATCTTCACGCAAAACGGCGCGCGGTCCCTGTTCCGTGGTCATGGCACAAATATCCAGATCCAGGCACTCGCTCCAGTAATCCAGGCAATACCAGTTTAGCGTATGCTGCACGGCATGATACTGCTGACGAATATAGTCCTGAGCTTCCTGAGGAGAGATACCCTGCTTCGCGCCATAGGTTTCCGGCACCAATTTTTGCCAGAAATAGTTATCGAATGCCAGGTCGAGCAGCGTGCCGTCCATATCTAACAACACGGTGTCGACATCCTGCCAGGCAATATTGATATGCATGGAAACTCCCCAGAAGAAAACATGATGCGCGACAGGGTAGCATATCCTGTCGCGCGAGCGTGTTATCGAATCAGGCTTTCCGGGTTGTCAATCAGTGTTGGATTGAGACAACTTTCGTAGTAGCTCTGAATTTCCGCGATGCGGGTGCGGTGACGCTGGTAGCGTCTGAATGCCTGTATGCTGTTGTAGATAGCGCATCCGAGCATGGAGAACATCAGCAGCGTCGTGCCAAGGTAGCGCCATAATCCTGAACGATCCGGAATACGATGCAGGCCAATGTGCTGGGTGCCATTGGCGTCAGTCGAAATATTGGTGACGATCCCCTCCGCGCGAAATGGTGTCTGCATTAGCATCTGCGCCAGGCGCTGGAAGGCGTTCCACTGTTCCTGGGGAGGATAGTCATATAGCGAGGTCGTCGGCCACGGCTGATCGACCAGATCGCTGCCTTCGTCGCTGATAATCAGGAAACCGCCAGGGGCAGGGCTATTCAGCGCCTGGGCTGCTCGCGCAGTCTCGCGTGAAATAAACGGCGCCGTAGAGGTATTCACCAGATTATCCAACGACTCTGCGCTTACCGGACGTAGCAGCACGTTCACGCCATCCAGTTTGCCTGCGTTCGCTCGCTTCACCAGCGCGGCCCAGTCTTTACTGTTACCGAGGTTAACCAGCGCATTTTTTAAGCGCATACATTCATCTTTGGCTGCACACAGATCGGCCGTTTTAAGGACAATCTCACCAAAATCGTCCAGTAACACCATGCCGGACTTTTGGATTGCCGAGCGTAGCGATGCGCTGACGCGAGAGTCATCGTCAGGTTTGGGATGCAGCTGACGGCTCACGGCCTGCGTGAGCGCGGTAGCCTTATTCACCAGGTCAGACTCAGGCAGCGGTAATGCGCGCGCATCATTCCAGATAATTTGCGAGCAATCGAAAGGCATAAACGGCGTGGCAGGCTGCGCATTCCAGCTCCCTTGGGTATGAATGTTACACATACCCGTACCACTCAGGTGCAGCGTGTCACCCACGCGAACGCCCGCGTTTTCGAGCTGTTTAACGCTGGTGGCTTCGATAGTTTGCGCGCCCTTCATCCAGGAGAGCGTGACCTTTATTGGCATATCCAGCGGGATCCAAAACAGCAGCATCAGCAGTACCAGCAACGAGCCGCCTGCGATGACGGCGTTGCGCAGCCAGTGCTGTAACGGGAAGTTTTTCACTTCATCGTGCAGAGATAAAAAACGCCCCTGGCGGGCAACGTGGCGATCGAGATAAATATCGATATCCGTTTGCTGGCCAAGGTCTTGGGCGATGTAAGGTTGCCAGTGAGCTGGGTAGATCAGATCAATAATACCCAGCGAGATATTATTAATTTGTTCCTGGTCGTTTTCGCCAAACAATCCCCAGCGACGCGGCGTACCGCGCAGACAATGAATTTCCCGCAGGGCGCTTTTAGACGGCGGGGCGAACAATCCCCACAGACCCGCAGCTAACAGCAACACCGCGCCACCGACTGCCCACGGAACAAACGTGTTCGGGATAACCAAACAGAAAAAGAACAGCAGGAATGATGCGGTTATCAGCAACGCCTCGCGCAATCCCGAAGGGCGGCTGAGCGCATATTCTTCATGGGTTTCCTGGCGAATATTCAGCAGTTCAATCTGCTCACTTTCTTCACCACGAATGGACGCCTGGGTAGAAGCGGTGTGCTGTAACGCATAACCTCGCGCTTCCTGCATATATTCCTGCAGCGTATGGCCGTTCAACGAGATAACCAGCGGTATCGTATTGGTGTGGATTATCTCAACGCTGTTTTCGTCGTTGATGTATTGTTCCCAGAAAGGGGGAAGATGTACCTCAACGGAATCAAGATAGTAGCGCCATTTGTTAGGATCGTCGGTGGTAATGCCGTAACGTGTAATCGAACGAGTAAGCACGATGACGCTATTACTTTGGGCATTCAACGTTAATGAGACCGGCGCAGCACTGGCTCCCGTGGGACCGGGTACTTGCTGAATTTGACTAAGGCTTTCGAGATAGTTTTCGACTGCGCTGCGTTCTTCAGGTGTGAGTTTACGTTTCGAGGCGTCTGAGAAGACGCTGCTCAAGGGTAAATTTTTCTGCCTGGATTTTGATTTGAGTAGCCATCCTGCAAGCAATGAGCAGGCCAGCAAAGCAGCTAAAAAAATCAGAATGGTGCTCATGCTTTCCCCATCTTACTTAGTCTGTCAGGCGTGGTCAGTCGCACCCTGTTCAATATTCGTGATTCTGTGGTTGGCTATCGGCAAGTGTGGAGTCGAACTTGAGCATCTTTAAATACAGCCCAGTAAATGCGAATCATAGCAAAATCACCAAAAATGGAATATCAGCAAATTCCTGGAGTTATTTCAACCTATTGACTTTTAATTTGAAATAGGGATTAACTTTTAGTACGTTACATAAATGTAAATAAACGGCAATTCACATTGCCGAAACCGTGCGGTATATCGCACAATAACCCCAGATTTCACAGCAAAGATCCTCACAATGAGCAAATCATTACAGAAACCCACGATTTTGAAAGTGGAAACCGTCGCCCAATCCCGGCTTTTTAAGGTCGAAAGCGTGGACCTTGAGTTCAGCAATGGCGTACGCCGCGTTTATGAACGCATGCGTCCATCCACGCGTGAAGCGGTAATGATTGTGCCGATTGTTGACGACCACCTGATCCTTATTCGCGAATACGCGGTCGGGACCGAGTCCTACGAACTGGGTTTTTCTAAGGGATTAATCGATCCTGGCGAAAGCGTGTTTGAGGCGGCGAATCGGGAGCTGAAAGAAGAGGTGGGGTTTGGCGCAAAAGATCTGACGTTTTTAAAGAAACTCAGCATGGCGCCATCTTATTTCTCCAGTAAGATGAACATCGTGGTGGCAGAGGACTTATATCCTGAATCGCTGGAGGGTGATGAACCTGAGCCATTACCGCAGGTGCGCTGGCCGCTGGCGCATTTGATGGACTTGCTGGAAGATCCTGATTTTCATGAAGCACGTAATGTCAGTGCGCTGTTCCTCGTACGCGAATGGCTGAAAGGGCAGGGGCGGCTTTAATTACGATTGCCAACTGATACCTTATCCAGCCTACAAAATTCCGGAAGATCAAATAATTGTACCGAAATTGTAGGCCGGATAAGCGAAGCGCCATCCGGCAATCGATCAGAACAGTTCGTGTGTCTCACCATTATCAATAATGGTTGTTCCCACCTCATGCACCGCTTGTTGCGTCGGCTGTGTGCCTTCAATGAAGTACTCTGCGCGGCTATTGCCACCGCTCGCCAGTTGTCCTGTGCTGCGATCGATATTGACCGTCACGATACCCGGCGGCGGCGTCAGCGGCTGTTCAGGCACACCTTCCAGCACGGATTTCATGTAAGCATCCCATGCAGGCTGCGCACTCTTCGCACCGCCTTCGTAGCCGGAGATTTGGTCTTTGATCGCGCCGGAAGCCGTTGTATGACCAAGGTTGCGGCGATGGTCATCAAAGCCGATCCATACCGACGTTACTACCCCTGGTCCGTAACCGGAGAACCACGCATCTTTAGAGCTGTTGGTGGTCCCGGTTTTCCCGCCGATATCATGACGCTGTAAATCGCGACCTGCACGCCAACCGGTTCCCATCCAGCCTGGTTCACCAAAGATATTGGTGTTCAGCGCGCTTTTAATCAGGAAGGCCAGCGGTGTGTTGATCACGTGCGGAGCGTACTCTTGTGTTCCGCTTTGCGCGACCAGTGCCTGGTTAGCCTGCTCAAGTTGCGGCATAGGCACGGCGGCATTCTGCTGTTCCTGCGAGACGGCGACATCTTCTACGTTACTGTTTTCCAGCACGTTAGATTTCTGGGTATCGCCGTAAATCACCGGAATATCGCATTCCGGGCAGGCAATTTTCGGCTTCGCTTCGAAGATAACGCCGCCCATATCGCTTTCAATCTTACTGATGAAATACGGATCGACCAGGAAGCCGCCATTAGACATCACTGCATAACCGCGTGCCACCTGCAACGGTGTGAACGAAGCAGAACCCAGCGCCAGCGACTCGGTATGCACAATGTTCTGTGCCGGGAAGCCGAAACGTTGCAGATACTCTGCCGCGTAATCCACGCCCATGGCGCGCATGGCGCGTACCATGACTACGTTTTTCGACTGACCCAGCCCCTGACGTAAGCGGATAGGACCGGCGTACTGCGGCGGGGAGTTCTTCGGCTGCCAGTCGGAACCAGCACCGGCATCCCAGCGGGAGATCGGCACGTCGTTGAGCATGCTCGCCAGCGTCAGACCTTTATCCATCGCGGCGGTATACAGGAATGGCTTGATGTTGGAGCCCACCTGGCGTAACGCCTGGGTTGCACGGTTAAACTTGCTCTGGTTGAAGTCAAAACCACCAACCAGCGCCAGCACCGCGCCGTTTTGCGGATTGATGGAGACCAGGGCTGAGTTGACGTCCGGCACTTGCGCCAGCCACCAGGCATCTCCCACCTGGCGTACCCAGATTTGCTGGCCAGTCTGTACTACGTCAGTCACTTTACGCGGCGTTGGGCCTTGTTGAGTATCCGAACGGTAAGGACGCGCCCAGCGCATACCATCCATCCGTAATGACACTGATGTACCATCCGCCAGCGCGGCAATGGCTTCCTGTGGATTGGCGCTGGTAACAACCGCCGGCAGCAGGGGGCCATAAGTCGGCAGCGCTTTCAGCGTATCGGTAATTTTCTTGCTGTCCCAACTGCTTTCGCCCACTTTCCACAGCACGTTCGACGGGCCGCGGTAGCCGTGGCGCATGTCGTAATCCATCACGTTGTTACGTACTGCCTGCTGAGCTGCCTGCTGTACTTTGCGCGTAATGGTGGTGGTGATGCGATACCCGTCTTCGTAGGCTTTCTCGCCATAACGGTTATACATCTCCTGGCGCACCATTTCAGACAGATACGGTGCAGAGAAAGCGATTTCCGGCGCGTGGTAGTTAGCGTCAATGGCCTCGCCGCGCGCCTGATCGTACTGGGCCTGCGTGATGTAGTTTTCGCTCAACATACGCGACAGTACAACGTTACGTCGCGCGGTTGCACGGTCCATCGAATAGAGCGGGTTGAAGGTTGACGGCGCTTTTGGCAGACCGGCAATCACCGCAATTTCACTTAAGCTGAGTTGATCCACTGTCTTACCGAAATAGACCTGCGCGGCAGCACCCACGCCATAGGCGCGATACCCCAGATAGATCTTGTTCAGATACAGTTCGAGGATCTCATCTTTACTCAGCAGTTGTTCAATGCGGATCGCCAGGAACACTTCTTTGATCTTACGCATCAGCGTACGTTCCGGGCTCAGGAAGAAGTTTCTCGCCAACTGTTGGGTAATGGTACTCGCCCCTTGCGAAGCGTGACCAGAGAACAATGCGACGCTGGCCGCACGGAAGATCCCCACCGGGTCTACCCCATGGTGCTCATAAAAGCGGCTGTCTTCTGTGGCGATAAAGGCTTTAACCATTACCGGCGGCATCTGATCCAGTGTGACCGGGATTCGACGTTTCTCGCCATATTGCGCGATTAGCTCGCCGTCAGCGCTGTAAACCTGCATCGGGATCTGTAAACGCACATCTTTGAGCGTCGCGACGTCAGGTAATTGCGGCTCGATATAGCGATAAAGGCCATAAATCGAGCCTGCTCCCAGCAGGATGCAACATACTGCAAGGATTAATAAATACTTTATGAACTTCACTGGAGATTTCCCATTTAGTGGCATTTGGGCAGTTTATAAACAAACGCGCGGTAGTATAAAGGCAAGCCAGACGCATTGATATACCCGTTAAAGCGACGGGTGATAAGGAGATCATCAGCAATGGCTTTCAATATCTGGAAAATTGGTCTGCATATTCAGCAACATGAAGCGCTGGCTGTCGCTATCGTTCGCGAAGCATCAGGTTGGTATCTGCAACGCTGGTGGCGTATACCGCTGACGCCTCAGGTTATCGTCGATGGCCACATTCGCGAGCCTGAACAGCTGGTCGCCGCGCTACTGCCGTGGAGCCGGGAGCTCCCTCGCCGACACCATATTCATCTCTCTTTTCCCGCCAACAGGACGTTACAAAAAAAGTTTCCTCGTCCGACAATGACGTTACGCGAGCCAGAGCAAACCGCATGGTTGTCCGGTTCGATGGCGCGTGAACTCGATATGGCGCCGGATGCGCTGCATTTTGATTATAGCGAAGACACGTTGAGCCCGGCGTTTAACGTCACTGCTGCGCAAAGCAAAGAGATTTCAGCGCTTCTGACGCTTATCCAAACCCTGAAGGTGCAGGTTACGGCGATTACACCGGATGCCAGCGCGTTACAGCGATTTATTCCCTTCTTGCCAGAGCATCAGCAGTGTCTGGTATGGCGTGATGACGCCCAGTGGTTATGGGCGACCCGTTCGGCATGGGGACGTAAATCAACGGGCGATATTGGCAGTATCGATGAGCTTGCCACGACATTATCTCTGCCCACGACAGCCATTGCGCAATGCTCCCCTGGCGGCTTCGACCCTTTGAGCGCCGTGTCTGTACGCCAGCCGCCCATTCCAACGCAAAGCCATCACTTCGCCATTGCGCTGGGACTCGCTATGGGAGGCGCGTACTGATGATAGCGACCATTAATCTTCTGCCCTGGCGTCAGACTCGGCGTTACGCTTGCCTGCGCTTCTGGGGCATCTTATTTAGCGCTTCGCTACTGCTTAGTATTGGCGTGTTGTTGCGCTATTACAGCGTGTTGAGTGTAGAAAATCGGGCTGAATTGTTGCTGGCAGATGCCGAAAAGACGCGTGTCGAGGCCTTAATGGCGCTAAAGCCGCGTATGCAGCAGCGCCAGCAACGATGGCAACAGGTGCAGGCACGGAACAAACAGCGTGAGCAGACACGAAGCTGGCAGTCGGTATTGCAAGAGCTGGCGGAATTCCTGCCTGAGCAGGCGTGGTTAACAAAAATGGCCTGGCAGCAGGACACGCTGGAACTGACGGGAAACACGCTGAACTTTGCCACGCTGAAGGCGCTGGAGGCGCAATTACGCCAGCAGCCATTGTTTCAGTTGAGCAGCCCCGGTGAAACGCAGCAGGATGCGCAGGGACGCTGGCAATTCCACTATCGACTGACACGGAGCGGTGCGCATGATAACGATCTGTGATGTCTGGTTAGCGCAGTCGCCGCGCTTTCGACTCATCTGCTGGTGCGGCTGGATGTTAGGGCTACTCATACTGGTGACGTTATGTCTTTATCCCGTCGCGCGGGAGCGGACGATGCAACGCGAGACTCTGGTCCAACAACGGGCAGCTATTCAGATGCAATGGCGAGATGTCTATCTGCTGTCGGCATCACCAGCAGAGCCGGAAGAGAAACTGACCCTGTTCTCCCCGCTGCTGTTTCAGACTTCACTTACTCGTCTTATCCACTGGCAACCCTCCGCGCAAGGCGGAGAGATGGCGCTGATATCGGCCTGGGATGCTATCCCGCAGACGTTTGTCCAGTTGGCGGATCAGGGGATGAACGTCAGCCGATTTTCGCTTAGCGCAGAAGACACGGAGTTGCTGCTAACGCTACAGCTGGAGCGTCTGAATGACGGTTGAACGCTGGCTGTTGGCATGTATGAGCGTACTGATGCTCACCGGTATGCGTAATCCCTTCCTGCCGCCGGAGGACCGCTGCCAAATTGCTGAGATGTCGACATGGCGCTTTCAGGGCATGGTGAGCCAGGGCACGCGACCCATCGGCATCGTTCAGGATAGCCAGAAAAAATGGCGGCGGGTTAAGCCAAATGACGTCCTGAAAAACGGTTGGACGATTACGCAGATAACGGCCCAGAACATAACCCTCGACACAGAAAAAAACTGCGAACCGCCGCGATGGCAGTGGCAACGACAAGGAGCGGTAAATGAAGCGATGGATAGCGTGGATAGTAATAGCGCTGGCGGTCGGGATAACGAGCGCGCTGGCGACGAAACCGCAAAACGTGACGCTGGTGCTCGATGATGTGCCGGTTACGCAGGTATTGCAGGCGCTGGCTGAACAGGAACAGAAAAACCTGGTGGTTTCGCCAGATGTCAGCGGTGTGCTGTCGTTGCATTTGACGGATGTCCCCTGGAAGCAGGCATTGCAGACGGTGGTAAAAAGTGCCGGGCTGGTATTACGCCAGGAGGGCAATATCCTGCATGTGCATTCTGTTCAATGGCAGAGTGAAAATGCGGCCCGCCAGGACAATGAACAGGCGCGGATTCAGGCCAGTTTGCCGCTGGAGCAGCGCAGCATTATTTTGCACTATGCCGATGCTGCCGAGCTGGCAAAAGCAGGAGGAAAGCTGCTCAGTGCCAAGGGAAGCATGACGGTGGATAAACGGACCAACCGCTTACTGCTGCGTGATAATAGCGTTGCGCTTAACACCCTGGAAAAGTGGGTATCGCAAATGGATTTGCCGGTTGCCCAGGTCGAACTGGCGGCGCATATCGTCACCATAAATGAAAAAAGTTTGCGCGAGCTGGGGGTGAAGTGGTCGCTGGCTGACGCACAACAATCGGGGGCGGTTGGGAATGTTACAACGCTTGCCAGCGATCTCTCTGTAGCCACCGCCACATCCCGCGTGGGATTTAACATTGGCCGCATTAACGGTCGTTTACTGGAACTGGAGTTGTCTGCGCTGGAGCAAAAACAGCAGTTGGATATCATCGCCAGTCCACGATTACTGGCATCTCACCTGCAACCTGCCAGTATTAAGCAGGGCAGTGAGATCCCTTATCAGGTCTCCAGCGGTGAAAGCGGTGCGACATCCGTCGAGTTCAAGGAAGCGGTACTGGGGATGGAGGTAACACCAACGGTATTGCAGAAAGGGAGAATCAGGCTGAAACTGCATATCAGCCAGAATGTTCCCGGACAGGTTCTACAGCAGGCAGATGGCGAAGTGCTGGCTATCGACAAGCAGGAGATTGAAACGCAGGTCGAGGTAAAAAACGGCGAGACGATTGCGCTTGGCGGGATTTTTTCACATAAGAATAAATCCGCAGCCGACAGCGTGCCGCTATTAGGCGACATTCCCTGGCTTGGCTCTCTTTTTCGCCATGATGGTAAAGAAGATGAACGGCGCGAATTAGTGGTCTTTATTACGCCCAGACTGGTTTCAACGGAATAACTTATGCATGAAAAGCCATTGTTTTTGCACTGAACACGTTTCAGGGATTTGACGTGAGGGTGTATTTAGCATACAAGGAGTACCGATTTGAGCGTCGGTACTTTTCTTTACTTATGCGGCAATGAATACGCTTTGCCTTTCCGGTGGTGTGCCATAGGCTTATTGGGTGTCATTTGGCTGCGCGATACGTCGCCAGGTCTGATGTTTGCAGGGTAGCATGCCTGCCACGACCAGAAATGCGTTAGGTTTGGTGATTTATTCAGTTGCCAAACCCGCTTGAGTATTGAGATAATTTTCAGTCTGACTCTCGCAATATCTTATGAGGTTTCAGTTCATGTCCTGCTGCGCTGGGTGTCTGCGAAGCGGGTTTACCATTAACGAATAGTCTTAGTAGTACCGAAAAAATGGCAGAGAAACGCAATATCTTTCTGGTTGGGCCTATGGGTGCCGGAAAAAGCACTATTGGGCGCCAGTTAGCTCAACAACTCAATATGGAATTTTACGATTCTGATCAAGAGATTGAGAAACGAACCGGAGCTGATGTGGGCTGGGTCTTCGATGTAGAAGGTGAAGACGGCTTCCGTGATCGCGAAGAAAAAGTCATCAACGAGTTGACGGAAAAACAGGGTATTGTGCTGGCAACTGGCGGTGGCTCTGTAAAATCACGTGAAACACGTAACCGTCTTTCCGCGCGTGGCGTCGTGGTCTATCTTGAAACGACAATTGAAAAACAACTTGCACGTACTCAACGTGACAAGAAACGCCCGCTGCTGCAGGTAGAATCACCGCCTCGTGAAGTTCTGGAAGCGTTGGCTGACGAACGCAATCCTTTGTACGAAGAGATTGCTGACGTGACCATTCGCACCGACGATCAGAGCGCAAAAGTCGTAGCAAACCAGATTATTCATATGTTGGAAAGCAACTAATTCTGGCTGAATACACACTCGTCTGCGGGTACAAGTAACTAAGGTGGATGTCGCGTAATGGAGAGGATCACAGTCACTCTCGGGGAACGTAGTTACCCTATCACCATCGCGGCTGGTTTGTTCAATGAGCCAGCTTCATTCTTACCGCTGAAATCGGGCGATCAGGTTATGTTGGTGACCAACGAAACCCTGGCTCCCCTTTATCTCGATAAGGTTCGCGGCGTACTTGAACAGGCGGGTGTTAACGTTGATAGCGTTATCCTTCCCGATGGCGAGCAGTATAAAAGCCTGACGGTTCTGGATACGGTTTTCACCGCGTTACTGCAAAAACCGCACGGTCGTGATACCACGTTAGTTGCCCTTGGCGGCGGCGTGATTGGCGATCTGACCGGTTTTGCGGCAGCCAGCTATCAACGTGGTGTTCGTTTTATTCAAGTCCCGACAACCCTGTTGTCGCAGGTCGACTCCTCCGTTGGCGGCAAAACCGCCGTAAACCATCCCCTCGGTAAAAACATGATTGGCGCGTTTTACCAACCGGCCTCCGTGGTGGTGGATCTCGATTGCCTGAAAACGCTTCCTGCGCGTGAGCTGGCATCGGGGCTGGCGGAAGTGATCAAATACGGCATCATTCTTGACGGTGAATTTTTCAGCTGGCTGGAAGACAATCTGGATGCGTTACTGCGTCTGGATGGTCCGGCAATGGCGTACTGTATCCGTCGTTGTTGTGAGCTGAAAGCAGAAGTTGTCGCAGCAGACGAGCGTGAAATGGGCTTACGTGCTTTACTGAATCTGGGACACACGTTTGGCCATGCGATCGAAGCTGAAATGGGTTATGGCAATTGGTTACATGGTGAAGCAGTCGCAGCAGGTATGGTAATGGCTGCCCGTACGTCAGAACGTTTGGGTCAGTTCACCTCCGCTGATACGCAGCGCATCATTACGCTGTTACAGCGAGCAGGCTTACCGGTGAATGGGCCGCGTGAAATGTCCACCGAGGCTTATCTGCCGCACATGCTGCGAGATAAAAAAGTGTTAGCGGGAGAGATTCGTTTGGTGCTTCCGCGAGCGATAGGGAAGAGTGAAGTGCGCGGCGGAGTGTCGCACGAGGTGGTTCTTAACGCTATTGCTGATTGCCAGCAGGCGTAACAACAAGAAAGGTCAGGCTTACGTTGCGAAACGTAGGTCTTTTAGCTTCAGGTTATGTGCAAAGTCGTAAGCATTAACCTTTGAGTGGGGTGTTAAATGGATGAATTCAAACCAGAAGACGAGCTGAAACCCGATCCCAGCGATCGTCGTACTGGTCGTTCTCGTCAATCGTCTGAACGCGATAATGAGCCGCAAATCAATTTTGATGATGTTGATCTGGATGCTGACGATCGCCGTCCTGCGCGCGCACGCAAAGAGCGTGATGAAGAGCAGGACATTGAAGAAGAGTATGAATCTGATGACGATGCAGTGGATGAAGAGCGTGTAGAACGTCGTCCGCGCAAGCGTAAGAAAGCCGTCAGCAAACCTGCCTCCCGCCAGTATATGATGATGGGCGTGGGTGTTCTGGTACTGCTGCTGCTGATTATCGGCATTGGTTCTGCGCTGAAAGCCCCCTCATCTTCTTCCAATGAGCAGGCAGCATCTGGCGAGAAGAGCATCGATCTCTCTGGCAGCAATGCAACGGATCAGGCGAGTGCAACGACACCTGCAACGGGCGCTGAGCAGACCGCTGGCAATACCCAGCAGGATGTTTCCCTGCCACCGATTTCCTCTACCCCGACTCAAGGTCAGGCACCTGCGGCAACTGAAGGGCAGCAGCGTGTTGAAGTGCAGGGCGATTTGAACAACGCTCTGACGCAACCGCAAGGTCAGGAACAGGTTAACAACGTTGTGGTTAACTCTACGCTGCCGACTGAACCTGCGACCGTTGCGCCGATGCGTAATGGTAATGCTGCGCGCCAGACGGCGAAAACGGAAACGACTGAGCGTCCTGCTGCTACGCGCCAGGAACGTAAACAGGCCGTTATTGAGCCGAAGAGCAAACCGCAAACTACGGTGAAAGCGACGCCGACAGAGCCGAAACCTGTTGCCCAGGCAAAACCAACCGTAACTGCTACCGCGCCGACCACCACAACTAAAGCACCTGTGGTAACCGCTACGCCGAAAGCAACCACAACTGCGCCAGCACAGACTGCAACGCCTGCGCCAACGGCGACAGCAACAACGCCTGTTGCTGGCGGAGCGAAAAGTGCAGGTAATGTTGGAGCGTTAAAATCTGCGCCGTCCAGCCATTACACGCTGCAGCTCAGCAGTTCTTCTAACTACGACAACCTGAACGGTTGGGCGAAGAAAGAAAACCTGAAGAACTACGTGGTGTACCAGACGACGCGTAACGGTCAACCGTGGTATGTTCTGGTGACAGGTGTGTATGCGTCTAAAGAAGATGCGAAACGTGCAGTGTCTACGTTACCCGCTGATATTCAGGCGAAAAACCCGTGGGCAAAACCGCTGCATCAGGTTCAGGCCGATTTGAAGTAAGATAGGATATGTTCTGCAATGGTTTGATGTTTCGCCCAATTGCGGGACAAAGACTAAAGCGCAGGATGCTGTCGGAGCTTTCTCCACAGCCGGAGAAGGTGTAATTAGTTAGTCAGCATGAAAAAAAATCGCGCTTTTTTGAAATGGGCAGGGGGGAAATACCCCCTGCTTGATGATATCAAACGGCATTTACCTCAGGGTGAGTGCCTGATTGAACCTTTCGTGGGTGCCGGGTCGGTGTTTCTCAACACCGACTTTTCTCGTTATATTCTTGCCGATATCAACAGCGACCTTATCAGTCTCTATAACATCGTGAAGACGCGTACCGATGAGTATGTGCAGGCTTCGCGTGAGCTGTTTATGCCTGAAACCAACCAGGCTGAGGTGTACTATCGGTTCAGAGAAGAATTTAATGCCAGCGAGGATCCGTTCCGCAGAGCAGTACTGTTCTTGTATCTGAACCGCTTTGGTTACAACGGATTGTGCCGTTATAACCTGCGCGGCGAGTTTAACGTCCCGTTTGGGCGTTATAAAAAACCTTACTTCCCGGAAGCCGAGTTGTACCATTTTGCTGAGAAAGCGCAGAATGCGGAGTTCCATTGCCTCTCCTATGAAGAGTGCATGAACCGTGCGGATAGCAACTCTGTGGTCTATTGTGACCCGCCTTATGCACCGCTTTCGGCGACGGCAAATTTCACTGCGTATCACACCAACAGCTTTAGCCCGAAAGAGCAGGCGCATTTGGCCGAGATGGCAGAAAAGCTGGTCAGTAAGCAGATCCCGGTGTTAATTTCGAACCACGATACGCCCGATACCCGTGAATGGTACCGAGCGGCGAAACATTTTCAGGTCAAAGTGCGGCGCAGCATAAGCAGCAATGGCGGCACGCGTAAAAAGGTGAACGAACTGCTGGCACTGTATAAACCAGGAGTCGTAACGCCTGCGAAGAAATAAATCTCAAGGAGAAGCGGATGAAACAGTATTTGATCGCCCCCTCAATTCTGTCGGCTGATTTTGCCCGCCTGGGTGAGGACACCGCGAGAGCGCTGACTGCCGGTGCCGATGTCGTGCACTTCGACGTCATGGACAATCACTATGTACCGAACCTGACCATCGGACCGATGGTACTGAAATCGCTGCGTAAATATGGCATCACCGCCCCGATTGATGTTCACCTGATGGTGAAACCGGTCGATCGTATTGTCCCGGACTTCGCCGCCGCTGGCGCCAGCATCATTACTTTTCATCCGGAAGCCTCCGAGCATGTCGATCGCACTTTACAGCTGATCAAAGAGCATGGCTGTAAAGCGGGTCTGGTGTTCAACCCGGCAACACCGCTGAGCTATCTGGACTACGTCATGGATAAGCTCGATGTGATCCTGCTGATGTCCGTTAACCCAGGCTTTGGCGGACAGTCCTTCATCCCACAAACGCTGGATAAGCTGCGCGAAGTGCGTCGTCGTATTGATGAATCTGGCTACGATATCCGCCTCGAAGTGGACGGTGGCGTCAAAGTGAATAACATTGGTGAAATTGCCGCGGCAGGCGCAGATATGTTTGTCGCAGGCTCCGCCATTTTCGACCAACCAGACTACAAAAAAGTCATTGATGAAATGCGCAATGAACTGGCGAAGGTAAGTCATGGATAAGTTTCAGGATATTCGGGGCGCTGCATTTGACCTCGACGGCACGCTGGTCGACAGCGCGCCGGGATTAGCCGCAGCGGTGGACATGGCGCTATATGCGCTGGAACTGCCGGTTGCCGGAGAAGAACGCGTTATCACCTGGATTGGTAATGGTGCAGATGTACTGATGGAACGCGCGCTAACGTGGTCCCGTCAGGAGCGCGCAACATTACGTAAAACGATGGGTAAACCGCCCGTTGATGATGATATTCCCGCCGAGGAGCAGGTACGTATTTTGCGTAAGCTGTTCGACAGATACTACGGCGATGTCGCAGAAGAGGGGACATTCCTGTTCCCTGATGTTGCCGACACGCTGGGCGCGCTGCATGCGAAAGGATTGCCGCTGGGTCTGGTGACCAACAAACCGACCCCGTTTGTTGCGCCATTGCTCGAAGCATTAGATATTGCCAAGTACTTTAGCGTGGTCATCGGTGGTGACGACGTGCAGAATAAAAAACCGCATCCGGATCCGCTGCTGCTGGTGGCAAGTAAGCTTGGCATCAAGCCTGAGCAAATGCTCTTCGTAGGGGATTCACGCAATGATATTCAGGCGGCAAAAGCTGCTGGCTGTCCGTCCGTTGGCCTGACCTATGGCTACAACTACGGCGAGTCAATCGCGCTGAGCCAGCCCGACGTTATTTACGACCGTATTAATGAACTACTGCCCGCTCTCGGGCTTCCGCATAGCGAAAATCAGGAATCAAAAAATGACTAAGCCCATCGTTTTTAGTGGCGCACAGCCCTCAGGTGAATTGACCATTGGCAACTATATGGGTGCGCTGCGTCAGTGGGTGAGCATGCAGGATGATTATCATTGCATCTACTGCATCGTTGACCAACATGCCATCACCGTTCGTCAGGATGCTCAGCAGCTGCGTAAAGCAACGCTCGATACGCTGGCGCTGTATCTGGCATGCGGTATCGATCCTGAAAAAAGCACCATTTTTGTGCAGTCTCACGTACCGGAGCATGCACAGTTAGGTTGGGCGCTGAACTGCTACACCTACTTCGGCGAACTGAGCCGTATGACCCAGTTCAAAGACAAATCCGCGCGCTATGCGGAGAACATCAACGCCGGTCTGTTTGATTATCCGGTACTGATGGCGGCAGACATCCTGTTGTATCAGACCAACCAGGTACCGGTTGGCGAAGATCAGAAACAGCATCTGGAACTGAGCCGCGATATCGCCCAGCGCTTCAACGCTCTGTATGGCGACATCTTCAAAGTGCCTGAGCCGTTCATTCCTAAATCCGGCGCGCGCGTGATGTCGCTGCTGGAGCCGACGAAGAAAATGTCCAAGTCGGATGACAACCGCAACAACGTGATCGGCCTGCTGGAAGATCCGAAATCTGTGGTTAAGAAAATCAAACGCGCGATGACCGACTCTGAAGAACCGCCTGTTGTACGCTACGACGTGCAGAACAAAGCGGGTGTTTCCAACCTGCTGGATATCCTCTCTGCGGTCACCGGTAAGAGCATTCCGGAGCTGGAACAGCACTTCGAAGGCAAAATGTATGGTCATCTGAAAGGTGAAGTCGCAGAGGCCGTTTCCGGTATGCTGACCGAGCTTCAGGAACGCTATCACCGTTTCCGTAACGATGAAGCTTTCCTGCAGAAAGTGATGAAAGAAGGTGCGGAAAAAGCCAGCGCCCGCGCATCTGTTACGCTGAAGGCCGTTTACGAAGCGATTGGTTTTGTCGCCAAGCCGTAATGCTCCCTGCAATACTGAAGAAACCGGGTTACGCCCGGTTTTTTTTCGCCTTTCGGGGACGTTTCGCGAAGCGAGTCCGTCGTTGGGCGATTATGCGATTCGAATCAATCCAAACCGAAGTGGAGAAGAAACGGTGCTGCGTATTTTGCGCGAGAGCGTGAGTGCGATAACATGTGATGAGCACCTAATCTATAAATGCAAAAACCGGGAAGTTCCCGGTTTTTTTGTATCTGCGCAATCGCTTCTATTACTGATTCGCAGCCGGGCCACAGCCACCAATAATTTTTGAAATCGAAATTGCTGGATGCAGGAAATAATCGTAGCTGCAGTTATTTTTTGTGTTTTCGATATGACCAGTGCACGCGGTCAGCGTAGCCAGAACACCAGCAACTAAGGTGATTTTTGCAAATTTCAGCATGTTAAAATCCTTGTAAGATATCTATTTTTAAATGGATGAAATCCATTTTTCGGCGGTTAAGATATCAACTAACATAAACTTTAAGTAGTCCAGAAAAGGACATATCTTTTTTTATATAAAACATAAGATTGGTGAATTTGATTTATATAAAGATAGTCTGGTATTAATAAGTAATACCAGACTGCTGGATTTAATTAATTAGCGAAATGTTTTTCTGAAATTCAACATAAAGCCTTTATCATTGATGTTGTCCTCTTTCCACTGGTAAGCGTCCAGATTCAGGCTGGCGTCTTTGGCGCTGTATTTCACACCGACCGTCGCCAGACCGTTGATGCCTCCGCCTTTTTGGTCGTCGTCTACACTAAAGGACTGGCCTGCGGCACCTTGCAGTGACGCGGTACGCTGGCTTTTGCTGTAGCTCAGGTTCGGACCACCTTCCAGTGTGGCGCTGGCGCTCCAGCCATTTTCAGCGGTATAGTCGAACTTCATTCCGACAATGGAATCCACAGCGGTTTCGCTGCCAGCGTTCATCGACAGGTTGAAATCACCCGCACTACGCTCTTTATAGCTGCCTTCCAGCGTATGGCGGAATTTCACCCCGGCGTACGGCGTGACTTTCAACGTATCGTTGAGCATGGTGAAGGTTTTCGCCCCTTCGCTGCGGAACTCAAGATACTGCTGACGTGCGTTGGAATCCGCCACCTTGTTGGTGTCGCCATAAGAGACAGAACGGCTGCTGTCGAGGTTGTGCACGTCATAACGCAGGCTGTTCTTCCACGCCAGACCTTCATTAAACGCCATGCTGTGCTTCAGACCAAAGAACTGGCTGTAGCCACCGGTCAGGCCGTTGTCGCCCGCGGTCTTCGAACCGTCACCATCCAGACGGGCGATACCGTATTCCAGCGTCAGATTCTGGTTCTCACTCAAATCCAGTTTCTGGCGCAATGCCAGCATGTCGTACTGGGTGTCGTTACCCAGCTCGGCGCGTGGATCTCCTTTTGCCACCACGTTGAACGCCAGACCATCTTTAATCTGTGGCGCGGCGTCAGCCAGCATACTGAAGCGGTTGCTGAGCACCCGGGCTTCACGGAATACGGTATGCGCTTGGCTGCCGCTCACCTGCTTCAGAGCGCTGTTCAGTTCAGCGGTGCTGCCAACGTTAAGACTGGTATACAGCTCGTTGTTGGTGTAGCCCGCATCCAGGGCGCTTGCCACATCGGATACGCTGCTGTCGGTTGCGACATCCGCGTAGGCGTTTTTGGTCATGGTGACGTCCACGTTGCCGTCGGCGTCTTGGCTGCCCTGGGCGTTCCACACCACCGAAGTGGATGTGATGGCGGCAGCATCGGTCAGGTTGTTGCCTTCCACGACGTTATCGAAGGTGACGGTGGTATCGGCGGTGCCTGCGGTGAAACCGGTGTTGATGCCCACGCCGTCCATGCTGGCGTTGCTGACTTTCAGTTGGCCCGCGCTGCCGTCAGCGCTGGTGCCGACCACGTAGCCGTTCAGGTTGTTGGTGGCGGAAGAGGAGGAGGAGCTGCCGCTGGAGACGGTGGGATCCGGCACGTCCGGCAGGATGTAGTCGGCATAATGCACTTCGGTCGAATTGCCATTATTACCGTTAGTCCCTTCCACGTTAACGTTGTCGCCCTGTTTGATCAGTCCGGAACCCGTCACGTCATCGGCAATCACCACCGTGCCGTTATTGACCACATGACCCGCCCCCGCAACGCTGAAGGCGTAAGAATTACTGGCATAGATATTAATGGTGCCGTTGTTCTCAATGACAGCGTCAGCCGTGGCGTTAGCGTCCAGCGCCATTGCCGTCATGCCGGTGTCGGTAGTGCCTTTTGTCCCGAGGTTGATGGTGCCGTTGTTCACCAGTTGCGCGTTGTGGCTGCCGTACATACCGTAAGCGTTGTTGCCGCTGATATTCATGGTGCCATCGTTTTCGGCAACGTAGTTACTGTGGGTAAAGCTGATGGCTTTGCCGTTATCCACATCGTAGTTAATCACCCCAGCCTGTTGATTCCAGAAAAAGGCATCACTGCTGCCGGCATTCGCTGCGCTTGCCATCACGGATTTAGCCGTGGCATCGACGACTCCGGCGTTTATAAAGGCCGCAGTGCCGCTCTGAACGTTCAGCCCGGCGCTTCCCTTAGCGTCACTGATTTTGATATGCCCGGTGTTATAGAGCCGACTGTTGTCACGGAAATTAACATCATTTTCCGCGTTATCAATAATTAGCTCACCGCTATTGTTGAACACGGAGTTACCGTTAATATCCAATGTGCTTTGATATGCACCTTCCCCTACGTAACCGAGATACCAGGTACCGCTATTATTCACTACCGCGTTATTATTCAGCTTAGCACTACGCTGTACTATACCGTCGGGCAGATTATTCAGGGTGCCGCCATTCATTGTAATCGCTTTGTTTACCGTACCGTCATTATTGAATATACCGCTGTTAACAGTGACGGCATTAACCGTACCTTCATTGTTCAGCGTACCGTCGGTTATTTGAATGGCGCTGTTGATTATGCCGGATGCAGTATTTGTGAGCGCACTGTCCCTCTCTTTAAGGTAAAGTGCGTTATTATTCACCGTTCCACTATTGGTGACATCACCCATGATGAGCGCATTTTTGTAGAGATCTACCGCTTCACCGACGTTGGCGATGGCCTCATCATCATAGACCAGAGAGATATAGTCATCCGTTGGGTTATATGACTCGCTATTCTGGCAGTCATCGCCAATGCAGACTGTACCGTAGTTCACGACGGTACTGCTGGCGTCAGCATAGAAAGGTTGCCCATAGTCTGCGTCAATATTAATCACCCCGGTGCTGTCATTGACTACCGTACCGCCGAAAAACGCCGCCATGCCGACCAGTTGATTCGTTTCGCCAGTAACACCGTCGTCTGCTGTGAGGTTGATGGTGCCCTGGTTAATAGCCGTGCCGCCACTCATCGCCGTCATCCCATATCCGGCGTTATTAACGGTAATGGTTCCGGTGTTGATCGCTGTCGCATCGCCGCTGCCAATATTGTCAGAACCTGCAACCATTCCAGCACTGGTGATTTCATGGCTATCTGTGTGCCAGTAGTTTTCACCAATCACATCCCCATTATCATCCAACTGCTGTTGGTACCCATTAACGTAGATATCCCCAGCGTTTTGTGCCGTGCCCTGACTGGCGCCCATCGCGTAAACTCCCGCGCCTGCGACAGAAATAGTTGCACCAGCATCATTGATAACACTGCCTTGTTCGGAAGCCAGTAAGCCATATTGTGTATTTTTATACCATGCCTGTGGGTACTCATATGCGCTGGTACTAAAATAGGGTGTTGCACCTGCGGTGAGCGTAATATTGCCGCCAGCACTGTTTTCCGCTATTGAGCCTTCTCCACTCGCTGATATTGCAATACCTCGCGAATAATCATCTCCTGAGGTGCTAACCGAAATATCACCGCTGTTTTTGGCGGTTGCGCCACCTACGACGCCTATTAGTGTTACGGCATTTTTGCTATTTATAGCCCCTTTATTTTCAATAGAAGAACCGTTACCTTCAGCACGTAATAATGATACGCCAGTACGCACAGGGGCATTAATAATATTAACGCTTATTGTCAGATTAGAATCTTCAGTGAGCGTCAATGAACCACCATTTTGTACGTGTGCTAGTTCGACATTTCCGCCCTGAATATCGGTAATGTTGACCTGTGAATTTCCGCTTAATGAGACATCACTGTTGCCATCAATATCAATACCTACAACAAAAGAATTTCTATCATGCAATACGTTTTGATAATTAACATTCAGACCACCACTGATATCGATGGTATTATTATCGCCATGGATATTTAGTCCGGTTGTATCCATGTATTGATTGTTGTTAGTATATTGCTCGACCATTGATATATTCAATGCGCCATCTAACGAGATGTTATTGTCATCACCATTGATGGTTACCCCAGTGAGCGTTTCATCACTTGCCAGTATACTCTCTGATGTATGCGTGCTGAGTATGTTGACGTCACCGGTAATATCTGTTGTCTCATTATCGCCACTTACCACCACGCCTGTTGCACCATGGAAAATACCATCACTGCCTTCATTTGAAATAACGTTAATCTTGCCATCAAGATTAATGGTTGAATTATTTCCACTAATTTCTGCGCCGGTTCCATTCAGGCTGACATCAATGTCCCCTTTATTACTAAAGGTGGCTTGCTCTCCAGTAATGGTAAAACCAATAGAGTCTTGATCGCGTACTGTTGTATTGCCAATGTTACTGACTTTATTACCCGTACCGTTGACGATAATGCCTATTGCTCCATTGGTTACAAGCAGGTCTCCCGCTTGCGTTATGCTAGCGTTATCGCCATTGATTGCAGTACCGATAGAACCTATGCCGTCAACGGTAATATTACCTGTATTGGCGATACGAGCATTGTTGCCATCAATATGAGTACCCGTTCCTCCTCGGGTAATAGTCTGATCCCCTTCGCTGATGATCAGCGCGCCATTACCCTCAATATTTAGTCCAGTTGAGTTTTCACCATCAACTTTTGAGTGACCAGTGTTATCCACGACGACATCATCGCCGCTGATTTTTGCCCCTGTACCGCCCTCGCTAACGTTTAACTCACCAGCGTTAGTGAAGCGTGCTTTATCGCCCATGATGGTCAGCCCGGTAGATCCGGCGCCGCTGATGGTTGCCGTCCCGGTACTATCAAGCGTGGTGTTGTCGCCATCAATAACCACACCAGTACTGCCGTTGCTGACATCAATATTGCCGGAGATATGGGTCGTTGAACCATCGCCGGAAATTAATGCGCCGGTTGCGCCGTTGATGGTGGAGTGGCCTGAAATGGTGTTGGTGGTGTCTTCGCCGGTAATGACCATGCCGGTTGCGCCGTCGCTGACGGTGGAATCCCCGTTTAGCGTATTGTTCGTTCGGTCGCCGGATATAACAACGCCGGTTTTGCCTTCGCCACTAATATCTATCCCACGTTCGGCAGTATGCGATTCGTCATCGCCGGAGATGACTGTTGTTTGCGCATCGGCAATAATCAAATAGCCGCGGCTATCGTACTTCCAGTAAAGCCCGTTTTCCTGCGTCCCTTCAATGATAGCTTCATTGTCATCGGTGACATTCCATCCAGAGACCTGCAATATTATTCCATCTGCGGTAGTCAACTGCCATTGATCTCCCTGTTTGGCATAACTGAAAGTAGCGCCGCCGAGATGTTTGCCGCTATCAAGTTTAAGGTCGTTAAAGGAGAGGGTTTCTTTACCTTTATCCAGCGTTACGCCATTGCTGAAAGTGAGTACCGTCGTATCAGGCGGAGTCACATCGCCGCCGTCATCGGGTGGGGTGGGGGTAACGTCGCCACCATCGTCAGGCGGAGTCACATCGCCACCGTCATCGGGTGGGGTGGGGGTAACGTCGCCACCATCGTCAGGCGGAGTCACATCGCCGCCGTCATCGGGAGGCGTGGGGGTAACGTCGCCGCCATCGTCAGGCGGAGTTACATCGCCACCGGGTGGGGTGGGGATAACGTCACCGCCATCGTCAGGCGGAATGACAGGGGGATTATTATGTTGAGAATGCCCACTACCATTGTTATCGATACCAATTGCTACACCTGCGGCGAGTGCTGCGACACCTCCAGCCACCCATCCCCAGTGGTTGTCTTGTTCTTCGTAGTCTGCAAGGCAGCGTGTTGAAAGTTTGTCGCGTTCTTTTTTAGATAATACAGATATATTAGTGGGGCAATCGCTATCATCGTCGTTGTCGGCGGCTATCGCCGGAACGTAGTAAGTTTGGAGTGCAATTGCAATACCTACTGCAATGAGTTTTTCCCTTTGCATAATTTTTATCCTTAATTATATATCTGACGCAAGGTATAGATTTTTATCAAGAGGTAAATATTATATTGTTTGTCTTCGGGTGACGCTATTTCACAAATAATCATGGTAACTATGATTTATTAAATTCGTGAATTTTATTTATTCTTGTTAGGGATGTGAGTGGGATGTTTTGTGCGGTTTTTATGAATTCATGCGGAAATGTATTTATGTGATGAATGAATTCATTTTTTCTTCATCTGGATTTGAGAATAAATAATGAATGAAAAAAAGATAAATAAATGCCCTGAATGTCAGGGCATGATTTAAATTAATAATTAGAGAACCAGTTTAATTTATCCCGTAACCCTACCACACGACCAACAATAATTAGCGCTGGGCTTTCAACCTGTTGTGCCAGCTCGCCGAGCTGTGTCAGTACCCCATTAACGACGCGTTGCTTCACGGAAGTCCCGTTTTCTACAAGCGCGACGGGCATATTGGGCTGCATGCCAAATTCAATCAGTTTTTCCTGGATGGTGGCTGCCTGATTCAGTCCCATGTAGAACACCAGCGTTTGTTTCTCTGCTGCCAGGTTTTCCCAGTCCAACTCACCGCCGGTTTTCAGGTGTCCGGTAACCAGACGTACGCTCTGAGCGTAATCACGATGGGTCAGTGGAATGCCGGAATAGGCAGAACAACCGGAGGCTGCGGTAATACCTGGCACTACAGAGAATGGAATACCAGCATGGCACAGCGTTTCCAGCTCTTCGCCACCGCGGCCAAAGATGAACGGGTCGCCACCTTTCAGTCGTACCACGCGCTTGCCCTGTTGTGCTTCACGCAGCAGAATCTGGTTGATCTCTTCCTGTGGTACGCAGTGATAGCCCGCACGTTTACCGACGAATACCCGGTCTGCGTCGCGGCGTACAAGGTTCATGATATCGTCGGAAACCAGACGGTCATAGACCACGACATCCGCTTGCTGGATCTGCTGTAGCCCTTTCAGCGTCAGCAGGCCGGCATCGCCAGGACCGGCGCCAACCAGCACCACTTCGCCACGGTGATCCAGCGGTTCGCTGAGCATTTGCTCGGTGGTTTCCTCGACGGCTTTCAGGTCATTGTTCGCCAACGACTGCGCCAGGCGGTCATTCACGAACAATTTTTCCCAGAAGCGGCGACGTTCACCCATGCTGGTAAACTGTTTCTTCACACGGGAGCGCAACTTGCCGGCATACTGCGCGACCTGGCCCAGATGCTGAGGCAGTACAGATTCAAGCCTTTCACGCAGCAGACGGGCAAGCACCGGCGATGTTCCGCCGGAGGAGACCGCCACCATCAGCGGCGAGCGGTCGATAATGGAGGGCATGATAAAACTGGCTGCTTTTGGCGCATCGACCACGTTGCAGAAGATACGACGTGATTCTGCTGCGGTGCTGACGCTTTGGTTGACGGCATCGTCATCGGTGGCGGCAATAGCCAACCAGCAGGTGTCGAGCAGGGACTCATCGAACGGTCCCTCCACCAGCGTCAGCATATTTTCATCTGCCCATACTTTGAACTGCGGAATAAACGCCAGCGCATTAACCGTTAAACGGGCGCCAGCTTCCAGCAGTAACCGCGCTTTGCGTTCTGCGACATCACCACCGCCGACGATCAAGCAGTCGCGGTCACGTAGTTGACAAAATATAGGCAAATGATCCACGACATTACCCCTTAATTATTGGCAGCAGCCTCTGGCTGATTGATTTTTGCCGGAGCTGGACGCTCCGATTTTGGCGTAGCATACCAATAACCTAATCCCATGAATACGACACCGGACAAAGTATTACCGAGTGTCACCCACAGCAGGTTATGACCAATTCCTGACAGGGTATAGGCTTCGCTGTGATGGCCGAACCAAGAGAGGGCAAACAGCGTCATGTTGGCAACGGAGTGCTCGTAGCCGGAAGCAATAAACGCCAGCAGACACCACCAGATAGCGAGGAATTTTGCCGCGCCTTCGGTACGGATTGCCATCCAGATTGCCAGACAAACCAACCAGTTACACAGTGCCCCTTTAAAGAACAGCACCATCGCAGGCGCGGTGGTTTTCGCCAGAGCAACAGAATGGACGATGCTGGTATCGACCGGCAGCAGGCTACCGCCGCCCCAGCTGTAAAGCAGAGCGACAAACACGGAACCGACCAGGTTACCCAGCCAGGTTTTTGGCAGGATTGCCCACATCTGGCCGTGACTTATGGTGCCCGCTTTGACGCCGAGCGTCAGGAACATGGTATGTCCGGTGAACAGTTCAGAACCGGCAATAATGACCAGTGTTAAGGCAATACCAAAGGTTGCACCCATCACCAGAGGACGAACGGACGGGTCGAGCAGATTACCGAGGGTGAAAATAAGAATGATGCCGAGACCAACATAGGCTCCCGCCATTGCCGAACTAATCCAGAATCCGAGCGGGTTATTAGCCGACAGGCGTGCGATGCGCGCAGCGTTAGCCGCACACTTATTGATAGTGTCTGTGAACATGTGTTGATTATCCTTTTCTCACTTCATCCTTTGCCCTGCCTCTTTGTTGGCTGCCCTCGCTCACCCCAGTCACATAGTGAACTATGCTCCTGGGGATTTGCTCAGTTGCCGCCGCGATGCAGTACAAATGATTTTGTGATAACAATGAAAATGAAAAAAAATACAAAAAAGGGGAGGCGTTGCGCCTCCCAAAAATTTATTAACCGCGCAGTTGCACCGTGCCGTCTTTCACTCGCGCTTCGTAATGTTTCACGGAGAACTGTTCGTCTTCCATGCACAAACCGTCGCTTAAGCGAAAACGCTGCTTTTTCAGCGGGCTGGCAACCCACAATTCGCCCTGATGTTCAGCAATCAGCCCACGAGAAAGCACGCTGGACTCAAAGAACGGGTCGATGTTGCTGATCGCAAACACCTGGTCGCTGTGATACGGGCGGAAAATCGCAACCTGCTCGTTACCTAACAGGGCGCAGACGCCTGTTGCAGGCAGAATGTCATCGATTTTGCAGATGTTTTTCCACTGGCTCATGCGTTTTCCTCCACCAGAGTCACCGGGATACGCTCATAAGGCGTGGCCGGACGATGTTGTTCACGTTCAGGCACAACCTGGACATTCGGATCGCGTTTTTCGCTGTTGATAAAGTGTTTGAAGCGAACCTGCGCGGATGGGGTGTTAACGGTTTCTGTCCACTCACACACCACTGCTTCACGCAGACGAGCCATCTCTTCTTCCAGGTGCTGGTTCAGGCCCAGCTTGTCGTCGATGATGACGGACTTCAGATACTCGATACCGCCTTCCAGATTGTCTAACCACGGTGCGGTACGGGTCAGTTTGTCAGCGGTACGGATGTAGAACATCATGAAACGGTCAAGGTATTTGAGCAGCGTTTCGCGATCGATATCCGCGGCCAGCAGGTCCGCATGACGAGGTTTCATCCCGCCGTTACCGCAAACGTACAGGTTCCAGCCTTTCTCAGTGGCGATGATACCCACGTCTTTGCCCTGAGCTTCCGCACATTCACGGGTACAGCCGGAGACGCCGAATTTCATTTTGTGCGGGGTACGGATGCCTTTGTAGCGATTTTCCAGCTCCACGCCGAAGCCAACGCTATCGCCGACGCCGTAACGGCACCAGGTGCTGCCTACGCAGGTTTTCGCCATACGCAGCGCTTTGGCATACGCGTGACCGGTTTCAAAACCGGCTTCAATCAGCTGACGCCAGATTTCCGGCAGGTCATCTTTCTGCGCGCCGAACAGACCGATACGCTGAGAACCGGTAATTTTGGTGTACAGGTTAAACTCACGCGCGATACGGCCCACAGCCACCAGGCCTTCAGGGGTAATTTCGCCACCCGCAGAGCGCGGGATCACGGAGTAAGTACCGTCTTTCTGGATGTTCGCCAGGAAGTTGTCGTTGGTGTCCTGCAACGGCGTGTGCTGTGGTTTGAGGATGTACTCATTCCAGCAGGAAGCCAGCAGGGAACCGACGGTCGGTTTACACACTTCGCAGCCGTAGCCTTTCCCGTGTTTTGCCAGCAGCTCTTCGAAGGTTTTGATGCCTTCTACGCGGATGAGATGGAACAGTTCCTGACGTGAGTACGGGAAGTGTTCGCACAGATTGTTGTTAACTTCGATACCCTGTTTCGCCAGTTCGGCGTTCAGGACCTGCGTTACCAGTGGGATACACCCACCGCAACCGGTACCCGCTTTGGTTTCCGCTTTCAGCGCCGCAACGGTATGACAGCCTTTGTTGATAGCGGCAATCAGCATGCCTTTGGTGACATCGAAGCAGGAGCAAATCTGCGCGCTATCCGGCAGTTTATCGACACCGATAGACGGCTTACCGCTGCCCGCGTGTGCTGGCAGAATCAGTGAATCCGGGTTTTCCGGCAGCTCGATGGCGTTCAGCACCAGTTGCAGCAGATTGCCGTAATCGCTGGTATCGCCCACCAGAACCGCGCCTAGCAGGGTTTTGTTATCTTCGCTAACGATGAGACGTTTGTAGACTTCTTTGCTTTCGTCGAGATAGACGTAGCTACGTGCGCCCGGCGTGCGCGCATGCGCGTCGCCAATACCGCCGACGTCAACGCCGAGCAGCTTCAGCTTGGCGCTCAGGTCCGCGCCTTCAAAGGCGTTTTCAGTTTCGAGAATATGGTCAACGGCAACCTGCGCCATTTTGTAGCCCGGAGCGACCAGACCATACACGCGGTTGTTCCAGCTGGCGCATTCGCCGATAGCATAGATGTCCGGGTCAGAGGTCTGGCAGGTGTCGTTAATGACGATACCGCCGCGAGGGGCGACGTCCAGGCCGCACTGGGTGGCCAGTTTGTCGCGTGGACGAATACCGGTAGAGAAGACGATGAAATCAACTTCCAGTTCGCTGCCGTCGGCAAAACGCATGGTTTTGCGCGCTTCGGTGCCTTCCTGAACGATCTCTTTGGTGTTTTTGCTGGTGTGCACACGCACGCCCATGCTTTCAATTTTGCGACGTAACTGCTCGCCACCCATATGATCCAGCTGTTCAGCCATCAGCATTGGGGCGAATTCAATCACGTGGGTTTCAACGCCGAGGCTTTTCAGCGCACCGGCGGCTTCCAGGCCCAGCAGACCACCGCCGACCACGGCACCGCGTTTGCTGCGGCGTGCGCAAGACTCAATGGCGTTGAGGTCTTCGATGGTGCGGTAAACGAAGCAGTCCTGGGTTTCCGAACCTTTAATCGGTGGGATCCACGGGTAAGAGCCCGTCGCCATGATCAGCTTATCGTAGTAAACCGTACGACCTGCGCTGGAGTGGATCACCTTCTCCTGGCGGTTAATGGTAATTGCGCGCTCGCCCACTAACACCTTAATGCCGTGCTTCTCGTAGAATCCTTCACGCACCAGAGAAAGCTCTTCAGCGGTGTGGTGGGAGAAGTAGGAAGACAGGTGTACGCGGTCGTACGCTTTGCGGGGTTCTTCACAGAAGACGGTAATATCAAAATTGGCAGCGTCGGATTTATCAAGAAGATCCTCAATAAAGCGATGGCCGACCATACCATTACCGATAATAGCGAGTCTGACTTTGCTCATTTTTGCCTCGATTTCTTTTCTATTACTGCCTACCTTAACGATTCAGCAACCGCGCTTATTGATGCAAATCAAATTCGCCCTTATATACTCCTTAAGAGGTATATAACTGATTTGTCAGCATTTTTATAAGTGACGGAATTATTTGGGTTTTCGTGTTTGTATAAATAGCGTACAAATTAAGGGGTTTTTGTAAGAATTGGCCTACATGACCAGTGAAAGAAGAGAGGAGGGGAAAATATGCCGGATGATGTGGATACCATCCGGCAGTGAGATTAATGCGCTACTGGGGCGTTATGCTGGCGATGACGCGTGACGAATCCAAGAATAAAGCACATCACGAATACAACCGCATACAAGCCGTTAGCCGTTTGCAATGCCGCCTGCGGGCCGCTGTGTGCCACGATAGGGCCGGTGACGACGAAAGTGAGCATAGTGCCGATGGTGCCGCAGGTCAGAACGAAGTTAACCAGTTTGGGTGAGGCGACCTTCGTCTGCTGGGAGCCAAGGGTAATGATGGTGGTATAAATCGCGCTGGAGAAGAAGCCCAGCGTCATAATAAACCACGGCATATGCTCTGGCGTACCGGTGATAAACAGATACATCAGGACGGTAGCCAGACCCGCCAGTACGGTCAGGATGCGCTGCAAATCGAAGAAACGCAGAATAAAGCTAAATGCCCACATGCCAATCATGTAAGACATCCAGAAGTCGCTGACCAGTTTACCCGCATCGTTCAGGCTCATGCCCAGACTTTTGGCGTACTCCGGGACCCAGGAGATAAAACCCAACTGACCGAGGATGTAGCACAGTGCAGCGATCGCCAGAAACAGCACGCCAATCCCCCATTTTTCTTTTACTACCGGCGCGTCTGACTGCTGAGCGTGTTTACCCAGTGCCGGGAATTCACAACCGAAGGTCAGCAGGAAAATGGCGACGTATACGAGGCCGATGCAGGCATAGACCCAATACCATTCGATGCTGCGCGCTAACAGGAACGCGGCAACCATCGGGAAAATCATGCCGGCCATGCTGAAGAAAGAGTCAGTAAACAGCAGGCGGGAACCGCGCTGGCGACCTTCATACATTTGAGTTACCAGGAACGTACCAATCGACATGGTAATACCGCTCACCAGACCCAATACAAACATGGCGGCGGAGAACAAGGCCAGGCTATGGCTGAACATCAGTCCGGCAACGGCCAGTACCATCAGGATAAAGCCGAAGCGCAACTGGGTTTTCAGTGGCACGATTTCCATTAACCATGCATTCAGAAAGATAGAGATCAGAATGCCGGCATTCAGGAAGGTGAAGGTGTTACTCATGCTGGAAACGGGCAAATGGAAGTAATCTGCGATGTTTCCCATCACCATCCCGGTGACAATTACCAACGCACCTGTCAGGGCGTAGGAGAGAAAGCTAATCCATGTGAGCTTGATGCGATTGCTGTTAGTCATGACTGGCCTGTATAGAAGTGTAAGGCGCATTGACTGCGCCGTGAGCGGGCAGATTTTAGGCGCTTTAGTGACGCATTTAAATATTTATTGGTAATAACTTGGTGCGTTACATTTTTCTATGTGATCTTGATCACATAGATGCTTGCAGCCATGAGGTTACATTTGTTTCAGGTACGTAAAATTAAGTAAAGGGATGGCCTTGTCCTTGAAGGCTCTTTAGAATCAATTCACTTGCTTCATTTCTGCTCTTGTTAAGGAATTCTCATGCTCAAATCGACTCTGGCGGCTGTTGCAGCTGTTCTCGCTCTTTCTGCTCTCTCTCCCGCAGCACTGGCAGCAAAAGGTGATCCACATGTTCTGCTGACAACCTCTGCTGGTAACATTGAGCTGGAGCTGAACAGTCAGAAAGCCCCGGTTTCAGTGCAAAACTTTGTCGATTATGTCAACAGTGGTTTCTATAACAACACCACGTTCCACCGTGTGATCCCAGGCTTCATGGTGCAGGGCGGCGGTTTTACCGAGCAGATGCAGCAGAAGAAACCTAATCCGCCAATCAAGAATGAAGCCGATAACGGACTGCGTAACACTCGCGGCACGATTGCTATGGCGCGTACAGCGGATAAAGACAGCGCGACCAGCCAGTTCTTTATCAACATTGCAGATAACGCTTTCCTCGATCACGGCCAGCGTGACTTTGGCTACGCTGTTTTTGGTAAAGTTGTGAAAGGTATGGATGTCGCGGATAAGATCTCTCAGGTACAGACCCATGATGTCGGTCCATACCAGAATGTCCCGTCAAAACCGATTGTTATCCTTTCTGCTAAAGTCCTGCCGTAATCGTATCTTGCGCGGGTAGTTCTTGCCCGCGTTCACCCCTCTCTCTGCGTAACCCTAAATTGCTGCTTATACTTGTGGCAAGTGTCGGCTCATTCAGGGAGGTCACGTGAAAAAACTCACCGATAAACAAAAGTCCAGGCTGTGGGAACAACGGCGAAACGCCAATTTCCAGGCCAGCCGACGGCTGGAAGGCGTAGATATTCCGCGGGTTACTCTGAGTGCTGAAGACGCTCTGGCGCGTCTTGAAGAGCTGAGGAGGCACTATGAGCGATAAATTCGGTGATGGTCGCGACCCGTATTTATATCCGGGCCTGAATGTCATGCGTAACCGTCTGGGGATTCATCAGGCGCAGCGTTTAGCGCAGGCGGCTTATGAACTGACAGCGCTGCGTGCGGCGACTATCGAATTGGGGCCGCTTAAACGGGGCTTACCGCACCTGTGCGCCATTCATCGCCAGCTGTATCGGGATATTTTTGACTGGGCGGGACTCCTGCGCGAAGTCGATATTTACCAGGGCGATACTCGCTTTTGCCATTTCGCCTATATCGAGAAAGAGGGCAATGCGCTGATGCAGGACCTGGAAGATGAGTCCTGGCTGGTGGGATTGCCGGAAGACAAGTTTGTCGATCGTCTTGCGCACTATTATTGCGAAATCAATGTGCTGCATCCGTTTCGCATTGGCAGTGGCCTGGCGCAGCGTATTTTCTTCGAACAGTTAGCGATTCATGCCGGATATATGCTGAGCTGGGATGGCATTCCGGTTGAAGAGTGGAATCAGGCTAATCAGAGCGGGGCGATGGGTGACCTGTCTGCATTGCGGGCGATATTTCGTAAAGTGGTAAGCGAAGCCCCGGAAACTGAGTAGAATAGCGCGGTTCTTATGTACCGGAGCCGCCATGATCCTGCTTATTGATAACTATGATTCTTTTACCTGGAACCTGTACCAATACTTCTGCGAACTGGGCGCTGATGTCCTTGTCCGGCGCAACGACGATCTGACGCTGGCGCAAATCGACGCGCTGAACCCGCAAAAAATCGTGATTTCCCCTGGGCCATGCACGCCGGATGACGCCGGTATCTCACTGGACGTTATTCGTCATTTCGCCGGTAAGCTTCCCTTGTTGGGTGTTTGTCTTGGTCACCAGGCGATGGCGCAGGCCTTTGGCGCGAACGTAGTTCGGGCGGCTAAAGTGATGCACGGTAAAACCTCGCCGATTACCCATACCGGGCAGGGTGTTTTTCAGGGACTCGCTAACCCATTAACGGTGACGCGCTACCACTCTCTGGTGGTTGCCCCTGAGACGCTTCCCGAGTGCTTTGAGGTAACAGCCTGGAGTGAAACGCAGGAGATAATGGGCATTCGTCACCGCGAGTGGGATATGGAAGGGGTACAGTTTCACCCGGAGAGTATTCTCAGCGAACAGGGGCATCAGCTACTGGCTAATTTCCTCAATCGCTGATTTGTAGTTGCTATTCAGTGATTT
Source organism: Citrobacter sp. Cpo147 (assembly GCF_030332405.1). Classification (NCBI taxonomy): domain Bacteria; kingdom Pseudomonadati; phylum Pseudomonadota; class Gammaproteobacteria; order Enterobacterales; family Enterobacteriaceae; genus Citrobacter; species Citrobacter sp. Cpo147. The sequence continues at coordinate 185,420 of NZ_JAOWHX010000035.1, forward strand.
TTTATTCATATTTTGTGATTATAATTTCACTGGCGTTTCTGCTTAACAGGGTGGTAATGACATGGCAACTGAACAAACTGCAATTACGCGCGCGACATTCGATGAAGTGATTCTGCCGATTTATGCACCGGCTGAGTTTATCCCGGTAAAAGGAAAAGGGAGTCGAGTGTGGGATCAACAGGGCAAAGAGTATGTTGATTTCGCGGGCGGCATTGCAGTGACCGCGTTAGGGCATTGCCATCCGGCATTGGTTGAGGCGTTAAAAACTCAGGGCGAAACCCTGTGGCATACCAGCAACGTTTTTACCAACGAACCGGCGTTGCGCTTAGGCCGTAAAATTATTGATGCGACCTTTGCCGAGCGCGTGCTGTTCATGAACTCCGGTACTGAAGCCAACGAAACCGCCTTTAAGCTGGCGCGCCACTATGCCTGCGTGCGTCATAGCCCGTTCAAAACCAAAATCATTGCCTTCCATAATGCGTTTCACGGCCGTTCGCTGTTTACCGTATCCGTTGGCGGGCAGCCGAAATACTCCGACGGCTTTGGGCCAAAACCGGCGGATATCATCCATGTCCCGTTTAACGATCTGCATGCGGTCAAAGCGGTGATGGACGATCACACCTGCGCGGTGGTGGTTGAGCCTATTCAGGGAGAGGGCGGCGTCACTGCGGCAACGCCGGAATTCCTGCAAGGTTTGCGTGAACTTTGTGACCAGCACCAGGCGCTGTTGGTATTTGATGAAGTGCAGAGCGGGATGGGGCGTACCGGCGATTTGTTTGCCTATATGCACTACGGCGTGACGCCGGATATCCTCACCAGCGCGAAGGCGCTCGGTGGCGGCTTCCCGGTGAGCGCGGTGTTGACCACTCAAGAGATTGCCTCCGCGTTCCACGTGGGCTCGCACGGCTCCACTTACGGCGGTAACCCGCTGGCCTGTGCGGTAGCGGGGGCAGCGTTTGATATCATCAACACGCCGGACGTGCTGGGAGGCATTCAGGCCCGGCGTCAGGCGTTTGTCCAGCATTTGCGCAAGATTGATCAACAGTTCGACATTTTCAGCGATATTCGCGGGATGGGGCTGCTGATTGGCGCTGAGTTGAAGCCGCAGTTTAAAGGCCGGGCGCGCGATTTCCTCTATGCCGCCGCGCACGAAGGCGTGATGGTACTGAACGCCGGGCCAGACGTAATGCGTTTCGCGCCGTCGCTGGTGGTGGAGCAGGCGGATATCGATGAAGGGATGCAGCGCTTCGCGCAGGCGGTAGCGAAAGTGGTGGGCTGATTGCCGGATGGCGTACAGGGTAAGCTGTGATTCGTAGGCCGGATAAGCGTAGCGCATCCGGCAGTCGAGCTTAACCCTTCATGTCCCGCAGTCGGCGGCTCAGCCAGATCCCGTGGTGCGGTCGCTGACGCCATGCTACCGACGAAATGGTATGCATGGTGTTCAGGTGCCCAAGAACCCGCTGCAGATGCTGCTCAAGAGTGCTTAACGGACCATGGGACAGCATCTCTGGCGCTTCGAGAATATTCACATCTCCCGAGCTTCCCGGCCCATCATATTCCAGCCGCTGCTGACAGCGCTGGAGCGCAATTTCACAGGACTCCAGATACCGCTGCGCCAACTCCGGCGTCAGCATTGTATGTTCCCTTGCCAGCGTGGTCATCGCGTTGATGTGTTCAACGATGAACTGGCTGTGCGTGACCCACAGTTTCATGTCTGCAAGGTAGTGCGAGTTAAATCCCGGCTCCTGCATTGCCTGGTTCAGCGAGTTGAACAGCGTGTTTTGCGTCTGGTTGACCCGCATGCGCTGATACGCCAGCGGCGTGGCCTGTGGATCGTTGCTGAGGATCAGACGAATGGCCTCCTGGTCGGCTTCTAACGCATCGTGGGCGTTCTTACGCAGCAGACCGCTCTGCCACTGTGGCCACAGCCAGAGCGTGCCGCCAAAGGCGATTAAGCAGCCAATGACCGTATCGACAAACCGCGGCACGATAAACTCTTCCCCGTTCAGCGTCAGCAGTTGCAGGGTGTATACCGCCGTTACCGTAAAACCGACGGTAGCCCAGCCGTAGTTTTTACGGATGATCAGATAGCTCACCAGGGTGATCAGCAGCATGGCCGCCAGCGTGAAACCTTCAGGAATATGAAAGTGCAACGTGACGCCAGCAATAACCAGTCCAACGAGCGTACCTACGGAACGGTGTAAGATGCGCACCCGGGTCGCCCCGTAGCCATTTTGCGTAACAAACAGGACTGTCATCAAAATCCAGTAAGGCTTTGGCAGGTGTAAGGCGCTGCCCATCAGGCTGGCGATACTCAACATAACGCTGATGCGTCCGGCATTGCGCAGCGCTGGGGATTTCAACGACAGGTAGTTTTTCAGGGCAGGGATCAGCGGCAACCGACGCTGCTTGTCAGCCATTAAGTCACGGGCATACAGCGGACGCTGGGTCCGTAGCACGCGGGCAATACGGCTGAAGTGCCAGTAGCAAAATTGCCCCACCGGATTGTCCGGATGCTGCCTGGCGATTTTCTCCAGCGTGCCAATCTGCTTTTCCATCGAGAAACGGGTCGGCAAGCGGTGATACAAAATATCATCGGCCAGTACCCGAAGGCGTTCGGCGACGGTTCGCGCGTTCCAGCGAATTACCTGCTCCGCGTGGCTACGCTCAACCAGTTTTTGCACTTCTTCTGGCTGATGGAGGCTAACGGAAATATGCTCCTGTAAATCCAGCGCCTCCTGAAAGGCACGCAGCAGGCGTTTGTATTCGTTGTTGTGATGTGCCGACAGCATATGCATTTGCTGATAGCACTGGGTAATCAGATCCACTGCCTTTTGTTGGCGAACCAGCAGGGGAGGCAGCGCTTTTTCTGGGTCGGCATGCTGGGTCAGCATGCTGTACTTGGCTTCACAGTAATCGGCTAATTCACGGTACAGCAAGCTGAGCGATTCGCGGAGCGGTTGCTCGCGCCACATCCAGAACCAGAACCAGTTGAACAGGCCGTACCATAACGTGCCCAGCGCGTAAATCAGCAGCGGCTCCCAGACGGGCATATTCCCGGCCAGGCTGAGCGTGAAAATCGCCGCGATAAGCGAGGCTGGCAGTAATCGCGCATGCAAAGGGCTTAGCTCGGCGGTTACGCCAAGAATCAGCGTCAGGCCGGTGAGGATCAATGGTAACGGTATAGTTTGCGCAAGCAGTAACTGCATGATCAAACTGCACCCGGCAAACAGCGATGCACCAATGACTAAGCGTTTGAAAAAGCGCTTGTGCGGAGTATCAAGACCGGCAATGTTGCAGCAGGCAGGGACGAGGGAAAAGAGAAGCCCCAAATGAAGCTGACCGATGATCAGACCAACAGCCACAGGTAAACATAGCACCAGCGTTTGTCGTAGTGCGTAGTTGATCTCTGGGTGGTATATCAGTCTTCGCCACATCGGAGTAAACAAAAGTGGCGCATTACTGGGTAACGCGCCACTTCGATGGGGTTAACGTGTGCCGTAGACGACGATGGTCTTACCGTGTGCGGAGATCAGGTTCTGATCTTCCAGCATCTTCAGAATACGACCGACGGTCTCACGGGAGCAGCCAACGATCTGGCCGATTTCCTGACGGGTGATTTTAATCTGCATGCCGTCCGGGTGGGTCATCGCATCAGGCTGTTTCGCCAGATTCAGCAGAGTCTGCGCGATACGACCGGTTACGTCGAGGAAGGCAAGGTTGCCCACTTTTTCAGACGTGACCTGCAGACGACGAGCCATCTGAGAAGACAGGCGCATCAGAATATCCGGGTTGACCTGGATTAATTGGCGAAATTTTTTGTAGGAAATTTCAGCGACTTCACATGCGGTTTTGGCACGTACCCAGGCGCTACGTTCCTGACCTTCTTCGAAGAGGCCTAATTCACCAATAAAATCGCCCTGATTCAGATAAGAAAGGATCATTTCTTTCCCTTCTTCATCTTTGATCAGCACTGCCACGGAGCCTTTAACGATGTAATACAACGTTTCCGCTTTTTCACCCTGGTGAATCAGCGTGCTCTTCGATGGGTACTTATGAATATGGCAATGAGACAAGAACCATTCGAGAGTCGGGTCTGTTTGCGGTTTGCCAAGCACCATGCGCGGTTATCCTCTGTTATAAGCTGTCTCCAGAGCCAGAAAACGACGCTGCCTCTGGGTTTGCAAAAATATGCTTCCCGCTACCTGGGAAAGGGGCTGTCAAAAATATACTGCAGCCTGTAATGTGATGTCCTCTGCATACATGCAGTACGTCAATGTATTACTGTAGCATCCCGTCTGTTTTAGCATAGCTTTCGCCGTGTGTCTCCTGGTGTCTCGCTTCAGCATGACGCAGGTCGCCTTCCGTTGCGAGAATTGTTATGTGCGCGTAATCTGTCAGGAAAATTGAAACATTGGAGTTACGAAATATGCAAGCGCGTGTAAAGTGGGTTGAGGGGTTAACCTTCCTCGGTGAGTCCGCCTCTGGTCACCAAATTTTGATGGACGGTAACTCCGGTGATAAAGCGCCGAGCCCGATGGAAATGGTATTAATGGCTGCTGGCGGTTGTAGCGCGATTGATGTGGTATCGATCCTGCAAAAGGGTCGTCAGGATGTGACCAACTGCGAAGTGAAACTGACTTCAGAGCGTCGTGATGAAGCGCCGCGCCTGTTTACCCACATCAACCTGCATTTCATCGTAACGGGTAACGATCTGAAAGATGCGTCTGTCTCCCGCGCCGTCGATCTTTCAGCGGAAAAATACTGCTCCGTAGCGTTGATGCTGGAAAAGGCAGTGAATATTACCCATTCCTATGAAGTGGTTGCTGCTGCGTGATGCCATGCCTGATGGCGTTTCACTTATCAGGCCTACAGGATATAAACGCGTAGGCCGGATAAGGCATCAGCCGCCATCAGGCAAAAGACTAAATCACTCGATCTTCTTACCTTCCATCAGTCGCTGTACCAGCGGCAGCATAATCAATTCCATCGCCAGACCCATTTTGCCGCCAGGTACGACTAACGTATTGATATGGGAAATGAATGAGCCCTGCAGCATGGCCAGTAACCACGGGAAGTCGATCCCTTCCAGGTTACGAAAATGAATCACGACAAAGCTTTCATCCAGTGACGGAATACTCTTAGCGGCAAAGGGATTAGAGGTATCGACGGTCGGTACGCGCTGGAAGTTAATATGCGTCCGGGAAAACTGCGGCGTGATGTAATTGATGTAATCGTCCATTGAGCGCACCACCGAGTCCATCACCGCTTCACGCGAATGGCCACGCTCGCTGGTATCGCGAGTCAGCTTCTGGATCCATTCCAGGTTTACGATAGGTACCACGCCAACCAGCAGATCGACATGCCGGGCCACGTTTTGCTGCGGGGTGACGACACCGCCGTGCAGCCCTTCGTAGAACAGTACATCCGTCGGTTCAGGCAGCGGCTGCCAGGGCGTGAATGTACCCGGAACCTGGTTCCATGGTACGGCCTCATCGTAAGTGTGCAGATATTTTCGCGACTGGCCTTTGCCCGTCTGACCGTATTCGATGAAGGTTTGTTCCAGCAAGCCGAAGTCATTAGCTTCGGGGCCAAAATAGCTGATATGCCGCCCGGCATCGCGTGCTTTGCGAATCGCCATATCCATTTCCGGACGGGTATAGCGATGAAAACTGTCACCTTCCACCTCGGCGGCGCGCAGATTTAACTGCGCGAAAATTTTACGAAACGCGAGGCTGGTGGTAGTGGTCCCCGCGCCGCTGGATCCTGTTACCGCAATCACCGGATGTTTGGCAGACATAACAACTCCATGAAATGGTTGTAATTATAGTAAAGTCGGCCGGCGGCTACGGATTACTCGTGAATCTGCTTCCTCGGCATAATGTTGACCGTTTCATGCAGTTCAGACCACACCAGCACGGCTTCACCTGATTGTAGTTGGCGTTTGACGTCGGCGACTTTTTGTTCGAGCGAGCGTTCATGTTCACCATAATCGGTGCCTTCGCGCAAGACAAAGCTTTCAATCAAATTGTCCAGCGCGTCCGGGGAGATATCTTGCCATGGGATAATCATGATGATGCCTCCAGATATGTTGTCAGCCAGTCCGGGATTCTTGATTCCAGCCACATCTCAGGACGGCGCACCGTGCCACCTATAAATCCAACGTGGCCGCCGTGTTCAGTAAGCTGGTACTCCACCTGTGAGGGCAGATTTTCCGGTTTCGGGATCACATGATGATCCATAAACGGATCGTCTTTCGCATGGATAATCAGCGTTGGTTTGGCGATCCGATTGAGCAACGGCATGGCGCTGCACTGGCGGTAATAGTCTATAGCATCGGCGAAACCGTGGATTTTGGCGGTGATTAGATCGTCAAAATCGCGAATGCGGCGTAAAGATTTCAACTGGGCCAGACTCACCGGCAGCGAACCTGGATAAGCTTCAAGCTTACGTGAGGCATTGGCTTTCAACAGATTGAGCAGGTAGCGCTGGTAGACCCGGGAGAAGCCCTTGTCCATATGGTAGCTACAGGCTTCGAGCACGAAAGGTGCAGAAACGATAACCGCCGCATCTATCGGAATATCGTTGCCTTCTTTTGCCAGCAGGCAAGCCAGCATGTTTCCACCGAGTGAATAACCTACCGCCGCGGTCGGTACGCGACCGAACTCACGCTCCAGCCAGTGTAAAAACCAGGTGCCATCTTCTGTTTCGCCCGAGTGATAAATGCGGTTCAGACGATTGGGTTCGCCGCTGCAGCCGCGAAAATGCATTACCACGCCCAGCCAGCCGCGCTTTTGTGCTGCTTCAATCAGGCCATGTGCGTAGGGGCTGTTCAGACTACCTTCCAGACCGTGAAAAACCACCAGGCGCGGTTTGTGTTTCGCCTGTTGCGGATCTTCGCTCCACGCCAGATCGACGAAATCACCGTCGGGCAATTCCAGACGCTGCCAGTGGGCGTCGAACTTCACCTTGCGGCGAATTAAACGCGGCAGCATCGTCTGCAGATGGCGGTTACTGATACCGCGCATCGGGCGGAATTCTCGCGAATCGTCGGTAGGTGGGGTCATTTCTGTGGACGTGATTTCAACCATAACACCGGAGCAATTAATAATCGGAAAGAGTAACTATACCGCGCACAGCGCGTGCGGGTTAGCCAATATGTGATTTTGTCGCTAGTTAGTCAGCAGGTTACGCGAGATTGGGTCACAACTACGTCAACGAAACGTAGGCCTGATAAGACGCGCGAGCGTCCTCATCAGGCATTTTCGGCTCTGGCGCCGGATGGCAGCTTCGCCTTCTCCGGCAATCATGACTACTCGGCGAGCATTTGCTCAAGCTGCTCCTGAGCCTCCAGCCAGGCCATTTCACACTCTTCCAGCCCGGATTTCGCACTGGCCTGCTGCTGCAAACAGGCGGTAAGTTCGGCTTTGCGACTTTGGTCGTACAGTTCGCTGTCGCCGAGTTTTTCTTCCGCCTGCGCCAGCTGTGCGTGCAGTTTCTCCATCTCTTTTTCCAGACGGGTAATCTCTTTACGCAGCGGCTGCGTCAGGGAGCGCAGTTCCGCTTCGCGGCGCTTCTGGTCTTTACGCGCCTGGGCGCTGTTAACGCTCTCTTTCGCCGGTTCGTCGCCCTGGTTTTCCTGTTTCTGGACATCGCTCAGCCACTGCTGATAATCCTCCAGATCGCCATCAAACGGCTCGACTTTCTTGTCGTGTACCAGATAGAGGTCGTCGGTGGTGGAGCGGATCAGGTGACGGTCGTGCGAGACGACAACCAGCGCACCTTCAAAGTCGATCAGCGCCTCGGTCAGCGCCTGACGCATATCCAAGTCCAGGTGGTTGGTCGGTTCATCGAGCAGCAGTAGGTTAGGGCGCTGCCAGACGATCAACGCCAGCACCAGACGCGCTTTTTCGCCACCGGAGAAGCGGCGTGTCTCTTCGCTGACTTTATCGCCCTGGAAGCCGAATCCACCCAGGTAGTCACGCAGTTTCTGTTCCAACTCCTGCGGTGCCATGCGTGCCAGATGCTGAATGGGTGATTCATCGGCGCGTAAAAACTCCAGCTGGTGCTGCGCGAAGTAGCCCAGCTTGATGCCTTTCGCCAGGCCAATCTCGCCGCTGATAGGGGCCAGTTCTCCGGCCAGCAGCTTAATCAGCGTCGATTTACCCGCGCCGTTGCGACCGAGCAGGCCGATGCGGGAACCCGGCACCAGATTCAGTTTGATCGAATCGAGAATGACGCGATCGCCGTAGCCAGCGCTGACCTTTTCCATCTTCAGCAGCGGGTTTGGCAGGCTTTCCGGCTCACGGAAGCTGAAGTGGAACGGGTTGTCCACGTGCGCTGGGGCAATCAGCTCCATGCGTTCCAGCATTTTGATACGGCTCTGTGCCTGCTTCGCTTTCGTTGCTTTAGCGCGGAAACGATCGATATAGCTTTGCAGATGCGCCACGCGCTCCTGCTGGCTTTCGTACATTGCCTGTTGCTGTGCGAGGCGCGTCGCACGCTGGATTTCAAACGCGCTGTAGTTGCCGGTGTACTCGAACATGGTTTGCTGTTCGATATGAATAATTTTATCTACAACCGGATCGAGGAAGTCGCGATCGTGGGAGATCAAAATCAGCGTACCCTGATAGCTTTTCAGCCATCTTTCCAGCCAGATCACCGCGTCGAGATCGAGGTGGTTGGTGGGTTCATCGAGCAGCAGTAGGTCTGAACGGCAAATCAGCGCCTGGGCCAGGTTGAGACGCATACGCCAGCCACCGGAGAAGTCGCTGACCGGGCGCTCAAGCTGTTCGTTGGAGAAGCCGAGGCCATGCAGCAGGCTGGCGGCGCGTGAGCGCACAGTCCAGGCGTCGATGGCATCCAGCTTGCCATGGACAGTGGCAATGGCATGTCCATCGTTACGTTCGTTAGCGTCGTTCAACTGCGCTTCCAGTTGACGATACTCGCGGTCGCCGTCAATGACGTACTCCAGCGCGGGCTGTGGCAACGCAGGCGTTTCCTGATTCACCCACGCGAGCTGCCAGTTTCCCGGATAGGTAAATCCTCCAGCGTCGGCGCTGAGTTCATTTTTCAGCAATGCCAGCAGGGTAGATTTACCGCAGCCATTTTTACCCACCAGGCCAACCTTCTGCCCTGGATTAATGGTGGCCGTGGCATTGTCCAGCAAGACGCGCACGCCGCGACGAATTTGTAACGATGAGAAAACAATCATAAGGCGCCGTATGTTCAGACTATGTTAATTTATCATTATGATAATGTAATGTGCGGGCCGTTTGCCGCACCGAGGCGCAATGGTAGCCCAAAACGTCGAAAATAGACAAAAGACAAAACCGGGAGGGGGATGATGTTCCAGCCAGCGAAAGTCTTGCTGCTGTATGCCCATCCGGAATCTCAGGACTCGGTCGCGAACCGTGTTCTGCTTAAACCGGCCATGCAGCTCAGCAATGTTACCGTGCACGACCTTTACGCGCACTATCCTGATTTTTTTATCGATATTCCGCATGAACAGGCGCTGCTGCGTGAGCATGATGTGATTGTTTTTCAGCACCCACTCTATACCTATAGCTGTCCGGCGCTGTTAAAGGAATGGCTTGACCGCGTACTGAGCCGCGGATTTGCCAGCGGTCCCGGAGGGAATCAACTGGCGGGAAAGTACTGGCGTAGCGTTATCACTACCGGAGAACCGGAAAGTGCCTACCGCTATGACGCGCTAAACCGTTATCCAATGAGCGATGTGCTGCGTCCTTTCGAGCTAACGGCCGGTATGTGCCGCATGCACTGGATGAGCCCAATTATCGTTTACTGGGCCAGACGGCAAACGAAGCAGGAGCTGGACAGCCATGCGAAAGCGTATGGTGACTGGCTGGCGAATCCGATCCCTGTGGGAGGCCGCTAATGGAAGGTTCTGATTTATTGACAGCGGGAGTGTTGTTCCTCTTCGCGGCGGTGGCTGCAGTTCCCCTGGCCTCAAAGCTGGGTATCGGTCCTGTGCTGGGTTACTTGCTGGCGGGTATTGCTATCGGCCCGTGGGGATTAGGATTCATCAGCGATGTGGATGAAATTCTGCACTTCTCCGAGCTGGGCGTAGTCTTTCTGATGTTCATCATTGGGCTGGAACTTAATCCCGCCAAACTGTGGCAACTGCGGCGTTCAATTTTTGGCGTCGGTGCCGCGCAGGTGATGCTGAGCGCGGTGGTGCTGGCCGGATTATTGATGCTCACTGCGTTCTCCTGGCAGGCGGCAGTGGTTGGCGGCATTGGTCTGGCGATGTCATCGACCGCTATGGCGCTACAGTTGATGCGCGAAAAAGGCATGAACCGCAGTGAATCCGGACAACTGGGTTTTTCGGTACTGCTGTTTCAGGATCTGGCGGTGATCCCCGCGCTGGCACTGGTTCCGCTGCTGGCGGGTTCTGCTGACGAACATTTTGACTGGATCAAAGTGGGAATGAAGGTGCTGGCCTTTGCCGGCATGCTGATTGGCGGTCGCTATTTGCTGCGTCCGGTTTTCCGCTTTATTGCGGATTCTGGCGTGCGGGAAGTGTTCACCGCTGCCACGCTGCTGTTGGTGCTGGGTTCTGCTCTATTTATGGATGCGCTGGGGCTGTCAATGGCGCTGGGAACGTTTATCGCGGGCGTGCTGCTGGCGGAAAGCGAATACCGACATGAGCTGGAAACGGCAATCGATCCGTTTAAAGGCCTGTTGCTCGGGCTGTTTTTTATCTCCGTTGGCATGTCGCTCAACCTCGGCGTGCTCTACACCCATATTCTGTGGGTGGCAGCGAGCGTGATAGTGCTGGTGGTCGTAAAAATGCTGGTGCTGTATGTGCTGGCGCGTCTTAACGGCATGAGAAGCTCTGAACGGATGCAATTTGCCGGGGTTTTAAGTCAGGGTGGTGAATTCGCTTTCGTGCTGTTTTCAACGGCATCCTCGCAACGGCTGTTTCAGGGCGACCAAATGGCGTTGCTGCTGGTGACCGTCACGCTGTCGATGATGACCACACCGCTGGTGATGAAGCTGATTGATAAATGGCTCTCCCGCCAGTTTAACGGCACGGATGAGGAAGATGAAAAACCCTGGGTGGAAGATGATAAACCGCAGGTGATTGTGGTGGGGTTTGGGCGTTTTGGTCAGGTTATTGGTCGCCTGTTGATGGCCAATAAAATGCGCATTACCGTTCTGGAGCGGGATATCAGCGCGGTGAATCTGATGCGTAAATATGGCTATAAGGTTTATTACGGTGATGCCACGCAGGTGGAACTGTTGCGCTCCGCAGGGGCAGAGGCGGCGCAATCTATTGTTATTACGTGTAATGAGCCTGAAGACACCATGAAACTGGTGGAACTGTGCCAACAGTATTTTCCGCATTTGCATATTCTTGCGCGAGCGCGCGGACGTGTAGAGGCACATGAGTTATTACAGGCTGGTGTGACGCAGTTTTCCCGCGAAACGTTCTCCAGTGCGCTGGAGTTGGGGCGTAAAACGCTGGTTACACTGGGAATGCATCCGCACCAGGCTCAGCGCGCTCAGCTGCATTTTCGGCGGCTGGATATGCGCATGCTGCGGGAACTGATCCCCATGCATACAGATACGGTACAAATCTCTCGAGCCAGGGAAGCCCGACGCGAGCTGGAGGAAATTTTCCAACGAGAGATGCAGCAAGAGCGACGTCAGTTGGATGGCTGGGATGAATTTGAGTAGAGGATAACCATGGCAATTCGTAAACGTTTTATCGCAGGTGCAAAATGTCCGTCCTGCCAGTCGCAGGATACGCTGGCGATGTGGCGCGAAAATAATATCGATATTGTTGAGTGTGTTAAGTGCGGTCATCAGATGCGGGAAGCGGATAAAGAGGCGCGCGAGCACGTTCGCAAAGAAGAGCAAGTGATCGGGATTTTTCATCCGGACTAGCGATATGGCGCAGCTTTTTTTAAGCTAGAGGGTACACGGGTGCAGAATTCCGCTACAATCTGCGCCACTATTCTTTCCATGCTCAGGAGATATCATGAAAGTAGCAAAGGACCTGGTGGTCAGCCTGGCCTATCAGGTACGTACAGAAGACGGTGTGTTGGTTGATGAGTCTCCGGTGAGTGCACCGCTGGACTACCTGCATGGTCACGGTTCCCTGATTTCTGGCCTGGAAACAGCGCTGGACGGTCATGAAGTTGGCGACAAATTCGATGTTGCTGTTGGCGCAAACGACGCATACGGTCAGTACGACGAAAACCTGGTGCAGCGCGTTCCTAAAGACGTCTTCATGGGCGTTGACGAACTGCAGGTTGGCATGCGTTTCCTGGCTGAAACTGACCAGGGTCCAGTACCGGTAGAAATTACCGAAGTGGAAGACGACCACGTTGTGGTTGACGGTAACCACATGCTGGCTGGCCAGAATCTGAAATTCAACGTAGAAGTTGTTGCTATCCGCGAAGCGACCGAAGAAGAACTGGCTCACGGCCACGTTCACGGTGCGCACGGTCACGACCATGGTCACGAGCACGGTGGCGAAGGCTGCTGCGGCGGTAGCGGTAAAGGTAACGGCGGCGGCTGCGGTTGCCACTGATCGGTATGATTGCCTGATGGCGCTACGCTTATCAGGTCTACCGTAGGCCGGATAAGACGTTTACGTCGTCATCCGGCACAAAAAAGCGGGGATATCCCCGCTTTTTTTACGTCTCAATAATGTGGCGGCGGGGTCTCTTCAGACTGCGACGCAATGTGGGACGGCTGCGTTGCTTTGAGCTTTTCTGTCAGCAGACGCAGATGGTCGCGCAGTTTGGCCATTTCCAGTTCATGCGCGGTCACCGTCACGTTGAGCTCTTCAATGGTGATCTCCTGAAATGCCAGGCGACTTTCCAGTTCAGCCAGGCGAGTTTCCATTGTTGTATCCTGCATGATTCACCTCTTTCTTTTTTCTCCGGCAGATCGCGGACTGCGGCGAATTCTACTTAACTTTGCCTGTTTGCACAGCACTCAATCTTCGGTAACGAAACTAATTTAAACAAAAAGAGTCTGAAAAGTGGTGATAATAGGGCGTGCCTGTATGTTGATTTGTTCTGCAACGCTTTATAGTACATTTTTATGTTAGCTAACCCTGGGGTGAGATGCCCCGGCCCTGGAGATATGGATGAAATCACTGTTTAAAGTAACGCTGCTGGCGACCACAATGGCTGTTGCTCTGCATGCCCCGATCACCTTCGCTGCTGATGCTGCGAAACCAGCCGCTACTGCTGACAGCAAAGCAGCATTCAAGAATGACGACCAAAAAGCCGCTTACGCGCTGGGCGCGTCCCTGGGTCGTTATATGGAAAACTCTCTGAAAGAGCAGGAAAAACTGGGCATCAAACTGGATAAAGATCAGCTGATCGCTGGTGTTCAGGATGCGTTTGCAGACAAGAGCAAACTGTCTGACCAGGAAATCGAACAAACTCTGCAGGCGTTTGAAGCGCGCGTGAAGAGCTCCGCTCAGGCGAAAATGGAAAAAGACGCGGCTGACAACGAAGCCAAAGGTAAAGTTTACCGCGAGAAATTTGCTAAAGAGAAAGGCGTTAAAACCTCTTCTACTGGCCTGGTCTACAAAGTAGAGAAAGAAGGTACTGGCGCTGCACCGAAAGACAGCGATACCGTGGTAGTCAACTACAAAGGTACGCTGATCGATGGTAAAGAGTTTGATAACTCCTACACCCGTGGTGAGCCGCTGTCTTTCCGTCTTGACGGTGTAATCCCTGGTTGGACTGAAGGCCTGAAAAACATCAAGAAAGGCGGCAAAATCCAGCTGGTTATCCCACCGGATCTTGCTTACGGCAAAACCGGCGTCCCGGGTATTCCGGCCAACTCTACGCTGGTCTTTGATGTTGAACTGTTAGACATCAAACCGGCACCGAAAGCTGACGCGCAGCCAGATGCTGCACCGGCAGAGAAAGCTGCAGACAGCAGCAAAAAATAAGCTAACAAAAACCGCCGCCCACAGGGCGGCGGTTTTTTATTATCGACAGGATATAATTAATACTGGAAAGCGCCTTGTGCGCTGTATTACTTTAGATGCCCCTATAATAGTGATGAGCCTGCCCTGACAACATAACGACAGGCTCCTGAAAAGGAGTGCTTTTTTTCATGTCCAGGTCGCTTTTAACCAACGAAACCAGTGAGCTAGATTTGCTGGATCAACGTCCTTTCGATCAAACCGACTTCGATATCCTCAAATCCTACGAAGCGGTAGTGGACGGGTTGGCGATGCTCATTGGTTCCCATTGTGAAATCGTATTGCACTCTTTGCAGGATTTGAAATGCTCGGCCATCCGCATTGCTAACGGTGAACATACGGGCCGTAAAATTGGCTCACCGATTACCGACCTTGCGTTGCGTATGCTGCATGATATGACGGGTGCGGATAGCAGCGTGTCGAAGTGTTACTTCACACGTGCGAAAAGCGGTGTCTTGATGAAGTCGGTGACGATTGCCATTCGCAACCGTGAGCATCGCGTGATTGGTCTGCTGTGCATCAACATGAACCTTGATGTTCCTTTCTCGCAGATAATGAATACCTTTATCCCACCGGAAACCCCGGAAGTGGGCTCTGCCGTCAACTTCGCTTCTTCGGTGGAAGATCTGGTTACCCAGACGCTGGAATTCACGATCGAAGAAGTAAATGCCGATCGCAATGTTTCCAACAACGCGAAGAACCGCCAGATCGTCCTGAATTTATATGAGAAAGGCATCTTCGATATTAAAGATGCCATCAACCAGGTCGCCGATCGGCTGAACATCTCCAAACATACGGTCTACCTCTATATTCGTCAGTTCAAAAGCGGCGATTTCCAGGGGCAAGACAAGTAATGCGTTTTGCCATCATGGTGACAGGGCCTGCTTATGGCACGCAGCAGGCGAGTAGCGCGTTGCAATTTGCTCATGCGCTTCTCGAAGAAGGGCATGAGTTATGCAGCGTCTTTTTCTATCGTGAAGGTGTATATAACGCCAATTTCCTGACTTCACCCGCCAGTGATGAATATGATCTGGTGCGGGCCTGGCAACAGCTGAACCAACAGCATGGTGTAACGCTGAATATCTGCGTGGCGGCGGCGTTGCGTCGCGGCGTTGTTGATGAAACTGAGGCAAAGCGGCTGGGGCTGGCAGGGGCTAATTTACAACCAGGTTTTAACCTCAGCGGGCTTGGATCGCTGGCTGAGGCATCCCTGACCTGCGATCGCGTGGTGCAGTTCTGATGAAACGTGTTGCTTTTGTTTTTTCTACCGTACCGCACGGCAGCGCATCAGGCCGTGAAGGATTAGATGCATTGCTGGCGACATCTGCATTAACGGAAGACCTCGGCGTGTTTTTTATCGGCGATGGCGTCTTTCAAATCCTCCAGGGACAACAACCGGATGCCGTGCTGGCGCGAGACTATATCGCAACCTTCAAGCTGTTAGGGTTGTACGATATCGATCAATGTTGGCTGTGCGCCGCTTCATTACGCGAGCGGGGCCTTCGGCAGGGGGTTAATTTTGTGGTCGATGCGACAGCGCTTGAACCGGAAGATTTACGCCGTGAGTTAGGCAACTTTGACGTCATTTTAAGGTTTTGAGACTCTCATGCTGCACACACTACATCGCTCCGCGTGGCTTACCGATTTCTCCTCTCTTCTTCGCCTGATAGATAAAGACGATGAACTTTTATTGCTCCAGGATGGTGTGACGGCGGCAATCGAAGGCAGCCGCTTCCTTGAAAGTCTGCAAAATGCCTCCATTAAGGTCTATGTACTGGAAGAAGACATTAAGGCCCGCGGGTTGAGTGGTCAAATTTCAGACAGTGTCGTCAGGGTTAGCTATACTGACTTCGTCAGACTTACGGTGAAGCATCCCAGCCAGATGTCCTGGTAATTGTGGGATCGTTGTATATTTCTTGACACCTTTTCGACACCGACCTAAAATTCTGCGTCCTCATATTGTATGAGGTCGTTTTATTACGTGTTTACGAAGCAAAAGCTAAAACCAGGAGCTATTTAATGGCAACAGTTAACCAGCTGGTACGCAAACCACGTGCACGCAAAGTTGCAAAAAGCAACGTGCCTGCGCTGGAAGCATGCCCGCAGAAACGTGGCGTATGTACTCGTGTATATACTACCACTCCTAAAAAACCGAACTCCGCACTGCGTAAAGTTTGCCGTGTTCGTCTGACTAACGGTTTTGAAGTGACTTCCTACATCGGTGGTGAAGGTCACAACCTGCAGGAGCACTCCGTGATCCTGATCCGTGGCGGTCGTGTAAAAGACCTCCCGGGTGTTCGTTACCACACCGTTCGTGGTGCGCTTGACTGCTCCGGCGTTAAAGACCGTAAGCAATCACGCTCCAAGTATGGCGTGAAACGTCCTAAGGCTTAATGGTTCTCCGTTAAGTAAGGCCAAACGTTTTATATTAATGTCAAACTAAACTCTTAGAGTTTTGGACAATCCTGAATTAACAACGGAGTATTTCCATGCCACGTCGTCGCGTCATTGGTCAGCGTAAAATTCTGCCGGATCCGAAGTTCGGATCAGAACTGCTGGCTAAATTTGTAAATATCCTGATGGTAGATGGTAAAAAATCTACTGCCGAAACTATCGTATACAGCGCGCTGGAGACCCTGGCTCAGCGTTCTGGTAAAAACGAACTGGAAGCTTTCGAAGTAGCTCTCGAAAACGTGCGCCCGACTGTCGAAGTTAAGTCTCGCCGCGTTGGTGGTTCTACTTATCAGGTACCAGTTGAAGTCCGTCCGGTCCGTCGTAATGCTCTGGCAATGCGTTGGATCGTTGAAGCTGCTCGTAAACGCGGTGATAAATCCATGGCTCTGCGCCTGGCGAACGAACTTTCTGATGCTGCAGAAAACAAAGGTACTGCAGTTAAGAAACGTGAAGACGTTCACCGTATGGCAGAAGCCAACAAGGCGTTCGCACACTACCGTTGGTAATCCCTTCGGAGTTTTAGTCACCAGGCGGGCGCTTCTAGTAAGCAGCCCGCTTTGGGCTACTTAAATTGAACGCCTAAAAGATAAACGAGGAATCAAATGGCTCGTACAACACCCATCGCGCGCTACCGTAACATCGGTATCAGTGCGCACATCGACGCCGGTAAAACCACTACTACCGAACGTATTCTGTTCTACACCGGTGTAAACCATAAAATCGGTGAAGTTCATGACGGCGCAGCCACCATGGACTGGATGGAGCAGGAGCAGGAACGTGGTATTACTATCACCTCCGCAGCGACTACTGCATTCTGGTCTGGTATGGCTAAGCAGTATGAACCGCATCGCGTAAACATCATCGACACCCCGGGGCACGTTGACTTCACTATCGAAGTAGAACGTTCCATGCGTGTGCTTGATGGTGCAGTAATGGTTTACTGCGCAGTTGGTGGTGTTCAGCCTCAGTCTGAAACCGTATGGCGTCAGGCAAACAAATATAAAGTTCCGCGCATTGCGTTCGTTAACAAAATGGACCGTATGGGTGCGAACTTCCTGAAAGTTGTTGGTCAGATCAAAACCCGTCTGGGCGCGAACCCTGTTCCGCTGCAGCTGGCAATTGGCGCTGAAGAAGCGTTCACCGGTGTTGTTGACCTGGTGAAAATGAAAGCCATCAACTGGAACGAAGAAGATGCAGGTGTAACCTTCACTTATGAAGATATCCCGGCTGACATGCAGGAACTGGCTGAAGAATGGCACCAGAACCTGATCGAGTCCGCTGCAGAAGCTTCAGAAGAGCTGATGGAGAAATACCTGGGTGGTGAAGAACTGACTGAAGAAGAGATCAAAAAAGCTCTGCGTCAGCGCGTTCTGAACAACGAAATCATCCTGGTAACCTGTGGTTCTGCGTTCAAGAACAAAGGTGTTCAGGCGATGCTGGATGCGGTAATTGATTACCTGCCATCCCCAGTAGACGTACCTGCGATCAACGGTATTCTGGACGACGGTAAAGATACTCCTGCTGAGCGTCATGCTAGCGATGACGAGCCGTTTGCTGCTCTGGCATTCAAAATCGCTACCGACCCGTTCGTGGGTAACCTGACCTTCTTCCGTGTGTACTCTGGTGTGGTTAACTCCGGTGACACCATCCTGAACTCCGTGAAAACTGCACGTGAACGTTTCGGCCGTATCGTACAGATGCACGCTAACAAACGTGAAGAGATCAAAGAAGTTCGCGCGGGCGATATCGCTGCTGCAATCGGTCTGAAAGACGTGACCACTGGTGACACTCTGTGTGACCCGGATCACCCGATCATTCTGGAACGTATGGAATTCCCTGAGCCGGTAATTTCCATCGCGGTAGAACCGAAAACCAAAGCTGACCAGGAAAAAATGGGTCTGGCTCTGGGCCGTCTGGCGAAAGAAGACCCGTCATTCCGCGTATGGACTGACGAAGAATCTAACCAGACCATTATCGCTGGTATGGGTGAGCTGCACCTCGACATCATCGTTGACCGTATGAAGCGTGAATTCAACGTTGAAGCGAACGTCGGTAAACCTCAGGTTGCTTACCGTGAAGCGATTCGCGCGAAAGTTACCGATATCGAAGGTAAACACGCTAAGCAGTCTGGTGGTCGCGGTCAGTACGGTCATGTTGTTATCGACATGTACCCGCTGGAGCCGGGTTCAAACCCGAAAGGCTACGAGTTCATCAACGACATCAAAGGTGGTGTAATTCCTGGCGAATACATCCCGGCCGTTGATAAAGGCATCCAGGAACAGCTGAAATCTGGCCCGCTGGCTGGTTACCCGGTTGTTGATCTGGGCGTGCGTCTGCACTTCGGTTCTTACCATGACGTTGACTCCTCTGAGCTGGCGTTTAAACTGGCCGCTTCTATCGCCTTCAAAGATGGCTTTAAGAAAGCGAAACCAGTTCTGCTTGAGCCTATCATGAAGGTTGAAGTAGAGACTCCGGAAGAGAACACCGGTGACGTAATCGGTGACTTGAGCCGCCGTCGTGGTATGCTTCGTGGTCAGGAATCCAACGTCACTGGCGTTGTTATCCATGCTGAAGTTCCGCTGTCTGAAATGTTCGGATATGCAACCCAGCTGCGTTCTCTGACCAAAGGCCGTGCTTCTTACTCCATGGAGTTCCTGAAGTACGACGATGCGCCGAACAACGTTGCTCAGGCCGTTATTGAAGCCCGTGGTAAATAATCCACAGGATTAAAACCTAAGTCCCGTGCTCTCTCCATAGGGGAGAGCACTATAGTAAGGAATATAGCCGTGTCTAAAGAAAAATTTGAACGTACAAAACCGCACGTTAACGTCGGCACCATCGGCCACGTTGACCACGGTAAAACTACCCTGACCGCTGCAATCACTACCGTACTGGCTAAAACCTACGGCGGTGCTGCTCGTGCATTCGACCAGATCGATAACGCGCCGGAAGAAAAAGCTCGTGGTATCACCATCAACACTTCTCACGTTGAATATGACACCCCGACTCGCCACTACGCACACGTAGACTGCCCGGGCCACGCCGACTATGTTAAAAACATGATCACCGGTGCTGCGCAGATGGACGGCGCGATCCTGGTTGTTGCTGCGACTGACGGCCCGATGCCGCAGACTCGTGAGCACATCCTGCTGGGTCGTCAGGTAGGCGTTCCGTACATCATCGTGTTCCTGAACAAATGCGACATGGTTGATGACGAAGAGCTGCTGGAACTGGTAGAAATGGAAGTTCGTGAACTTCTGTCTCAGTACGATTTCCCGGGCGACGACACTCCGATCGTTCGTGGTTCTGCTCTGAAAGCGCTGGAAGGCGAAGCAGAGTGGGAAGCGAAAATCATCGAACTGGCTGGCTTCCTGGATTCTTACATCCCAGAACCAGAGCGTGCGATTGACAAGCCGTTCCTGCTGCCTATCGAAGACGTATTCTCCATCTCCGGTCGTGGTACCGTTGTTACCGGTCGTGTAGAGCGCGGTATCATCAAAGTTGGTGAAGAAGTTGAAATCGTTGGTATCAAAGAGACAGCTAAGTCTACCTGTACTGGCGTTGAAATGTTCCGCAAACTGCTGGACGAAGGCCGTGCTGGTGAGAACGTTGGTGTTCTGCTGCGTGGTATCAAACGTGAAGAAATCGAACGTGGTCAGGTACTGGCTAAGCCGGGCTCTATCAAGCCGCACACCAAGTTCGAATCTGAAGTGTACATTCTGTCCAAAGACGAAGGCGGTCGTCATACTCCATTCTTCAAAGGCTACCGTCCGCAGTTCTACTTCCGTACTACTGACGTGACTGGTACCATCGAACTGCCGGAAGGCGTAGAGATGGTAATGCCGGGCGACAACATCAAAATGGTTGTTACCCTGATCCACCC